>NZ_CP104558.1:1336250-2672500 GCF_025398035.1 Rossellomorea vietnamensis
CGGAATCGTCTTCACCCTTCTCGCTACATTCATCGCCTATTATGACAGCTTGACCCGCTACATGTCAGACGATCCCGGCCTGCTTTTCCTCACCAGGTCAGTAGGACTGATCGGAGCCGGTTTATCCCTTTTCACCGGCCGTCTTATGGAGGCACTCGGAATCTACAAAACTCTGTTTATCGGAGTCGCTTTATCGCTGATAAGTGTGGGGGCTGCTTTCATGTTTGCATATGATCACGAACCCTTCATCATCATTCTTTCTTCCATTCTTTTTGTCTCGGCGACCTCCTTATTGATCCCGACCGTCATCACCCTGATCGGAAATATGAGCGGAAAGGGACGAAGCCAGGCACTCAGCCTCTACTCCTTTCTATTATTAGGAGGGACCAGCGTGGCACCGTTGGTCATCATGCATCTTACCTATGTACAATCGCTGTTTCTGTTAGTGGGATGCTTTTTATTTCATGCTTGGATGGGGGGCTTGTTATATGCGGGGCGGAAGAGATGGGGGACTGGGGATTAGCGCCACACCTCTCCCCACAAAAAAAAGAAGGACACCCTCATCCTCCTTTCCATTCATCCACCAATAACCCATACAGGATCATGTCATATCGTTTCCCGTCCCTCTGCAGGAACTGTCGGAAGCTTCCTTCTTTCGTGAACCCCAGTGATTCATATAAACGGATCGCTCTCTCATTATACGAAAATACCGTTAACTGAAGACGGTGTAAATTCAACTCATGAAACCCATAGGCCAGGAGACACTGCATGGCTTCCCTGCCGTATCCATTTCCCCATGACTGCTCGTCACCGATGGAAATCGAGACCCATCCCACTCGATGTGTCCACAGAATTCCGTCCAACTCAACAAATCCGATGATCCTGCCGTCATCCTTCAGACGGACGGCAAAACGATAGGCATTGTCACCGGAATCGCCCATCCATTTCTTGATTTCCTCTTCTGATTTCGGTTTATGGGGGAGGGCATCCAATAGTCTTTGCACATCTTCATTTTGATTCCATTCCCTTATTGCCGAAACGTCTTCTTCCTGAAATCCTGATAGGTATATTCTTGTACTGGATAATAACCGTTTCATCCTTTTCACCTCGATATATGTATTTCGAGATGTTCCGTTATTTTTCCTTTATTGCCCCTGTAAAAGCTTTGTCAATGCCTGTTTATTGACTTTGCCCACATCTGTTTTCGGTAATTCTTTCACAAAGTGATAGTCCTTGGGGATCTTATACTTGCCGAACTTCTGCAGGCAAAATGCCTTCACATCCTCCGTTGATATACCAGCACCTTTTTGTAACGAAATGAAGGACGTGACGACTTCCCCCCATTTTTCATGGGGCAAACCGATCACCGCACACTCAGAAACTGCAGGGTGCTCGCTTATCCAGTGCTCGAGCTCCTGAGGGTAAATATTCTCACCGCCTGAAATGATCATGTCTTTTTTCCGGCCGACAATGTAGTAATCTTCATCCTCATCGAATTTCGCCAGGTCCCCCGTATGAAGCCAGCCGTCTTGTATCACCTGTTGTGTTTGTTCAGGATTCTGCCAATATTCTTTGAATAAATGATCTCCACCTAATAAAAGTTCCCCGACTTCCCCGCGGCCGACAGGGTTCCCCTCGTCATCGATGACCTTCACCCGGTTCAACATCATCGCTTTCCCGACCGAACCCTTTTTCATACGGGAAGGGTCAATGTAGAAATTATTTGGCCCCGCTTCTGTCAGACCATACCCTTCCTTAAAAGGAATCTCTTTTTCTTTAAAAAATTCGTATACTTTCCCCGGACAAGGGGCTCCGCCGGATAAAAACACCTTCATCTTCGGGAAAGGGGTAGACTTGAATTCGTCCTTTTCCATCAGCAAATGATACATGGTCGGTACAAGGAGAACAATGCTGCACTCATATTCATTTAAAGCCCGTATCGCCTGTTCCGGATCGAACCTCTCAGCGAGGACGACCTTCCCCCCTATCATTAATAGGGGGATCGATAAAGCATTTAATCCTCCCGTATGAAAAGTAGGCAAATACGTCACGGTGCAATCTTCCTGGATTAAATTCCAGCTCACCACTGTATTCAGGGCATTTGACGTCACAGATTTGTGTGAAAGGACGACACCCTTTGGACTCCCAGTCGTACCCCCTGTATAAATCATCAGCCAGGGATCAGAGAGTGAGAGAATGGGGGAATATGACATACCTTTTTCCACTGAGTAAACTTTCCCTGCAGCATCCTCTATACAGAATTGTGGGCAGCATTTAGAAATTGACGTAACGAGGAATTGAAGTTCTTTTTTATAAAAAAGAAGACTGGGGGTACAATTCTTTGCAATCGATTCAATCTCAGATGGCGCTAACCTCCAATTGAGCGGAACAAACACAGCCCCTATCTTTCCACAAGCAAACAAAATCTCGAAGCAGACCGTATGATTCGTAGAAATGAACACCACACGGTCCCCTTTTGTGATCCCGTGATGACACATATATTGAGCCCACTTAGACGCCCGTTCATCTAAAGTGCGGTAATCAATCCTCTCGTTCGTGGCAGCATCCAGTAACGCAATTCGATCAGGAGAGATCATTGATCGCTTATGCAACCAATCTGTGACTCTTTCCATACTCATCTCCTCCTTTTGGTGGTTGTATTCATCATAAGGATCAGAGGTTACAAATGAGTTACAGGCCGTGCCTCCTTCAACGAAAAAAAGACCCGGAAGACTCCGGGCCCAAACTCTTTTACCAGATCATTTCTGCCCACTCGGGGTGATCGATGAATGGATTTCGATTTCCTTGATATTGTTCATAGATAATGTTATTTCTGCGGATTTCCCTTTCATCAACGGGATCTTCTTCGTTCCATTCAAGGAGTACAGACATTTTGCCCATATAAGGGGCACTTCCGTTGTTGACGTTATTGTTCATTTCCAAGTCCACTTCACCGCTGTCCCCTTCATAGCGGACATCCATGTAGAAAATCATACGTGCCACGTCGCCTTTCACTTCATCACGAGGCTCCCATGAATCGCTATCATAGTAGTTTCCCGGGGCTTCACTCTGCTCGTTCCCACCATTATCGAAGTCAAGGTTGCCTCTTGTAGAGTTGACCGTAACATCCGTCGGTCTTAAATGATGAAGGTCCGTCCCTGGCCCCTGTGCCGTTCCGAAATCACCATGGGATTTAGCCCATACGTGCTCCCGGTTCCAATCGTTCACTCCGCCACCGTTTGTCGTTTTCGATTGTGAACGTCCTGAGTAAAGGAGAATGACATTATTAGGATTGTTCGGGTCTTCATCCGTATTTCGCAAAGCTCCCCATACCGCATCGTATGAAAGGGTTTGATGATCATCGATGATGTTATGTAGTGCGGTTTTCAGGGCATCACCCGTTTTCCCTTCTGCTGTATTGTAATACTCTTCATAAGCCGGTGGGTCGGTCGGTTCCGTTGGAGGATCGGTCGGATCGGTTTCCCCGCCTTCCAACGATTCAAACGCCGATGTCGACTTCACTCCCGGGTGGGAAAAATAGGCTGTCAAGCTGCCCGTTACCTTGATTTTCTCACCCATCAGTCCCGGGTTACTTTGAAGGCCGAAGCTTGAACGATAAGAAGATGGTATCTGAATATACACCATCTGATCTGTATTGGCTTCTGACGGGGAATCCGCTAATGCCAATGCATAATCGTTCGGAAATTGATTTGTGACAACCGATGATTCTGAAGTCGGCTGTCCGACCACATATCCTTCTACGGACTGTGTGGATCCATTTTGATTTGAGACGGCCTGGTCCACCGTATAAGGGGAATTCCACGTCCCATTTCCTGCAGCACTCATTTGACTGGGGGATACCTGACTGCACGCAATTGTAAAAATAAATACAATGGCAAAAATACCGATGACTTTTTTGTGTATAGACTTCAAATTGCTTCGCCTCCTTTGAATGCATTACACATTTAGCGTACAATATCGATTGTCATTATAGGGTAAATTTTATGTAAAAAAGGGAAAATGAGTCAAATTTCACAAGGTTCAGCTGGTGATTTTGTTACATTTCAGCAACGTAAAAAGAGCCGGCCCACTCATGGACCGGCTCTTTCCCTGCTACATTCCTTCCACGAAAACCGAAGCACCCATGCCTCCGCCCACGCATAATGACGCAATTCCTTTTTTCAATTCACGGCGCTTCATTTCATGAAGCAAGGACACGACTAGTCGCGCGCCTGTACAACCGACGGGATGACCGATGCTGATCCCGCTTCCGTTCACATTCACCTTTTCCCGGTCCAGTCCAAGTTCTTTCTCCACCGCTAAATACTGAGCAGCAAACGCCTCGTTGATTTCGAATAGATCGACTTCATCCAGGGACCAGTTTTTTGTTGTATGTAATCCTTTTTGAATGGCAGGTACCGGACCGATTCCCATCACTTTGGGATCGACTCCCGCTACTGAATAACCGACGATTCTTCCAAGTGGCTGTAATCCTCTCCTGACGGCTTCTTCTTCACTCATTAAGATTAAAGCCGCACCACCATCATTCAGGCTGGACGAGTTCCCTGCTGTAACAGATCCCCCTTCACGGAACGCCGGCTTCAATTTCTCGAGTTTACCGAGTTCCAGTCCTGCACGGGGACTTTCATCTTTTTCAATGACCTTCTCCCCTCTTCGCTCCTTCACCGTAATCGGAACGATCTGCCTATCGAAGTACCCCTTTTCGATTGCGTTCACTGCCCGCTCATGGCTCATCACAGCATATTGATCCTTCTCTTCGCGGGAAATGGAATGGATCTCCGCAAGGTTTTCAGCGGTTTCCCCCATCATGATTCCGTGAATGGGATCTTCAAGCACCTCCCACACCGAATCACGGATTTCACCGTGTTGGAGTCTTTGACCGAAGCGGTGCTGCTTTAATATATAGGGGCTCGAGCTCATCGCTTCCACTCCGCCAGCCATGACGATATCGGATAAGCCCGTTTGGATTTGCATGGCTGCCGATATGATGGCCTGCATGCCGCTTGCGCATTGACGTTGAATCGTAAAGCCCGTCGTTGTGTCATCAAAACCGGCAAGCAGGGAAGCCGTTCTGGCCGTATTCGGCTGATCGGTCCGTTGGATGCAATGCCCAAGGATCACTTCATCAATGTCACTTGCCGATAACCCGCTTTCCTTTGCCGCTTCTTTCATTACAGGTACGATCAAGTCCGTCGGAAGGAGGTCCTTGAACGCTCCTCCAAATGCGCCAACCGGCGTACGAAGAGCCGAGGTGATTACTACGTTTCTCATATTATCACTTTCCTTTCGTGTCTGATTACATCATGATTCCGCCATCAACATGGAGGACGGTGCCATTCACATAGTCACTATCGTCTGATGCGAGGTACAAATAGGCCTTTGCGATATCTTCCGGCTTTCCCAATCTGCCAAGTGGAATCATCGCTTTCATTTGATCGATGACCTTTTCCGGCACGGCCGCCACCATGTTCGTCTCGGTAAAGCCCGGTGCGACTGCATTGACGTTGATCCCTTTGCGGCCTAATTCCTTTGCCCACGTTTTCGTCATCCCAACGACCGCTGCCTTCGTTGCAGCATAGTTGGTCTGACCGACGTTTCCGTAAACCCCGCTGACAGACGACGTATTGATGATTTTCCCTTTGCCATTTTCGATCAGATGCGGCAGGACTGCCTGAGTGCAGTTGAATACACCTGTTAAATTGACATCCAGGACCTTCTGGAAATCTTCTGATGAAAGCTTATGAACCATAGCGTCCCTCGTGATTCCCGCGTTATTGATTAAAATATTGATCTTTCCGAATTGCTCTTTTACCCCTTGCACGAATGAATCCACCGAAGAGCGGTCGGCCACATCCCCTTGGAAGAAGACGGCTTTTCCCTTCCCCAATTCGTTCAGCTGGCGGGCTTTTTCTTCCCCGCTTTCCTGATTGAAGTCCACAAGGGCCACATGACATCCTTCGTTTACAAATGTTTCAACTGCAGCAAATCCGATCCCGTTGGCTGCACCAGTGATGATTGCGACTTTCCCGAGAAGCCTCATGCCATTTCCTCCTTCGTATGCAAAAACGAATGGATCGTGTCGAGCAATTGATCCAAATCGTCTATGAGCGGTGAATGCCCACTATTCTTTAATTCGACAAATATAGCGTTTTCTCCTATATCCACGATGATTTCCTCTGTCATTTCCTTTGTGATGACATAATCCCGCTCTCCCCGGATAACAAGAACGGGTATGGAGATCGTGCCGGCCTTACCCGTTCCTTCCACCAGACCATTGTATACACCACTTATATTGAACGTATTAAGCGCTTGATAAATATGAGCGAGATTCCGCTGGGTTCTCATATCATCGATGTATTCTTCATAGCGTCTTGCCTCAGGCTGGGTATGGGAATAGATCAGGGCATTCCAAAGACCACGGAGGAAATCCCTGTCATTTCCGTCATATGCGGCTTGAACGGGAATCGTCTTTCCTTTGTCCGATTTCACTTCTTCCGTCGTACGAAGGCGTTTTCCCAAATCAGGTGTGCCATCTTCTTTCGTCCCCATAAATGGATAACCTCTGGTAGATGCAGACGCGAGTAAGATTAGATTCTTGCAATCATCGGGATGATCAATGACATATTGCATCGCGACCGCCCCTCCTGTGGACCATCCCATCATTGAAAATCCGTTGAGACCAAGCACGTCCACCCAATCCTTCAGATCATCAGACAAATCTTTGATACTTGCAATCTCCCGATGATAGCTGGATTCTCCAAATCCTCTCATATCAACCGCATAAATCTTATAACGCCCATCCATATTTTCCAGGACGATATCCCAGTGTTTGGATGACGTCATATTCCCATGGACGAGAACGAGGGGAATATGTCCCCCGCTTCGCTCCCGATAAGCGAGAGTTTCTCCATTTCCAAGCAATACTTTCTTTAATACAACCGTTGTCATAACGCTGATCCCCCTTTTAAGAATTCCCCCAGACGATGGTGGTCGCCCCCCATGCGTATCCAATACCTGCACTGACGAGGACGACCACATCGCCATCCTTCAGCTTGCCTCTTTCTTCCGCCAATCGCAGTGATAGAATTTGATCGAATTGCCCGATATGGCCGTATTCCTCCAGATAGATGGATTGCTCTTCCGTGAGCCCCAATTCCTTTAATACATAGAGGTGGGCGGACCTCTTCATGTGCAGCATCGCAACATAAGAGATATCCTTTTCTTCGTAACCACTCTTATATACGGATTCACGTATGACCTTTAGGAAGTGATCCATGGACTTCTGTTCCAATCTTTTTTTCATTCCATCAGGATCGGTCACATCAAGCTTATAACGGTGGAGGGACTCTCCTGTCAAAGGCTCCTTCGTTCCTCCCACGGGGACAATGACGTCTTCTGAAAACGAGCCATCAGTGATGATGGATGTCTCCAATACCCGGTTTTTCTTCAGGTTTTTTTGTAGAATCATCGCCCCGCCTCCTGCTGCCAGGTTGAACATAAAGCGGGTCCTGTCATTCTCGTAATCTATGAAGTCGCTGTTGCGGTAGCCCCCTGCCAATAGGACCGTTCTAATGGCAGGGTCCGTTTCCAGTAAGCTTTTTGCAAGTTTCATGGCCATGATGGTGGTTCCGCATCTCAGTGCAACATCGAATGCCCAGGCATGGTACGCCCCGATTTCTTCCTGAAGCTTGATACCCGCGGTCCAGAGGGGATACTCTTTATGCTCTTCCCCAACGTATATGACTACATCTATATCCTTGGCATCGATGGCGGCCTTTGAAATGGCTTCTCTTGCCGCCTGAATCCCCATGGCACATGTATGGTCTTCAGGATTTGGAACCGTTTTCTTTTTAATCCCCATTTTGCTTTCTACAACCTCTATCGGAAGTCCTGCTTTTTCTGCGATTTCTTTACTTGTCATAGTGGATGAGGGCAAATACATCCCTGTACTGAGCATACCGACTGTCATGAAGATCCTCCCTTTTAGCTTGCGATGTTTTTCTCTTCTCTGTCTTTTTCTTTTGTCCGTTTTCTCTTCTTGATTTTCTTGAATGATCCCACAATGCCGGCCGGGAAGAACATCACGGCCAGGATATAAAGGATACCGAAGAAAATGATCCATCGTTCAAAGATCGGATACGTTTTCGCGAGCTCAGTCAGATAGTGATGGGCAAATTCAATCAACCCTGCACCGACCATCGGTCCGATCAAAGTCCCCACCCCGCCGATGATGGTCATCAATAATGCATCAAGGGTCACATCCATTGTGAATACGCTCGTATTCACGAAGCGTAAGGACAAGCTGTACAAAGAACCCGCAAAGCAAGCTACCACCCCGGCTATCACACTGGCTAAAATCTTGTAATGAAGAACCTGGAAGCCGATCGATTCCGCTCTCTGCTCATTTTCACGGATCGCCTGGAGAACGGAGCCCGCCGGAGAGTGGGTGAACCTTTTTAATAACAGAAAAATGATGACCATGACACCGAGACAAACGAAGTAAAAGACAAGACGATCCTTCAATACATCCGGTGTCCGGAACGTAAATCCGTCATTCCCGAAGGTCAGGCTTCTCCACTTTTCCGCACCGACGAGGAACAAACCTGCGAAGGCCAGGGTCAGCATGGCATAGAAATGACTCTTAAGGCGTAACGTCAGGAGTCCAACGACATAGCTGACGATTCCTGCAATGACGGACGCCGTAAGGATAGAGACTACGAGCCAAAACATGGTCGGCTCCATCCGGTCGAGAAAGATCCCTGTGGAATACGCGCCGATTCCGAAGAACATGGCGTGCCCAAAGGAGACGATTCCTGTATAGCCAAGCAGGAGATCGTAACTCATGGCGAAGATGCCAAAGATGAATACCTGCGTCAAAAGAATCATCATACTTCTTGAATCGTTAAAAAATGGGTAAACGATCAAGATGATTAATGCCATACCTAAAAATGCGTTCGATCTGTCTTTGAGAATCTTCACTTCCTCACCCCTTTACTGTAAATAACCCTTGTGGTCGGAATATGAGTACGAGAGCCATTAAGATCATATTGACGGCGAGGGATAGTTCCGGGACATAATAGGTCATGAACGAGCCTGACAATCCAACTAAGATGGCTGCGAATAATGAACCCGGAAAGCTCCCCATTCCCCCGATCACCACGACGATGAAGGCAAGGATCGCGAATTCCATGCCCATTTCGGCATATATGACACCCGAATAGGGCGCAAGGAGAACCCCGCCGAGGGCAGCAAGTGCAGACCCGGCCATGAATACATACATAAACACTCTCTTAATATTGATCCCGAACGCTTCAACCATTTCTTTATTCATGACCCCTGCCCTGACGATCAAACCGATTCTCGTTTTATTCAAAATCAGCTGCACAATCGTGAAAATGAAGAGGCCGATGAGGATAATGAAGACACGGTATTTAATGACGATAATATCCCCGAGCGAAAAGCTTCCAGCTAAATAGTCAGGAGCTGTGGCCGATAGCTGATTCGGTCCCCATACCACTTTCAATAATTCAGACAGGACGAGCATGAAGCCCAGAGTAATGAGGATCTGCTGCACATGGTTTCCATACACAGGCTGTATGATGAATTTCTCCGTCACAAAACCTAGTACCAATCCCGTTGCAACCGCTCCGATGATACCGATCACAAAGCTCCCTGTCACGGTGTAAATCCAAACTCCGCTATAGGCACCCCACGCGAACAATCCGCCGTGGGCAAAATTCAATACATCCATCAACCCGAATATGAGTGTCAATCCTGCTGCCAGCAAAAAGATCAGCATCCCTGTCGCTAATCCATTCAGTGCCAGGGTAATGATGAGGTCCATCCTATTCACTCCTCACGCGATTCCTAAGTATTTCCTCTTCATTTCTTCATCTTTCACCAATGACTCCATCTGGCCATGATGAACAGTGGTTCCATCGTCGATAATATAGAAACGGTCCCCAATCCCGCTCGCCATCAAAAAATTCTGCTCTACAAGGAGGATGGTCGTTCTTTCCTTCATTTCTTCAATGGAACGCATGACTTTCTCTACGACGATCGGAGCGAGCCCCTTACTCGGTTCATCAATTAAAATGAGGTCATTATTATTTAAGTACGCCCTTGCGATGGAAAGCATCTGCTTCTGTCCGCCGCTTAAATTCCCTCCGGCTTTCTTCCAGAACCTCTTTAAATCCGGAAACAGATCAATGATCCAATTCATGCGGTCCTCCGTCTCCCGGTCCTGGGCTTTCATCGCCACCTTCATATTTTCTTCCACTGTCAGCTCTCCGAATATCCCTTGATCCTCAGGTACATAACCGATGCCTCTACCCGCCACCTTAAAGGTCGGGAGCCCATGGATTTCTTCGCCTTTATAAATGATTTTTCCTTTTGATGGCGGTGTAAGTCCCATGATGCTCCTGAGACTGGTCGTTTTCCCTGCACCGTTTCGTCCAAGCAGTACCGTTACTTCTCCCTTCTTCACTTCAAACGAAACTCCCTGGAGGATATGGTACTGCCCGATATACGTTTCAATATGATCCACTTTAAGCAGTGTGCTCATCATATAGTCCCCCTAAATAGGCTGATTGCACCTGCTCATTTTTCATGATTTCTTTCGGATGATCATCGGCAAGCAATCGCCCATTGAATAACACCATGATGCTGTCTGATAAATCCATGATCATATCCATTTTGTGCTCTATGAGGACAATCGTTTTTGTTCCTTGAGATTTAATGGCATGAATCACTTCCAGAATCTGCGGTACTTCCTCCAGGGACATCCCTGCCGTCGGTTCATCCAATAATAGGATTTCCGTATCCAGTGCAAGGAGCATGGCAATTTCAAGTTTTCTTTTTTCCCCATGTGCAAGATTTACAGCAAGGGAGTCGGCTTTATTCGAAAGCATGACGAGTTTCAGTAATTCATGGGATTCACTCAGCACGTCGCTGAATGCGTTTATATTCCTGTGCATCACATACCGGATTCCTTGTTTGGACTGTACGGCCAATCTCACATTCTCCAACACCGTTAAGTTCGGAAACACATTCGTCATTTGAAAGGAACGGCCGATGCCTAGTCGGGCACGTTTTGTCGGGGACAGCCTGGTGATTTTCTTTCCTTTTAAATATACATCTCCACTCGATGGCTTTAATTGGCCGCTTAATAGATTGAAGAGTGTCGTTTTGCCGGCACCATTCGGCCCTATGATGGATTTGAATTCTTTATCCGGTACAGAAAACGTCACATTGTCCACAGCTGTATGGCCCCCGAATGTGATACTTAAGTTCTTGGTTTCTAAAATGCTCAATTTTTTCACCCCGCTTGAATTTTCATGAAAGGGGCTGACTGTAAACAAAGTGCCATAACACCATGTCAGTCACCCCCCCATTCATTCGTTTACGTTCAATTTAGTTACGGATTGGCGGCGCGGTTTCTTCAGGAGAAAGTTCCCTGATCAATACCGGTACAGGATATGGAACTCCTTCCTTCTTTTCAAGCTTAATGGCGTACAGTGTTTGAAGGGCCTGATGATCTTCTTCACGGAACGTCATCGTCCCTTTCGGCGTCTCAAAGCTCATGCCTTCCATCGTGTCGATAAGTGTATCGGCATCCAGATCACCTTCCGTTTTCTTGATCGCCTCGACAATGGAAATCGCCGAACTCATACCGCCAGGAGTAAAGAGATCCGGTACTTCATCATATTTCTTCTGATGCTCTTCCACTAACCAGTCATTGATCTCATTGTCAGGCAGCTCATGGTAATAAACACTGAATCCTTCCATCCCGACAAGGGGTTCCATAGCAGAAAGTGCCGCGATATCAGGTGCTCCCGTGGATATTTTGATCCCTTTTTCCTGAAGCTTCATATCCGCTATCTGATTCCAGGGAGAATTGGCCCCTGCCCAGATGACAAAAAGATAATCCGGTTTACTATCGATGACCTTCTGGATGTTGGAGGTAAAATCCGTCGCTGCCGGGTCGGCATATTCTTCAAGGACGATGTCTGCTCCGAGTTTTTCGGCTGCTTCCTTAAAAGCTGCCACCCCGTCGCGTCCAAAAGAGTAATCCGGTGCCAGAGTGGCAATCTTCACCCCATCCTTCGCGATCGCCGCAGCACCTGCAACAGCATCCTGTGAAGAGTTCCGTGCGGTCCGGAAGATATATGGATTAAACTCTGATCCTGTGATGCTGTCCGCAACTGCAGGTTCGACAATCATGATTTTTTCATACTCCTCTGCAAGAGGGAGCACGGCCAGGGTGTCACCTGAGCTTGAAGACCCCACCAGGAAATCGACTTCATCCTCTTCTAATAATTTCGTCGCTTTCTGAACCGCTACCTCGGGCTTTGTTTCGGTATCTTCATAGACTACTTCTATTTTCTTTCCTGCCACTTCCATCTTTCCATCCGTCGCATACTCAAGACCCAATTCAAATCCCTGCTTCGTCTGCTTACCGTATGACTCCAGTGCCCCGGTCAGGGAAGCAAGCACCCCGATTTTCACCGTTTCCTGGTCCTTCCCTTCCCCGTCCCCTGATCCACTGCTGCTTTCCGAACTGCAGGCACTCGCCGTAACCAACAGACATGACAACATCAGGATGAAAGCCGTCCATCTAAATGATCGATTCATTCTTTTTCCCCCTTAAGATTGAACTAAAGCGATAATAGCTTTGATTTCATCTTAGGGGAGGGGAGTTACAAATGAGTTACAGGGTTTGGCGGGATAAAATTTTTGGATAAAAAAGGTAAAAGGCTGAATTCATTCGGATGCTGGCTGGATTCTCCACGAGAACGGCTGGTTCCTAGACGTTTTCGGCTGGATTATCGCGATAATTGGCTGGATTCTTCCCCATTTCGGCTGGATTTCCATCGATTCCTCATGGTTCATTTGATGAAACAGCTGACTTACTCCCGACTTCACTGTCACTTACTATGCAAAAGGATTCGATTTCTTACTCTAAATCTATAAAATCACCATGTTCCCCCAGCCCTTTTTCCTATATAATGAATCTACTAAATGTTAGTGAAATTGGAGGATTCATCCTTGGAGATATTTCAGCAATTTCAGCGTACCATCATCAAAAATTATCTTTTAGGCAGTTTCATAGCCGTGTTCGGTGTCGGCTCTGTGTTCATATTTCAAACCCTTTCCCTTAAGGAGGATGAATTCATTTCAATGGGCAGCATCATCTTCCTCTCGATTGTCACAATGTTCGGATTTGAATTTCTCGTCTATAGGAAGCATATTCGTCCAATGAAAGATGTTTATATCAGGAAAGACCCTTCCATCGATTTGGAAGTCCTCGTTACCGCTTATAATCAAGCAGAAAGATTTCCGCTTTTAACCGTTAAACGGATCCTGTTGCCCCACTTCCTGGGGCTTTCAGTACCGTCGACTTTGCTGACAGTCGTATTCATCCATGAAGGCACCCTTTCCATTCCGTACTCGTATATCCTTTACGCATGGTTCGGGGCTTTTCTAGTGGCGATCCTTCATGCGTTGATCGAATTTTTCTTAACATTCAAAGCTTGTCACCATCTGCAAGTAGATTTGATCCGGAAGTCGAGGACATGGTATGGGGTCGATCCTTCCAACCAGTCCACTTTATTTATCAGTTTAAAACAAAAGATACTGGCCGCATCGTTATTCCTTGCCCTGTTTCCGATCCTGCTGTTTTCACTCGCGTCTCAGATCCGCTTATCCATCGCGGACTCTACTCTTTTAGTGGACTACTGGAAATGGGCAGGCATCCTTGTCCTCATCATTACGGTCCTTGCCTTCTACGGGGCGATCCTTATTTTCAAAAATATTGAAGGACCCGTAATGGAATTGGTCAACCGTTTTGAAAAGGTGGAACAGGGGCATGTTGCACCCTCTCTCAATACGTATACGGACGAGTTCTCCCACCTCTTTTCAGGATTTAACCACATGGTGGAAGCCATCAATCTCCGTGACCAGAAGAACCAGCTGCTTCTAGACCAATTTTTTGCAGTGGTGGCAGGCACTTTGGACGCACGTGATCCTTACACTGCAGGGCATAGTAAGCGTGTGGCGGAATATTCCGTTCTGATTGCCAGACAGTGTAAATGGTCTCTGGAGGAAATCGATTTACTCAATAAGTCGGCACTGCTTCATGACATCGGAAAGATCGGGATCAGGGATGACGTGCTTTTAAAAGAAGGTCGATTGACCGATGAAGAATTTGATCAGATCAAACGGCACCCTGCAATCGGTGAAGAAATCGTCAAAGGGGTTCAGTTGACGGAAGAACTCCTGCCCATCTTACCCGGGATTAGGCATCACCACGAGAGGATCGATGGCTTCGGTTATCCTGACCGGTTAAAAGGCGACGAAATACCCGTATTCGGACGATTGATCGCTGTCGCAGATGCCTTTGACGCCATGACGTCTGACCGTCCTTACCGTAAAGGGATGCCTTATGAGAAGGCATTCTCCATCTTGAAAGAAGGCAGGGGGACACAGTGGGACAAGGAATTTGTAGATGCTTTCCTTAAGAGGATGGAACTCGATGCGGGGAACATAAGGGAGACAGGGTGATACATGTCTCGCAACGCACCAAAAAAAGGATCCGATCGCAAACCGACCGGATCCTTTTTCTATTTAAAGTGCTTTTCCGCCACTCTCTGGCCCCACCACCATTTCATACATTTGAACGGTCGCCGTCATCGGTTCGACACCAAGTTCAGACTGAAGGAGGGATTTGCACCGTCTGAACCATTTAACGGCCTGCGATCGGTTATTTTTTTGGTAGTAGCCGTACATGAGAATTCTGTAAGCTTCCTCCCAGAGAGGATCATGGTCGATGATGGAGAAGCAGTAATCGAGAGCTTCGTCTACCTTTTCCGCCCTGACAGCAAGCTGTGCCCGTTTTTCCATTCCCCTCAAGTACAGCAGCTGCAGCCTCTCCCTTTCCTTACCCGTCCACCACATGCCTTTTCGGTCGGGCAGGAACTCACCTTTATAGTAGTGAAAGCCCCTTTCAAGATATTGTATGGACTTTTCTACATCATTCTCCTTTAACCCTTCCATGATCCAACCCGTAAATTGTTCGGCATCGTATTCGATATTTGCTGATGGATTCAGTCCGTAGCCTTCCTGATGCCTCCCGATGAAGAAAGCTTTTCCCCTTGCTTGTCGATTCGGCTCCAATACATTGTTCAAGGCATTGAGTGCCACTTTGAAATCACGGTCGGAACCACTCCCCTCCGGCCACAGCTCTTCGATGATTTCTTCCTTCCTCTTTAATTGCTTTCCATGGATCAGCAGATATTGAAATAATTCCTTTGCCTTCTCCCTTTGCCATTGCTTCTCCATGACCCTCTGATCCCCTAACTGGATTTCAAATCGGCCAAGGGTTTGAACCTTTATGGAATATCCCGGGTGAGATGGGATCGAATCATACCCCAATCTCGTTAGCAGTTGATGACAGTACGGAGCATGGATTCCTGCCTGATAAGCTTTCACGATTAACGGAACCAGGCTTTGCAGGTCCTTTGGCCCGAATGTCGTCGGCTTAAAAAAGATGAATTCATATTCCCCTGTCTGTACTTCATTCAAACAGGAGGTCATGCTCTCCATAAACAAAGCAGTATCATCGGTTTTATAAGCGACTGCGCTTTTCCACAGCTTTGTCATCGTTTTGCCGTATCGGTCACCGCAGGAATCAAATTGTCTCTCCGCCCGGTCAAAGCATGTTCTTGCTTCTCCCCATTCTTCACGGTAGAAACCCGTGATCCCCATACTGAGCAGGATAAGGGAATACAGCCACATGTCCTCTACCTTTTCCGTTTCATGCAGCGCTTCTTCTGCCAGTTCCTCCGCCCTTTGAAACTCACCCATCCGGGCATAAAGAATGCTCAATCCCATAAACGGTTCTGCTTTTCCCCTGGAGACATTGATTTGACTCATTAATTCTAGCGAGGTTTCATAACAGTTTTTCGCCAGGGATGTATCATAGTCGCTGATCAGCTGAACCGCATGTCCCATCCTGATCCACCCGCAGGCTTCCACAAACGGGGATTTCCCTTTTATTCCCTGACTGATTCCATGCTGTGCCAATGATTTGGCTTCATTCCCGTTCCCCATGAACGATTGAATGAGGGAAAGCAACAATTCTTTCTCACGGTGTGATTGCGGTAGCTGATCTTCCCCTTCTTTGTATAGCAGGACCTGCTTGGCTTCTTGAAGCTTGCCAGTCCTGAGCAGCATCCTTGCTTCGAGATTGCCTTCTTCTTTCATGAATCCGTTCCTTTTTCCTTTGTCATACCAAAGCTTTGCCTGTATCGCCTTTCCTGAGTTTACAAGGTTCTCGGCTGTTAACACGTACAGGTGATTCTTTTCTTCTACATATTCCTGCTCCCCGGCTTCAAGGCATTCAATGGCCTTAAGTAAAAACCGCTGCGCTTTTCCCGGTTGAATCGTATCTAAATAAATCCTTCCGATTCCTTCATATGCTTTACTCAACATAATCGGATCATTATATGTCAGCTCTACTCCCCTCGTATAAGCTTTTTCTGCTTTTTCATAAAATGAACGATAGCGAAAGAATTCACCTTGATAAAACCACAGGGAATGATGTTGATCCTTTACATGATCCGGGATGCCTTTTAAATAATCCCCCAATGTTTCGAGCTGCCCGCCCTTCATCATCCCTTCAGCTTCTTTGGCGAGGATCGTGGACACTGCCTCGATATTCCCCATTTTCAAATAATGGAAGATGGCTTTCTCCCATTTCCCGATCCCTTCAAAGAATCGGGCGCACTTCAAATGAAGTTCCTTATAGAGCCCTGGGCTTTCTTCTTTCAATCTTCGTTCTAAAAATGTTTGGAACAAGGCATGCAGACGAAAGTGATGAGAGCCTTTCATTTCCTGTAGGAGAGCATTCTTTTCGGATAGCTGCTTCAGCATCTGTTCGGATCCCGGCAGGTCAAAGATCACTTCGCATGTATTTCCGTTGATTTCATCCAGGATCGAAATCTGCTTAAGGAATTGTTGCACGATTGGTGTTTGCTTGGAGAGCACTTCCTGGGCCAGGTAATGAAAGAGTTCTTCCAGGGAGGAATGCTGCTTTTCCACCGTAAGGATATCCGGATTTTCCTTAAGCTGCGAGTGGATCATACTGACTGCGATGACCCAGCCTTCGGTCAAATCATAAATGGCATCGAGCTGGGATTCAGGGATGAGGGTTTCATGAAACCCCGTTAATAGTAGCTCCACCTCTTCTTTCCTGAGGCACAAATCACTTTCTGATATCTCCATCAGTTGACCGGATATCTTAAGCTGAATAAATGAGGACCAGGCAGGTTTGGTGCGTGTAGAAAGAAAGAAATGAATATTTCCGGGTAAATGTTCGATGACTTTCTCCATCCATTGATTGATGAGAAAGGAATGATCCACAAGATGATAGTCATCTACAATGATGGTGAAGGAGCGGGGGATTTTCATGCATTCGTTAATAAACAGGGCACTTAACCGGTGGATATCATCTTCCTTCATATATTGTCCCATAGACCGGAGCATCTCTCTTAGTTCTTCTCCAAAATGTGGGATCTGCTTTTGGATTCCATAGACGATATTGGTGACAAAAGGGATCAGTCCATCATCGGTCTGTGTGATGGAGTACCAGCAATATTCTGGTTGTACATCCTGTAAGAATTGGCTGATGGCCGTACTTTTCCCATAGCCTGCTCCCGAATGGACGATCACTAATTTGTAATCTGTAACCGTTCTCATCTTTTTCATTAAGCTTGGACGCCTAATGTAGGAATCCTTGACAACAGGCGGCACAAATTTGGTTTCAATAATTGGAATTTCCGCTGTCACATAACCACCCTCAAAACGAACGAATTTTCTTATTATTCTATCATATTTATGGCAAAGGTGGATAACTAGTACATAATCGGCAAAAAAGAAGGCGTCCCCATCATGAGGCGCCTTCTTTTCCGTTCTATTTTCTAAACTGTACATCCCATTCATTGATCGGCCAATAGCGAAGGTCCACTTTCCCGACAATCTGCTCACGGTCCACAAATCCGAAATAGCGGCTATCCATACTTCCCCGGCGATTGTCCCCGAGAACGAAGATCTTACCTTTAGGAACTGTTTTTTCACCTGTGATTTCCTGCAGGGTAAAGTCACCCGTCAGCTTACTGCCGATGTACTCCTGCTTGAATTTTTCTAAATAGGGTTCTGGATAGTACTCCCCATTCACATAAAGTTTGTCATCTTTGTATACGATTTTATCACCAGGCAAACCAATGATCCTCTTCACATAATCTTCTTTTTCATTTGCATGGAACACCACTACATCAAAGCGGTCCAGTTCTCCTATATGATAGCCGATTTTATTGACAACCAGTTTATTTCCATCCTGCAGTGTCGGCATCATCGATTCGCCTTCCACCACATAGTTGGAGAAGAGAAAGGTTCGAATGATGATGAATATGATTAATCCAATTCCCAAGGCTTTGATCCATTCAAGTCCTTCTCTTTTTACCTCTTCTCTCAATTTGATTCCTCCTGCTTTTTCCGTTCGATTCGTTGGTCTAATTCCATTTTCTTATTCAGATGTATCTCAATTCTTTTTCCGACAAACCATAACACAAAAATAATAGCCACAACGATTACAGTACGAATTGGTTGTTTAACTAATGATATAATATCATATCCTATAAAACTTATGGTGAATATCATCACCATTTTCCCCGTTACCACTGCCAGCATATATTGAGCGATGCTGATGGAGGATAACCCTGCCACCACATTTACAACCGCAGACGGAGTAAACGGGAAACACAAGAGGATGAACAGCGGTCCAAACCCATGCCTGTCTACCCATTTTGTCAATCGATTCACTTGCTTATTCTTCCTCAAGAAGCGAAAGACCCTTGTCTCCCCATATCTCCTTACCAATAGAAAGACGATCAGGGCACCAAGCGTAGCACCGATCCATGAGAACAAAAAGCCCCACCATAAACCGAATGCATTTGCATTGGCCGTCACAAATACAACCAGGGGCAGGAATGGAAGAAATGCCTCAAGTAACGGGAGGAGGATTCCGGGAATCGGTCCAAATGAACGATATTGCTGAATCAAATCCATCATATTTTCAAGCGTAAACCAATTTTTTATCGTATTGATATTCATATTATATGTTTCCCCTTAAACGACCATGAACTTCGCCTTCACTTCTTACTCTCTCATCATATCACACCGGAACAGGATTTCCATATTGCAATTTGACGTGTCGTTTTTATTAATACACGTTTTCCTAAAGCGGGGGATTGTAAACCTCATGCGGAACGGTAATTTTTTCAGGAGTGGCCATTCCCCCTCTCCCTCCTCCGATTCCCTCGAAAAAACTGCCATCCCCACCGGAATGACAGTTCTCCCAAACTCTATAAATGCTCCCCGAACCAGTCGACGATTTCCTGCAAACGGGCTTCCCGCATGGATGGCTTTCCTGTCCGGGAGAGATTGTGGTTGGATTCCGGGAAGCGGACGAACTTCGCCTCTTTATTCTCCCGTTTTAATGCGATGAATAACTGTTCTGCCTGCTCGATCGGACAGCGGTAATCCTTTTCGCTGTGAAGGATCAATAGAGGAGTGTCCATTTCCTTCACATAGGCGAGAGGAGAGTGCTTCCACAGAGTTTCAACGTCCCCAAGGTCGCTTTGGATCTGCCACTCGGAGAAATAGTATCCGATATCACTTACTCCATAAAAGCTGATCCAGTTACTGATCGATCGCTGGGTCACAGCTGCTTTGAACCTGTCGCTGTGACCGATGATCCAGTTGGTCATGAAGCCACCATAGCTTCCACCGGTCACGCCAAGGCGGGATTCATCGATGAACGGAAATTCCTTCAGTGCGTAATCCACTGCCTTCATGATATCTTCGTAATCCCCGCCGCCATAATCACCCCTTACGGCATCGACGAACTCCTGACCGTAGCCGTGACTTCCACGGGGATTGACGTATAAGACAGCATAGCCTGAGTTTGTGAGGACCTGGAACTCATGAAAGAATGTGTTTCCGTACATCGTATGAGGACCGCCATGAATTTCGACAATAAGGGGATACTTCTTTCCTTCCTCAAACCCCGCAGGTTTCATGATCCAGCCTTGGACCGGCCAATCTTTTGCCCCGTTGTACATGAACGATTCCGGAGAGGACAGTTCCCTCGCGGCAAGCAGATCCCCGTTTAAACGGGTGATGGGGGTGAGTTCTCCGGTTGGGACATGCAGTGTATACAATTCCCCTGGTTCTGTCGGTCTGCTCATGGCCAATAGGATGGTTTGGCGGTCCGAATCCAGGTCGAAGCCGTAGACATGCTGCTCTTCCTGTAAGAGTGCAGGATAAATGGCCCCCTCGATGTGAGCATAATAGAGGACCGTATTCCCCGAGTCCGATGCCAGAAAGTAAAAACTTTCATTGTCCTTAGACCACTGTATCCCCGTACGTGACGAGCCCTGGATGCTGTCGCTGTTAAGGTAATCCCCTACCGGCACATCCATTCCTTCAGTGAGGCAAACGGAGTATCCTGTCTCAAGTTCGTGAATATATATCTTATTATGTGTGGCGTTTTCAAATTCACGATTATGACCAATATAGGCGAGGCGCGTGCTATCCGGGGACCAGCTTGCTTCCCCGTAGTATCCCTGCTCTCCGTTCACTTGTTTCATCTCTTTAGTGCCAAGGTGAAAAAGATATAAATCGGACTGAAATGAAAAGTCCCTGTCTTCTTTCCTGTCTGTCGATACGGCAAGGTACTTTCCATCCGGGGACCATGAATGAAGCGTGTAGTCATGTTCATCATCCGTGAGCCTTTTCATTTCCTTCGTATCTACATTCACATATGCCATCTGTGAATATGAATCATCATGGAAGCCGCGATCATCACTTTTATATTTCATGCTTGTTGTAGCAAAAGGTTTTAATTTTCCCTCTTTTTCTTCTTTGTGATCGAACGTTCCGCATTTTTCTAAGCGAATGGATAAGGCAATCTTTTCACCGCATGGGGACCACACAGGATTCGAGACCGAAGTCCGACAGTCCGTGACCTGCTCTGCTTCCCCTCCATCCCGTCGGATGAGATAGAGCTGATTCACACCGGACCGGTTGGAGATGAAAGCAATCCTTTTTCCATCAGGTGACCATCTTGGTGACGAAATTCGCTGTTCCCCAAACGTCCATTGACGAATGGATTTTTCTTTTAGGTCGATACTATGTAAGGTTGAGAAATATTCATCTTTTTCTTCACACATCACCGTTTGAACAAATACAGCTTCATCTCCACCCGGTGAGAGCCTTGGATCCGATACAGCCTTTATTTCATAAAGGTCTTTTATGGTCATGCTTTTATTCATCTTACGGCACCTTCCTTTCATTCTGTCCCCTTTATCCTTTCGACATTGAAAATACGAATCCCTTCACGGATAAAAACCTGCGATCCCCTTCATAATAGAAACAAATTCAAATTCTACAATTTTCCCTATTGAAAGTAAATTGAAATCAACGTAAAATATGAAATACGAACATATGTTCTATACCAAAGTGAAAAGGAGTCTTTTCATATGACAAGGATACCGGAGACCGATCGGAATATTTTGGAGCAGGCCATCTATCTGCCCATGGTGCTGACGATATTGAATCGCGACCTGCAAGTCGTCGACAGCAGCCCGTTTAAATTAAAGAGACCGTATTTAGAGATGATCGAGGAGACGATGAAGGTCATTCAGGGAGAACTGGCCCACGTTAAAAAGTATATGAGGACGAATAAGATGAAGGTGGAGCGGATTCAATCGGATGATGCTTTCACGATGTACATGTTTTTGTATAAGGGATATGAAGAGCATCATAATTACTTCAATCCACGCCTCCGGAACCGGGTGGAGGATTTAATGAGACATTATCTGTTCCGCCGTTTCACGGAAACAAAGGCAGATACAACAAAAGAAGCGTGACAGTGGCTCACGCATCGGTTTTGTGTATATGTCGATTCAAATAGAACGTTTTTACATTATTCATTTCACTCTGGACCTTCGTATTATATTTACTTTCCATTTTGGCGATCCGCTGTGTATAGGCAATGCGCAGATCTGAGGTGCGGAGCATTTGGTTTTCAAAAGAACTGTAAGAAATGGGCACCGTGCAGGATTCATTGTTTTGTAAGAAGATTCGTGTTGATCCATTTGTCAACCGTTCGTATCCCCGGACATGGGAGTGGGAAATCCATGCACATTCCTGCTTTACTGGAGATGATGTCGGGAATAGATAAATGGACATATCAGGGTTGACCATGATGGGGGCTTTGTAGATGATACCCGTAAGTTTCTTCGTACCTTCTTTCCTGCCTTCATAAGAACAGCCAAAGAATTCACAACTTTTCTTGAGGATATCAAAGGGTTTGAACGGAGAAATCAATACGTCATCCACCTCTATTATTTTCGTAAATGTCCTGGCGCCATATTCCATAGGCTGAAGGATCATCGTATGGGGATTCACTTCATATTCTTCTATAATTCGAGATTTTTCTCTCATTTCATCGCCTCCATTTACATTTTTCACCAAAATAATACCACAAATTTCGAGGGTTGTCTCTCATATTTTTAAAAATTCTGATATTTATTCCCTTCCACTGTTCTATGAATAAAAAATTATCAGAATATTTAATTTTTTGGTTGAATTTTTACTACTTACCCCATATACTAATAAAAAGAATTCAGGGGTGACGTATATGGAAAGCAAAAAGTCCTATACAGAAATGATGAAAGCCGCTGCCATGACCCGGAAGAAAGCCGCTGAAAGAAGCGTAATGGAAATTTATATCGATATGGTCCTGCATGAAAGCATCTTAATGACACAGAAATCCAAGCTCTTAATTGACATTGATGCCGCCCTGGATACTAAGGATAAAGCACTGTTCATGAAATTATCAAAGGAATTAAATGAATTGAACGTAAGTTACGGATAATCATAAATGGCTGACTCCACCTTCCGAGTCAGCCATTCCCTTTTTATCGGACGGGCCTTTGGTCCCTCACGTGCATGACTTCCTCCCCATTGGCTAATCCTAATGGAGAATCTATACACGATGGAGCGAATCATCATGATCCTATTGATAAAAGTTCTGGTCCTCTACCTGATCACCATAGCGGCTATGAGGCTGATGGGTAAGTCTACAATCGTCCAGATGACCCCTTATGACCTGGTGGCCATCATCATCGTCGGGACCATTGCCTCTGAGCCATTGATTTCAACCAAATTCTGGCCGACCATCACAGCCCTCGTCTTTCTTGTCGGGCTCCATGTGCTGTTTTCATTCCTGACGTTAAGTCAATGGGGAAACCGGTTCTTCCTGGGAGAGCCGACCTTGTTAATTAAAAACGGGGAGATATTGGAGGATAATCTGGAGAAATCAAAAATCTCACTTATTCAATTATCATCCATCCTAAGATCTCAAGGGTACCCGAAGATTTCAGATGTGGACTACGCCATGCTTGAGCCCATCGGTGAAGTGAGTATTATACCCAAGGTGGAAAATACGCCGGTTACAGTGGAACATCTCAAGTTGAAGATCGACGATGAAGGCCTGCCGATTTCAGTCATAGTGGACGGAAAAATCCAAACCAGGAATTTGAAGCTCCTGGGAAAATCGAAGGAATGGCTGGAAACGCAGCTAACCAACTCCAACCTGCACCACAAAGATGTGATCTTCGCCTATATGACGGAAAAAGCGAAAAACCTGGTTATCAGCAAAAGAGAAAAGGCCTAGTGGGTGACCAGGCCTTTTTCTTTATGCCTTCAAGATTTCAATGGAAAATGTCCCCATAAACTTTTATCGTTAAATAGAATACGACTACAGTGTAAATTAAGGCTGTCCAAAATGATATCGAGTGATAGAATCTCTTCTTCTTTTTCCCTTTTAACATGTGTTGGATCCTTTGATACCGATAACCACCACCGTAAGCATAAATGATGATCAAAGTGATCAATATTCCAATGATTAATGACCATTCCATCATTGGGCGGCCAGTTTCGAGATAACTCCAAAATGGCAATCCCACTAACACCAACATAGTAAAAGCAATCTTACTAAAGTACAACAACAGTTTTTGGTTTATGATTCCTTCCATCCCCTACCACCTCTCCATCCAACTTTAAGTAACATTACTTATTTTACCATAAAAGTTATAATTTAGATAAAATAATTTATGTAACTTTCTATTTTCAAGTTATAGCTGGTTACATATTTTACGACGTTCATTCAAAAATAAAAAACCAAGTCAATTTAACTTTGACTCGGTTTTTTCTCTTTACTCTTTTTTCTTCTCCGCTTCATATTCCTCAAGCATCGACAGGCGTTCAAGCATTGTAGGATGTCCGTAACGGAAGATCTTCACCAACAGAGGAGGATTCACTTGGGATAACCCCACCTTCGATAACTTCTGGAAGGACGAGATGGCCGACTCCTTATCACCGGTCATTTCAATGGCGTAGCGGTCCGCCCTCGTTTCCTGGTACCTTGATATCCAGTTGCTGAGTGGGCTGATCGTAAACAACAGCATGGATGTAATCATTAAGAACAGTGGAAGTGAGCTCAAGTTCGAGACTTTCGATACTTTCAGATCATCACTGTGGTTCGCCACAATCCCCCTCATCAGCTTAGCGGTCAGGAATAGTCCGAAGAAGGACAGAACGAGATAGATCCCGATTCCGATATAGATATGCTTTTCCACGTAATGAGCCATTTCGTGGGCCATGACGAAGAGGATTTCCTTGTCTGTCAGCTTTTCGAGGGTCGTATCCCATAAGACGATCCTTGAATTGGACCCTACCCCGGTGACATATGCGTTAAGGGAATTGGTCTTCTCTGACATATCGACTTCAAACACGTGATCTGCAGGGATATCCGCCCTGTCGGCAAGTGAGAGGATCTGCTCTTCCAACGCCTTATCCTTCAATGGATAGAAATCATTGTAGAGGGGATCTATCAGTACAGGCTGAACAAACATCATGAAAATCGTGAATGGCACAGACAAAGCCCAGGCCGCAAGCCACCAGCGCTGTTTAAAGCGTTTCATCAAGGCATACAGGACCGAGACGATGATGAACATGAGCAGATAATTCACCCAGAAATCCGTGATTTCGTCCTTCATCCACATGGAAAACGTCTGAGTGGAGATGTGGTAGCTTTTTGAAATCTTATATGAAATGTACTGCAAAGGGAAAATAGCCACAAAAGAAGAAATCGATAACCAGAATAAGAAAATGGCCGTTTGAAGGAACCCATTCTTCACCGTCCCCCTCGCCCATTTTTCAAACACACGGGATACTCCGAAAATCAGGATCAGGAAATAGAATAACCATTCATACGGAGTGGATAAGAAAAACAAAAGATTCTTGATTTTGGAAAAGTCCTCACTCAACAGAATTTCTTTATTATTCATAAAAGTGGCCGGGTCCGCACTGCTTCCCTTATACGTTTCAGGTAAAGTGGAATCCGCCAGGAAAAATAAGTACACATATAAAAATAAGCCTAATAGCAAGTAAGCCAGTATTGATCTTAGCGCCCATTTTCTAGCCAACATACTTCCTCCCTTCGTCTTCACTACTATATGTAATACCCTGTCCAAAGTTTTAGAACCTAAACACGGACGGGGGGAGAAATGGTTCGGTTCATGCAGGGGGAAAACGTTAATCTGCCATTCTGGTGATTTACGTGCGGCATTTTGATTTCACCTGCCATATCATCATTATATCTGCCAGGATAAATTTTCATCTGTCATTTTTCAAATTTATATAGCATTCTCCAAAAGACGACGTCCATGTTCCATAAAAAAAAGCCACGATTGGAATCGTGACCAACAGCCTTCTACATGAAGAAGACCGAATACAAAGACAAAACGGAGATCGCCCCGATCACCACAAGGATCACGTTGGCACCCAAAAACGCAATGGCAAAGGCAGCAACCGTCCCCACTGCCCCAAACAGGAGGTTCCCTTCCTGTATGAGAAGAATACTCGGGAAAATCAACGCTCCCAAGACAGCAAAAGGGACATTCTTCAGCACTCCTTGAAAAAAAGGTGGAAGTTCCTTTCCCTTAAATACGAGGAAAGGGAGCATTCTGGGTATGTAGGTCACTACAGCCATTCCAATGATCATCCACACAATGGAAGGATTCATATGGTTTTCCCCCTTCCTTTCAGCATGACGACTGCCTCTACGATCACGGCAGAAACAAGTGTGGCGGCGACAATCGACCAGCCGTTTGAAAGATTTGTGGTGAACAGGAGGGTACTATTCAGAGCCCCTGCGACCACGGCTAAAAATGTAACCTTGACGCTCTTTTTCATAGAAGGAACGAGAAGTCCGACAAACATGGCATACAAAGCAATGGTCATACTGGCCTGAAGAAATTCGGGGAGAATCTCTCCGATAAAATATCCCACTCCGGAATTAACGACCCAACTGCCGTATGAAATGAGCATAACGCCAACGGCAAACCCCGTCCGTACTTTCCCCTCTTTGACACTGATGACCGTAAAGGTCTCATCCGTGATGCCAAACGCATAAAAAAGCTTTTTAAACAAACGGTCTTCTTCAAGCTTCTCACTTAACGAAGCAGACATCAGAAAGTGACGGATGTTTACAATGAACGTTGTGAGAATGATTTCAATCATTCCCGTACCCACCGCAATCAGACTCAAGGATATATATTGAGCAGCCCCTGCGAACACGAGCATGCTCATCAGGATCGTCTCCGTCACTGTAAGCCCGGTTGTGCGTGCCAACAGGCCAAACGTCAGGGCCACAGGCATATATCCAATGGCAATGCTGATGCCACCCTGCAGGCCATAGCGAAAGTCACTTACTTTTTTCGTAGAAAGAAGTGCTTCCATCCATTCACATCCTTTATAATAAGTGTTATCCACTATTTAAATTTTTTGATAATTTATTATATTATACATATAGACGTTATAATACACAAGAGGAGTTTTAGCATGGAAAATTTCCCGATACAAATTGGTGAGAATATCAGAAAGATCCGGAGAGAACGGGGATTCAGCCTTGAACAAATGGCTGAACGGACAGGGGTCAGCAAGGCAATGATCGGTCAAATTGAACGGGGTGATTCGAACCCTACCGTCGCCATTCTGTGGAAGATTGCCAATGGCTTGAAGGTATCCTTTTCTTCCCTCATTGAGAAGCCGAGCAGCCAGGTGTCCATCATTCATTATGAAGACGTCCAGCCTGTGCTTGAAGATGACGGCAACTACATTGTGTATCCCATCTTCCCTTTTGACCCCTTAAAGAAATGGGAAAGCTATCGGGTGGAAATGAAACCGGGTTGCACTTATCGGAATGAAGGACATACGAAGGGTGTGGAAGAATACATCACAGTCCTTTCAGGAGAGATCACCCTGAAGATTGCAGAGGAAAAGTATGAATTGACGGCAGGAAGTTCGATTCGATTTGCCGCAGACTCCGGTCATGAATACGCCAATGAGTCGAATCAGGAAGCTGTCTGCCAAATGGTCATCTATTACGGGGAAGAGTAAAGCAGTCATGAAATGGAACCTCCATTTCATGACTGCTTTTTTCTGACGTCGTGTCAAACTTTGAAACCCGCCAATATACTATTACATCTTTAAGATGAGAGGAGAATAATGAACATGACTCCATCCCTACCCTCATTTGACCTCCAATTTGATCATGCTGATTTACGGGAACTGGAACGTGATGTATGGAGCAACACGCCTGTCCCGGCTAAATTAAAAATAGAAGAGGCCGTCCATGACATCCATATCCGGTACAGGGGATCCTATACACGGGGATTGAAAAAAAAGTCCTATCATATAGAATTTGCCACAGAACCCGGCCCGGATGAATCATCAGAACTGCACCTGAACGCAGAGTCCCTTGACCCCTCCCATTTCCGGAATAAACTCTCCCTCGATTTCATGCGGGAACTGGGTATCCACACACCGGATAGTGAGCATGTATTCGTTACCCTGGAAGGAGAGCCTCTTGGTTTATACCTTCAGTTGGAATCGGTGGATGAGATGTACCTGAAAAAGAGAAACCTTCCCCATGGAACGATTTATTATGCTGTCAGCGACAAAGCTGATTTCTCACTAAAGGGAAAACGGGGCCTGACATCAGGATACCAGCGAAAACTCGGACATATGGAAGACGATCATACTCTCATCCACTTCATCAAGAGTATCAATTCACCTTCAACCTTCCAACATGAAATCCCCCGGCTCTTACACATTGAAAACTACTTGAGGTGGCTTGCCGGGGCTGTCTGTACAATGAATAATGATGGATTCACCCATAACTACGCTTTGTATCTGATCCGGAAAGACCAACAATTTTCCATCATACCATGGGATTACGACGCTACGTTTGGAAGACGGGTGAACGGGGACATCATGGAATGGGATTATGTACCGATAACGGGGAAAACGAAAAACAGACTGACCACACAACTGATGAAACGATCGGGCTATCGAAAAAGATATAAGGATATATTGGAGGAGATCCTCGATACGACGTTCAATGTGGCACACCTTGAAGACAAAGTGATGAGTTTACATTCTTCCCTGAGACCCTATATTTTGATGGACCCCCATTATCAGAAAGAGATTGAATTGTATGACCGGGAACCTTCCTTCATCCTTCAGTTCATTGAAGATCGGGGTGCTTACCTGAGACAGGAATTACGGTATCTCTAATAAAAAAGCGTGGGAACAAGAAATTCCCACGCTTTCCATTAACAGAACGTATCCTTCGGTTTAGGAACGGACAAGCCGAACAGAGGACGAAGATAGAGTGCAAGGAATGTGCCGGCAAGGGCCAGCACTCCCCAGATGTAACCGTGAAGGCTGAAGGAAGCAATTCCTCCGAAGTAAGCGCCGATGTTACATCCAAATGCCAAGCGGGCACCATATCCCATCAACAGTCCGCCAATGACCGATGCAATGGCATTTTTACCAGTGATCTTATTGAAGCGGAACAAACCTCCGGATGCTGAGGCCAGGAACGCTCCAAGAATGACGCCGAAATTCAAAACGGTTGTAGAATCAGCAAAGATTGACGCTTGAAGGGCCTCTGCATTGGCTCCCGACCAATAGCCCCAGCTGGCAACATCTACACCGAACATTCCGGCAACCTTTGATCCCCATAACGCAAAGGCAGAAGTAATTCCCCATGGATTTCCCCTCGTCATGAGCGTGAGGGCATTCAATACGGCAAGAACGATGGCAGCTGCGATAAGTGGCCAGGATCCACGGAAGATCCGCTTCCACCCTTTAGCAGATGGAAGAACTGCCATGCGCGGAGGATTCTTCTTTTTTTCAATCCGAAGGGTGACCCATGCAACGAATGCGAAGAATAACATGGAAACGACCCACGCGCCGAAATAACCCAGTCCTGTAGACGTGGCCAGCGAGATCGGCTTAAAGGAAGGTAGCTCCTCTGTCCAAAATGGAAGATGAGCCGCTCCGACGGTTGCACCTACAATAAAGAATAATAGCGTGATGAACATGACGGAACGCCCTCCGCCAATCGCATAAAGGGTTCCGGAAGCACATCCTCCCCCCAGCTGCATCCCGATTCCGAACAGAAAGGCACCAACAATCAGGCTGACACCGACTGGTGACACATAGCCTGTCGCTTCCCCTCCAAAAAAGGTGTACCCTGTAGCAAGAATCGGTGCAAACAAGGTAACCGCAACGGCGAGCATCACCATATGGGCACGCATCGCCTGGCCGTTTCCTACAGACATCACCCTGCGGAAGGCAGAAGTGAAGCCGAAACGTGCATGAAATAATGTATATCCTAACAGAAGTCCGAGAACGAGAAGCACGGTTTGAGCGATTTCCTGTGTAAAGAGCAGGTAGAGACCAAGAACCGCTGACACGATGATCCCACTAGCCACTAATGACGTCTGTGGTGAGTTCAATTCGGTACTCTTTTTCTCGGGACCTTTTTGTTCATTAATTGGTTGAACATATTCAGCCATAACAAATCCTCCTTAATCTTATTGATTTGGTTGGAATTCATTTTACAATAGTAATGGATTCTTCATAATCTGTCAAAAGATGAGCTTCCATAAAAAAACCACCTGAGCGAAAACACTCAAGTGGTTTTACATTATGAAACCAGTGCCAACATGACCGGAATCGTCACGATACTCAAAAGCGTCGTGACCAGCGTACTTGCTGAGACGAGATCAGGTTCCGTATTGAATTGCAGTGAAAACATCGTCGTATTGGCAGCAGTCGGCATGCTTGCCAATATAATAAGGATCGAACCGAGTGTCGATGAAATCGGCAGCAGGGAGACGATCGCCAATGCCAGAATGGGCGAAGCGACCATTCTCATGATCACGATGAAGGATAATGCGCTTCTCTCCACTTTCTTCCCGCCAAGAGTGGCCAGCTGCATCCCGAGGACCACCATGATCGTAGGGATCGTTGCTTGTGAAATCAAATCAATCGTTTGATTCAGAAATAGTGGAACGTGAAGGTGCAGTACCTGAAAGGCAAGACCGATAAACGCACCATACAAAATCGGCATCTTGACGATCTTTATCCAGATTTCCTTTGGTCCCCTTGCTTTGTCACTCCCGCTAATGGCGTAGTATAATCCGATCGTATTCATAAGGAACGATTGAATCACCATCATGATGACGGCATAGCGAAAACCGAGTTCGCCAAACCCGAACAAAATGATGGGTACACCGTAATTACCCGAATTCATGAAAACCCCGGAAAGGATCATGGCTGATTCTTTCGGTTTTGAGTAATTCCTGACCGCAGCCACTATTTTAACGGAAAGAATCAATATGACACAAAGTGCTAGGCAAAAGAGAAAAATATAAAGATAGTCCATATTCAGTTCATTTTCGTAAAAGGTCTTGAACGCCAGGAAAGGATACATTAAGTAGATGGCCATCTTCGAAATCGAGTTGATTTCGAAGCCAAGTTTCTTTTGCCCGATATACCCAACAGCAAAGACCAGTAAGGCAGGCAGTACAATCAATATTACATCCATTTATGTCACCACAATCTATTGAAATGAAAGATAGGCCTGACTACTAGAGTCAAGCCTAAGTGTACCATATTTACAGGAGAGGGATAATTAATCCGGCTAACAGCAGGATCAATGCGCCACCCAGTCGTGAAGATATCTGTGCGAATGGCATAAGTTCCATTCGTTTCGATGCTGACAACACGGCAACATCCCCTGTTCCTCCCATATTCGCCATGCACAGTCCTGCGGTGATGGCTGCTTCGATCGGATAAAAACCAACCAGTTTCCCAAGTATGGCAGCTCCGATGATCGCCCCCAGGACCACTCCGAGTACGGTCAGGATATATTGAAGAGTCAAAGCTTCAAGGACCGTATTCAAATCCGTGTACGCAACACCGATCCCGAATAATAAAGCGAAGGTCCAGTTACCCGCTACAAATTGATACCACTGACTCGCTCCCTCTACTACATTTTGAGGAATGATATTCGAAATCTTCGCCACTGCCACCAGGATGATCATGATTGCATAAGGATGAAGAGGAAGAATGGATCCCAGCAGGGTCCCAACCGTAAAGAATGTCAGTGCAGCGAGTAAGCCTACCCCCATCTTCTCAATGTGATATTTCTGCTTTGTTTTCTCATAGGTAAAGCCTTTCATGAGCTGGCCGTTTCCACTCAGGGAAGGGACCTTTTTTCCGATAATATCAAGAACCGATGCCAGAATGATGGCAAATACATTTCCCAACGCAAGTGCCGGGACAAGCATCGATATATAATAGCTCGGATCATTCCCCATCATTTCTGAATAGATCTGGCTCATCGGCACTGCGCCGGCTCCCATTCCCCCACCCATGATTGGCATGGTAATGACAAGAATCGCTTCTTTAAGGGTAAAGCCGACAAGAGATCCGAATATACCCGCTACAATGATCGCTCCCGCCACTGCACCGAAGATTGGTAGAAAGTAGCGAAGGCCCACCTTCACCAACACTTTCGAATTCATCCCCAATATACTTCCGGTAATTAACGCCGCAATATAAAAATTCAAGAATCCACCTGATTTCATAAAGTCGGTCATGGATGTGACTGTGGTTTCAGGAAGCAATCCTGCATAAACCATATAGGCCGCGCCGAAAATCGCGATGATGGCCCCGCCCCCAAGGAACGTTTTCACGATGGGGGTACGGTCTCCCACCCATCCAAATAATTCACCAAGGACCATCATGACGAGAAGGCTTCCGATCATCCCTCCCGGCAGATTCCCCGTGTACATGCTAACCAGCGTAATCCCTGCAAAGACCAGGAACCAAAGGATCGGCATATTAAAGATTTTGAGAGAACGATCTTTCGTATCTGTCACATCCTCTTTTGTTTTCCCATTTTCATATGAAAGTGTTGATGCTGCTTGTCCCATTTTGTTCATCCCCTTTCTCGATTTATCAGTACGAACTGAATGCAGAAACTCTCTTTCCAGCACTCTCTTCCTTACACCCCTGTAATCGCACTTTAGCAACCGCTTACATTATACTCATTTTATGAAAACGCTTTACATTTTCATAGATTATGAAACTATTGTTTGTTTTTTGAAATTAAAATAAGCAGCCATAAGCTGCTTCAGCTTGTAGACAAAGTCTAAGAATTAGACCAAGTCTACAAGCTTTTTTTGTATAATAGAAAGGAATAAAGCTTTTGTGGGGGATAAAAATGTTATCAAAACACACTAAAGAAGGAAGAAATCAAATTGAAATGGTTGCGCTAGATGAACTTGTTCCTGAGGATCATCTAGTTAGGAAAGTTGAACAAGCGATTGATTTTGAATTTATTTATGACTTAGTAGAAGATAAATATTGTTTAGACAATGGGCGGCCTGGTATTGATCCCGTTGTTCTCATTAAAATGGTCTTTACCCAATACCTCTTTGGCATACGCTCCATGCGTCAAACCATCAAAGAAATCGAAACCAACGTTGCTTATCGATGGTTTATTGGGTATTCGTTCAAAGAGAAAATCCCTCACTTTTCAACCTTCGGTAAAAACTACGTTAGGCGCTTCCACGATACGGATCTCTTTGAACAAATTTTCTACCGCATTTTGAAAGAAGCGATGACCAAAGGATTGGTGGATCCATCCGTTGCGTTTATAGATTCTACTCATGTAAAAGCGAATGCGAATAAGAAGAAATTCGAAAAGAAAATAGCCCGAGTCGAAACTAGAACGTATCAGGATCAGCTGGATAAAGAGATCAACATTGACCGAGAGGAACACGGAAAAAAGCCCTTCCCCCCACAGAATAAAGAAGAGTCAAAAGAAATAAAGGTCAGCACGACAGACCCTGAAAGTGGGTATTACGTAAAAGATGAGCGCGAAAAGCTGTTTGCGTATTCTTTTCATACGGCAAGCGACTCCCGGGGTTTTATCTTAGGATCTCTTGTCACGGGAGGAAATGTTCACGATAGTCGGATGTTGGACAAGCTCGTCACTCAAGTCACGGATAAAGTCGGTAAGCCCAGTTCTGTCGCTGTTGATGCAGGATATAAAACACCCCACATCGCTAAATTCCTCATGGACCAAGAAATCAGACCCGTTATGCCTTATACACGGCCGAGAACGAAAGACGGATATCTTAGGAAATACGAATACGTTTACGATGAATATTTTGACTCCTATCTTTGTCCCGAAGGACAAATTTTACCTTACCGTACTACCACAAGAGACGGGTACAAACAATACGCTTCAAATCCTTTGGAATGTAAAGACTGTCCTCTGTTAGAACGTTGTACACAAAGTAAGAATCACACCAAGATGATTCATCGACATGTGTGGCAGGATTACATAGATGAAGTAGAACATTTGAGACATACAGAACTTAATAAAACTCTATATGCGAAACGCAAAGAAACGATCGAACGGGTCTTTGCGGACGCAAAAGAAAAGCATGGCATGCGTTGGACGACCTTAAGAGGTCTTAAAAAAGTTTCAATGCAGGCGATGCTTACATTCGCTGCCATGAATCTTAAGAAGTTGGCAAACTGGACATGGCGAGGGCCATGTCCAGCCTAGAAACAGGAGAAAAATCTTTTAAAATATCAGAAAACCCCACCTTCGGTTAAAGTGAAGGTGGGGTTTGTCTACAGTCTGAAGCAGCCATAAGCTGCTTATAAATAACTTTCGATTCTCTGGATATTCATTTTCTTCAACGAATACTGATATACCGGCCTTCCGATTCCATAGACCAGGGTCTCATCCACAACCCCGATTTCTTTCAAAAACCTCAGGTACTTTCTGATCGACACCCGTGAAATGGACGTCACCTCCGCTATATCATCTGTTGAAAATGACTCTTCTTCGAAACTGACAAGCTCTTGATAAATAGACGCCAATGTACTTCTCGCCAACCCTTTAGGAAGGGACATCTTCTCCCCGGTATCTTGTACATCCCGTAATAAAAGCAGATCCAGTTCCTCCTGTTCGATGGTAGAGTGCTTTTGAAGCATGTGATTACTCTCCCGGTAAGACGTCAACGCTTTTTTAAATCGTTCGAATTCAAATGGCTTGATTAGATAGTCAACAACGCCCATCCTGAGGGCACTTTGAATATTTTCGACTTCTGATGCCGCTGTGATGAGAATGACATCCATTTCCCGCTGTTCCATGCGTATTTGCTCCAATAAGTCCATTCCCGTTTGCTTCCCGGGCAAATAAACATCCAATAATATCAAATCGACCTTGAACTCATTTATCTTCTCCATGGCATCTTCAATGGAATTCGAAATGCCGATTAATTGAAATCCATCGATCTCCCCCAGATACCTTTGATTAAACCGGGCCACCATTGGGTCATCTTCCACGATCAATACATTAATCACCCTTCATCGCCTCCTTATATGAAGCCTGAACGATCATCGTCGTTCCCGAACCTTCCTTCGATTCAACATGCAATGTCCCATTCAGCTTACCGACACTCTCTTTCACCAGGAAAAGACCGTATCCACGTCCTTCTCCCTTAGAAGAATACCCCTTGATGAAAATATCGTCTACCATGTCATCCGGCATCCCTATCCCTGTATCCGTCACTACGATTTCAAGCTGACCATCCTGATAAAATAACTCCATCAAAACTTCCCTTTCGTCACAATCCATCATTGCATCAATACTGTTATCCAATAGGTTGCCAATGACGGTGATCAGCTCATGGGTAACAGAAGGGTCCCTTGGTTCCGGAAGAAAGTCGTGACACTCGATGGTTAACCTAACGTTCTTTTCCCTCGCATAGCTCAGTTTCCCCATGATAAAGCCGGCAAGGGCGGGAGCTTTCACTCTCGAGGTCACCATGCTCACTTCGTCGACACGGAAGGAAACAAGGTCTTTTACATACCGCCCTAAATGGCTGTAATCCTTCATCTTTACGAGTCCCAGGATGACATGCATTTTATTCATGAATTCATGTGACTGAGCCCTGAGAGCTTCCGCATATGATTTTACACCGGTTAGTTGTTCCGCCAACTGATTCACTTCCGTCTTATCACGGAAGGTAGAGATCGCTCCGACCACCTCGTCATTGACGATTAATGGAACCCGGTTCACGAGTATCGATACCCCGTTGATCGTCTGCTCTTCGTCAAGCTCGGGTTGCCCCGTCTCCATCACCCGTTCAAGACGGGTGTGCGGCATGTATTCCTTAATGGGTATACCTATCGGATCGGAACTCAGTCCAGCTTTATTGAAAATTTTCAGCGCTGATTTATTCACAAGGGAAATGGTGGAATCCTTATTCACAGCCACCACTCCTTCATGGACCGACTGGAGCATCGTATTCCGCTCCTCTAAGATCTTCGCGATCGCAAAGGGTTCAAGACCAAATAAGATTCTCTTTATGTACCGGGCAATGATGATCGCGCCTATAATCCCCACAATGATTCCAAGAGCCGAACCCAATAATATATTGTAGTGGCTTTGATTCAATGCTTCCTCAACACTTTTTAGGGAAATCCCCACAGACACTGCCCCGATCTGTTCGTGTTTCTCATTGTAAACGGGAGAAAAAGCCCTCACAGACTTACCAAGCGTGCCCTTAGAAATGGACAGGCTTTCTTTACCTTCCAACACATCTTTCTCGTCCCCACCGACAAAGTGCCTGCCAATTCGATCAGGATCGGGATGTGATTTCCGTATGCCCTCCATATCCATCACCACAACAAACAGGACCTCTGCTGATTCTTGGATATCCAAGGCGTATTCTTGTATGCTGCCTTCCTTTTCTTGATTCTGAAGGCCGCTCTTCACAATCGAGGAGTGAGCCACCGTCCTTGAAACTATCTTGGCTTTTTCTTCGATATTCGCTTCAATCGTATCATTGATCGTCCTTGTAATCAGCAGATCGGTTATGACAAGGGAAACGAGGACAACGACACAGACGAAAAGAATGATGATGGTACTTAGTTTAAGCTTCTTCTTTTTCACGGGCGTCACTCCTCCGTTTGGTATGATTGTTTATTTTACATGAATTTTGGTATTATGATAGACCCGCGTAAAGAAAGAGGCTCCATGGGAACCTCTTTTTGATAGAATTGATGTTAGCAATAGTTCACCAAAACCTTTATGGGAGAAATCTTTCCTGTACCCAGCTCTTCAAAACACTGTGGTAGTTCTTCAAATGTGATCGTTTTTTCAAACAGCTCGTGTAAACCGGAATCCTTACCTTTAATTTGGTTAAAGTACCATTTAGAATGTTCCGCATAATCCCATCCATCACTTGACCCTACAACCTTAAGCTCCTTACGGAAAAAGTCAGGTTGAAGAATAAATGATTCCTTATTCCCGTCGGATAATATGCACATTTCACCTTCAATCTTAAGCGACTCTTGCAGTATCTTAAATGCCTCGTTAAACCCCGAGCACTCTAATGCATAATCATAGAAATCACTTGGGCATTCACTTTGATCTTTGTAGACGGTTTCCGCCCCCAATCCCCTTGCTAATTCGCCTCTGACGCTATGAGGTTCTACCATATCAATGTGACTGACTTTCATATATTCCTTCAAATAGTAGATGGTCAATAGACCCATCGTCCCGGCACCTGTAACCAACACCCGATCGTTCCCTTTCGGATTCAATTTAAGCACACCTTTTGCTGCATCACATGACAATATCACGAGCAATGCCTCTTGAGAGGGAATCTCTTCCGGAACGAAAATGGCCTTACTCTCTTTTACGATCCCATAATCCTTATGCCCATAAAATGCAACAGCCCTGTCCCCTATTTTGAAGCCTTTGACCGCCTCCCCTGTGGCTATCACTTCCCCAAAACTTTCATACCCGGTTTCTTTCGGGTAAGTCGGCGGAAGGTCAGTGGGATCCGTTTCATTGTATTGAGGAAGTTCTGCCCCGAGGCTGATGGCTCCTGCAATGGTTTTAATGAGAATCTCATCTTCATTGAGGGAAGGTATGGTTTGTGTCTTCCACTGCAATGTCTTTTTCGCTGTTAGTTCAAGTGATTTTTGTATCATGTCGCCTTTCCTTTCATTCAAAAACTTTCGCCTATTTATCTGAGAGTCTTTGCGCCTGGCTCTTAATAGAATTTTATTACCCCCATGTAATGAGGCTATCAGTGTCTCGCTTCATTTCGTTTTAGCAATGAAATCATTAACAGAAGGACACCATTTAATGTAAACGTCCCAACGAGAAGTTTTATGATGAATGCAATGTCGGGTGCGTATAGATTGATTGAATGCCAGGGAGTAGAGAAGAAATAAGATAATAGGGGAATGATTCCGATCGCAAGAAGTAAGGAGAGTGATCCGATAAATATCCATACTCTCTTCTTAATGGCAGCTTTCGTTCTGAGTCGGGATATATTCCAAACGCATAATAAAAAAATGAAAACTGTGATGGAACAGACAATCCATTGTAAGTGATGATTAACCGGCTTCACTTCCGGCATTGTCCCATTTTCCAAAATCTTCTTAATACCATCCCTCATCCAGATGGTTGAATGGACTTCTGAAAAGTTGTTTTTGTTCGTGAGTAAGATAAACCCATAGTTCCCATTAGGATTTATGAATAGTTCTGACCGGGAATCGGGTGTTTCACCGCCATGGAAATAGTATGAATCATCCGCATTTGCTGAGATTCTCCAGCCATAACCATAATACATGTCTTCTTTTCTATGAACTTGTGGAGAAGTATACATAGAGAAGGTTTTCTCTGAGAGCAATCCTCCGCCTCCGTCCAACATAAATCTTATGAACCTCGAAATATCATCTGAAGTGGAGACCATATACCCGTATGGAGCACCGCTATCATCCATAAACCCTTTACTTTTTATCGGCTTGCCGAACCATGTTTGAAACCCGGGCTGATACCCTAATTCTTCTGCATCCCTATAATTTGATACAGTCCTATACATTCCGATTCTTTTAAAAATTTCATCATCCATAAAAGTAGTAAACGACTGATAGGATACATTCTCTATTACTTTTGCCAACAGTAAATAATTCGCAGGGCTATATTCATGCACTTCCCCTGGTTCATGATTTAAAGAAACACCACTCAGTTCCTGAACAGCTGTAGCTATAGCATCTTCTCCTCGAAGATTGCGGTCTGCAAGAACCATCCCGTCATAAGAGCTAATCCCGCTTGTATGCGTCAGTAACTGCCTAATGGTTACTTCCTGATAGGAACTATCTTTCCTATAATGGAAGTGTGGTAAGTATTGAGATATCTCTTGGTCAAGGTCCACCCTTCCATCATCTACTAATTTCATGATGGCGAGGCTGGTTATGGGCTTGCTGACAGAGCCAATTGTAAACATGGTGTCCTTTGTTACGGGTGCCCCATTACTCTGTTCCCCGAACCCTTCTTGATAAATAAGTTTTCCGTCCTGGACAATGGCTAATGAAGCACCTGGAATCTTATACTTTTTCATTGAATCTCTCATAAATTCATTGATAAGCCCTGCTTTGGTCATCTCTCCACGAACATGTGACGCAATAGGAAGCACGATGCAACAAACCAAACATATAGAAATAAGTATTTTTTTCAAGGTCGATGTCCCCTTTCTTAATGAATCACCAGAAGAATAATAACATTTTCATAAATTTACCAATAAATGTATCATCCTACTAACGACCAGAGGACTAACTTATAGTGAGACTTGAGACGTAAGGAAATGAAATCTGTATAGGACATGACAGTTTTATTTTCAAATCCACCAGGTTAATTTTCAAAAACGCTACTCTTATTTTCAAATCTAATAATATATTTTCAAAAGTGATTCTCCACCAGTCCCGCACTATAAAAAGATCCGCCGCGAGAGCCAAGCTGGCTCCACAGCAGATCCGCTACTCACACAAAACCTCAATCAGTCAAAACGTTCGATTCACTTCCCCTTAAACTCAGGCTTCCGCTTCTGACTGAACGCCAGTAAAGCTTCCACCCGGTCTTCAGTGGGGATCGTGATTTCATATGCCTTTCTCTCAATCTGCAAACCTGTCTGCAGGTCCACGTTCATCCCATTTTTAACGGCAAATTTAGCCTGCTGCAGGGCAACCGGTCCGTTCGCTAACATCGGTTCCACGAATCCATGGACTTCCCCCATGAAATTCTCTTTTTCTACTACCTTTGTAACAAGTCCGATTTGCAATGCTTCTTCTGAAGTTAAACGTTTAGCCGTCAGGATAAGTTCGAGGGCTTTTGATTCGCCCACCAATCGCGGAAGTCGCTGAGTCCCTCCTGCTCCCGGTATGATGGCGAGGCTCGTTTCGGTCAGCCCCATTGTCGTCCCCGCTACAGCTATCCGGAAGTCGCAGGCGAGAGCAAGTTCCATCCCTCCGCCGAATGCGTAGCCGTTCATGGCGGCGATGGTCGGCTGCGGAAGGGTGGCGACAGATTGGAAGACTTCACCGATCTTGTAAACATTACGGATGACCTGCTGTTCAGTCAAGGTCTTTCGTTCCTTAAGGTCCGCTCCGACTGAGAAAGCTTTTTCTCCGCTTCCGGTAAAAATGACGACCCGGACGTCCGGGTTGATCCGGAGTGCTTCGACTACCTGCTGCAGTTCGTTCAGTGTATCGAAATTAAAGGCGTTCATTGCATCCGGCCTGTTGATGGTGACCGTTGCGACATTGCCCTTTTGTTCCAGTAAAATGGATTCCATGTTTGTTCTCCCCTTTGTCTAAGTGTTTCCTCCTTATGTATGATTCGACACGAATCGAGAAAACCCTTTCATTTTTTGAATGGACTGAACACTTCCCGGGCTAATGCATAGACTATCGTGACATCTACCCATAAAGGAGTTGTACGATAGTATGTATCATCCGTATAATCAAAACCCTTACTTCCAGCATCAACAGGCCAGTCAAAGCTTCAATCCGCACCACCGTGAAACGAAAAGTCTTCCGGATCAGTGGGTTGAGTATATTCAACCACTTGTTACCCGTGCCTTATCTGAAGTAGAAGAAGGCATCAACCTGACACACCTCTTCCAGGAATTTATCTTATCCGGTGTATTGGTCGGGCAGGGATTCACTCCGGAGCAGGCAATTGAGCAGGTCGAGACGTGGGAAAAAGGTGAATCCAAGTTATTACAGGCCAGTAAAGCTATGAAATGATACAAAAAGATGCTCAGTGATCCACTGAACATCTTCTTTTTTTATGACTGTAGGACTTGCTCTTTTAACGCTCTTCTTAAAATTTTCCCCGTTGTATTCTTCGGCAGTTCATCCAAGAACTCGATGGAAGCCGGAAGCTTGTACTTCGCAAGATGCTCTTTACAATATTCCAGCACACCCTGTTCTGTCAGGGATGGATCGCTTTTTACAACATAACAGTTGACGGCTTCACCCAATTCGGGATGGGGGACTCCGATGACCGCTGCTTCCACGATACCTGGATGATTGTATAGCACTTCTTCCACCTCACGAGGGTAAACATTGTATCCCCCTACAATGATCAGCTCTTTTTTTCGGTCCACAATGTAGAAGTAGCCATCTTCATCCATGCGGGCAAGGTCTCCGGTATATAACCAGCCGTCACGGATCGTTGCGGCGGTTTCTTCTTCCATCTTATAATATCCCTTCATGACATTCGGGCCTTTGACAATCAGTTCACCGACCTGTCCTACAGGGACCTCTTCTCCCATTTCATCGACGACTTTATTCTCCAGGTTCATAATCGATGTTCCGATCGACCCCGGTTTTCTAGGTCGATCCAGCGGGTTGAAGCATGTCACAGGTGACGCTTCGGATAATCCATATCCTTCAGAAATCATGACATTGAATTTCTTCTCAAAGTTTTTAAGAAGGGCCACCGGCAGGGAAGCACCGCCTGAAATACAGAGACGAAGAGATGATAGATCTTCCGGGTTTCCATCAGGATACTGAAACAGGAAGTTGTACATGGTCGGTACCCCTGCGAATACGGTTGATTGATACGCCTTTGATAATTCAAAAATGGCCTTTGGACTGAAGCGTGGAACGATTAACAGAGTAGCTCCTCTTAAAAGAGGTGCATTCAGGACCACTGTTAAACAGAAAACATGAAACATTGGCAGAGCGGTAATGACGGTATCATCTTCATTCATTCGCAAATAGCTGCCGACGTCGGTCGCATTGGAATAAATATTTTTATGAGTGAGCATGGCGCCTTTTGGTTTCCCTGTCGTTCCGGAAGTGTAAAGAATGATCGCCACCTCATTCTCATCCACCGTCTCACCTTTGAATCCCGGGTCCCCTTCCCCCAAAACACTTGTAAACGATTTCATTTTAGGGTAAGCAAGAGACATTTTTTCTAAGTCAATATCCTTTGCCCGTTCATCTCCTGATTCACACAGGATGAAGTGCTCGACATCCGATAAAAGATGCTGCATCTTCTCGATTAATGGCACGAGTAGATCAAGTGTGAGAATGGCCTTCACATCACCATTCTTCAGAATATAGCCAATCTCATCAGGAGTGTAGATCGGATTGATCGGGATGACCTTTAATCCAAGACGAAGTGCACCATATAATCCGATGACAAAATGCGGTGAATTCCCTAATACAAGCGCGATATGATCTCCTTTTTTCAGACCCAATTGCTCCAAGCCGCTTGCAAATTTCGATACAGCACCATTCAATTCCCCGTATGTACTTGAAGTATTCAAGAAATGATAGGCTGTTTTATCTGCTTTCTTATGAGCGATTTGGTCTAACCGTGTAGCAATATTCAATTGTATCCCTCCCCTTTTCAACAAACTGAATGAATGGTCATTCATCAAACTATTAAAAGTATTCAAAATATATTCTATATAAAGAATAGTATTAATACAAGTATATTGACGTAAAAAAACCGCCCAATTTGGACGGTTCTTCCATTTATATCAATACACCAAGTCAACGAATTCATCCTTCGTGATATTACCGAAATAGTGTTGGATATCAACACCTTCCAATGCCCCGGCAATGTCCTTCCGCTCGTAGCGTGTACCAGCCAGCTTTTCTTCAATGTCCTCTACATTTCCAACCCCGAAGAAATCACCGAAGATTTTACAGTTATCGATCTTTCCTTTATTCACTTCGAGTCGCACATCGATGGAACCGACCGGGAAGCGGTGGGAATGCTGGAGATTGAATTTTGGTGACTTCCCATAGTTCCAATCCCAGTTCTGATAGCGTTCTTTTGAAAGCTCATGGATATTCTTCCAGTCTTCTTCCGTCAGGACATATTCTTCTACATCGCTTCCGTCGAAAATAAAATCAAGAAGGGTTGAGCGGAACTCTTCTATCGTCATTTGATCAGTCAGGAATTCTGAGATATTGGCCACACGGCTCCGGATTGATTTGATTCCTTTTGATTCGATCTTATCTTTTTTCACCCGGAGGGCGGACACGACGTTTTCCATTTCGGAATCGAACAGCAGCGTTCCGTGACTGAACATCCGACCTTTAGTGGAGAACTGGGCATTGCCTGAGATCTTTCTGCCTTCTGCGATGAGATCGTTACGACCGCTCAGCTCTGCTTTCACCCCGAGTCTATGGAGGGCCGATACAACAGGCTCAGTGAACTTTTTGAAATTGTGAAAGCTCTCCCCATCATCTTTCGTGATAAAGCTGAAGTTCAGGTTCCCCAGGTCATGATACACGGCTCCCCCACCGGAAAGACGGCGTACCACGTGAAGTCCCTGTTTCTCTACGTAATCTGTATTGATCTCTTCGATTGTATTTTGATTCTTCCCGATGATGATGGAAGGTTCATTGATATAAAATAATAAATAACTCTCATTAATATCTAAGTTCTTCAGTGCATATTCTTCTATAGCAAGATTGATCCGCGGATCTGTGATTCCTTTATTATCAATAAATAACATCGTTTTCCCTCCTAAATTTCTACAACCATATCTTTTTTTGCTAATGATACATGACCGCTATAAACTGTTTTCGCTTCTGTTATCAACTGCTCCAAGTCACCGAAATGAGGCAAGTGGGTGAGGATGAGGTTGCGTGCACCGGTTTTCTGAGCAAGTTTTCCGGCATCCAGACTAGTCATATGACCAGCGTTCGAGGCATCCATATCACCATAGAAATTACATTCACACAGAAGCACATCAGCATCCTGTCCGAATGAAATGAATTCTTCCCTGAAGGCTGAATCTGCTGTATAAAAGAGGGATTTCCCATCTGCCTCGATTCTCATCCCGTAACATGGAACGGGATGCTTGGATTTCACAAACGTTACCGTGAATGGACCGACGGATAATGAAGAGTCCTCAGTATACTCATGGGCTGTCATTAAATCTTTGTATGTAAGGGAATTGAATCCTTGTTGATCTTCCCGGTGGGCATATACAGGCAGTGTACCTTCGTTTTTTCCCAGGAAGTATTGAATCAATAATGCGTGTTGTAGTACACCTATATCTGCCACATGATCGGGGTGATAGTGGGACAGAAGGACCGCATCCAACTCTGTTGCTTCTATATGGTGTTGAAGATGGGATAATACACCACTTCCACAGTCAATAAGCAGTTTAAAGCCATTCGCTTCAAGTAAATACCCGGTGCTCGCTTCTCCTGCTTTCGGATATCCGCCCCATTGACCAATAACGGTTAACTTCATGTCTGAACAACGCCTTTCACTTTAGTCTGTACCCCTACTATACTTCATTGTGCCTATTTTTTCATTTTTTCCGCCCATTTTAGAATTAATTGTTGACGAAACTCATACTGTTATAATACAATAAAATAAATTAACACATCAGTTATATAACACGAACAATTGATGGGTGAATACAAATTTACGGAGGGTGATGAACATGGTAAAAAATATTGTTGAGTTCTTTCGAAATTTGCCGCCTAAGTCTTGTGCACAATGTGGAGATACAATTGAGGAGCAGCATGAATGCTACGGCATTTATTGCGAAAAATGTACGACTGACTACGAATACTAAGCGTATGAAAATCAAGGGGTACTAAAAAGGATGCTCTTCAAAAATGAAGAGCATCCTTTTTATGATTATTGTACGTCCACTGTTTCCATCGAGTGTTCGTGAATTTCTTCTCCTTTGGTAACATGCACTTGTACATTATATGAACCTTTTTCCGGGAATGTGTAGGAACCGCTATACTTGCCGGCTTCATCCGGTGTCAGATCCACCCACTCGTGCTTCTCCTGTCCATCCTGATATATTTCAAAACGGACTCTGGCATCTTCCAGTGCTGCTTCTTTATTTTCTACATGTACCTTCATTTCCGCTTCTTCACCCGCTGTAATACTGTCAGGCTTCATCAAATGTATGGAAACAGTACTTTCATGGTCGCCATGGTGGTGATCTTCACCCGCTTCCTCATGTTCTCCGGCTCCTACTTCCCCGATGGCAATTTCCGTCTTCGGCATCGTATGCATGTCCCTGGCGGTTACATGGACCTGTACTGTATACAGTCCGTCTTCTTGAAACGTCTTTTCCGCTTTATAAAGCCCACCCTTTTCGTGCTTGGCTTCAATCATTTCGCTTTCATCTTTATGACCATTTTTCCAAATCTCATATTTCACTTCACCGGCGTCGTCGACGTTCTCATCACCTTTGGTGACTTTCGTGGAAAGGGAAACGGGTTCACCTTTTTCTCCTTTTTCGGGCACGTCTAACTTTGCGTCAATCGCTTCCAGTTTTTCATCTTTTTTTGCTCCGTTATCTTCATTTGAATTACCGCATGCAGCGATAACCAATGCAAGAAAGCCTACCAGCATAAACAAACTTATTTTTTTCATTATTGATCCTCCTTTTGGCCTTTTAAGTGTATCACCATTATGTACCTCTTCCCAATTAGTATACACGTTCATGTTTACGAAGGGTTTGTCCATTTAATGAAGAAAAAACGGTAGATGTGTGTGACATCTACCGTTTTTTTCCTTAAGCTTCTACTGTTTTTGTATATTGTTTCTTGAATAACCCTACAAAGAACACAGCAGTCAATGCAACAAACACAATGAAGTATCCGAGCAGGATGTATAGATTCTGCCACATGAAGGCAAAATCCCCGCTTGAAATGACCGCTTTGAACGCTGACACCGAGTACGTCATCGGTAACAGTGCACTGATTGGCTGCAGTGCAGTCGGTATCAATTCGAGTGGGAATGTACCGGCACTCGTTGTTAATTGCAGAATCAAGATGATGATGGCGACGAATCGTCCCGGATCACCAAGGATTGTTACCAGCATTTGAATCAATGCCAGGAACGTAAGACTTGTAATAATAGTAGAAAGTAAGAATAATGGTACACTTTCCACTTCAAGCCCCAATCCAAAGAGTAAAATCGCTGCTGCGATCAGTGATTGGATGATCCCCACTGTCGTAAGCACTGTGAATTTACCCATGAACCAGCTCATTCCGCTGGATGGGCGGTCAGATGGTTCGCGGAGTGGATACACAATCGAGATTAGTAAAGCTCCTACAAATAGTCCAAGTGATAAGAAGTATGGAGCAAATCCCGTTCCATAGTTTGGAACATGATTGATTTTCTCATTTTTCACATCGACTGGACCCGCCATCATGTCATACGTATCGTCGTCCGCTTTGACACTGTTGGCTTCTTTTGCTGCATCTTTTAATTTCGATTCGTATTCCGTCGTTCCATCAGATAGTTTCGTTGAACCGTTTGCGAGCTCGGTTGAACCATCGGCGAGTTTCCTGGATCCGTCTGCCAGCTGATTGGAGCCATCATATACCCGGTTAAGACCTGAGCTCAGTTCATTCGCTCCTGAAGCAAGACCTACCGTTCCCTGGTATACGTCTCCAAGTTTCTGATTTAATAAACCGTAGTTTTCCACCACTTTGTTTTGACCGGCTACAAGTTGATTGGAACCTTCGTCAAGCTGTGCTGAACCGGCAACAAGCTGATCGACACCGCCTTGTAGTTTCTTTTGACCTTCATTTAATTTACCGATATTAGTTGCTAAGTCAGTTGCTCCGCCTTGTAATCCAGTAATTCCAGTGCTCAATTCACCTGTACCGGATTCAAGACCAGATGCTCCCTGCTTGATTTGACTGATTGCAGCCTTTAGTTCAGCCTGCTTTTCTTCTGGCAGGCTACCCATGAATGGAGCCAATTCATTCTCAAGCTTGGTGGCACCTGCTCCGATTGCTTGAGCACCTGCTTGAGCACTGTCAGCTCCACCTTTCAAGGCACCGATTTTTTCTGCAAGGGTCTGTGAACCTGCCTGTAATTTAGCCGTATTGTCCACGGCACTATCAAGCCCGGCGTCCACTTGTTCCAATCCTGCCTTGCTTTTATCGATTCCGGCAGCAAGGGAATTCAACCCGGTTTGAACATCCTGTGTCCCTTTATATAGTTGCTGTGATTTATCCGTCATGACACCGACACCGTCAGATAGTTCCTGAGAACCTTTAGCCAGTTTCTCGGCACCTGCACGGGTTTTGGCCACACCGTCTGTCATTTCGACGTTCTTTTCAGCAAGGACTGCTAAATTGTCTTTTAGCTTCTTGGCACCTTGAGAAAGATCAATGGCCCCGTTGTTGATTTCGCCCGCTTTATCGCTGGCGGTCTTGAAACCATCTCCCATTTCCTGAATCTTATCAAACATGGTTTCGGCATACGTTTCTGAAACGGATTTAGAAAGACTCGCTTTGATCTCTTTCATGGCCGTATCCCCGATTTGAGCAGATAAGAAGTTAAAGCTTTCATTTGGTACATATTTCAGCGAAAGCTTTTGAGGATGATCTTCTAACAGCGTTGTGCCATTTTCAGAGAAGTCCTCTGGAATTTCTACAAGCATATAGTAGTCTTGTTTCTCCAGATTCTTGTACCCTTCTTTTTTATCCACGAAATGAAAATCGAACTGATCGCTTTCCTTCAGCTTATCAACAAGCTCCGATCCGATATGCAACTCCTTGCCGTCAAACTCTGCTCCCTGGTCACTGTTCACAACAGCTACAGGAAGATCCGAAAGCTGCTCGTATGGATCCCAGAATGCCCAAAGGAACATGCCACTGTACAGTACAGGAATAAAGAGCACGGCTAATATTGGAATGAGCAGCTTCTTGTTGCGAAAAATCGCTTTGAATTCTGAACCAATAAATGATTTCTTCATATTATCCTCCTATTGTTATTCAAATGATTGAACTATTGACCAATAAGCCCAAACGGTCATTGAAAGGTAAAAAATAAATGACTATTTTATTCAATTGGTCATTTTTTCCTAAAAATTAAGGACTATCAATTTGATAACCCTTTAATGATATATAGCTCAAACAGATTGGCTATTTCATCTTTATCAAGTGGACCATGTGCACGTTCCCAATCGAAGATCAATGAAACGTATAGCTTCAATAGGACGAATGCTGTCATTTCCGGGTTGCAGGGCTTAATAGCTCCTGAGGAAACGGCCTTTTCTATTCGGCGACTCAAAAATTCTATGACCACTTCTTCCATGCGGTCAATGACCTCGGATACAGCAGGCGTTCCCATTTCACGGGCTTCTTGATATAACTTGATCGTCAGCTTATGCTCTTTGCGAAATTCGAGAAGACGAAACAACGCGCGGTGGACATTTTCAGAAAATGTAGCTTCCGGATCAATCACTTCTTCTGCTTCAAAGGTCATTTCATTAATTAACGATGAAACAATCTCGTCGAATAATTCTTCCTTATTCTTAAAGAACGTATAAATCGTTCCTTTTCCCACATTCGCTATTTTAGCTACTTGATCCATCGTTGTGGCCTTATACCCAAACAAGGAAAAAGAATTGGTAGCCGCCTCGAGGATCTGTTTCCTTCGATCAATCGCCATGAACTCACTCCTTCCATTTGACCGTTTGACTATATTTGTAATTTAGTCATTTTGTTAACATTGATAAATTTATCACATCTTCGATCATTACACAAGTGATATTTTTCATTTTCTTTATCCCCGTTCTTTCATATCGAATAAGCCCTGTTGAATAGGCTATAGGTATAAGACCGTTCAGGAGGTGTCCTATGAATATTTACGTAGTGAAAAGCGGGGATTCACTCTGGTCGATCGCATCGAGGTACGGGGTTGAGGTGAACCAGATCGCTTATGGAAATCAATTAAAGAATCCCAATATACTCGTTATCGGACAAAGCCTTCTCATCCCGGAACCATTAAAAGAATATATTGTTCAGCCAGGCGATACGTTGTATAAGATCAGTCAACAGTATCAAGTGGACCTCAATGAACTACAGACATTCAATCAGATTTCTGACCCCTCCACACTATTTATCGGTCAGTTGATCGTCATGCCCGCTTTCATTCACAGGGTTCGAACAGGCGATACCCTTTATACCATTTCCTATAATTATAAAGTTCCCATACAAGAGATTTTGAATGCGAATGCCATCTCGAATCCTTCCCTTATCTACCCTAATCAACAAATTCGGATCCCGAACACGAAACCGGTGATCGAGGTGAATGCCTACATCACGAGGACGGATAGTCAAGGAGTGGCCGAAGTGAATGGGCTGGGAAGCTACTTCACTTACCTTGCTCCTTTCACCCATTCCATTACAAAAGAAGGGACGATTACAGAACTGAACGATACCGGTCTGATATCGGCTGCGGATCATCAACATGTCGATCCCCTATTGGTTCTGACCAATTATGTAGACGGCAAATTCAACTCCGATCTTGTTGCCACGATCTTAAGGAGCAATTCACTGCAAAATACGTTACTCTCTTCCATTCAGGAGAAAATGGAAGCAAAGGGTTATAAAGGCTTGAACATAGATTTCGAATACGTTTACCCCGAAGACCGGGAAAATTATAATGCCTTTTTAAAGAGGACGGTCTCAGCATTAAAACCAAAAGGCTATTCTGTCTCAACGGCACTCGCACCGAAAATCAAGGGAGATCAGAAAGGTCTGTTATACGAAGCCCATGACTATAAGGCTCACGGGGAAATTGTCGACTTTGTTGTCCTTATGACTTATGAGTGGGGATGGGCAGGGGGAAAACCATGGGCGATCGCACCCATTAATGAAGTGAAAAAAGTACTGGACTACGCCGTAACGGTCATCCCCCGCAATAAAATCCTCATGGGGGCTCCCTTATATGGCCGTGACTGGAAAATACCATGGGTGGATGGGACCTTTGCGAAATCCGTCTCTCCCCAGGGGGCCATAGACCTTGCAAGCAAATACGGGGTCCGCATTCAATATAATGATCAGTATCAGTCTCCATTCTTCAAGTATTGGGATGAGAACGGGCAGCAGCATGAAGTCTGGTTTGAAGATGCAAGAAGCATGCTGGCAAAACAAAGTGTGGTGAACGACTATCGATTAAGGGGGCTGAGCTACTGGGTGCTGGGTTCTGCCTTTCCACAGAACTGGGTGCTTCAGCATTCCAGATATCGGGTAGTGAAGTAGGATGCACCTTCAACCCGAGGGTGCTTTCTTTCATCTGGAAAGTGAGGCATAGAGAATATTCAGCATGCCCCTCAAAAAAAAGACCACCAGTTTCCCGGCAGTCTTCCGAAAATAATCAGTTCAAGAAATCCAACACTTTTGCAACGGTCCTCTCCCCCTGCCCGATGCAGTCGGGAATACTCACTCCATCATATGAACTCCCAGCGATGAATATCCCCGGCAAAGTAGCCTCTGCTTGCTCATACATACGTTGAATACGTTCCCTGTGCCCCACCGTGTATTGAGGCATGGAATTTTTATAACGTGAGACAATCGTGAAATCAGGGGGACCATCAATTTCCATGATTTTACTCAAGTCATCAAGCACGATCTGTTCGATGTGGTCATCGGACAGATCCACGATGGTTTCGTCACCGGACTTGCCAAGGTAGCAACGCAATAATGCTTTCCCTTCCGGAGCCGTGTGTGGCCATTTTTTATGTGTCCACGTTCCAGCAGTCAGGGAGTAATCGCTATTTCTGGAAACCAGGAACTCTGTCCCTGCGATATCTTTTTTTATGGCCTCTTGTGAGAATCCCATTGCAACCGTCGCCACTGACGTAGCAGGCATCTCCTTTAAGAAATGTAAGAACGGATAGGAGGGGAACATGGATTGCAATACGTGATGGGGAGTCGTGACGATGACGCTGTCTGCCTCCATTTGATCCCCGTTCGTGAAGGTGACGGTATAATCACCGCTGATCTCTTTTTCTATATTCGTAACCTTCATGCTTTTGTATACGGTATTTGGTTCCAAACCAGCTTCCATGGCATCAATCAATGATTGAAGACCCCCGGTAAAAGTCAGGAAGTTCCCTTCTTCGTTCGCTTCCCCCGCTTGTCCGCTCTTTTTGATGCCTGCTATTAAACTGCGATGTTTCTGTTCCAATTCATAGAGTTGCGGAAATGTAGACATTAAGCTTAATTGATCGATATCCCCGGCGAATATGCCCGTTAAGAGCGGTTCGATCAAATGGTCAACCACTTCATCCCCCATTCTCCTTCTGAAGAATTTCCCCAATGACTGATCTTCTCTTTCCTGGGAACGTGGAAGGATAAAATCCGCTGCAGCCCTCATTTTTCCTGATAGTGAAAATAAACTTGTCGTGATGAAAGGGGCGATTTGGGTTGGAATCCCTACGATGGATCCCCCGGGAATTGGATAGAGTTCACCACCGGCTATACAGTAGGACGTGCCTTTCTTATTTCGGACGAGCTTGTCCTCCATACCCAGTTTTTCCGCTAAACGGGAGATTTCCGTTTTGCTCGATAAACAAGAATCCGGTCCTTTTTCGATGATATAGCCGTCTTTTTTGAGGGTTTGGACCTTCCCACCCAATCGGTGGGTGGCTTCTACCAGTTTTACTTCGATGGGGAGATTCTCTTCCTTGATTTTCTGTTGCAGATAGTAGGCTGTGGTTAAACCAGTGATCCCTCCACCTACGACTACAACCTTTTTGTTTTGTTGTTCCAACACGTTCATCGCCTTCTTTAACAAAATATCTTCATATCCCATAATAGAGAAGGACTAAAGCGCTTGAGAGTGAACCCACTCGCTTCAGTCCTTCGGTGTACAGCCAAAAACGGGAAACTATTTTTTAAGGTGTTTTAACACGACATCTGCCATGGCATCAATGAATTCCGGTTTGGCGTTCGGCATTTCCGGACGATAGTAAGAAGCTCCGATATCATCTGTTACGACTTTACATTCATAATCATTGTCATAGAGTACTTCAAGGTGATCAGCCACAAACCCTACCGGTGTATAAACAAAAGTAGTGTAGCCCTTTTCCTTGTGAAGATCCCTTGTCAGATCCTGGACGTCAGGACCGATCCATGGGTCGGGAGTGTTCCCTTCACTTTGCCAGCCTACTGCATATTCCGTAACACCGGCTCCCTCTGCGATCATTTTCGCCGTTTCCTCTAATTGCTTCGGATAAGGATCTCCGGATTGCAGAATGCGTTCAGGAAGGCTGTGTGCAGAGACAATGAGCACCGCTTTATTTCGCTCTTCATCACTCATGTTTGCAAAGGTCTCCTTCACCCGGTCTACCCAGTACTGTATGAATTTAGGTTCCTCATACCAGCTTTCGATCGCTGTGATCGTTGGACCGCCAAGCTTTTCCGCCGTCTCTTTCGCTCGTCCATTGTACGATTTGACGCTGAACGTTGAGAAATGAGGGGCGAGTACGATGGAAACCGCTTCTTCAATGCCGTCATGATGCATTTGTTCGACTGCATCTTCTACGAACGGTTCGATATGCTTTAACCCAAGATACATTTTAAATTCAATGTTGTCTTGAACCGCATTTAAACGTTCCTCCAGGCTTTTCGCCTGATCGAGGGTGATCTTCGCCAGTGGGGAAATCCCCCCGATGGCCTCGTAACGTCCACGCAGGTCTTCAAGCAGTTCACTGGAAGGGACTCTTCCATGGCGGATATGTGTATAGTAGCGTTCCAGATCTTCTTCTTTATATGGTGTACCATAGGCCATCACCAATAGACCCATTTTCTTCTTTGACATCCCATTTCACCTCATTATCAGTTTCATACATTACATTATTGTGCCATGTTTCTTTCACAGAATCCATTTATGGACATGTGTGAATGTTCTCTACCTGGCACTGTATTCATGCACAAAGGCTGCTAATCGCTTTAGTGTGTCTGGATTGACTTGAGGGAATACTCCATGTCCGAGATTGAAGATGTGACTCAGGTCCTTCCCTTGATCCAGAATCTCTTTGGCTTTTTCTTCAATTACGTCCCATGGTGCCAGCAGGATCGCAGGATCCAGATTACCCATCACCGTTTTGGAGATGCCTCTTTCCCTTGCTTCCTTGATCGGCAATCTCCAATCAAGTCCGACTACATCGATGGGGAGATCATGCCATTCATTCGCAAGGTGGCTTGCTCCGACACCAAACATGATCAATGGTACATTCTCTTCCTTCAGTTCATTAAAGATTCTTTCCATGACCGGCTTGATGAATGTGCGATAATCCTGTACATTCAATGCACCTACCCAGGAATCGAATATTTGGAAGGCAGACGCCCCTGCTTTGATTTGGGCTTTTCCATAGGTGATGGTCATCGCTGCCAATTTATCCATTAAAGCAAACCAGGCTTGCGGTTCTGCATACATGAACGCTTTTGTTTTATTATAGTTTTTGGAAGGGCCGCCTTCAATCATATAGCTTGCCATCGTAAATGGAGCACCGGCAAAGCCGATCAATGGGACCGACAATTGTTCCTGTGTCAATAATTTGATTGTGTCCAATACGTAAGGAACATCCTGTTCAGGATTGATTTCCCCAAGCTTTTCAACATCCGCAGTGGTACGGATGGGATTATCGATCACAGGACCGATGCCTGATTTGATCTCGACATCCACTCCAATTGAAGGAAGTGGGGACATGATATCCTTGTAAAGGATGGCTGCATCGACATCATATTGTTCCACAGGCAGCCTTGTCACATATGCACAAAGTTCAGGCTGGTGCGTGATTTCAAAGAGAGAGTATTTCTCCTTGATTTTCCTGTATTCAGGCTGTGAACGACCCGCTTGTCTCATATACCAAACCGGAGTATAATCCGTTTGCTCTCCCCTTGCCGCTCGTAAAAAAGTATCATTCATCTGTTTCATACCTTTGTTCGTCCACCTTTCTATGTAACTCCATTAACCCTATTGTAAACTAATTTGAGTAGATTCTAAAATTGTCCTATATATTATTTGAACGTACAGATTGTAACCCTTTTAAACTATAGACGTTTTAGGGAGAATTGTATAGTTTTCAAGGGAAAATGTCATAAATTTGCCGATTTTTGAGGGGTGGTGAAAAAATATCCATCATTCATGTTACAAGAGAGAAAGAAAAGGGAAGAGTATAGTAGAAGTGACTACTTTATTGAGGTGATTTGGATGAAGCTATATATGACGACAGGAACACATGATTTCCTACAAAAAATAATGGATCAGCATGCGGGTGAAAAAATGCTCTTGATGCAGGGCGAAGATGCACTGCTTTTGCATGAAACAAGCGGAGAAAGTGTCTTTGAATCTCCCCGCAGCTATGAAATTGTCGATCAATCAGGTGAACTTGAAAGTAAAGGATACGTGGTCTTCAACAACATCCCCGTATCAGACGAAGGCAGGCCGCTTTTTGAATACCGCTTTAAAAACCGTGCCGGGTTGATTGAAGAGGTGCCGGGGTTTACCGCGATTCGAGTCCTTAGACCACTGGACAACGATACATATGTGATCATGACCCTTTGGGAGGATGAACGGAGCTTCCTGGGCTGGCAGGAATCCAAGCAATACGAGAAGGCCCATGCAAAGAGGGGCACTGAAGAAGGAATTGATAACCAAAAGGATATCTTCCCACGTGCATCCTATGTAAGTAAATACTATGTTTCGGGTCAATCCTGAAGAAACGCTGCCTGTATTCAGGCAGCGTTTTTCTTTTCAATCTTTACAATTGCAGTGAAGGTGTACATACATAATTACAAATAATTAACAGTATACTTAATCGTATTGGTTACAGACATCCTGAATGAAAGGAGAGGAGTTCCGATGAGTGAAACATGTTTGATTTTGATTGATTTTCAACAGGCATATAGTGATTCTTCACGTGGAAAGCGGAATAATCCCTGTATGGAAAAGAACGCTTATCAGCTTTTGCACGGTTGGAGAGAAAAAGCCTGGCCGGTTGTACACGTGCAACATTCTTCTTTCGATATGGAATCACCACTGCATTCAAGTTCAAGAGGTTTTGATTTTATAGAGTCTTTCCGTCCTGTACAAAAGGAAAAACATATCATTAAGCACGCCAATAGCGCTTTTATCGATACAGATCTGGATTTATTTTTAAAACGGGAAAAATATAAGTCCCTTGTTGTCATGGGGTTCACCACAAATCATGGTATATCCACCACTGTCCGTATGGCTGCGGATCTGGGATATGAAGTGACGGTCCCTTATGATGCCACTGCATGCTTTGAAACCTATTCGTTTGACGGTTCCCTATTTTCCGCTGAAATTGTTCATGGACTGTCCCTGGCAAATCTTCACCATGAATTTGCCTCCATATCTTCAACGGATTCATTGCTATCATCAAGATTGAAATTAACGAAGCCGGTCATTTTTTAATCATCCTTTTCGCTTTTAGCAGAATGGGCTTAGTCAAGGGGAATGAAATCATTCCTTTTGACTAAGCCCATTCTGCTTTCTTCCTTTCATCTCTACTCTTTCCTTCCGGCTTTATGCAGTATCCCGTTTCGATTCGCGTAAATGGCTGCCTGGGTCCGGTCCGCGACCCCAAGCTTACTCAAAATGTTACTCACATGGGTCTTGACGGTCTTGATCCCGATAAATAACTCTTCAGAAATTTCCTGATTCGTCAGCCCCTCACCCAAGCATTTCAACACATCCATTTCCCTTGTCGTCAACTCTTCATGAGCCTTTCTTTCCTGGGGACGGAATCGGTTCAGCATCTTATCGGCAACTTTGGACGCTATGACCGATTCACCCTTAACCGCTTTATAAACCGCCCCGGTAACTTCTTCTGCACTTGCCGTCTTCAATAAGTAACTATGAGCACCTGCTTCGATGGCAGGAAACACCTTTTCATCGTCATAGTAGCTTGTAAGGATGATAATTTTACAGTGAGGATGAAAGGATAGGATCTTCCTTGTGGCTTCAATGCCATTTCCATCCTCCATTAATAAATCCATTAATATGACGTCGGGCATATACAGCTTGGCAAGCTTAGCCGCTTCATTTCCACTTTTCGCTTCTCCAAGAAAGTCTATCCGATCTTCTGTCAGCAAATAGGTTTTCATGCCCAGCCGTACCATCTCGTGATCATCTACAATCATTACCTTTATCTTATCCAATTGTCTTCCCCCTTTGAATTAGACCGGGATGCGGAGATCGATATACGTTCCCTCTTTTTCTTTGGAGCGAATCTGAAATAGTCCTCCAATTTCCTCCGCCCGCTCTCTCATCGTTTGAAGTCCGTACGAGGTCATCTTATTTTCCTTTAGATTGAACCCCTTACCGTTGTCACTGATATACAATGTGACAAAGCCCCCTTTTTTCTCCGTCACGATCTTTACTTTCGTTGCTTCCGAGTGACGAAGGATATTTGAAAGACTCTCCTGGATGATCCTGAACATATGCGTTTCAGTCCCTTTCGATAAGTCTTCCATTCCATCCAGGGTGGCATCGATCTCAATTTGCGTTTTTTCCTTCAATTCTCTGATCAAGATGGTTAGCGCTTCCCGAAGACTTCCTCCCTTTAAGTCAATCGGTCGCAGATGAAGAAGAAGGGCCCTCATCTCACCTTGTGCCTTCCCTGCAATCTCGGCTACTTGTTTCACGATGATTTCAACCTTTTTATAATCAGTCCCGATGCTTTTTTGCGCCGCGGAAGAAAGCATATTCAGTGCAAATAATTGCTGGCTGACAGAATCATGCAAATCCCTGGCAAGCCTCTGCCTCTCCTCCATGACCGCAGCCTGGTGAGCCTGATCGGCAAGCTCTGACTTTTCATCTGCCAGCCGCTGAAGTGATTTCACCTGCTCTTGAATGAATACCGCAAGCTGGTTCAATTCATCCGATAAAATCCCGAGCTCATCATGCTCATACCTGTCCACCCTCGCAGAGAACTTTCCACTTCGGAGTAAGGTGACGAAGGTGGATATATCATCGATTCTGCCTTTGAATGTATACCCTGTACGAAAACCGAAATAAATGCTTAATAGGAATAAAATGATGGCCAACCAAGTGGTTAAATAAATGGAAAGTTTAAGAGAGATACTGGGATCCTCTGAAAGGAACAGATAAACTTGCAACACGATAAAAAAAAGCAGAATGGTCATGACAGCCATCATTAAAAAGCTCTTAAAAATCCAATTTCGGATATTTGAGGTGTTATTCAATCTCATTCCTCCTTTTACGCTGCCTTTATATCCTTGTAATCCGGATCGAACCAATCTTCACATCAATCGTCAGCTTGATTTTTTTACTTGCCTCGACATAACCTGGTGATCGATAATACAGTTCAGAACGAATATCAGCAGATTTCTGATCAAACAACTTCACATCCCCCACCTGCACCTTCAAGGTGATTTCCACAGGGACATTTTCCGGTATGATCATTTTCACATCGCCGATCCAGCCTCTGATATCAATTGGTGTTTCCCCTTCAGGAATGAAGGCTTTACTGAAATCAAAATAGTAATCTCCTATGGCATTGTAAAGTTTCATGTTTTCCAGGGGCCAGTTCGGTTCTGAAAAACGGATATCCCCGACGATAAAGCCTCTGTTAATCTTATTTTTCTTCTGAGGGATCTTTTCACCCAGCGGCTGCTCCTCATCATCTGTTTCAGCTGTCTTATCAAACGGATAATCACTGCTTATACTCACCTTAATCGGTTTATTCCTCACGATCCGATGAATCGCAATGGCTATGATGATAACCGGCCATAACTTCCACCAATTCCCGTAATCGAAAACCAACACTTCGTATTTATCCAGGAGGATCAGCACCCCTAGGGTCAGGCTGAAAAGACCAAACAGTAATTTACCGAAGCTTTTTTTCAAAAAGCTGTCTACTGACCACTTCAAACCCAGCAGCAATAACAAAATAGGAATAATGTTGACAAATATCTGCGTTATTTCCAAGGAAATGACACCTATATTCAGTAATAATAGCCACAATCCTATCACCATCAGCAAAAATGAGAAAAACCATTGCTTTCTTCCTTTATATCTCATACGAACACCACCTTCACATCACTTATAAACTTTCGCTATTAACATCGTCTATTCCTGTTACTTCTTCCATTATAGATTGATTTCCATGGTTGTTTGACGAGCATCGGAATGATTCAGCCTCAGTCCAGAGGCTGAAAAAATGTTTCTATCCTGTATCACACCTTATTTGCATTTTCATAATCTATAGTACAGATCAGGGCAAATGCCCAAGGTTTGAAACATTGAGGGGGTATTCTAATGGGGATTGACTTGACTGCTCTTCATTGGATTTATTTAGTTTTCATAGGGTTGATCATCCTATTTATGATTTTCAGAAAAGACACGACCATCGTATGTATTCTCGGAATCTTCAGTATCGCTTTGATTGCTACGGGATCGATCAGCGGGTCGATCAGTAGTATATTTAATAGCTTCATCTTTGCCATCACTGAATTACTTTCTACCATTCTCGTCATTTCCATCATCGTTGCCATGAGTAAAGGACTGACGTCGACTGGGATCAATGATGTGATGATCCGTCCGTTCACGAAGTTCATCCGCACCCCTGCGCTGGCATACTGGACGATTGGTCTTGTGATGATGTTCATTTCGTGGTTTTTCTGGCCATCCCCCGCAGTGGCCCTTTTGGGAGCCGTGTTGGTACCCGTTGCCTTACGGGTCGGATTGCCAGCTCTCGGCATCGCCATGGCCATGAACTTATTCGGTCACGGGATCGCTCTTTCAGGTGACTTTGTCATCCAGGCAGCTCCAAAGCTGACGGCAGACGCTGCAGGTATCCCTGTTTCAGAAGTTATTTCGGCGAGTATTCCCCTCATCATTGTCATGGGAGTGGTCACGACCGTCACGGCATTCATCTTCCTTAAACGAGATATGAAAAAAGGGATCCTTACCGTCGATTCAAGCTCCCTAGCTGCCATCGATCCAGAGCAGGATTCTTCACTTGACCTGTTATCATCCCGTTGGAAAAAGGCCATTGCGATCCTTATCCCTCTATTATTCGGTGCTGATATTACGGCAATGGTTCTGTTCGATCTGCAGGGTGGAGATGCAACCGCACTTATCGGGGGAACATCCATCATCATCCTCTTATTGATTTCATTGGCCGCCTATAAAGGAAAAGGATTAGAGAAAACGACCAGTTTCATGATTGACGGATTTCAGTTCGGGTTTAAAGTATTCGGTCCGGTCATACCGATTGCCGCTTTCTTCTATTTAGGGGATTCGGGGTTTCAAACGATCATTGGCGATTTTCTTCCGGCAACATCACATGGAATCGTCAACGACCTGGGCGCATCCCTTGCTGCCGCGGTCCCGCTTTCAAAGGCGGTGGGCGCGATTACACTTACGACGGTCGGTGCCATCACTGGACTTGATGGATCAGGCTTCTCGGGGATTTCTCTTGCCGGTTCTGTCGCCAATTTATTTGCTGAAAGCATCGGTTCCGGCATCGCTACCCTGACGGCCCTTGGCCAGGTGGCGGCCATCTGGGTCGGTGGCGGGACCCTTGTACCATGGGCACTCATTCCGGCAGCAGCCATCTGCGGAGTCGACCCATTCGAACTCGCAAGGCGAAACCTGCTCCCGGTCGTCATCGGACTGATCGCAACTACCATCGTAGCGATGTTCTTAATCTAAAGACAGAGGGACGGACCTTACCTCGGAAGGTCCGTCCCTCTTATTTTGCAGGGCGCTTTTCATATAGGAAGATACACAGTACGAAAAACGAGTAACCCAGAAGGAAGCCGGCAGCAACATCACTGGGATAGTGGGCCTGTTCTGCTACCCGGCTGAACCCTGCCAACAGGGAAAGGATGACGGCCAAGGTGAAGATCGTGACTTTCAATCCCATAGTCGAAATTTCCTTACTGATGAAATAAGCGATGACCAGCAGGAAGACGATTCCCACCATGGCATGACCGCTGGGAAAACTGAATCCTTCTTCCCCATGGGAAAACGATGGTCTTTCACGTTCCATCCACCCTTTGATGGCTTTATTCAGGACGTTACTTCCCGCAACCAGTACCACGACCGTAATGATTCCTGCATAATCTTTTTTAACCCACCAAAGGAACAGGATCAAGGCGATTGTGGCGATTCCGATGACCAGCTCGGTCCCTATCACGGAAAATGGTTCTAAAACATTTAAGTCGCCCATGTTTGTGAGAAGATAATCCTCTCCGACAATCTCCATGTCATGATAAACAAAATGTGCTATGGTCATAAAAAGTACAAATGAAATGATTGCTGAAATGGATAAGATTTTATTCATCGGATCCCCTCCTTGAATTTCACTTATCCCCTCTTCCCGAGAACTTTTAGTGTTATAATATTCGTAATATTCACCAAACATTAGGAGGTTGGGGACTTGCTGAATGAATTATATCAGAAATTAGAAGATCGTTGGATAGAAATGGTTAAAATCAGAAGATTTCTTCATCAACACCCGGAATTATCCTTCCAGGAAAAAAATACGGCAAAGTATATTGCGGATTACTACAAAAAGATCGGGGTCCCGGTTCAAGAACAAGTCGGCGGCAATGGTGTGGTAGCGAGAGTGGAAGGGGCACTCCCCGGTAAGACCGTGGCTCTCCGTGCAGACTTTGACGCCCTTCCCATACAGGATGAAAAGGAAGTGGAATATCGTTCTACCGTTCCGGGTGTCATGCACGCCTGTGGTCATGACGGCCATACCGCGTCACTTCTAGTATTGGGGAAAACCCTTCATGAAATGCGCGAAACCCTTTCAGGGACAGTCATTCTCATACATCAGCACGCTGAAGAATATGCACCGGGAGGAGCTAAGTCCATGATTGAAGCGGGTTGCCTCGAAGGTGTGGATGTGATCTTTGGCACCCATTTATGGGCAACCGAACCACTTGGGAAGGTCCTTCACCGAAAAGGTCCGATCATGGCCGCTGCGGACCGCTTTGAAATTGTCATTAAAGGATCCGGGGGGCACGGGGCACAGCCTCACAAGACGAAGGATTCCATCGTGATCGGGGCTCAAATTATTGCAGAACTTCAACAAATCGTCAGCAGAAGAGTAAACCCGATTGAACCAGCCGTCGTGACGGTCGGCTCCTTTATAGCTGATAATGCGTTCAATGTCATAGCCGATTCAGCTAAATTGATTGGAACGGTACGGACTTTTAATCCAGAAGTCAGGGACTTTATTGAAGAAGAAATTGAACAGATTCTGAAAGGGGCCTGCCTTTCCGGGCGCTGTGATTATGAATATGTATATGAGCGGGGGTATCCGGCCGTTGTCAATCACCCTGAGGAGACGGACCTATTCATTCAAAGTGCAGATACTGTAGATGAAGTGCATACAGTGGAAGAAATCGAAATGCAGATGGGCGGTGAGGATTTTGCCTTTTATTTAGAACATGTGAAGGGTACTTTCTTCTTTACGGGAGCCAAGCCCGACAATGTGGAAACGGCCTACCCACACCACCACCCAAAGTTCGACCTTAATGAAAAAGCGCTTCTCATTGCAGCAAAGTCATTGGCAAGTGCAACACTTCACTACCAGGATAAACATTCCGTTTCGGAAGCCGTTCCGAAATAATGCAAAGAAGGATCGGACGCTCACATCCGATCCTTCTTTTTTAATAAAAGCGATGATTCTTTTCAATTTTACTGACCGCCAACACCCACCAGATCAAGAGGGGTTGAAACAATAGTCTGATCCAAAGCAGCAGTTGATTGGCATCTTCCTGTCCCGGAGCCGGAATTCCTTTAATGGCTGCATAGATATTCGCAGGAAATACAAGAACCAAATAAACCGCTGTGATGATCCCGGTTTTTTCACGAGTCTTCGGAATCAACAGCAGGACTGACAGAATAAATTCAATGATTCCCGTAATATAAACCAGCTCTTCCCTTAAAGGAATAAACGCAGGGACCATTTTCGCAAATCCTTGAGCTTCAATAAAATGAAAGACCCCTGCCAGAAAGAAGAAGAAGGAGAATAATATGAGCCCGACGATCTTCCATGCTTTTTTCCGTTTATTCATCTATTTCACACCTCACTAAACACAATTTACCCTACCTTTATCACTATACATGAAGTCATTGCGGAAATAAAAAGATGGGTTTGTCATCACAATGACCCTAACAAAAAGAAGACCGATCATGGCGATCGACCCTCATACGGTACTATTCTACTGCATGGAAGTAGCGAATCCGATAAGCAAATTTTGCCACTTCACCAAGCTGATCCAATAGCTGATAATTCGCATAGGCACCCACAACAGCCCCGACACCCGGGATGAGTTGGAGCATCTTCACCAAATCGATGTAATCCCGATACTCCTGCTGAAAGGTTTTCCAGTCAAGTTCCTTCAGCCTTTCTTTTTCATCCTCCCAATTCTTAATGAGGTGCAGGACCTTCTTCTTATGGGTATCACTTGAGAATGCAAGTTGAAAAACATACAGAAGAAATAGACGTTCCTCATATTGTTTGGGATCATACCCATGGATAAGGGAGCATTCACTTAAAAATTTCATCTTAATGGACAGGAGCAATGGAAAATCCGCAAGACCGAGAAAGATCCCACCGGCGCCCGTTCCCGCCCCTTCGATGGTGGCAGCTTTCCGGTAAAATTCCATTCGTTCCTTCATCACAACTTCCCGTTCCTGTAGCTCAGGTCTATAGGCCGCCTGCAGGGACACCCATTCGCTGCCCTTCAGGGTGACCTCCACCATTTTCTTGATGCTTTCCGTGACAACTTTATGCGCTTTCTCAGGTATCCACTCATTCACTTTCGTTTGTGCCTGTTTGGATACCCTCTTAAAGATGGACGATTTCCTGGTGTATCTTCGTTTCCACTGTTCCAGCTCTTCTCTCTCATGGTTCACTTTAGAACCACCATCCTTTTTCGTCAGCCTTTACTCATACTATGTTCATCTAACCTGTTTGATTAAAAAAGCGTTTCTTCCATCTTCTTCAATCTTTGGACAAGGTAGAACTGACTGAAAAAGATGGAGAAGGTTAAGCCTGCAAGCAGCGTGATCAATCCAGGCAGCCATTCTCCCCTTATGAAAAGGGGTAGTGAAAACACAAGGGCCTGAATCATCATCGACTGGCTCATGATTTTCTGAAAAGATGATGTCTTCAATTCCCTTGAAACGGGGTAAATGAGTACCCAGATCTTATAGTCAAAGCGCTTGAATAATGGAATCATCTGAAAAGCTGTCAAATAAAGAAATACCATAGCCGTCAGGATACTGAAGACGAAAGATGGATTGGAATAAATCAGCAACACACCGATCAGGGTCAAGCGTATATACAGACCTGAATATTCACTTGTCCTCACAAGCGAGCGAAGATATAAATAGCGATAGGTTGATGCTTGGGAAAAAGGAGCCTTCACAAGCCAGTCGAGCCATTTTCTCCGGTGCACTTTGCCTTTCAGTTTTGGAACATCTGTGAACATATTGGCGATGCGATAAAAGATCAGCATGCGCTGCTCTTCAAGATTAATCAATAAATCCCATTTAAGGTTCTTACCCTTTGTTGCCTGATGAAAATAAAAGGCATAGCCGAGCATCAAGGCGGCCACGACGAGTGTCATCCAAAGGTCGGCTCCCGATAATACAAGGAACAAAAGAGTCCCACTCAATAGAAAACGGACAAGACTGTCCGTCAGGTGAGCTTCCCTCTCCTGAAACCTTAACATAAACCAGCGAACATAAAGATTCCATATTTTTATAACCAATACTAAGCCAAGTAAAGGAAAGAAGCTTCTGAAACTGTTTCCAGATACAGCTACATACATAGGCATAAGGGCAGCCAGGACAAGCAGTTGAATGTAGGATTGAAACATGAAGCTGATCCAGACGCATTTCCTGAAATAACCGGATAAACGTTCTTCTAAAGGTAGAAGAAATACAGCATCCGCTTCCCGTAGGAAGGTGTAAACAGGACTCCATGCCAATAAGAGACCAAGTACGACTGCCATGATGAAAGGAGCCGGGAATGTTGGCTCGAGTGTCTTGACCCACTGATTATACGTAAACGCCGCACCCCCCAAAGCGAAAATCAGGACGAATAATAAATGATCGTTGAACATGTACTTCAAATACTTCTGAAGTTCCTGGTTATACTCTACAATCCTCTTTTTCCAGATCCCTTCCACATTATTCATCATGAGATTCTTCCTTCGTCAGCTGGATGTATATATCATCTAAAGTGGCTTCAGGCATCGTAAACTCCCTGCGAAGCTCTTCTAAAGTCCCCTTTGCCCGGATTTTCCCTTCATGAAGGATGATGAATGAATCACAATATCTTTCGGCAGTAGCCAATATATGGGTAGACATCAGGATGCCCGCCCCATTTTGTTTCATTTCCTCCATCCAATCCAGTAACGACTGGATCCCGAGTGGGTCCAATCCGACAAACGGTTCGTCGATGATGTACAGACTGGGCTGGATAAGAAAAGCACACATGATCATCACTTTTTGTTTCATCCCTTTAGAAAAATGGGCAGGAAACCAGCTCATCTTCTTCTCCATGCGAAACGCTTTCAACAATTTATCGATTCTTCCCTTATATTCCGCATCTGATAATCCGTATGCCATGGCCGTAAGTTTCAGGTGCTCCTCCAGGGTCAGTTCATCATATAAAATCGGTGTTTCCGGTATGTATGAAAATTGCTTGCGGTATTGATCGGCATCCTTTTTCAATGTGTGCCCATTGATGGAAACCTCACCCTGCTTCGCCTCCATCAGCCCGATGATATGCTTGATGGTCGTACTCTTACCTGCCCCATTCAATCCGATTAACCCGACGATTTCATTAGAGTCAATCGAGAATGTGATATCCTTCAAAACCGGCTTCCTTGTATACCCGCCGACAAGATGCTTAATTTCTAATAACGACACGAGCAGCAACGTCCTTTCTCTTCTATATGTATTATTTCTATTTTATCAAAACTTTAAAGCAAAGGCATGCTTTGAATATGAATCATTTTCCCCAACAGATCTCTAAAGACGAACAAGCAAGTAATTTGTCGAGATCACTTTCTACACCGCTATTGATTTCCGTGCAAGACTTCGCTTTCCTCGGGGCGGAAGGCAAGCCTCCTCGTCGCTCTCGCTCCTGCGGGGTCTTACCTATTCCGCTTTTCCCGCAGGAGTCTACCTCTTGCACTCCAATCAATAGCTAGATCCTGCTGTAACTGAATGTGCTTTAGCAATTATTGCAAAAGGACCGTTTCACCAGGTCTTGGTTATTCATACACAGACTTTAGTATTAGAATGTTCGGTCGTCTGGAAGTCTTAGCAGAACGGGGCATTACTATAACTAAAATGATAAGAGTGCTGTATCCAATGGTGAAGCAATCTCGTCATTAAATTGTTTTAGTTTAAACACTTCACTTGGAAAGTTGATTGGAGCGGAAGGTGCTCGACTCCGACGGGAATAGCGGGAAAGTTGAGACCCCGCAGGGCAAAGCCCGAGGAGGCTCAACTCACGCCCCGCGGAAAGCGAGCACCTGCAGCGGAAATCAACCAGCACTCACTTCTTCTAGATGGAAGTTTTCACGACAACCGGTTGATAACACACTTTCCATATTTTTGTATTCATAACCTCCCCCAAGAATGCACAACATATTATCAGAAGGGGCCAGCAATAAGAAAAAGGGGATGGTTGTTAAAGACCAGCTAACCGATTTCACTATTGTTTGCGACTTGAAGGATTCGTCGTCTTCTTTAGTGAATGACACACTCACCCAATTCATTTCATCAAAAATTTGATAAATGAGGTGTTTGTTAAAGCACATTTTGACTAAATCAACTTTCTTACTAAGCTTTCTTAGCCTACAAGATAAGGGGATGGTCAGTTTGCACAGAGTCATTCATGTTTCTAACGATTTACACATATCATCCTTATAGCAAATGAGGTGTTTGTCCAAGACGGCTAACAGTTTCTATTGTCTAAATGCTTAAATAGCAAAAAGATAAGGGGATGGTCGCATTGAACAAAGTTCATTCTACCCTAGAATGGTACACATTTCGAAGCTACTAACGAATGAGGTGTTTATCAAAGAGAATGAAGCCTGACATATAAACCTTTACAGTATTACCCCTTCTAAAGAAGAGAGGCAGGAAAATCGTTCCTGTCTCTTCTTCATTTATTTTCACTTTAATGGTAAAATACATACACTCTTACTAAAAAGGTGGAAATGAGCATGAGCGACTGTATTTTTTGTAAAATCATCGATGGGGAAATCCCGGCAATGAAAGTGTACGAAGATGACCTTGTCCTTGCGTTTCTTGATATCAGCCAGGTGACGAAAGGTCATACACTCCTTATTCCGAAAGTACATAAAGAAAACGTCTACGAGCTGACACCTGATGTGGCAAGCCACCTCTTCTCTGTTGCACCAAAGATCGCAAACAGCATCAAGGCTGAATTTAACCCTGTGGGAATGAACCTTTTAAGCAATGCAGGTGAAGAAGCAGGACAATCCGTCTTCCATTTCCACATGCACTTCATACCACGCTACGGCAATGGAGATGGTTTCGGTGCTGTATGGAAAACCCATAACGAAGACTATAGCCACGAAGATTTAAAAGAAATCGCCGATTCTATCGCCCGTCATCTGTCATAGTATTGAATGCCCGGCCCTTTTTGAGTAAAGGGGCCGGGCTTTTTTCAGAAATATTGGTCTTTGACACGGTGTATCTATATGTTATAATGTAGCTATCTTTTCGCTAATGGCAACAGTGCACATTAGGAGAAGCAGAATACAAAGTATAGTTTAGTTGAGGAGAGATGAGAAATGAATACAAAAACACTTGTATCCCTGTCTTTATTAGTAGGGATCGGAGCGGTACTGCACACAGTGATCCCGGGCATATTCTTAGGGATGAAACCGGACATGATGCTGACGATGATGTTCTTGGGAATCATTTTGTTTCCTGCAAAGAAAAACGTCTTGCTGCTAGGTTTACTGACAGGAGTCATTTCAGGATTGACAACACAATTCCCTGGTGGATTCTTGCCAAACCTGATCGATAAACCGGTCACGGCATTCGTCTTTTACGGATTATTCCTGGCAACAAAGAAAATCACTCGTTCACTGTTAGGCGCTTCTGTTCTAACCGCAATCGGTACACTCGTGTCAGGGAGCGTATTCCTGCTTTCTGCATATGTGATCGTAGGCCTGCCTGGAGCTTTCTTCGCTCTATTCGCAGCAGTCGTACTTCCGGCAACACTTGTGAACGCCGGCGCGATGTTCGTCGTGTATCCAATCATCAACGGTATCTTAAAACGTTCAACCATTCGAGAAGCTGTCACAACAGAACAGCTATCCTAAACGAAATAATAAAAACACCCTCCATGCCTTGTGATCCGTCACAAAATGGGGGGCTTTTTTATTAACTGACTGCAAACCAGAGCAGTATCCCTATGAGAAACGTGATCAATCCACCTGAACCCAATATGGTCGCACGCTTTTTTAATATATTTTTAGGAGGATACATTCCAGGTCTTTGGATACTAATGAAGTTATATACCATACTTAGAAACAACACAGTACTGAGAGCAAAGAAACCAAAGATTATTCCATCCATTCTGTTAGAACCTCCCCCTTCTCCCCACCTCTTATCTTATTTTTATGCGTTGGAAGAGAAAGATATGAACCGTCTTGTTTCAATCTGTTCTAAAAGGGAAAAGGAGAATACATACTGATTGGAGAAATATAGTATTATAGAAATAGAAGAACGAGGTGAACATAATGAATAAAAAATCTCTTGCCTACGGATTATTAATCGGTGGAGTGGTCGGAGGAGTCGCATCCCTGCTGACATCCCCTTCATCAGGTAAAGAAATCCGTGCACAAATCAAAGACAAGAAAGATGATTGGACCGTGGTCATCGAGGAGATGAAAGGCCACATCGGTGAATTGAAAGAGTCAATCGGCACCCTGTCACAGGAAGGAAAGGAAACCGTCCTTCAGCTTTCAAAGGATCTCCAAGCTTCCTTCAAGCAGTGGCAGGCTTCAACCGAGCCGAACAACCAGCGCCTTCAGGAAGAAATCCAATCCATCCAGCGAACCATCGAAGAACTGGAAAAATCGATCAACTCAGCCAATACGACGAATCAATAACCCTGTCCCCGTTTGCCTTCCACCCATTTGTGGGTTATGGCTTACGGGGATTCTCTTTTATTTAAAATAAAATTTAATTCCACTCCGATTTCTTTCAGAATAGTGATTTCCAATATAAATCCCGTCATTACAAGGTTCAAACCCTCTTATCTTTCTAATATGAGGCCGGTAAACCAACCAGAAATTATATACTTCGAAAAATTTTGTCAATTTAGCCTTTATTAATTATTACTTTATTGGCATAATAAAATATAAGCGCTTTCTTTTTTGATGATCGTTAAGCGTATCCTTTGGAACTGCTTACAACGTAACAATTCAGAACAGCTTATAGTAAAAAAAGATTTTCTAGCAAAGTGGGTGAATGAGATGAAGGAAAGAGAATTTACTTTGAAAGAGGCAATGCTCTTCAGTCAAAGGATGGCTCAGCTAAGTAAAGCTTTGTGGAAGGCCATAGAAAAGGACTGGCAGCAATGGATCAAGCCATACGACTTAAATATCAATGAACATCATATTCTCTGGATTGCGTATCATTTAAAGGGTGCTTCCATTTCGGACGTGGCCAAATTCGGTGTTATGCATGTTTCAACGGCATTTAACTTTTCGAAGAAATTAGAGGAACGTGAACTTCTTGAATTTTCTAAACGGGAGAATGATAAGCGGAATACGTACATTCAACTGACGGCCAAGGGGGAGCATATCCTTCTCGATCTAATGAAGAACTACCAGCCGGAAAGTCATTCGATCTTCCAGGGAGTGGCTCCATTACGGGAATTATATGGGAAGTTTCCTGAAATGATCGAAATGATGACCGTCGTCCGTAATATCTATGGAAATGATTTTATGGAAATATTCGAAAAGTCATTTCACAATATTGAAAATGATTTTTCTGATGATAATGGAAAGCTCGGTGAACTATTTGAAGATGAGGAAGAACTGGCCTGATCTACAAGCTCTTCTGTAGTTGTACCATCAAAGCTGGATAAATATTCTGAACCAGGCAACTATCCACGACTTCATGCACCTTCAGCTTTGCATGAAGCCCTTCTTCAAATTCTTTAAAAAGCGGAGTATTGTATACGAATCCTTCCGCTTTTTGTTTTTCAAATTTCATGCTCAATCTATCACAAGTTTGAAAGAACTCCTTCACTTCCCTCTCTGACAATCCATTTCGAATGATCAGGCGATAAAAGGGAAATCCGTTTCCAGGCATCATTTCAGCCATCAACCTCTGATGGTATTCAAGTTTTTCTATTCGTTTCATTAGTTCGTGCATCTTTATCACCCGCTATTTATCTCATACTCTTATTGTACAAAACTATCACATACATGTCTCCTCAAACTCCCTTCAAAAAATAAGAAAAATCCTTCTAAAATGTATTGATTTTTTCCGGCAATCGTAATAAAGTATGTAAAGCACTTAATTAACCACTATTCGTCTAATGGAGGCGATTTTTTTATGCATTGCTGGAAAACAATCAATCTGGAAAAACAATTTGGATTTTACCGAGTCTTTTTACTTTCATCCATCATCATGATGATGGTATTCTCATTAATATACGTACCAATCAACTTACTATTTCCGAGTGCTTTTTACGATAAGCATTTCCTGGGATTCTTCGTGGGACTGATCAGTATCTATCCGTTGCATAAATTTTTTCACATCGTGCCCATCTTGCCTTTCGTGAGAAAAATAAAATGCAAATGCAACAGAAAAATGTATTTTTTGCCGATCCTTTCATTGCGGGTGGATCAGCCAATTTCAAAATACCGTTATTTGGTTGCCCTTGTGGCCCCATTCTTTGTACTAAACAGTATTTTATTATACGGGTGCTTCCATTTCCCACATTATTCGCATTACTTTACCATGCTCCTTGCATTTCATTCAGGGATCTGTGCCATTGATTTCATTTATGCGAAACAGTTGATGGACTCACCAAAGAATGCATTAATCGAAGAAAATGAAGATGGATACGAAATATTGATTTATCAGTAAGGATGATGGATGGCCATTGAAGCATACACTCGATGGATAAAATCATCCTTCTCCTATTTTAGGGATAATTCACTGCTTTCGTTCACTCATTCTTCATAACGGGAAGGGCTCCATATACGAAAAAAGCTTCATTTACATGAACTAAGGCAACACTCTTGCTACCAATTAGGGAAATAATTTGGTAATGTATAGTCTATAGGAGATAACGGGGAGGGGTTTGGATGATCTCCATGTTTTTAGTATTTGCTGTCTTCATCTTATTTTATATAAATAAAATGACCAACGCATTATGTTTACAAAAAGAAATACCTGAAGAACGCCAACCTAAGGTATTCAGGACCATCAATATCCTAATCACCATACTGCTGGTTTCTTCTTACATAGAGATACTATTTACATAGAACATGAAATGTGGGAAAAAAAGCAGATCCGGAAAACCGGATCTGCTTTTTTATCTATTTATATTAGCAAACGTATGCTGCACCAATGATGATTAACAAAATGAATAAAACTACGATTAACGCGAAACCTCCGCCGTACCCGCCGCAAGCACCTGACATATGCGCTTCCTCCTTTCATGTATGAAAAGCATAAACATATGAATATGAAGCAAAAGGGGCCAGCCTTTCTTAAGGTATTGCCCCCTCTTACAGTCTTTATCCGGTGAACCTAAACCCTGAGGCTAAATTATAGCCATGCTGCACCTACAATGATTAACAGGATGAACAGTACTACGATTAACGCGAAACCTCCGCCGTATGCGTGACCCATAACTTTCCACCTCCTTTGAAGCGCTACTTTATCTTATTCAAGTTAGTTGCCTTTTGTTTAGGCTAATGTCATAAATTAAATTTTTTAGTTTTTTAGCAAATATATGCGGCACCAACGATGATTAATAAGATGAACAGCACTACGATTAACGCGAATCCGGAATTGTATCCACAGCTCATATTTATTACCTCCTTTTCTCTCTTCGCTCTTATCATATGAAAGTACCTAGGAAATGGGTGTGTAAAATGCCCATTTTTCTGAAGATTAGTTTGGAAAATATTTTTTTAAATGGAAGAAGTGTGTTATAGTATGTTTTGTAGATTTTGACAAGCCATCAAACGAAATTATTGTAGGAGTTGGTCACCATGAAAAAATGGATCATTTCAGTATCACTGGCTGCGGGAGTCGTAGGACTTGCAGGATGCAGCGGTGACGGAGCTGAAGGAAACAGTGACGTTGTTGCAACAACAAAAGCCGGAGATGTAACAAAAGATGAACTTTACAAATCAATGAAACAAAAATTCACTCCACAAATGGAACAGGCCCTTCAGGAACTGGTATATACGAAAGTCCTTGAGGACAAGTATGACGTGTCAAAAGAGGAAGTTGATAAAAAGCTGAATGAAGCGAAAGATCAACTAGGACCTCAATTCGATATGTTCTTACAACAATATAATCTGGACGAAAAGTCGTTCAAACAATATCTGAAGCTTCAATTGCTTCAAGAAAAAGCCGCCATTTCCGATGTGAAAGTAACGGATAAAGAAGTCAAAGACTACTACGAGAAATGGAAGCCTGAAATTAAAGTCCGCCACATCCTTGTAGAAGATGAAAAAACAGCGAAAGAAGTCAAACAAAAATTGGCTGATGGAGCTAAATTCGAAGATCTTGCCAAGGAGTACTCTACAGATCCCGGTTCTGCTGAAAACGGCGGAAGCTTAGGATGGGTAGACTACGCTGGTCGTCAAAACTTTGTCCCTGAATTTTCAAAGGCACTGGATACTCTTGAAAAAGGCAAAGTAAGTGAGCCGATCAAAACAGAATATGGTTATCACATCATCGAAGTGACTGATAAAAAAGAAAAGAAATCCTTTGACGAAATGAAAAAGGAGATCGAAAAAGAATTGAAGCTTTCCAAAGTGGATCCTCAAAAAATCCAGGAAGCGATGAAAGCTGAAATCGAAAAAGCTGATCTGAACATCAAAGATAAAGATCTGAAAAAATCATTCGATCAAGTACTGAATCCCCCTGCAGCTCCTGAGGGTGGAGAAACACCTGCACCTGAAGGCGAAGCTCCGGCAACGGAAAAACAGGAATAACCAAAAAGGACTGACGGCTACCTTAAGCCATCAGTCCTTTTTTATCATTTGATCAAGACGTCAGTTGCCGCTTCTTCTCTTTTTCCTCTTCCATTCGATGTATATACACTTCTCCTTCTTTCTCAATCCATTCATCTTCCAGCGTCTTTTCTTCTTTCGCCGATTTGATCGTCATAAAGGCACTTCCGAAAATTCCTGCTACAACCAGGTACATCCAAATAGGCAGGGTCATTTGCTTCATCTCCTTATAGGTTTGTCCTCTTTTATTTACACTATATGAGGGTCGGAAAGAAAACATGACAGCATGATAGAAAAAAAGAATCCGGTCCATGGACCGGATTCTTTTTATTATTTATGAAAGGTTGGTTTATAGAATGAACGGTTGTCGAGTGCGAATACTCTCTCCGTATACTCTCCCGGCTTTACCCGCTGAAGTGCACGGTCAAGCATATTCATCTTTGCGTCGACATTATCGATGTAGTGAAGGATTTCAGCTTCCCGGATGAGTGGCGGCTTAGGGCTTCCCCACTCGGCTTTCCCGTGATGACTCAACACGAGATGTTGAAGAATCATGACCTCTTCGCCTTCGATTCCCAGTTCATCCGCTGCTTTCCCGATTTCATTCACCATGATCGAGATGTGCCCGATCAAATTCCCTTCAATCGTGTACGTTGTCGAGGTAGGACCCGACAGCTCGATGACTTTCCCTAAATCGTGAAGGATCACCCCTGCATAGAGAAGGTCCGAATCCAGGGAAGGATACAGTCCGGCAATGGCTTTCGAAAGATCCAGCATCGAGACCACATGATAAGCAAGGCCTGATACGAATTCATGGTGATTCTTAGTAGCTGCCGGATATTCAAGGAAAGGCTTTTGATATTTCTTGATCAGATGCCTTGTGATGCGCTGGATATTCGGGTTTCTCATTTCAAAGATATACTGTGTAATCTTGCTCGTCATCTCATCTATGCTCACCGGCGCCGTTTCCAGGAAGTCTGAAATGGCATAGCCATCCGCCGGGGAAGCGGGTCTGATCTGTTTGATCTTCAGCTGATTCTTCCCGCGGTAACTGTGTATGTCCCCGACGACCCTAACGATCGTTTCAGGCTGGTAGGCCTTCTCATCCTGCTCAGAAGCATCCCAGAGCTTCGCTTCCATATCTCCGCTCTTATCCTGCAGGATCAGCGTAAGAAACGGCTTTCCTGTATTTGTGGTACCCTTTGTCATTTGCTTGATTAATAATGGCAAGTCGATCGTCTCACCTACGCTGAAATGTGTAATACCTGACATCTGTTCTCCTCCGTTCACTATAAAAGTAGTTTCAGTATATCATATTTTTGTACTCAGGAAGTCCGGATCGACTCCTTCCTCTTTAACACAATCATCTCTTCATCCGTGAACGATTGTTTGATATGGGGGTGGCAGGTGAAAAATAGCACTTGATGATCTCTTGCCACTTTCCTTAGGAGCGAAAGAAATGCCTTTGTTCTGGCCAGGTCAAAGTTGACTACCCCATCATCAATCAAAACAGGCAATCGATATTTATCACCGATCGATTGAATGAGGGCAAAGCGGATTGAAATAAAAAGCTGCTCTTTCGTCCCTTGACTGAGTTCGATTGCATCAAAGATGGTCCCATCCATCCTCTCCACTTTGATCATTTCATCCTCAAGTAAGAAAATTCGCTGATAATGCCCTTCTGTCAGTTCCCTGAAGTTTTCTTCTGCAAGCTCTATGACTTTCGGCATTTTGGTTTTCTGATATAGCTCCATTGTTTTCCTTAACGAGACCCCTGCCAATGTATACGTAGACCATTCAAAGGCAAGCTCCCCCAGCTCGGCTTTTTTGCTTTCGAATTCTTGAAGGATGGCGGAATGGCTCTTACCTTCTTCTAACGTTTTGATTTCATACGAAAGGGAGGCGAGCTCTTTTTGATGAGCGGACAGCTCTTTTGACAATTCATCGATGGTTTGTAAAACCCGGGCCGATTCCCTCCTGCTTTCTTCCAACGAATTAAACTCAAGAAACGTATCAAGGGTTTTTTGGGTCAATCTCGTTTTCATCCCCTTATATTGAGACTTAAATTCGCTTCGTTCCTGAACCTTCATAGCCTTCTCCCGGAATTCCATTTCCCCGGTGCAGCCAGCTATTTGAATAAGATCATGTAGATCACGGCGGATTTTTTCAATTTCTATGGAATGTTTTTCGATATCCATAGTTAAAGGCTCTAACTCTGCAACAATATTTTCGACTACCAGCCGTCGTTTCTCCAGATCATGCAGCATCCCTTTCAATTGAAGCAGCGCTTCGTCCACCGTCGTGAACAAGAGGGCATGGCGGTGAAACCAACCCTGACATTCTTCAGTGAATTCTTTCACTTTCTTCTCTGAATAAGCCTCTTCAGCGGATAAATGGCTATATGTTTCATATAAATAGACTAATTCTTTCATCTTGGCAAATGCATCACGCAGCCACTTCCAATGAAAATCGGAAGGTAAGTATAGTTCCTCTTTCAGGCGTTCTATCCTTCCTTCTCCCCTGATGATCGCTTTCTCAAGCTCTTCCTTTCTCTCCTGAAGCTTCTGTATCTTCAGCTCCTGTTCTTCTAACGATAAGACCCGCTGCTTCCACTCGTTGCGAAATTCCATTTGTTCCAAAAGGCTTTGTTCTGCTGTATCCAGGGTCCCGGTTTTCTCCGGTTGAATAGCTTTGGCTCTCTCTTTGAGCTTTTGAAGAGTGTCGGTTTCATTCCTTACATTCTTCCTCGATTGAAAGATGGTTCCACCGATAACCATCAGAAACAGCAAGCTCATACCTGCCATGATCCAATTGCCGGAGAATACCCCCCATAAACCGAATCCCATTGCAATCAGGAATGCTCCACCACTGATCAGCATCTGATACGAGTAGGAAGCTTTTTTTCGGCTATAGTTTCCCTCTGCCTCCTTTACTTGCAGATTCACCCATTCCATCTGCTCCCTCGTAGAATGCTTGCCGGTTAGGGCCTTGACCTTTCGTTGTAATTCTTGATATTCATCTTCTTCCATTAATCGTTGTTCTAAGTTTTCGCATTTTCTTTCAATGGCTTGAAGTTCTTCCATTTCCTCTTCTTGAAGCTTATCCAGGCTTTCCCGTTCGTAAAGGAGTTTGGTCTGATCATCCAAAGCCTGCTGGATGTTTTCAGACATCATCAGGCTTGTGTTCAATGACGGGATATTTTCCATTTCAACCTGCAGCCCTAATTCCCGGATGGTGTCGCTGATTTTACTGTGGACCATTCTTAATTCTCTGCTTCGCTCCCCGCTCTCTTCTTTCCACTTCAAGTAAGAGGATTGACGGGACAATAGTTCCTCCATAAACGGAATGTCTTCTCTTAATGTAAGGTCCAGATCTTTTGATTCCAACTTTTCCATTAGATCCTTTTGTTTGCTTTTCAGGGTCTCAAGATAGGCTGATGTTTGTCTTTCTTCGATTTTCAGCTCGTTCATCCGTTCCAATCCGTTTGGTGGGAATTCGAGGTCTTTCAGCTGGGAGAGGCGCTTTTCCACATCTTTGAATTGGACAAGGGTATCCCAATTTTCATTTACGGAAATAAGATGTTCTCTCTTATCAGAAAGAAGCTCCTTTTCCTTCTCCAAGGCTGATATTTCCGACTCCAAAGATTTGCGTCTCGCTATGAGCGGCAGGTACTGATCGTTTTTCTCTTTCCCTTCCTTCACTTGTTTTTCAAGATCTTTCAGTTCGGAAAGCACGACATTGATCTTCGGTTTTCTACCTGATTTCTTAAACAGCAGTTCCCTTTCTTTCTGCCAGTCCTGGGAAAGCTTCAATAGAAGGTCCGTCCCTGTAGATCCCGCTGTGAATAAATATCGGTTCAGTTCCTCTTTTTTGAGTCGCTGGATGTTTTGAAGGCCATCCAGGTTGAATGAGAAGATGTTTTGATAGGTGGACCGGTCCATTTTGCCCAACAATTGTTGGAGGATTTCTTCTCCCTCCACTCTTCCATCTTCAAATTGGACGGTTATGTCTCCCGCAGCCTTCCCTCTGACCCGCTCGATGCTCACAATCCCCTGATCTTCCATGTGACAAAGGATTTTCCCACCATACTCGGACGATGATTTCGGAATGTATCTCAACAAAGATTGCTGTTTCGTCGGAAAACCAAATAGGATGCTATGAATGAATGACATGATCGTGGATTTACCCGCTTCATTTTCTCCATAGAATAATTGAAGGTCGCTAAGTGTATAATGCTTGTTGTCAAGCTTCCCATATCCGTATATATGAAGTTCCATCAGCTTCAATTTCTTTCACCCCCACTTTTCAGTAAGTGCTTTGTTTCTTCTATTAGATTGTTCTTCTCTTCGTCCTCCAAAGGTGCAAGAAACCGGTAGATTGACGGATGTTCATACAGCTCTGCCAGGACTTCTTTCCATTCTTCCCCTTCCAGGCTTTCAAGAGTTGAAATCATATCCTGAAGAAAGGGATCCCGTTCCTTTAACACTGTGGTGCCGGGAGACCGGCGTATGGAGTGAACCCATTTCAATTCTCCACGACTTTCTATATCGGATTGCAGCGCCTCCAGGAGGTCGCCATTTTCAACCTTCCTCATCATATCTTCAGGGAGCGAATCTTCATCGGTTAGGACGATTTCAATCAAGCTATCTTCATGTATGGTTTCCATCGCCTGTTGGATGCGCTGAAACACCTCACCAAACCTTCCTATACCATGCAGGGATACATCACATGTTTCCCACAGCAAATCATGGCTGGGAATGAACGACAGCTCTGTCCCATGCTCACCAAGTAAGACTTCATAGCATCCCTTTGCACCGGTCTCCTTTCGATGCCTGCCCTGGATATTGCCGGGATAGACGATAAATGGCTCTTCATGCAAGATCCGGCGTTGATGAATATGTCCGAGTGCCCAGTAATGGTAATTCTTCTCCAATAATTCATTTATCGTGAAAGGGGCATACGTTTCATGGGAAGATTGCATGCTCCCTTCACTGCCATGCAGGACCCCGATCGTATAACGCCCTCGGGCTCCTTTAGGATATTCCCCGATCCTTCTTTCCCGGATATGCCTTGTTCCATAGCTGAAGCCCACAATATCAACCAGGGCACCATTCCTTGTGGTAAGCTGTTTCACTTCGGTTTTCTCGTGAAAAATGTGTACGTTATCCGGCATATCCAGTTCTAATCGACGGCTGCCGAGATGATCATGATTTCCGTGGACGACGTATACAGGGATATCATGTGAATGAAGGATTTGAAATTGTTTCACTAATTTAGCCTGAGCCCTTATGCTTCGGTCTTCTTCATCAAACAGATCCCCACTGAGAATCATAAAGTCGATCCCTCTTGCAATCGCTTCTTTCACCACTTTTTCAAAAGAAGCAAAGGTACTATTATGTATTCGTTCAAATACTTCTGCCGGTAAATGCTTCAGCCCTTTAAACGGACTGTCCAAATGTAAGTCTGCTACATGAAAAAACCGTATGTTCTCCATGAAGTCCCTCCTTCAACACTACGAATATACGTTCTGATATTCATTCATTATATCCTAAAACCGGGGAAGATTTCAGTATGGATTCACAATTTATCACATTCATACTGAAAAAGGCTGCCACTTTAAAGGTGACAGCCTTCCACTTATTTCTTTGATGTTAAATCGATAGCTTTCTTAATATCTTTATATGAATTGGACTTCCCGTATAATAGCACTCCTCCACGATAGACACGTGCACCGAATACTCCCAGCAAAGCGATGGAAACAACCAGGACGAGTATCCCGATGATCGGCTCATACACCGGCAGGTTCAGCATCCCGACACGCAGGAACATGACCATCGGTGTGAAAAAGGGGATGTACGATGTAACCGTGACAAATCCCGATTCCGGACTTCCGAGACCAAACATGGATATGAAGAACCCGATCATGATCAGGAAGGTCATCGGCATAATCATCTGCTGAACATCTTCAATTCTACTCACAAGTGATCCGAGTAGCGCTGCAAGGGTTGCATACAGGAAATAACCAAGCAGAAAGAAGATGATAGCATAAATGATGACACTGAGTGATAGGGATTCAAATCCGAACCCTTCAAAGAATCCCCCTACCAGTTCATCCTTCTTGCGGATCAGGGTAAAATAACCTACACCAAGGATAACGGCTAATTGAGTCAAGCCAACGAGACCGATCCCAATGATTTTGGCAAACATTTGTTTGACCGGTGACACACTTGAAATGAGGATTTCCATGACCCTGGAGCTTTTCTCTGTGGCGACCTCCATCGCTGTCATATTGGCATAGGCAATCACCGAGAAATAGATAAAGAATAATAAGACGTAGACAATGCCCCTTGCCTGACTCAGTTCTTCTTCAGACTTTGCCCCTTCTAGCAGTGCCTCCTTCTCGAAATCTACGGGGGCACTTAATAAGGATAGCTCCTCCCCGGACAGATCCAGCTTACCCGCAGCAAGGGAGGATTTCACATTTTGCAGGGCCGCCTGCAATTCTCCGGTCACAGCAGACTCCGATAACGAGTTTGATTTATACAGGGCCTGTGGCAGCCCATCACTGCTTTCAGTTAAGACCAGTAAACCTTTATATTCTTCCGACTCTATTTTTTTCTCGATTTCCTTTGTTGACTCCGAGGCAGGCTTTAATTGAATCTCACTATTCATCATCTCCAGCTGCTCCAGGAGCGGTTCATATAATTTGCCCGTTTCATCCTGAACCGCTACCCTGCTTCCTTCATCAACCGTGAAACTCGAAATGACGCTGTCGAAATTGGCCAGCAGGACAAGTGCAGCCGCAATGATGATGGTGGATATGATAAAAGACTTGGCTTTCAATTTTGACATATAGGAATGACCGAGGATCAAGAAGAAATTATTCATAAGAAGTTCCCACCTTTTCTATAAATATATCGTTCAGTGAAGGTTCCTCCAGCTCGAATTTACGAAGGAAGCCCTTTTTGACGACATCATGAAATACCCCTTGGGCGGCAGCCTCGGATTCCACCTGGAGCAGGACTCCTTCCGTCGTTTCTTTAATCTTTGTCACTCCCTGAATGTCCTTTAGGTAGGTAAGGTCGAAATCTGCATGTATCACGACATTCTTCTTTCCGAAGGAACGTTTGATTTCCTTCAGTCCTCCATGTACCACGGGACGCCCTTTATGCATGATGCACAAGCTTTCACAGAGCTCCTCCACATGCTCCATCCGATGACTTGAAAACACGATGGTCGTTCCGTTCTTCTTGATTTCCCTTACTGCGTCCTTTAACAGCTCCACATTCACGGGATCAAGACCGCTGAATGGTTCATCAAGAATCAATAGTTTAGGCTTATGAATGACCGATGCGATGAATTGAATTTTTTGCTGATTCCCTTTGGAGAGTTCCTCCACTTTTTTATTGAGGTATTGAGGAACATTGAATCGCTCCAGCCAATAATCCAGTTCTTTCAGGATGGTCTTCTTTTCCATCCCCCGCAGGCGTGCCAAATAGACGATTTGATCACCTACCTTCATCTTCGGATAAAGTCCTCTTTCTTCCGGGAGATACCCGATTTCCGGACTGGTTGAATAATCAATCCCCTTGCCGTCCCACGTGATCCTGCCTTCTGTTGCATCCAATAATCCCAACACCATTCGGAAGGTCGTCGTCTTTCCGGCTCCATTCGCCCCGAGGAACCCGAACATTTCACTTGGGGGAATTTCTAGTGACAGTTCATCTACCGCCGTGAAATCCCCAAACCTTTTGGTGACCTGTTGTAATTTCAAACTCATCTTTTGTTTTCCCTCCTGTTGCCCCATTAATGAAATCCGGCATTCTTTTCTCTAGTACTCTACGATTCTATCCATAAAAGGTTTCATTTTCCATTCTTTTTTCGTTATCAAACTATTTAGACTTCACAAAAAAATGATAGTATGAAAAAATAAAGAAGAACACCATTTCAAGTACAAAGGGGTATTACATAATGAAAGTATATAAACTGACGGTATTCGAGCGTGACGGCAAAAAAATCCTGGACGAATCATTCGAAGCTTCCTCTGACAATGAAGCGAAGAAAATGGGAGAAACCATGCTTGAGGAAAAAGGCTATGCTGAACATACGCATCGCTGTACGTCCCCACTAGGGAAACTCTTGCTGTTTCATGTGTAGAATGACTTCTTGCATTACAGACTTCAATGGCTGTAATGCATTTTTTTGCATGTACAAAAAAGAACCAGCCTTTAAGACTGATTCCCGTTTTCCATTATTCACCCTTGAATTCAGGTCTTCTCTTCTCCACGAATGCGCGGATGCCTTCCTGGTGATCGGAGGTTTGGCGCATGAGCCACTGACCTTCCTTCTCAAGATCAAGTGCATGCTGCAATCTTTCTTTGTTCAACTCCACGTATACTTCTTTCGTTTTCAGCATTGCTTTCGTCGGCGCGCTTAATACCTGTTTGGTATAGCGTGCTATGCCTTCCTCCAATTTCCCTGAAGGTATGGCTTCATCGACAAGCCCTTTCATCAGGGCTTCCTGTCCTTCAAATACTTTTCCATTCCAGATCAAACGTTTTGCCTTATGCGTGCCGAGGCGTTCCTGTAGAAGGAAATGACTTCCTCCATCAGGGATCAAAGCGATGCCGATAAAGTTCATGGCGAGCTTACTGTCTTCTTCACAAAGGATATAATCAGAAGCAAGAGCCAGGCTCAACCCAAGTCCCGCCGCTGCCCCGTGAATGCCTGTCAGGACCACTTTCGGCATGGAATATAAAGTCATCACCAGTTCACTGATCGTATCCATGATCCGTGAGAACTGCTCCTCTCCACTTAATGACAGCATGGATTTAATATCTCCACCGGAGGAAAATCCCTTCCCCTCCCCTGTCAGGATCAATAAAGAAATCGTTGGATCATGTTTCACTTCCTTCAAAGCAGCAAGCAATTCTTCCATCAGCCGGGCATCCAATGCGTTCAGGGACTGCGGCCGGTTCAAATGAACCCTCGCCACCTTCCCATCTTTATGTAATTTTATTGTTTCGTATTGATTTGACACTGTCAAAAAAATCCCTCCCCTTTCTATTAGCATAGCGCAGAATGATTATTTAGAAAAGTACAATAATTCAAAACGGAGATCGACATAGAGCCGATCTCCCGTCTTAATTAGATTTGTTTCATCTGGTCCTGAACCTGGTCCCTCAGAGCCCTCTTCAGAAATTTCCCAACAGAGGTTTTCGGGATTTCATCCAGGAACAGTATCTCATCCGGCAGCCACCATTTCGCAAACTGAGGCTTCAGGAAATCCATGATTTCTTCCTTGGTCACACTTCCTTTTCCCGATTCCTTTAAAACGACACAGGCAATCGGGCGTTCCTGCCACTCCTCATGGGGCACTGCCACCACAGCAGCTTCGAAGATATGCTCATGGGCCATGAGGGCATTTTCAATGTCGACGGAAGAAATCCATTCCCCGCCAGATTTGATCAGATCCTTCGTGCGGTCAACGATCTTGATATAGCCCTCTTCATCAATGGTGACGACATCCCCGGTATATAGCCAGCCATCCCTGAACGCATCCTCGGTACGTTCATCTTCATAATACTCAGAAGCGATCCAGGGACCCCTTAGGGCAAGCTCGCCCATTTCGATACCATCCCATGCCACTTCTCCGTCTTTTCCGACGATCTTCATATCTAATCCAGGTACGAGGATCCCCTGCTTCGCTTTCAAGTCGAGCTTCTCTTCGGCAGAAAGGTCGTCATGATAGCTTTTGGATGCGGCGATCACAGCGAGCGGGCTCGTTTCAGTCATGCCATACGCATGCATGAACGGGATGCCGAACTTCTCTTCAAATGACCGGATCATCCCTTTAGGAGCTGCCGATCCCCCGCACAGAACGGATCGAAGACTTGATAGATCATACTCGTTTTGCTCCAATTCATTGAGTAATCCAAGCCAGATCGTCGGTACCCCTGCGGAAATGGTCACCTTTTCATCCTGCATGAGCCCGGCCAGCAGTCCAGGGGTGAAATATGGTCCCGGCAGAACCTGCTTACTACCGAACCAGACCGCCGCAAACGGGAGTCCCCAGGCGTTCACATGGAACATCGGCACCACCGGTAGGGCAACGTCCCTCTCACTGACGCCTGTCGTATCAGCCAGCCCGAGTGCCATTGCATGGAGCACAATGCCCCGATGGGAATAGATGACTCCTTTGGGATTTCCGGTCGTGGCCGACGTATAACACATTCCAGCAGGGGCATTTTCATCAATGTCGTTGCGGAATTGGAACGATGGATCCCCTTCTTCCAACAAGCTTTCATAATGATACACAGGCTCGAGGGTCGTTTCAGGCAATTCTCCATCGGTCATGACGATGAAGGCTTTAACCGTCGGGATCTGGTCCTTCACCTTTTCAATGAGCGGGACGATGTCCGGGTCGATGAGCAATACTTGATCCTTGGCATGATTGATGATGTAGACGATATGTTGTGGCGATAAGCGGATATTGATCGTATGTAATACGGCTCCGCTGCATGGAATCGCAAAGTACGCTTCCAGATGACGATGATGATTCCATGCAAGTGTACCGACTTTGTCCCCTTCTTCAACACCGAGCTTCGATAGGGAACTTGCCAGCCTCCGCGTTCTCTCACCCCACTGTTTGTATGTGAAGCGGTTGATCCCCGACTCTGTCCGGGATACGATTTCTTTCTTAGGAAAATACTTTTCGGCTCGTTCAATCATTTGTGTCAATAGCAGAGGTGTTTGCATCATATTCGATCTCTCCCCTCAAAATAGTAAGCGTTTACAAAAAATGTCTGATTTTCTATGTCTATCTTACTAATTCTCCTTTCATGATGATATCTCCTTTAAGACGGGATGAAATATTCCTGTAATGAACAAGGAAACGGAAGCCATAATAAAAAACGCGCCACTCGAATTGAAGCGGCGCGTTTCATTTTTATAAAAATAAATCATTCAAAATCCTGATTTTCTTTTCTGTGTACTCTTTGAATCCAAGGTTATAGGCATTCGGTTCTTTCGGATTGGCGAAGTGCGTGATTTTTCCGGTTTTCGGATCGATGAATTTGCTTGCCGCCCCGCAGCCGATTCCAATGATGGTCTGGACTTCTTCCATGATCATGATGTTATAAATGCTGTCCTGCTCTGGAAGTGCGTATCCCACATTTTCCAGGTTACCGAGAATGTTCTTCTGGCGATATAAGTAGTAAGGCTCATACCCATGCTCCTTGGTCCACTTTTCCGCAAGATTCATCATCTTCTCGATTTCAAGACGGTCCGCCACTTTATACTTGTCCTTATTCTTCGTCATTTCAGACGCCCGCTTAAAGGACAGGGTGTGAACCGTCAAGGATTCAGGCATAAGCTTTTCTGTTTCGTCCAAGGAATGCTGCAGCTCCGGAAGCTCCTCGCCTGGAAGACCAATGATGAGGTCCATATTGATATTGTTCATTCCCATACCGCGGGATAAATGAAATTTATCAATCGTTTCCTCCACCGTGTGATGCCGCCCGATCGCTTTTAAGGTTTCCTGGGTGTAAGATTGAGGATTGATGGAAATCCGGTCGATGTTCCATTTATTGAGCACTTCGAGTTTATCTTCGGATATCGTATCCGGTCTCCCTGCCTCCACCGTTACTTCCCTTACCTTGTCCACATCCGGGAAGGAGCGGTACATCTCTTCATAAAGAGCATCCATTTCTTCAGCTGTGATGGACGTAGGGGTACCCCCGCCATAATAGATGGTCGTAATCTTGATATTGTTTTCTTTCATCCATCGTCCCATTTCCTGGATTTCGTAATGAAGTCCCGCCAGGAAGGAATCCACCCTCCCCTGTTTACCAAGAATCGCATAGGCAGGGAACGTGCAATACGCACACTTGGTTGGACAAAACGGAATGCCGATATAAATGCTCACTTCCTGCTGAAGGTCATAGAGATCAGGCACGACGGATAATTGACGATCGACGATGTTTTGCATCAGCTGGATCTTTTCATCCGTGATCAGGTACTCTTTTTTTAATTTCTTATGAATCTCTTCCTTGGGCAATCCAAGCTGCATCTGCTTATGAATGAGCTTAGTGGGGCGGATTCCCGTCAGGATGCCCCACTTCTGCCTGATCCCCGTCAAATCTTGAAGAACATTTAAATACACATGGGAAACAGCCGTTTTCAGCTGTTTGAACCGTTCTTTCTCATTTTCATAAGGCACCCAGTCATGCTCATAGCGTGCAGTGTATGATTGTTCGCTTGAGTCCGTTAAAACGGCTTCCGCCTCTATCTTGTCATCTGAAGAAAGTTCTATATGGACTTGAAGATCGGCCTCATCACAATCACCGAAGTGAATCGAGGACTCTTCAAAGAATAAATTCGCTATCAATCGCAGGGGACGTTCGAAACGTTCATCCTCGATTCCTTTTATCAAAACATCCACGTTCTAATCACCTTTCATATAACTAATAAGCTGTTATAAGTGTACAGAAAGGGGTCGGAATGGTCAATGGTCCGAACCCTCCCAACAGAAGAACACCCCGTATTCCTGTTGGAATGACGGGGTGTTCCTTGAGTCACGATTTTATGATGTTCATTTTTTTCAGGAATGGGATGGGATGTTGTTTACGGAATAACTCAGTGACAAAGTACGGAATCCCTTTTTCAACCTGACTGCGTGTGATCCAGTCCGCCGCTTCCCGCACTTGACGTGGTGCATCTCCCATGGCGACACCGAGACCTGAGCATTCCATGGAATCAATGTCATCGATGCCGGATCCCACCATCACGATTTGATGTTTCTTCACTCCGAGACGCTCAGACAGATACATCAATCCCCTGAGCTTTGAAACACCCCTGGGAACGATATCCAGCTTATAGTCTGACGTCGGGATTGCGTCCACTTCTTCATACATTCCTTTTAACGAAGCGACAACGTCCCATACGTCTTCCCTGTGCTCCATCACAACCGAAATCTTCGGAACCGACATCGGATTCTCCAAGAGGTGATCACTCACCCGGTCCACAAACTGTTTGCTGTAAAGTAATTTGGATTCTCTTTGCCATGAGACCTTTGCCATCTCACGTGCCCGGGTACTGGTTTTGCCTACGATGGATCGCTTTTCATGGGACAAATGTACCTGACATGAAAAGCCTTCAAGGAATTGAGAGATTTCATACGTAATGTCTTCCGCAATTTTTTTCACATATATCGGTTTTTCAAGCTCGCCTGCGATATAGGCACCGCTGTGTGTAACAATCGGGCTTTCAAGCTTCAGGGCTTTGGCTACTTTCTTAGCAGAAGCAAAACTCCGGCTTGTAACCAATGTGACCGGAACCCCTTTATCTTGAACGTACTCAATTGCTTCCTTCGTTTCCTTCGCAATTTTTCCGTTTTCATTTACAATCGTGCCATCAATATTCAAAGCCAGCATTCGATAGATCATCATTGGTGTCCCCCCTATATGTTGTCTACTCCCTTTCTCTACTTTTATGAAGGATGGAAGACAAATATGCCAAGGGGGTGAAAGGCCAACAAAAAAAGACCGGCTCCCATAAGGAAGTCGGTCCCTCTTCATCACGTTATTTTTGCATTGAACCGTAAAGTTCTTCAAGCGGCTTCATGATGACTTTGTTTAAGTCATTGATCACCATGCTCATGCGTTGCTCAGCTTCCATAAGCTTTGCAATCTTTTCATGTTGCTGAACAAGTTGAGCTGTTTTTTGAGCCTGCTCCACTTCTTCCTGTGAAATCTCTTCACCGCTCATTTGTTTTTGTTGAAGAGTCATTTGAATGTTTCTGAAGTTTTCAAACATCTTGTTAGCAGATTCGTCATTGTTTACTTCATCATACATTTTCTTCAATTGCAGGAATTCATCGCTCTGACGCAATGCGCTTTCCAGATCGTTCGCTTGATCGTATAAGTTAATAGCCAAAATACGTACCTCCTAAAATTTCAGTCTCCCTCACTATAACAAACAATGAAGTTGATTTCTAGGCAGGACCCTTATCAGGATATGAAAAGGGCGATCAATCCCTGGATAATCCCGATCACACCGCCGAGCAGAGCCCCGAGATACGTGATCATTTTGAATTCCCGCCTCGATATGCCGAGGACTAGTTCCTCGAGCCTGCCGACAGAGAATGATTCAACCTGCTCCTGAACGATATGCTGAAGGTGCATCTTTTCCATGAGATTCGGAATCTTCCCGGATAAGAGGTCCGTCCCTCTATCCACCCATTTCGGCAGCTGGATATCGAAGAAGGAATCCTTGTGCGGTTCGAGCCAGGACCTGAGCGGTTTGGAGAGGTGACCGTCAATGTTGACGAGTTTGACAAGTGACGATTGGACTGTGTGGATGAGCTCCTCTTCCGGCAATCTGTCGATGAACTCTTCCAGTTTCATTTGTTTCAGCTTCGACCACTCTTGGGTCAACAGGTTAAAGAGGATCTCCTGTGTCCCTTCGTGCTTGATGAACTTGACGATTTCCGGCTGCACTTTATCCGCAACCGAGGTGTTGCCGAGGAACATGCCCAGCATATTTCCGAGCATGCCGCGTTCTTTGAGGAAATCGTCGATCATGATCTTCACTTTCATTTTTCCTTCCGGGCTTGTGAAATACGCTTCCGCCCTGTTTGCAATGAAGTCGACAAGCTTCGGTATACTTTCTGAAACCTTTTCCTGCCACCTCTCAGGAAGTGCTTCTTCCAGTTTCATAGACGTATAGGACATCTTCGTATCCTTGATCTTTACTGCGATCCAGTCTTCGAGCCATTCATTGAGTCTCTCGGAGGAAACGGGGATTTGGAGGGTGTCGAGCCACTCATTCACCGTTTTGTCGGATGTGAAGACCGGCTGCAATTCTTCGGATAGCCAAAGTGTCACATCCTTTTGGAAGTCTTCATTCATCACTTTTTTCTGAAGGCTTTCAGGGGTGATTAAGTGGTCCACCACCATCTTCCCGAGTTGCTCTGCCAATTCCCCCCGGCGTTTCGGGATCAGCCCCGGTGTAAATGGGACTTTGAATTTTCCGATATAGTATGCCCGATAAGGCCTGAATAACATTTTTATTGCAAGTGAATTGGTGACTCCCCCAATAAGGGCCCCAACGATTACCATGAATAATACCAGGATGAAAGCATCTAGCATGAGTGCACCTTCCTTTTCTACTTCTCTCGTTTGAACATTTTGCCTATGTTTACATAGAATGCTATATCAACATTAGCCCAATAAATTATTATAAAGTCAATCCAACGGGTTATGCAAACGGGGAATGCCGGATGAAGATAAAATGTTCATTTGTTTCGCATCAACACACGAAGGATCATCATCATTTATATATTCCAGAAAAATGGATGGACCGCTTCCCTTTTCAACGACAAATGACGTTGAAATGTGGCAGCTCCCTTCTTGATGTGACATGTATAGGAACAAAAACAGATTCTTTACAGATTATGTTGGATACATCCGATTCATTATTCGCATCCTTCCCGACAATGGAAAATATATGGATTTTCATCGATGCCGGGATGATTCATATGGGACCGGTTGCGGCTCTCTTACTCAATCAATCTACGGTCGCGACCATCCATTCCCATTCTTTAAAGGAATATTTTACAGAGTGTCAGGAATGGTTTCAACGAAAAGGTGGATTTTTCTACCTGCTTCCCCTTTCCTCCTTCACCGGGAATAAAAGGGAAGGCGTTTATTATAACGGGAACGATTGGGAAACCGGTCTTCTACCTGATCCCCATGTCCTATACAATCGATGTCACTCACGGAAAATAGAGCGGTCCCCTTCCTTTCAAAGTGCTCTTGGCCGCACTCTGGACCGGGGTATCCAGGTTTTCAATTCCGGCTTTTTGTCCAAGGACGAGGTATACAATGCATTAAAAGACAGCCCCATCCTTTCTCCACACCTGCCGGAAACCGTAAAGGGACTTCATTCCCTGGAGAAGATGCTTACCTTGCATCACGATGTTTTCGTGAAAGGGATAAATGGGAGCAAGGGACGCTACATCATGCGTATCCAAAAAAGAGACGATGGATATCATGTGCAGCAGAATTCATTTTCGACTGAGAATCCCCTCACATTCCCCACCTACCCTGCTTTGTACAAACAGCTTAAGGCATGGTGCAATCGTTCTTATCTGGTTCAGGAGACGATCCCCTTTCTAACGGTCGAAGGACAGCCTTTGGACTTTCGCTTTCTCTGTCATCAGAACCGGAATAAAGACTGGGAGCTGGTCTCATCGGTTGCAAGAATCGCTTCAAGGGGTCAATTCGTGGCAAATGTCGACCAGGGCGGACGAATCGAAAAGCCTCTCGCGGTTTTGCAAACAATTTTTTCTCCCAGGGAGAGCCTGGCTATCATGAAAGGGATGAAAGAATTATGTATACACGCTTCAACACTTCTTGCCGATAGCATGGAAGGACATTTCGCAGAACTCGGCATCGATATCGGCATAGATCATTCTGGAAAACCCTGGCTGATCGAAATCAATTCCAAGCCTTCTAAACGGACCTACTTAGAGAACGACAGGATTCGTCCTTCGGTTAAAGCACTTTATGAATATAGTTTGGCCATCTGGACTAATAAGGAGGAATAATACGATGAATCAATCATTGGGCATCATGACCCTCACTCCTGAAGTGACAAATGAATATTTTCTCGAAATCGCAAAGCAGTCCCTTTCTTATCCAATCGACCTTTACCTGTTTTCCCCTCAGGGAATATCTCCTTTAAACGAAACCGTGGAAGGATTCCACTTCGACAGGGTGACAGGGGAATGGGAAAAAGATGCCTTTGAAATCCCTGAGTACATTTATGACAGAACGTATTACCAGAAAGATATGAAGTCCCGGCAGGCGAGAGCTGTCGTTCAATGGTTGAAGAACCAGAAGCATATCCGTTTCCTTGGGTACGGATTGCCAAACAAATGGCATCTTTATGAAAAGCTGAAACAGACCTCCCTCGCCCCCTATATCCCTGTAACATCCTTAGTAGCCGATGGAAAACATTTATTAAATCTCCTCCTCAAACATAAAGATATAATAATCAAACCTGTCGACGGGGCTCATGGGTTTGCTGTTTACCATCTCGTTTTCAATCAACAGAGTATTGTCGTTCGCACCACCAAAAAGCAAGGAATCATAGAACAATCATTTCCAAATGAAGATGTCTTTCTAAAATGGGTTGACCACATGCTCAAGGTTCACACGTTCATTTGTCAAAAAAGGCTGCCAAACCTGACGAAAGGAAATGCCCCTTTCGATATGCGGATTCTCATGAATAAAGATCACAAGGGGGAATGGAGGGAATTTCAACGAGCGATCCGCCAAGGTGAAGAGAATGGGATTCTGACGAATATCAGCCGCGGTGCTTCCTATCTTTCATACTCGGAGTGGAAGGATACCCAGAATTCCCATGGATGGGATTTTATCGACGAAGAACTTACATCCATTTTGGAAGAAGTCCCTATACTGCTTGAAAAACATTTTTCCCCTCTTTTTGAAATCGGGGTCGACCTCATTATCGGGGATGATCATTCCCTATGGATCCTGGATTTGAACTCTAAGCCGGGGCATAAGGTAGTGGATGCATTACAACCCGGGAAGCTGTCAACATTATATCAGGCACCTTTAGATTATTGTGACTTTCTATCCTCACAATCTCTTTCATCCTTAAGGCGAGGTGATTTCTAATGCTCCATGCATATAAAGTCGAATACTTCCAAGATGAAGAAAGCACCCTATACCTTCCTTCCGGGTTCAAAACCGGGGAAGACACCTTTCCACATACCGTGGTACTCGGGACCGGAAGACAACCTGCCAGCTGCAGGCGCCATCCGAATGGCCGTAACGTGATGGGAATCAGTACAGGTTTAGCGGAAAAGCTGCACCTTCCTTCAAAAGTGGATTCCCTCTCCCTCTATTGTAAAGACGAATGTCTACACGCAGGGGTACTGATTGGAATATTCACTGCGGGTTTCACAAGTTTCCGGTTAAGTCCCATCGGACAACGCTCCCACTTCTTCAAGAAACTATTATCGGTTCAATCTTCCTTGGGAGTCATCCCCTTTGTATTTGGAGAACAGCATATTGATTGGGAAAATGGACTCATTAAAGGATTCTTTCATTTTGGGGAAGGATGGGAAACGGAAGAAATCCCTTTCCCGAATGTGATTTATGACAGACTCCCAAACAGACAGAGTGAAAAGCGGAAAACCTATCAGGGACTGAAGGAGAGACTGGAAAGAGAATACGGCATTCCGTGGTATAATCCAGGATTCTTCAATAAACTCGACCTATTCGAGAGATTGGAAAATGACCCCACTGTTCAACACTTCCTTCCTGAAACCAGGCCGTTCCAATCATTCGAAGAAATGGAGCGGATGCTTTCCGCCTATAACCATATTTATTTGAAGCCGAAGAACGGGAGTCTCGGAAACGGAATACACAAAATCACATATAACCGGTCCACAGAAGAGTATTACTGCCGTTTCAGGGACGGTGATCAGAAGAACCGCTTACTTAAGTTTAAATCACTGGAGCTGTTGGCCAATACAGTGTTCAAAAGCCGGAATCTGGACTCCTTTATCGTCCAGCAGGGTATCTCCTTACTGAAAGAAAATAATCGTCCCATCGACTTCAGGGTCCATACCAATAAAGACGAAGAAGGAAACTGGCAAGTCAGTGCAATGGCAGGAAAAGTAGCGGGAACGGGAAGTGTGACGACACATGCGAACAATGGTGGAGAAGTGAGGGTCCTTTCAGAACTGTTCCCGGAAGAAAAGGAAAGACAAACCATTGAAGGGTCATTAAAGGACGCGGCTTTATTGTTGTCACACGCCATTGAGGGGAATCTTGAAGGGTTCATCGGTGAAATAGGCTTCGATTTCGGTGTGGACGACAACCATCGCATTTGGATGTTTGAAGCAAACTCAAAGCCTGGCAGATCGATATTCTCACATCCTGACTTAAAAAGGTTTGACTTACTAACAAGGAAACTCGCCTTATCATTTGGTATTTTCCTCACCCACCAAAGCTTGGATCATCCCGAGGAAATGATACCATGAACATCCTTTACGACCGGATGAAGAAGACCTTTTTTCACGGGGAAGAACCCATTACTACCTATGGATTTGCGAAGGATTCCTTTCTCTTATCCTCTATAGCTTCCAATCAATGCTATACCTTTACCATCTCTCACCGAAAGGGGAATCGTCCCGCGATCCCCTTAGTCGGCATCGTTTCAAGTAAAGAAGGAAAAAACAAATATAAGGGAAACTTTGAATTATTCCGGTCGATACAACAGGACGTCGAGCAGTCTGGAGGAATCTGTTTCGTCTTCTCCCCGCAGGATGTACTGGGCGATTCGATAGAGGGGATCATGTATAATCATGTTTTACACAAATGGGTAAGATGCCTGTTTCCCGTTCCGAACGTCATTTACAATCGGGTCCCATCAAGGCATGCCGAGCAAAACCAAGCATACGAAAAGCTTCTTCGTTTTATCAAGAAACATGGGATTCCATTCTTCAATCCCCATTTCTTTAATAAATGGGAAATCCACGAGCTGTTGTCCAAAAATGATGAGCTCAAAGCATATTTGCCGCAGACCGAGCTGGTTACCGATGAAGCCTCCCTTTCACGTTTCTTGACCACTCATCATAAAATATATGTTAAACACGCTCTCGCTTCGCAAGGAAAAGGGATTCGCCTGATTGAACTGGATGACAGAGGCGGGGTCCTATGTAAAAGCATTAAGAAAATAGAGAGGTTCGTATCGATCTCCCGCCTTCATCAAACGTATAACGAATGGTTTTTGGGCAATGAGTGGATCATGCAGGAAGCGGTCCCTTGTAAAACAATGCACGAACACCGCTTCGACTTTCGCATATTAGTCCTTCACACGGGTGATGATTTCCGTTTGATCGGTATCGGGGTCCGCATGTCCCAGCGTCAGGAAGTCACCACCCATGTACCTGCCGGCGGCAAAATCATTTCCCTGAAGGAAGTGGCAGATGCAGAAACAAAAAAAGAAATTTCGAGGATCGTTCAAACATGCGGGGAAGAACTGGCCAAATCGTTTGGCTATGTAGGGGAGTTTTCCATTGATCTCGCTCCCAAAGAACAAGGGGGATTCGTATTGTTTGAAATTAATTCAAAGCCGATGTGTTTCGACGAGACAGAGATTGAGAGGAAGCGGAGAAAACAGCTTGTCCGTACGTTCATGACACTCAGTGCACAAAACAGTGAAGGTTGAATCTTCGTGAATGACACAAGGTTCAACCTTTTTCTTTATCGCTTATCGTAAGGAATTATAGATGGTTGAAAACCTGGTTGCATGTTCCTGTTCATCTGTCATGGCAATAAAAAGCGGTTTATACGCCTGCTGATTTGGAATCTCCAGGAGCATATCCCGGTAAAACTCCGCACCCTCCAGTTCATCCTTCAGTGCACGGAGCACCCCTTCCTTGAAAGTGGTGAACCCCACCTTTTCTTTCTTGTGCTCATAATACTCTCCCGTCAATAGATAATGCAGATATTGAAACATTTCATAATGTTCTTTTTCGTCTTTTTGAGCATGTTCAATAAACTCTACGTACAGAGGATTATTGGTCCGCGCTTTTAGCTCTTTATAGAAATAATAACCTGTCCATTCATCACTGATCGCCTTCTCTAAATCACGAATAAACGAATTCATTCTTCGTCCCTCCCCTATCTCTTCAGTAAATTCTATTAGAGAAGCCTTCCATTTATGATACATTTCACGGCCGGTCCTACACAGCCCGGGTTAAAACGTTTACAATATGAATGGAGGTGACAAATGATGATCCAACATTTTCAATTTAAGAACATGTACGAAAATAAACAGCTCCCGGGCTGGACATTTTCCTTTTATTTCAGCGGGACGAAATATACAGGAACATACCATAAAGACGGAAGAATCGAATGGACCGGCCCCAATCCTCCGGCTGACAAGGAAGAGATCCTTAAGAAGCAGCTGCATGAACTGATGCTATTCCATGTTTATGAGTGATGCAACCTACATAATACCCCAGTCCGGTAGAAATTAATCCTGTTCCATGCATAACTTCAGCCCCCTTTCTAAAACTAAAGAAAGGAGGCTGATGAGCATGAAAAAAGACAATAAGAACGATCAATTCCTTCCTGATACGAATTACGAAGGAAAAGAAAAAGCATTTCTGGATGTCGACCGTTTCATCAACGAAGGGATGTCCGGAGGTTCCGTCCACATGAGGGAAAACACCACCAACATCGAAGAAGCGATCGAAATCACCGACTACGAAGAGCCCCCAAGATAATATGGAAAAAAAAAGCTGCCAATCAGGAATTTTCCTTGGCAGCTTTTTACCTTTTATCGACTTTTAACGAGCATATTGACAGCTTCCTGGATCGCATCTTCCGCCTTTATGCCCTCTTCTTCCGACTCGCGTATGCACGCTTCCAGATTCTTTGCCACGATGAGGCCGATTGTTCGGTCAACAGCAGTTCGAACGGCTGATAGTTGAGTCACAACATCCTTACAATGTTTCTCATCCTCCATCATTTTCAATACACCACGGACCTGACCTTCAAGACGTTTCATTCGATTCGTAACTTCTTTTGTATATTCCATTCAGGACACCCCATAAGAATTATTCATTGTACAATAGTATTAAAATTATTGTACTTTTGCAATCATGCACTCTTTGATTACTCCAGCTATTTCAGTACAATGTCATTATAACCTTTTTTACTATAATAATGAACAAAGAGGGATCACATGTTTACATCTTTACGTAAAAAATATCCTGGCGCCATCATTCAGCACCATTATCCCACAAGCCTCGAATCTACAAAAGTCTGGTTTACGAACGAACAGGAAGATGAATATATAGGGATCGATCAATCAGAGATTTCCCAGCCGGAATTGGATTTATTATATTGCTTGTTTCAAGAAATCACTCCTTCACCTGGAAGCGTGAATGATTCTCACGATTCCGCTGAGTGGTACCATTATTTACTGGAGAACGGGCCGGTCCCGTCAATGCATGATGGAGAGTTCCGCATCATTCAATTCAGTCTGAAGGAAGGCAGGGAACAGCTTCAACTGAGAGAAGCGTTCCAACATTTATTACCACACGGGACCATCCTCATTTTCCTCTCAGATCGCATGGGACTGCTTATAGAAAGGAAGCATGAGTGGATGATGGATGAGGAACAGCTGCAGTCGATTTCCCATGTCATTGAATCGGATTTCTTCGTCAGTCCTTCTTTTTACATTGGGCAGTTTCATGATGCCGATTCACATTTCCCTGCTTTTTTCGCCCATGAACGTGAGCTATTTTCGTTTTCTGGAACCATTCATAAGCAGGCATTCATCCAGTCGGCCGTGACGGTTCTGCCTGAATTCACCCTACACCACTTTCCGCATGCATGGGAGGAGCATTTCTTTAAAAAGGTCGCCGACTTCTTTTCTGAAGATCCTGAACAAATTCACACCATCAGGGCATTTCTCGAAAATCAGTCCAATATCAGTCAGACCGCCAAGACATTATTCATGCATCGGAACAGTGTCCAGTACCGGATTGATAAGTTTATTGAAAGAACAAATATAGATATTAAAAGCTTTCAAGGTGGTATCCTTGCCTACTTTGCCTGTTTAAGCTTCCAATCTGACAACCTGCCCAATAATGTTTAGGCAACTTTGTGCAGGTTGACCATATCGTTTTGAATCCGCTTTCTCTACAATGAATCTATAGATGAAAACGATTGCATTTCAAGGAGGAGAAACGAAGTGGCTGAATTAAAATTAGAACATATCCACAAGATTTATGATAGTAAGGTAACGGCGGTAAATGACTTTAACCTTCACATTCAAGATAAAGAATTCATCGTATTTGTTGGACCATCGGGCTGTGGGAAATCCACCACCCTTCGCATGATTGCCGGGCTCGAAGAAATATCCAAAGGGGATTTCTCCATTGACGGAAAACGCGTAAATGATGTGGCGCCTAAAGACCGTGACATCGCCATGGTGTTCCAGAACTATGCCTTATACCCTCATATGAGTGTGTATGATAATATGGCATTCGGTCTTAAACTGCGTAAGTTCGATAAACAGGAAATTGACCGTCGCGTACAGGAAGCGGCCAAGATCCTCGGTCTTGAAGCACTGCTAGACCGGAAACCGAAAGCTTTATCAGGTGGTCAGCGTCAGCGTGTTGCACTTGGCCGTGCCATCGTCCGTGATGCGAAAGTATTCTTAATGGATGAGCCTTTATCCAATCTTGATGCTAAGCTTCGTGTACAGATGCGTGCTGAAATTGCCAAGCTTCACCAACGTTTACAGACAACAACGATCTACGTAACACATGATCAGACAGAAGCGATGACGATGGCTACACGTATCGTTGTCATGAAAGACGGTGTGATTCAACAAGTTGGTTCTCCCAAAGAAGTATATGATAAACCGGAAAATGTCTTCGTAGGCGGATTCATCGGATCACCTGCCATGAACTTCTTCCACGGATCCCTGGAAGATGGGAAGTTCGTCATCGGCAATACGAAAGTGTCTGTACCGGAAGGAAAAATGAAAGTGCTTCGCGAACAAGGCCATGTAGGAAAGAGCATCATCCTTGGTGTACGTCCTGAAGATATCCATGACGAGCCTCTTTTCCTGGATACCGCTCAAGGTGCGAAAATCACGGCGAAGATTGAAGTATCTGAATTAACGGGTGCTGAAACGATGCTGTATTCTCAATTAGAAGGACAAGAGTTTGTAGCCCGGGTTGATTCCCGTACAGATATCGTTGCAGGACAAACGATCGATCTTGCATTCGATATGAACAAAGCTCATTTCTTTGATTCAGAATCTGAGTCAAGGATCCGATAAGTAGATAAGAAAATGGCGCACCCAGCTTTAGGGTGCGCCATTCTTTATTAAAATTCCGTCAGGTCTATACTTTTCCCTTCTTCTTCCCCACACCGGAGGCATGTAAAGAGATGAAGACAAGTATCAGAGCAGCTGCTATTCGGAATGCCGTCGGCTAATTGCACGTGCTGAATATCCATATACGCACTATACTCATCGTAAAAATCATAATATCTACCCTGATCCGTTGTCGAGTCTCCACATTTAGTGCAAAGTCCCCTGTATTCAACGATCCCGTTACATAACGCGCAAGCTTTCATGATGTGTCACCATACTTTCAATCTAAATCTTTTTATAGTGTTATCCTTTTTACAATCATGGTGATTTATGTAGAAAACTTGCAGGGATTTAATAGGAATAAATTCCCTGTCATCCCCTTGAATATAATTCTTCAGAGAAACCATAATACCTAGTAACAAGGCAGCAACAAGCCTTCACTAAACCCCACTCGATGGGTTACACCATTTGAAGATGGTCGCTCATGGAATAGCGTGCTGGTGCAATTCCAGCTAACCCAACCAAAAAAACTTATACATTCTAAGGAGATGACAGATTATGCAACAGCAACAATCTCGCAGCAATTCATCTAACCAACTAGTAGCTCCAGGAGCTCAACAAGCAATCGACCAAATGAAGTACGAAATCGCTTCTGAGTTCGGCGTACAATTAGGACCAGATGCAACAGCTCGTGCTAACGGTTCTGTAGGTGGAGAAATCACTAAACGCCTGGTTCAAATGGCTGAACAACAAATCGGTGGCGGGTACCAAAAATAATCACCAATTTAATATGATTGGATAAAACTCCCGGTCTTTTAGGCCGGGAGTTTCATTATGTCTTAAATAAATTCCAGTCCATGCTTTCCCATCATTTATTATGGACCATAGCTGCCGGGTCAATCCATTTATCATACTGTTCTTCCGTCAAATAGCCTGATTCGAGGGCCGCTTCTTTCAATGTTGATCCTTCCTGATGGGCCTTCTTCGCAATTTCTGCCGCCTTCTCATAACCGATGTGCGGATTTAAAGCCGTAACGAGCATGAGGGATCTTTGCACAAAGTCTTCAATGACGTCCCGATTCGCCTCCAGTCCCTTTACACATTTATCGTTGAAGGATTTTATTCCATCTGCAAGCAGCCTTACGGATTGTATCAAATTATAGATGATGACCGGTTTGAAAACATTCAGCTCAAAGTTCCCCTGACTGGCGGCAAAACCTATAGCTGCATCGTTCCCGAAGACTTGGGTCGCGACCATGGTCACCGCTTCACTTTGTGTCGGGTTCACTTTCCCCGGCATGATGGAGCTGCCTGGTTCATTGGCAGGTATCGTCATTTCCCCTATGCCGCTTCGGGGACCGCTTGAAAGCCATCTGACATCATTTGCAATTTTCATAAGATCCGCTGCCAATGCCTTGATGGCACCGTGGACGTACACAATTTCATCATGGGATGTCAGGGCATGAAACTTATTATCCGATGAAGCGAACTTGATGCCTGTCTGTACTTCTAATTGGGCCGCAACCTTGCTGCCAAAAGTCGGATCTGCATTGATCCCCGTTCCTACCGCCGTTCCGCCGATGGCAAGATTGACCAAACGCTGTACACTTTCCCTTGTCATGCTATAGGATTTTTCCATCATGGAACGCCATCCACTGATTTCCTGTCCGAGAGTCAACGGCGTGGCATCCTGAAGATGGGTACGGCCGATTTTGATAATATCCTGAAATTCATCCTCTTTCTCTTTCAATGTTCCAATGAAATCCTGAAGCACGGGAAACAACTTGGATTCGATTTCCTGATACGCCGCTACGTGCATGGCCGTCGGGAATGTATCATTGGAACTTTGAGACATGTTCACATCATCGTTGGGATGGACCCTCTCCTCCGAGCCATTTTCACCGAGAAGTTCATTGGCACGATAAGCCACTACTTCATTTACGTTCATATTGGACTGTGTGCCGCTTCCCGTTTGCCAGACGACCAGGGGGAAATGCTCATCCCACTTCCCTTCCAAAATCTCATCACAGGCCTTTCCAATCGCCCTCATCTTCCCTTCAGGAAGCTTTCCAAGTGAATGATTGACGACTGCAGCCGCTTTCTTCAACTGTGCAAAGGCATATGTAACCTCAATGGGCATCTTTTCGGTACCGATCTGGAAGTTTTCCTTACTCCGTTGAGTCTGGGCCCCCCAATATTTTTCCTTCGGCACCTTCATTTCTCCTATTGTGTCACGTTCAATACGGTATTCCATTGTCATTCCTCCCTGTAAGTGATCCAACTACTACCATATTTCCACTAAAACGTTCCTTCTAACCTTTTTCTGAAAAGTTTATTAGTTTCAGCTGACGATATGAATAAAACCTAAAAAAAAGATGAATGAGCGTCCACGCCCATTCATCTTCCCTCTTTATTGTATTAAGTTAAGGAATTGCTTCGTACGTTCATTCTTTGGATTTTCAAACACTTCCCGGGGAGGGCCTTCTTCGACGATGTATCCCCCATCCATGAAAATGACCTTATCGGCCGCTTCTTGGGCAAATCTCATTTCATGTGTGACGACCACCATCGTCATCCCCTCTTCGGCAAGGTCTTTCATGACTTTCAATACCTCGCCAACCAGTTCGGGATCAAGCGCTGAAGTGGGCTCGTCGAAGAGCATCACTTCCGGCTCGATGGCGAGGGCCCTTGCAATGCCGACCCTCTGCTGCTGCCCGCCTGAAAGCTGGAATGGATAATAATCAATCTTATCACCAAGACCGACTTTTTCAAGCAGTTTGATGGCCTTTTCGCGCATCTCGGATTTTTTTCGTTTCTGTACAACGGTCGGTCCTTCCATGACGTTTTCGAGTGCAGTCATGTGAGGGAACAGATTATAGTTCTGAAATACCATCCCTGTTTTTCTTCTTAGGCTGATAAGCTCCTGCTTGGTTACCTTTTTATTGAAATCAACGGTGGAACCGCCTATCGAAACAGTACCGTCATTCGGGATTTCAAGGGCATTCAAGCAGCGAAGGAACGTTGTCTTTCCTGAACCAGAAGGACCGATCAGGACGATGACCTGTCCTTTTTCGACTTCTACATTCATTCCTTTTAATACTTCTAACTGATCAAATCGTTTTGTTAATCCTTTAATGGAAATCATGTTCAATCTCCTTTTATATTACTTGGCAATGTACCGATCCAGTCGGTTCTCTATACGACCTTGTATAATGGATAAGATAAAGCAGATGACCCAGTAAAGTAGCGCTGCTTCCATGTACATAAGTAAAAACTCATAGTTGGTAGCCGCAATTTCCTGTGCCTTCCTGAACATTTCCGTCACTAGAATCAAGGAAGCAAGTGACGTATCCTTCACCAGACTGATGAAAGAATTTGATAACGGAGGAATGGATACCCGTGTTGCCTGCGGCAGGATGATTCTCTTTAAGGCTTGAGAATACGTCATGCCGATGGAATAGCCGGCTTCCCATTGTCCTTTCGGGATCGATTGAATCGCGGCACGGACGATTTCTGACGAATATGCACCTTTATTTAATGAGAAAGCGATGATGGCAGATGGGAACGGATCGAACTTGATCCCCAAAGTAGGCAACCCATAGAAAATGATAAATAATTGAACGAGTAAAGGGGTCCCTCTTATCGCAGATACATAAAACCTTGCAATCCCACGTAAGATTGATATATTTGACAGACGGGCAAGAGCAGTCAGAACAGCCAGGATCATACCTAAAGCAAATGAAATGAGCGTTAGAGGTATAGAATAATACAAAGCCCCCTCTAACATTGGAAGCAGGGAGCTTTGTAAAATATCAATCATTGCTTGAGGATCCTGGTAAATGCTACTTAGGAGATACATCTTCTCCGAACCACTTATCAGAGATCTCTTTGTACGTACCGTCTTCCATCATTTCCTCTAACGCTTTATTCACTTCTTCTACCAGCTTGTCGTTGCCTTTACGGAACATCAGACCACTTTGACCAGCGTCTTCAGCTTCTGCGGCAATTTTCACATTGGCATTCGGCTGTTTCTTCAGGTAATCAAGGATTGAAATCTTATCGTTCACTGTTACATCCACTCGGCCTTGCTCAAGTAATTGGATGGATTGTGAAAGGCCTTCCACCCCTTGAATTTTCGCACCATTTTTTTCAGCGATATCGCGGTAGTTACTAGTCAGGGATTGAGCAGAAGTCAATCCTTTGATGTCCTCAAATGAAGTAACATCTTTGTTGTCTTTTGATACAACAACTACTGCACTTGATTCGATATATGGTTTAGAGAAATCATATTTCTTCTCACGATCTTCACGAATTCCCACCTGGTTTGCGATCATATCGAAACGCTTGGAATTCAAACCTTCAAACATTGCATCCCATTGTGTTTCCTGGAATTTCGCTTCGACTCCGAGACGCTTCGCTACCTCACGGGCGATTTCTACGTCAAACCCGGTCAGCTTTCCTGATTCGTCATGGAATGTGAAAGGAGGATATGTACCTTCCGTCCCGACAAGTAATTCTCCATCTTCCTTTACCTTATCGTAAAGGGATGTCTCTTTCGAATCACCATTTGATTCTTCTTTATCTTTAGATTGACCACATGCAGCTAACACCATGGATAAAGCGATTAGCATGATGATGGATAATTTCCACTTTTTCATTGTATAACCCCCACTATTCTTATCGGATTTAAATTTGTTACGAATGTCATCATAAAACGTTACCAGAGATAAGTCAACATAAAAGTTTCCTACCCGAGATTTTTTTCTTCACCTTTAGTATGTATACTTGAATACACAAACATGTAAAAATTTCCGATTATACGCTACACTAATTTCAAAGAAATATGGGAGGGCACGATATGAAAATTGCTTTATTCGGGAGTACGGGCCGGGTTGGTTCCGTCGTCTTTCAACGGGCTATATCAGAATATGAAGTAAATCGATTGGTACGGAGAGGCAGCGGTCAGGACGCTCCCGGCACGGAAATAATCGGGGATGTGTTGAACGAAGAAGATGTGATGAAGACCATCGAAGGCTCAGAGGCCGTGATCAGCTGCCTGAATACAGATAAGCAGGATGTCCTCACAAAAAGCATGCCGATCCTGTTAAAAGCCATGAGAAGCTATGGGGTGAAACGGATCATTACGTGCGGGACGGCGGGCATCCTCCAGGCGCGGACGGATGATGGTCTTTACCGTTTTCAGTCGAGTGAATCGAAACGGAGAAGCACAACCGCGGCCGAAGACCACCTAAGAGCCTTCCTCATGCTTCAGGCATCCGAAATGGACTGGACCATCGTTTGCCCCACCTATTTGCCGGATGGAGAACGGCTCGGCAATTACCGAACGGAAAGAAATGTACTTCCAGAAGGCGGTAGCAGCATTTCCATGTATGACACAGGAGATTTTATATACAAACAACTGTCAGACCTGTCCTTCATCAAAAGCCGGGTTGGGATCTGTTATTGAGTATGGGATAAAAAAAACGGGACTGAATGCCAGTCCCGTTTTCCAATTATTCGAAGATGGTAGAAATGATTTCGTCCGTGCTCATTCCACTTTCGACTTCAAAGGTACCTGGACGCAGCTCGTTCTCAAGCCCCCGCTTTTCTACCTCTTTATAGAAATCCAACCCATCTTTTATGATATTGGCTTGTTCCAAAGCGTTTCCTACGTCGATGCTTGTCATCCCGGTAGAAACGGTGAGCATCGTTTTGTAGACCACCTTGCCGTCATCCTTCTTAATCGATGCCTCTTCCTGCTTTTCATTCATGGCTTTCAGCTGCTTGCTCCACTGGTCTTCAGTATGTATGACATAGCCTTTTGAAGTCAGCTTCTTCACCATTTCATCCTCTGACAGCTTTTGCACTTCAGCAGGTTCTTCTTTTCCGGTACTGCTTGCTTCAGAAGGACCGAAAAGATACACAGCCCCAATCAAAGAGGTGGCGATCAAGATCCCTCCAGCAAAGCTCCGCAATGAGTTCGATGTCACTGTCATTGTGCCACTAAGCCCCTTTCACCCTTTTGAGCCATAAATGGCGCAAGCATATGCTCCACTTCATGAGGCTTGAGCTTTGTTTTCCCTGCAATACTTTCAACAGAATAGCCTCTTTTATACAAATCAAGCATCTCACGGAGCAATTCGCGTTCCTCGGATGCTGCAGGTGCAGCTCCTGCCTGCTGGGCTGTAATTTCTGCATCCAATTGTATGTTTCGTAACTGCTTCTCCAGTTCATGAACCTCGTTCAATACGGAAATGGAAACATGCTCTATCTGTTGCTCAAGCTTCGAGTTGGTTTGTGTCGTTTTAATAAACGATAAAATGAGCAGCACAACTGCTGACCCAAATAATATGGCGATTGCCCATCCCATCATAGGATCCTCCCTTTATGAAACTTTTTTATCAATTAAATTATACATGGATAAGGGAATAAATTCGATTTAAAACGACAAAATCCCACGAAAGTCCTGTTTTCTTAACAGGAAATTGTATTAATACATGGATAATTCCCCGTAACATCAGTATAATTTCAAAATCCAGTATAAGAAAAAGCGTCCGACTACATCGTCAGACGCCCTTTCCCTTCTATCCTGCCAGATGATCTTTAGTTCCCTGCTGGAGCTGATACATTTGATAATATCGGCCCAGCCTTTTCATTAATTCATCATGATTCCCACGCTCCACGATTTCCCCTCGGTCCAATACAAGGATTTGATCGGCTTCCTTGATCGTCGATAATCTGTGAGCGATGATGAAGGTCGTACGGCCCTTTTTCAGGACTTCCATCGCTTCCTGGATGATCGCCTCAGTCTCTGTATCGATGCTTGATGTCGCTTCATCGAGGATCAGGATCGCTGGATTAAAGGCCAGTGCACGTGCAAAGGATATCAGTTGGCGCTGTCCGGATGAAAGGGTGCTTCCTTTCTCGATCACCGGCTCATCATATCCATTCTCCAGGTTTTTGAACACTTTTTCCGCCCCTACCGCATTGAGTGCAGCCTCTACCTGCTCCCTTGAAATCCTTGGATCATCGAGACTGACATTCGAAGCAATCGTCCCTGTGAACAAATAAGGATCCTGCAAGACAATTCCCATATGTTCCCGAATCGTTTGATAGGGAATATCGACAATGTCATTTCCATCAATCCGGATTTTCCCTTCATTGCTGTCATAGAAACGGAATAACAGATTCATGATCGAGCTTTTTCCTGAACCCGTATGTCCCACCAAGGCAACGGTTTCCCCTTTATTCGCTTCAAACGTAATATCTTTCAACACATATTCATTCTCTTTATATCCAAAGAATACATGCTCAAAGCTTACATTTCCGTCATACCTGCTCATTTTCCCATCATCCACAGGGGTCCCCGTCTCTTCAAGCAGCTGGAAAACCCGTTCTCCCGCCACAAGTGCCTGTTCAAGATTCGCAAGCTGGTTCACGATCCCTGTGACCGGTTGGAACAACCGATTGATGTAGTCAACAAAAGCATAAAGGACGCCGAGCGTGACAACGGATCCCACTCCGATCGATGCTCCTCCGAAATACCAAATGAACGCTACGAACGTGATATTCCTCAGTACCCCAACAAGGTTATGGGAGGTCATTGAATTTAAGCTTAATAGCTTATTTTGATAGTTGAAGTGGGTTTCGTTCAGATCTTCGAATTCTTCGTTCGTTTTCTTCTCCCTGCTGAAAGCCTGAATGATGTTCATGCCCTGTATTGATTCATTGATCATGGCATTGATATCACTCACTTTGGATCTGATGATATGATTGTATTTCGACGCATACATACGATAAAGATACGTCCACACAACCAGGATCGGTATCAGGATCAAGCAGATGGCCGCTAATTTTGCGTCAAGGATAAAGAGTGCAATGTAAATCCCGATAATATAAATCGTACTGGAGAAGAACGTCGAAAGTACGGTTACATACAGGTCCCTGATTGCTTCCGTGTCGTTTGTGATCCGGGCAACGACCTTCCCTGCCGGCAGATTATCGAAATAACGGATCGGAAGCTTTTGGATGTGTTGAAACACATCATTACGCATCTTTTGTATCACACGGTTTGCCGCCTTCTGAAGGTAAAACCGCTGGCCGTATTGGAAAAAGGCCGCAACCACAAGCAAGCCGAAATAAAAGGCAATCAATCGGATGATCCTTGGGATTTCAGGATTATAGAACCTGAGAAGCTCATCCCCTGTTAATTTCTTGGCGGGATAGGTTTCTGATTCCCCGCCTTTAGTGATGGTCATCTCCCCCGATGACACCGATCGTTCCCCGTCAAAGGAAACGGTGGCAGGGACGAAATAAAACGCTCTGCCTACCTGAAGGATACGGACGTCTTCCCCTTTTGCATCTCCATCACTGAAATATTGATCACGCTTATACCATGTTCCCTCATAGGGTACAGCTTCTTTTCCCTTAACCGTTTCATACCAGGTCGATTCAATCCCGATAATATGGTCATCAATCAGTTTTTTGGCAATGAATGGACCGGCAAGTTCCGCTGCCACTGATACACTGAGCATCAAAAGTGCAGCTATGATGATTTTTTTATAAATCAAGGCATATTCGGTTAGTTTTCTTCCGACTTTCATGCGCCCACCTCCTCTGGTGAGGAATCTTCAACTTGTTGGCGGTCAAATTGTTCTTTATACCAACCGCCATTCTCGAGGAGCACTTCATGGACCCCTTCTTCTACCACTTTCCCATCCTCTAAGACGATGATCCAATCAGCATGCTGAACCGCCGAGAGACGATGAGTCGTAATAATCGTTGTTTTCCCTTCCCGTTCTGTTCGTATATTGTCTATGATCTTCGCTTCTGTCTTGGCATCGACGGCCGATAATGAGTCATCAAGGATCAGGATTTCCGGGTTCTTGATGAGGGCCCTCGCAATCGAAATCCGTTGTTTCTGCCCACCCGAAAGAGCCACACCCTTCTCCCCTACAAGGGTGGTCAAGCCATCAGGCAGCATGTCGAGATCCTTCTTGAAATCAGCCAATTCTATCGCCGTTTCCAAATCTGCCTCTATTGCATCATGCTTTCCGAATAAAATATTTTCTCTTACGGTCCTGGAAAATAGAACATGATCTTGTGGGACATACCCAATCCAATCCCTTACCTGTTGAATGGACAAGTCATCAATCGGGATTCCTCCGATCGATAGGGAACCACTTCCCGCCGGATATTCACGGAGAAGCTGCTTGATGAAAGTCGTCTTGCCGCTTCCTGTCTTTCCGACTATCCCAAGGGTACCTCCTTGATGGATGTTCACATTGATGTTGGAAAGGTTCAGTACCTGTGAGGAAGGATATTTGAAGTCCACATCCTTAAATCCGATCTGTTCAGGGGAAACGATTGATTTAGGATTCTCTCCATCCTGTACGTCCCGGACATAATCAAGTGTCTCCTGAACCCGATCGAGGGACGCATTCCCCCGCTGCATCACATTGATCAATTCACCAATCGCAAACATCGGCCAGATCAACATCCCGAGATACACATTAAAGGAAACCAGCTGTCCCAGGGTAATGCTCTGGTGGAATACCAGGTAGGCGCCATAACCCAATCCGATTAAGTAACTTAATCCAACGAGGACTTTTATGGTCGGTTCAAACAATGAGTCGATCCTCGCAACACCGATATTTTTGTTATACACATCTTCCGTCATATCACCGAACCGCTTTTCATCTGCCCTTTCCTGTACGTAAGCCCGGATGACCCTGACCCCTGCAATCGACTCAAGAACTTTATCATTCAAGTCTCCGAATGCATCCTGGGCTTCGGTGAACCGTTTATGGATCCTTGCACCATATACCTTCATTAACAGAGCCATGATCGGCAGAGGTAAAACGGCGGCTATCGTCAGTTTCCAGCTGATGAGAAACCCCATCGTAAACAGGATTGTTAACATGAACACGCTCGAATCGATCAACGTCAGGACACCAAAACCCGCCGTGATCGAAATCGCCTTTAGATCATTGGTCGCCCTCGCCATTAAATCACCCGTCCGATTCTTCTCAAAGAACGTCGGGGTCATCTTTAAGAGGTGACCCATGAATTTACTGCGCAGCTTCCTTTCTACGAGAAAGGCACCGCCAAACAGTTGATACATCCATACATACGTCATTCCGTACGAGATGATGGCAATCCCGGCAATCAACCAGAGATACTTCCCCACCACATCCCAGGTCATCGCACCGAGGTGAATGTCGTCGATGGCATTTCCTACAAGCTTCGGGGGGATCACATCAAGGATCCCGACAATCGTCAATAGGACGATCGCCACTGTATACCTTTTCCAATTCTCAATAAAAAACCATGATAATTTCTTAAAAATACTAAACATCCCAGTCTACCTCCCCATGTTGACTTTCTTTACTATCCGCCTTCTGTCTCCACAGCAGACATCATCTTCTTCATTTGAACCATTACCATCATCTTTTCCTCCTTCATAAAATGGATAATCTATGTGTGATCAAGGATTCCCTTGGGTTCACCGTTAAGCGCTAACATACAAAAGACGGACGTCACAGGGCAGTCAGAATCGCATTCCCCAGGTGGGAGTGATTCTCTTGTGCCTTATAGACGTCCGTCTTCATGAATGGACATAAAAAAGCACAGATTATAAACATAACCTGTGCTCGTGGATTCATATGAAATCGCTAAGGAGTTACTGGTCATGTGATGATATGAAATTGATTTGAAAAGCCGCTCGCGCTCCTTGAGATCCATTCACTTTCATCATCACAAACCCTCCATTCGTTATCGTTTTTTATTCCATTAATAACCATACTACAGGACCTTAATTGTGTCAATATTATTTTTATTGATAATTTTCTATATACTATATGACTTTCCTGGTACATAATCTGTCGTTACAATGATCATGATTTTCTCTCCCCTTTTCTTCTAAAAACTTTTTTCGCGAATATGAAATAAAAAATGATGGGCATCGGGCACTGAATCAGTCCCCAAATTCCCCAGAACCAATACTGATGTCCATTCTTACGTGCATCGATGAATAAATAGATGCTTTGGACCAAAAGAAGGGGAATGACAATCGGCAAGATATAAAGCTCTTCTTTTGTCATGTCCTTTTCACCTTTTTCGTATAAGTCAACCCAATAAATATCAAAGCTCCTGCGAAAATGAGAACCTGAAGGAGAAGAAATAGAATCGGCATTTGAAACAAAGTAAGGGAGAAAACGGTCAGTAGGCAGCCAGCGAGAAGAAGAAAGAGTATCATATCTCGTTTAAACCTTGCTTTTAACTGTTCTTGCTGACCCTCGACCAATTGTTCAAACCATTGAAGGGACGGAGTGCTTTCCTCTACTTCACGATCAATCGATCGAAAGCCTTCATCTATCAATTCCTTTAGTTCATCCTGTTCATGTTTGTTGTTCATCTATTTTCAACTCCTTTCTCATCCTTGTAATTCCGTGATGGACCCTGGATTTAACGGTCCCAGGCGGAAGATCCGTCATTTGGCCGATTTCCTCGTATGAGTATCCATAATAGTGTTTCAATATAATAGGAAGCCTCACTTCATCTGAAAGTCGTCCCAGTGCGGCTAATGCGTCATTCCACTCTTCGTTTCTCGATTCCATTTCCCACTTGAGCTTTCTACCGTTCATTTCTTCCCTTTGCCAATCCTTTTCTCTTTTGCTTTTGCGCTGAAGATCGATATACCGATTGGTGGCAATTGTAATCAGCCAGGAGGAAAACTTTGATTTCCCGTTGTATTGATGGATTTTCTCCACACATTTAGCCATTGTGTCCTGAGCAAGCTCTTCTGCCAGATCACGATTCATCGTTACTTTGATCAAATACTTCACTAAAAAGGGGTAATGTTCCCTAAATAGAAGAGCAAAGGCTTCATGGTTCCCTTTTTTCGCTTGCTTAATCCATTTTTTCTCTTCCATCCTTTACTGTCCTTTCTATCCCCCGGCAGGTGAGTTCATTGATAAGACGTACATGAAGAAAAAACGTTCATAAAATGATTATACTTTTTAAAAATAATTTTCATTCTTTTTATAATAGCGGTTTATTAAACATTTTTACTGTTAAAGAAGCGAGTGCTGGTTGATTTCCGCTACAGGTGCTCGCTTTCCGCGGGGCTGGCGGTGAGCCTCCTCGGCTACGCCTGCGGGGTCTCACCTGTCCAGCGTTTCCCGCAGGAGTCGAGCACCCTCCGCTCCAATCAACTATCAAAGCATATTTACTTATGAGTAAAGGAAAAATCATTTTTTCCTTCCAAACCACATTATTTTCAAACGATTGAAGAGGTTTATAATATAAAAAACCCCTACTGAATCATCTTGCCCAATTCAGCAGGGATGTTTCTTTAACTATTTAAAACGGCAGAATGTGGTTCTTCTTCCTTTACGTATTTAGGCAGGATGATGGTGTAGAATACGGCTACGATGAGGAGGCAGCCTCCGACGAGCCAGTAGAGCATTTCAACTGTGATCACAGACGGGAATGTCATGGCGATGACTCCCAGGGTGATGGATTGAGAAAGCATCATAAGAGGATTGATCCATCCCTGTACCCTCCCCATCATCTTAGGGTCAATGATACTTGGCATCCAGCCCCCGATTGCAATGTTTACAAGTGGCAATCCCAGTGCTGCGATGAAAATGATCATAAGAAAAAGCCAGGTGGTCGGGGCAAACGATGCTGCGATGATAAAGGTACCCGATATCACGAGACCTGCCACGATCAGTACATGAAACTTGAATTTTTGGGTGAGCATGGAGGAGAAGATACTTCCGATCAGAACTCCTGCCCCGAAGGCTACCCCTAATAGAATGGAATATTCCTCATAAGAATCGGGAGCCAATTTATACTTCAATATAAAGATAGGAATTACCGAGAATCCGCCATTCACAATTCCGAATACAACAAACCCGCCTATCAACGATAAAAGGAGCTTATGGTTCAGGATATACTTCATGCCAGCTGTAAAATCTTTTGCGACAGATTGAATGTTCAAATCCTTCCAGGAATGCTTCCCATTTGGAAGCCGGACTTCTTCCGGGATGACACATTTCCTGATCAAGATTGCCGAAATCACAAATGTAACGAAATCCACCGCAAGGGCACCGTAAATCCCGGCGGTCCAATAGACAAAGATGGCAACGGCATTTCCGAGCAGCATAAACAAGCTCATCACCATTTGATTAAGTCCGGCAGCAGTAGAATAATCATCCTTTGAGAGTACCCCCTGGAGGATTCCTTGTTCCGCCGGGAAGAAAAATTTCTGGACACCACTTCTTAGGAAGAGAACCGTAAAGATGAGCGGAAGCCAGCCTATGAAGATGGCACCGAATAATAATAATGTAAGAATAGAACTGATCGTATCACAGTGATAGGCAATTTTCTGGCGGTCCAACCTATCAGCGAATACGCCTACAAGGAAAAACACTAGAAGAGTCGGTAGTGAATACATCATTTCCGTAATCGATGCATACACGGGCTGCTCAGAAAAGCGATCCAGCAGATAAAACATAAACGCTGTCAGGCCAATCACACTTCCCATATGCGAAGTAAAGTTAGCGAAGAATAATTTTAAAAATATTGGATTCTTAAAGATTTCAATCATTTTTTTCATAACATCCGTCCCCCATCAATAAGTAACTATCTTTATCATATGGAAATGATCTTAAGGACAGTAGGGGCTTCTGGTGGTTTTTCCCTCCGTCTCGGGTCGGATAAGGTTTAGGCGCCTCTGCAGAAACGGGAATGATTTTTCGTTTCGCAGATAAAAGGCAGATTTCACAAGCATCGCTCCAATCGATCATTCAAATTCAATAAAAATAGCCCGGACCATCAAGGCTCCGGGCTATCCTTTCTTTCCATCACTGTTCAAATGTCCCTTTCACGATCGCTTCCCCGTTTTTCACCATCAATTTCCCTCTGGCGAAAACCGTATTCACGTCAAGGGTTTCCTGATCCAAAAGGACAAGGTCAGCATCCTTTTCAACTTCCACGCGACCTTTTTGCTTTAGTTTCAGGATCTTCGCAGGATTCGAGGTAATGACCCTGATCGCTGTTTCCAAAGGGATGTTTTCCTTCAGAACGGCATCCTTCACTTCTTCATAGAGGCTTGACACCTGACCGATCTGCAGTCCGATCAGCTCTCCATCACGATCAAAATTCGGCAGACTTGCTTGTCCATCTGAGGTATAGGTGATTTGTTCCACCGGTACGCCCGCATCTAGCATGCGTTTAAGCGCTTGACTGCATTTGACTTCCCCGTCTTCCAGAAACTGAGGGATGGTACTTGTTGTAAAGTCTACATAGCCGCCTTTAAGGGCATACTGGATCCCTGCTTCAAAAAGATGGGCATTCCGGTTGATGTGAGTCGGATAGAACTGCTTGATCGGAATATCCGTCGTCTCGACAATCTCTTCCAGCAGGTTCAGGTGATCATAACTATCCCCGACGTGGATATTGACAATCCCGGCTTTCCCTGACAACATCCCTCCGATCCTTGCAGCGGAAGTAATTTTCGCCAACTCGTTAACCGTCGGCTGAGATGAGCGATGATCGGCAATCGCCACTTCACCCACCCCAATGATTCTATCCACTAAGATGATATCATCCTCAATCTTCCCGGTAAGTGTTTTCAAAGGTACCTGGTATGAACCGGTTTGCGTATAACAGGTTATCCCTTCTTCCTCAAGCCCCTTCGCTTTGGCTATGAGGCTTGCCATCGTCCTCGTCGTCCCGTCTGTACCGATGACACCGACAAGAGTGGTGATTCCTGAGAGAGTGGCCTGAGTCAATTGAATTTCAGGAGTTCTTGTACGGAAGCTCCCTTCGCCGCCTCCACCCATAATATGGACATGTGAGTCGATGAATCCGGGTACAACATACTTACCGGTTGCATCCACCACTTTAATATCCACAAATTGACCGGGAAGTTCAATCTTGTCTTCAATGAAACCTATTTTATCCCCTACCAGGAGGATATCCTTTTTCCCTAGATATGCTGGAGCGTAAACTTCCCCGTTTTGTATAAGTGTTAACATGATGTTTGCTCCTTTCACTATTTATTCATAATCGAGCCTTGCCCGAAGAATGGCTGATTAAAATCCAATGAGCGTTGCTGTAATGACAAAGATGGATGATAGTACGAATAAAATAAGCATGAATTTAAGAATGAACTTAGCCCACACTCCCCAGTCGACCCGCGCTGCCCCGAGTGTTCCCATAAGGGCGGCGGAAGTCGGAACCAGGATATTCGTTAATCCATCCCCCAGTTGGAAAGCCAGTACTGATACTTGGCGCGTGACGCCGGCAATATCGGAAAGCGGGGCCATCAATGGCATCGTGAGCGCCGCTTGACCGGAACCGGAAACCACGAAGAAGTTGAAAACAGATTGGAATACATACATACACCAGGCAGAAATGGCTTCCGGGAAATCACCGACTACCTGCCCTGCACCATATAATACCGTGTTCAATACAGATGGTGCATCCGGTGCGTCTCCACCAAGGATGATGACGATCCCTTTCGCCATCCCGACTACCAAAGCTGCAGGCAATAGATCTTTCGCACCGTCGATGAAGCCGTTTGCTACATCATCCCAATTCATTCCATTTAATTTAAACAGAACCCCGATGATCCCTGCAACTAAACCAATTGTAAAGAATTGGCTTGCGATCTCAGGAATATAATAGGCATGTTCCACTACCCCCCAAATGATCCAGGCGATCCCCACTCCAACTGTAAGGATGACGAGTGAATGTCCCAAAGTGAATTTCGCATGTAAATTTTCCACTTTACCTTCTTTCCTGAAATATTCATCCGTTGTGTAAGAAAGGCTTCGTTTTGGATCCTTCTTGATTGCTTTGGCATATCTCCAAGTGTAAATGATTCCGACCAGAGTAAAGACGATCCACATGACAATGCGGAAGCCGGCTCCTGATAGAACCGGAACACCGGAAACCCCTTGAGCGATCGCTACCCCGAATGGATTCATCCACGATGTGGCAAACCCGATCTGAGTCGCAACATATGTAATCATGATCCCCGTGATGGCATCATAACCGATCGCAATCATGATCGGAACGAGGATCATGGCAAACGCGATGGCCTCTTCCCCCATTCCAAAAACGGCCCCACCTAATGAAAATAAGAAGAACATGAGCGGAATGATAAGGGACTCCTTCCCTTTGGTCCGATCGATCACCTTGAGGATCCCTTCTTCGATCGCCCTTGTTTTCATGATGATTCCGAAGGCTCCCCCGATAATGAGGATAAAGGCCACTACTCCTACGGCCGAGCCCCATTTATCCCCTGATACTAGACCTTCAAATACATAATTCAGAAAACCTATCCCACCACCAGGTTCGAAAAGGCTTGTTCCTTCCCTGATCAGGTTTCCATCCTCATCTTTTAAATAACTGAACGAATCCGGATCCAAGACTGTTTTTGTTTGTTCTTCCCCATCCTGCATATACGTGATTTCTTCTGTAGCAAATTGCCCCTTAGGTATGACATACGTTAAAATGGCAGCCGCAAGCACGACGAAAAACACAATGATAAATGTATGCGGTACCTTCCAAGCTTTTTGTTCTCTCTCCATTTCTTATCCCCCCGTTTGACATATTATTATCCTTCATTTCCTTATATGCAAGTTCCATGCCAACCCGTTATTATCTGAAAATACAAACTTCAATCCCGCTAATGGTTGAAATAGGTTAGAATATATATAACCAAAAACCTTTCATTAACCATAAGGAGGATTCAAATGAAACGTGAATTAATTCTATTAGCCGGCACAAAGGAAACAGAGAGAGCCCTGAAGGAACAGTTACAGTCCGTTTTTGGCGAACTGATCCATATTACCAGTTATGCCTGCGATGAGGGGATTCCAACCTATTTCACAAATGAACTGATCGTATACTCATCTTCTCTGATCGAGCCTGAAGTACAGGAATATATCGATTTCGATTCCTGTACCATCATTAAAGCCCGCCGTACGGTGAACTATGAATACATAGACCGCATATTTGAATTACCTCCGGGAAAGAAGATCCTTTATGTGAATGACTTCATCGAGACGGCCCAGGAAGCCGTCGCCACTCTGAAGCGTCTCGGTATAGATCACGTGGACTATATTCCCTACTCCCCATCAGGAGGAGGGGATACGAAACGAATTGATATAGCTGTTTCTCCAGGGGAGATGGCGAGCATCCCCTCTTCCATCCCCCAAAAAATCGATATAGGTGTCAGACTGATCGATTTGAATACAATCATGAAAATCATCCACCACTTTCAATTATCAGAGAGATTGACCTTTGATATTACAGATCGTTATACAAGGAAAATCATCGAGCTCAGTCAGAAGCTCGGGGCCATCAACCGTCGGGCCAAAACATTAAACAAATTTTTAAATAAAGTGGTCGATGGAGTTAACGACGGAATCCTCGCCTTTCAGGAGGATGGGGAAATCACCGTCTTCAATGAAGTGCTCGAAAGAATGATCGGGATTAACGCGGCTCACGCTAAGGGGAAGAAATTGAGCAGGGTGTTCAAAAACATCGAGCTCAATCGTTTCCTGACCTCAGAGCATGATGAGGATCTGGAATATTTCACACTCCGGCAGCAAAATGTCATGGTGTATCGCTTCCGTTTGGAGGCTGAAGGTGTCATTGTGGCTACTTTTAAAGATATGGAAGAGACCATTGAAATGGAGAAAGTGCGGAAACGCGAGCTCCAGCGAAGGGGATATATCGCTAAGTATACATTCGACAGCATATTAGGGAACAGCCATCTTATTAACGACACTAAATTGATCGCAGAAAAACTCGCAAAAAGCGAGCTGCCGGTATTGATTTATGGGGAGACAGGGACTGGGAAAGAGCTGTTTTCCAGCGCCATGCACAATGATTCTTCCCGTAAGAACAGTCCATACCTCGCTGTTAACTGCAGCGCCTTGCCGGAAGACCTATTGGAAAGTGAATTATTCGGATATGAGGAAGGAGCCTTTACAGGTGCTAAAAAGGGAGGCAAAAAAGGATTATTCGAACAAGCCGATGGAGGCACCCTATTCCTTGATGAAATAGGTGATATCAGCTTAAAGCTTCAGGCACGACTTCTAAGGGTGCTTCAGGAAATGGAAATCAGAAGGATTGGAGGAAACAAAAATATCCCGGTGGATGTGAGGATCATCGCTGCTACCAACAAGGATCTTCAAGACTTAATCATTGAAGGTACGTTTCGGGAAGACCTCTACCATCGATTAAAAGTGTTATCCTTACAGCTTCCAAGCCTCAGGGAAAGAAGTGAAGATATCCCCCTTCTCATCGAACACTTCCTCGGGATGGAACATAGTAAAATCACCTCGATCGACCGCGCCGTTTTGGAAGCCATGAAGAAAGCCCCGTGGAAGGGAAATATCCGGGAACTAAAAAATACTCTCCTATATATGATGACCGTAGCCGGGCACAACAGGTTGACTCTGCAAGAATTACCGAGAAATGATTATAATTTCACTGAGATAGAGCAAACTAACGGTACCTATTCTCCGGCGGAAATCACCATGTCTAAATCCCAGGAGTATATCAACATCCTGACTGCATTAGTGGGATTCTTTGAGAATGGAGAGAGGGCAAGCAGGGAAAAGATCCATTCATCACTCCAACAAAGTCCCACCCCGCTATCCGTTCAACAGATCAGGACAAGATTGAGTGAATTACAGGATTTAGGATACGTTTTCATCCAAAGAGGGAGAATCGGAACTGAAATAACACCTGCAGGAGTAAATTGGCTAAACGAACAGAAGGAGAATGTTTTAATCAGTCGATAACGGGGTATCTTACCTTTAACCGGTTAGATACAAAAACATTCTTCACGATACAATAAGTCGAGGTGATTTTCATGGTACGTACGATCTTAATGGTCATTGGCGCAATTGTTGTTATTGGCTGGATCATCAGCATGCTTTAAGATAGACCCTATCAGCCAAACATTATTCTTGCAATTATTTGAGTTTTATTATTGAAAGCGAAGGAGCAGAATGGATCTTCCCCCATTCTGCTCCTCATTTTTGTTTAAGACTAATCCCCACCTCGGGAATCTGCCAAAGAAGATTAAAAATTCTAGAAACGGGTAAACAACAGGTATCCCAATGTTGAGGTGATTAACGTGTATAGACATATTCTATTAGCTTATGATGAAACAGATGGCAGTAAAAAAGCATTAGACGAAGTATCGAAATTAATGAAAAGTTCCATAGACTCTAAACTGACCGTACTTCATATTTCAGACGAAAAGACAGCGAATGAACCTCGTGATAATTTCACACCGACTCACGCACTCGCTGATACGTCCCCTGGTTTCGATAACCAGTACATGGGGAATCTATCGGTCTCCCCTGACAACAAAGTCCGTGGCGAAGATAGACATGAAATCAAGACACCTTCTTCCACTCACCCGTATTTAGTAAATGCGAGGGAAAAACTTTCTCCTCATGGAGTGGATGCCAACTACATTCACCTGTCAGGTTCTGAAGCGAAACGCATTTGTGAATACGCCAAGGAAATACAGGCCGACCTGGTTGTCGTTGGAAGCAGCGGCAAATCCGGCATGAAGAAATGGGTACTCGGAAGTGTAAGCGAAAAAGTCACGCAAGACTGTGAATCCAGTGTCCTTGTGGTAAAGTAAGCCATCAACAAAGAGGAGGGACGGACCTTTAAAGGTCCGTCCCTCCTCTTTTGTTATGTATCCTAATTACTCGTTAATTCATCCAATCGCTTACGGCTGCTTTTCTCATCGAAGCTGCTATAGATCCGGTAGTCCTCTGCATCGAGTATTCGATAGTGCTTGCTGAACAGGTTTTGTTGAAGAATGTATTCGTCGGTCTTTTTGATATCCTTCCACCAAATCTTGCCACCAAGTGTTTTTTCCTTCCGATAATCAATGCCTTCCCGGGCGATGGTCTCAATGACCTCAAGGGGTTCTCCACCAAGACTGGTGGTTAACGTTTCACTATCCTTGAATAACGCACAAATGGCGATGGCTGCGGTCCAGCTGGCCATCACTCTACCCTTTTCAATCTGCACGAGGGTTTTTTTCGATAACCCTATGACAGTAGCCATCTTATCCTGCGTATACCCCGCTTCTGTCCTTACCAGCCTTAATTTATCAGAGATGATTAATATGATTTCTTCTTTTGTCATGGTTTCACACCTTAATCGTTTATAGTGTAATATTACACCTTTATCATACCTGTTTTCAATCCCAATCAAACATCTTTTATCCAACCCATTAAATTTTGAATACAAATCAATGATTCATTATACTTCTACTTAGAATGCATGTAATCATTTTTGTAACCATGCGCTGAAGATAGCATCATTTTAAAGGAGGAATCAAGGTGAAGAATCCCATCATCGTTCTGATCAGGGAGGACTTACGGATTCACGATCACCCTGCTCTCTATGCAGCCTGCCAGGAAGGGAATGTGATCCCCCTATATATACTAGACGAGGAAAGCAACATAGGCGAAGCAAAGAAGTGGTGGCTGCACCGGAATATCGAGGCCTACCAACATTCCCTTCAATCGATTAACGGCAGACTATGGCTGGATAAGGGGAACGTGGAAAAAGTCCTTTCCAAATGGGTGAAAAACACCAATGCAAAAGCTGTTTACTGGAATCGGACATACGACCCTGACATTTACCAAAGGGATCGTTCGATGGCCGAAGACCTGTCCTCCCAAGGAATCCAGGTCAAGACGTTCGAGGGAACCCTCCTTCTGCCCCCCTGGAAAATCAAAAAGGATGACGGTACTCCATATAAAGTGTATTCAGCTTATTACCGATCACTCAGGAAAGAAGAAATCCCCAAACCCCTTCCAGCTCTAAAACGGATGGAGGTTCCACATCTGCAAGACGATGGGATGGCCCTGAATGATTTGGATCTCCTTCCGACCATCCCCTGGTATCACATCATGGAAAGCATATGGGACCCTGGTGAAGAAGCGGCATTCAAAAGAATGAACTCATTCCTTACTAAAAGATTAGAGGATTATTCAGAAGGTAGAGATTTCCCGGGCAAGGGACTGTACTCCACCCTGTCACCATACTTGGCTCTCGGAGTCATTTCCGTCAGGAGAATCTATCATACCCTCCTCGATACGGAGAACAGACCGATTGAACCATTTATTAAGCAGCTTATATGGAGGGAATTCTCCTATTCAGTCCTCCTCCATTATCCCGAGTCACCTACACGTCCACTTAATGAAAAGTTTTCCGAATTCCATTGGCAAAGTGATGAAGAAGGATGGGAGAAATGGACAAAAGGCAAAACCGGGTATCCCATCGTCGACGCAGGGATGAGGGAATTGTGGGCAACGGGCTTCATGCATAACCGGGTGCGAATGATTGTGGCATCGTTTCTCACGAAGCACCTGCTCATCCCATGGCAAAGGGGAGCAGAGTGGTTTCTTGATACCCTGATCGACGCAGACCTTGCCAACAACTCCATGGGGTGGCAGTGGGTGGCAGGCTCAGGATTTGATGCAGCACCTTACTTCCGGATCTTTAATCCAACCCTTCAAAGTGAAAAGTTTGATGAAGAAGGGATATATATACGGATGTGGGTCCCTGAACTAAGTCAACTCCCTGATCGATATATTCACAAACCTTCAGACGCTCCCGAAGATGTGCTGAAAAAGGCAAAGCTTACCCTTGGAGCAGATTATCCATATCCGGTCGTTGATCACAAAGCAGCCAGAAAGAGAGCATTGGCGCATTATGAGGAAATAAAATAATGCAAAGAAAAGGACCCGATACAATCGTATCGGGTCCCTTTTTAAGATCTACTGGTTATTCTTTTAGACGCAGCTTAACAGTTTCGAACTCTTCCTGTACTTCTTTGGCAGGAGGGTTACCAACAAAACTGAAGATAAAGATTGCGATGGTCGCGAAGATGAATCCAGGCAGGAGCTCATACACATCGAAGAGTCCTCCAGACAACTGCTTCCATACAATGACGGTTACTGCACCCGTGATCATACCTGCAAGGGCACCGTTACGTGTCATGCGTTTCCAGAATAAGCTCAAGATCACGACCGGTCCAAAGGCAGCACCGAAACCAGCCCATGCATAACTGACTAACTCAAGCACTTTACTATCGCGGTCATATCCAAGGAAAATGGCAAGGATGGCGATGACCACTACCGAAATACGACCAACCAATACTTCTTCTTTTTGGCTTGCTTCTTTTCGGAAAATGGCTTTATAGAAATCCTGAGCCAGGGCACTTGATGAAACAAGAAGCTGTGAATCCACTGTGCTCATGATTGCTGATAGAATGGCCGCAAGTAAGAAACCTGCTACCCATGGATTGAATAATACTTGCGAGAACATGATGAACACCGTTTCCGAGTTTTCCAACGGTGAATCAGCGAAATACGCAATACCAGAGAAACCGATGAAGATGGCTCCGAATAGGGAGACGATCATCCATACCATACCAATCAAGCGTGCTTTAGGTATTTCTCTCGTTGATTTAATACCCATAAAACGTACAATGATATGAGGCTGTCCGAAATAACCCAAGCCCCATGCGAGAAGCGATACGACTGAAACAAACGTCGCTCCTGTGTAAACATTCAAGTAAGATGGATCGATGCTTGATACGGCACTTACCGTTGCATCCCAACCGCCAATCTCGGAAATGGCTACGATCGGAATGATGATCAAAGCAAGGAACATCAAGATCCCTTGAATGAAGTCTGTCCAGCTGGCAGCAAGGAATCCACCAAAGAACGTATAAGACAGGATGACCCCTGCACCAACCCATAAAGCTAATCGGTAATCCATATTGAATGATTCTTCAAGTAAGATTGCTCCACCCACTAAACTCGATGAAGTATAGAACGTAAAGAAGATCAGGATGATGATAGCAGAGAACACTCGAAGAATTTTGCTTGAATCGTGAAAACGATTTTCAAAGAAATCAGGTACTGTGATTGAATCATTCGCCACTTCCGTATAAACCCGGAAAGGCTTTGCAACGAATTGCCAATTCAAGTAAGCACCTACTGATAGACCAATCGCTAACCAGATTGACCCCATACCACTGGCATACACGGCACCCGGCAGACCGAGCATCAACCAACCACTCATGTCGGAAGAACCTGCACTCAATGCAGCTACACCGGCAGTCAATCGCCTGCCTCCAAGCACGTAGTCGGATAAATTGCTGGTTAACTTAGCAGCCATGTAACCGATAATACCCATTCCAATTAAATAAATAATAATCGATGTTAACGTTTGAATATTAATATCCATAATCTACTCCTTTGTTTTTTCTGTAAAAAAAGTAATGATTGATAAAATGATCAATGTCGGCATCGGAATTAATAACCATAACCAGGTTCCCAATGTTAATTCTTCACCCATATCAAGTACCTCCTCCTTATGCAATTAAGTGTAGTTTTTATACACTTATTTTTTTAATGTTAATTTCCCGGCTGTTATAGACACAAGAATTATCATACCATAAACGAGAATTTTTTAAAGTCATCTGCTCCTTACAGGGTTAAATACATGAATAAATATACGTTAATATTCGATATTTTTGTCTTATATCAAATATTACTCAATATTTATTCACAAAAAATTATTTAAATTTATTGAAAAACAGTACTTTTTTCTCACCCTAATCAAAATAACGTACCAAGCAGATACGCTTTATTCATAGTTTTTTCATAATCGAATTTTTTATCCCTGTCCATAGTGTCAAAAAAGATCTCCACTTCCTTGTCAATGACTCCCATCTTTTCCGAAATTCCCTTTATTAGTTGATGTCTCAACGATTCATCGTGACCATTAGAAATAAATTCCTCTTTCGTTTCACCTGCGAGCCCGACCCAAAGAACCTTCTGAGGATTGACTTGAGTGAATGCCGGATATGTAAAGACTCGATCAATATACCCTTTCATGATGGCTGGTAAACCATACCACCAAATCGGAAACACAAAGATCAGGGCGTCATATCGCTTTAATTTCTTCCTTTCCTTCTCAACAATATAGGAGGGTTTCCCTTTCGCAGGGTTTTCCCACTCTTCTTCACCCTTTTCGTCAAGCAGGGGATTGAATTCCTCCCTGTACAAATCTAGAATGGATGACTTATATTCTTTGTCATGCAGACCTTTCTGAATATGCTTTGTAATGGAAAACGTGAGGGAATTCGTTCGCGGATGAGCAACAATCATCAGTACTTTCAAGAAAAACAACTCCTTAAATAGACTTCAGTGATTACTGTGCGGCATTCATTATTCAGGATAACATACCGGATTTCTCACCAAGTCCGTCTCCTTTAATTTGTCGAATGCGCATGTAGAACATACATACCCAATACGACCCGCTCCTTTTTACAAAAAAAAGATGAAATCGAGTTGATTTCACCTTTTTTCTTGCAGCATGACGATAAGTGGACGTTTATGATTCGCCCCTTTGGATCTTAATGGTCCGTTTTTTCTCTGACTCGGATACAAACAGGGCACATGCAGCATCACCAGAGATATTAATGGATGTACGGGCCATATCCAACAGACGGTCAATTCCAAGGATCAAACCGATCCCTTCGACAGGAAGATTGACACTGCTCAATACCATGGCCAGGAGGATCAATCCGACTCCCGGTACCCCTGCTGTACCGATACTTGCAAGCACAGCCGTGAGGACGACGGTAATCAGCTGTTCCATGGATAAATCCACATTGTATACCTGAGAGATGAACACCGTGGCCACCCCTTGCATGATGGCCGTACCATCCATGTTGATCGTGGCTCCCAGGGGTTGGACGAATGAGCTGACCGACTTTGAGACACCCAGTCGCTGCTGAGCAACGTCCATAGAAATCGGGAGGGTCGCGTTACTGCTGGATGTACTGAACCCGACACTCATGGCAGGACTGAAATTCTTGAAGAACCAAATCGGGTTTTTCTTTGCGAGTAAGAATATTGTTCCTCCGTACGTAATGATGGCATGAACAATTAAAGCCGCTAAGACAACTACAAAATAAAGCCACATTGCTTTCAGGGCACTGGAACCCTGACTTCCGATTGCCGAAGCGATCAATCCAAATGTTCCGTATGGAGCGAATTTCATCACAAGGGTTACGAGATACATCATCAGATCGTTTCCTTGCTCCACAAGTTTCAGGATTCCTTTGGTCTTTTCACCCAGTGCCGTCAATCCGAATCCGATGAAGATGGCAAACGCGATGATCTGGAGCATATTGCCTTCAGTCATGGCCGTTAAGGGATTTTTAGGGATGATGTTCATAAGAGTTTCGCCTACAGGAGGGGCCTCTTCTGTTTTAAAGCCTTCTGACTGGGAGGCGTCGATGCCTTCTACCAATCCAGGATCGATGATGTATGCCAGAGTCAAACCGATCACAATGGCGATACACGTTGTCAGTAAAAAGTAAACAATCGTCTTTAATCCGATTCTTCCAAGCTTCTTCGGGTCCCCTAATCCTGCCGATCCAAGGACGATGGAAAGAAAAACAATCGGCACGACAAGCATACTGATCAAATTGAGGAAAATCTTGCCCAGGGGTGTGAACAGATAAGGATCTAATATATCGAATAAATCTTTTGCAAATATGTTCAGAATCAATCCTACTACGGCCCCTAATATCAAGGCTGTAATAATCTTTGTTGTCAAATTAAATTTCATAGATGTACCTCCCTATAATTTTCCAAATAGTATAAAGATATTACCCTTATATCATTTTTATAAAACCAAAAATTTTTAGAACTTTCAATGAATGAATTCCTCTATTGTCATCCCCCGGCTGTTTTATTCGTTCAAGAACTTCATTCTCCTTCCCCCATTATACTGATTTTTTATAAAATGAAAGAAGGTTGAGTGAGATTCACATCGAATTTACTAGTTTTACGGATTGGGATTTCATAATTTCAGGCAGTTCAATGAACCCATTCTACTAAGAAAGCCTTTCCAATAATTTCTTTTCGCATTTCATGGATTATCTTTTACGTGATTGGGTAAATAGTAATAACAGCATGAAATAGAAAGGAACATACGATTATGAATAAAACCGTCTATTTTCTTTCAAGTAGTCAACAGCGCAGCTTGATGGCTGAGGGCTGGGCAGAGAAGCTCGAAGTGTCGGATTGGTCTTTTAAAAGTGCCGGATGGGTTGCTGACAGTCGTGCTGAATTCAGCGTACTGGCAATGAAAGAATTATGTATTGATATCAGTTCATTTCCTCTTTCTCGCATTGAAATGAAGGAACTTGGCGAGGCCTCGGTTATCGTTGCGATTCAGGATACAGAGTATGATGATAAGATGGAACTCCCCTCTGAATTAGAAGAAAAAGTCATCTATTGGAATTTACCGAATCCACGAAAGCGGTCTGCGACATTGATTGAAGAATGGGTACACTATCAGGAAATTTGTGACGAAATTGCTATGCGGGTAAAGGATCTGGAACATTTACTTCCACAATTACATTAAGAGGACTGATTACAACAGAACGTTTCATGTAATCAGTCCCTTTTTTTTACGTAAAATACTCCAGCTTCGCTTTCGGAAAATGCTTCTCCATATAAGCATACAGATGATCTTTGATTTCCTGCTCTTCATCCTTCTGGTAAATATACTTACCGATTCCGTATTTCCCCCATTTGTATCGACGTTCTTCTTCATTTAATTCAAGCTTCGTCATCGGGTAATTCTTCTCGATCACCCTTTTAGCCGGCTTCGTAAAACGGTGCTGGATAAATTCGAATGTTAAATCCTTCTTTGCTTCTTCCGGAAGGTGGGCTTCGAGGTGTTCGAACATGTGCTTATACCCTTCCTGCCATCCTTCATGTATATAGATGGGGGCTACGATAAAGCCCAATGGATACCCTGCCCTGGCCACCTTACCGGCTGCTTCCAACCTTTTATCCAACGGGGATGTTCCCGGTTCAAAATTCTTGATGACATAGTCTGCGTTGATGCTGAAGCGAAATCTGGTCTTCCCATTGTGTTTCGCATCCAGCAAATGATCAACGTGATGAAACTTGGTTACGAAACGTAACTTCCCATACTCCGATTCACCAAAATGTTCGATCGCGCGCTTTAGCGTATGGGTGAGGTGGTCCACGCCGACGATATCAGACGTACACGCTGCTTCAAAACGCGTGAAATCAGGTGCCCTTTCCTCTATATATCGATCTGCCGCCTCAAATATTTCATCTACATTTACGTACGTGCGAATATAGGGTTTACTGCCCATCGTGGTTTGAAGATAGCAATAATGGCAGTGACCCATACACCCTGTCGCAAATGGGATGGCATACTCTGCTGACGGCTTGGAGGTATCGAACTTCAGTGTTTTCCGCACGCCTACCACTAACGTTGATTTGGCGATCCTGTATTTTTGAAAATGATTATCCCCAGGCAGATTTCGCACCTGATTGTGGGAAGTGGTATAGCGGATTTCCACATCCATCTTCTCGAACTTTTCCTTTAATTGCTTTCCTAATGGGTAATCCAGTGCATTTGGTTCGAAATAGACCAATTGAGGCACGAACGGTTTCACCATATTCTTTCCCTCCTAAAGGTCTCCAAATGATTGTGAATATGCCTCTTCTGCTTCTGCTTCTGTAGAATAGACGGCTACTTCATGTGTTAACGGATAATAGGTTTCATAAAGAAATAATGCTAATTCGTTTGGGTTTTCCGGATCGTGCACAACTGCTGCTTCCTGTACATTGGCTACACTTTGCGTATGCGGGTTACGGTAGATCACGTAGACAACATCGCCAGCTTGATATGGCGTATAGTGATTATTCAATTCCATTTTTATCACCTTTTCCTATCATTCATTACTTTCATTTTCTGTCAATCGAGATAGAAATATGATGGTAAAAGATGTTTAAATGACTTTTAGCTAAAAAAGAAAACTCCTCCCACTTGACTAACCGCAGGAGAAGTTTGTTCTATAAATCATAAAATTCAGTTGTATTTTTGACCAATTGTTTATATACAGCTGCTTCTGACATGCTTTTTAATTCGGCCACTTTTTCAATGGAGCGGTGCATCATGCCAGGATGGGTCATTCTTTCTTGAAAGACTCCTTCAAACCTCCAGGGACCGTCTGTTTCCACCATCAGCCCTTGGATAGGGTAGGCCCTGACCAGCTGTTGTATTTCCTTTTCATAAAGGACATCAGGCGTAACAGAAACGAGGTAACCATTACGGATCATCCTTTCGATCGTTTTACTGTCTCCCTTAAACCAATGAAAATGAGCTTTTGAAATGGAATGCTTCTCCAATAAATCACAGATGATGGGTGCATGCTCATAAACCCCATGAAGGATAATGGGTTTATTCAGCCGGTTCGATTCAATGATAAAGCGTTCCAACATCTCTATGTAAGGAGCGAGGATCAGTGAGGGATCTTCTTTCATTTTGTAATAGGGCAGCCCGACTTCCCCGATTGCAACCAGATCTTTATGATTCTTACGAATGAAAGCTAGAAGTTCATCCACCTCACTATCCGAAGGAAGCTCTTGTTCCGGATGAAAACCGGCAGCTGCCTTTATCCGTCCGTCCCCTTTCGCAAATGCAAGGTTTTGTTTGGATGATTGAAGGTGAAAGGATACAGTAATGAGAGACTCTACTGAGTAGAGATCGAGCTCCTTCAGGATTTTTTCACGTTCTTCCTTTTCATATAAGTCCAGATGAATATGAGCATCAATGAGCGATGGTTTACACATACTGGGATAATTCCTCAAAAATATCCGTTTTCCATTTCAGGAACTCTTCGGTTAGAAGGATTTCTTTGTCACGCGGCCGCGGGAAAGGCACCTTGAATTCCTTTTGCACGCGTGCCGGTCTGGTTGATAACACAATGATACGGTCCGACATGAAGAGGGCTTCGTCGATGTTATGAGTGACAAACAGGACAGAACTTAAGTCTTCCTCCCATATGGAAAGGAGCCACCTTTGCATGTCCAACCGCGTGAATTCGTCAAGGGCTGAAAATGGTTCATCCAGGCACAAAAAGGATTGAGGGCTGACCAGTGCACGTATGAATGCGACGCGCTGTTTCATCCCCCCTGAAAGATCTTCAGGGTAAGCGTCCTCATAGCCCTTCAAACCGGCGCGCTCAATCATCCCCATCGCCATTTCCTTATCCCTCTTTCCGTGCAGCTCCTGACCAAGCATCACATTCTCGATCACCGTCCTCCACGGTAAGAGGGACGGACTTTGTGGCATATAGCTGATGGACCCTCTACGGCCATTTATCGACTCTCCATCGAGCTTTATATCCCCTGAATCGGGTGCGAATAATCCACCGATCACGTGAAATAACGTACTTTTCCCACTTCCTGAAGGGCCAAGGATGGAAACGAACTCACCTTCCCCTACTTGAATGGAAAGATCATCGAGAATCAATTCACCATCAAAGGATTTGGACATATTTTGGATCGATAACGTCGTCATGTTATGTGTCCTCCTTTCGATTCCATTTCACCATGATTTTTTCTAATAGTACGATGAGGCCAAAGAACAGCAGGCTGAGGAGCATGATCATGAAAATCGCGACAAAAACCCTGTCGGTCCTGAAGGAAGAGGATGCAAGTGTCATATAGACACCAATTCCTTTTTGAGCCCCTAGCCATTCAGAAATGACAGCACCCATCACACTATAGGTCGCGGAAATTTTCAAACCGGAGAAGATGGAAGGCAATGCATGGGGCCACTCCACTTTCCGGAAAATCTGTCCTTTGGTTGCACCGGACATTTTCATATAAAGAATGTACTCTCCATTTGTCTGCCTGAATCCATCCATCGCCGAAACAGCCACAGGAAAGAAACAAATCAAGGTAATGACGATGATTTTGGGCAGGAGTCCGAATCCGAACCAAATGACAAGAAGAGGCGCCAAGACAATGATGGGTATATTCTGAGACAGGATCATGAGGGGATAGACCGCTTCCCTTACCTTAGGGAGGAGATGCAGTACCACCGCTGTCCCGATCCCGATTGAACAGCCGATCGCAAACCCTGTGATCGTCAGAAATGCCGTTGATGAGAAATGCCCCTTGAACTCAGACCACGAGGCGATTCCTTCTTCCCATATCTCTGAAGGCGACGGCATCAGCCAGGCTGGCACCTCAAATAGGTTAATGGCCACTTCCCAAATGATGAATAAAAGGATGAGGACCAAGAAGGGTCTCCATCCTTTTGAAATCCATGTCCTCATCCTTTATATTTCTCCGTTAAGTCGTTCATTTCGATCCCATCCGGCTGGTACAATACTTTGATCTGAGAAATGACATTTTTGCTTCCTATTTCAATCATTCGTTCATTCATCTGTTCAATCACCTTGAATAATTGAGACAGATTCCCCTCCATCGTCGTTTCCAAAGGATGGACTTCATATCGCACTCCCGATTTTTCGATGATTGCGATCGCTTCATCCACATATGGAATCACATCTTCACCGTTCTTGGTCTTTGGAATGATTTGTATGCTTACAAGTGCGTTCCCCATTTTGTTCACCTCTTATTTTGGTAAGAATTCGTTCGTGAATGCTTTCTTGCTTTCGAGTTTCTTATCTAATAAATCATTTTCATACATCCATGACGCATAGTTCTCCCAGACTTCCAGTTTCTGCTCTCCCCATCGGTCAGCATCATCTTTATATTTGGGTGCAAGCCATTCCTGACTTTTCATGACTAATTCTTTATCAAGATCCGGGGCTGCATCTAATAGAATCTCCCCCGCCTCTTTCGGGTTATCTATCGTGAATTGATACCCTTTGGAAGCAGCTGCCATGAATGCTTTCACCGTTTCAGGATCTGAATCGATCATTTTTTCATTCGTTGTGAGGACTGGCGTGTAGTAATCCAGTTTATCAGAATAATCCTTTACATACATCATGTTCAACTCTTCACCGCGGAGTTCAGCTTCAATTCCTGTCCATCCATAATAAATCCAGGCGAAGTCAACGTCCCGTTTAACGGCAGTAAAGAAATCGGTGTCTCCCATGTTGATGAAATTCACTTTTTCTACATCCGCGTTTTCTTGCTTCATGATTGAATCCATAACGGCTTTCTCAACGGGTGAACCCCAGCCGCCATAGCTTTTCCCTTCAAAATCCTTTGGTTTTGTAATACCCTTACTCTTCGGGGAAGCAAACCCCGACGTATTATGCTGTATGATGGCACCTATGGATACGATGGGTACATCCTGGACCCTCGCTTGAGTGACACCTTCCTGATATCCAACTCCGAAATCGGCTTTCCCCGATGCTACGAGCTGATCGGCACCCGCTTCCCCGGGCAGGATGATGTCTACATCCAGTCCCTGATCCTTGAAGTAGCCTTTTTCTTTCGCTACATATAATCCGGTGTGGTTGGTGTTCGGTGTCCAGTCGAGTACGACACTTACTTTTTTAAGGTTGTCCTTCTTCTCATCAGCTGCATCTTCCCCGCCGTTACAGGCGGATAAAAGAAGTACAGAGCAGATGAGGAATATCCATTTTTTCATGGTGATTCCTCCTTCGATCTTTAGCGGTGATAACGTTTCACTCCTATATTCTTCGCTTATTCTGGAAAATGAATGTAAACCAATGGCAGTTGAGGCGTAAAGTCCGGGATACAACAAAAAAACGCCCCAAGCTTCAGCCGCGGGACGCATCGTTAAACAGGTTATGTATCGTTTAAGAGAATGTTTCCTACGCTGGTATCAGCCAGTTCAGGTTCAAAGGGTCAGTATCTACAGGATACAATCTCAACCGGCCACTCCGGTCCCCCTACACGTGGAATATGAAATTTAACGTTATCTTCCTCCCTACTTTGCCATAGAATGAAAGGTTATTCAAGCTTTTCCTTCTCATATTGAAAGACTCCACGGAAATAAGGGTATTCAAACAGCTTCTCGATGAAATCCATGCACGAAGTACCAGCTTCTGAATATCCCTGATGATAGGTTAAAAAGGCATATTGAAGGAGAAAGAGAATGACTATTGACGGCAAGATCCTTTTCTCTCCTGCAGTCAAAGGGGCATGCCTTTCATATCCTTTCATAAACGCCAGGATCCATTTCATTGAATCATCTTTTTTCTCTATCGGGAGTGCTTTGAGCATACCTGCGAGGAAGTAGCCGATGTCAGTAATCCGGGGTGCCGTCCGGATTCGTTCAAAATCAATGATCCCGCACACTTCTCCTCCCTCCATCAAAATATTCCCCGAATTGTAGTCGCTATGAACGAATTGATGGGGCAAACACCGGTAGGGATGCTCCCACCCCTTCATCTTTGATAAGATCACTTGCCCCCTTATGCCGATCGATTCAGTTTCAAGCTCTTTCACCCATTCTGTTACATGTCTTTCAATCTCCCAGCCCTTCGTTTCATAATGACACCGATAGTCTTTAAGGATGAGATGAAGGGTTGCAAGGTATGCTCCTGCATTTGTCAGGGAGTCGGCAGACCATTCCTTCAAGGGCGTTCCTTCAAGGGCCTCATAAAGAGAATAGATTTGCTCTCCTTCCTTTACATACGGAAGGTGTGAGGAAGTTAATATAGGGGATTCAACGTTAAGGTGATGACTCATTAAATAAGCGGTTAAATAGAGCTCCTCCATCCGATTTTCAAGAGAAGCATACACTCTTCTTTTTAAATAGAAGGTCTTTCCTTCTGCCTTCACTTCCGTAACATTCGGATGAAGAAGAAGTGTTTTGAAGGAAGTGGGATCCATTCCCCAATGACGTACAATATCCTGAAGAGGTTCAATCATTTCTATTTCCTTTCAATACATAGTAATATACTTGTAGTATGACTTTGAAAGAATATCCACATACCATACGAAAAGAGGTTTCACCTATGCAAAGAATACAAATGACAGAAGACTTATCATTCTCGAGGATCATTCATGGATTATGGAGACTATCAGACTGGAAGCAGTCCAAGGAAGATACGTTATCATTGATTCAACACAATATTGAAAACGGAATCACAACGTTTGACCATGCCGATATTTATGGTTCTTATACGTGTGAAACCTTATTCGGTGAGGCGCTTGCCCTCCAACCATCCTTGCGGGAGAAGATGGAGATCGTAACAAAATGCGGCATCGTCCTGCCTTCTGACAATCGCCCGGAGCATAAGACGCATCACTACAATACGAGTAAGAAACATATTCTCACCTCGGTTGAACATTCTCTGCAACAATTAAAGACGGATTACATTGATTTATTGTTGATTCACAGACCGGATCCATTCATGAACGGAGAAGAGGTAGCGGAAGCCTTCACACAATTAAAAGAAGAAGGGAAAGTCCGTCATTTCGGAGTATCCAACTTTAAAGACCATCAGTGGAATATGCTTCAATCCTATTTACCATGTCCATTGATCACAAACCAGATTGAATTATCCGCCTATCACCTCGAGAATTTTGAAGACGGCACGTTGAACCTCTGTCAGGAAAAGCGTGTGGCTCCCATGGCATGGTCACCACTTTCAGGAGGGGCGATCTTCAAGGGGGAAGATGAGAAAGCGGTCCGCCTTCAACATACATTAAAGAAAGTCCAGGAGGAAACAGGAGCGAAGGGGATCGACCAGGTTCTATACGCGTGGCTGCTTAACCATCCGGCCAAAATCATGCCGATTGTCGGATCAGGTAAAAAAGAACGGATCCAGCATGCAATCGACTCTCTTTCCATCCAATTGGATCATGATCAATGGTTTGAAATCCTACAGACATCCATGGGACATGATGTTCCTTAATGAGTACATGAAAAAAGACGATCCTTTCTTTAAAGGGTCGTCTTTTTATTGAGCTATATCTCCACCAACATAATATTCAAGGTACACATCCTGCAATTCATCCATTGAAAGTTCATAGAGCTGCTTACCGAACGATTTATAGACGCCGATCCTCAATAACTGTTGTATATAAAAGTCTTTTTTAAATTCGGGTGTTTTGTTCTGCTCTGATTTCGTTTCTTGATGTAGCATGTTCATCCCTCCAGTTGAGGATATACCCCAATCATGGAGAGACATAAACATCCGTTTCCCATTTTTCTTCAATCGACTTTTTTAAAAACCCGTCACTGCAATCATGAGAGGGAGTTTCTTCATAATATTCCCAATCGATCATGTACAACTATGATGATGTCCCTCGAGCACGGTTTCCCCTTCGACTTGGATAGTAGAGTGATGAATACCAAACTCTTGTTCAAGAAAGGATGACAGCTGTACTAAAATTCCATCCCGATTCACTTCATCCCCTACCACGACATGGCAGCTTAAGGCTTTAAAATCCGAAGTGATGGACCATACATGAAGATCATGGACTTCCATAACCCCCGGTATTTGGGACAGGCTCATAGACACCTTTTCCATATCAACATCTCCCGGAGAACCTTCCATTAAGATATGAATGGAATCCTTCGTCACCCTCCATCCGGAGATGACAATAAGAATCGCTACGATGACAGAAGCAATCGGGTCTGCCAGATTCCAATCAAAGAAGTAAATAAGAAGACCCGCTATGATGGCCCCGACTGAACCGAGCATATCCCCCAGTACATGAAGGAACGCACTGCGGACATTCAAGTTATGTTCGTTGTCCCCTTTCATCAGGATCCAGGCGACTATGATGTTCACAATCAAGCCGATTATGGCAATGATCATCATGCCGGGTGACACAGTGGGAGTGTCGATGAAGCGGCGGTAAGCTTCCCAGAAAATATAAAGGGAAACCAGGATCAGGGTGATCCCGTTCAGAAAGGCAGCGACGATTTCAAAACGTCTGTACCCGAATGTCTTCCCCATATCCGACGCTTTCTCCCCTATATAGAAAGCGGCCAGACTTAAGCCAAGTGCCGCTGCATCACTGAGCATATGCCCTGCATCTGAGAGAAGAGCGAGACTATTTGTCACCACTCCCCCCACCACTTCAACAATCATAAAAGAAAAAATGAAAAGAAAGCTGATTAATAATGCTTTTTTATTTTGATTATGGCCATGACTGTGATCGTGACCCATATGATATCCCTCACTTTCGATTTTCTCTTCTAAGTACGTCTATACTATTCACTATTATACGTACCGCCGCTTCCATTAAGCAAAAATATGGCATACACCCTATGAACAGGACGGCTCCTGAATCCGATCTTTGAACATAAAAAAACCCCGGACACTGAATCCGGGTTTTCGCTGAAGGATTAATTTTGTTGCAGCTTTTTACGCTCCCGCTTCATGAAGAGGTCAAGTGTTACCCAGAACACAACGGATGTAATGGCGAAGATGGCGATGGCGAAGTAAATGTCTTCTGTTTTCCAGTCTAATCGGGGAATAAGCAGGCCCAATACACCTGATAATATATAGTAGCCTCCAATTAATTGCAGGTATAACCGTCCTGTTTGGGATTGAAGGTTTTCAAGATACCCTTTTCCTGCTTTGCCGAAGAAAATGGCTACTCCTCTTAAAATGACATAAACCGAAAAGGCAATGATAAGGGATACAACAAACTCTTGATTAAAAACGTCTGCCATGATCGTCCTCCTTTCCAATTATCCAGTGTTTTGAATCCTAAATGATTGTATTGTTCATAAATATTCACTATGATGAAATCATGAATCTTTCCGGTTAATCGTTATATCTCAGAATAACCCAATGCGTGTTGCATTTCAATGACAATGGATAGGAATGTAATACGTTAAAGGATATATTCAATTCTTAAGGATTTCAAGTGGCATTCGGCCCTCAATTCTTACGTAATCATGACTATTTCATACAGGAGGTGATTGAAGCGAAAGAATGGGACAACTTCCCGTGCTTTTGACTTCTACTACTTGGATATTTTAATTAATTTACTACTTGTCGCCCTGCTGATCGGATTGACAGCGTTCTTCGTCGCTTCTGAATTTGCCATTGTGAAAGTAAGGGGTTCGAGAATCGATCAGTTGGTCTCTGAAGGAAATCAAACCGCTGTTGCTGCGAAAAGGGTCATTTCCCATCTCGACGAATACCTTTCTGCCTGTCAGCTGGGGATTACCATCACCTCCCTTGGACTTGGCTGGTTAGGAGAACCAACCATTGAAACCTTGCTACACCCATTATTTGAAAAGTTTGATTTGAATCCGTCCATTTCAAGCATCATTTCATTTGCACTGGCTTTTTCGGTCATTACCTTTTTGCATGTGGTAATAGGGGAATTGGCTCCGAAGACATTCGCCATCCAAAAAGCTGAAAAAATCACCTTGTTATTCGCCAAGCCGCTCATTTGGTTCTACCGGATTGCGTATCCATTCATTTGGACCTTGAATAGTTCGGCACGTGTGTTTACAGGCATGTTCGGTTTGAAACCGGCCTCAGAGCATGAAATCGCCCATTCGGAAGAAGAGCTTAGAATCATTCTTTCCGATAGCTATAAGAGCGGTGAAATCAACTCTTCGGAATTCAAGTATGTGAATAAGATATTTGAATTCGACGAGCGCATCGCCAAGGAAATCATGGTCCCCCGTACAAACATTGTGACTCTATCCGCAGGATCCACCATTGATGAAGTATTATCAGTCATTAAGGAAGAGCGGTATACGAGATACCCTGTCGTGGATGGGGATAAAGACAATATCCTTGGGGTCGTGAATGTGAAGGAACTCTTAACGACCCTCGTGAATCATAAAAGCGAGCATGAAGACGTAACCTCCTTCATTAAGCCCGTCATCCGCGTCATTGAAACTATCCCGATTAAAGCCCTGCTCCTCAAGTTGCAAAAGGAACGCTCCCCGATGGCCGTCCTTCTTGATGAATACGGAGGAACGGCAGGTCTGGTTACGGTGGAGGACATCATCGAAGAAATCGTCGGTGAGATCCGGGATGAATTTGATATCGATGAAATTCCTGAAGTCCAGAAGATAAAAGAAGATCATTATATTTTCGACGCCGTCATGCTCATTGAAGAAGTGAATGACCTTCTCGGCATCTCGATTGAAGAAGAGGAAGTCGACACAATCGGAGGCTGGTTCCTCACTCAAAAATATGAGGTCAAGCCTGAAGATAAGATCGAAGAACAAGGCTACTGCTTTAAAGTCAAAGAAATCGACGGCCACCATATTCAGTACCTGGAAGTCACCAAAATGAAAAAGAACACATCTGAAACGAACGAGTCTCACTAAGAGCCCGTTCGTTTTTTTATGTTCCTCAAGACGTCAGCAGAGAATAAATCTTTTCTTAAATGGAAAAATAAGCGGAAATAGATAGTTAAGAGGTGAATTATGACTAGCATCATCGTTGGATTAATCCTGCTTATGGTTTTAGCGTATTTAGGATGGTCGATCATCTGGATCGCGCCGCTGGTTGCAGGTTTGGTTGCGTTAATGAGTGGTCTTGATCTGCTGCCGGCCTATACAGAAACGTATATGACCGGATTTGTGGACTTTGCAAAAGAATGGTTTCCTGTCTTCCTGTTTGGGGCCATCTTCGGAAAGTTGATGGAAGATGTAGGTGCCGCTCAATCCGTGGCATATAAGATCACCAACATTATCGGGAAAGACCGGGCCATCCTGGGAGTACTGATTGCTGCAGCGGTATTGACATATGGCGGTGTCAGTTTATTCGTGGTGGTGTTTGCCATCTATCCACTGGCGATCGCCATGTTCAGAGAGGCGGATATTACACGGAAACTACTGCCGCCAACCTTTGTATTAGGTGCTTTCACCTTTACCATGACCGCAATCCCCGGTACACCACAGATCCAGAACCTGATACCGATCGATTACTTCAAGACATCACCTACTGCCGCTCCCATCATCGGGATTACCGGGGGGTTAATCATGGCGGTTGGCGGGTACTTTTATTTAAGATGGCGTCAAAAGCAGTTCACGGCGAAAGGCGATGTTTTCACCGAACCCAAAGGCGGGAATGATGTAAAAGAAATTAAAGAATCGGAGCTTCCGAACTTCTATCTCTCGTTTCTGCCACTTGTCATCGTCGTCGTTACCTTGAATGTGTTCAAGTGGAATATCCTGACTGCCCTTCTTGTCGGAATCCTTTCAATATTACTCATTAATTTCAAACATTATAAGAAATTCATTCCTGCTGTCAATGGAGGGGCCAAAGGTTCTGTGATGGCCGTGATCAATACCAGTGCCGCAGTCGGGTTTGGGGCTGTCGTGACAGCGGCACCCGGTTTTAAGACGTTAACGAAACTCATCCTGGGCATCAAAGGGAATCCGGTGATCTCAGAAGCTATCGCTGTTCAAACATTGGCTGCCATAACGGGTTCTGCTTCCGGAGGGATGGGAATTGCCCTGGAGGCGTTGGGAGATAAATATTATGAGCTTTCACAGACAAGCGGAATCAGCGCAGAAGCATTCCACCGGATTGCGTCCATTTCTTCCGGTGCATCGATTCTGCCTCATAATGGCGCTCTCCTGACCCTATTTGCCGTAACGGGACTTACTCATAAAGATTCATATCTAGATGTTGCCGTTGTCGGGCTGCTAATTCCGACAATCGCGGAAATCGTCTCAATCATCCTAGCCAATATGGGAATTTACTAATTCGAGGAGGAAATCAAAATGGTCAATGACAAAGTGGTATTTATTACAGGTGCTGCAAGAGGGATCGGATTTGAAATCGGGGAACATTTTGCCCAAAATGGTGCAAAGGTCGTTCTGTCCGATATCAATCAAGAAGGATTGGATGAAGCGGTAGATGAACTAAAAAGCAGAGGGTTTGAATGCCTTGGCATTAAATGCGACGTAACGAGTGAAGACGACGTGAAGGCCGGAATCGATAAGACCGTAGAACACTATGGACGGATCGATGTCCTGATCAATAATGCAGGGCTTCAACATGTTTCACCCATTGAGGACTTTCCGATTGAAAAGTTCGAACTATTAATCAAAATCATGCTGACCGCCCCATTCATTGCAACGAAATTTGCTTTTCCACATATGAAAAAGCAGAAGTTCGGTCGGATCATCAACATGGCCTCCATCAATGGCTTGATCGGATTTGCCGGGAAAGCAGCTTATAATAGTGCGAAGCATGGAGTCATCGGATTAACCAAAGTGTCCGCCCTCGAAGGAGCTGAACACGGTATCACCGTAAACGCCATGTGCCCTGGATACGTGGATACCCCCCTTGTCCGTAACCAGTTGAAGGATATTTCAACAACCCGGGGAGTAGAGCTTGAGAAAGTATTGGAGGACGTCATTTACCCTCTGGTGCCCCAAAAACGGTTACTCTCAGTGGAAGAAATTGCGGATTACACCATCTTCCTTGCAAGTGACAAAGCGAAAGGTGTTACCGGCCAAGCGGTAGTCCTCGATGGAGGATATACAGCTCAATAATACCAACTCGAAAAATCGGATCAGAACCCTGATCCGATTTTTATTTACTTCATGTTTTCCGGGAATACACTCAGATCCACTCCCCATACCATAGGCATGACGAAATAAATCAAGAGCGTGATGAACACAATACTAATAAGATTCAACCATACACCCGCTTTGACCATGTCCCCCATCTTGATATAACCCGATCCGAATACCACTGCATTAGGCGGTGTGGCAACCGGCAACATGAATGCACAGGATGCAGCGAGACCGGCGGCTACCATCAAACTATACGGATGAACATTCAAAGCAGCGGCAAGGGCTGCCATAATCGGGAACATCATCGTGGCTGTGGCCGTATTGGACGTGATTTCCGTCAAGAAAATCACAAAAGCCGTGACAGCCACAAGGATGATGATAAATGATATTCCGTCGAGTACCGTCAACTGCTTCCCTATCCATTCCGCAAGGCCCGTCTCTTTGAAACCTTTTGCAATGGCAAGTCCTCCGCCAAACAGAAGCAGGATACCCCATGGAAGCTTTTTGGCATCGTCCCACTTCAACAATCTTGACTCTTTTCTGCCTGGAAGCAGGAAGAGGACGAGTGCTCCTGTAATGGCAATGATCGTATCATCCAAAGATGGGATCCAGTCGTTCAATAAAAAAGAACGTGTGATCCAGCAAAAGGCTGTAGCGACGAAGACTGTCAAAACAAGCTTTTCTTCGAAAGATATCCTTCCTAGAGAGCGGTTTTCCTTCTCCACAATCTCCCTGCCCCCAGGAAGTTCCTTGATTTTCAGCGGGAATGCCACCTTGATGAGATACCACCATGTGGCCATGAGGAGGATGGCCGCGAGAGGGACTCCGAAGAGCATCCACTTTGCAAAAGAAAAGTCGATTCCATACAGCTGTTTGATCACTGCAGCAAATATCGTGTTGGGAGGCGTCCCGATTAAGGTTCCCAATCCTCCGATCGATGCACTGTAGGCAATCCCGAGCATGATGACTTTACTGAAATGCCCCGTCCTTTTTGCTCCTTCCTTCTGTAAACTTTCATTCACTTGATAAACTACGGCGGTTCCGATCGGCAACATCATCATGGCCGTTGCGGTGTTTGATATCCACATGGAAAGAAATCCTGTCGCAAGCATGAACCCAAGGACAATCCGCTCAGTGCTTGTCCCGATTAATAAAATGATGTTCATGGCGATTCGCTTATGTAAATTCCATTTTTCCATGGCGATTGCAATGATGAAACCTCCCATAAATAAGAAGATTGTGCCATCTCCATAAGCAGATGTCACTTCTCCGGACTGAAGGGCACCGGTAACCGGGAATAAAATGATCGGCAGGAGAGATGTTGCCGGTATCGGTATGGCCTCTGTGATCCACCAAACCGCAATCCATACTGTTCCTGCAAGAACCGCTACCGCTTCTTCGGAAAGTCCCTCAGGAGAAAAGAAAAGTAATATGAGCAAAAATAATACTGGGCCTAATACGAACCCGATCGATTGCCGTGGTTTTAGAGAAGGCTCCGGCTTTCGATCGGTTTCCATCGTTTCCTTCACCGGCGTGCTCCCTGAGGTGAAGAATTGGAGCGTATCCTTGACATCAAGGTGCCAGCCCCAAAGTGTTCCCCATGCTCTTTTCACCATTTGCATAACCCATTCCCCCCTTTGATTATTAATAGTCCATACCCTTTTACGAAAGCGTCATAAACAAAAACCAACCATATTCTGTAAGAGTACCTCTTTCCTCCTATCCGTTTTCAGAGAATGATTAAAGGACCATTTCATCATAGAACGTTTCATTGTAAAATAATGTTAGATAGATATGACGTTTTTACAAAAGGAGAAGAGATGAAAATTTACTGGCAAATAAGCTATTTTGTTTTCGGATTACTCATTTTCAGCTATGGGATCAGCATGTCCATAAAGGTTCAGTACTTAGGCATTCATCCATGGGATGTACTGAATATCGCCATGTTCCAGAAGTTCGGTTTGACCATCGGAACGTGGAATATCATCGTAGGAGCCATGCTCGTTTCAGGTACGCTTATCCTAAAGGGAAAATATGTTCAAATCGGCACCATCCTAAACGGAGTACTGGTGGGAGTGCTAGTGGACTTTTTTCTCTTCTATGATCTGCTTCCTCCAAAAACGGGGCTGATCACGGATATTCCGATTCTACTATCTGCCATTTTATTGATGGGGATCGGCGGGGGATTATATTCCGCTGCCCATCTCGGGACCGGTCCACGGGATGGATTTATGCTCACCATCTCAGATTTAACCGGTCTTTCCATCAGCAGGGTCCGGATAATCTGTGAGTGCACGGTACTACTGATCGGCCTTTTCCTATCCGGGCCAGTCTTTGTGTTTACATTCATTTATACATTCATTCAAAGTCCCATCTTTCAAAAGTCTTTCTTATTTTTCACTAACAGACTCCACACACGTTTCCCACAACACAGCAATATTAGTATGTGAAACGAGAGTGGAAGGGGTGAACCAGAGGCTAAAGGATTTCGTTTTAAGGGGGGCGGCACTTATCGCTTGGTAGATCTGGTTAAACACCGAGCTGTTAATTAGGCGGTGAAATTCCGCTTATTTTCCTTTCACTGGTTCTTCAACGTCTTTTTCCAAATAAAAGAACTCACCAAACTATGGCAAGTTCTTCTAAAAAGCACCTCAAAATGGAAAGGTTCATCCCTTATGACATCTCACATGCAACCAGGCCGTATTGCTGATCCTGATCCAGTTGCTTTATAAACTGGAATAGTTGCTGTACTTGTTCATCATCCGTTTCTCTCTTATAATATTCTTCCAGCATCGATAGCATCTCTGCCGGGAACATCAGGCAGGTATGACTTCCCCAATCGGTCTGCCGTCCCTCCAATCTTTTATAATAAATACCATCCAGCACGGAGAAGAATAGTTCATAGCCCCTCGGAAAAAAGGGACTGATCCGTTTTGGATAATTATGATTCCAGTCTCCCCCTTCATAATGAAACGACCGGTCCCTTAAATCACCGATAAAGACTTCCACGTCTGCCATCTTATCTCCTCCTCTAATGTTCTTATTATTATGTATGAACCCGTCCACCTTTTTTAGAACAAAAAAGAGCCCCATCCGGATGATATCCTGGATGTGACTCTTCCTCCTATAGATATTTCCGCTGAACACTTCTTCCGTCATACGTAAATAGCATATCCCGGTTCTCCACATGGGTCTCGATATGAACCGGTCTTCCCCAGAGCCGGTGCAAATAAGGTAAAACCTTTTCCAAATATTTAATATCAAGCTCGACATCTTCGAACCAGTGCTTCAGGTAAAGTTCCCCGCTCTTCATATAATCCCCGTCATTCACAGTGATGTAAGGGAAACCGCCATTCACCCTCATGCCCACGAGCTGATCCCGGACATGGGTCCATTCTTTATCGACAATTTTATAATCCTTCCCCTGCTTTTGGAACAGATACATATCCTCTCTCGTCACCAGATCCTTCGTTAGATAGTTTCGCAAGAAGGAAATATCCGATTCGATTTCACGCACTTCAAACATTTTTTCACGACCGGAATTCGGCTTTACCCCCCGTTTTTTCATCTCTTCTGTCGGGTTGTCGAACCGATCCTCAATATCTTCGAAAATCTTCAGACCGAGATAATATGGATTGATCTGTGTGCGGGACGGCTGTACGACACCAGCATTGAGCTTGGCAAACTCGATCGATTCACCGCTTGTCAGATCCATTTCACGAATGATCCGCTGATGCCAATAAGAGGCCCATCCTTCATTCATGATCTTCGTTTCAAGCTGTGGCCAGAAATACAGCATTTCCTCCCTCATCATTGTCAATATATCCCGCTGCCAGTCCGACAATTCCCTGCTGTACTGCTCGATGAAAAGAAGGATGTCCTTCTCCGGCTGCGGAGGAAACTTCTTCTTCACTTTCTTCTTTTCCCTGCTCTTTGGCTTTTCATCCAAGGACCATAGATCATCATATGGCGTCGCATGACTCACTTCTTCTTCTTCCCACTCCACATCATCCATCGTCCACGACAGTTTCGGCCTCATGAGGGAAGGATCGATATGTTCATCGACGGCAAGGACCGCATCAAGGAAATTCTCGACTTCCTGCTTCCCATGTTCGATCTCATATCTGCGCACGCGTTCAGCCGTAGCCGACATACTTTCCACCATATCCCGCTTCGTATTCTGAAAACGGACATTGTTCTTAAAGAAGTCACAGTGTGCCAGAACGTGAGCCACAATCAATTTATTCTGTATGAGGGAATTGGAATCCAGCAAGAACGCATAACAAGGATCCGAGTTGATCACAAGCTCATATATCTTACTCAACCCCAAATCATACTGCAGCTTCATCTTATGGAACTGCTTCCCGAAACTCCAGTGCGAAAACCGTGTCGGCATCCCATAAGCCCCAAAAGTATATATAATGTCAGCAGGACAAATTTCATATCGCATCGGATAAAAATCCAGACCAAACCCGGCTGCTATCTCAGTAATTTCCCCTATCGCATTCTGCAAATTCTTCTGCTCCTCTAAATTCATCTTCATCCCCCTCTTTATTCTCTTATCTAAATGTATGAAGACAATGGGGATTTGATGAAAAGAAAAGCGGAGCCGGGTTGGGCAGAGGCGACAAGCATAACCAACAAAAAGGCTGTCCCCATAATCCAGGGAACAGCCTTCTTATCAACCTTACGTATTCAAATTCTTTTGCAATAATTTAACTGGGATGAGAGTAGTGAGCAGCAAGAGTGCAGACCATGTGAAAACCATTGAGACACTCATGACTTCCAGGAGAAGCCCGACCCCCACTGACGATAAGCCGAACAAGAGCGTGGTTAACGCCCCTTGTGCAGCATAAATCTTCCCGAGCTCTTCCGGCGGCGCACTCTCCTGTAAATACGTCTGAAGCACTACGTTCTTTATTTGATCAAATAAGCCGAACACAAACGACAGGATAAGCGCCATCACGGCTATTTTATTCCAGGCAAATACAAGAGTGACACCTGAAGTGACAATCATGCAGAAGGGGAGCCACTTATGCCGGTGTTTTGAAAAGATGCCATGCAGCTTAAATATGAGATAGGAGGCAAGGACCAATCCCACAAAGAAGCTTGAATTGATGAATCCCCACCATTCTTCCCCCCGCTGAAGCAAGAGATCCACATATAAATAAAGAACGGCCGCAATCCAGACGGTCCCTGAAATCGACTCCAGTCCGTATATCCAAAAAACGGGGACCAGCCCTTTCCGGCTTTTCACCTGAGACCAGCCCTCCCCAAGCTCCTGCCACCAAATCTTGCGAACTTCCAGCGTGCTACTTGGAATGACCGGCAGCTTCAGCATATAAAAAGTGCTGGCCAGAAACAAGAGGATCACCACAATGAAAAGATTCGTTGCATTCAGGACTGCTAAAAGAATACCGCCCAAAGCCCAGCTTGAGAATTGAATCGTCTGATCGACGGTTGAGAGGAAGCCATTCGCACCCATCAGCTCCTCTCTCTTAACCAGAAATGGCACATATGCATTTCTCGCCGGCAGTGCCCAACCATCCAGAAAAGAAATGATACTCGCACAACTGAGATACATCCACACATTTCCACTACCCAGTACCATCATCAGGAGGAACACGCATAAAAAAAATGTCTTCCCCATTTGCGAATACGCGATCAAGCTCTTCATCTGTGTACGATTCAACAACAAAGGCGCTGCCATGCTGCTGATGAATCGTGAAAAGGTGATCACTAAAGGAACGGCCGTCATGTAAACAGCAGAACCGGTCATATTGTATACAAGGGAGATCAACCCTACGATATAGAAGATATCCCCCATATTGGCCAATGACTGACCGAACCACAGATTTCTAAATGCATTGGAATGCATATCTCTTCCTCCCTCTATTCAGTTTATATATAGGTAAGAAAAGAACAGCATCACATCGGAACAAAGATCCCCTTTCAGAATCAAAACGATTTATGTATGATTTCATTTTAGCAAACTGATGGTGAATTTGCAGGTAATACTTTAGTTTATTGTACATATGTATATGCGCGTGCAGATTTTATGGGAAAATGGCCAGTCTCGCCTATAACAAAAAAAGCCTCCTTAATCAAAGAAGACTTCATCTGTTCCCGTTATTCCTTCACCGAGATGTTGAGTACCTTTTCATTGTCTAGATCGTGTACCACGATGACAACGACCTTTTTCTCGGCATTATTTTCTTGAACGGTAAATTCAAAGGCATCGGATACCTTGTTCTCCGTCATTTTCTTGCGTCCCTGGTACTGATAATCCTTTACAGGCTGTCCGGGATAGTCCTCTTTGATGACGGCTGTCGCAATGCGTCCAAACTTCTTATAATCCGACTGCTCGGCATGCGCCTGACTTGAAAATACCAGAAAAAATACAGTTGATAACATCACGATTGCTTTCTTCATTTTCATCACCTCTGTTTACGTTTCATTACATAGGATGAATTAATCAGGCGTTTTTATTCACCCAATAGAAGGAAAACGAGCATTTGCAACAGTACCAACTTTTACAGAGAAAAAAATACGGTTTCTCGTGCAAAATAGGAGTACCCCTTCAGAAGGAGGGAAACCAAGTGAACAAAGTCGATTACGATCGGGCCTTGTATTACACTCACCGATCAGAATGGGATAACCTGTTGATCCTTATGGTGAGAACGAAGGATGACCTTCTTTCAAAAAGAATTGAACATTTCTTACATGCGTATCATTTTTCAAATGATTACACGGTTGTAGAGCGTAATCTCTATACGCTTTTACGATATATCGAACATGCAAACTTCACCTATAGTGTCGAGCAACCACTTCAGGAAACCTTTGCAGAGATGTAACAAAAAGAGAATTCCACCTACGGCTGATCCAATTAGTATACGCTATTGGATCAGCTTTTATTTATTTCCATCATTATTTCCAGGTGCACATAAAAAAAACCGGCAAAATGCCGATTTTTATCATTGGGACGAAATTTCAGTTTTTACCAGTTCAGCTGCTTTTACATACACCTTTAGTTCCCTCATCAGGTCATCCACTAACTTTGCAGGTTCCTCTAATAGCCCATCACTTTCATAATCAAAACAGTGGGGATCAAGAACAAGCTGCTTCGGAATGACATTTGCATACACTCCCCGACCGACGATACGAAGATTATTCAAGCAGTTGATACCGCCTTTCCCCCCGCCTGCGCATGCAAGAAGCGCGACAGGTTTATGAGCGAATTGCTCACTGCTTAAGAAATCGAGTGCATTTTTGAGTGCCCCGCTCATACCGCTGTGATATTCCGGGGAAGCTAAAATGACGGCGTCCGCATCTTTCACTTTTTTCTTAAGTGATTGAACGGCGGCGACCTCCGATTGCTCCTGTTCTCCCGTATACAGAGGAAGCGAGCCATCACTTAAATCAACAAGATCACAATCATATGTCCTTGCAATGAATCTTGACGCAATTCCAGTGCGTCCGCGTTTTCTCGGGCTTCCGTTAATGATTACAATGCTCATGTCATAAAAATCCTTTCCAGATTAATTTTTTGTCAATTGATGTTTCACGGCATAGAGTGCCGCCTGTGTCCGATCTGACACTTCCAGCTTGGAAAAAATATTCGAAATATGGGTCTTGACGGTTTTTTCCGTAATATAGAGGCTTGAAGCAATCTCTTTATTACTCTTCCCTTTCGTCAGCTCAATCAAAACATCCTTCTCCCGTTTGGTCAGTTCATGGATTTTATGGGGATGCTCTTGTTTCGTGATCCTTGTCAGTAAATGATTGGTTGCTTTCGGGTGAAGAGAATTTTCACCTGAAAGCAGTTTTCGGATCCCGCTCACTAATTCATCAGGTTCAATGTCCTTTAACTGATATCCAGCCGCTCCTGCTTCTATAGCGGGAATCACGTGATTCTGGTCGGAAAAGCTCGTCAGCATCAAAATTTGAATGTCTGGATAATTCTTTTTAATTTCCCTGGTCGCCTGGATCCCGTCCATGACCGGCATCATCAGATCCATTAGAATGATGTCGGGTTTCAAGTCTCCAGCCATTCGAACGGCCTCTTGCCCATCCTTCGCTTCACCGACGATATCCAAATCCTTTTGAGTTTTTAAAAAGAAAACCAATCCCCTCCGCACGACGTGGTGATCATCTGCTATCAATACTCTAATCATTTACCCGGCACCTCCTAATACGGTAATCGAACTGATATGACCGTTCCCCTTCCAAGCTGACTGTCGATGGTCAGCGTACCACCAATGTTTTTCACACGTTCTTTCATACTTTGGATCCCTACTGAAGGCAGGGACTGCTTTCCGTCATAGTGAAATCCATATCCTCTATCTTCAATCTTCAGATCGATGGATTGCAGCTCACTTTTCAATGTATAGAGGATGTGTTTTTCCCCGGAATGCTTTTTACAATTATTCAGCGCTTCCTGACTGACACGCCACAACACTTCTTCTATTTTAGAGCTTAGAGAAATGACTCCTTCAACTTTCGTTTCCAAAGTCAATCCAAGCATTTCTGCATATCCTTTGGCCGCTTCTACGACTCCATTCTCAAGTCCATGAGGTCTCAATTGCCAGATGAGGGCCCTCATTTCCGATAAGGCTTCCTGAGCCATCCCTTGAATCGTTTTGAACGTATCCTTTACCTCTTCATCCCCCGTCATTTCTGCCCCTCCCCTTGCCGTTAAAGTAAGGGAAAACAACAATTGATTGACCGAATCATGAAGATCTCTTGCCAGTCGGTTCCTTTCTCCGATCAATGCGACTTCCTGCTCTTTTTTCGTGAGCAGAATGCGCTTGATGGCGGATCCGATTTGGAAGGCAACGGATTCAAGAAGCGCCAGTTCGTCTGTTGTGAAATGGGTCTTGTTCGGTGCTGCGACATTCAATAGCCCAAAGGACTCATCCCCGGACTGGAGGGGGACCGTCGCATGGTGCGTAATATCATCTGTATCTTCCCTGTTCTCTTCGATGGCCTGCTCGATCCGCTGACATTCAATAATATTGGACGCTTTGGTCAGTTTACCTTTGCGGAATCGATTCACACACCAGCACCCACCCTTTTTCATCGGCTCACATTGACGGTCTGAGAGGGATCCTGGCAGATTCTCATAAGAAACAAGTTCGTGGCTTCCTTCTTTTTCAATGAAAAAGATCCACCCTGTTGTAAAGCTTGAACCTCTGATCAGCTTCTTCAGTGCACCTGAAAGCATGGAATCAAGCTCTGTTTCGTTATTCAGCAACTCGGCTATCTCTTTCAAAAGTCCGATATTTGAAAGGGATTCAGAATTCATATTCATCGTCCTCTCCGATCCTATACTACTATTATATAGATTTCACATAAATCCGGTATTATCAAAAAGAAGGATACCATTCTACGACCTTTGACCGAAAACACACGTTCCCGCCACAATCCAAAAAAACAAGAGATGCAGGAACACATCTCTTGTTTTAGAAGGATAAAAGGTTTACGCCTTCCCTACAGACGAACGGATCATCGTCTCGACTTTCGCCATGATGGCATCCTGCAGAGCTTGTAATTTATCATCGCTGTCGCTTTCGGTCTCACCGATCACGCTGAAATAGAACTTGATCTTCGGTTCGGTCCCTGATGGACGGAGGCAAATCCAAGATCCATCTTCAAGATGATATTTCAACACATTGGAAGAAGGCAGATGAATGGAGGTTTCCTCACCGGATACCAAATCCAGTTTCTTACTTGTCTTGTAGTCCTCTGAAGAAACCACACGTAAACCTGCCACTTCTTTCAACGGTTCGTTCCTGAAGTCCTTCAGGATCCCCTGAATTTGTTCGGCCCCTTCTTTTCCTTTAAGAGTCAGACTCTTCAGTCCTTCCTGATAGAACCCGTGTACTTCAAATAATTCATGGAGGACATTGTATAGCGTTTTGCCTTCTTTTTTATAATAGGCAGCCGCTTCCGCTGCCATCAATACGGCTTGAATGGCATCCTTATCACGGGCAAAGTCGCCGATCAGGTATCCATAGCTCTCTTCGTATCCGAATAAGAATGAATACTCGCCTGTTTCTTCGTATTGCTTGATTTTTTCCCCGATGAATTTAAAACCAGTCAGTACATCCTCGACTGAAGCGCCATAATGCTCAGCGACTTTACGGCCCAATTCGGATGTCACGATGGTTTTGAATACCCGGCCGTTCTCAGGGATCATGTTCTTTTGCTGTTTGCGAGCAAGGATATAATCCAGGAGGATGGCCCCTGTCTGGTTTCCGGTAAGGAGGATATACTCGCCTGCTTCCCCTTTTACCGCTACACCTAAACGGTCTGCATCGGGATCCGTCGCAATCAGGATATCCGCGTCGATTTCCTTCCCGTCTCGGATGCTGTATTCAAATGCCGCTTTATCTTCAGGGTTCGGAGACTTCACTGTTGTAAACTCAGGATCAGGGACTGCCTGTTCCTTTACAATGTGAACTTGCTCATACCCTAATGCTTTCAACCCTTTTTCAGCCATCTTCAAGGCAGTGCCATGCAGAGGTGAAAATACGATTTTTAAATCGGTTTCCTTGGCAATCTGAGGCTTCTCTGAAATCGAAATCAAATGTTCCAGGTATGATTGATCGATGTCTTCCCCGATCATTTTAATCAGGCCGGCTGATTTTAATTCTTCTTCGGTCCGAACATGGATTTCCAGTTCGTTTTCAACGGCATTCACTTTCCCGATCACTGCATCCGCTACGTGTGGAGGAAGTTGAGCACCATCTTCCCCGTACACTTTATACCCATTGTATTCAGGTGGATTATGGCTTGCAGTCACCACAATGCCTGAGAATGCCTTTAGCTGCCGCAGGGCAAATGAAAGCTCCGGTGTCGGTTTCAATTCATCGAAGACATATGTTTGGATGCCATGGGTTGCCAGGGTCTTCGCTGACTCCATGGCGAATTCAGGTGATTTATAACGTGAGTCGTAAGCGATTACAACTCCGCGGTTTTTAGCCTCTTCTCCTTGCTCTTCTATGTATCGCGCCAGTCCTTCAGAGGCTTTTCTGACTGTATAAATGTTCATTCGATTGGTTCCGGGACCGATTTCTCCCCTCATTCCACCCGTACCGAATTCAAGGTTTTTGTAGAATGCGTCTTCCAAGGACTTTTCGTCGTCTTTCATTGACTCTAAAAGTTCATTGACTTCTTTGTCCAGGTGTAAGTAGCTGCTCCATTTTTCCCAAGATGTTTTCCAACTCAAAACGATCCCCTCCTAATGCTGTATAATAATGAATTCTATCATATATTGTAGAATTCCTTCTAAAACAATCCGTCACATGTCGACAAGATTCGTTTAATCCTTATTTTAGCATAATTTCTATTTGAAAGAATCAGTATGTTTGTGTTGATAAAAAAAGCGAGTGCTGGTTGATTTCCACTCCAGGTGCTCGCTTTCCGCGGGGCGTGAGTTGAGCCTCCTCGGGCTCTGCCCTGCGGGGTCTCAACTTTCCCGCATTTCCCGCAGGAGTCGAGCACCTTCCGTTCCAATCAACTTTATAAGGTAGTGTGTAATCGTTAAAAATATAAATATTCATTAAAATAAATGATCCTATACCCACGATATATTTACCGAAGGATGTTTAAATATGCTTTCATTAAATAAAGCCCCGCTGAACAAATCAGCAGGGCTTTTGATGTGCATTATTTTTTATAATTCACTCCATAGACATCATGGCGGCGGTCTTTGAGTTGACGGACGGTGCCTGATTGGCGCTGGCGGCGGAGGACTTCGAGGTCGACGTCTCCGATCATGACCATTTCGATGTTCGGGTTGGTTTCGCCTACGATTCCGTCACGTGCGAATTCAAAGTCAGACGGGGCAAAGATGCCGGACTGGGCATATTGGATGTCCATATTTTCCGTTTGCGGAAGATTTCCGACCGTACCGGAAATGACTGTATAGATCTGATTCTCGACTGCACGGGCCTGTGCACAGTATCTGACGCGAAGATAGCCTTGACGATCCTCTGTACAGAATGGGGTAAAGATGATCTTCGCTCCTTTGTCTGTAGCGATACGGGCAAGCTCGGGGAATTCAATATCATAGCATATTTGAATCGCGATCTTCCCACAATCCGTATCGAAGACCCTGACGGAATCCCCTGGGCTGATCCCCCACCATTTCCGTTCATTCGGCGTGATATGAACTTTGTATTGCTTCTCGATCGTCCCATCACGACGGAAGAGATAGGCAATATTGTAGATCTCATCGTTTTCTTCCTTGACGAAGTGTGAACCCCCGATAATGTTGACATTGTACCGAACAGCAAGGTCCGTGAATAATTCAATGTAGTCCTCTGTGAAATCAGTCAATCTTCTGACTGCAAGGCTTGGTGACTGAATATTCAGGAATGACATGAGCTGGGTGGTGAAAATCTCAGGGAACACCACGAAATCTGATTTCGCATCGGAAGCCACATCGGTGAAGTACTCCACCTGATTGGCAAACTCTTCAAAGGAGTTGATTTTCCGCATCATATATTGAACGACACAGATCCGGACCGGATAGCTCGTTTTGAAATGACGTTTGCTGGATGGACGGTAGTCGACATTATTCCATTCCATCAGTGTGGCGTATTTATGGGACCGTTTATCATCCGGCAGGTAGTTCGGATTGATTCTCATCAGGGTGAATCCGTTCAGAAGCTGGAACGAAAGGACTGGATCATAAATCTTGTGACGCCCCACCGAATCCACATACTCCCTTGGAGACATTTCATCAGAATGTTTATGATAATTCGGGATGCGTCCCCCGATGATGATACTCTTTAAATTCCACTGCCTGGCAAGGTCCTTCCTTGCTTCATACAAACGGTGGCCTACCTTCATGCGCCGGTAATCAGGGTGCACCATCACTTCGATCCCGTACAGGTTATAGCCATCGGGATTGTGGTTCGTTATGTAACCATTATCCGTTACATCATCCCATGTATGGCGGTCGTCATACTCATCAAAGTTGATGATCAGACTCGAGCATGATGCGATGATCTCCCCATCTAGTTCTGCTACGAGCTGACCTTCCGGAAACACTTCCAGGTGACTTTCCAAGTGCGCCACTTTCCATGGATCCATCCCGGGAAAGCAGACCGACTGCATATTGATGATATCTTGAATGTCCTTATGTTCCATTGGACGAATGATCATTTTCTTTTCGAACTGCGATAAATCCAGTTTTTCTGCCATCTATGATCTACTCCTTCATAAAATACCTGAATTATATACCCTTATAGTGCACTGTTGAAACGAAGTTCATGACAGTCCATTTCTTTTATTTTAGCAAAGGGGTGAGGATTTTTTGAAGAAATATGATTTGCATCTTCAACATCAAGCAAAAATAGAAGCATCCGATTAAATGGATGCTTCCTTTCGTTTTAACCTTTAATATAATAAGCCGTTGCTTCCCAAGGGTTTAAAGTAAATGCATCTTTTTCATGCAGCTCTTCGTTTGATATGAGGATTTCCGCTTGAGTGATATCAAAGGAAGCGATGTTGTCGATGACTTGCTCTTCTCCTGACACATTGCAAAGGACGAGAATCTTTTCATCCCCATGTGTTCTCGTATAGGCATATACGGAAGGGTGATCTGCATAGTGAAGCTCGAACGATCCGTATGGAATGATGTCATGTTTTTTGCGGATGGCGATCAACTTTTGATAGTAGTAGAAAATGGATTCTGGATCGTTCAAGGCTTTTTCGGCATTGATCTCCCTATAGTTCGGGTTGCTGGCGATCCATGGTTCTCCATCTGTGAATCCACCGTGTTCCGTGCCGTCCCACTGCATGGGAGTCCTTGCATTGTCCCTTCCTTTTACGTAAATGGATTCCATGATTTCCTCTGGCTTCATACCCTGGGCCACTTTTTCCCGATACATGTTCAATGTTTCGATATCCTTGTATTCATCAATGGAAGAGAAGCGGACATTCGTCATTCCAAGTTCTTCCCCCTGATAAATGTATGGAGTTCCCTGCATCATATGGAGAAGGGTCGCAAGCATCTTCGCAGACTTCACACGATACTCCCCATCTTGTCCGAGTCTTGAGACGATTCTTGGCTGATCGTGGTTGTTCCAATACAGACTGTTCCAGCCCTTCCCGTGAAGTTCCATTTGCCATTTAGTCAGGATTGATTTCAATTTCACAAGATCGAATGGAATGACGTCCCATTTCCCTCCCGGACCCGAATCGACATCCATATGTTCGAATTGGAATACCATATTGACTTCATTGCGGTCTTCACCTGTATAAAGTACGGCTTCCTCCGGTGTCACACCCGGCATCTCCCCAACTGTCATCGAATCATAATGGGAGAGGACCTCCTGATTCATTTCCTGGAGGAATTCATGAATGCGCGGACCGTTCATGAAGTATTCATGGCCGGAAGCATACGGTTTGCCTTCCGGGTTCGGCGCATCTGGTAACGTTGGCACTTTCGATATAAAGTTGATGACGTCCATACGGAAACCGTCGATTCCTTTATCCAGCCAGAATTTCATCATGTCATAGATTTCCCGGCGCAACTTCGGATTTTCCCAGTTGAGATCCGGCTGCTTTTTCGAGAAGAGATGTAGGAAATACTCTTCTGTCGCCTCATCATATTCCCAGGCAGAACCGCTAAAGACAGATTCCCAGTTATTCGGCTCTTTACCGTCTTTTCCTTCACGCCATATATAATAATCACGATATGGATGATCCTTTGATTTCCTCGATTCCACAAACCAGCCATGCTCATCGGAAGAGTGATTCACCACTAGATCCATCACAAGCTTTATGCCACGGTTATGCATTTCTCCGAGCATTTCCTCCCAATCAGCCATCGTGCCGAATTCATCCATAATCTTTTTATAGTCACTAATGTCATATCCATTATCATCATTCGGGGATTCGTAGACAGGGGATAACCATATCACATCAATACCCAGTTTTTTTAAATAATCCAATTTAGAGATGATTCCTTTGATATCCCCTACGCCATCACCATTGCTATCCATGAAACTGCGAGGGTAAATTTGATAGACGACCGATTCTTTCCACCATTTCTTTGTCATATGTGTTTTCCTCCTGTTCAGAATCAAGCAAGCGCTTTCTGCAACCGCTTGCACAAATCGTTAAAAAAATATCACATTTCTTCATAAAGTTTTCTCATTTTACTTTTATAATAATATCATACTATAATTTGATAGAATATACGTAGAAAGGAATTCTATATGAATAAAAAAGCAGATTCTCTGTTATTCCTGGCTTGGGCCTCTTCCCTGGTCGCCACGATGGGGAGTTTATATTTCTCTGAAATCATGAAATATGAGCCATGTGAATTATGCTGGTATCAGCGGATATTAATGTATCCGATGGTGATTTTATTAGGAGTGGCTTATGTACGCAAAGATTTTAAAGCGGCATTATATTCTACAATTTTTTCCGGCATCGGCCTTCTCATTTCCATTTATCATTACTCTATCCAAAAAGTTTCGATCCTGACTGAAAGTGCCCCAGCCTGCGGACGCGTTCCTTGTACAGGTGAATACATCAACCTGTTCGGTTTTATCACGATTCCGTTTCTTGCACTCTTGGGGTTCATCATCATCTTCATTTCAAGTGTGATCGTCTTAAGAGCTATAAAGGAGGAAAACTAGATTGAAAAAAATCATCATATTCCTGGTGGCGATCGTCGGATTATTCGCAGCCATCGCCATTGTCACAAGCGTCCAGAACAGTCAAAAAGCCGAGGGAAATAAGTTCAAAAAAGCGAAACTCGACCCTGCGACCGTTGAATTGCTGGATGATCCGAACTATCAAAACGTCATCCTTCCCGAAGAGCTGGAAGAGAAATTAAAGAATAAAGAAGAAGCGACCGTATACTTCTACAGTTCTACTTGTATCCATTGTAAAAGAACCACACCCACCCTCGCACCTCTTGCCGAAGATATGGGAGTCGACATGGTTCAGTACAATCTCCTTGAATTCGAACAGGGCTGGGATCAATACGGAATCGAAGCCACCCCTACACTCGTCCATTATGAAAATGGAAAAGAAGTGGCGAGAATTGTAGGAGAACATCCTAAAGAAGATTTCAAGGCATTTTTCAAAGAGAATGTAAAATCAGAATAAAAAAAGAGGGGCTGACTTTTCCACGAGTCAGCCCCTTTCAAGTGAGGAGGAATTTCAAGATGAAGATACGTTGTATCTTCAAGATTAACTTATTACTTGCTATTTTCCCCTCACACGAACCTTTCAAACATGCTAATGTGAATTTTCTAAAGTATCTAACTATTAAGGACGTGATATAGCCTACACAAGCAACTGGTTATCTGCTCTCGAATAGATGCTCAGATTATGCTTACAGTCCGATTCTTCCGTAAATTGATCATACGATAAAGGGAAGAACATGCCAAAGCTTTGAAGGATCCCGGCATTATGATAGAACATATCTTCATATAGTTCTTCTTTTGAGCCGCTTTCAACAATGGAAATCAGTGTTTGCAGGCTTGAGATCACTTGAAATGCTTCCTTCAAAGTCCCGAAATATTCAAAGTTCCTCGTCGTCGTATGTAATACTTGCATATCATCGAATTGTTCGATTTCATCATCTGTGAAATAATCAGGGAAAATAGTACAATACATGTACTGTATAAGCTCTTGAATTTTATCTTCCTGTTCATGTGTTGATGCTAGTAAAACTTTCACCATCATAGCCCACCTTTGTAACGGTTGTAATCTCTCTGTAATAGATATATTAAGGATAACATAGAAGTAGAACCAACAGCGTGGTAATTATACCCATGAATTGGGTTGAATAGGTGCTATGGTAGGATTAAATACCCATAAGAGTATAAGATATTTGTCATTTAAAGGGGTTTTTTGATGAAAACACGGAAAATAGGCGAACGATTCGACCTAGTCATTCCAAATGATTGGAAAAATGTAACGATTGAAACAATTCTTAGAAAACACTGGCAGGCTCCTAAGAAACTGGTTCATTCCATGAGGATGGACGGTGATGTCAAAGTAAATGGAGAGTTGATTTCATGGACTTCCCCACTCTCACAAGGAGATATTCTACAGATTCGACTATTCAAGGAAGTCGAATACGATGTTCCCCCGACCTACGGGGAGTTAGACGTCTTGTTTGAAGATGAACATCTGATTGTGGTCAATAAACCTGCCGGGATCGATACCCATCCAAATACTCCTGATGAAACGGATACCCTGGCCAACCTTGTCGCTTTCCATCATCAGGCAAATGGTGAGAGATGCCGCGTGTTGCACATCCATCGGTTGGATCGCGATACGTCCGGAGCAATCATCTTCGCCAAGCATCCATTAAGTAAAGCGATCCTTGACCGCCTTCTTGCCGAAAGACAAATCAAGCGTACCTATCATGCCCTCGTTCACGGTCGATTGAAGCAGAAAAAAGGCACCATTTCAGAACCGATCGGGAGAGACCGTCATCACAATACGAGAAGAAGGGTTTCGCCATCCGGTCAGGATGCAGTCACCCATTATAAAGTAATGGAAGTCAGGAATCCATATACACTCATCGAAGTACAGCTTGATACCGGACGTACACACCAAATCCGTGTACATATGAGTCACATCGGTCACCCCCTGGCTGGTGACACATTATATGGGGGAAAACCGGTATTCACCAGGCAGGCACTGCATGCAGCCCAAATTTCGTTTCCACATCCGCTGACGGGGGAACGGATTGAATGTAAGGCTGAATGCCATGATGATATTGGGTTGTAATGGATTAAATTTAAGGGAAAGTCTGTAAACGCAAAAAAAGACCAGGTCACTCAAAACTACGAGTGACCTGGTCTTTTTATTATTATTTCAATCCATTTTTCACCGCTTCAGCGATTTGAATCGTACGGCGGGTTTGGTGTTTCACAGCAGGTTCGACAGACTCGACCATATTGCCTTCCCCATCGACCGTTACACTCGTACCGTATGGATTGCCTCCAGTTGTAAAGCTTGATTGGTCTGTGTATCCAGGTGCGGCGATGATGGCACCCCAGTGCATCATGGTTGTGTACAGAGCCAGAACCGTTTGCTCCTGTCCACCGTGTGAGTTGCTTGCAGATGATGTGGCGCTCACTACTTTGTTAGCCAGTTTACCATTGAACCAAAGGCCTCCAGTCGTATCAAGGAACGCTTTGACCTGAGAAGGCACATTTCCGAATCTGGTTGGGACGTTGAATAAATAAGCGTCTGCCCATTCTAGATCATCAAGGGTCGCTACAGGCACCGTATCTTTTGTTTCATTGTAGTGCTTTTCCCATGCCGGGTTGGAAGCAATCGCTCCTTCTGGTGCAGTCTCTTCAAAACGAAGTAATTTCACTTCTGCCCCTGCTTCTTTCGCAGCTTCTTCAGCCCATTTCGCCATCTGATAGTTTGTTCCTGTTGAACTGTAATACATGATTGCCAATTTTACATAAGACATAAAACCTCTCCTTTAAATATGTTTTTTTATATAGTAAATAGGTGAAACACAGATTCAGATTGCATATAAATCCATTAAGCAAATAATAGTGCATCTATTGAAAAGCTCCCTGCTCCGACGAGGGCTACCCCTAGTGCTACAACAATGAGCATCACATTATATTCTGTCCCATTTTCTGTTGCCCAATAACCGTTTGCACCGTGAACTTTCACGATGGCCACAATCATTGTACCTATGATGAGCAGTGCTCCTAATGGCGTAAGGAAGCCTGCGGCAAACAATAACCCTCCTGCTACTTCGGATATCCCTGCAAGTAATGCCATCGTTCTTCCCGGCTTGATTCCAATGGACTCAAAGAAACCTCCCGTGCCCTGTACACCATGACCTCCGAACCATCCAAATAATTTCTGTGTTCCGTGGGCAGCGAATGTCAATCCCACTACTAAACGAATAACCAATAAACCGAACGCAGCCAATGCTGTCATCTTTTTTCCTCCTTCATGTTTTCCCTTCGAGATTCACCTTCAAACATTTCAAATTCAATTATTCTTACGTCAATTATCTTGAATGTGAGATATATAATTAAAAAAATAAGCCAAGTTATCTCGAATATGATTATTTTGATTTCGAGATAATTGTATAATACTCTTCTCCTCTCTGTCAATAACTATTTTCAACATTAATTAAAAATGGGTTGGAGCAAGAAAAAAAGAGGTCCGTCCCTTTTCTTTGGAGGGACGGACCTCTTTGTATTATCGATTAAAAATCGAAGTTGTCTGGATCTGGACCAAAACGTTCGTCCAGATTCAGTTGGTTGATTTGATTCATTTCTTCCAGTGAAAGTTCGAAGTTGAACAGATCTGCATTTTCTTTGATGCGGTTTTCATGAACTGACTTTGGAATGATGATGACATCATTCTGAAGATGCCAGCGCAGAATCACCTGTGCAGCAGACTTTTCATGCTTTTCTGCAATGTGGTTTAATGTAGGTTCATCCAGTACACGCCCTTGAGCGATTGGTGACCACGCTTCGACTGCGATATTGTGTGAAGCACAGAATTCTCGTATTTTCTCCTGGTTCAGACGGGGATGTAACTCGATTTGATTTAATACAGGCTTTTCATTGCCGTTTTTCATCAAATCTTCAAGATGATGCTGATGGAAGTTACTTACACCGATTGATTTGATCAATCCTTCGCCATGAAGTCTCTCCATTGCTTTCCATGTATCATTGTACTTTCCTTCCACCGGCCAGTGAATGAGATACATGTCCAGGTAATCCATCTCCAGCTTCTTCAGGCTCGTTTCAAATGCCTTTAAAGTCGTATCGTAGCCTTGATCACTATTCCACACTTTCGAAGTGATGAACAGGTCCTCTCTCGCTACTCCACCTTCTTTCACCCCTTGTCCTACGCTTTCTTCATTATCATAGATCGCGGCGGTATCGATGGAACGGTATCCGGACTGAATCGCTGTACGGACTGCCTGTACCGTCTCAGACGGATCTTTCATTTGGTAAACTCCTAAACCGACATAAGGAATTTCGATCCCGTTATGTAGTGTCTTCGTGCTTTGTAAGTTTTTCAACATATTGCATCCCTCCTGACTCATTATTTTACAAAGTTAAACGCCAGAAAGCTAATTTTATGATTCCGGAGTATTCTATGAGAGTAAAAAGGTCCGTCCCTCGGTTTTGAGGGACGGACCTTTTCTTCTACATTGCCTATTGACCGATAAATTGTTCTCGTTTCTTCCCTATGAATGCAAGTTTATGAAGGGGACGTGTCATGGCAACGTACTGGAGCTTGATGTCGAGTTCGTTTTCCCGGTTGAATGACTCTTCCACCGCAGCGATGATGACCACGTCAAACTCGAGTCCCTTCGAGAGATAGGAAGGAACGACGACAATCTGATCTTTCGGGATCGATTCCTGTTCTTCCAACAGCTTCACTTTCCCGGGCTGCCTCTCTTGAAGGATTTCGCTTATTTCCACACAGTCCTTCATGCTTTTCCCAATGACGGCGAAGGTTTGGAATCCTTCTTTCCGTCCAGAATCCACTTTATTCTCAATGAAGGAAGCTAGTTCATCCACATCCACATACTCATCAAAGCTCGGAGCATCTCCGTGTCGCACCACCGGATTCACTTTCGGAAAATCATAGGGCAGGAGACTCAGCAGTTTATTCGCTTCCTCCATGATTTCGATTGTCGTACGGTAGCTTTTTTGAAGCTCGGTGTACGTCGCCCTCGGAAAGATGTCCCGGTAGACCGGTTCCCAGGATTGAAGACCCCGGTATGAGTGAATCCCTTGAGCGAGATCCCCGACCAGTGTGAACATGTCGGTCTCAAGTGCCCGCTTCAATGAATAGAGCTGCATGTAACTATAATCCTGTGCTTCATCTATAACGATATTTTTTGCTTTATGAAATTTATCGATTCCGAACAAATGGGATTGCAAGTATAGGAGAATGGCCAAATCCTCTACTTCATACTGCTTTTTCTTCGCATATTTCAACGTGTACTGACAGAGCTGTTCTGCCTGTCTCCCGCTGAGCTCCCCCTTCGAGTAGGAAGCAAGGCGCACGGGATCCGAAAACAACTCAATGAAATATTGATGCAGATTCTTCTTTTCAAACTGCTTCATGTATCCATTGACACTTGTACGTATTGCTTTCTTGATCTCATCCACACGCTCGATTTTCTTATCCAATGCTTTCGAGACATATTCCTTTCGGTTCCCTGCCTTGGAACGTTCAAAGAGTGCGGTTTCGATCCGCTCATCAAAGAATTTCTCGACCTTCTCAACCATTTGCTTTTTGTTCGAGCGGACATAGCTTTGAAGGAGTGACTTCAGCTTATCCATCCGGCGATAGATTGGCATATACGTATATTCCTCTTTGAAAAGGTGAGTGAACCTTTTGGCGGTGTAGAGCTTGTATTTATCCACATAGAAGTCCTTTGAGGTATAAAAGCGCTGTTCGACTTCTTCTATATAATGCTCGAGAATTCTCCTGAATGCTTTAGATCCTTTGAATCCAGATATCCATGATGCAGTCTCTACTTTTTCATCATGGGTCTCGATCAACTGGATGAGCTTATGATCTTCTACAATCGTAAGCTTCTTTTCTAAGCAGGTCATGACATAATCCGTGAATGTCGTTTGCCTTACCCGCTCCACTCCAAGTTCCGGCAGCGCTTCCGAAATATAGTCAATGAACAAATTACTCGGGGCCAGAATCATCAGTTGCCTCGGATCAAAGTGCTGTTTGTAGTTATAAATAAAATAAGAAATCCGGTGAAGGGCAATGGTTGTTTTTCCACTTCCCGCCGCCCCCTGTACAATGATCGGCTTGTTCAGGTCGGCCCGGATGATCCGGTTCTGTTCCTCCTGGATGGTGGAAATGATTTCGGTCAAACGGTTACTTGAGCTTTTGGCTAAAGAATCCTGAAGCAGTTCATCCGTGGTCGTTAAGTCAATATCGCGAATTTCTTCCAGGAGTCCATCCTCGATCATGTATTGGCGCTTCAGGGATAAATCTCCCTCGTACGTTTCACCTTCAGCCTCGTACGAGACATCGCCGATCCTTCCTTCGTAGTACAGGTTTGCGATGGGGGATCTCCAGTCGACGATGATTTGCTCTTGATTTTCACGCTGATATAAGGAGGTCTTCCCGATATAATGCTTCTCCACCTTGCCGGAGCCCTCATGTTGAAAATCGATCCGGGCAAAGTAAGGTTTCGTCTTTGCTTTCGTAAGGGACTCCAATTCTTCTTTGGACATCTCAAAAAAGCTTGAGTTCGTCAAGATATCGATGTAGGCGGCACTCGACTCTCCCCAATCAATATCTCCAAAAGCTTTTTCCATGTTTTCCTTATACTTTTCCTTACTCGTCAGGGATGTGCTGATGACTACATCAATATAGCGCTTCGTAAACTCTAAGCGCTCTGATTCAATTGAAAAATCGGGATGAATAGGCGATTCCTTTGTCATACATTTCTCCTTCCAATTGTTTTAGCCGCAATGGAGAAAAAACGTCTTGCCACTTCCACCGAGGTAACGACTCTCAGTGGGGAAAACGTTAATTAAGACATATCGAAATCTGTAAAAATTATGTAGGCGTTTGGGAGCAGAAATATATGTTATCAGATAATTCAGGAATAGACAAGTAGAAAAACCCTTCACCTAAATAGATGAAGGGTCCTTCACTTGATCCACCGTAAACACAATCTGAAAACCAGTGCCCTTACCCACTCGGCTCTCCACGGTAATGACACCCCTCATGGCCTCGATGATCCGGTAAGAAACCATCAGCCCGAGGCCCGTTCCCTTTTCCTTCGTAGAGAAATAAGGTTCGCCAAGTCTCTCTTGTTGATCCGGGGTCATTCCGACGCCGGTATCAGTGATGGAAATGCTTACGGTCCCTTTTTGGACCTTCGAAAGAATGGTGAGTGTGCCCCCATCAGGCATGGATTCAATGGCGTTTTTCATGATGTTGAGAAAGGCCTGTTGGAAACTGCGGGTGTTCCCTACGATGGAGGCATCCTCGATCTGTTTATGTACGAGCACCGATTGTTGATTGCTCAAGGGCTCAACCATGTCGGCGAGCTTATGCAGCTGCTCCGAAACGGAGATGTTCTCCACTTGATCCGGATCCGGTTTGGCAAACGTCAGATAATCGTTGATGATTTCTTCTGCCCGGTTCAGTTCGGATGATGCGATCGTTAGATATTGTTCCCTTTTCCCTACAGGAAGATTTTCCTGATGGAGAAGCCTCAGGAAACCCTTGATCACCGTTAAAGGATTTTTCACCTCATGGGAAATGCTGGCGGCCAGTTGTGCGAGTACTTCCATCTTTTCTATTTTCACAAGTGCCTGTTTGATTTGAATCTGTTTCAGCAACGTCTCACATATGTATGTCAGGATCAGCATGCCCAGGGAAGGGAGGAAAATAAAATTTATCAGATAGCTTTCGTCGATCACAAACACAGTCATCGCTTTCGCAATAAGAGCTGCTACGATGGAATGAACTGTAAAAAGCACTACAGAGAATATAATCTTCTTCCGGCTTGATAACCGGTTGAAATCGAACCATTTCATCCCGATGACCGTCAAGAGGTAGATCACGGCATATATCACGAATGCCACCATACTCCAACTGTAGATCATCGTCCTGGATACCAATAAGACAGCGAGCAATGCGAGACCTGTAAATGGCCCCCCATACAGAATGCCGAGAACAAACGGGATCATCCTGAGATCGTGGACACAGTAGGGGTTATTGTATATGGGGGAAAGCATGCACAGAATAATGGCCATACCTAAAGAAACAAGGGTTGCGAGCCTTGTATACCAACCGTGTATCATCTTTTTTTCAACAAGGAAAAAAATTAAAAAAATACTCAAAATGATATAAAAGAAATTATTAATGACATCCTGATTAAAAATAATCATCCGACCCTTTGACCTTTCACAGAAATTGTCTTCTTTATAAAAATTCTACCATACTAATCCCTCTATCGTTACAATTATATATGTAACACGGGATTTACATAAGAGAACTCTCCTGTACACCTACAGGAGAGCCATCACCTTACACCGTTTTCAATTGTTCGCCAAGATATTTTGCCAGCTGGAGCATTCCGTATTGCCCGGACTTCGACTCGGCCTCTTTATTGTAATTCGTATTCGTGTTCACATCATACGTGTAGATGTTGCCTTCTTTATCCTGGATAAATTCAATCCCGGCAATATCGATTTGATTCGCATGCAAAAACGCTTCATAGGATGTCAGGACCTCATGGGAAAAGTTCTCCCTGATCTGAAATTTAGGCTTGTCTTCCTGTTCCCCTACAGGACAGAATAGATCATCCACCTGGCATACGTCAGCAGGACATAATTCGAATCCTTCCGATGTATCCACCTTCACTGCATACATGAACTTACCACCTATGAACTCACAGCGTGTAATCGATGCATCGGGTGCTTCGATATACTCCTGAATGAGTGTCGTGCCGTCTAACGGCTCTTCAAAGTCGTCACTGTACACATACTTCTTCAATGCTTCCACCGAATGGAGCAATTGCACTCCCAAACCTTTTCCTGCACGATTATGCTTCGTGATGAAAGATGGCTTACCAAGCTTTTCAGCAGCTTCGATGATTTGTTCTTTCCCAACGGCTGCGATGGTTTCCGGTGTCTTGATGCCGGCAGCATTCAAGGCTGTATACTGATTCACTTTACTGACTTCCAAGCGAAGGGCACGGCTTCCATTCAGGACCTTTCTTTCGTTTCGCTCTAACCAGGATAGAACGCTCTCCGTCAATTCCGGTGCAAAACGATGGTTTCGCGTATGAGACGACGCACTGATTCGATTATAGAAAATACCTTCCGGCGGCTTTGATGATAATTCGACGAGTCCACGATCAAGGAACCATTCCTCATAAGGCAGTTGGAGCTCGTCAAGCCTGGATGTTAAATGATTGGTCCACTCACTGTTTTCATGAATGATATGAATTTTTTTCATGATCATTACCCCATTTGTTCGTATGATTTTAAAATACAGTCTTACAACACAAAGTAATCCTACTATAAAAGTAGGATTTAGGCAATGATCATGAATTCACTTTAACTTACGATCCGTCCTCATTTGAATTTTCATTCCGCTTTTCGTCAGGAGATCACGGGCTTTGACCGGTACCGCTATGCGGGCACTCCTAAAATCGTCTTTCAGAATATCTCTGATTTCCTGCAGGACTTCAAGATTGTTCGTCCGATGAACCTTAGTAGCCTGATCACTGGCAGTTAAACGATTGACCAGTTTAACCATTAGAAAAATACTTGCGGCAATCAGAAGAAGGTCAACCAATGAGCCCAGGAACTTCCCCAATCCAATCACTCCTGTCTTATCTGAAGATGCTTCATTACTTTAAGATATGGGGAAAAGGAGCGTATTATGAAGGCAAATTTCTTATAAAATATATTTTCCTGCTATGGCGATCAATACAATACACGCGACAACTCCCATCAGGATGACGAGCATCCTTTCTTCCTTGTTCCCCTGCATGGTTTTCCCTCCCTCTAATGAGCAGCATGACTTACACGCTTCCCCGTTCAAACAATGTTGTGTTCAATATGACCGGATCAGGATGTTCAGATTCAAGAAAGAGTTTAAACGCTTCTTCCCCCACCTTTCTTATCGGTACTTCAAAAGATGTGATATCCAGGGCATCGGAAAGGGGATGGTTATCAAAGCTCAGGATAGCCAGGTCGTCTGGAATCCTGATTGATCTTTTTCCCGCCTCTGCCACCATTCCCGCAGATACTTGATCGCTCGTTACAATAAGGGCAGAGGGCTTCTCTTCCATCCGTTCCCATTCACTCAACACATCCCGTCCGTCCTGAAGATCGTAGCAGTCATTGAAGATCCACTCGTCACGCACGGGATGGCCGGCAGCCTCTGCGCCGTCGAAGAATCCCCGGATCCGCTCTTCGCTATTCGTCCCAAATGTTCTGTGTAAACACAACCCGATTTGCGAATGCCCTTTCGAATAAAGATACTCAAGGCCGCTGCGAATCCCCTGATAATGATCAATGAATACCTTTTTATATGTGGGGTCGTATACATTTTCACAAAAAACCACATTCGGACTGATAAATGAAGCAAGAGCATCCAGAGAATTGGAGCGTGACGTCAGGATCAATCCATCCACTTCCTTCATCTGAAGTCGATGAAAGGCATCCAGTTCAGCCCCCCTGTCATAATCCGTCTGAAAAAGCTGGAGGTGATAACCATGCTTTAACGCTTCCCCTGCTATGCCTTGTAGAATCTCCCCGAAGTAAGGAAGATTCAAATAGGGCAGAATCACTCCGATGCTATAGGTTTTCCCTTTTGATAAATGGACGGCGTTCGCGTTCTTTATGTAGTTTAACTGCTCCACAGCATCCAGGACCTTCCGGCGCTTCTCTTCTTTCACATAAGGATGGTCATTCAATACCCTGGAAACCGTTGACACCGAAACTCCTGCAAGCTTCGCAATACTTCTGATATTTGTCATACCCATACCCCTCAAGACCATATTTCATTCAAAAAATTTCTCTACAAAAAAAACGCTTGCTCTGAAACGCGTTTCACACTTTAAAGTAAAATCATGCAAGGAATATCAATGCTCTTTCATTCCAATTAACATGATAAGGAGGCTATACTATGCTCGGCATTTTATCCTTACCCATTCTCTGTGCCATCATCATCGGCGGAAGTTACGCTGCATTAAAGCCCATCCATTTCCACACTTCCTACGATCAGGATGATCCCTTTGAGCACATCTACAACTCTAAGCTTCTTTAATTCATACGCCTGCTTTCCAAGTGAAGCAGGCTTTTATTTTCAACATCCACCGCGGATCGTTTTCCCACACATCCTAAAACTTCATTCCTTGACGCATACTAAAACGTCGGTTATATTGTTCGTATTGCAAAACAACTTACAAAAAGTAAGTAACATACAATTATATACCACATTATAACATTTCTTCATACATCAAGGAGGCATACTCATGGATAATTTCTTTCAAATCGTCGACGAACGCCGCTCCACGAAAGTATACGACCCTCACGTGGAAATCCCCCGTGAGGAATTAGTCAGCCTGCTAGAGGCGGCTGGGAAAGCTCCATCTGCATGGAATCTCCAGCAATGGAGATTCCTTGTATTTGACCATAAAGAAGTACAGGAACGCTTACTTCCGATCGCCTATCACCAGCAGCAGGTACAGGATGCTTCTGCGGTCGTGGCTATACTTGGTGACCTTGAGGCCAATAAAAACATTGATCCCGTCTTTGATCCTGCGATTGAGAAAGGCGAAATGACGTCAGAAATCAAAGAGGTCCTGAAGAAACAGATCGAAGGTGCGTACAGCCGTGAGGAATACCCCCGGGACGCGGCATTCAGCAATGCGTCACTCGCTGCCATGCAATTCATGCTTGCCGCGAAAGCGAAGGGCTGGGACACTTGTCCGATCGGTGGATTCAATCCGGCTACCCTCGTTTCTGAATTCAAAGTATCCGGGCGTTATCTTCCGATCATGCTGATCACAATCGGAAAACCCCTTCAAAAAGCTCGAAAGACAGATCGACTGGACATCCGAAACTTAATTGATTGGGCAGAATGATTGCCTGTTACGAAAGCCACATCCTGCATGGGATGTGGCTTTACTGTGAGTTAGAATAGGACGCTCTTTTCAATCTGCTTCATTTCATAGAAATAGCCTTTTTGACTCATAAGCTCCTGATAGCTTCCTGATTCCACCACACTCCCCTGATCCATGACGATGATTTGGTCCATTTTTTCAAGACCTGTCAATCGATGACTGATCAGAACCAGCGTATCCCCTTCGGCTGCTGAATACAGATGGTCAAATATTTCTTTTTCCATCAGTGCATCAACGGAAGATGTCGGTTCGTCGAGCATCCATAATGGTGCGTCTTTCAAAAGGGCCCTTGCAATCGCCAACCGCTGCTTTTCCCCTCCGGAAAGATTCTCTCCTTTTTCCAATACTTCATCCTCTAAAGAAATGTGATCCAGTTTCACTTTATCCAATGCCGACTTCATTTCTGCATCTGTCAAATCATCGCGCACGAGCATCAGGTTTTCTTTGATTGTACCGTAAAAGAAATGGTTTTCCTGAAGAACAACATTCGCATACCCCCACAATGATTCTTTATCGATATCCTTAATGGAAGCATCATTGACGAAAATCGCTCCTTCATCCGTTGGGTAAAAGTGTAATAACAATTGAAGTAATGTAGACTTTCCTGACCCCGATGGTCCTACGATCGCTGTTTTCGAACCTGCTGGGAGCTCGAGACTCACACTGTCCAATGTCTTTCTTTCCTCCCCATCGAAAGAAAAACTCACATCCTTCACGCAGAAGGAAGGAACATCCCCTTCAAGAAGCGAAGCCATTGGAGGTCCGTCCCTCTCGACAGGTTCTTCGGGCGTGATAGTAGAAAGTCTGGTTGCCGCCCGGCGTGAATCTTCAAAGTGGGCAGGCAGGATCGCCATTGGTGTGGCGTTTTCGAATACGGTTAATGAGATCATGACAAGCATGGCAAGGAATATTCCGTCCAATTGACCCGCTGCTACTGAATAAGCCCCCAAAGCCAAAACTATCCATGAAATGATCAGGGAAACGAGGATGTTCGTTGAATGACTAAAGAGAGAATATCGGCTCTCCCTTTCCTGCTCACTCACATACCCTGTCGCTGCCTGGACAAGACTGGCCTCTTTTTCCTCCAGTCTACGATAGATCTTCAGGTCCCTGAATCCATAAAGAAATTCCGTCACCTCTGTCGATAACTCCCCTCTTCTTTCCCGCAGCGTCCCCTCCACTTTTCTCTGTTTATATGCGAAGTAGGCTGGGACGATATAGCCTGTCAACAATAGACCTCCGAGAAGGACCAGGGCAATCGAAACAGAGTAATACACAGTAAATAAAACCGTGCTTAAAAATACCATCACCAGGATGACGGGCGGATAAAAGACACGAAGAAAGAAATTCTGGAGGCTCTCAACATCCCCTACGATTCTTGCGAGAAGGTCCCCGCTTCGATAACGCCCGAAAATCCCCGGTGCGAGGGGCTCGATTTTTTCATAGATGGAAACCCGCAGGTTCGCCAAAATCGTGAACGTGGCCCGATGGGAAAAATAGCGTTCCCCATACCGGCTAAGTGCCTTCGTTAAGCCAAACAATTTTAACAGGGCAATCATGACGGTCAGGGCATAAAGCGGTACCTCCAAGGCCGCTTTGGAAATTAAATACCCACTTGAAGCAAAGAGTCCCACAGAGGTAATTCCAGCCAGAAAGCCTAAAAGAATTGAATACACAACATCCTTCTTTTCCTTCATCATCAGCTTTACGACAAATTGTAATTCTTTCATCTAATGTTTCACCCCTTGCTGTACATTCACCATATCACGATAGTGAGGAGCCGATTTCATGAGCTCCTCATGAGTTCCAAGCCCAGCCACTTTTCCTTTATCCAACAACAAAATGGCATCTGCTTTTCGTATTGTATGAAGGCGGTGCGCTACTGTAATGACGGTAGAACCCTTAGCCAACTCCTCCATCGACGACTGCAGGATTTGCTCGGTACCAATATCCAGTCCGGTAGTCGGTTCATCAAACAAGATGAGGGACGGACCTTTGAGGAACGCCCTTGCAATGGCAATGCGCTGCTTCTCCCCACCGGAAAGCCCTCTCCCCGCTTCCCCGATCGGTGTATCATATCCCTTCTGAAGTCCCGCGATCATTTCAGCAATCCCCGCTTTTTCAGCAGCGGATACGATTTCTTCTCGAGTGATCCCTTTTCTTCCCCCGACCGCGATATTCTCAGCTATCGTACCGGAGAATAAGTACGGGTTCTGTGAAATGTAACTCAATTGATCAAACCAGTCACTTTCCGCGTATTCGCTTCTCGGGACTCCATTAATGAGAAGGTCTCCCTCAGAAAGATCAAGCAGACCTGCCAGCAGATGAAGGAGGGTTGTCTTCCCCGCTCCACTCTGACCGATGACCGCCACCTGGCTCTGTGAAGGGAAGGAGGCGGTGACCCCTTTAAGGGCATAGCCTTTTTCACTGTAGGAGAACCCGAGGTTACGCAGTTCGATGGTGGGAGGAATCCCATTTGAATTGAACTCCCTTTCCCCCCATTTGACCGGCTGACCCTTTTCCTGAAGCTCCTCCATGACCTTCTTTGCGGCCCCCATGCTCCCACGACCGGTATGAAAGGCATTCCCCAGCTCTTTTAAAGACTGATAGAATTCCGGTGCCAGGACAAGAACGAAGAAAGCGGTAAAGAATGGGATACTCTCAAAGACTACCAATCTCAGCCCCACCTCCAGGGCGATCAGGCCGATGCTTAACATGGAAATGAATTCAAGCATCAACGAAGACAAAAATGCCGTCTTCAATACATCCATGGTCGCTTCCCGGAAATCCAGACTGCTTGATTTGATCCCCTCTTTCTGTTGCTTCCCCTTCCCAAGTAACTTTAAAGTAGGCAATCCTTGAAGAGTATCGAGGAACCTCCCGGAAAACGCGGTCAGCTTATTCATCTGCTTCTCTGATTTCTTCTTGGTCATGACTCCGATGATGGCCATGAATAATGGGATGAATGGAGCCGTCACCACCATGATCAAACCTGTATACACATGCTCGGTGAAGATGGTGATCAGCAGGATCAAAGGAACGATGGTGGTCTGGATCCTTTGAGGAATATACTGACTGTAAAATCCGTCCACCCCATCGACCGCATCCATCATCGTGCTGACCTTTTGACCCGATTGACCTTGAATGGAGGCCTGAAGGGGATTCTTTGCCCATTTCTTTAACAGCCGTTTCCTCAGGTCCCCCTTCACCTTTCTTGCCATCCTGATTCCGATCCGGCCATTGACATATGAAAGGGCGGCCCTCCCTATGAGTATGAGAAGCAAAGCCCCAAGCATGGGGAGAATCTCCTGGAACCCCAACTTCTTTATAAATATCGAATTAACAATGCTTACGAGCAAATAAGCCTGTCCCACAACGACTCCTCCCATCAACAGGGAAGTCCCGTAAAGCGTCATGGTGGATGCTCTTTGCTCTTTGGCTAATTGATTAAGCTCTTTCATATTTTCTCTCAACCCCAAAAGTTAAAAGTTAGTGAAATACTTCACAATCTATATTATAGTAAACTTGTTCCGTTCATGCATCTTTTGGGATTGACCGTTTTGTGACAATTTTCTATTGAAAGCCCAGAAAAATTCATTACTATTGTAAATCTCACTCTACAACCAATAAAAAATAGAGAGGGAAATAACCTCTCTACCTTTTCCATATCAAATTTCCAGCAAGTCCTTCGTCACCCGCCTGATAATCTCCGGCAGGACGGAGAACGTATAGGGTTTATACACTCTTTCGGTCCATTGATGACCGTCTTTCCCGTAGACTCCTATATTAATGGAGGGGATGTTCAGCTTTCGGATCATGTCAATGGGCACCGGGTACAGGTGATCGATGAGGGGCAGATTCTTCTTGAACACTTCAATATCTTCATCTTCTTCGTGGAGGGAAAGAAAGCTGCCATCTGCGAGATAAGGGAAAAACCGTTTGATGACGAATTCTTCGCCTGTCTCATTTGAAATATCATCCAAGCAGGTTCCGAGCACCTCTCTCACCTTTTTGCCGTACTCATTTTCCTCATTCACAAAATTATGTGGTAAAAAAGGCGGAGCGAAGAATAGGATGACCCTTGGTGTCCTGTCGGGATCAAGATGCTGTAGGGCTTCCACCATTGTATAAGCAATCGTCCGTCTGTCCTCCCCTTCCATATCATGAAAGATTTTTTTCATGACGGGGTCCGGATCTATGCCCCTTTCTTTCAGCCAGAATATATACTCCCTTAACGTAAGGACTTCCACTTCCCATGAAAATTCCCGTTCAGGGAATCCGTGATAGCTCCGGTACTGTTCGAACTGCCTTTTGCTTCGCTCTTCCATTTCACTTACTACCTTCAATGCGACCTTTTTCATATCGTACAGCACTTCCCGAGCCGTCCTTTCATATACAAAATAGTTGAAATACAGAGACGCACTGAGTGGGGTCTGAACATTATACGTATGCTTATCATCTTTAAAATAGAGACATGAAGGCGGCAGGGTGAACTCCCCGGGGATATCCTCGAGGTAATCAAGATTCTGATTGATTTCGAGATTGATCTTCGAAGCGATCACGGTTGGATCAATCGACGTCAGGACATCCCCTACATGCGCTTCTCTTCCATATATATAGAAACTTGGCAGCAGCTTCCCCGCTGCTCCCGTATAAATATACCGTTTACAATCCCCGTCATAAATAGGGGAAATGAAGTCTGTGTTGATTGCTGCTAAATAGTCCAAGCCTTCGTTTTTCAAGCGGTGGAGATCGCTTAAAGCCGCAATCATCCCGGCATGCTCACTTTCTTCATCCCCATTGAACAGGAAGAGTAAATTCCCATCCGGCTGTTTATCACCTGTATGAAATAAAAGGTTCGCTAAATGGACGGCGATCCCGCTCTGCATATCCAAGGAGCCCCTCCCGAACAGCCAGTTTCCTGAAAGAGCATCTTCCTTTACCTTTTCCTCCCCTTCATAATCCATGAAGAACTTCTGCAGGAAATCGGGATCATGGGCCATATCCTGGAGGGCACCATAATCATCGGTTCCCACCGTATCGTAATGAGCATGAAATACGACGGTTTTAGACGACGCCCCTTTTACGAAGGCAAAAACGTTCTTCCTTCCAATCGGATCATTTGGGACTTCCTGGAGCCAGACTCTTTCGGGATAATGCTTGAAATAAGGAAACGATGAGATCAACTTATATATAAAGAGGGCTTTCTCACTTTCGCCTGTTGTACCGTTATAACTTTTCAGAGCGATTAAGGATCGTGTGATGAGTTCGATCTGTTCAGAAGTTGACTTGTTTTTCAGTTGAGTATACATAGTACCGCCCCTTTCTTAAAGAAATATGAGCCTATGCGTGGTAAATCGTCCATTGCATGGGCATTATAGAAACTGATTCCTCTATAATTGATAACATCTTATCGAAAAAGGATGGGGTTTGGAAGGGGTTTCAAGATATTTTCTTAAAAATAATTCGGTCTTTTCTATTGAAATTCGTTCTAATACCGAATATTATAGAAGTTGTGTGTTTTTAATGTTCGTTTTTATTGGAGGTTTTACGATGTTTAAATTAAAGGAAAACGGTACAGATCCCAAAACGGAAATACTTGCCGGGATCACAACATTCCTGACGATGGTATACATAGTGGTGGTGAATCCCATCATCTTATCCGATGCGGGTGTCCCGTTTGATCAGGTATTCTTAGCAACCATCATATCGGCCGTAGCCGGAACGTTATGGATGGCATTGTTTGCAAATTATCCGATCGCCATTGCACCTGGTATGGGATTGAATGCTTATTTTACTTATTCAGTGGTAGGAGCACATGATGATATTTCATATATCGTTGCATTTTCTGCCGTTTTCGTGGCAGGGATCGTCTTCATCCTGCTCTCTTTAACACCCCTGCGAAAAAAATTGATCGAAGCCATTCCTCAAAATCTGAAGCACGGAATTACAGCAGGAATCGGTTTATTCATTGCTTTTATCGGTTTGCGTCTGACTGGATTGATCCAGGCACATCCGACAAATTTAGTACAGCTTGGGGATCTTCATTCCCATTCGGCTCTTCTTGCATTGACCGGATTGGCCGTAACACTGATCCTCATGGTCCTGAACGTCCATGGAGCCCTGTTCATCGGGATGATCGTGACTGGATTGATTGCGTACTTTACGGGAGACCTTTCCTTTAAGGAAGGATTCGTGGCCATTCCCCATCTTCCTGAAGGACTGATGGTAGCAAACCCGGTAACGGCTTTTGCCGACGTCTTCCAGTATGGATTATACGCGGTCGTCTTCTCATTCTTACTTGTCACCATCTTTGACACGACGGGAACGATGATCGGAGTGGCACAGCAGGCTGGCCTGATGAAAGGAAACACCCTTCCGAGGGCCCGCCAGGCACTTCTGGCCGATTCCATCGCGACAACGATCGGTGCGATGTTCGGGACGAGCCCGACATCCGCATATATCGAGTCTTCGGCTGGTGTTTCTGCCGGGGGAAGAACGGGATTGACCACCTTGACCGTATCGATCCTGTTTATCGCTTCCGCCTTTTTCGGGCCACTGGTCAGTTCCGTCTCAGGGATCTCTGCCATTACGGCTCCTGCCCTGATCATCGTGGGCAGCCTGATGATGGGAAGCATCTCCCAAATTAAATGGGATCAGTTGGATGAAGCCTTTCCTGCATTCCTCATCATCCTGAGCATGCCTTTAACATCCAGCATTGCAACGGGGATCGCATTGGGATTCATTTCTTATCCCTTACTGAAAGTAGTGAAAGGACAATGGAAACAAGTACATCCACTTGTTTATATCTTTGCTGTCCTGTTCTTCTATCAGCTCGCGTTCCTGCCTCATTGATTCAAATAGAGACTCGAAAGACCGTTCACAGTGAACGGTCTTTTTTGAATGAGCTGCGATTATATTCTTTTTACACTCTCGAGATTTCTATCATGGAATGCTAAACAATATACATCCGGCATCTCAAGTTCTCTCCAGAATTCCACTCCATATCTCGCGTCAAAATAATTCATGATCAGGACCATAATATTTCCGTGGGTTCCAATGACCACGTTTTTACCAGTATATTCTTCCAATATTTTAAATATCCCCTCCACACCCCTCTTTTGAGCGGTAAGATTCGACTCTCCGCCTTCCAGTGTAAGGGAAGGATCAGCCCAAACCGATGAAATGGCTTCCTGAAAGTTTTCGACAGGCACCGAGGATAGTGTGCGCTCTCTCATCTCTTCCACCAATGTGATTTCCTGATTGATATGCCCGGCTATTCCTTCTACCGTTTCCACGGCTCTTTTGTAGGGACTGGAACAAATCACATCAATCCCTTCCTCCTTCAATCGTTCCGTCACATTAAGAGCATCCTTTCTTCCCTTTTCAGACAGGGGCCTCGTTAACTCTTCCGGCGTATAAATCGAGTGGGCATGCCTGACCAGATATAATTTAGTCACGATCATATCCATTCACTCCTTTCTCTTAGACAACAATAAATAGGGCCGCCCGTTTGAACAGCCCCTGACTATTCGATATGTACTGCTTAGAAATCATGTTCTTCCTTTTTTACTTTCCAAAAAGCCACGGGTGTATCTTCCATTTACTCAGGTATGAACTCCATTAACCAGGAATCATGGTACACCCCTTCATGAAGCTCATGCTCCCGCAGAATTCTGGCTTTACTGTATCCACACTTCTCATAACAGCGGATCGCTCTCGTGTTCCACGTCATCGGATCCATCACGAGGCGGTGGACTCCCTCCTTCTGAAGCAAGTATTCCACCACAGCACGAATGAGCTGTGTCCCGACACCCTTATTCCAATAATCCGTCTCTCCGATGAATTGATCCGTCCCATAAATCACTTCATCCAGATTCGTATAGCCGTAGCGTATCATCGTCTCATGATCGAGCTGATAATATTGAAGATAACCGATTTCAATTCCTTCATATTCAACAAGACAACTCATGACACCCCTATCCGAGAAGAATTTCTCCTCCACCATCTCGGGGGTGAAAGGGCGATCCCTGCCTTCATAAAATTCCAGGACGACGGGATCCGATAACCACCTCGAGAGCGTGTACTTATCCCCATCCACTAACGGACGGACATTCAACTCCCCAATCACGACATTCATACATACAACACCTCCATAAACAAACCTCTTCCTATATACATTCATCACAACCACTTAAAAACCCTTCTTTTAGAGGGACGGACCTTGATTCCTAGGACCAGGTCCTAGGAATCAAGGTCCGTCCCTCTCCAGTAACTTTGACATATTTGTGAATCATTTCACAATAAATGTATGATAGGATGTATTTATTAATAGAATATCAGTGAGAAACGTGTTATGATTTTTTGTGAAATACTTCACAAAATCTACAGATTCAATCTACTCTTCCCCTCTAACCATCGGGGATGGATGTTACCAATCGCTAGGACAAATCATGAAAGAATAGGTGATGACGTATGACAATCAAATGCACAAACAAAGTAGCTCTAATCGGTACAGGATTTGTCGGTTCCAGTTATGCCTTCGCTCTTCTCAATCAAGGAATCGCCCATGAGCTTGTGATGATCGACTTGAATAAGGAGAAAGCCGACGGAGATGCAAGGGATTTAAATCACGGTCTTGCTTTTGCTTCCCCCATGAAGATTTCAGCCGGGGATTATCGTGATTGTAGAGACGCTGATTTGGTCGTCATAACGGCCGGAGCCAATCAGGCCCCCGGTGAAACCAGATTGGACCTTGTAGAGAAAAATGTGAAGATCTTCAAAAACATCGTAGACTCCGTCATGGAAAGTGGTTTCAACGGAATCTTCCTTGTCGCCACCAACCCTGTCGACATCTTAACCTATGCCACGTGGAAATTCTCCGGCATGCCGAAAGAGAGAGTCATCGGCTCAGGGACGATACTCGATACAGCCAGGCTCCGCTACCTGGTCGGTCAGCACTTCGATATCGATACACGAAATATCCACGCCTATATCATGGGGGAACATGGCGACACAGAGTTCCCGGTATGGAGCCATACGACAGTTGGTGCAAGTCAGTTGAATGAACTGATTGATATGGACAAGGAGAACGTACAGAAAGACCTCGATGACATTTTTGTCAATGTAAGGGACGCAGCCTATCACATCATCGAACGAAAAGGGGCAACATACTACGGAATCGCCATGGGACTTGCCCGGATCACCAAAGCCATCTTCAATAATGAAAACAGCATCCTGACCGTTTCCGCTCTCCTCGAAGGAGAATATCAGGAACAGGACATGTATATCGGTGTACCGGCCATCATCAACCGGGATGGAATCCGAAAAGTTGTCGAACTTCCCTTGAATGAAAAAGAAAAGGCCCAGTTCTCCCATTCTGCCCAAACGTTGAAAAACGTCATGAAAAAAGCGCTGGAATCTTGATCCGGCACCTTATCACAGCAGATTAGACACGCACGCCCACTCCCCCTCCTCATAAGATAAAGAGAATTCTTTATGAGGAGGTTCTTCTATGTACGATCACAGACAATTATTCCCCGGCTTGCCCGGCGGAGGATCCGGCAGCGGATTTCCTGGTTTTCCCGGGGGAGGACAGGGTTCCGGTGGGGGCTTCCCCGGTATTCCCGGGTTTCCAGGCGGCGGCGGGGGTTCAGGCAGCGGTGGTTTCCCAGGCATTCCCGGTTTTCCCGGTGGAGGACAAGGAGCACCAAGCTCACCACCCCCTACAGGCGGGCAGGGCGGACAAAACCAACCACCACCCGGTCCACCACCGAACTTCCAACCGCAAAAAACCGCACTTCAAGGAACGCAAGGAGGGCCGAGCACCTTCGCAGTCGACCCGGGTGCCATCAGAAGATGCTTATTCCGATATACCTATATATGGTTAAGAAGAGATGCTTTCTGGTTCTACCCGGTGTTTGTCGGGCGCCGTTCCATTGCCGGATGGAGATGGATCGGATTCACATGGGTGTACTTCGGCATCGATTTGGATAAAATAGAATCCTTTACATGCGTGTAGGTGCCGCCATGCACTCCTACCCGTACTACCGAACCAATCAATCAAATGGCATCATAACCGTGAGCGGGGAACATACTTTGTATGTCGACCCGGATCAAGCCATCGTATCGATAGGCATTGTTACGAATGATAAAGAGCTTGAAGTTGCCCAAAACGAGAACAAGCAACTTTCCAACCGGGTCGTTCAATCCCTTTTAAATAACGGAGTCCGCCGACAGGATATCCAGACGTCCACCTATCAAGTACTTCCACAGTATCAATTCGAAGATGGAAAACAAACGTTCACCGGTTATGAAGTTCGACAAGTATTCAGGGTCACTGTTAAGTCGATCGAAAAAGTCGGGAAGATCATTGATGATGCTCTAAAGAGCGGGGCCAATCGTGTGGAAAACATTCAGTTCATTCAGTCTAACCCCATCGAATCCTACCAGCAGGCTCTCGCCCTAGCCTATCAAGAGGCATACCAAAAGGCCCTCACATTATCCGGCCAATCAAATCAACAGCTTAATCCACAGCCCAAATCCATTACGGAACAATCACGGCCCTCAGCCGTTCCCTTCATGAACACCGCCTATTTAAAGGCAGCCGACGAAAGTACGGCCGTTCAGCCGGGTCAAATCGCCGTCACAGCCATCATCACAGTAGAATTCAGGACCCATTAAAAAAACTGCCAAAGTAGATGACTACTGAGGCAGTTTTTTTCTGGCATCCACTTTCCATCACTCTTACAAAATACCGCCTACCGACCTCTCTTCAAATCCCCATCACTCACATAGGCAGCCACTTTCTCTGCAGAAATGGAGACTTCATCATCACTCAACATCCGGACGCCCTGCTCGGCATATGCAGGCAGGAAGGTCATCCCCGTAAGGTTAGCCATGGCCTGTAATGGCTTCAGCAATTCACTCATGGAATAATGATTATACCCTCCTGATTGGTAAGCCCCGGCAGGTCCGCCTGTTGAAGTGACAACCAGGAATTCCTTTCCATGCAGCTTCGTCCCTTCCGAACCGTATGCCCAACCATATTGAAGCACTTGATCCTGCCATTCTTTTAAAATGGCGGGAGTGCTGTACCAGTAGAATGGAAATTGAAATACGACCCGGTCGTGGGCCAGCAGAAGATGTTGTTCTCTTTCTACATCGATTTTCATATCAGGATATTCTTTATATAAATGATGGACCGTGACGTTCTCTTCCTTCTCCAGTCGGTCTGCCCACGCTTTGTTCATTCTGGATTCTTCTATGGTTGGATGTCCAACCAGCACTAATGTCTTCATATTCTCTCACTCCTTATTTGTATGTACAAATAATAACACAATTTCATTTGTACATACAAATATTATCTTAAAAATTTTTATTTTTTATTTTTCCTATTACATTTTCAGGAACTCAATCAGCTATTCACCAAGGGACTTCGATTTGCGCCCGCAGGCTTCCATAGCCGATAATACAGCCCCCTTAAACTGGTGTTTCTCTAAAGCCGCCACTGCTTCGATGGTCGCGCCTCCGGGTGAACAGACGGCATCCTTCAGCTCTCCGGGATGGGTGCCGGTTTCAAGGACCATTTTAGCAGCCCCAAGCACTGCCTGTGATGCCAGCTGATAGGCAAGACTCCTCGGGATTCCCTGGAGGACCGCTCCATCGGCGAGTGCTTCGATGAACATAAACACGTAGGCAGGAGAGGATCCGCTCACAGCCGGTATCGCATCCATCAAGCTTTCCTCGATTTTTTCCGCTTTTCCGAAGCTTTCAAGGATTGCCTGTACATGTCCCAAATCGCTATCTGTGATTTTTTCATTCACACAATATGCCGTCATTCCTTCCCCCACAAGACTCGGAGTATTCGGCATCGTCCGGACGATTTTGGCAGAAGGGGAAATCTGCTCTTCCATCCATTCAATCGTGATTCCAGCCGCAATCGTAATGATGATGCTCTCTTTTTTCAAGGAATCTTTGATGGATTCGATCAGTTCCTTGTATTGATCCGGTTTCACCGCAAGGAATACAATATCTGAAAAGGCAGCTACATCCAGATTGTCATCCGTCGCCTTCACTCCAAATTTCTCTCTGACCATATTCAGGGTTTCTTGAGTCCTGGCACTTGCACGAACAGATTGTCTGCCCACCAGCCCGGACTTCAATATCCCTCCCATGATGGCCTGCGCCATATTTCCGCATCCAATGAATCCAATGGTTTTATCCATTTCTTTCACCTCTCGTTTGTATGTAAACAGTCTTTAGCATCATACCAAACTTTTCCCCTTAATAACATGTTTCATGCATTTCACAAAAAAAGCTCAGAGGAATACTCCTCCAAGCCACTCGATCATTCCACCAGCTTCCCACAGTGGGGGCACAGGGATTTAGAATAACCCTTTGGAATCTTTTTATGACAATGACTGCACGTTTTCACATACACAGGCTGATCGAACAGGTCTTCCGACATGCCGTATCCACTCTTGAAGGTCACCCTCATCACCCTGACCAATAAGCCGATGATGATGCCCGTGATCAGTAATGCCCAGATCATTTTGTACGCACTTCAGTAAGGATCTTGTCATAGTCCAACTCCACAATCGGTTCATCGCGGTGTAATCGTTCCCTGATTTGAGTCAACAACGACTGCTCCCTTTCCGACAAATTCTCAAGATCCCATTTTTTATGAAAGATTGTGTACAGCGTCAGATCCCTGAGAAGCAGGAAATGAGGGATGCGCTTCACCCATTCGTCCCCGATTTCACACTCCGCCACATACCCTTGAAGAAACGCGATGAGAAATCTTTCCCCGAACCTGCTCCGGATTTCCAGCGTCTCATTCCGGAACTTCCACCATACCGAATAATAAAGGGGGATGGCCACATCACTTACAAAAAAGAATTGCATGCTATCATCAAAGTCGAACACATGGAGATCTCCATCATGATAAAAGAAGTTACCCGGATGGATGTCTGAATGAATGAGGCCGAACGAATCCTGTGTCTCTTTAAAGCCCCGGATGTTTTCCTTATTTAGACGGCCTTTTTCGATGATATCCCTGTCTTCAACAGATGATAAATAGTTGTCGTAATCCAGCACATCATCCTGATCCCAGCGCTCACGCTTGTTTTCATCCTGCACGTAGCCCTTCGTTACCCGGTGCATATGACCGGTGAGTTTTCCCCACTTATAAAAAAGGTCATCATCAAATAAAGGATCATCCATCATAACGGGTTTCCCGGGAGCTTTGTCAAATAAACAGACAAAGAAATGTGTATCCCCCGTCTCCAGGACTTCAACCAGATTTCCTGTTTCTGAATCATTCACGAGTGAAACGTTCATCCCATGTTTATGTAAGTAATTGATCCATTGCAGCTCAGCTTCCACTTCCCCTTTGGAACGATGGGAACTGTGAGTCAGGCGGAGGATATAAGGAACTTCTCCCTTGTGCACCTCATACACATAGTTTTCGAAATCACCAAGCTTTTTCGCATGACTTGTACCGCAGCCGAAACGTGAAGCTGCATCCATTAGTACATCCCCTGTAAATAATTCTTCAATCCACTTTTCCATCTTTTATCTCCTAGTCTATGACCTGTTGATTTTTTCTTAGAAGGGCTACATGATAAGGAAATAGTTCGGCTGTCATGATACCCTCGGCCACAGTGGGGTCTTCTTTCATGAATGCCCTTGCCTGCTCCTCGTCATCTGCTTCAAACACTACGATTCCAAAGGCATTTTCCTCTTCATTTAATGTTCTGCCTGCAAGGATCACTTTCCCATTGTCCGTCCATTCTTTCAACCGATCGAAATGACGTTGTACGATTTCTTCATCCCCGGCCGTCCAATTCGCTTCTTGATACAAGCGTGGGATCAACTTTAATACATAAATAAATTCCATTTCTATCTCTCCCTTCACCATGACATATACGACCTGCTCCGTCCATAATCCTTTATTCAGGAATCAAAAAGACCGCTTGAGTTTGAGTCAAGCGGCACTAAAGGGGTCAGTTTTCCTTCATCCAATCGTCCATCACCTGTATGATTTCATCCTGCTGCTCCCACACGGAAATACTCGCTTCCTTGTCTCCCTTTTGTGGACCGTACACTCCGAATCCGGCATGGTTACCTCCGTCAATCTTATGGAAGGCCGCTTTAGACGGCAGGAGCTTCTTACTGTTTTCAACGTCATCGCCTGTGGTAAGACCGTCGTTCTCGGCATAGATGCTCAGGACCGGCATATCACTCTTGGAGAAATCCGCTGAATTTGTTGGATAGGACGCCAGGAATATGAGACCTTTCACATCATCTTGATGATCATAGGTATACGATGCAGCAGCCACTCCTCCCAACGAATGACCTGACAAATACCAATCAAGGTTTTTATCGACATCACTGATGATCTTTTCAGCTTCATTAATGCCGAGAAAAGCGATATGAAGTGGCATCTTGGGGATGACGACGGTGTATCCTTTATCAGATAGAGACTTACCAATATACCCATAAGCCTCCACTTCCACCTTTGCTCCCGGATATAGGATGACGCCTTTCCCATTTGAATCTTCACTTTTAAAAATAAGCCAGTCATTGTTTTCCTCTATCATTGGGTCATCTTCTATATGGATTGTCTTCGTCAATTTCTCCGTAGCTGAATACGTTTGTTCTGACCAGATGTAGAATCCAAGAAAACCTACAACAATCACCGCCAGAAGAAAAAGCCCGGCCCATTTTAATATCTTTTTCATTGGCCCCCGCCCTTTCATAAATATCATTTCCGAATCGTCAAGTCCGATCTGCCGGAAATACCAGTCCGATCTGCTTTCTGGCGTTATCCATCACCCTGGAGCTGATTAATGAATTCTCGTAAGAATTAATGGGAGATTCGTATTCCCCGCCTTTTTTGATGATGGAAACAAATTCATTTATTTCGTAATACATGTACGGAACGTCCTCTTTTTGAGTATAAACACTTTTTTCTCCATTATGATAATAAAACGTCAGTGTACTGAAATCACCTATTTGATCGATGGTGACTGTTCCTTCCTCTCCTTGGATTTCAGTCGGGATGTGCGTATTTGAAATCTTCGAGAAAGTGGACACCACTTCCATTTCATCATATTTCATGATGACTGTGCCTGAACCATCGACACCTGAATCCAGCATGGTGCCAGTTGCCTTTATTTCCTTCGGCTCTCCGAATAGAACAACCATGGGATAAATGCAATAAACACCCAAGTCCATCAGGGCACCATTGGAAAAAGCGGGATTGAATGCATTCAGGACCGTCCCATCTTTGTACGCGTCGTATCGGGAAGAATACTTACAGCAGCTGACATTGACTTTCCGAATGGTCCCGATGCTGTGCAGCTTCTCTCTAAGCACCTGGAAATTGGGCAGGAATGTGGTCCTGACCGCTTCCATGAGTAAGGCATCGTTCTCCTTCGCAGCAGCAACCATCTCTTGAACTTCCCTTTCATTCGAAGCCAATGGCTTCTCACATAATACGTGAATGCCTTTATTTAAAAAGGTGATGGCCTGACTGCAGTGAAAGGAATTGGGACTGGCTATGTACACCGCATCGATAAGATCTGTACTCGCCATCTCTTCTATATCCGTGAACCAGTCCCTGATTCCATGGGTTTCAGCGAATGCCTTTGCCCTGTCTTCGGTCCTTGAGTAAACCGCTTGTAATTGAAAGTCATCCACGCTTTCTGATGCTTGTATAAAACGGTCAGTGATCCAGTTGGTTCCGATGATTCCGAATCTAATCATATATGATCTCTCCTTCTTTCATTCATGTTTATTCTAGTATAGAATGCTAAGTAAAACGATGATTAAATTGGAAAGGGGCAATAGAGTGGACAGCCTGGCAAAGAAATGGGCCGGTGAAAAAGCGGCAGAATATATACAGGACGGAATGACGATCGGTTTAGGTACCGGTTCAACCGTTTATTGGACGATTCTTAAATTGGGGGAGCTTATCTCTCAAGGATTACAAATCAAGGCCATCCCATCTTCAGTGGAAACAGAGCGCCTGGCAAAAAAAGCCGGTATTCCATTAACCACCTTCTCTGAAGTGAACATGTTGGACCTTTCGATTGATGGCGCCGATGAAGTGGATGCCATGTTCAACTTAATAAAAGGGGGAGGTGGAGCATTGGTGAGGGAGAAGTTCATTGATACGTTCACCCGCAAGTTCATCGTTGTCGTGGACGAGTCCAAATTGGTCTCAAAGCTCGGCTCCTTTCCACTCCCTGTCGAGATCATCCCCTTCGGATGGAAAGTGACATGCCGATCACTCGCTGAATTAGGGTGCACGCCTGTTTTAAGAAAAAGAAATGATGAACGATTTATATCCGATAACGGAAACTATATCGTGGATTGTCATTTCACAGGCATCGATGCCCCTGCCTCCCTTCACTCCCGTTTAAAACAACTATTAGGTGTCGTGGAAACAGGTCTTTTCATTGACGTGACCGACCTGGTGATTGTCGGGAAACCGGATGGCGTGGAAGTTGTCTCACCAACGAAGAATCTGCCATGATGGCCCTCAGCACAAAAGCCAACCTTATTGGTTGGCTTTTTGGAATTCCATGTCTTTTTCCTTCATCAAGTACTGAAGTGCTGTCCGGAATGTCAGGAAGGTCTTGATCCCTTGAAGCTCCCTCACTCCTGAATTGATCATGATTTGAGTAAGAGAAGGGGTGAATCCGACAAAAAGAGTTTCGATTCCCATTAACCCGATGGCCTTTGCCATGTTATCAATATACGTGCCGAAAATATCGATTTCACCGATCTCTTTCTCTGATATCGCTGAGAAATCGACAATGATAGTGTTAATGTCCTCTCCATAAGAAACGTCCAATATCTTTGTGATGATCCTCTGAAAGCGTTCAGGACTGAGCCTCCCCGTAATGGGGATCAGGATGGTTTCAGGGATGATGGATGGAATAATCGGTGCTGAAATCTCCATGATGAGCTGCTCTGATTGAACCAGCTGTTCTTTCAATTCTTTTATTTCCTGCTTTAGCTGCTTAATTTCTTGACTTTCACTTGTCATGACAACCCTCACCGCTTATAGAATGTTTTTAAAGTACCTTTCTCTATTCTAGCACTTTAGATACAGAATAACCTAATGATTTCATATGTAACGAGATAAATAGATGACAATGAAAAACCAGCCTCGTCGGCTGGTTTTTCTCACGCGAATGCCTTTTCCTGCTCCTTGTGGAAGAAACTCTTCATGGCATGGAATACATCGGCTTTTTGTTTAAGAATGTAGTAGCGGAAATCGTCGTTTTTAATATTTTTATAGGCTGACATCAATGTGGAGTGACGATTATACTGATTCACTTCCCCATATCCGAACATGCTGGACACTTTCATTAATTCTTCGACAAGCTTGACACACCGCACATTATCACTCGTCAGGTTATCCCCGTCGGAGAAATGGAAAGGGTAAATATTGTAACGGCTTGGAGCATACTTTCCATCTATGAGCTCAAGGGCTTTTCGATAGGCTGATGAACAGATCGTACCTCCGCTTTCCCCTTTCGAGAAGAAGTGCTCTTCTGACACCACCTTGGCTTCGGTATGATGAGCGATGAATTCGATTTCCACGGTTTCATATTTCGTGCGCAGGAATCGGGTCATCCAGAAGAAGAAGCTTCTTGCCATATACTTCTCCCACACTCCCATACTGCCGCTCGTATCCATCATCGCGAGTACAACGGCTTTGGATTCGGGCTTTAATACTTCGTTCCACGTCCTGAATTTCAGATCCTCTGTAAAGATCGGATGAAAGCTTGGTGCTCCTTTCATGGCATTTCGTTTGAAGGCAGACATCATCGTCTTCTTTTTATCTATATTCCCCATTAGGCCGGTTTTACGGATATCATTGAATTCAATATGCTCGACGGTTTGGACATCCTGCTCTTTCTTCTTCAGGTTCGGAAGCTCCAATTGGCTGAATAAGGCTTCTTCAATTTCAAGCATCGATACTTCTGCTTCATAATAATCTTCACCGGCTTTATCCCCGGCCCCTTGACCTTTTCCTGGACCCTGCTGTTGTTGTGAGCCGTCCCTTGCAATGACGTCCCCTACCTGGCTTTCACCGTCTCCCTGCCCGACGTGTTTATTCTTATCATAGTTGTAACGGATTTTATATTCATCTAACGAACGAATCGGGATTTTGACGACGTCTCGGCCATTGGACATGACAATGTTTTCTTCTGTGATCAAGTCTGGTAAATTATTGCGGATGGCATCCTGTACTTTCTCTTGATGTCTCTGCTGATCATCGTGACCTTTGCGGTGGAGGGCCCAATCTTCCTTGGAAATGACAAACTGATGATTATCCATTTGACTCAAATTATTCCCCTCCTTAATTTTTTTCACATTTTTTCATTTTCCTGCATACACTATGTTGACTGTCTAAACTGCACGTATCCCATGAAGTGAAACGGGGATTACTCTATCCTATGCAGAAGTATTGATAAATTTACAAATAATTTCGACAATTAACCGTTCTTTTCTAATTGGACGAGCCTATTTTTCTGACAGGTTGTAATGCCTGTCCCGGATCGATCGGATTCCAAAAAAAATAATCAGGCACTTTCACCTGATTAAGCTTCCTCTTCATATTGAGCCGGGTCTGAAACTCGATTGTTCAACTTTAATTCGCCACTGGAACGTAATTTCTCCATTTGCTTTCCCAGTTTAATGACTTCCTCCATATTGGAGGCCATGCTTCCATTGAGAGGTTCCGCTTCTTCCCGGGATTTCGGTGTAAACGACATCCTATCAACCCACCTTCATTTGATAATGGGTCCGGCTCTCTATCTATAGATTATGGTATTCAGAGTTTTCTGTCAACTATTCCTTGTCTTTCTCTTTATACTGAACAGGATCGGGCTGCTTTTTATCCTCTTTCAATTCTTCATTCGTCCTGAGCTTATCCATCTGTTTCCCCAATTGCTCCATTTCTTCCATATCATGCGCCATTGAGCCGTTTTCCGGTTCATAATTTTTATCTAATTCGTGTTTGCTTTTACTCATATTTCTTCACCTCTTGGATACTACTTTTCCCTTTAGATGAGAGATTTAAACAATCCAGAAAAAATCGGAAGATGCCGAAGCACCTCCCGACTGTTCTTCTATTAACGGTTTAACAGACTGCCTACATAACGCAGTAATTCGTTGGCGGATGTTGAGTTGTAGCCATGTTCGTCGATGAGGCGGGCAACCACTTCGTTGACCTTCTTCAGCTGCTGTTCATCTGGCGTTTTGGATGATGTCGTGATCTTTACGACATCCTTCAAGTCAGCGAATAGCTTCTTCTGAATGGCTTCTCTCAGGCGATCATGTGAATTGTAGTCGAATCGCTTCCCTTTACGGGCATAAGCAGAGATACGGATCAGGATTTCTTCACGGAATGCCTTCTTCGCATTTTCAGAGATTCCGATCTGCTCCTCGATGGAACGCATCAGCTTTTCATCCGGATTGATTTCTTCACCCGTTAACGGGTCATGAAGCTTTGCTTTGTTGCAGTAGGCTTCAACATTATCAAGATAGTTATCCATAAGCGTTTTGGCAGACTCTTCATACGAGTACACAAAGGCTTTCTGCACTTCTTTCTTGGCAATATCATCATACTCTTTCCGGGCAAGGGAGATAAAATTTAGATATTTTTCCCGAAGCTCATTGGTGATCGATGGATGTTGGTCCAGACCTTCCTTCAAAGCCCGGAGAACATCCAACGCGTTAATGGTCGGTACTTCTTTTCGAATAATCGTAGAAGAGATACGGTTGATCACATAACGCGGATCGATACCGCTCATTCCTTCATCCTGATATTCCTTTTTCATTTCGTCCACGTCAGCGGAGTTAAACCCTTCTACATTTTCGCCGTCGTACAGGCGCATCTTTTTGATCAAATCGATGTCACCGCGCTTCGGTTCCTTCAGTCGTGTGAGGATCGTGAACATCGCTGCGACCCTTAATGTATGAGGAGCCACATGGACGTTCGAAACATCGCTTTCGTTGATCATTTTTTCATAAATCTTCTCTTCCTGGGTGACCTTCAAATTATACGGGACCGGCATGACGATGATACGTGAATGCAGGGCTTCATTCTTTTTATTCGAAATGAAGGATCGGTACTCGGTTTCATTCGTGTGAGCCACAATCAGCTCGTCGGCAGAAATCAGGGCAAACCGGCCTGCTTTGAAGTTCCCTTCCTGGGTAAGAGATAATAAGTGCCATAAGAACTTTTCATCACATTTGAGCATTTCCTGGAATTCCATCAAACCACGGTTCGCTTTATTTAATTCCCCATCAAACCGGTACGCACGCGGATCGGATTCTGAACCGAATTCTGCAATCGTCGAGAAATCGATGCTTCCTGTTAAATCGGCGATATCCTGTGACTTTGGATCAGATGGACTGAATGTACCAATTCCAACACGTTTATCTTCAGAGAAGAAGACTCTTTCCACTTGGACGTCTTCAATGCGGCCCTGGTATTCTTTCTCCAGACGCATTGTATTCAACGGAGAGAGATTTCCTTCAATTCGGATGCCATACTCTTCATAGAAATCTTCACGTAAATGCTGAGGGATCAAATGCAGCGGGTCTTCATGCATCGGACAGCCTTTAATGGAGAATACTCCTCCTCTTTCAGTCCGTGAATACTGCTCGAGTCCCCGTTTCAACATGGAAACGAGTGTCGATTTCCCTCCACTTACAGGACCCATCAATAATAAGATCCTCTTTCTCACGTCTAATCGTTTCGCAGCAGGATGAAAGTATTCTTCAACGAGTCTTTCCAACGCCTCTTCTAAGCCAAATAATTGATTGCTGAAGAATTTATACTTCCGTTTCCCCTCGACCTCCTCGACTCCGGCATCTTTAATCATATTAAAGACTCTTGAATGAGCAGACTGCCCGATCCAAGGCTTCTCTTTCAGCAGGTCTAAATACTGAGCAAACGTCCCTTCCCATTTCAGTTTCTCTTCTTCTTCTCGGTAATGTTCAATTCTTTTTAAAATATCCATAAGGACCTCCCCCTGTCGCTTAATGAGAGACGATTAATATACTCTATGCGCTTGTTCACCCGAACATGTTAATAAGATATTTTAATTCAAGACAAACGGTCGATATTCGCTTCATTCATTGGAATAGAGACATAAATATGAAACGCTTTCTCTTTCGACCTTCAAACTTTCACAAAACAGCAAAAAAAATCCAACTTTCGTTCACATCAATTTGAAAATAGGCTATACTAAAGACAGACTGTGGAATAAGTAAACTGGGAGGTTGCAAAAACATGGGTACTGTCATGATCGTAGGTGTATCTTTAACGTTCTTAGTAGCGATTTTCACTGCTGGATATAACGATAAACCGGGTTCAAACTAAAGCGGAGGCGGCTCGTTCAGAGGCGACAAGCATAAGGTGAACCTGCTGGAAAGGCGCTCTTTGCCTTTTTGGCAGGTTTAACTTATGACCTCGAGCCTCTAGCCGCCGGAGCTGGATGTAACTAAAACTAAAACGAAAAAGAACTGACCATATGGCCAGTTCTTTTTCATTTCTCCGGTTGAATGTCTCATCTCTTATTAAAGCCTTTCTTCTCCACGAATTCCTTCATGTACATCCGCTTCTTACCAGACAGCATCTTTGCCATTTGCGCGGTCCAGCGATCCGATCGTTTCCCTGCGGTCCGGGCATGATAATAAGCTGAAATTGTTTCATCGTAGCGGTCGAGCCCTTCCTTTATGGAGGTCTCATCCACATTGTATGAATCCTCATGATAAACCGATTCCAACGGCAGTCTCGGCTTCACATCCGAATGATGTTCAGGGATACCGACAGCAAGTCCGAATAAAGGGATGACCCGCTCCGGCAGCCCCAGCAGTTCACTCACTGATTCCAGATCATTTCTGATCCCTCCGATATAACAGATCCCAAGTCCCATTGATTCAGCAGCGATGGCTGCATTCTGTGCGGCCAGGGAAGCGTCAATGAGGGCCACCATGAATTTTTCCGTGCTTTCCAAAGAAGGAATGATGTCTGCTTCTTCCCAATCCCCTATTTTTTCATGGCGGAATAAATCAGCACAGAATACGAAGAAATGTCCGTTTGCTTCGACATAACCTTGATTCCCGGCAAGCTCAGCAAGCTTCTTCTTTTTCACGGGATCCTTCACGCCAATGATAGAATACGCCTGTATATAACTGGATGTACTCGCCGCTTGTGCACTGGAGACAATCGTATGGATCTGTTCTTCTGTCAGTGCTTCATTTTTAAATTCACGGATGGATCGATGTTTCAGGATGGTTTCGATGGTTTCATTCATTATGTAGTCTCTCCCTTCTCATTATCCTCTTAGTATAAGCTAAATAAAAAAAGGAATGAAAATCATTTGATTTTCATTCCTGCTTTTTTATAACAGTCCCGGATAATTTCGCTGCCTCAATGCTTCATAGATGAGAATAGCCGCTGTGTTGGAAAGGTTCAAGGAGCGGACGTTTTCATTCATAGGGATGCGGAGTGCCCGGTCCAGATTATTCTGGATGATGTCATCAGGAAGTCCCGATGTTTCCCTGCCGAAAATAAAGAAGTATTCTTTGTCTTCCACACTATAATCAAAGTTCGTGTGAGGGATTTTCCCGTACTTTGTTAAATAGAAAAATTCACCGCCGTCGTTTTTCTCGAAGAACTCTTCGAGGGAATCATAGTAAACAATGTTCACAAACTGCCAGTAATCAAGGCCGGCACGCTTTAACATTTTATCGTCCGTCGAGAATCCGAGTGGTCGGATCAGGTGCAGGGTTGTATCGGTCGCTGCACATGTTCTTGCGATATTCCCTGTGTTAGCAGGTATTTCTGGTTGATATAATACAACATGTACTCCCATGTCAATGTCACCTCATTCATAAAACTCTAAGTGACATTATACCATTTCTCCCCCATAGAACAAGACTTAACGGTCATCTACGATCGTAAAAAAACGATATTTCATATTAGGTGTATAGGCAGTGGAATCTTCGTATTTCCAATATCTCATCCGGCTATTGAAGGTATGGGCATTCACGAGGGGCTCTCCCGCGGCATCCTTTCCCGTCACGATGGTCGTATGATCAAAACGTCCGTCCCCTTCAAAGTCGTAGCAGATCACGTCCCCAAGCTTCAATTCTTTCGCATCATCCACAAGCCTGCCGCGAAGACCAATCGTCGAATTAGGGATATACCACCTTAAGGAATTCGCCACCGTCCAGCTGTAACTCCAGTTCTGATTCCGCATCCACCAGCCCTTCCCCTTGGTGGGATATCCACGCATGGGAGCATCCCCTGCATGAAGGCATTGCGAAATATAATTCGTGCAATCATTTTCGAACTTCTTGAATGCCGGGTTATAGCTGTTCCACCACCGCTCTGCATATTGAACGGCACTGAGTCGGTCATACCTGTACGTCACTCTTTCTTCTTCATGAGTAACGCCCTCCTCTTCTTCCACGCTCTCTTCACGTTGAATCTGGATTTCTCCATCTTCATACATTTTATCATTGTAGAAGACCGCCCTTCGATTCTCCACTTCCTCTTCCAAATAGAGCAGGGCCCCTTGCTTGATGAGATATTTATAATGAACATCATATAAAATGGTTTGAGTCTCATTGCTTTCTTGTGTAATGCGGAGGACCTTTCCGGTTGCATCCACCTTCACGATTTCTGCGTGGCGCTCCTCGCAAGATGCTTTTTTTCTTCTCACTTTGTCACTCTCGTAATCTGATTGACTGCGAGAAGTATATTCTTCGATTACATGATGGACTTTTTCCATTAACAGCTTTCGAATCATCGTCTCCCCTCCTCACTAATTGATATGCTCCACTCAAACCGTTCAAAACAAAAAAGGATAAACTCGAGGAGAATTGACGAGTTTATCCTTTGTACTGTATTAAATTAAGACCTTTTCGTATTTCATCCATGACTTCTTCATCCGTTTCAACCGCTTGCTGCATGAGAAGTGCTTTTTCCGCTGTTTCTCCGCCGATTTTCCCCAGGGCCCATGCGGAGGTTCCACGCATGACGGGCCTCACATCTTTTTCCATCACATGGATAAGGTCATCTACGGCCGTTTCATCTTTAAAGTGAGCGAGAGCAATGATGGCATTTCGCTGTATGGGCTTCTTTCCTCTCCAGGAACCCGATACATGACCGTATTTCTCTTTGAACTCACGGTTACTGATGGTTAATAGGGGCTTTAAGAGCGGCTTCGCGATTTCCGGATCCGGCTCCATCTCTTCATGAAAATGAAAGTCCATACCCTTATTTTCCGGACAAACGGTTTGACAGGTGTCACAACCGTACAGGCGATTTCCGAGCTTCACCCGGTACTCATCCGCAAGAAATCCCTTCGTTTGAGTTAAAAACGCAATGCATTTTTGGGAATCCAGCTGTCCGCCTTCCATGAGGGCCCCCGTCGGGCATACGTCCACACATTTATTGCATGTCCCGCACTGGTCCTCCATAGGTGTATCCGGTGCAAATGGAAGATTTGTCACCATTTCCCCCAAATACACATATGATCCGAATTCGGGTGTGATGATGGAACAATTTTTCCCGCTCCAGCCGATCCCTGCACGCTCCGCCACGGCCCGGTCCACAAGTTCCCCCGTATCCACCATGGATTTGAAACGCGCCTGTGGGACTCTGGAGACAATATACTCTTCAAGCTTTGAAAGACGATCCCTGAGCACATGGTGATAATCCGTCCCCCATGATGCCCTGCAGAAAATTCCCCGTCTCTCCCCACGCTTGCTTTGTGGCGCATTTTTCATCTTGGAAGGATAGGCAAGGGCAATCGCGATGATCGATTTCGGTTGATCAAATATCAAGGAAGGATCGACCCGCTTCTCAATATCCTTCTCCTCGAATCCGGATTGATACCCTAGCATCTCCTGACGAAGGAGCCGGTTCTTCATTTCAGAGAACGTATCGGCCGTGGTAAACCCGATCTTATCTATTCCAATCTCTTTACTGTACGTAATGATATCCTGTTTTAATTGATTTATATCCATTGCCCCTGCCTCCTTTCTGCATTTATTTAAATAAGCATTCGTGAAATAGCAATGTGTATTATGATAAACTATTTTAAAACAAATGTGGAGGGAAAATAAGTGGAAATCACAATAGATTCATCCATTACGAGTAAAATCCCCGATTTCAAAGTCGGATTCATTCAATACCATCATATCGAAGTCGGCTCTTCCCCTCAAATGCTGAAGGGCAGACTTCAACTGTTTCAGGAATCGATATTCTTTGACCTTCATGATAAGAGTGTCGCTGAACTGGAAGGGATTGCCGCCTGGAGGGAAATCTTCAAGAGTACAGGAAAAGATCCAAACCGGTACCGTCATTCAGCCGAGGCCCTTTTCCGCCGTGTCAAAAAACAAAACTATCTGACGACCATCAACTCTGCCATCGATCTCAATAACTTCTTCTCCCTTCAATACGAAGTGCCGATCGGTATCTACGACTGTTCGGGGCTCAAGGGAAATCACATCGAGTTAAAAGTAGGGGAAACGGGACAAACCTACACAGGGCTCAACGGCCGGGAAAACTCCCTGGAAAACCTCATCGTCGCCTGTGACGGGGACGGACCTTTCGGAAGTCCATTCGTCGATTCTGATCGTGCACCCGTCGGGGAACAGACGAAAAATGCCGTACAGATCATTTTTTTGAAGCCATCCCTTTCTAAAGAAGAAAGCGGGAAACTGACGAAATCATTGATGGATATGTTCATCGGGATTCATGGAGGGGAAGGTTCGTTTGAAGTGGTTGGTGGATAGTGAATTCTTCAACTCAATTTTGACAGTGGCCGGGTTCAATCCGAATCCGGCCGAAATTCACCATAATCCGACCATTTTTATCGTGAAACCAGCCGAAATCACGTTGAATCCGGCCATTTTTTGAGAAAATCCAGCCGTTTCAGCAGCTAATAATCCAGCCAATTAACAATAAATGTAAACCCTGAGCAACTACTCGAGACAATCACACTTACTCCTCAAAAAAAGAGAGCCCCATGGACCCTCTCCCTTCAAAAAAACCTACACCCACCACATATCCGACGGCTGCTCCTCAATCAAGATCGATTTCAGATTCTTGACGGCACGGCCGAATCCTTCTTCAATCGACATGATCGGATCTTCATGCTCGATGCTTACGACATAATCATACCCGAATGTGCGCAGGGCACTCATCATATCCGACCACTCCTGCAAGGAATGCCCGCATCCAACCGAACGGAAGGACCACGCCCGCGTCTGGATGCTGCCGTATGGCTGCATATCTGTCAGACCGTACATGTTGACGTTGTCCTGGTCGATGTAGGTGTCCTTTGCATGGAAATGGTGGATTGCATTTTCTTTTCCAAGGATCTTGATCGCTGCAACCGGATCGATCCCTTGCCACCAAAGATGACTTGGGTCCAGGTTGGCTCCGATCGCATCGCATGTTTCTTCACGAAGCTTCAATAACGTATACGGGGTATGTACAAGGAATCCCCCGTGGAGCTCGAGACCGATTTTTACATTATGATCCTCTGCAAGCTTCCCTATCTCTTTCCAATATGGAATCAACTTTTCTTCCCACTGCCATTTCAGGATATCCCCGTATTCGTTCGGCCAAGGAGATACCGGCCAGTTCGGATGCTTGGCTTCTTCATGGTCCCCTGCGGTTCCGGAGAAGCAGTTGACGACCGGTACATTCATCAACCCGGCAAGCTTGATCGTTTTCTGCAGGGCCACATGGGATTCTTCAGCAAAGACGGCATCAGGTGAAATCGGATTTCCGTGACAGCTGAAAGCACTGATCTCAAGGCCTCTAGACGTCACTTTCTCTAAGTACTCGTTTCTCTTTTCTTCACTTTCTAAAAGGGCGTCCAGGTCACAGTGGGCATTTCCGGGATATCCTCCCGTGCCGATTTCGACTGCATGAAGACCGGCTTCTTTTACATAATCAAGCATTTCTTCAAGATTTTTTTGTGAAAATAATACGGTGAATACGCCTAGTTTCATTTATACTTCCTCCTATTTCAGTGTGATGCTTTGTCCGGTTTCACTGCTTTTATAAATGGCATCTATGATTTGGGACACCTGCATGGCTTCCTCTGGCTTCACAACCAACTGCTCTAAACCGAGACAGCTGTTAATGAAGTTCTGGGCTTGTGGAAGACTCGGATCGTCTTCACCGGGGACCCAATCCGCGTCACTATTCAGGAGCATGCCGTGTTTCATCTGGTTCATCTGGAACGGGAATAAATCGATTCCCCCCGTTACCCCTGAGATACTCATGCTTTCTTCATCACTCTTCACGTTTGCGGACCACGACGTTTCAAAAAGCATGGATGCACCGTTATCGAATCTGATATAAGCGGTCACGTGGTCATCGACTTCGAAGCTCTCTTTATCGAAATCTCCCCATTGATTCACTTGATCAGGCATTCTACTAAGTTTGTTATAGGTCGTCCCCGTTACCTCAACAGGTGACGGATTTCCGAGAAGCCATAGGGATAGATCAAGGAAGTGACATCCGTAGTCGATGAGGCTTCCGCCGCCTTGAAGCTCCTTATTGGTAAAGACTCCCCAGCCCGGTACTTTGCGGCGACGGATCGCTCTTGCCCTTGCGACCATCGGTTCTCCGATTTCATCTTCCATGATCACCCGCTTCGCCGCACGTGAGTCCTTCATGAAGCGATAATGATAGGCGATCGCCAGTACCTTCCCTGATTCTTCAGCGGCACCGATCATTCTTTCACATTCCTCAGGAGTCATGGCCATAGGTTTCTCACAAAACACGTGAAGACCCGCTTCGAGGGCGGCAATCGTGATTTCCGCATGAAATTTATTCGGAGTACAGACCGTTACGGCATCCACATGCCCGAACATGTCCCGATAATCACTGAACACGTGCGGGATGTTAAAAGTTTCTGCCACGGTTTGAGCGGTGACGGGATTGATATCACTGATCGCTTCAATCGATACTGAATCTGATAGTTTAATAAAAGTAGGGATGTGACGCGTCTGGGCGATCCCCCCGACGCCGATCACTCCCATCCGAAGTTTGGTCATCGTTCGCATTCCCCTTTATAGCTTTACAATTCGTTTAGTTTCACTTGATTCAAGGGCAGCCAATACAACCTCAAGTGATCTCTTTCCTTCTTCACCCGGTACGGCAGGCTCTGCATCGTGAAGGATGCTGTGTACAAATTGATCGATTACCCGGGAATTCGACTGTCCTCCCTCGTCATTCGTTTGAATGCCGCCAAGTTCATACTTCACGACTTCCCCACTCGAGTATTGCACGATAAGGGAGTTGACCGGATCATCTTCTAAACGGAGAATCGCTTTCTCCCCATATATGATGGTCGAGTTGTCTTCTTTGGACACATAAGACCAGCTTGCTGCAAGGGTACCGATTGTACCGCTTTCCGTTTTCAATACGCAGACTGCCGTATCATCCACATCGGCATTTTCCTTTGCGCTAGTTTCCACAAAGGCCCCGACTTCGGCAAATTCTTCCCCTAAGATGTAACGGAGAAGATCTGTTTTATGAACACCAAGGTCACCCATGGCACCGATGAACGCTTCATCCTTTTTGAAGAACCAGCTATCCTTGCCATCAGCACTCCAGCCTTCAGGACCACCGTGGCCGAATGCCGAACGGAAGCTGTAGATTTTGCCCACTTCACCGTTTTCAATCAGCTGCTTCGCCTTTTGATGGGAAGGGACAAAACGCTGGTTGTGAGCGATCATCAGCTTTTTACCGCTTTTTACGGAGGCATCGATCATGCTTTCTGCTTCTTCACTTGAAGTCGCCATCGGCTTTTCACATAGTACATGCTTTCCTGCGTTCAGGGCATCGATGGAAACCGGTGCATGCAGGTAGTTCGGTGTACATACGCTCACTGCTTCTACATCAGCGTTTGCCAGCAGTTCTTTATAATTGGTATAGGCTTTAGCTCCGACTGCATCGGCGATTTTCCATGCCCGCTCCTCAACGATGTCACACACGGCGACTACCTCAACGTTTGGATTATTTGCGTATTCCGGAAGGTGACGGTGCTGAGCGATGCTTCCACATCCGATAACTCCGATTTTTAATGTATTCATGATTTTTCCTCCTCTATTTTCAGTTTGATCCTTTGATTTCTTCGAGCGGCTTTGCATTCCCATATACAGGTCTTGCATGATCCACTGGCGCTGCCCATTTCACTGCATTGACGATGACCTTTTGGACATTTTCATTGTAATAAGTAGGATAGGTTTCATGTCCCGGACGGAAGTAAAATACTTTTCCGTTCCCGCGCTGATACGTACACCCGCTTCTGAACACTTCTCCACCCTCGAACCAACTGACCATCACAAGCTGATCAGGAGCCGGGATGTCAAAATGCTCTCCATACATTTCTTCTTTTTCAAGCTCGAAATATTCCCCCAAACCGGCTGTGATCGGATGGCTCGGGTCGACGATCCAGATGCGTTCCTTCTCATCCGCTTCCCGCCACTTAAGGTCACAGGATGTCCCCATCAAGGTTTTGAAAATTTTAGAGAAATGACCTGAATGAAGGACGATCAATCCCATCCCGTCGAGGACCCGCTGTTTCACCCGTTCAACCACTTCGTCCTTCACTTCTTCATGGGCGATATGGCCCCACCAGACCAATACATCTGTGCCTTCCAGCACTTCTTCCGTCAATCCGTGATCTCCTTCATCCAATGTAGCGGTTTTCACATTGCAGGACGCTTCTCCGAGGAAAGAAGCGATGGCACCATGAATTCCTTCAGGATACACTTCCCTCACTTTCGGATTCTTTTGTTCATGACGATTTTCATTCCATACGGTTACGTTTATCATTGTAAAACCTCCAAGTTAAGTTTTGGCATGCCGGTATTCATTTGGTGTGAGACCGGTATGTTTCTTGAATACTTTACTGAAATATTTTTCATTTCCATACCCTACACCATAGGCCACTTCATAAATTTTCAAGTAAGGATTTTCAAGGAGCTTCTTTGCCTTCTCCATCCGGATATTCGTGACATAATCTGTGATGGTCGCTCCATAATCCTGCTTAAACTTACGGGAAATGTATTCCCGGCTTAAATAGAACCTGTCGGCAATGTTCTGAAGATTGATATCCTCCTGATAGTGCTGCTGCAGATATTCCTCAATATATTGCATATTGTTTTTTTCCTTTTGATATTTAGCCTGTGTCAGCGTTTGAATGAGTTCGATAAACTCTTTCGTCTTTTCATCTTTAAATTTTCTGAACGAAAACGAGCCGTCCTCCCTCCAGTAATCCGTGCCCCGGTAAAAAGCTTTCTGGCGTCTGATCTCGTATTCTTTCAACCAATTATTCCGCAGGATCTCAAACTGATCCTCCCACACCTGGATCTGCTCGAGGGAAAGTATATGGCTGTTTTCTAATTTCGAAAAGATCCCTTCCAGCTGGGACTGAACCTGTTCCCTGCTTCCCGAACGAATCGCCCACTTCAATTCATTGGAATGATCCAGTAAATGGAGATGGGATCCTGCCTTCACATCCTGATGGGTAACAAACTTCTTCTGGGCAAGGAGGGGGTGCCTGGAATACACTTCAAGGGCGGATTCATAAGCTTCCTTCACCTTTCTCGACTTCTGACCAAGAGCCATGACCGGGGACACCCTTCCATATTGATAGATCAATGAGTGGATTTCCTCCAGTAAATACGTTACATGCTTATGATGCCAGAAGAGGATAACAAGTTCTTCTTCTTTGTTACTATTCCGGAAACAAACCCCATCGTTCTGCTTTCGTAAAAGCTCATTGCAAATATTGATGATGGTAAAAAAGGCAAGATCCCTGTCTCCTTGAAAAGACTTCATCACGATCGGCTTGATCGGCAGGAGTGCAACAGTCTTATGCAGCTTTTCGATGGACACACCGAACTCTTTTTCAACTTTTTCTGCCATCTCTTTTGTCATGCCCTCTTTCGAACAAAGGGTCGAGAAGAACCGGTCCCAGTAAAGGGGTTTCACTTCATTCATTACCCGGCTCTCCTCCACTTGAGATTTTCTTGAGCGTGCCTGCTCATTCCACTCCTTCACCGCCTTATCCAGCGTGTCATTCAGCACATCCGGTTCAATCGGTTTCAGAATGTAATCGAAGCTCTTATAATGGATGGCGTTTCTCATATATTCAAAGTCATCATATCCGCTAACAACGATGGTCTTGCTTGTCAGTTCAGAGGCATGAAGCCATTTTAACAGGGTGATTCCGTCCCTTTTCGGCATCCGCATATCCGTGAAGATGATCTCGGGCCTGTGCTCTGTGATCAATTCAATGGCTTCGTCTCCATCTTCCGCCTCGAGGATGGTGTGGATACCGTGCTTTTCCCATTCTGCCAACAAAAGTAACCCTTCGCGCACATGCTTTTCGTCATCAATGATGATTGCTTTCATTTGCCTCACCCTCCATTCGTAACGGCACCCTCATGGTGACCATTAAGCCCCCCTCTTCATGATTCAGAAGGAGAAGAGTGGCCTTATGGTCATAGTAAAGCTTCAATCTTACATACACATTCTTCAGCCCGATATTGGTTTCTTCACCGGTTTTGTTCCATGCATCTGCTTTGAAGTGCTCTTCTATTTCCCTGAGCCTTTCTTCTGTCACCCCTGCCCCATTGTCCCGGACGACCATCACCAGTTCTGCCCCATCCTGAAAGCAGGTCAGATCAATCCTCCCCACTCCATCACGGATATCGAAACCGTGCTTGAAGTAGTTTTCTATGAGGGGCTGCAGAATCATTTTGGGAACCTGGACCTCCTTCACCCCTTCGTCCACTTCGACACTATACTCCAGGTTTTCGCCGAACCGCTCCTTTTGTAAAAGGAGATACGCATTCGTATAATTGATTTCTTTACTTAAAGGAACCACATCCTCCTCCATATTCATCCCATACCTCATGATTTTAGATAAATGGGTGATCAGGGAGTATATTTGCGGAACCCTGTTCTTAAGGGCAATCGTCCCGATGGACTGCAGGGCATTGTAAAGAAAATGGGGATTGATCTGCGACTGCAGTACCTTTAATTGATTCGTTTTATTTTCAAGCTCCAGCTTGTATTCCCTGTTGATCAAGTGATTGATCCGCTCGATCATCTGCTGAAATCGATTTCCAAGGATGCCGATTTCATCAAAGCCGAATGATTCCGCCTGTACCTTCATATTCCCTTTTTCCACCTCCTGGATATTCGAAAGCAGTATCCGGATTGGAGATGTAATTTTGAAGGAAACAAACAGAGTCGCCAGCACCACGAGGGTCAATCCAAGGACCCCGAACAAAATATTGATCTTCGCCACACTAAAGGCACTTTCATAGAGGTTCGCATACGATACCCTCTTCACCAGGAACCATCCGCCTGCGGAAGCCGGGAGCTGATCGTACATCATCACCCCGTTGAACGTATCTTCCTTCCACTCAAGGGTCCCTGAGACATCCTTCGATTCCATGATCTTTCTGATCCATTTCTGATTGTTTCCATCATCCGATACGTCGCGATCCGAGCTGTAGATCATTTCCCCTTCTGAAGATAATAAATAAAATTCCTCTGATTCAGGATTATAGAGGTTCCTGCTCAAATCGATGATTTTATCAGGTGAGATGTCCAGGGATATATAAGCCAATACCTCATCACCCGGAACATTGCGGAATGCCCGGTGGATCGTGATGATTTCCTTCGAACGATTAATATTCTCCTCTTCCTGACTATAGGTTGGTTCAATGTACATGTTATATGGGCTTCGCTCAGCCTTCCTGAAGTATTCCCACTGTGAATCTTTTATTCTATTAGAGAACACAACGGTCGAACGCTTCGTTGCCGAAATGACCCGGTCACCGTCAGCGAAGGATATTCGCACCCCGTTGATCGTATCCCCTGTGTAGAGAATCGTTTGCACAATATTCTTCACGATGCCGATCGTCAGGTAATTATTCTCCTTACCCGGTGACCTCATGAAATTGATGAAATCAGGATTATTATAAAGAGACAGCGATAACCCGTTGAGCTCATTGATATAGCTCTCCAAGTTCACCTTCCCCTGATAAAGGAGATTACTGCTTTCCTTCACCACCTGCTCCTCTATCGAATCCTTCGTATACAAATATGTAATGATGATCGAACTGCCAAACGGCACAATCGTCGTGATCATCAACAACGCAATCAACTTATTCCGAATGCTTGTCTTTAACATGAGGGACGGACCTCCCAGGTCTCACTTATACACTAGTATAAAGTGTTATTCCCCGCTCTTGGAAGTGTTTTTTCGAAATATTCCTACTAAACTTATTAAATAGAAAGCATGCCTTTAATAGACATGCTTTCCATTACTCTGTTTACTTCAAGTTATCCCATGTTTGTTGGAATCGCTCAAGTACAGTATCATAATCAATTTTTCCGGCTGCATATTCCTGGATCGTTGCAGCAAATTCTTTGTTCGCTCCATCCGGCCATTTGAACCAAGTCCAAGGAATCGTTTTCTCATCTTTAGAGTAGTCAAGGATGGATTGACCCAGGTCACCAAGACCATTCGGCTCGATATTATCAAAGGCAGGGATGAACGCAAATTCTTCTGTGATATAACGCTTACCTGTTTCAGAAGAAACCATCCACTCCAAGAATGTTTTCGCTTCTTCAAGATGTTTAGAGTTCTTATTCAATACCCAGTTATTCGGCACACCGACAGGAAGGCGATCTGCATTCTCGTCATTGCTGATCGGAATCGGAAGGAAGCCCATGTTGATATCAGGGTTGATCTCCGTGATCATGTTCTCCGTCCAGTTCCCTTGTTGAAGCATCGCCGTTTCACCAGAAGCAAACAACGTTACCTGCGTATTATAATCCGTCGTTAAAGGATTATCGTTGGCATATTTAAGTTCAGTGTCGAGTACTTCCTTGAACTGTTTGAACTTCTCGTTTCCTACAATCTTCTCAGATCCGTCATAAAGTCCCGCGATGAACTTATCCGGATCTTCCTGTTGTGCAAAAGGAATGTTCAGTAAATGCTGCCCGATTACCCACCACTCGCCGTAACCAGCTGAGAATGGAGTAATTTTCTTCGCCTCGAGCTTCTTCGCAGCGTCTTTCAACTCATCAATCGTTTTAGGAGGCTCAGTAATGCCTGCTTTTTCGAATAAATCTTTGTTGTAAACAAAACCATACCCTTCCAAGTTAACAGGCATACCGTAAAGCTTGCCATCCTCATCCGTCATCGGAACTTTCCCGATCGGAAGGACATGCTCAACCCAAGGCTCACCAGAAAGATCCGCAAGCTTCTCTTTCCAAAGCTCTAACTCTTTGAATCCACCATTGTTGAAAATATCCGGCTCTTCACCTGAAGCAAATTTCGCTTTAAGGGCAGCACCGTAATCAGCACCTCCACCAACGGTTTCAAGCTTGATCTTAATGTTCGGATGCTCCGCTTCGAATTCTTTGATCATTTCCTGAAGCTGATCGGCAATTTCAACCTTGAACTGGAAGAAATTCAGTGTTACAACATCATCACCTGAACCCGAATCCCCGCTTGAGCTGCTTGTTTTGTCTTTAGAAGAACAACCGGCAATGATTCCAAATACTAAAACCAAAGACATACACAGTAATAAAATACGTTTCATAAATGGATTGACCTCCCTGATATAAAATATTTTATATAAATTTCTGTATCAATGATAGACCATCTCGACAGAAACTTTATATCTACTTGATCGAACCTGAAGCAATCCCTTTAATGATATGCTTCTGTAAAAATAGGAAGAAGATGATGATTGGCGTAATCCCGAGAACCAAGGCTGCAAGACCCATATCCCACTGCTTTGTGTACTGTGCAAAGAAGGAACTTGCTGCAAGGGGGATCGTACGCAGCTCTGCATCCTGTAACACAAGTAATGGAAGGAGATAATCATTCCAGATCCATAATGTGTTCAAAATGATCACCGTAACCGTAATCGGCTTCAGTAATGGGAAAACAATTCTCCAAAACACGCCAAACTGACTGCAGCCGTCTATCATCGCTGATTCCTCGATTTCAATCGGGACGGTTTTCACAAATCCGTGATATAAGAACAGGGACAGTGGCACTCCGAACCCAAAGTACATGAGAATGAGACCGGGAATGCTATTTGTCAGTCCCAGTGTCCCCCCGACCTTCATCAAGGGAATCATTACCGTCTGGAACGGGATCACCATGGCGGATACAAAGATGACAAATAGGATCTTACTGAACTTCCCTGGTGTGCGAACCATCTTCCATGCTGCCATGGAACTGATGATCACTAGGCCTATATTGCTAAAAACGGTGATGATTAATGAGTTCCAGAAAGCCCGGGGAAAATTGATGACTTCCCACACTTTTGCGTAGTTCGAAAACATAAATTCTTCCGGCCATGCTGCCGCATCAATCAGAATCGCAGCAAATGGTTTCACCGAGTTGACCAGTACGAAGTAGAAAGGGATAAGGAAGATGAGCCCGATCACAATCCCGATGATCTCTAATACAAATGTCCTTTTCGTATAGCGATTGCCCATTATGCCTCAACCTCCTTCTTCTTCGTCACCATCACTTGAACCGTCGTAAATACAGCCACTACCACGAAGAACAGAATCGACTTCGCTGTCCCAAGTCCATAACGGTTATTCTGGAACGCTTCCTGATAGATATTGATGGCCACGGACTGTGTAGAATTGAACGGTCCACCGCCTGTTAAGGAAATATTCAGATCGAATATTTTAAAGGCCATCGAAATCGTCAGGAAGAAACAAATCGTGAATGCAGGTAGTATTAATGGAATGATGATCTTCGTCAGGAGGGTCCAATTCGATGCACCATCTATCTTCGCTGCTTCAAGAAGTGAATTGTCCACCCCTTGCAATGCTGCCACGTAAATGACCATCATGTATCCGGAGATCTGCCATGCAAATACGATGACAATCCCCCAGAAAGCCGTCTTCTCATCACCCAGCCACGGCATTTTAAAGAATCCGATATCCGTCATATTCCCAAGTGACGCGAATCCTTTAACAAAGATGAACTGCCATATGAACCCGAGTAACAAACCCCCGATGACGTTGGGGATAAAGAATACCGTCCTCAGGATATTGCGCGTCTTCAGCGCGGCATTCAATAATAGGGCAAATCCGAATCCTATCAGGTTACTGATGATCACTGCCGCAAACATAAACTTTGTCGTGAACATAAATGAATTGAAGAATGTCTTATCATCTGTGAAGATCTTTTTGTAGTTATCGAACCCAACCCACTCAACTACCGAACTTACACCATTCCATGAGGTGAAGGAATAATACACACCCATCAAAAACGGAAGAATCTGAATCACTAAGAAAAATAAAAGTGCCGGTCCTACAAAGGCAGCGTACGTCAGCAAGCTCTTATACTTGAACTTCTTCTTCGTCACTGCCTTCATTTGTACATCTGGGCTTACTGGTCCAGTCTGAATCTTTGGTTCCACCCGAATCACCACCCTAACTATGTAATCGCTTTCTTATATTATAATGGTAGCGCTTTCTCAATAAGGGGAACTCAATTGACGAAGAAGGTGCACTATTTTGACTAGATGGGTTTTGTTTTGGTGGGTGATGGGTAAAAGAAAAGGTTGTGAGTTTTGTGTAAAAAATTAGTTTTGCAAATCATTAAGTGGTGTTGAAATAATGCTGAAATTTGAACAAATAAAAAAGACTTCCTCATAAAGAGAAAGTCTGTCGTATGTAAGTTGGAGCGGGTGAAGGGAATCGAACCCTCATCATCAGCTTGGAAGGCTGAGGTTTTACCACTAAACTACACCCGCGATGTGGTACCGGTGGCCGGGATCGAACCGGCACTCCAGAGGAACACGATTTTGAGTCGTGCGCGTCTGCCAATTCCGCCACACCGGCATTACATATGGAGGCGGCAACCGGATTTGAACCGGTGATCAGGGTTTTGCAGACCCATGCCTTACCACTTGGCTATGCCGCCATATTATTGGAGCGGAAGACGGGATTCGAACCCGCGACCCCCACCTTGGCAAGGTGGTGTTCTACCACTGAACTACTTCCGCACTACTGGGCTAGCTGGATTCGAACCAACGCATGTCGCAGTCAAAGTGCGATGCCTTACCGCTTGGCTATAGCCCACTGATAGTATATGTCACGGAAATAAAAATGTGACTTTTATGGGGCGACTGATGGGAATCGAACCCACGAATGCCTGAACCACAATCAGGTGCGTTAACCACTTCGCCACAATCGCCATGTTAAAATTGGCAGGGGTAGTAGGAATCGAACCCACACCAAAGGTTTTGGAGACCTTCGTTCTACCGTTAAACTATACCCCTATGAAATATATTAATTTAACAAAATCAATATGCTATCCGTCTAGATTACTGTGCTCCGCTATCGCTTCGCATAGTTTAAGGAGGATTATTTTACTCCGCTGTCGCTTCGTAAAAAATCTTGGTGGAGGGGGGCAGATTCGAACTGCCGAACCCGAAGGAGCGGATTTACAGTCCGCCGCGTTTAGCCACTTCGCTACCCCTCCAGCTACATCACTTGACTGGTGCCGGCAAGAGGACTTGAACCCCCAACCTACTGATTACAAGTCAGTTGCTCTACCAGTTGAGCTACACCGGCATCAAGTAAATAAATGGTGGCTCAGGACGGAATCGAACCGCCGACACATGGATTTTCAGTCCATTGCTCTACCAACTGAGCTACTGAGCCACTATGTAAAATGAAAATGGCGGTCCGGACGGGACTCGAACCCGCGACCTCCTGCGTGACAGGCAGGCATTCTAACCAACTGAACTACCGGACCAGAGTTTTTTCACGACAGTGAAAATAACTATCCATACGTGACTCATGAAAGATTAACGATAACCTTTTATATAACGAGTCAAAAATGGTATTGCGGGGACAGGATTTGAACCTGCGACCTTCGGGTTATGAGCCCGACGAGCTACCGAACTGCTCCACCCCGCGACGATAAGATATGTTAAGGTACACATATTAATTAAGGAAGATTATTTTACTCCGCTTACGCTTCGTAAAAAATCATGGTGGAGGATGACGGGATCGAACCGCCGACCCTCTGCTTGTAAGGCAGATGCTCTCCCAGCTGAGCTAATCCTCCATATTACTTGGTACGTTATTTTGCTTTTGCAAAAAACTTTGGTGACCCATACGGGATTCGAACCCGTGTTACCGCCGTGAAAGGGCGGTGTCTTAACCGCTTGACCAATGGGCCTTGTTGAAAATATAAATGGCGGAGAGCAAGGGATTTGAACCCTTGAGACAGCGTTAACCGTCTACACGATTTCCAATCGTGCTCCTTCGGCCACTCGGACAGCTCTCCATATATTGGCTCCGCAGGCAAGATTCGAACTTGCGACCGATCGGTTAACAGCCGATAGCTCTACCACTGAGCTACTGCGGAACGATATGCCTGGCGACGTCCTACTCTCACAGGGGGAGATCCCCCAACTACCATCGGCGCTGAAGAGCTTAACTTCCGTGTTCGGCATGGGAACGGGTGTGACCTCTTCGCCATTGTCACCAGACTATGTATTGTCTCTTTTTTAAGGACAAGTACTATTATATCGTGTAGATAATTTTTTTCAAGGATTTTTTTATATTTTCATATAAATTTTATTCCTTCAAAACTAGATAAAGGATTGATGTCAAGAAAGCCGAATATCGACCAATTGTTGCATCTACTATTGAAAGTAGAATGCAGTCCAGCTCCGGCGGCTAGAGACTCGAGGTCATTTCAGTTCAATCAGCTGAGGGTAAAGAGCACCCTCTTCTGATTGCCCAGAAATGCTTGTCGTCTCTGTTCAAGCCGCCTCCGCTTTATAGTGTGGTTAAGTCCTCGATCGATTAGTATCAGTCAACTCCACATGTCGCCATGCTTCCATCTCTGACCTATCTACCTAGTCATCTTCTAGGGATCTTACTCACATACGTGATGGGAAATCTCATCTCGAGGGGGGCTTCATGCTTAGATGCTTTCAGCACTTATCCCTTCCGCACATAGCTACCCAGCGATGCCTTTGGCAAGACAACTGGTACACCAGCGGTGCGTCCATCCCGGTCCTCTCGTACTAAGGACAGCTCCTCTCAAATTTCCTGCGCCCACGACGGATAGGGACCGAACTGTCTCACGACGTTCTGAACCCAGCTCGCGTACCGCTTTAATGGGCGAACAGCCCAACCCTTGGGACCGACTACAGCCCCAGGATGCGATGAGCCGACATCGAGGTGCCAAACCTCCCCGTCGATGTGGACTCTTGGGGGAGATAAGCCTGTTATCCCCGGGGTAGCTTTTATCCGTTGAGCGATGGCCCTTCCATGCGGAACCACCGGATCACTAAGCCCGACTTTCGTCCCTGCTCGACTTGTAGGTCTCGCAGTCAAGCTCCCTTGTGCCTTTACACTCTGCGAATGATTTCCAACCATTCTGAGGGAACCTTTGGGCGCCTCCGTTACTCTTTAGGAGGCGACCGCCCCAGTCAAACTGCCCACCTGACACTGTCTCCCACCCCGATAAGGGGCGCGGGTTAGAATTTCAATACAGCCAGGGTAGTATCCCACCGATGCCTCCACCGAAGCTGGCGCTCCGGTTTCCAAGGCTCCTACCTATCCTGTACAAGCTGTACCAAAATTCAATATCAGGCTACAGTAAAGCTCCACGGGGTCTTTCCGTCCTGTCGCGGGTAACCTGCATCTTCACAGGTACTATAATTTCACCGAGTCTCTCGTTGAGACAGTGCCCAGATCGTTACGCCTTTCGTGCGGGTCGGAACTTACCCGACAAGGAATTTCGCTACCTTAGGACCGTTATAGTTACGGCCGCCGTTTACTGGGGCTTCGATTCGCACCTTCGCTTGCGCTAAGCACTCCTCTTAACCTTCCAGCACCGGGCAGGCGTCAGCCCCTATACTTCGCCTTACGGCTTCGCAGAGACCTGTGTTTTTGCTAAACAGTCGCCTGGGCCTATTCACTGCGGCTCTCTCGGGCTTGCACCCTACCAGAGCACCCCTTCTCCCGAAGTTACGGGGTCATTTTGCCGAGTTCCTTAACGAGAGTTCTCTCGCTCACCTTAGGATTCTCTCCTCGCCTACCTGTGTCGGTTTGCGGTACGGGCACCTTTTTCCTCGCTAGAGGCTTTTCTTGGCAGTGTGGAATCAGGAACTTCGCTACTATAATTCGCTCGCTATCACAGCTCAGCCTTCACGATGACGGGATTTGCCTCATCATCAGCCTAACTGCTTAGACGCACATATCCAGCAGTGCGCTTACCCTATCCTCCTGCGTCCCCCCATTGCTCAAACGGAAAAGAGGTGGTACAGGAATATCAACCTGTTGTCCATCGTCTACGCCTATCGGCCTCGACTTAGGTCCCGACTAACCCTGAGCGGACGAGCCTTCCTCAGGAAACCTTAGGCATTCGGTGGATGGGATTCTCACCCATCTTTCGCTACTCATACCGGCATTCTCACTTCTAAGCACTCCACCAGTCCTTACGGTCTAGCTTCGCAGTCCTTAGAACGCTCTCCTACCACTGACACCTAGAGGTGTCAATCCACAGCTTCGGTGATACGTTTAGCCCCGGTACATTTTCGGCGCAGAGTCACTCGACCAGTGAGCTATTACGCACTCTTTAAATGGTGGCTGCTTCTAAGCCAACATCCTGGTTGTCTAAGCAACTCCACATCCTTTTCCACTTAACGTATACTTTGGGACCTTAGCTGGTGGTCTGGGCTGTTTCCCTTTCGACTACGGATCTTATCACTCGCAGTCTGACTCCCATGGATAAGTCTTTGGCATTCGGAGTTTGTCTGAATTCGGTAACCCGATGAGGGCCCCTAGTCCAAACAGTGCTCTACCTCCAAGACTCTTACACATGAGGCTAGCCCTAAAGCTATTTCGGAGAGAACCAGCTATCTCCAAGTTCGATTGGAATTTCTCCGCTACCCACACCTCATCCCCGCACTTTTCAACGTGCGTGGGTTCGGACCTCCATTCAGTGTTACCTGAACTTCATCCTGGACATGGGTAGATCACCTGGTTTCGGGTCTACGACCACATACTAAAATTCGCCCTATTCAGACTCGCTTTCGCTGCGGCTCCGTCTTATCAACTTAACCTTGCATGGGATCGTAACTCGCCGGTTCATTCTACAAAAGGCACGCCATCACCCGTTAACGGGCTCTGACTACTTGTAGGCACACGGTTTCAGGTTCTATTTCACTCCCCTTCCGGGGTGCTTTTCACCTTTCCCTCACGGTACTGGTTCACTATCGGTCACTAGGGAGTATTTAGCCTTGGGAGATGGTCCTCCCAGCTTCCGACGGGATTTCACGTGTCCCGCCGTACTCAGGATCCACTCAAGAGGGAATGAAGTTTCAACTACAGGGTTGTTACCTTCTTTGACGAGCCTTTCCAGACTTCTTCGTCTACTCCATTCCTTTGTAACTCCGTATAGAGTGTCCTACAACCCCAAGAGGCAAGCCTCTTGGTTTGGGCTATATCCCGTTTCGCTCGCCGCTACTCAGGGAATCGCAATTGCTTTCTCTTCCTCCAGGTACTTAGATGTTTCAGTTCCCTGGGTCTGCCTTCCATACTCTATGTATTCAAGTAAGGATATTGTTCCATTACGAACAATGGGTTCCCCCATTCGGAAATCTCTGGATCAAAGCTCACTTACAGCTCCCCAAAGCATATCGGTGTTAGTCCCGTCCTTCGTCGGCTCCTAGTGCCAAGGCATCCACCGTGCGCCCTTCATAACTTAACCGAATTGGTTGTTACATCAGGTTTAAAACCTAAAATGGCGATACTCGGTAATTTCTTGACTATCAATTTATCTTTATCTAGTTTTCAAAGAACAAACACAACTTCTATCTCGTAAGAGATAAAAAATGTTTTGATGGTTGAACCATCAAAACTGAACAAAACTTCGACACGTCAAACGTTTTAGTAAATCTTCCTTAGAAAGGAGGTGATCCAGCCGCACCTTCCGATACGGCTACCTTGTTACGACTTCACCCCAATCATCTGTCCCACCTTAGGCGGCTGGCTCCAAAAGGTTACCTCACCGACTTCGGGTGTTACAAACTCTCGTGGTGTGACGGGCGGTGTGTACAAGGCCCGGGAACGTATTCACCGCGGCATGCTGATCCGCGATTACTAGCGATTCCAGCTTCATGTAGGCGAGTTGCAGCCTACAATCCGAACTGAGAACGGTTTTATGGGATTGGCTAAACCTCGCGGTCTCGCTGCCCTTTGTACCGTCCATTGTAGCACGTGTGTAGCCCAGGTCATAAGGGGCATGATGATTTGACGTCATCCCCACCTTCCTCCGGTTTGTCACCGGCAGTCATCTTAGAGTGCCCAACTGAATGCTGGCAACTAAGATCAAGGGTTGCGCTCGTTGCGGGACTTAACCCAACATCTCACGACACGAGCTGACGACAACCATGCACCACCTGTCACTCTGTCCCCCGAAGGGGAAAGCCCTATCTCTAGGGTTGTCAGAGGATGTCAAGACCTGGTAAGGTTCTTCGCGTTGCTTCGAATTAAACCACATGCTCCACCGCTTGTGCGGGCCCCCGTCAATTCCTTTGAGTTTCAGTCTTGCGACCGTACTCCCCAGGCGGAGTGCTTAATGCGTTAGCTGCAGCACTAAGGGGCGGAAACCCCCTAACACTTAGCACTCATCGTTTACGGCGTGGACTACCAGGGTATCTAATCCTGTTTGCTCCCCACGCTTTCGCGCCTCAGTGTCAGTTACAGACCAGAAAGTCGCCTTCGCCACTGGTGTTCCTCCAAATATCTACGCATTTCACCGCTACACTTGGAATTCCACTTTCCTCTTCTGCACTCAAGTTCCCCAGTTTCCAATGACCCTCCACGGTTGAGCCGTGGGCTTTCACATCAGACTTAAGGAACCACCTGCGCGCGCTTTACGCCCAATAATTCCGGACAACGCTTGCCACCTACGTATTACCGCGGCTGCTGGCACGTAGTTAGCCGTGGCTTTCTGGTTAGGTACCGTCAAGGTGCCGCCCTATTCGAACGGCACTTGTTCTTCCCTAACAACAGAGCTTTACGATCCGAAAACCTTCATCACTCACGCGGCGTTGCTCCGTCAGACTTTCGTCCATTGCGGAAGATTCCCTACTGCTGCCTCCCGTAGGAGTCTGGGCCGTGTCTCAGTCCCAGTGTGGCCGATCACCCTCTCAGGTCGGCTACGCATCGTTGCCTTGGTGAGCCGTTACCTCACCAACTAGCTAATGCGCCGCGGGTCCATCTGTAAGTGGTAGCTAAAAGCCACCTTTCAACATTTCCTCATGCGAGGAAATGAGTTATCCGGTATTAGCCCCGGTTTCCCGGAGTTATCCCAGTCTTACAGGCAGGTTACCCACGTGTTACTCACCCGTCCGCCGCTGATATCAGGGAGCAAGCTCCCATCAATCCGCTCGACTTGCATGTATTAGGCACGCCGCCAGCGTTCGTCCTGAGCCAGGATCAAACTCTCCGATAAAAGTTTGAATAGCTCTTTAAAAATAAATCTAGAATTAACGTTGACGTATTGTCTTGTTTTGTTCAGTTTTCAAGGTTCAATGTGTAAGCTCTTCGTTTAAGCGACTTTTTAATCTTATCAAGTTGACACTGTGTTGTCAACAACTTTTTTCGTTTTTTTAAGTCGCCACTGACCGCTCGTTGCCGTCGTTCAGCAGCGACATTTACTAATATACCAAGGTAGCAGATTGAAGTCAACGAAAAATTAATATTTTACTATAATTATTTCGCAGCCCGATAATAGCGATGATAAATACCCTGTCCTTTCGTCTCTACGTCGACGATTTCAACAAATCCTTTATCCGTTAAATATTCGATGAGCATGCTTAAATCAACGGAGTACTGTCTTGCTTCTGAATGATTAAGAAGATCCTGGAACGTCCAGTGTTCCTTTTGGCCAAGGATATCCAACAGATGCTCAGTCGAAACCTTCGTTCTTGAGTGGATGAGAAACTCACTTGCCAGAAACAATAGCTCCAGCCGTTTATCAATTTCTTCATCACTGGTAACGAGCTCTTCATATAGCTTATAAATCTCAGGTTCTATTTGCTTGACCTGGTTCCATACGGTTACCTCAGGATGGAACCCGTTTTCAATGACCGCCAGTCTCGCTAAATGATGCAATGAGTGGACGATGTGATTGTAAGCATCCAAATAATGCTTGCTTTCAAAGAATTCTTTACCGTCCATATATCGGCGGATCAATTTGGCAAATTCCATGCCCATTTTGATCTTTCTGCCATAGAAAGGGAAGTCTCGTAACTCGGTCTTAAGATTCTGGATAAACTCATTGCGGTCAAACAGGACTTTTCCATTGAACAGCCAATCGATCACTTTCCGGTTGGATCCGAGTAAGATCCACTCGTTCAGCTTGGCTTCTGTCACGATATGTAACGCTGCCTTTTGTTCTTTATAAGAATAATGCTTGATGAACACAGGCTCTTCCGCTTCCTTCACAATAAGGAACAGGACAATATCAAAGGTATCGGTCAAGGGACTTGATTTCTTGCTTTGTTCTATTAGAAGCGCTCCTAAAGTATTGGGGTGACTTGTACGCTCTTGGTATATCGGTCGTAAAATGTCTTCCATTTCATACTCCTCCACATCACTCATTGGTTGGTTACTATTTCGACATTCAAAGGGGATTTCCTTCTCTGAATATAGTCATTTTTCGACAAAATGGTTTCACATCCCTCTACTGTCAACAAATATGGTATAGTATTTTTTTAGGAGGGACAAACAAATGGCTAAGAAATATTCAAGTAAGATCAATAAAATCCGTACGTTTGCCTTAAGTTTAGTTTTCATCGGATTTATCATTATGTACGTCGGTATATATTTTAGAGAACATCCGTGGGTTATGACAACATTCATGCTACTGGGTTTTCTGGGAATCATCGGAAGTACGGTTGTCTACTTCTGGATCGGGATGCTGTCCACGAAGGCCGTACAGGTGACATGCCCCAATTGCGGTAAGGTCACCAAGGTCCTTGGGCGTGTAGATATGTGCATGTATTGTAACGAGCCCCTGACTCTTGACCCGAACCTTGAAGGGGAAGAATTCGATGAGGACTATAATAAAAGGAAAAGATAAAGCTGAATGAGAAAAGACCTTCAAGGTGGCTAACCCCAAAAGTTAGAGTTTTGTTATGCAGCTGATTGGATGGACTGAGTTCGGTATTCGACTGGACTAAGTCCATCCAATTTTTCTTTTGAACGTTCATGATTGTACCAGTGGATATATTCTTCAATCCGGCTTCTCAAATCCTCAAAGGTAACTAATTTTTCTCCATAATACATTTCCTGCTTCAAAACACCAAAAAAGTTTTCCATTACAGCGTTGTCTGCGCATGTAGCTTTCCGTGACATGCTTTGGAATACATTATTCTTCTTTAATGTCTTCACCCATTGATTGTGCTGGTAATGCCAGCCTTGATCAGAATGGATGGTGGTTCGATAGATTGCGTGATCTCTTATTATTTCTATCGTTTCATGTAAAGGTTCCGTGACTAGATCTAACGTGGGACGTTTCCTGATTCCGTACGCGATGATTTCTCCGTTATAGAGGTCAAGAATGGGATTTAAATATAACTTCTCTTCGTTTAGACATTTAAATTCTGTAATGTCAGTTACTAATTTTTGTAGAGGGACATGCGTGTTAAACCGGCGTGATAATCGGTTCTTTGCCACCTTTCCAACGTTCCCCTTATACGAATTGTATTTACGGGATTTCCGCATGAATTTTACACATTTCAATCCGATGTCTCGCATAATACGATATACTTTTTTATGATTGATATGATGACCTAATTTCTTTAATTCCTTCGTAATCCGTTTATACCCATAACGTTCATGAAATTTTTTAAATAGGGAAGTAATGAGTTCTTTTAATTCTGCATTTGAATCCTCTTTGTCAAAACCCTTCACATGATAGTGGTAGGTTGCTTCGGGAATCCCCACTACTTGAAAAATATCTTTTAATCGGAATCCTTCTTCTTTAAGTTCGAATGCGAGCTTGGCTTGTGCTTTTCGCGGAAGGCATTCGGATTCTCCCGAAAAGCTCTCAACTTTTTTAGGTACGCATTTTCCAATCGCAGTAATTCATTCTCGCGTTCTAATTCCTCTTCGCGTGTTACCTTTTTCTCTTCCTTCTTCTCCGATTTATTAGGTTTCTTAGACATAGAAGGTCTCCCCTTTAATTTAGGTTTCAGGCCATCTACTCCTTGTTCATTAAATATTTTCGTCCAAGAATGAATTAATGAAGGATTGTTCAGCTTAAATTGTTCCGCAGTTTCCTGATAAGAAGCGCCTGTCTCTAACATAAATAGTATCGTATCTAATTTAAATTGAACAGAGTACGCTTTGTTTATTTCTCTTCGCTTTATACCTTCTATTCCTTGTGTTTTATAAGCTCTTACCCAATCTAGTAGTGGTGTCTTAGAAGGTAGGTTATATTTTTTCGCCAATGATTTATATCCAAGATGGCCATCCAGATACTCGGTGACAAGTTTTAGTTTAAATTCTTCACTATATTTAGCCATAAAAACACCCCCAAAAGTTAGTTTTCTACTCTAACTTTTGGGGGTCGATACCCAACGGAAGGTCTTTTTTGATGCCTAAAATAAAAGAAGAATGGTTCTAATTTAGAACCATTCTTCTCTAATGTGTCTCCTTAACAGAACAGTCAGAGCACGTGCCGTAAATTTCCATACGATGGTTGTTCACCTTGAATCCCGTGACATGGGAAGCCAGTTGTTCCACTTCATCAAGTCCAGGGTAATGAAAGTCTACGATTTTTCCGCAGCCATCGCAAATGACATGATAATGATCGGTCGTCACAAAGTCAAAGCGACTGGAGGCATCCCCGTATGTCAGTTCTTTCACCAACCCTACTTCACGGAATACACGCAAATTATTATAAACGGTCGCCACACTCATGTTAGGGAATTTCCCTTCGAGCGCTTTATATATGTCATCGGCAGTTGGATGGGCCATTGAATCAATGAGATACTCTAATATCGCATGACGTTGAGGAGTGATACGGACTCCCGTTTCCTTCAATGTCGAAATCGCTTCTTTCAATTGTCCTTCTTCAGACATCGTCATGCACCTCTTTTCATAAGAATTATTATTTTATAATCTTTATAAATAGTGTACTAATCAACGGTCCATTTTGTCAATCTTTCACCCTGCTACTCGTGGAGGTTTTTCTCCTGCTCACCAAGCTGCTGGTTGATGTATCTGCCTGCTACGAAGAGGTAGTCAGAAAGCCGGTTCAGATACGAAAGGACTAATGGATTGATGTTTTCATCAATTCCTACAGCTTCTCTTTCAGCTCTCCTGACAATCGTTCTTGCTGTATGCAGGGCGGCACCGGCCGGTTGACCACCGGGAAGGATGAAGTTTCGTAGAGGTGTGAGAGATCCGTCCATCCTATCGATTTGATCTTCCAATTCCTTGATATGTGTTTCATCAAGCTTCCATTTCACTTCTTTTCCAGAGGGAGTAGCAAGTTCTGCCCCGACATGGAAAAGGATCGTTTGCACCTTGTGAAGAAACTCTTCGAACTCTTCTTTACCATCAAAGTATTCAGCCTTGATATAACTTAGACCAAGACCTATCATGGAGTTCGCTTCATCGCAGGTTCCGTAGGCCTCCACACGTTGATCCTTTTTCGATACGCGGGTTCCATATACCAGGGAAGTCGTCCCTTTGTCTCCAGATTTCGTATAAATTTTCATATTAATAACCCCTCTCTGCATCAATCACGTTAATAAAGTTATCCCTCTTATTACTATATGTAGATAAATTCTTTTTAAAGATTTCAAGTGCCCTTGGCATGTACTTTTTTGTAATGCTTGAAAGGTGGGGCGTCACTGTGATGCCTTCCGTTTTCCAAAAAGGATGATGTTCAGCTAACGGCTCTTGATCAAATACATCCAGATACATATGTTGAATCAACTTCTTTTCCATTACTTCAAGAAGGACGGATTCTTCAACAAGGTCACCCCGGCCAATATTGATGAATACAGCAGAATCCTTCATCTGTTCAAAATGATCAATGTCCAATATTCCTTTGGTTTGACTCGTACTCGGAAGCACCGAAACAATGTAATCGGCTTTCGGGAGCTGACCCCTGAATGTCTCCAAGGTGAACATGCTGTCAAAATTCTCCCCGGGTGATCCGGTAGAATTCACTCCACTTACGTTCATTTGAAATGCATTTGCCAGTCGGGCAATTTCCCCACCTATGGCCCCTGCTCCAAGAATAAGGAGAGACGCTTCATGAAGTTCAGTGGTAGGTAACCTTCTGCTCCACACGGCATCTTTTTCCTGCTCCCAAACTGACTGAAGCTGTTTCGCATGCTGAAGCATCAAGCCGATCGTGAACTCCGCCATGGGGATTTTGTGGATTCCCCTTGCATTGGTGACGAGGATCCCCCTTCTTTTTATTGCTTCAAACGGCATTTTTTCGAGTCCCGCCGACGTGACCATGATCCATTTGCATTTCTTGCTTCTTTCAATATGATCACTCGTTAAATCTTCCCCCATCGTGACGATCACTTCCGCATCGGGAAGCTCACTTTCCGCTTGGTTGATTTTTTTGTAAAAAAGGAACTCAACCCCGGGGAAGCTATTCGTTAAATCTGAAACGAATTCTTCTTTCGGTTGAAATGTAAAGATGATTTTCATGTAGTTGCCTCCCATCCCTATTGCCCATTATTTTACCATATAGGAGTGGATTCTCCCTAGTTTCGAGCATCCCCATGAGCATAAAAAAAGAGGATCGACCTGGTCGATCCTGCTACACGGATGAGACTGACTTATTTGAGGAGGTTGCCCTACTCTTACTATATGTCCTTACAGCTTTTGTGAATGGACAAAAGCCTCAAACCCGTTAAAATAGGCTTGAAAATAGGCTTAGGAAAGGTTTTCTTGAATATATTGAAGAGCCTCTTCGACATGCCCCTTCACTTTCACCTTCCGCCATTCCTTCGACAGGTTCCCTTCTTTATCAATGATGAAGGTGGAACGCTCGATCCCCATGTATTCTTTCCCGAAGTTTTTCTTCAGCTTCCATACGCCGTATTCCTCTGCCACTTTATGATCTTCATCTACCAGCAGAAGGAACGGGAGTCCATGCTTGTCCACGAATTTCTCATGTTTATCGACGGGATCCGGGCTCACCCCAAGGATGACGGCATCAAGCTCTTCAAAGTTCTCATGCTGATCCCTGAAATCACACGCTTGGGTTGTACACCCTGGTGTCATGTCCTTCGGATAGAAATAAAGGACCACGTTTTTTCCTTTGTAATCGGATAGCTTTACCTTTTCTCCATTGCTTGCCAGTAATTCGAATTCAGGTGCTTTTTGACCAACTGTCATACATTTTCCCCTCCTAATGATTATCGTTCTGACTTTAGCGTACCCAATAGGAGGGAAAAACTCAAACCATACGCTACTTGTTCTCATAGTGTAAAAACGACTTCACGACAAAGGCTGCCGGTATCGTATAGCCTAGCCAGGACTCGATAAGGGCGATCCCTCTCCCGATCCCCACAGGGGTTACATCTCCATAGCCAACCGAGAAGAGGGTGATGCCGCTGAAATACATTGTCGTGAAAAAATGATCGAGGAAGTCTCCGGAAAGCGGTCTCCCCGCCTCGACAAGAATTTGGATGCCCTCGATCTCAAGGAGCATGAATAATAATCCGAACCCGATCATGATCGTGATATAGCACATTCCCAAAAAGAGAAAATGATGAAGGGAAACATGGTGTTCTTTCCATCGTGAAGGATAAAATAATGCCCGCAGACTCATGACCATGCAAAAAAGAATGAAAAATCCAATGATATAAAGCATGTACATACCCTCTTTTTTCTGCTTGTCTTAGTATATGTACGCTTTTCATCGTGAAATCATTCTAGTTACCTGCTCCCCTGTACCGTTTCACACCTTCATTCCAAAGGACGATGGAAAAAATGAAAAAACCGATTCCGACAAATGGAGTCAGGAACGAATACGGATACCATTCCGTCTTTTCAAGGAAAAAGGCGGAAGGATATACGCCAACGAACGCAAAAGGAAGGATCCAGGTCAGTACAAACCGGATGACGCTATTGTAAATATCGACGGGATATCTTCCATAATTTCCGATATTGTACATCATCGGCATGATGGACGTTTTCGCATCCGACCAGAACGCAATGCTTGCAAGAGCAATGAAGATCCCTGCATAGACGAGGGCTCCCCCCAGGACAAATACGATGAATAGAACCGGCTCATACCATTCGAAGTTGATATCAAGCCTCCCACCTGCGTAGTACATGACGGCCATTCCCGTGATGACGCCAAAAAGGGACTCCAGCTCCATCCGCTCCAATATCACTTGAAATAAACTGTGGATGGGTCTCGTCAGGATCCGGTCGAACTCACCCTTCACTACATACCGGTCGTTAAAGTCCCAGATATTGAAGAAGGAACTGAACAGGGCGAACGGTACAAGGAAAAATCCATAGATGAATATTATTTCATCCCTTGTCCATCCGCTCAACAGCTGCGTGTGACCGAAAACAACAAGGATGAATACAAGATTGACAGCTTGAAATAGTAAATCGGATACTATCTCGACAATCAGATCCGCCCGGTACTGCAGCCTGATCTTCATGTATTGGGCGACATATTGAAAAAACATCTTCACATAAAACATCGGTCACCCTCCCTGTATGATCATTTGTTTTTTTGCCATGACCCAAAGCACTTTAATCGGTATAAGGAGTAGCAGCGACCAAAGACCCTGCATCATGATTGCATTGAAGGCTTCCGACGTGGTAAAGCCATTGGTGAAAATCATGCTCGGGACATAACTGATGCTTTGAAAGGGCAGATACTCCATCACGTTTTGGGCCCACAGGGGGAAAAAGTGAATCGGAAGAAGGAGTCCCGAGAATAAATCGATGACGACCCGTTTGGCCCTGATGAGACCGTCGTTATTAAATAAGAAAAAGGTTGTGATCCCTGTCAGCAAATTGATTTGGGTATTGATGATGAAACTGAAAAGGATCGAAATGGCGAATAATCCGATCGTGTCAAAGCCTGTCCCGATTTGGAGCGGGAAAATCAGGCTTACGATGAACATCCCGGGGAATGAGAAAAACACCAAACGGAAGACTCCCTCACCCAGCCCCTGCATCGTCTTCATGCCGAGATAGTTATAAGGCCTGATGAATTCAACGGCCACTTTCCCCTCTTTGATTTCCTGCGCAATTTCACGATCAATATTATTAAAATAAAATGCCCTGGCCATCCACGATACGGCCACATAGGTCGTCATCTGAATGATTGATAATCCTTCAATATCCTGCTTTCCACCATAAATGGCCTGCCACAGGAAATAGTACGCACCGATATTGATACTGTAAATCAAGATTCCACTATAATAATTCGTGCGGTAGGCAAGCATCATCAGAAATCGGATGCGAATCATTTCGATATACTTAGCCATGTTCCTTCACCCCGCACACGAGCAGACTCACAGTTTGTTTTCCTCCACTCAACTTGTCACAGCCCCTTTTTCATAGATGTTTCGGATGATTTCCTCAGTAGTCGTTTCTTCTATCTTCATATCTTTCACTTTGAAGTTTGCCACGACATCTGTAATGAGCTGTGAGATGACTTCTTCATCGGCTTCCGTTATCGCAGCATAGGATTGCTTTTTCTCATCAAAACTCCAGGAAATGTTCTCATTTTTAGTAAGATCCGATAAAGCAGACAGAGAGATTTCATCCAGAAATTGAAAGACGACTTCTTTCTGATCTCCCCAGTTTTCTTTCAGCCGACTCAGTTCACCATCGTAAATGATCTTCCCTTCATCGAGCATCACGACCCGTTCACACAACGCTTCGATATCGGATAAATCGTGGGTCGTAAGTAAAATGGTTGTATTGTATTTCTCATTGATTTCCTTTAAGAACTGACGGATTTTCAACTTTACGAGTACATCCAATCCGATTGTCGGTTCATCCAGGAAGAGCAGTGGTGGATTATGGACAAGTGCGGCGGCGAGTTCACACCTCATCCGCTGTCCCAGGGATAACTTACGGACAGGTTTGTCCAGGAGCGGAGCGATATCCAGGGTTTCAATCACATGATCCATATGCTCCTTGTATTGTTGATCCGGCACTTTATACACCTTTTTCAGCAGTTGAAAGGACTCCTGCACGGCAATATCCCACCAAAGCTGGGAACGCTGGCCGAATACGACACCGATCGTCTGTACGAACTTCTCCCGGTCCCGATGGGGATTCATCCCATTGACGGTTAACTCTCCCCCGGTCGGAGTCAGGATACCCGTCAGCATTTTGATGGTGGTCGACTTCCCGGCCCCATTTTCACCAATATAACCGACCATCTCCCCCTGCTTCACATTAAATGAAATATCGTTCACCGCCGGAACGACTTTATAATTACGCGTAAATAAATCCCTGAAGGCACCCTTCAGCCCTGATCGACTGGAAAAAGCCTTGAATTCTTTACGCAAATGATTCACTTCAATTGCGTTCATCTTGCGTCCTCCTACATTCTTTTAAAATAGGTTTGTCTTTTAGAAACAAAGAATAGTGTACCACAGTAGGCTGATTCTCTTTGAACAGTCTGCTTGAAATTTAGTGTACCCATCGATTCCCTATTTGCTAAAGTGGAAAAGACCGTACTACAATAGAAGGGTGGTTCATAGACAAATACACATTAACCGGGAGGAAAATATGAAATTCACTGAATCAGAAACTTTACATACAGAAGCATTGGAGCATATAGTCGGAGGCGTGAACAGCCCATCCCGATCCTATAAAGCAGTCGGCGGCGGATCACCTGTTGCCATGGAAAGAGGAAAAGGCGCATATTTCTGGGACGTGGACGGGAACAAATATATCGATTATCTGGCTGCATACGGTCCCATCATCACGGGACATGCCCACCCTCATATCACCGAAGCGATCACAAGAGCGGCGGAAAACGGTGTCCTTTATGGAACTCCTACCCGCCACGAAGTGAAATTTGCGAAAATGATCAAAGAAGCCATGCCTTACATGGACAAAGTCCGCTTCGTCAATTCAGGTACCGAAGCCGTGATGACCACGATCCGTGTGGCAAGAGCCTATACAGGGAAAGACAAGGTCATCAAGTTCGCGGGCTGTTACCACGGCCACTCTGATCTGGTACTGGTTGCAGCCGGTTCCGGTCCGTCAACGCTCGGAACGCCGGATTCTGCAGGGGTTCCGAAAAGCATCGCCCAGGAAGTCATCACTGTTCCATTCAATGACATCGAGCCGTTTAAAGAAGCGATGGAAAAATGGGGAGATCAAATCGCTGCTGTCCTTGTGGAACCGATCGTCGGAAACTTCGGGATCGTGGAACCGAAGGAAGGCTTCCTCGAGCAGGTAAATGAAATCGCCCATGCTTCCCATTCCCTTGTCATCTATGATGAAGTCATCACAGCATTCCGCTTTACTTACGGCGGTGCCCAGGACATGCTGAAGGTAAAACCTGACTTGACTGCACTCGGAAAAATCATCGGCGGAGGACTTCCGATCGGAGCGTACGGCGGGAAGAAAGAAATCATGGAACAGGTGGCACCACTCGGACCTGCCTACCAGGCTGGAACGATGGCCGGAAACCCAGCCTCCATCCTTTCAGGGATTGCCTGTCTGGAAGTATTAAAAGAAGACGGCGTGTACGAGAAATTAGATCAACTTGGGGATATGCTTGAAAAAGGGATTTTAGCTGCGGCAGAAAAGCATAACACCCCCATCTCTATCAACAGGCTGAAGGGAGCCCTCACTCTCTATTTCACAACGGAAAAAGTGGAGAACTATGAACAGGCTGAAGCAACCGATGGAGAAATGTTTGCGAAGTTCTTCAAACTTATGCTTAATCAGGGCATCAATCTTGCTCCATCTAAATATGAAGCTTGGTTCCTGACGACGGCTCATACCGAAGAGGATATCAAGGTAACACTCGAAGCTGTAGACCGTGCCTTTGCACAGCTGTAAACACAATCAATAGACTGCATGCCACAAGCGTGCAGTCTTTTTTTGAGATATCATACTATTTCTCTACCTTATCGCATTTCTATGGTTTTTGTGGAAGAACGATTGTTTATTCCCCTTTATAAAAAGGTACATATTTTGTAAAAACTTATTCGAATTTGCCTATTGATATTACTTGTAAGTACATGTATAGTACAGTATTGTTTATTAAAACGTTACACAAGAAAGGACTCTAATTCCATGAAACTTGGTGCTCGCATCCTTAAAACGGGAATTGCGATTGTATTAGCATTACTTGTATCCCAGCTGCTAGGCATACCTTCTCCGGTGTTTGCTGGAATCGCGGCGGTCTTTGCCGTCCAGCCCACCATTTATCGTTCTTATCTATCCATCATCGAACAAATTCAGGGTAACCTGATCGGGGCCGGGATTGCTGTCATATTTGTACTATTATTCGGAAGCAATCCATTGATTGTGGGTCTCGCTGCTGTTATCGCCATTGCTATCATTCTAAAATTAAAGCTGCAGAACACAATCGGCCTTGCTCTGGTGACGATGATTGCGATCATGGAAGTGACGGATCAGGACTTCATCCAGTTTGCCTTCATCCGTTTCTCCACCATCATGATCGGGGTCTTTTCATCATTCCTGGTGAATCTTGTCTTCCTGCCGCCAAAATATGAAACCAAGCTTTATCATAAAGTATCCGATTCAACGGAGGAAATCCTGAAGTGGATCAGGTTAAGTATGAGACATGCAACGGAGTTCCACCTTTTGAAAAAGGATCTGGAACGCATTAAAGAAAAGTTGATAAAGGTCGACCAACTGTATCTTCTATATAAAGAGGAACGGGATTATTTCAAGAAAAATTCGATTGTCAAAAGCCGGAAGCTCGTGATCTTCAGACAAATGATATCTTCAACCAATCGGAGTTTTGAAATATTGAAGCGCCTCAACCGCTATGAAAACGAAATCTATCAATTGCCCGACGAATTGCGGGTCGTCATTAAAAATCAACTCGATTGTTTACTGACCTATCATGAACAACTGCTATTGAAGTTCCTTGGCAAGATGCATCCCCATGCAGAATCGGAAGCCCAGCAGGATGTATGCCTGCACCGGAAAGAATTGATGAGGATCATGCTTGAAGAGGTCAATCATCATACAAAGGATGATAACATCCATAATTTCCATCTGCTTCATATTTTCTCTGCCATTTTTGAATACGATGAACATCTGGAGCATTTGGAAAAACTGATTACAAGTTTTCAGTCGTATCATAAAGAGGATAACGAGGTAATGATCGGGGAAGAAGAAGAATAAATGAAAAAACGGAGCAAAGACTGATGTCCTTTGCTCCGTTTTTTATTAGTTTTTCATTTTTGGATCCAGCGCATCCCGGAGTCCATCCCCCATCAGGTTGAAGCCTAATACAGTCAGCATGATGGCGAGTCCCGGGAAGATCATCGTCCAAGGGGCCTGAAGCATATACTGTCTTGCATCGGACAGCATTTTTCCCCATTCAGGTTCAGGTGCCTGGGCTCCAAGACCAAGGAAACCAAGTGCTGCCGCTTCAATGATGGCCGTCGCAATGGCAAGTGTTCCCTGCACGATGATCGGAGCCATACTATTCGGCAGTACATGACTGAAAAGAATCCTGAAGTCGCTCATCCCGATTGCTTTTGCAGCCATGACATACTCTTCCTGCTTCACACTCAGTACCCGTGAACGGATGAGTCGACCGAAATTCGGTATATTGATGATGGCAATGGCAATCAATGCATTTCGGAGTGACGGCCCAAGTGCTGCCACAACAGCGATTGCAAGCAGGATACTTGGAAAGGCAAGCATAATGTCAAAAATACGGGAAATGATCGTATCGACCCATCTGCCATAATAACCCGCTACAATCCCCAGTAAACTACCGATCACGGAAGAACCTATGACGGCGAAGAAACCGACCCATAACGAGATACGCGCACCATGGATGATACGTGATAAAATATCCCGTCCAAAATCATCCGTCCCCAACCAATGTTCTGAGGACGGTGCCTGCAGTCGTTTGGATAAATCCTGCTCATTGATCCCCTGGGGTGCAATGAGTGGTGCTGCAATCGCCAGGATGACAAAGAACAGGACGATACAAAATCCGACTAAAGCAATTTTATTCTTTGTGAAGCTTTTCCAGGCTTCCTTCCAGGGAGAAACCGTTTCTTCTTCCAGGGAAGGATGAAGCTCCTTTTGCGGTTCTGCTAATTCTGCCATGAGAGTTCACCTCTTTCTTCATTGATGTTAGTTGTATTTAATACGCGGATCGACAGCCGCATACAGTAAGTCGACAATCAAGTTAATCGTAACAAAGATGGTGGCGACAACCAGGATTCCTGATTGAACGACTGGGTAATCACGGTAACCGATCGCTTCGTATATATAACGTCCGATTCCAGGCCAGCCGAAGATGGTCTCGGTCAAGATCGCACCACCGAGTAGAAGACCCATCTGTAAACCAATGACGGTCAGCACCGGGATGATGGCATTTTTCAAAGAATGCTTGTACACGACCCAGAACATTTTCAATCCCTTGGCACGGGCTGTGCGAATATAATCCGAACGCATAACTTCCAACATACTTGAGCGTGTCATCCGGGCAATAATGGCCATCGGGATGGTCGCTAAGGCAATCCCCGGCAGAATGATGTGCTTCAATACGTCACCAAGCTGATCGAAACGGCCCTGCATGATTGTATCGAGAATATAGAAGTTGGTTATTGAATCAACGGGATTCCGTATATTTTCCCTTCCAGTTGTAGGCAGGATGTCAAGCTGGATACCGAATGTCCATTGCTCCATCAGTCCTAACCAGAAGATCGGCATGGAAACACCGATAAGAGCCAGGATCATGGCCGTATAGTCGAACCAGGAGTTTTGGAACCATGCACTGATGATCCCTGCGTTCACACCTATGACAATGGCGATGATGATGGCCACGATGGCAAGCTCAGCTGTAGCGGCCAGATAAGGCCAGATTTCGGTTGAAACTTCCGTCTTCGTTCGCAGGGAGCTCCCTAAATCCCCGGTCAATAATCCTTTTAAATAATCAATGTATTGGATATACCAGGCATTATCGAGACCGAGCTGATCCCTTAATGCTGCAACGGCTTCCTTCGTAGCCTGCTGCCCCAGTATCACCTGAGCGGGATCTCCCGGAATGGCACGGATGATCGAAAAAACGATAAGAGTCATCCCGAGTAATACGGGAATGAGCTGCAGTAGTCGACGAATGGTGTATTGGAACATTTTGTTCACCTCTCTGTGTGGAGATTCTGATTTCGATAAAAATAATATGATTGCTTGTCGGGGCTGTTCAAGCCGCTTCCGCTTTTCTTCTTGTCCAGCTCCGCCTCCTAGCCCCTCGAGGTCATTTCCAATCAATCAGTTGAGGGCAAAAAACGCCCTCATCTACTTGCTCGGAAATGCTTGTCGGGGCTAAACAGTCGGCTCCGCTTTTCTATGTACAAAGGGGAGAAATCTTAGATATCTCCCCTTTGGTTTGTTGCTTATTACTCCATGTCCACTGCGCCTAACCAGTCGGAACCGGTTGGATGCGGCTTGAAGTTTTTAAGTGCTGCGCTTCCTGCAAGCAGTGGTGTAGAGTGAGCAAGTGGTACCCATGGAGCATCCTCATGGATGATTTCCTGGGCTTTCTTGTACAGCTCTTCACGTTTTCCAGGATCTACTTCGGTTTGGGCATCGATCAGGATTTTGTGTACCTCATCGTTTTTGTAGTAAGAGTAGTTGTTGCTTCCAATATTGTCTTGATCAAGTAAAACATATAGGAAGTTATCAGCGTCTCCATTATCCCCGGTCCAGCCGAGTAAGAATGCATCCGCTTCTCCATTTTTCGCTTTTTCAAGGTAAGTCGCCCACTCGTAAGATACGATTTTGGCTTTTACTCCTACTTCAGCAAGATCCGCTTGAATCGCTTCAGCAACTTTTTGGCCGTCCGGCATGTATGGACGTGGTACAGGCATTGCCCATAGCTCCATATCAAATCCGTCTTTCAGACCCGCTTCAGCAAGAAGTTCCTTCGCTTTTTCAGGGTTGTACTCATAAGGCTCGATATCATCATTGTATCCGCCGATTACCGGAGGCATCGGGTTTTTGGCCATTTCCGCTTTTCCTTCGAAGAATGCATCAATGATCTCCTGCTTGTTGATGGCATAATTGATCGCCTGACGTACTTTAGGATTATCAAAAGGTTTACGCGTAGATGTTAAACCTAAGTATCCAACGTTCATGGATGGACGTTCGAATAATTGCAGGTTGTCATCACCTTCAACTTTGCTTGCGTCACTTGGGTTTACACCATCAGCAAGATCGATTTCACCTGAAATCAGCGCATTCAGACGGGCTGAGTTTTCAGGGATCGATTTGAATACCACTTGATCTAATTTTGGTAGATCTTTATTCCAGTAGTCTTCATTTTTCTCGATGACGATTTTGTCATTACGCTTCCACTCAACAAATTTGAAAGGACCAGTCCCCGCATCTGTCGGCGCTTCAGCAAGCTTGTCACCCAGTTCATCAATTGCTTTCGGGCTTACGATCGCAAATGGGCTCATGGCAATGTTTTTCAAGAATGGTGCTTGAGGACGCTTTAATACGAATTCGACCGTCATGTCGTCAGCCGCTTTCACTTCTTTGATCACGTGACCTTCATCACCTTTAAAACCGCCAAACATAGAACCGTAGTAAGGGAATTGATCTGCATTCCCGTTCATCCAGCGTTCGAAGTTCTTCACAACGGCTTCTGCATTGAAATCTGTGCCGTCCTGGAATTTCACTCCCTCACGCAGCATGAATTTGTAGTTCAACCCATCATCGGATACTTCCCACTTTTCAGCTAATCCCGGGTTTACTTCTGTATCCTGCTCTCCGAATTTAACAAGTGTTTCGAAGATGTTTTTCGTTACTTTAAATGATTCCCCGTCCGTTACTGTTCCCGGATCAAGAGCGACAGAGTCTCCCCCGCGACCGAAGATCAATACTTTGGGATCTCCATTATCTCCACTGTTGCCGCTGTCACCTGATGATTTTTCATCTCCTCCACATCCGTAAAGCGCGGATGATACGAGCAGGATGAGCAGCATTAAAATTGACCAGCTTTTTTTTTTCAACTAAATCCCCTCCTGAATAATGTTTATATACTTATGAGACTTGTCTTCTAGTAAAGATGACAAGCTACATAATGCCCTGGTTGGTGTTCCTTGAATTCCGGCACTTTCTGTTTGCAGATGTCCGTTGCATGCGGGCACCTGGTATGGAATGTGCAGCCGCTAGGTGGATTGGACGGACTCGGGATGTCCCCCTGTAAGAGAATGGTTTCCCTTTTGAAATCCGGATCCGGTACGGGTACCGCCGACAGGAGCGCCTGGGTGTATGGATGAAGAGGCTTTTCATAGAGATTCTCACTATCGCTCAGCTCCACCATTTTTCCGAGATACATAACTCCCACACGGTCGCTTATATGTCTGACTACACCGAGATCATGTGCGATGAATATATAGGTTAGTCCGAATTCTTTTTGTAGATCCTGCATCAGATTCAATACCTGGGACTGAATGGATACGTCCAGGGCCGACACAGGCTCATCGGCTATGATGAGTTTCGGCTTCGTCATGAGCGCCCTGGCAATCCCGATCCTCTGCCTTTGTCCTCCGCTGAATTGATGCGGATAACGTTTAGCATGATAGCTGCTTAAGCCGACGATGTTGAGGAGTTCATGAACCCTTTCTTTTCTTTCCTTGGCAGAACCCATTCCATGAACCTTGAGTGGTTCTTCGAGGATCTTTTCTACCGTATGTCTGGGATTCAAGGATGCAAAAGGATCCTGAAAGACCATTTGCATCTCCCGGCGAATCTTCCTCATGTCCGAGTTTGATAGACTTGTAAGCTCACGGTCTTCAAATGTCACTTTGCCTTCGGATGGGTCGATGAGTCTCATGAGCATCCTGCCCGTCGTCGACTTCCCACATCCACTTTCCCCTACGATTCCAAGGGTTTCTCCTTTATTGACGGTAAAAGAAACCCCGTCCACCGCTTTAACAGAACTGACTGGTCGTCCAAGGATCCCCCCTGTTATCGGGAAATGTTTCTTAAGATTCTCAACCTTTAGCAACGGTTCCGTCATAAACTCCCTCCTCCGCTTCATCGAACAGGAAGCATCGTGTGCAATGTCCTTGTGATGTTTCATATAATTCCGGTGTTTCCACTAAACAGCGATCGAATGCTGCATCACAGCGGGCTGCAAATCGACAGCCTGTCTTGATCGATCCCGGCTTTGGAACATTCCCCTGGATCGAGTGAAGTCGCTGCTGCTTGATGCGCATGTCGGGTACTGATTGTATCAGGCCTTTCGTGTAAGGATGCTGAGGGTTCTTGAAGATTTCTTCAACAGTGCCCTCTTCCACCACCTTGCCTGAGTACATGACAACGACCCGTTCACACGTTTCTGCCACAACCCCTAAATCATGTGTGATCAGGAGTACGGCTGTGTTCAGTTCCTTATTTAACCGCTTCATTAATTTTAAAATTTGGGCCTGGATTGTCACGTCCAATGCCGTTGTAGGTTCGTCTGCTATCAGGACGCGGGGATCGCACACCATCGCCATGGCGATCATGACCCTTTGCCTCATCCCTCCGGATAATTGGTGAGGGTATTCCTTGATTAATTCTTCAGATCTCGGCAAGCCGACCATCTTCATGATGTCGACGGCCTTTTCCCTTGCCTGTTTCTTTCCTACTTTCGTATGTATGCGTATTGCTTCGATTAATTGATCTCCTATGGTAAAGACGGGGTTCAACGATGTCATCGGTTCCTGGAAAATCATCGCTATGTCATTGCCCCGGATATCTCTCATCCGCTTTTCGGAAGCCTGTGTCAGGTCTTCATCTTTATAAAGGATTTTTCCGCCGACGATTTTCCCTGGCGGCTTTGGTACGAGACCCATGATGGATAAGGAAGTGACACTTTTCCCGCATCCACTTTCCCCGACAATCCCGAGCACCTCCCCTTCGTTCACATGAAAACTGACTCCATCGACTGCAGGAACTTCTCCATCATCCGTAAAAAAGGAGGTCCTTAAATCTTCCACTTTCAGTAAAGGACGCTGTTCGCTCATTCAAATCCTCCTCTTCGAAACTATCTCTCTTTTCTTAATAGTGCTTATTTTCTAAATTTTTATATGTCTCTTATTATACAAGATGTTACAAATGTTGCAATCCATTTTCAGAATTTTTCTACAAGAAGTTGATATTCCCACTTCCATTCAATATATGTCCAATTAACCCTTTCATTCCTTCCATATAAAGTTATTTAGCACTACTTTATTCATGACACACCTGAAATAAGTTTGATATGTTTTTTTGAAACACAAAAAAAGTCATGACATTTATCACAGGAATCGTGATATGTCATGACTTTCATTCTTATTGGTCAAGTTGTTGCACTTGGAAGAGTTTGTAGTAGTGACCTTGCTTCTTCATTAAATCTTCGTGTGTCCCCATTTCGACAACTTCCCCATGCTCCATGTGGATGATCCGGTCCGCGTGAGTGATCGTGGATAGTCGATGGGCCACAATAAAGGTCGTCCGGTCTTTTGCCAGGACTTCAAGGGATTCCTGGATGAGGTGTTCGCTTTCTAAATCAAGGGCAGAAGTCGCTTCATCCAGGATGAGGATCGGCGGATTCTTCAGGAATACCCTTGCAATCGCCACCCTTTGCTTCTGACCGCCTGACAGCTTCACGCCACGCTCCCCTACGCGGGTATCGTAGCCTTGGGGCAATTTCATGATGAAGTCATGGGCATTCGCCGCTTTCGCCGCCTCGATGACCTCTTCATCCGTCGCTTCGGGATTACCGAACTTAATATTCATCTTGACGGACTCACTGAAGAGAATATTGTCCTGCAGTACCATCCCGATGTTGTCCCGCAAAGATCTCACCTGGAACCTCCTGATGTCCGTTCCGTCTAAAAGGATTTCCCCTTCGGTTACATCATAGAAGCGGGGGATCAGACTAACGAAGGATGATTTCCCCCCGCCGCTCATACCGACCAGCGCAACGGTTTCCCCCGTCCTGATATCCAGGTTGAGGTTCCGGAGCACTCTCTCTTCATCCGTTTCATAACGGAAAGAGACATTGTTGAACTGGATATCTCCCTGTACATTTTCACAAGGAACCGCGCCCGGCTCATCATCGATATCATACTTTTCATCCATGAATTCAAAGACACGATCCATGGAAGCAATCGATTGAGTCAGTGTTGTAGATGAATTCACCAGTCGTCTGAGCGGGCCATACAGGCGGTCGATATACGCAATGAATGCAGCCATCGTACCAATGGTAAGGTCTCCATTGATCACTTGCAGCCCGGCATAACCAATGATGATCAACGGGGAGATATCCGTGATCGTATTGACGACCGCAAACGCCTTCGCATTCCAGCTTGTCTGCTTTAAAGCCTTCGTAAGGAAATTATGATTCTGATCCTGGAATTGCTTCTGTTCATAATCTTCAACAGCAAAGCTCTTGATGACAGCCATCCCCTGGACCCGTTCATGCAGATGGCTTTGAACTTCTGCAAGCGCCTGGGAGCGATCTCTGGTCAAGCCCCTGAGCCTGCCGAAGAAATAGCGGACACTGAAGGCGTAGAATGGAAAAGCGATGAGAGACACAAGGGTGAGCGATACATCCATCGTGAACATGATGGACAAGGCAATCACAATGGTGGCCGCATCCAGCCAAAGATTCATCAGCCCGGTGATGACGAAATTCTTCGTCTGCTCCACGTCATTGATGACCCTTGAAATGACTTCCCCCGCCCTTGTATTCGAATAGTACTTAAAGCTTAGCCGCTGAATATGCGAGAAAAGATAATCCCTCAAATCATACAGGATCTTGTTGCCTGTCCACTGTGCAAAGTACTGCCTGTAATATTCCACCGGCGGCCTCACAAGGAGGAACAGGACGAGCATGATTCCCATGATCATGAGCAGCTGACTTGTCTTCTCATCGGCTGTCAGTCCTTTAGCCCCGACGATATCATCAATGACATACTTGATTAATACGGGGATCAATAAAGGGATGGTGAATTTAATGATGCCTATAATTAATGTACCTATGATCTGCCACTTATAAGGTTTGACAAACTGAAGGTACCGTTTGATACTATCCAAGTGATTACTCCTTTCTAAGGTGTATGCGTTTAGTTTACCCCAATAAAAAGGGGTGACCCTGTACGGAAAGAAGCACTGCAGCTCCCCCTGATCTCATGATCGATCAGGAGAAGGTTGCTCCTTACCGGGTCAGCCCTTTTACACCTATACAACTTTCCTGAAAATCCATTTACCCTCTGTGCGTCAAATATCGCTCGTACCAAATATCGATAAAGTCCGGGGCGAATGGCCCTTTTCTCTGTCTGATCCAGCGGACAAGCTTATCTACATTCCGCTTAAGGATATGATCGATCACATCCGGGTAACCGTACAACTTTCGATGAGCTTCATACTCATCTTCATCGAGCAGTGTATATGTCATGTCGGGAAACACTTTGATATCCAAGTCGTAATCGATATACTTGATCGCCTCATGATCATATACAAATGGTGAGCTTAAATTACAATAATAATAAATACCGTCCTCACGAATCATACAAATAATGTTAAACCATAGCTCTGAATGAAAATAGCAGATGGCCGGTTCTCGTGTCATCCATGTCCTTCCGTCTGACTCCGTCACCATCGTCCGGTCATTTCCACCGATGATCTGATTGGTCGTCCCTTTCAGGACCGTCGTCTCATTCCAGATGCGGTGAATGTTTCCATCATGCTTGAAGCTATGTATTTGTACAGATTTTCCTTCAGTGGGAACCGCCATCGTATCCCCTTCTTTCATTTCAGAATTACCTTTATATATGCTTGTCTATTTTATCATTATAACGTTTCCTCAGAAAATTTAAAACAAAAGGGCTATCCTTAAGGAAAATATCCTTTAAGAATGGCCCGAATTTGATCTTGACTTGGGTCTAATATTGAATTGGAAGCGGTACTCTCCCTGATTTTATGATGTGACACCGCTTTGTTCCTTTTGATAGGAACGGATCACTTCATCGGTCTGCTCTTGGAAGGTTTGCTGGATTTCCCTGAGATCCTTCTTCTTCCTAAGGATTTCCTTCTGTATCGATTCTACCTTTGTCATCTCCTGAAGTTCGATCAATTCTTCCTCCAACGCCTGGCAACGCTCTATCTCGGACTGAAGATATAACAACTTATCCATTGTACCCAGCTGTACCGAAACCAACTCATTAAATCGTTGCTGCAACACTTCGACCAACTCCTCTAAACAAGCTCTCCTAACACATTCTCCCTTCCCATCACAAACCCTTTGACTTTTTCTGTCATAATCATGAAAGTTTTGTCGATGGAGGGACGGACCTCCATTTTTAAGGTTATATGGAGTAGAAATGTTGTTATATAAAGCTTTGTACGATTATGAGTGTTGTTTTGAGAGGTCCGTCCCTCCAAAATGAAAAAGCACCCATCGAAATGGGTGCTTTTTCTGTCAAGAACAATGAAATTATTGTTGTTGACCGTATTTTCCAGAAGCTTTCGCTTTGTTAGCTTCTGCTTGTTGGTTTTGTTGCTTTACGTGTTGAGCTGCTGTCGTTTCAGAAGCGAACTCAGTACCGTATTGTTGTTGCTGAGCTTGACCAGCTTGAGCGTTTTGTTGTTTCACGTGTTGAACGCTTGTACCAGATTGAGTTTTGTTTGGTTGTTTTGCCATTGTAATCACCTCCACGCTTATTAAGATAACCAAGCGTGGATTTCACTATTCGATTATTTTCAGGAAAAACATCCCATTAGACAAGCAGCGAACGACCACCGTCAACGATGATGGTTTGACCCCTGATCATGGAAGAATCGTCTGAAACGAGGAACATGACTGACTTCACAAGATCATCAATTTCAACCATACGTCCTGCAGGCGTTTTGCTGCGGGCATCCTCAAGGAGCTCTTCACGATTAGGGAAGTGTTTGAGTGCATCCGTGTCGATTGCGCCGCCTGATACGGCATTTACGATAATGTCACGTGGGGCAAGCTCAACGGCAAGATAGCGCGTCAATGCTTCCACGGCAGCTTTTGAAACACCCACTGTCGTGTAATTGTCCAAATAACGGATTGATCCCAGAGAGCTGATGCTTACGATGCGCCCACCTTTATCCATCAATTTTGCCGCTTCCTGAGCGCAGAATAATAGGGCTTTACTGTTAATATTCATCGTCCAGTCCCAATGAGACTCTTCAAGCTCCATGACAGGACGTAATACCCCTGATGCCGCGTTGCTTACCAACACATCCAACCGGCCGAACTCTTCTTTGATCTGTTCGAACATGGATTTGATTTTATCGACATCCCCGACATTCGCACGGACCACAAATACTTTTCGTCCCAGTTTTTCAACTTGTTCAGCCGTTTCAAGGGCACCTTTTTTACTGCGGGCGTAATTGACGACGATATCGTACCCTTTTTCTGCAAGCTGGATGGCGATTTCCCTTCCAAGACCGCGGCTGCTTCCTGTTACTAATGCTACTTTTTGACTCATGTTACTTCATCCTTTCAATTTCATTTTTCCAAATGGTCCAAAGCATAAACCGCCCCTGAACACACAAACTAATAAGAACATATCAGTTAAATGGAGGAATGAGTTATGTATGTAGGCAGAGATATGACCGAGCTTTCAATGATTCCAAAAGATGAATGGAAGAAAAGCGAACTTGCTTTCTTTCACCATTCACTACAACAAATAGTACCTTATTTGAATGCAGAAGGACAATCTATTCACCGGGAAATTGTCGAAGAAATCGAAAACCGCGGCGGATTGAAGCGCGGCGAAGCCGATTATACCCATGGAACGAAGATAAGTTACGACTGAAATAAAGGAGCAGCGGGACCCGCTGCTCCTTTCTATTTCTGCAGTATCCCTGCTCCTGTTTCCTTCCAGATTTTCTGATGTGATACAGGAAAAGCATACTTTTCCATTTCGAATGGAGTAACGGCAATCAGTTCGCTTCCTTCTAACGTGTTGCTATATACAGATCCGACATACACTTCTATGTCCCAAACGATGTGAGAGAAGATATGCTGTATCTTTGTCACAACTCCGGCCTTTAAAGAGCAATCCACTCCATACTCCTCTTCCATGAGCTGGAGCAATTGCTTCCGGCCGCTGCTTGCATTTCCGACTTCAAAATTAGGGAATTCCCATAGATTAGCGAGCAGGCCCTTCCCGGGGCGTTTATGGATCAACACCCGATCATCTTCCGTGAACAAGACCGCTGCCGCCATATTAAGCTTACGGGCCGATTTTTTCTTCGATTTAATAGGGAGTTCAGTCTGAACACCTTCTTCAAAAGCCTGACAGTGCTCACGTACGGGACAAAGCAGACAGGATGGGGATGTCGGTGTACAAATCAAAGCACCAAGTTCCATTAATGCCTGATTGAAAAAGGATGGGTTTTCTTTTGAAATCAGTTCCCTTACTGCTTCTTCAAACACTTTTCTGGATGAAGGTTTGGCAATATCAAGCCATATGGACAAAATACGTGAAAATACCCTCATCACATTTCCGTCTACGGCAGGCTCAGGTTTGCTGTAAGCAATACTTAAAATCGCCCCCGCTGTGTATGGGCCGACCCCTTTTAAAGAAGAAATTTCTTTCGGCGTATCCGGAACGATTCCTTCATACTTTTCATTCACTTCTTTAACAGCTGTTTGCAGATTCCTGACTCTCGAATAATAACCGAGGCCTTCCCACGCTTTCAAGACGTCCTCTTCATCAGCAGAGGCAAGAGCATCTATCGTGGGAAACTTATCAATAAATCGGTTAAAATAAGGGATGACCGTATCCACCCTCGTTTGCTGAAGCATGATCTCTGACACCCAAACTTTATATGGGTCTTGATCCTTCCTCCACGGCAAATCGCGTTGTTCTCTTGAAAACCATGAAATCAAATCATTCTGAAATTCCTCACGGTTTATGGTCTGTAAGTGTTTCAGTGGCTCTTCTATCAATTTTGTACCTCCAGGATGTTAATTGTTGCATTGAATAGGGAATAAATAACTAGTACTCTGTTTTTAAACAAATAAGGTTTATTTCTTGTAACCCACCACAAATACATTCGTCCAATAGTCCAAATAATAAATGACGACGGGACATCCGCAAACGTTTTAACGCATGGAAATGGGATTCTGTCGGAACTACAAAGGTTTCGATATAGCGATTCGAATCATCTTCAGCCTTCTCCCAATGGAAGTTGAAAGCATCATATTGTGGTAATGACTCTGCGATATCGGTCATAATTTGCTTATATCGAGGCTTTGAATTTTGCTTGATTTCGTATTCCAAATGTATGTGCAAAGTGTTTTTCATTGAAATAATCTCCTTTTAACCATATCATGTTCACCAATGAAACGTCATAAACAAATCTTAGAAATGCGAGCCAAGGGAGGACTTTTTTTGGATACAGGCACTCATATCGTCATGGGCTTCGCTCTCGGCGGATTGGCTACTTTAGATCCCGTCGTAGCTGAAAGCGCAGCCACTTCTCAAAGTGTGTTGGTCGCAGCCGTGATCGGCTCTCAAATTCCTGACATCGATACCGTATTGAAATTGCGCAATAATGCGGTTTATATTCGTCACCACCGGGGGGCCACCCACAGTATTCCTGCGGTCGTTCTCTGGCCGCTCTTAATTGTTGCTTGTCTTTATCCGTTTTTTCCAGGTGCTGATTTGCTTCATCTATGGATTTGGACATTTGTGGCCGTATTCCTCCATGTATTTGTCGACATTTTCAACGCCTATGGGACCCAGGCCATCAGGCCGATCTCGTCGAAATGGGTCGCTCTAGGGGTCATTAACACGTTTGATGCGATCATATTCGCCATACATGTAGTCGGCTTGATTTTGTGGGGTCTTGGTTTTCCACCGGGAAAAACCTTTTTGGTCATGTACATTGTCATCTTTGCTTATTATGTATTGAGATTTCAGGTTCAAAAAGCCGTGAAAAATGCAGTGAAGCGAAGAATCCCCGAGGCTGAAAAGATCATCGTTTCACCAACGATCCGATTTTTCCAGTGGCGCCTGGCGATCGTTACGAAGGAACATTATTATGTAGCACGGGCATTCAGGCGGTCGATTACGATCTTTGATAAATTCCAACGCGTGGAACTACCTGACAGTCCAATCATCAACGCTGCGAGGAAAGATAAAAACCTGGCAGCCTTCCTCTCCTTTTCCCCGGTTTACAGGTGGGAAGTGGATGAGTACGATGACCATTATGAAGTCCGCTTCATCGATCTGCGATATCGAAATAACGGACACTACCCATTCGTCGCCCTCGTGCAGCTCGATAAAGACCTGAACATCGTCAGCTCCTACACAGGATGGGTATTCAGCGAAGAAAAACTCCGCTCAAAAGTGGACATCGACATTTTAATTGATTAAAGCAGTGAGGGACGGACCTTAAAAGGTCCGTCCCTCATCACTTTAATGTACTAAATCATCATCTTCTTTGTCGTCGATCAGGTGTTTGTATTTCGGGTTTTGTGCGGCGAATTCATGAATTTGCTCACCGTATGTATTGACCCATTGTCGAACGACTTTCTCCGTCACTGCTTTCCCTTTGTAATCGTAACCTGCTTTTGCGTATGTCGCTTCGAAATCTTCCCATACGAGTTCAATCCAGGTCCTCGCTTTTTCATACGAAAGCTTATTATTTTTTTCAATTAACAATTGTGTTAATTCGTGGAATGTAGACTCCATTTTGTCTCCTCCTTTTCCAAATATTTAGTTTGTACTTTTATGATAATGTCGAACATTTCACCCATACTAAAGGTACGTGGTTAAGCTTAGTTGTGAATCTTTGCTTCTTCACGGTATAAGTCAGTACATTTCACCTTTTAGGAGGCACATTATGCGAAATAAATCGACAGGGTTCCCCAACATGAACAACAATAAATTTGAAGGTGAACCGAGAGCAAAGGCGGAATATGCATCTAAAAGGGCTAACGGCACCATCAACACCCATCCTCAAGAACGCATGAAATCTTCTGGACAAAGAGATCACGACTCACTTTAATACAGTGAAATTTGATTAGGGGGTAGTCACGATGGGAAACATGAAAAACAACTTCTACCGAAATAAGTACAGCAGTCCATTTAACAAGGCATTCTACAATCCGAAGCATGCCCATTCTCAGGCAAATGGACAAACCACACAAACTCAAGACTTAATCATTCTGGAGAACCAGACACGTAAGCGTTCCTAGATCTTCCGAGGTCCGTCCCTCTTGACGGACCTCTTCCTTATTTCTTTTCCCCGGCCAGAAGGGAAATGGGCATGGCTTCCTCTTTACCGTCTCCGCCCAATCGGTACCCCCAGGCGAATACTCCATTCAGATAGTCCACTTTGAAATAAGTGCCGGGATCTCCTTCAATCGCATAAATCCCACCAGGCTTATAAGCATCTGGATCCATCAGATAAGCCTGCGCCATAAGGGCCTTTCGCTCCAATACGGCAAACTCATTCACAATTCCCAACTGCTCAGCCTTTCTCGCCTTCTCCTTCAACGAAGCAATCTCCTGCCTCAACTCATGCTCCGTCATCTCACTATATCTTCTCTCTTGTTCCATTCCTCATCACCTCTACTAATAGTAGTATAGAGAAAATGATACAATAAGAAAAGCGCAAGCGGCTTGGTCAGACCCGACAAGCATTTCCGAGCAAGCAGATGAGGGCGCTCTTTGCCCTCAACTGCTTGATTGGAAATGACCTCGAGGGACTAGGAGTCGGAGCTGGACAATAAGAAAAGCGGAGGGGCTTTGCCCAGAGGCGACAAGCATAAGGCAAGTCCACCGGAAAGGCGCTCTTTGCCTTTTTGGTGGGCTGGACTTATGACCTCGAGCCTCTAAGCCCCGGAGCTGGACAATAAGAAAAGCGCAAGCGGCTTGGTCAGCACCGACAAGCATAAGAAAGGATGATTAAACATGAAGACAGCCATCATCACAGGTGGAGGCTCAGGCCTCGGGAAAGAATTGGGGAAACTCCTTAGCCAGCAAGGATATCATATCTTCCTACTTGGTCGAACAGAAGACCGTCTAAAGGAAGCAGGAACAGAAATAGAAAACATAGGCGGGCAGGTATCATTTGCACCATTAGATTTACGCTCCGCTCATGACATTCACCAATTCAGCAGGAATCACCTTAATGATTATAATGTTGAATTACTCATACATAACGCAGGCGTAGGCTATTTCGGTCCTTTCGAGGAGTCAAATGACGATGAATTAATCACTATGTTTGAAACCAATGCCCTTGGACCAATCCGGTTAACGAAGGCAATGCTGCCTAAATTGGCGCAGGAAAGCACAATCATCAATATCATTTCTACAGCCGGCCTCAGAGGAAAGAAAAACGAGTCTTTATATGTAGCAAGCAAGTTCGCCCTAAGAGGATTCGGGGAAAGCCTTCAAAAGGAATATGAAGGCTCGAACCTTCGCATCGTGAATGCTTATATGGGTGGAATGGATACTCCATTTTGGGAAAACAGTGACCATATCAGTGACCCGTCAAGACTCCGCTCTCCTAAAGAAGTAGCGGAGACGATCGTAAATGAATATCAGGAAAAAGATGAAATCGTCATCGAATCAAAAAAATAAACAGCAAAGAGGTTGGGACAAAAACCTCCTCTGAAATGAAAAAGCCGGTGAAATTTTACAACAAGTAAAATTTCACCGGCTTTGATTATTTTTAAATTAAAATAAGGACCTCTTCTGATAAAATAAAGTTACCACACAAAATCTCATCGGAAAGAAGGGTCCTTATGTTCAAAGATTATACCATGAATCAGATCGTTTTGCCTTTAGATTTAGAAATGAAATTACAAGAAAACGATATTGCCATCCATGTCCATCATTTAGTTGAAAGTATCCCTCATAAAGTGTTCGAACCATTTCTTCGAAATGAAGGGTGTCCCGCCTACCATCCTCGCATGATGCTTAAGATTATCTTATGTGCGTATTCACAATCGGTCTTTTCAGGACGCAAAATTGAAGCACTTTTAAAAGATAGTATTCGTATGATGTGGCTAGCACAAGGATATGAACCAAGTTATCGAACCATTAACCGATTCCGTGTTCAACCCGAAGTGAAAGAAGTCATTCGCGAATGTTTCGTCCAATTTCGGTGCCAATTGGTGGAAGAAAAACTGATTGATCAAGAAGCGATATTTATTGATGGCACAAAGATTGAAGCGAATGCCAATAAATTCACTTTTGTATGGAAGAAATCCATTGAAAGATACCATGCAAGTTTAATTGAAAAATCAAATGAGCTATACACTGAACTTCTAAAAAGTGAAATCATACCTGAAATAGAACGGGAAACCTCTGAACAATTGTCTGTGGAAGAACTCGCTCAAATGGTTCAAAAAGTAGACGAAGTCGTAACCAAATTTGATAAACAGATTGAAGCTACCTCGGACATTCCGAGACGAAAAGCTTTAAGAGCTGAACGCAAACATCCAAAACAAGTCCGTAAAAAACTGATTGATTTTATCTCGCGCAAACAGAAATACCAACAAGACTTAGAGACCTTTGGAACACGTAATAGTTATTCTAAAACAGATACCGATGCGACGTTCATGCGAATGAAAGATGATTATATGAAGAACGGACAATTGAAAGCTGGTTATAATGTACAAATCGCCACGGAAGGTCAATACACCTTAGCCTATAGCTTGTTTTCAAACCCAACAGATACCCGAACCTTAATTCCATTTCTAGATAGAATTGAGCAAGATTATTTCGAATTGCCAAAGCAAATCGTCGCAGATGCGGGTTATGGAAGTGAACAAAATTATAACGATATCCTTTCCAATAGAAAACGAGAAGCACTTATTACGTATAACTGGTATCTAAAGGAACAAAAGAAAAAATATAAACAAAACTTATTTAACCCTGACAACTGGGAGTATGAAAAAGAAACGGATACATATATTTGCCCTAATCAAAAACGTCTTGAATTTCAGCATTATTCTACTCGCCATGACCGTACAGGCTTTGAACGGAAGTTCAAGATCTATGAGTGCGAAGACTGCTTGGGGTGCCCTTTTCGTTCATCATGTACCAAAGCAAAAGAAGGCAATAATCGAAAACTGATGGTGAATGAAAAGTGGGAGCAGCAAAAAGAATATGTAAGATCGAAGCTTTCAGAGGAGAAAACAGGAGCCATCTATCGAAAACGTAAAATCGATGTGGAGCCAGTTTTTGGATTCTTGAAGGCTAATTTGCGTTTCACTCGATTTTCCGTACGAGGAAAATCGAAGGTTGAAAATGAAATGGGAATCGCGTTAATGGCAGTGAATTTGAGAAAATTCATTGCCAACAACTAATCTTCAGATGAATTTACACGAGAAAATAAAAAAGGTGAATTTGAGCACGCTCAAATTCACCTTTTTTTCAGTTAGAAACTAGTTTTGTCCCAGCCTCTTGATTTAAGGAGCAAACGGGAAAAACATAAAGGCCACGAAAAATAATAGCATAGGGACTAAAAACAATGCGAATACGTCAATGACCACGACAAAGGCGACCCATACCCAGCGGATGCCATCCTTTCGTTTTAAAAACTGCTGAATCATCCTGATATTGACCAGGATCAAGAAGATTGCCACTCCGAGAAGAAAGAATGGCACGACCCATTTTCCCATATCCTCAGCAAATCCCTGGTTGTACCACTCCTGCCTGCCTAATGAATAGTAGTCCGTTTGCACTTTTATAATCAATTCACCGATGAGAAATAAGAGGGCAGTACCAATCACTATTCCTCCAGTGTAAAGCTTGAATTTTCTCCCTGTCCCAATGATAAGCGGCAGGGTAACAACAATAAACAGGATCGTAACTATCTCCACTGAACTCTCCCTTTCCCCATCCCTTTAGTGATGAAAAAAATCACTCTTCATTTTCTTTTAATTCTTCCAACAGCCTTTCAATGTCTTCCATTGAAAATCCTTTTCGATACAACGTTTGCTTCATTTTCTGTACATACTCATATCCATCGTATTTTGAACTGAGCTTTCTGTGAGCCTTCAGCCCCTGATGATAAACCGCATCCCATCTCTCATCATCATCCCGTTCGGATTCGACGGTTTCCCATACGATTTTCATGACTGAGCCAGGATACCCTTTCCTCATCATGTTTTGTTCAATCTTTTGCTTGGCAATCATCTTGGAATCTTTCCGATATTTATGAAGGAGCTTTTCTGTCAGGGCGACCGCTTTGTCTACCTGCTTTTCTTGTGTGAAAGCGGCGAGGGCTTCTTCAATATGGGAATCCCCTACACCCTTTCTTCTCAATTCCCCCCGGATCCAAGTCGGCCCCTTGTCACCCGTATTCATCTGGGTACCGACAAACGCGTGGGCGAATTCTAAATCATTGATGTATTTAATCTCATTTAATTTATGAATGACTTCCTGGATGACCCCTTCCTCCGGGTCCCCTTCCTCGAGGTGATCACGGATTTCCTTTTCCGTTCTCATCCGGTAGGCCAGATACTGAATGGCTTTATTAAATGCTTTTTTTACATCGTCTTCATATTGAAGCTCTGAAATCTCGAGCTCATCCACCTCCAGCCCTTTTCTGAGCTGAAACTTGGCAAGAACCGCTTCATCCACACTGAAAGAATATTTTCCATCTATAAATAAATTGTAACGCTCATCGTTCTTCACTTGCTTCGTTATTTTCGTAATCTTACCCATATTTTCCACCTCCTTTTAATCCTAACACATTCAACATATGTTTTTTATTCTGAAGATAGGTAAAATAATAAGTATAACTGGAGGGATGATGATGAAGATTGCCATAACAGGTGGAACAGGTTTTGTCGGTCAGGCTCTGACAGAGGAACTTCTCAAACACCAGCATGAAGTGATGATCCTGACCCGAAGTCCGGATAAATATGATGCTCGGCCAGGTGTGACGTATGTGAAATGGCTTTCCGATGGGGCAAGACCCGAAGAGGAGCTCGAAGGAATTCACGCCTTCATCAATCTTGCGGGAGAGTCCATCAATAGCGGAAGATGGACAGAGGAACGGAAGAAACGGATCATCAACAGCCGAATCAACTCAACCCGGGAAGTCATCAATATCATAAAAGCATTGAAAGACAAGCCTGCCTGCCTTATCAACGCAAGCGCAATCGGCTATTACCCTTCTTCCAAGACGAATACGTATACGGAAGCCTCAACCGAGACAGCTGACAATTTCCTCGGGGAAACCGTTCAAATATGGGAAAAGGAAGCAGCCAGAGCCAAACAAATAGGCATACGGGTAGCCTATACGCGATTCGGCATCATTCTCGGCAAGGAGGAAGGCGCCCTTCCACGGATTGCCCTTCCCTATAAAATGTTTGTCGGGGGCACTGTCGGTTCTGGGGAGCAGTGGATGTCATGGGTTCACATCAAGGATATCGCAAGAGCCGTGCATTTTGTAGCCGAAACAGAGGGGATTGCAGGACCTGTTAATGTCACCGCTCCTTCTCCCGTTACTATGAAAGAATTCGGAAAAACACTCGGGACGGTCCTTGGCAGGCCACACTGGATACCAGTCCCTTCCCTTGCTTTAAAAGTGGCGATGGGTGAAATGAGCGCACTCGTATTGGAAGGACAAAAAGTCTTACCGGCTGTCCTCTCAGAACACGGTTTTCAATTTCAATATCCGGATTTGAAAAGTGCCCTCATTGATATTTATCAGTAAGTCACAGGTATGTCCCTTCCTTTTCACGGCAAAAATAGAAATAATCTTGAAAAGAAGGGATGTACATAGAAATGGATAATAAGAAAAAGAAAGACAAAAACAAGTCGGTTCTATCAAGTGCTCAGGAAGTCACGTACTCAAGGGAGTTCAAAGCAGCAGATCGTGCAGGCGGTTTCAGTTCCAAAGCCCACAGGTAGACAATTATTACCTAACTAAAAGCCCTTACTTTGAAGAAAGATAAAGGTACAGGTCCCACAGGATCCTGTACCTTTATTTTTTAACCAAAAGGGGATGTTGATATTGGGAAGATCACGCGGCCATAGCAAAAGAGGAAATAAAAACAGCCTGCCACAAACACCCGCTCAGCTCAAATCTGATGGTGTTGACGAAGAGTTCTCACGAGAACTTGCCGATCAGGCAGATATGGAAGCACAAGCCCGTGCGAACGCTGCAAACCAGCGTGCACGGGTGAAGAAAAACCAATAGTGAATCCCGTTCGTTAAAAAGCCGGGTTTGAGGAATTCAGCTTTAAAGAGCCCCACGCTGTGACAGCATGGGGCTCTTCATATCCAAAACGTTCACACCACAATCGGCTTCTTGTGCTTTTTGTCATGTTGAGTGATCATCTGTTTGAAGTAGGGAATCATCCAATGGTCGGCTCCCCAGTAGTAGGCGCCTCTACCTGTGAAAAGAAGAATGATGGCCGCTGTGTAAAGGATGGGGTTCGTGCTGACAGTCCCTGCCAGTAAGAAATTCAGGTTCATAAATGCACCTGCGAGAAGGGCCGGCAGAGTCATGAAGCCGACAATCAGCCCTACCCCTACCAACATTTCTCCCCAAGGAATCAAGACATTGAACAGTTCTACGTTCGGCAAAGCGAATCCTTTCAAGAATTCTGCATACCATCCTTGTACGGCTGGATGGTCACCTGTAGCATTAGCCAAAGCCCCCTGCAAAAAGCCGCTTGCATCAAAACCGTCATTCACCTTATGCCACCCAGCTTCAAGCCACTGAACTCCCAACCAAATTCTCAACACTGTCCAAACCGCGCTCACTTTTTGATTTTCCCACCATCTCATGATGGATCATCTCCTTTTGGATGTATAGTTTGTGAAAATATTCACAAATATAATTGCATTAAGATGACCTGTTGTGATTTATATCGTGTTATTGTGAAATGTTTCACATGTTCTTTACACTCTTAATATACCTCTTCTCCCCCCTTAATACAATAGGCTTTCGTGTCGTTCACAAAGGTGTCAAAATCCTGGAATTTAGGAAGAGTTCAGCTGCTGAAATAGAAGCAAAAATCAGCAGCTGAATTACCTTTCTTATTTGACTGTTAAAGTTCAGCCAATCTTCACCTGTCAAAAATCAACGGAATTTTAACAGGTGAACAAGCGGGCCGCTGTAGTTAACGCTCTCTACTCAAATCAATGATCCGGATTAAATTTTCACTATCATCTTGATAGATGGCATATCTTCCTGGGGGAATATCACATGGAGTTTTAATGAAATGGAGCTTTTCCTGATGATGTTCATAATATTCATCTACGCTGTCTACGATAAAAATTCCGCCTGGTCCTAATTCAGGCTCATCATTTTCAATCATTAGTTGAACATCCGTTCCCGGCAGCCTAAGGGCAATGGTATGATCTCCTTCTCTCCAAGCCTCTTCAAACCCTAATGTGTCTCGATAATAAATAAGGGATTTCTTTAAATCTGTTACAGGATGACATAGAAAAGCCAGTTTCATATACTCCACCTCAATTGATATTTTTACCAAAACCTAACTTGGTTTGTATAACGTAACATAGTTATACATCGCTTATGTTGCAATAAATCCCGTACGCATTAACTTTACCATAAAAACCCAAATACAACCCGCTATTTTTTGATAATACAAAAACCGAAACTTTCTAATTTCCCACACGTATTACATAATAGAGACAGATATCCGTTTACGGGGGATGAAATGATGAAGTCAGAGAACAAGCTTTGGAGAATGTGGAAGGTATTATCACTTGCCTTATCCATCGTGGTCAGGGTCTACTGGTACCGGCTGCGGGGTAAGTCCCAATGGGAAAAAGAAAAGCTTTGGGAACAAATCGGGAAAGAGTTCAAGGAAACCCTTTTTGAACTGAATGGCGTGTTGATCAAAGTTGGACAACTGTTAAGTATACGGGAGGATCTGCTTCCGAAAGGGTTCATCAATCAAATTCAGGACTTGGTTGACCATGTACCTCCTTCCCCTTGGGAAAAGATTGAATCGGTTCTTGAAGGGGAATGGGGCGGCCCCGTTTCTTCTAAGGTACTGAACATTGATCAAGAAGCCATCGCCTCGGCTTCCATCGGGGAAGTGTACAAAGCGACATTGCTTGATGGCACGCAAGCGGCCATCAAGGTGCAGCGACCGGAGATCCCCTCACTTGTGAAGACCGATTTTCGGACATTGTCCATCATCATCTGGTTTGCCAGGCATTTTGCTCCCATGCCGAAGGGGTTCATTAATTTTAAAATGCTATATAAAGAATTGAAGCAGGTCATCGAGCAGGAGCTCGACTTTTCCAAAGAAATGAGTACCGGCATTTCTTTTAAACAGAGGTTTAAAGATCATGCCAATGTGAAGATCCCGACTATGTATCCTGAACTCTGTACAGATAAAGTATTGGTGATGGAATGGGTCGATGGGGTTCGATTGAATGATAGAGAAGCGATTGATTTGTATGGACTGAATGGCCAGAAGCTTGCACAGGAGCTATTCCGTCTCTTCCTCCCTCAGTGGCTCGAGCCCGGAATCTTCCATGCCGATCCCCATGCCGGGAACATTCTGCTTCAGCCTGATGGTACTTTCGTTTTATTGGATTACGGGATGATCGGGGAAATTTCAAAAAGGGATTCAGCCCATTTCCAAAACCTCCTCGAAGGGGTTCTTTTAAAGAATTTCCGGAAAGCTTCAGAGGCTCTTGCAGAATTGGGGTTCCTGCTTCCAGACGCCAGTCCGAAGACGATTGAGCCTGTGCTAAAGGAATTTGTCACTCTGGATATGGAGCAGTTTAAACAGATGGATCTGATATCAGTAAAGAAGGAAATCAACGAAATGGTGAAATCACTTCCTGTCCAGGTTCCGACCCGCTTTATCTTTTTAGGGCGGTCCTTCGCCACCATCGAAGGACTTGTCCACACATTGAGCCCGGATGAAGAAACCCTTGATGTCGTTAAACCAGCCTTTATGGATTGGGTGAAGGATGGGAACACGAACAAATGGGAGCTTCTTATGAAATGGGTCAGCGCCCAACCTCTTTTTCAGACCGTTCAGAAAGTAAGGCAGTTGTTGGATCTACCTGAAAAAGCATTGGAACAAAAGGATCATCATCAGCTAAACGGGTTTCAATTTAAACTATTCGAGGGTCAAAAGAAGCAGGCTTTTGTCCTTTTACTTGCAGGATGCATCGGGGGATTCACAGGACTTGCGCTCGGTATGGAGGTCATCTGGCAAGGAAGCTTTGGCCTAGCCGCTTTTGGTGTCGCAGGGTATTGGATTATTGCCAGAAGGCAACGAAACTGGTTGAAAAAACTCAAAAATGGACAACTGTAGTGAGAGTTGTCCATTTAAATGAAAAGCTCAGAGTCGACTCTGAGCTTTTTTCCTTTATTAATATACTTTTTAAGTACGATTCTATTCAGCCCTCTGAAATTCACTCCTTGATACTGAGCTCTTCATCACGGAATCCATAAAGGTTTGAATCGATGCGTAGTCGTCATACAGAAACAGTAAGGTGTCACCCGGCTGTGACATCTCCCACGCCATGAACAAAGCATGGATTTCCTCCGGTTGCACATGAATCGTTGGATGTCCTTTGGATTCATCCACCCCTCTGGTCAGCAAATGGATGGTTTCTCCCGGAGTCCTTCCCCTTAAATTCAGATCTTCCTTGATAATGAAGATATCAGAATGCTTTCCAAAAATCCTTCCCATTTCCTGAATCGTTTCGTCTTTCCGGTCTCCCGCAGCTGAGCCAACCGTGATGACCCTTCCATCCTTCAGATGGGCAATGGTATCGTATAATGCCCTTAAGCCTGCCGGATTATGGGCGTAGTCCACAATAATGGTCCTTCCTTGTACGATTTGAACATTGAATCGTCCACGATTCTGATTTTCAGTCGGTAGAAAACTGATCACCTTGCTTCTAAGTTCGGAGAGTGGGCGCCCTAAAGAATGTGCAGCGGCAAGAGAACCAAGCACATTCAAGACATTATACTTGGCAGCACCATTGATGGTGATGGGAATATGGGAGACCGGCAAAAATCGTTCCGTTTTCCCCTCACAGGTATGCATGATCCATCCTTCATCCATGTACCAAGCCTCATTCCCACTTTCAATATGCTCCTGTATCACTGGATTTGAAAGAGATAATGAGAAATAGATAACCTTTCCATACGTTTGAGTGGCCATTTCGACACATCTCGGATCATCCGCATTCAATACGCACGACCCTCCTGGTAGAACCACTTCGGCCACCGTCTGCTTCAGCTTTTTTAAATCCTCCAGTGTATCTATGCCATTCAATCCCAGATGATCTTCACTGATATTAGTGACGATGGACACGTCACAGTGCCTGAAAGCCAGACCTTCCCTCAGCATGCCGCCTCTGGCCGTTTCAAGTACGGCAACGTCCACACCAGGGTGGGAGAGGACTTTCCTGGCGCTTTTTGGACCGCTGCAATCGCCTTCATCGATTTGTTGTTCGGCGATCCAAACGCCGTCAGAGCATGTGAAGCCGACGGTTACATCCTCCTTCTGTAATAAGTGGGAGACCAACCGGCAGGTCGTTGTCTTACCGTTCGTTCCTGTCACAGCGACTATCGGGATGGCCGCTTCCTCGCGATTTTCGAATAAATAGTCAACGATCGCTCCCCCGACGTCCCGGCTTTTTCCTTCTGAAGGATAATGGTGCATCCGTATCCCAGGCGCAGCATTCACTTCAAGGATGGCTGCAGCCCCCTTTTCGAATGGGACGGTTACATCCGTTGAAAGGATATCGATTCCGGCAATGTCAAGACCAATGGCAACCGCAGCTCCTTCTGCCATCTTGCGGTAATGAGGATGAACCTCATCTGTCACGTCAATGGCTGAACCACCGGTGGAAAGGTTCGCATTCCCCAATACCTCAAGACTTTGTCCCATTTTAAGGACAGTATCCAGGGAGTGTCCTTCCTTCTCCAGATGTACAACGGTTCGTTCATCCAGGGGAATCCTGCTCATGGCTTTCTCATGTCCCTCTCCACGCAAAGGATTTTTGTTTTCGCTTTCAATTAATTCCTTTATTGTTTTTCTCCCGTCACCGATTACCGTGGGAGGCTGGCGAAGACTGGCTGCTATGAGTTCATTGTTCACGACAAGGAATCGGTAGTCCTTTCCTTTATAGTAACGTTCAATGATATAGTCAGTCCCTTCACTGTATACACAGCGGAAGGCCGTTAACAGGTCCATTTCATTCTGGATATCCGTCACGATATTTTGTCCCTGGCGTCCATTGACTGGTTTGATTACGAGTGGGAATCCGATCTTTCCTGCAGACTGAAGAAGCTCGTACTCGTTTGAAACTACATCCCCCTCTGGCACTGGCAGACCTGCACTCTTCAATAACATTTTCGTCGCATCTTTATCACAGGAGTCCTCTACAGCAAGATAAGAGGATTGACTTGAAATGGTCGCCTGTACGAATTTTTGTTTCTTACCGGTCCCGAGCCTTAAATGGCTGTTTGTTCCCGTTCTTTCGACTGGTATCTTCCGTGCTTTGGCGGCTTGAAAGATGGCCTCTGTGCTCGGCCCCATTTTATGCAGATGATAGAGATCGGAAGTTTCTGATATGTAAGGTTCGGCACTGACCTCTTTATGTTCGAGGATGGCTTCTACGATTTCCATCGCTGCTGTAAACGCATAATATCCGGACTTCTTTTCCACATAATCGTATGTCACGAAATAAATCCCTTTCCGTTCGCTCGTGATTGTTTTGCCGCGCTTTACAGTGATTCCCGCCAGATGCTGGATTTCCAGTGCGATATGTTCAAGGATGTGACCCATCCACGTCCCTTCATACAAGCGTTCCACAAATCCCCCTGCATACCCCCTTGAACAGGTGTGTGTGAACAGGGACGGCATGACCTTCAGCAATGTGTCGGTAAATCCTTCCAATCGGTTGGAGGGCTTTTCTTCGAACTCCTCTATATCGAGTTCGATGCAGATCGTCGGCTTGAAGCTGTATAAGTTAGGACCGGATAAGTAGTTGACGCGATTGATTTTCATTAAATGTTCTCTCCTTAAGATATAATTAATTCCCTTTTGGTTAAATCAAAGATCGCGCCCTCACCCAATGTGTGAAAACGAATATCTGATATGGTCATGTTCTCTTTATTTTCAGCAACATCTATATAGGAAGACGTTTTCCCGTCGAAAATGCTCACATTGAATTCACCGATCACTTCAAATTGATTCCGTTCACTGTTGACCCAAATCGCTGTATTTTCATCGATCCCCACCCCGATAATTTGAGGATTTAATGCAATCGCCCTCATCAGCCTTGAAAACCTGTCACGCTGGGAAAAGTGCTGATCTATTATGACGTCTTCGAGAAATCCGAAGCCAGATCCCATTTCGAGGATCGAGACATCCTGCTTTTTTGAGATTTTGGATGATATGATCATCAACCTGCTCATGACGGCAGCCCCTGCACTGGTCCCGCCTATGACCAGACCTCCCTTCCATTCTTTAAGACAGTGTTTATAGAAGGTTGTCCCCCCCAGGAGACTCGTGAGTCTGAGTTGATCTCCGCCTGTCATGAATAACCCCGATAGAGAGGAAAGCTGCTCGATCAATTCAGGATCATCCGCTTTCTCGCGGGAATCCAGATGGAGCAATAGTGGTTTTGTTCCATGAAGGGTGTGAAACAAACTTGCGTATTCATTCCCCACTTCTTCCGGATAAGCTGTAGCAGTCGTAACGATCCCAATCGGACCTTGTCTATTTTGACATATTGTAGCGAACTTCGATAAGATGACCTTCTCATCCGTTTTATCCTCGTTGCCACCAATGATCAGCAAATCACCTTTTGCCATCCTCCATCAACCTCTTCGCTCTCATTTAATTTCCAAAAATAGTTCAGAAAATTAAAAATATATTTTGTGTTCAACAAAGCATCTATACCCCTGTTTACCATTGATTAAACCTATATAAAAACAGAACATGACCAGGTCCAATCCTTTCTGAAGGTGAAGACCTGGCCATCTGGCTATAAGATCACTTTCTTCGATTTTAAATTTATAGTAATATATTTACAGGAGGGATACCATGACAAATCGTAAAGAACCGTTCAATGATGTGACCGACCATATGTCTAAAATTGAAGGGGCGCCCATGAACCAGCCCGGAAAGGAGAGTCTTCCACTCGGGATCCGGATTATCGGTTATGTAATCATTGGGTTCACGGGCCTTATGTCTTTATTTGCCCTTATTTTCGGCTTGTTAGATTGAAATTTGTTCCTCTATGATTCAGGGTGATACTGATACTTCCACAGTTCAATCCGGTTATTTCCTATAAAGTGGACCCCTTCCGCTTCCAGGGACAGTCTCTGAGTCATCATTTGCTCCTCATCACGAAATCCGACTTCCCCTTTGCTGTTCAGAACCCTGTGCCAGGGGAGTTTATACTTTTCACTCATGGAGTGGAGAATCCTCACGACCTGCCTTGCAGCCTTGGGGCTACCTGCCAGCTCCGCAATTTGTCCGTATGTCATGACCTTTCCCGGAGGAATATCGGCTATGATGTTCACCGCCCGTTCGGTAAACGGCTTCATGCATGTTCACCTCCCTTCTTCCTTTCAATTATGTATGACCCTTATGGAAATAGGAAGTACAGAATATAGGATATCATGTCTTCATCAAGTCACGTTCCTAGAAGATTCGCTCTCTTTATATTAAACTGTATATGAATGAATAGAAGGACGTGATAAGAATAATGGATATTAAACTGATTGCACTGGATATGGATGGGACACTCGTCAACCATGAGGGCGAGGTATCTCCTGAAAACGAACAAGCCATTCAGCGGGCAAAGGAAAAGGGAATTCATGTTGTATTGAGTACAGGACGCTCTCTTTTTACATGCAGGGACATTTCAGATGAGCTTGGTCGTTCATCTTATCTTGTCACCGTGAATGGCGGGGAGATCTACGATTATGAATACAATCTTGTAGACCGCATCCCCCTTGATATTGATCTTGTAAAGCAGCTATGGGCGCTTAAAGAAGAGCATGATGTGTATTTCTGGTCTTCCACTTCCCAAGGCTTATTCAATAGCAGGAAACCTTTTGAGCAGGATATCGAATCTTATAATTGGCTGAAGTTTGGCTTTGATATCCAGGATGATGATGTCCGCAAAGTCATGTTGGATGAACTGGTGAAGAATGAAGCACTTGAAATTACGAACTCCTCACCAACCAACATCGAAATCAATCCAGCAGGGGTCAATAAGGCCGCTGCCCTGGTAAAAGTGTGTAAATGGCTGGACCTTTCAATGGATCAAGTCATGGCAGTCGGGGACAGTATGAATGACATCGCGATGATCCGAGAAGCTGGATTCGGTGTGGCCATGGGCAACGCTCAGGAAGCAGTGAAAGAAGCAGCGGACTGGGTGACGGGGATCAATACTGATCACGGTGTCGCTCAGGCAATCGATAAAGTACTGAAGGAAATGAACTAACTAGTGTAAAAGTGCCTGATTCTCTATCGAATCAGGCACTTTCTCTTTTCACCGGGTCTATTCCTCTCCTGTAACGTCTATACTAATGGAAAAACAAGGATTGTACCCAACTATGTACTTATTACTGATCGTCGTTGTCTATTTACTTTTTGCAAAGTTCTTTATTGATTGGAAACGCTGGAAGGACTATTATCCAACGGTGCAGTTTTATATTATCTGCAATCTCACCTATAACGTGATTTTTTATAACCACACCTTATGGGAATATAAAGCGGTGACGGTAGACTGGCTGAATCATACATTGATCGATCTTGTTTTTACCTTTTTCATCATTCCAGTGGTGATTATGATCTATCTCCGTTATTTTCCTTACCGGAAAAAGAAGATTGTTTACGTTTCAAGCTGGATCGCTTATTTTACATTTCTCGAGTACTTATTTCATAAAAAAGGGCTTTTCCTTTACGAAAATGGCTGGAATTTGGGATGGTCTGCTGTATTTAACATCATCATGTTTACCATTTTGGGGTTGCATCACAAAAAACCGCTGCTTGCACTCCTCCTTTCTGTTCCCATCATCGGCATCCTTCTGTTGATCTTCCATCCATCTTTTCATGAATTAAAGTGAGGGTGTTTTCATGAGTTCCTTTTCCACACCTGTATTTATAGTTTCGATTCTTGGGGTGTATATAACGATGGCCATTTATATCGCCATTTTGAAACGAAAAGAATAAAGAAAAGGAGCATCCCCATTCCGGATGCTCCTTTCCCTGTTTATTTCACGATAATCTCATCATTTTCAACTGATACGATCAGTTCCGTTACGCCTTCTTCATCAAGAAGGAAGTCGGCGATCTTATCTTCCACTCTTTCCTGGATCACCCGGCGCAATGGTCTTGCACCAAATTCAGGGTGATATCCGAGCTCCACGAGTCTGCGCTTCGCTTCTCCGTCAATTTCCACGGTAATCCCCTGCTCCTTGAGCTCAGCCTGCAATTCATTCAGCATCAGATCAAGAATTTCCAGCAGCTCAACCTTTTCCAGAGATTCGAATTCAATGATACTATCGAATCGGTTCAGGAATTCCGGTTTAAAGTAGGCACCCAGCGATTGAAGAATATTCGTTTCTTTAATGGCATCTGTGCCACCGGTATTGAAACCTACGACGGCTTCCTTCTTATCCGTCACCCCGGCGTTACTTGTCATGATGATCACAGTTTCTTTGAAGCTCACCGTTCTGCCCTGACTATCCGTAAGACGGCCGTCTTCAAGAATCTGCAGGAACATATGCTGTACATCCGGGTGTGCTTTTTCAATTTCATCCAAGAGTATGATGGAGTACGGATTTCTTCTTACTTTCTCAGTCAGTTGACCGGATTCTTCATGACCCACATAGCCAGGAGGGGATCCGATCAGTTTAGACACAGAGTGTTTCTCCATATACTCACTCATATCAAGTCGGAGCATGGAATCTTTAGATCCAAACAACTCTTCAGCCAATGTCTTCGTTAATTCCGTTTTCCCGACACCCGTCGGTCCGACAAATAGGAATGTTCCGATCGGACGGTGCTTTGCTTTCAAGCCTGCCCGGCTTCGTCGGATGGCTTTCGCCACTTTTTTCACGGCTTCATCCTGTCCGATCACTTTATGAGCAAGGTTTTCTTCAAGGGATTTCATCCGCTTGCGATCATCACTTTGAAGCTTTCCAACAGGAATGCCTGTTTTGGTCTCAATGATTGCCTGGATCAAGTCCTTTTCAACAAGTGCCTTAGAATCAGAGGATTCCTGCCCAAGCTGCTTCTCCAAGGACGCTTCCTCATCCCTCAGGATTGCTGCCTGCTCATAATTTTCTTCTTTCGTTGCCTGCTCTTTCTTCACTCTTACTTCATGTAATTTTTTGTGTATGGCCGTTTTATCCTTGCCTTCAGATAGAAGGTTCACTTTTGAACCTGCCTCATCCATGAGATCAATCGCTTTATCCGGCAGGAATCGGTCCTGAATATAACGATGTGACAATTTCACACAAGCCTCGATGCTCTCATCAGTAAATTTCACCCCATGATAGTCTTCATAGCGGCTTTTTAAACCCTTGAGAATTTCAATGGCTTCTTCCGGAGTGGGCTCATTGACCATGACAGGCTGGAAACGACGTTCGAGTGCCGCATCTTTTTCGATTTGACGATACTCTTTAAGGGTTGTCGCACCGATCACCTGCAGTTCACCGCGGGCAAGCGCCGGTTTTAAAATATTCCCTGCATCCATGGATCCCTCTGCAGAACCTGCTCCCACTAATTGATGGATTTCATCGATAAAGAGCATGACGTTCTCACGACTCTGCAATTCACTGATGATGGCTTTCAACCGTTCCTCGAATGAACCCCGTACACCTGTACCGGCGGTCAAGGAAGCAACGTCCATCACATATACTTCTTTGTTTAATAATTTTGACGGCACATCGCCTGCTACGATTTTACGTGCCAATCCTTCCGCAATGGCTGTTTTCCCGACACCGGGTTCACCGATCAGTACCGGATTGTTTTTATTGCGGCGGTTCAGGATTTCAATCACACGATCCACTTCTTTGTCTCGACCGATAACCGGATCGATCAAACCGGCTTTAGCGGCTCCAGTGACATTACGTCCGAACTGATCGAGGATGCCGTTTCCACCATTCCCACCTTTCCCTTGAGCTGAAGAAGATGGCTGTTGCTGGTTTTGGAATCCATGGTCAGGACTTCCGTCCATGCTCATACCTTTGAACAATTCATCAAACGGGAATCCTCCGTGAATGCCAGAAGGGGTTTGCTGCTTTTGAAAGCAAGCAGAACACATTTTCATACTGGATTTCTTACCATTCAGTTGCGTATAAACTTCAACCGTTGCTTGATTATGATGACATACTTGGCATTTCATAAACATGACCTCCTGTTGTCTTGTTATATATAAAATGGTTTGTTAATTGGTTTATGGTTAAGGTCATTTTAGAATTTGACTATGTTTGACTTTGACTTTATTTGACCTTATGAATACAGTATAATTTGACCTTTTTTGACTTTCAACATTTTTGCTTATGGAAATTTTTTCTCAGCTCCCACTTTCCCGTTGATTGAAGAGTATAGTAGGGTTGGATAGATAAATCAATTAATTGATTTATTGATACTCCACTCCTGAAAAACACAAAAAAGCCGGCATGTCCGCCGACTCTATTAATACCAATGCTCCCAGTTGTCTTTATAGCACTCATGCTTCTTTGTATGGCATGTGCAGTTTTTAATCTTTTTCAATTCGCATAGAATGTCTTCTAGAAGATCTTTGATGTCTTGATGCTTGTCTTTTTTACAATCATCATGCTTATAGGATTCACAAGGTTTTTTATACATATGCTTATTCACCACCTTTTCAACCATTGGGATCATATTCATCACATTTGCCATGCCCCCTAAGTTTCCAAGTGAAGCCATTGCATCCAGAGAACCCTTTCCTTGAGAATCTAACAGTCCTTTGAGATGATCCTCACTCAGTAATGAGCTTAATTTCTCTTTTGCCGATTCCAGATCCAGTTTACTTCCATCTTCTTTTGTGTATTGATTGATTAAATCCATTAGTCCTTCTAGTGGATTATTTTTTTCACTCATAGATTTCCCCTCCATCTTATTGCAAATCCCTCACTTATTCAGTACTTGTAAAGCACCTTACATGGTTATCTTATGTATGTATTGCTAGTTTCGAATGATAGAAACGTCTATTTTCTAGTAAAAAGGGCTATTTCAACCATAAAAAAATGCTAGACCTAAAGAGCAGGTCTAGCATTTTCCCGTTACTATTTCTACTATCTTTATACTAATTCACGATCCCAATGCCGATGTGCTGCGATGGCTGCAGTGAAGTCCTCTGCGAATGACTTCATGTCTTCCCCGGTTACCACGCCCGGACCCTTCACACCTGCTTCTTCCAGCCAGTGTAAACCTTCATGTGTGGCACCGATCGGTTTAAAGTGAGAATACGCTTCTTTTACAAAGTAGGTGGTATCTTGAGAGAATTTCTTATCTACGTTTTCTCCACCTACAACGTACAGGCTGTCGAATAAGACCGATTCTCCCGTTAAGAATGTGTGGTCCACTTCAAGCTCTGTGCCGTCATCACCTTTGCGCGTCCCCAGTTTGTCACTGATGATTTCAGGCTGAATCCCTTCTTCTTTAAGGGCAGAGAGGACACGGCTCACTTCTTCCCCTTTGAAGCCATTCCCTACGATGACACCGACTTTGCGGGTAGCCGGCTTCTTTTTCGTGTTTTCCTGACTTAAAGCCGGGGAAGATTTCGTAACCTTCGATCCTTTTCCTTCAGGTACTTCTATATTGATCGCTTCCGCAAAACCTTTTGCCAGATCCATACTGACGTTTGCAAACATATCGACGATCTGTTTCTGAACCGATTTGCTTTTCACTTTTCCCAGCTCAAAGCTGAAGGCTTGAATGATATGCTCCTTCTCCGGCTTACTCATGCTATTCCAGAATAGTGTAGCCTGAGAGAAGTGGTCCTTGAAGCTTTCACTTCTTGTACGTACTTTCCTGCCCTCCATCTTTTCCTGATAGTGGGTGTACCCGCCTTCTTTCTCAGAAGCAGGGGCCGGTGTATTATGAGCCAGTGAATTGTTATGATAGCTCACCGGTCCTTTATTGATCGTATGGCGTCCGTATCCATCACGCTGGTTATTGTGGAAAGGACACACAGGTCTATTGATCGGAAGCTCGTGGAAGTTTGGTCCCCCGAGACGGATTAATTGTGTATCTGTATAGGAGAATAGGCGTCCCTGTAACAACGGATCATTGGAGAAATCGATTCCAGGCACAACAGATCCAGGATGGAATGCCGCCTGCTCCGTTTCGGCAAACACATTGTCCACATTGCGGTTCAACGTCATTTTCCCGACGATCTTCACAGGGATCTCCTCTTCCGGCCATAGCTTCGTAGGGTCAAGGACATCAAAGTCAAAGTTGAACTCATCTTCCTCCTTGATGAGCTGAACACCCAGTTCATACTCCGGATAGTCCCCTCCCTCGATGGATTCGTATAGATCACGACGGTGGAAATCAGGGTCTTTTCCGTTAATCTTCTGTGCTTCATCCCAAACGAGTGAGTGTGTTCCGAGTACAGGTTTCCAGTGGAATTTCACGAAATGGGCTTTCCCTTCCTCGTTCACCAGACGGAATGTATGGACACCAAAGCCTTCCATCATACGGAAACTGCGGGGGATCGCCCGATCGGACATGGCCCACATCACCATATGAGCGGACTCCTGATTGTTTGCAATAAAGTCCCAGAATGTATCGTGGGCAGAAGCAGCCTGAGGCATTTCGTTATGTGGCTCAGGTTTAAGGGCATGAACAAGATCCGGAAATTTGATCGCATCCTGAATGAAGAAGACGGGAATATTGTTCCCTACCAGATCGTAATTCCCTTCCTCTGTATAAAATTTAGTGGCAAATCCCCGGGCATCACGCACTGCCTCGGCAGAACCCCTGGATCCCGCCACTGTGGAAAAGCGGACAAATACAGGTGTCTTTGTCGACGTGTCCTGAAGGAATTTAGCCCTTGTATATTCTTTCATAGAGTCATAGAGTTCGAACTCCCCATGTGCCGCGAATCCCCGGGCATGGACAATCCTTTCAGGGATCCGTTCATGGTCGAAGTGGGTCATCTTCTCACGAAAATGAAAATCCTCCATTAAAGTAGGTCCACGCTCTCCGGCTTTCAGGGAAAACTCATCCTCTGATACCCTCAGCCCTTGATTGGTTGTCAGATGCTTTCCTTCGTCATCCACTCTATACTGTTCAAGCTGTTCATCTTTACTTTTACCATTCACCTTCGTACGACGATCGTCTCCCATTCTTTCATCCCTCTCATGTTTATTAATGTTTACTATGTAAAACATTCTGATTATCTAGTACCCTTGATGGATTGATGTAAACATTTATTGGAAGGTCGGGATTTATGATTTTTTTAATTTTTTCCTTTACTGCGTAACATTGTTCTGTTAAACTGAATCTACAGTAACGTAACAATGTTTTGTTTCGAAAAGAGGAGATCCCCATGGAAACCGATTTTATTTCTAAAAAGGAAGTACTGGAACTGACCGGGATATCCTACGGACAGCTTTACCGCTGGAAACGTAAGAATATCATTCCGGAAGGATGGTTCATCAAGAAATCCAGCTACACCGGTCAGGAGACCTTCTTCCCGAGGGAGAAGATGCTTGCCCGGATCGATGCAATCAAAGAAATGAAAGATGATTACTCCCTGGATGAGCTTTCGGATTTCTTTTCACCCAATCCCGCGAGGATCGAAGTCAGTGAAGAAGAACTATCGTCGCACAACATTCTTTCAGAACACACCATGGCTTTCTGTACATCCCTATTACCAGCAAGAAAAGCGTACGATTTCCAGGACATCCTGCATATGGTGATCATCGAAAAGTGCCATAGGTTAGAAATCCCTAAAGAAGCTCAGCAAACCCTTTATCTTTTTCTTCATGAGAAGTTTACACCACTGAAAGAATCTTCCCTTGAGCTGATCGGTATCCGGAAAAGTGAGGAGTATATGTGGATGCTCCTGCCCCTCCCTTCAGACTTTCTTGTGGACCATACGGCTCAAGTCGTATTGAGATTCGATCTGCAACAAATGATGGAAGAATTGAAAATCACGTTAACGAATACAAAGGGGATCTGACGTCCCTTTAATTGGAGGAGAAATGCATGAATACAGTGGAAAAGAAAAAGCTTCATGACTTGAAGATCAGCGGGTCCGGAACATCCGGCGGCGGACAATTTGATGAAGTGAAGATCAGTGGAAGCGGGAAGATCGCAGGGGATATCGACTGCCGTGAAATGAGAATATCGGGTTCCGGCACCGTTGCAGGTGATATTAAAGCAGGCCTGATCAAAACAAGCGGTTCTTCCTCCATCGAAGGAGATACGAAAGCCGAAACAATAACAACGAGCGGGAGTTCCAAATATGAAGGATCCGTGATGGCATCCGACATGACGATAAGTGGATCCAGTAAGGTGACCCGGAATCTGATCGTTGAAAAATTCAAGGTGAGCGGCTCATGCAAGGTAGGTGGAAAAATTCAGGGCGGATTGATCAGGGCGAGCGGATCGTTAACGGTTGGAGAGGATTGTGAAGTCGAAACCTTCTCAACTTCAGGCTCTGTGCATATTGATGGATTGCTGAACGCCGACAATGTCCAGATTGAGATCAACCATAAATCATCCATTAAAGAAATCGGCGGTGAAAAAATTTCAGTGACTCACCACTCTTCAAGCAAACTACTAAAACAGGTAGTCAACTTCTTTCTTCAAAAGGAAGATTACTTATTTTCCGAACTGATCGAAGGGGACGAAGTCTATCTTGAAAATACGAAGGCAAAACTCGTTCGCGGAAAAAACGTCGTAATCAGCGAGAATTGTGAAATCGATACGGTAGAATACTCCGGCACCATCGAGATACACAAGGACAGCTCGATCAGAAACAAAGTGAAAATCTGACGGAACAGTGACAGGGTGTGGCGCGGCCATCCCTGTTTTTTCATTTTCCCCGACTCTTTACATACGCTTCATCTCCCCATAATCGAAATTTCATATTTTTATTCTGAATGTTCTGCTATATTAATAGGTATATAGTACAATCCTGCGAGGATATTGGAGGACTTTATGGAACGTTTGACGGATCACCTCATCATCATCTCTTTCGATTGTTTATCTGCCCTGGACTTTCCGATTCTAAAGGGACTTCCCCACTTCCAGGAGCTGCTTGCACATGGATCGTACTGCAAAAGGGTTGAAACCATCTATCCTTCTGTCACGTATCCCTGTCACGCCACGATCGTAACCGGAAAGTACCCCAATCGCCACGGTGTGGTGAATAATACACTCCTCCAGCCTGGCAGGGAATCGCCGGACTGGCATTGGCACCGTAAATCCATTAAGGGTACCACCCTCTATGACGAGGCAAAGAAGGGGGGCATGAAGACGGCAGCCCTCCTTTGGCCGGTGACAGCCAATGCGGATATCGATTATAATATGCCGGAAATCTTCGCCAATCGGCCCTGGCATAATCAAATCCTCGTTTCACTTTTGAATGGGAGTCCCCTCTTCCAACTGCAGATGAATCGTCTTTTTGGCCATATGCGCAAAGGCTTGAATCAACCTGAGCTGGATGATTTCGTCCTCGAATCGACGCTTGAAACAATCAAAAGGAAACCAGATTTATTGCTTGTGCACTTTACGGACCTTGATACCCAGCGGCATTACCATGGTTTCTCTTCTGAGGAAGCACATGCAGCCCTCCGCCGCCATGATGACAGATTGGGAAGGATCGTAGGAGCGTTAAGGGACAACGGCATCTATGATAAGTCGACGATCGTAGCCCTTGGTGATCATAGTGCCCTCGATGAATCGAAGGCCGTCCAACTCAACACCCTCCTTAAAGAAAAGGGGTTCATCAACGTAAGCCACCGCGGGAAGGTCACTGACTGGAAAGCATATTGCAAAGGGTGTGATGGTTCTGCTTATGTGTACACAAAGGATCCCGTTTCGACACAAGAAGTGAAGGCGCTATTGGAACGATTACAACCAGATCCGGCCAATGGAATCGAATCCATACTCACTGGAGAAGAAGCTGCCCGGAAAGGGGCCGATGAACACTGTTCGTTCATGCTCGAAGCCAGACTCGGGTTTTATTTTAAAGATGCACTGGATGGTTCCTTCATCCACACAATCACTCCGGAAGATGTGAAGCATAAGCGTTACACGTATGGCTCTCACGGCTATTCTCCGGAAAAGGAGAACTACTCCACGATCTTCATGGCGGCGGGAAAAGGAATTCGTCCTCACCTCGAGATTCCTTCCATGGGTCTCATTGATGAAGGACCGACATTTGCCAGATTGCTCGGACTCACCTTAGAAGATATTGACGGAAAAATGATTGAAGAAGTATTGGATATCTAATGAAGATTCTGTTTCCTTAGGGGGAAAAACCATGAAACGTTTTTCGAAAGAAGAAAGCAGCTGGATTTTTTATGATTGGGCCAATTCAGCGTATTCCATCATCATTTCCACCGCCGTCTTTCCGCTCTTTTATAAAGCGGCTGCTACAAATGCCGGTGTCAGTGCCGCTAATTCAACGGCCTATTTGGGATACACCATTGCCATAGCGACCTTCATCCTGGCCATGATCGGCCCCATCCTTGGGACCATCGCCGATTATGAGGGATATAAGAAGAAGTTCTTTTCCTTCTTCTTTGCACTGGGTGTGACGTTCACCCTCCTCCTCGCTTTCGTCCCGAGCGATCAATGGCTGCTCCTTTTAGTCTTTTATACAGTGGCAGCAGTCGGCTCAGCCGGTTCGAACGTCTTCTACGATGCCTTTCTGACCGACGTTACGACGGAAGAACGGATGAATCGTGTATCGTCACGTGGATTTGGATTCGGGTATATCGGGAGCACGATACCGTTCATCCTAAGCATCGCCATCATCATCTTATCCCAGAACGGGACCCTTCCCATCTCCGTTACCTCCGCCAGTAAGATTGCCTTTGTGATCACCGCTTTATGGTGGGGTCTCTTCTCTATACCGCTATTAAAGAATGTCCATCAGCGCTACTTCATCCAACGGGAAAAAAGCCCAGTCGCGAACAGCTTCAAACGTCTTGGCAAAACGATGAAAGAAATCAGAAAATACCGGGCACTCTTTTTATTCCTGCTTGCTTACTTCTTTTATATTGACGGTGTCGGCACCATCATCACCATGTCCACGGCGTACGGGTCGGATCTTGGGATCACCTCCACCAACCTTTTGATCATCCTTTTTGTGACCCAGGTGGTGGCTGGACCATTCGCGATTCTCTATGGAAGGCTGGCTGAAAAATTCACGGGTAAAAAGATGCTGTATGTAGGCATTTCAGTGTATATCATCGTTTGCATTTACGCCAATTTCTTAGAGACAACCATGGATTTCTGGATCCTCGCCATGCTCGTCGCTTCTTCACAAGGAGGCATCCAGGCACTGAGCAGGGCTTATTTTGCGAAGCTGATACCGAAGAAAAATGCCAACGAATTCTTCGGGTTTTATAATATTTTCGGTAAATTTGCATCGATTCTCGGGCCCTTATTAGTGGCAGTCACCGCACAATTGACCGGTGCGTCCAACAGTGGAGTATTCAGTCTTGTCATCCTCTTTATCATAGGGATTGTCATCCTTGCTTTCGTACCCGAACCGACAGAAGCTGACGTCGAGAAGTCAGCCATCGTATAAAGAAAAAAGAGCCTGAACGCTTATGTTCAGGCTCTTTCTTAAGCATTTCAATTAGAAAGTATGTGCTGCGTCTTTCGCGCGGGCAATCGCATCTTCCTTGATTTCCTGTGCTTTATCAGGCATCGCCGCATGTCCCTCCACAAATACACCCTCAAAGGAAGGCACACCAAAAAACTGCATGATAAGGCTTAAATAACGATGCCCCATTTCCATGCCTGCTGCCGGTCCTTCAGAGTAAATACCGCCACGGGCCTGGATATGTATCGCTTTCTTGTCCGTCAATAAGCCAACCGGTCCCTGTTCCGTATACTTGAACGATTTCCCGGCCACTGCCACGGAATCGATATATGCTTTCATCACCGGTGGAAATAAAAAATTCCAGAAAGGGGTCACAAACACGTATTTATCAGCCCCGATGAACTGATCGGATAGTTCATTCAAGCGGTTTACTTTCTTCTGCTCTTCCATGGAAAGCTCCTCAAATCCTTTACCTGCTTGAAGCTTCCCCCATCCACTGAAGACATCCGCATCGATATGGGGAATATGCTCCCGGTACAAATCGAGGTGAATCACCTCATCATCCCCGTTCACTTCCTTATACGTATCCATAAATGCTTTCGCAACCGCCATGCTGTACGATTGGGTATCGTCATGAGGATGCGCGGTAATATATAATACCTTTGCCATTCATCATCCATCCTTTCTTCTATTAACTCACAATCGTATTTTGTGAAGATATGAATGGAATTATCCTTTTTGAACGGTTAAAAAAAAGAATGCTGCCCTTTAGGACAGCATTCGATGCTTACTCTTCTTCACCTGGTACTTCAAACGGGTTTCCCCCGATATTTTTTCTCATTTCGTCTGTTAGTTCAAATGGAGTGTTTTCTTGTGCTTCCCCTGCTGCGAAATGGTGACTGCCATCAAAGTGAAATGGTTTACCTTCCAATCTCGACACCTCCGTTTTACTATAGTATGACCATTATGTACAGGTCCATTCAGCACAGACCTTTTACCCGGTAGTATTTACTTATTATAATATGCTTCACTTCCAGAAGATATCCTTTTTTCCCATTTTATATTGATATTTTTTATTTTCTAATACCACGACCTGTTCAGGGGATGATGCTGCCACATGCTTTGTTTCCTCCACGAGGTGCTGAATGAGACCATGGCATTGCTTCGCCCCTTTCACAAGGAGGGGCACGCCGATCCAATCGATCTTCAGTTCCCTTGAGAAGAAACCTCCCGCTGTCATCATTGGAGGGACGGTCGGTGAAGTATTGGAAATGATGATCTTCTCTTCTTGTCCGTATCGATTCAGCAAAATGCCACTCAGATCGGTTAAGGCAGGGACCACATACTTGGAATTCCTTCGTCCGATCGTATAGACGGGATGACCTTCGTCGTCCGTTCCATGATAGAGAATGTGTCCCGTGTCTTTCTTTGTAAGCTGGTTAAAATAAGGAACTGAAAGGATCTCCTTCTTCGTTAACTTCCCCGGTTTCAATAATTGTAAGTGATAAGCCGCAGCCATGGATGTGGTATGAGTGCCACCGAAATCGTTGTATATATAAATCATCTGATCACCTATAAAAGTCGTTTTCTTCAGTATGAACGGTTGGGGTGGAGAGTATCCCTTTTCATGTTAATTCAATAAAAAAACCTGCTCCCACGAATGGGAAAGCAGGAATACACGATAGAATCAACCACCCGCAGGAGCTGGACCGGCTGCAGGTGCTGCTGTACGCTGACCAAGTTCCTGATCCAGTACCAATAGAGCGGCGGGATTATCTCCGGCAAGTTTCAACCGGTCTACGATCGTCAGTGCCTGAGCTTCTTCATCAATCTGTTCTCTCAGAAATTCCTGAATGATGACAGCAGTCTGTTGATCATTTTGGGCGGCATAGTTGTACGCTTGTTGATAGGAGTTTGTCACGAATTGCTCATGCTCCAGCACTTTTTGAAACGTTTGAAGAGGGGTGCCATACTCTTTCGGCTGCGCAGGAAGCTGCTGAAGATCGACTAGCCCTCCCCTGTCTGTCACATAGTCGATAAGCTTTAACATATGTGTTCGCTCTTCTTCCGACTGTAGTCTCAGCCAACTGGCCATTCCTGTATAATTCTGATTCGCCATATAGGCTGACATGGCAAGATACAGAGTAGTAGACACGTGCTCGATTCCAATCAAATTATTTAAGAGCTTTTGAATTTGTTCGTTAAGCATACCCTTCCTCCTTAAAATATTTTGACTCTTCATTTTATTGAAGGAAAGTAATAATTATGATGGATTCATTAAACCTACATATGGTGATGTTGTTTCCCCTCGAGGAACCGCTTTTGTTTTCTTCTGACCACAAATTCTTCGAGGGTCCCGGACCCGCACACGACTCCAAGAACGATGAACACCAGTCCGAACAGATGATAGATCGTCACGGTTTCACTAAGAAAAACCGCCGCTCCCAGAAGTGAGAAAAAGGTATTGAGATTAAGGAAAATCGATGTTTCGGCAGCCCCTAATTTTCCAATCGAATGATTGTAGATCATATGTCCGACTGCTGTGGCCAATATGGCCGAGGCAAAAAACAGCACCCATATGGCGGCCGGTGCATCGCCTAACTGTTTCAGTCCTCCCGGCTCTGTGATCAGGCTTATGACAAACAGAACGACAGAACCAAACACAAGCATATAACCCGTCAATAACCGGGGATCCAACGTCTTGGCGGCACGGCTTATGATGATGAAGCTCAACGCCTGAGAAAAAATGGAGATGAAAATGAACAAGTCCCCTATCTTCAGTCCACCGAGTCCTTCCCCTCCCGACAGTACAATGATCGTCACACCGACACTACCTGAAAGAAACCCGATGATCTTAATCACGGTCGGCCGGTTCCTGAGGATGATTGTCGCCATTAGAGCCGTTAATAATGGCCCCGTGCCAAGGATCAGTCCACCGTTTGTAGACGACGTTCCGGTTAACCCGACGGATAAAAAATAATGATGACTGACCACATTTAGCAGACCACCGGTAATGATGAACAGGAATTCCTGTGCTGTCGGCTTCCTGATCTTTCCCATCAGGCCGAGGAGAATGAATACTGTAACCCCTGCTGTGAAAATGCGCAGCGAGGTGATTGTAACAGGTGTAAATTCGCTTACAAGCGTTTTTAAAGCCGGCACATTAAAGCCCCATATGAGCATGATGAACACAAGGATGATATACGTTTGCCATTTTTTCAATTCGTCGGAGCCTTCTTTCTATATCGGATATTTCATCCAATCATAGCACCCGAAAGCCATTCCGACTAGAGATAGAAATCCTTTTTTGGAAACAAAAGGGACATTTCAGCCCTGAAATAGACAACACCTTTATTCTCCCCGACCCAAGACTATGCTATAGTATAGGTCGAAAGGGGTTTTTTAACATGACAAATCAAGAATTGCCACCAAAAACATGTACCATCGAGCGTTTAGTCACAAAAGCGGAAGACGTTGAAAAAGTGCTTCAAGGAACGAAAACGGCGACCCGTCGAAACGGAAGATACGCGGATATCGGGGAAATCATGGAGCTTCAAGGAAAGAAATACATAGTGAACAGCGTCTATTCACAGTCACTCGGTGAACTGACAGACGATCACGCCAAGCAAGAAGGGTTTAAATCAGTGGAGGATTATAAAAACGCCATCCTTTCTTATCATCCAGGAATGCCGTGGCACCCCAACATGAGAGTATGGGTCCACGAATTTAGCTTAGTGACAGAATAGAGCACTTCCCATGGAGCAACTGCTATATAGAACTCTGATCTATCTTCATGTCATAAGTGTCGTGGCTTCCATCGGGCCATTTTTCTTACTTCTCTTGACGATGAACAAGTTACGGACCGCTTCCCGGTCCACCCTGCCTTCGTACCTGGATACATTCCGGTACACGGTGCAGCTTTCCAAGCATTCAGGGCACGTCTTAGTCGGAACGGGGATTCTCCTCGTGCTTCTCGGACCATGGACCTGGACGACGCCGTGGATCATCATGACCCTCGTCATCATGTTATGTTCTCTCTTCTTTCTTGCACGGGCATTTTCGCCGACTTTAAGGAAGTTCGGAGAGGAAGGTGCCGACAGGGAAAAGCTTGTTGGAAAGTTACATCGGACCGTTTGGACTTATCTCATTCTCCTCCTGGCCATGCTGTGGTTTATGGTGGTGAAACCGGGTATGTGGGTGTAATTTTTGCGTGTACCAGGTACAATCGGGGATGATTGTGCCTGGTACACGCTTTTTTATTTCATGACATTGTTTCGATATAAAAACACTCTACTCATTCCCCGTATATTTCATCAGCCCTTGTACAAACCTTCCAACTCTTTTATTCTAGTAATAATAGAATTTTCAAAAAAGAAGGAAGCTTTGATGAAAAAATTCACTCTTCAGTCCAAGATTATCTTCATTGTATTAACTCTTCTCTCCGTTTTGATTTTATCCCTGTCGGTGATTTTCTTTCGAATGTTATCTGGGACACTGACAGATTTGAAAGGAAAACAGGCTCTTGCCGTGGCACAATCAGTCTCCAAGATGCCTGCTCTCATCGAAGCATTCAATCAAAAGCAGCCCGAAGATATCATCCAGCCCTTAGTGGAAGATATCCGGAAAGAAACCGGGGCCACTTTCATTGTGGTGGGCAATAAAGACTCTGTCCGTTATTCCCATCCCTTGCCTGAACGTCTTGGAAAAAAGATGGTTGGTGGGGACAATGATAGGGCTTTAATAAACGGGGATTCTTACGTTTCTCATGCGACCGGATCACTCGGTCCCTCTGTCCGGGGAAAAGTTCCGATCAGAAACAATCAAAATGAAATCATCGGTGTTGTATCAGTCGGATTTCTTGAAGACAGTATCCATGATATTGTCATTCCTTACCGGACAAAGGTGTTAATACTCGTCACTATCATCCTTTTAATCGGGATCATCGGCTCCTTTTTCATAGGAAAAGGGATCAAGAAAGCAATCTTCGGTTTGGAGCCTAAAGAAATCGCCATGCAGTTCAAGGAAAAGCGGGCGATTATTGAATCGGTACGTGAAGGGATCATTGCCATCGACCAGCATGGATTGATCACTGAAATCAATGCGAAAGCTCACAGCATTCTTGCAATCAATCATCACCATTCAAATAGAGGCAGGTATATTTTAGACGTCATTCCTGATACAAAAATGGTAGATGTACTGGAAACTAGGGAAAGTCAGCTTGACGACGAGATTTCTCTGAATCATCATGACCTCATCGTCAACAGGCTGCCGATTTTTGAAGAAGAAAAAATTGTAGGAGTAGTCGCCAGTTTTAGAAGAAAGGATGAAATCGATCAGCTTACGAAGGAGCTATCACAGGTTCAAGAATATGCAGGCATCCTCAGGTCCCAGACCCATGAGTATCGAAATAAATTGAATACGATTGCCGGCCTGATTCAGCTTCGTCATCATGATGAAGCATTGACCCTCATACAGGAAGAGGCATCGGGTTATGAGGAACTGATTCAGTTTTTATTGAAAGCCGTACCGGATCCCGTACTTTCCGGTCTTATTATCGGAAAATACAATCGGTCTCAGGAATTGAAGGTATCTTTCTCGATTCATCCTGATAGTTCGATCACTACGCCGCTTACGGATATACAGAGGGAAAAATTGATTACGATCATTGGGAATATACTTGATAACGCATTTGATGAAGTATTATCCTATCCCCTACATAAAAGACATGTTCAATTATTCATGACGGATCTTGGGAATGATTTCATCTTTGAAATAGAAGATAGTGGTAAAGGAATACAGGATTTTGAATCCATATTTAAAAAGGGATACTCCACTAAAACGGGTAAGGACCGGGGAATCGGTCTTCACCTCGTCCAGAAGAGTGTCAGGCATCTAGAAGGGGATATTACAATTGATAAAAGTGAGCTTGGGGGAGCCCTGTTTACGGTCAGCATTCCAAAACAGCAATAGGGGGCGAATGAATTGCGTAAGTGGAACGTATTCATTATAGAAGATGACATTCAGACAGCTGAAATCAACAGTACGTATATCACTCAAATGGAGCGGTTTCAGGTAGGTGGGATTGCCACCACCATCACAGAAGCCAAAAAAGTGTTACCTGTCGTCAATCCGGACTTGATACTCCTTGACGTTTACTTCCCGGATGGGACGGGCAGTGAATTTCTATGGGAGATCAGAAAAGAGTACCGTAACACTGATGTCATCCTCGTTACAGCAGCCAGGGAAACCGAGCATATTTCAAACGCCATTCGTGGCGGTGCATTTGATTATATCTTGAAGCCCATCATCTTTAACCGATTTGAAGAAACTCTCCTCAAATACCAGCAGTATAAAGAGAGAATGAATGATCCACAAGTGGAGAATCAGCACGATGTGGATAATCTATTTAACCGGAAGAAGAGTAGCGGCAGCATCCGGACTGTACCAGATCCCCCAAAAGGGATTGATATGATTACATTGGAGTCCATTCATAAAGCAATAGAAACGAATGACGTTCGGGGTTACACTGCAGAAGAAATGGCCGCCGAGGTAGGTGTCACCAGGACTACTGCCAGGCGTTATCTGGAGTACCTGGTTTCACAAAAGAAAATCAGTGTAGAGTTGACGTACGGTGGTGTAGGCAGACCACAGAGGAGATACTTTGCACCATAATAGAAAGCAGTGAGGCAAGAATCGTCTCACTGCTTTTCCATGTTCAAGCTTCTTTCTTTAAGTCCTCGAATTGCATGTTCCCCCTTTTCTTCCTAAGCCCTAATAGAGTTGGCAGAACAAGGGAGAGGAAAGATACGACCAATAATCCAATGGTGATGTTACTTTGGAGAAACACCCCGTACGAACCGTTCGAAATCGTCATCGCCTGCCTGAATGATTGCTCCATCATCCCCCCCAATATAAACGCAAGAATAAACGGCGGCGCCGGAAATTTGAACATCTTTAATACATAGCCCAATACACCGAATCCGACGAGAAGGTATAAATGGAATGTGTTAAAGCTGACGGCATATACCCCGATCAAACAGAATACGATAATCAAAGCAATCAATAACTGTTTCGGGATATAGAGAATTTTTGCCAGAATGGGAATAAGGGGCAGGTTGAGAACCAACAGAAAAAGATTCCCGATATACATACTTGCAATGACGCCCCAGAAAACGTCAGGATGATCCTGAAGCATTAACGGTCCCGGCTGTACCCCTACGACCAATAAGGCTCCAAGGAGAACGGCAGTCGTTCCAGATCCTGGTATCCCCAAGGTCAATAAGGGGACGAATGCACCGCTTGTTGCAGCATTATTCGATGTCTCAGGCGCAGCCAACCCTTTTATATTCCCTTTTCCGAATGAAGAGGGATCTTTCGATAATCGTTTCTCTGAAATATAGGATAAGAAAGAGGCAATCGTTGCACCCGCTCCAGGAAGAACCCCAAGGATAAACCCCAGGACGGAGTGACGACTGATCGGACCTGCCATTTCTTTTAGTTCATGCTTTTCAAGCTTTAAGCTTCCGACTGCCTCCTTTCCCTTCAACGTATTTTCATTCCTTGAAATGATCAACTGACATACTTCGGAAAGAGCGAATAACCCCAATGCAATGATGAGAAAATCGATTCCTTCGAGTAAACCCGGATTTCCGAATGTGAACCTCTGGGTACCTGTCTGCTGATCGATCCCGACCGTTGCGACCATCAATCCAATCGTCGCTGAAATCAAGGCTTTATTGGTCGACCCCTCGGATAAACTGGATATTGCCGTAAGTCCAAGAAGCATGAGGGCGAAATACTCTGTCGGGCCGAATGTGATGGCAAGCTTCGCCATATAAGGGGCCACAAGCATGAGGGCCACAACGCTGATCGTCCCTCCTGCAAATGAAGAGATGGCGGCAATGGCGAGGGCTTTCCCTGCCTTCCCCTGCTTTGCCATGGGATATCCGTCAAACGCTGTGGCTACCGTACCGGAAATCCCGGGAGCATTTAATAGAATCGAAGAAGTGGAGCCTCCAAATACAGCACCGTAATAGACCCCTGCCATCAGGATCAAAGCTGAAGCGGGGGACATCCCGTAGCTGAGGGGAATCATGATCGCTATGGCGCTGATAGGTCCCAAACCCGGCAGCATACCAATGATCGTTCCAGCGAGTACCCCGATAAATGCAAAGAACAGGTTTTCCGGCGTGAAGGCTACTTGGAACCCATATAAGATACTTTCAATCATGCTCTTTCACCTCCTAAAAGGGGAGAATCCCCTGTGGTAATGTTATATTGAGTAGATAGTTGAATGAATAATACATGACACCTGAAAAAAGAAAGGCCACAAGTACCGTCGTCACTTTCTTTTTGAACCCTAGCACAAACGGAATGACGAGCAAAAATAGAATAGTAGATAATAAAAATCCCACTGGTTCTAATAGAAAAATATAAATAAGTAGAGCTGCAAGCACAGATAGTAAAATGATGAGATCTTCTTTTTTCACATAGCGCCTCTCCTTATCTGCATCCGTATCATCTTTCGCCTGTAAGAATAGAACGATGGCTAAAATGATGAGCAGGTATCCAAGACCTTTTGGAAGGACGTCGCTGTCGATGACCGCATATGGAAATGCCGGCAGCCGATAGCTCAGAGCCAGATAGACAACGGCAAACACGAGCAATACCAGTGAAATGATTCGATCTGGTTTGGTTCTCATTTTGATTCACTCCTTATCAAGAAAGGGGGAACAGAAAACTCTGCTCCCGATCCCCTATTTTTTCAATCCGATTTCCTCCATCAGAGTCTCAATCTCTTTGTATTCCTCATCCAGGAATTGACCGAACTCTTCTGAGGACATATAGTTGTCCGTCCAGCCGAATTTATCACGCATTTCCTTCCATTGATCCGTTTCAATCATTTCCTTGAACGCTTTTTCATAATAAGCAACGGCATCAGGGTCCATATCCTTTGGCCCTAAGAAACCACGCCACACAACAAATTCATCATCAATCCCCTGTTCTTTTAACGTTGGGAACTCTGATACGGTATCTCCCTCCAACCGCTCAGGAGCCGTGATTGCGAGAACCTTCACCTTACCGGCCCGGGCTTGTTCAGATGCTTCGGCAAGACCCGTGGAATAAACATCCACCTTTCCCCCGAGAAGCATGCTCATACCGGATCCGTCCTGAGCGGAAACGTATTTCAGCTTTTTCACATCGACCCCCGCTGCTTTCACAGCTTTAACGAACTGCATATGATCCATGCTTCCCGGTGAAGAAACCCCGACAATCGATACAGACGTCGGATCCTTTTTCAACGCGTCTACAAGATCATTCATCGTATCGTAAGGGGAGTCCGCATCGACAACAAACGCAGCATAGTCAGCGATCACACCTGCTATCGGTGTGAAATCCTTGTGGGAAAGGGTTGATTGTCCATTAAGAGGGACAAAGAATATCGGCGGTGAAGTCACAAACATCGTGTGATTGTCCCCTTTTTTCCCATTGATATAAGACCAGCCGACTGATCCACCACCACCTGGCTTATTCACTACCGCCATGCGCTGATCAATGATTTTCTGTTCTTCCATTACTTTTGATACCGTCCTTGCCGTAGTGTCCCAGCCTCCACCTGCACCAGCTGGAGCCACAACTTCAATCGGCTTTGATGGAGTCCATTCCCCATCACTTTCAGAATTACTGGCCGTGTCCGAACCTCCGCATGCAGTGGTTACGACCAATAAACCCGATAAAATAAGAGCCATGATTCCATGTTTTTTCATCATTGATTTCCCCCTTTAATTTTCTGATAACGCTTTCATTATAGAAAATTCAGAAACCATTGAGAATAAATCGAAAATAAACTCCAAAAGAATCCTTCTGGCTATTTTGTTTATAAAGTTCACAGACTATCCGTATTCCCCTTCCTCAACTCAAACATATGATGTAGCAACTCCTCTATTTTGAGAAAGGTGAGAATGACATTGAATCAGCCATACACTCTGTATAGGCCCGCTCACGGCGGTGGAGGGCATGCAAGTTGGGGAAACGGCCACGGCCACGCGACTTGGGGACACGGAACAAGCTGGAACCAGGGAGGAAATTGGAATCACGGAGGAAACTGGGGATATCACGGCTGGGGCTACCCCGGATTTGCAGCCGGGACCGTGACAGGGTTAGCCGTCGGGGCTGCTGCGTCACCCGGGCCTTACCCGGTACCCGTTCCTGCTTATCCGTATCCTTATCCCTATCCACCGCCTTATCCCCAATCATACTGAAAACGAAAATCCCCGACTCCATTCAGGAGTCGGGGATTTCTTGGTGATAGCACATATTACACTCTCTCTATTAACCCATGAAATTCCTCCCATGGAATAGAGTTAACGGATCACGTGAATACTGGACGTTTTTCTATTGAAAAAATGTGGTATAATAGATTAGTTAGCAAATTATTCATAGATTCGTATACACAAGGAGGAAGCTATATGGATTTCTTATTTCCACTTGGACTAGCCATATCTACCGGTGCAATCATTGCCCTTTTAAAAATCATAGCCATCGATATCATTTTATCTGGAGATAATGCGATTGTCATTGCCATGGCAACGAGAAGATTACCGAAAGACCTTCAGAACAAGGCCATTTTCTGGGGCACGGCTGGCGCCGTCATCCTGCGTATTTTCTTTGCTGCCATCATCGTCTATTTACTTCAGATTCCTTATGTGCATCTCATCGGAGGAGTCCTGTTACTATGGATTGCCTACCAGGTCCTCGTTGAAGATGAAGAGGAAGCCAATATCAAATCACACACAGGACTTAGACAGGCCATCATGACCATCATTGTCGCAGATGCAGCCATGAGTCTTGATAACGTAGTTGCTGTTGCAGGTGCCGCTCATGGACATATTGGAATGATTGCCCTTGGCGTCTTCATCTCGATCCCGATCATGATATTCGGCTCGAAAGCCATTGTGAAGATCCTGGAAAGATTCCGCTGGATCGCTTACCTTGGAGCTGGGATCCTTGCCTACACAGCAGGGGAAATGATCGTGTCGGATGAGAAGTTCCTGGATCTGATCAACCTTCATCACGGAACCATCACTACCATCATTACAATCGGCCTGATGATCCTGGTCCTGCTCTCAGGCTACCTTGCCAACAAGCGTACCCAATCAAACAGCCAACGAAAAAACGTCGAACAATACAACGCATAACACACCCCAAGATGCTTACCTCGGTAAGCATCTTTTTCTGTTGTGGTGAGGGACGGACCTCACTTTCAGGCAGTGAAACCTTGATATACAAGGAATCTTTCTACCAAATAAAGGTCCGTCCCTCTATTTCATCATCTGCTTGACCAGCTCTTTATTTCGTTTTTTGAATGCTTCGTTATGGGATGATACCATGGCGAATTGATTGGCGTCGGGTTGTATGAATTGCTTGGCTTTGTTGACCGCGTTTGCTGCATCTTGGAAAGCACCGGCAATGAGGTTCACTTTTCCTTCATGTTTCAGGATATCCCCTGCTGCATACAGCCCTTCTATTGATGATTCGCTCGTAGTCGTACCTGCTATGTAATATTGATCGATCATGTCGATTTCGAGTGAACTATTCTTAAGTAGGGATGTATCGATTTCATATCCATGATTGATGATCACTTCATCGATGGACAGATAGGATACTTCATTTGTTTGGTGATTCGTCAACTCTACCCTTTCAATCGAATCATGGGCTGCACCAGCAATCAATTTGGATATAGAGGTGTTGAGTAAGCAGATAACCGAGCTGTTCATGAGCTGGGCACATTGTGCTTCGTGTCCTTTGAGGGCGTCTTTACGATAGGCTATGTATACCTTCTCAGCTACCGGCTCCAGTTCATTCGCCCAATCAATCGCTGAGTTGCCTCCACCTGAGATGATGACTGTCTTTCCTTTAAATCGTTTCAATGATTTCACCGTGTAGTTTAAATTGGAAACTTCAAAACGTTCTGCCCCTTCGATGTCAAGCTTTTGCGGATTGATGATCCCGCTACCCACTGCGACGATGACCGTTTTTGAGTAATGTTTTTCACCGGAAGAGCCTTCCAGAATAAAGATCCCCTCTTCGTTCCGCGTAATCGTTTCAACTTTTTCATTCAGCACGACCGTTGGATCGAACGTCAGCCCCTGTTGAACAAGTTGCCCGATCAGTTTTGCTCCCGGAACTGGTGTAAGTCCCCCTACATCCCAAATCATCTTCTCGGGATACACATGTATCTTCCCGCCTAAACTTGGCTGAAATTCAATGATTTTTGTTTTCATTTCCCTGAGACCGCTGTAAAAGGCTGAGTAAAGGCCAGCCGGCCCTCCGCCGATGACCGTTACATCAAATAGTTCCTTCTCCATTTCCGTTCACTCCTTGAGTAACCAAACTTCAATTGATTATCATTCTCAATTAAATCCTATCTCTTTTTCATTCACTTGACAACCAAATTTTTTGTTGACATCGGGAAAAAAGGATTATAGTATGGAAATTGTTCGAGAATGAGAATCATTATCAATATTATAAATGGAGGTCATAAAATGGTACGCCTCTGTACAGACGAATTAAACATTGGTTACGGGGACCGCCTGATTGTGAAAGATCTCAGCGTCGACTTACCGGATAAAAAGATCACCACCATCATCGGATCCAATGGTTGTGGAAAGTCCACCCTGTTGAAAGCGATTACCCGCATCATCCCCCACCACTCCGGCAATGTCCTGTTGGATGGTGAAAACATTTCAAAAGGAAACACAAAAGAATTGGCAAAAAAGATGGCGATCCTCCCTCAAACACCTGAAAGTGCAAGTGGATTGACGGTTGGTGAATTGGTGTCATACGGACGTTTCCCCCATCAAAAAGGAATGGGACGGCTGACGAAAAAAGACTACGAGGTCATCAATTGGGCCCTTGAAGTGACAGGGACTCTTGAATTTAAGTACAGAGAAGTCGATGCCTTATCAGGCGGCCAGCGTCAACGTGTGTGGATCGCCATGGCGCTTGCACAGGAAACGGACATCATTTTCCTCGATGAACCCACTACCTATTTAGACATGGCCCACCAGCTCGAAGTACTTGAACTGTTACAAAAGCTTAACCTGGAACAGGAACGCACCATCGTAATGGTCCTCCATGATTTGAACCAGGCAGCCCGGTTTGCCGATTATATCGTAGCGTTAAAAGAAGGTGAAATCGTCAAATCCGGAAGCTGCGAAGAAGTCATCACCCGCGACGTATTGAAAAAGGTGTTCCACATTGATGCCGAAATTGGAAGAGATCCCCGAACAAATAAGCCAATGTGCATCACATACAATTTACTCAAAGGAGAAGATCAACATGAAAAAATGGCTCATTCCATTTACTCTGCTGTTGGTGTTACTGGTTAGCGCCTGCAGCAATGGTTCAACAAAAGAAGAAGGTTCAGACTCAAAAGTAAAGGAAGGTAAATCGGATACCATCACCTATCAATCAGAAAATGGTCCCGTTGAAGTACCTGCCGACCCACAGCGTGTCGTCGTCCTATCCTCATTTGCCGGCAACGTGATGGCACTTGATGTGAACCTGGTCGGCGTCGACTCCTGGTCCAAATTGAATCCACGATGGGATAAAGAACTCGAAGGCGTGGAAGAAGTAACAGATGAAAGTCTTGAAAAGATCATCGAACTGAATCCCGATTTGATCATCGGTTTATCCAATATCAAGAATGTGGATAAATTAAAAGAAATCGCTCCTACGGTTACATACACATATGGAAAAGTAGACTATTTAACGCAGCATCTCGAAATTGGAAAACTATTAAACAAGGAGGAAGCAGCTCAGAAATGGGTGGATGATTTCAAGAAACGTGCCAAAGCTGCCGGTGATGATATCAAAGCAGAAATCGGTGAAGACGCGACTGTTTCTGTCATAGAAAGCTTCAATAAGCAATTATACGTATACGGCAACAACTGGGGACGGGGTACAGAAATCCTTTATCAGGAAATGGATTTAAACATGCCTGAAAAAGTAAAAGAAGAAGCACTGGAACCAGGATATTTCGCCCTTTCCACTGAAGTGATGCCTGAGTTTGCCGGGGACTACCTGATTGTAAGTAAAGATCCGAAAGCGGATAACTCCTTTATGGAAACCGAAACATATAAAAACATTCCTGCCGTGAAGAACAACCGGGTTTTTGAAGTGAATATGATGGAATTTTACTTTAATGATCCTCTCACATTGGATTACCAATTGGACTTCTTCAAAGATAAATTTCTAGGCAATTGATTCTTAAAGGGGGATTCTTATGATAAGAATTCCCCTTTTCAATATTCTAAAAAGAAAAGATGATGGAGTATGAAAAATCAAAATCAACGAATTCCATTTTTGTATAAATTGATCGGTGCAATCCTCCTTTTTGCAGCTGCCTTCTTGGTGTCTGTTACATTCGGAGCTGCTGAAACAACGGTGGGGGATGTCTTTCATGCCCTGACGTTTTCGGCTGAAGGCGATAAAATAAATATCCTTCAAGAGATCCGCTTCCCCCGGGAAGTTGCCGCCATTGTGGTCGGGGCAGCTCTGGCTGTATCAGGCGCCATCATGCAGGGCATGACCCGGAATCCCCTGGCCGACCCTGGTTTGCTTGGCCTGACAGCCGGCGCGAATGCTTCATTGGCCATCGCCCTCGCATTCATCCCCTCCATCAGTTATATCGGGATCATGATTGCCTGCTTCATAGGTTCAGCCGCAGGGGCCATTATGGTATTCGGGATCAGCTCCTTAAGAAGGGGCGGTTTCTCCCCTTTTAGAATCGTACTGGCAGGAGCTGCCGTATCTGCCTTTTTATTTGCCATCGCAGAGGGGATCGGCCTATTTTTCAAGCTGTCAAAAGATGTCTCCATGTGGACGGCAGGTGGATTGATTGGCACCACCTGGACTCAACTGCAGGTAATCGTTCCACTTATTGTGATTGGGATTCTGGTAGCTTTATTTTTCTCCAGACAACTGACGATCTTGAGTTTAAATGAAGAAGTAGCGGTAGGCTTGGGTCAGCGCACCGCGTTTGTCAAAAGTATCCTGTTCATCGTGATCATCCTGCTTGCAGGTGCTGCCGTTGCACTTGTCGGGAATATGGTGTTCATAGGGTTGATGATTCCCCATATGGTCCGGGCGGTTGTCGGGACAGATTACCGTTTCATCATTCCGATCTCGTCTCTGTTCGGGGCTTCATTCATGCTTCTCGCTGACACACTTGGACGCACAATCAATGCCCCATACGAAACACCTGTGGCAGCGATCGTCGCGATGATGGGACTGCCTTTCTTCCTGTTCATCGTACATAAAGGAGGGAAAGGATTCTCATGATACACCCTGATTTGATTAAAAAACAACGATGGCTACTTTTAGCTTTCTTCATACTTATTGTCACAACAGCCTTTATCAGCATCGGCCTGGGCTATTCTTCTATATCGTATAATAGGCTCCTCCCGACTTTATTCGGTGAAGGGTCATTCAAAGAAGAATTCATCCTTTTCTCCATACGTTTACCGAGGATCATCATCACGATTCTAGCGGGGATGGCCCTCGCCTTATCCGGTTCCATCCTGCAGGGAATGACCCGTAATGACCTGGCCGACCCCGGAATCATCGGCATCAATTCGGGGGCAGGTGTCGCGATTGCCATCTTCTTTTTATTCTTCCCTATCGATGCAGGGTCATTTGCTTACCTGCTTCCGGTTGTGGCTTTCGGGGGGGCACTCCTTACAGCCTGCTTGATTTACTTATTTTCATATAGTAAGAGAAACGGGATACAGCCTGTCCGGCTCATCTTAGTGGGAGTTGGATTCTCCATGGCCTTGTCGGGGCTCATGGTCATCCTGATTTCGAGTGCTGAACGGACAAAGGTAGATTTCATTGCCAAATGGCTGGCGGGGAATATATGGGGTGCCGACTGGCCATTCATATGGGCGATTCTCCCTTGGCTGGTGATCCTCATTCCATATGCACTTTATAAATCCCAGATGCTGAACCTGCTTGGTTTAAGCGAACCCGTTTCGGTGGGGGTTGGCGTCTCGATCAACCGTGAGCGGTTCATGATGCTGGTCGTGGCAGTCGCCCTGGCAGCATCAGCCGTTTCCGTCACAGGCGGAATCGCCTTTATCGGTCTCATGGCCCCTCATATGGCAAAAGCGATGGTCGGACCGCGCAATCAACTGTTCATCCCCATCGCCATATTACTCGGGGGCTGGCTCCTGCTCCTTGCAGACACCATCGGACGGAACATCCTCCAACCCGACGGAATCCCTGCCGGCATCATGATCGCCCTCATCGGCGCCCCCTACTTCATGTACCTGTTACTAAGGAGGGACGGACCTCATTTTTCAAGGTGAAATGTGATAAGGACGGGTTTTGCGGTTGAAAAAGGCAGGTCCGTCCCTCCGCAAAAAAGGCCGATCCTCACTTCCATGTGGGGATCGGCCTTTTTCTTTATAGGATATTAGTGGCAATCAATCGATCGAGTTTCCGGATGTCCACTTTTTTGTTGAGGCTTAGTTTCAGCTTTCCGACTTTCGTCCATAGCTCCAGTTCGGCGTCGATATCAAGGGCTCCCCCATTCTCGCTGGAATAGAGAATGATCGATTTAAATGGGATGGTATAGACTTCAAGCTTCTCTCCCGTTATTCCCTGACGGTCGGCTATCATGATTCTTTTATTTGTGACGACCGCTACGTCTCTGACGGTTTTATATGCGACTTCCGCTTTTTCCCCTTCAATCAGCATCGTATATAATTCCTGGGGTACTTCCACTTCTTCAAAAAAAGTGAATCTCATCGTTTTCTTTACTTCTACCATCTGCACGCCTCCCTGTTAAACTTAAATCTTCTTTTTAAGTATAGCAGATTCATTATCCAGTTTTAGGAAAGACGCATTTCTTCTTCCAGCATCTCCGAACCTTTCCTATTTACTCTACCTCACCGTAGGAGTGACGGATCTTCTACTATATTCCTCCTCTACCTCGACCTCCACAGGCTTCTTACTCCAAAACGTTGCAAGGATCGGTCCTGAAATATTATGCCATACAGCCGCAATGACACTCGGCAGGGCAGCGAGGGGACCAAAATGGGCAGTGGCAAGGGCGACACCGAGCCCGGAGTTCTGCATTCCCACTTCGATAGAGATCGCACGTCTCGTCCCCTCATCCAGCCTCATCAGGACACCGGTTCCGTATCCCAAGCCAAGTCCGAATAGATTATGAAGGATCACAGCCGTGAAAATGATCGCCCCGGAAGATGCGATATTTGCAACGTTTGCAGAGACGACGGCTGAAACGATGATGATGATCGCTAGAACTGAAATAAGCGGAATGACGTTCAGGCTTTTTTCCACGGTACCCGGGAATAGCTTTCGTATCACTAACCCCAAAGTGATTGGCAGGATGATTACCTGAACGATTGAAAGAAACATGGCGACGGGATCGACGGGCAGCCACTGGCCGGCAAGACCTAGAAGGATCAACGGTGTTGCAATGGGCGCCAACAGCGTCGACAGTGAGGTCATGGCGACGGATAAAGCCAGATTCCCTTTAGCCAGATAGACCATGACGTTTGATGCCGTCCCACCGGGAACAGACCCTAATAGTACCAAACCGGCAGCCAGTTCAGCCGGAAGACCAAGTATGTAAGCAATTAAAAATGCACCCAGCGGCATAATGAGAAACTGTGCCAGGACCCCTGTGATGACAGGAAGAGGTTTTTTTAGTACCAGTTGAAAATCAACGGGCTTCAAAGTGAGCCCCATGCCAAACATCACGACACCCAATAGAATCGTAATATACGCTCCTAATGATAGAAATGGTGCAGGGATAAAATAAGCGACAGCCGCTACCAGGATGACCCATACCGCAAAGTACTTTCCTGCCAGATTACTGATGGTTTCAAGTAGTCTCATTTTGACTCCTCCTTCTTTTGATGTACCAGTTTGTGAGGGTTGAAGATTCCATCGGGATCAAGTGCCTGTTTGATTTTCCCCATGACCTTCAGGGCTCCCCCATGTTCACGCTCCTGGTACTTCATCTTCCCTACCCCTACGCCATGTTCCCCTGTGCAGGTACCATTCCGTTCAATGGCGTATTCCACAATCCGTTCATTATAGACGCCGGCTCTCTTCACCTCATCCGGATCATCCAGGTCAATCATGAGTGAGGTATGATAATTCCCATCCCCCACATGCCCAAGGATCCCTCCGATGAGCTCTAATTCTTCAAGCTGTTTTCGGGCGTGCTGAACGGCTCCGGATAATTCAGAAATGGGTAAGCAGACATCCGTCACCATGAGTTTCCTTCCCGGATGCCCATGCACATATGCATAGGCGAGATTATGCCTCGCTTCCCACAATTTGTTCCGTGCTGCTGTATCCTCTTCAAAGACAATGTCTTCACACTGATGATCTGCCACGATTTCTTTCGTGAATTCAACGTCTTGATTCAGACCCGCTTCATTTCCATGAAACTCAAGGAACAGAGTCGGTTTTTCCTTATAATCCGTATCACTGAACCGGTTCACCTGAATCATGGACGGCTCATCTACAAGCTCACACCTGGCAATCGGGATTCCCGCCTGCAGGATCGAAACAACGGCCTCCACTGCATCATCAACTTGTTTGAAAGAAGCACGTGCTGCCACGATGTGTTCAGGGATGCCGTATACGCGGAGGGTCAATTCCGTGATGCACCCCAGCGTCCCCTCAGACCCTACGAATAAGCTATTCAAGTGATAACCGGAGGAGGACTTCTGTGCCATATTCCCGGTGTGGATCACTTCTCCATCAGGGAGTACCACTTCGAGATCACGCACCTGATCACGCATGACACCGTATTTAACAGACGTCGTCCCACTGGCATTCGTCGCAGCCATTCCGCCGAGAGTCGCATCTGCTCCGGGATCCACCGAGAAGAATAGACCATATTTCTTTAACTCTTTGTTCAGTTGGGTCCGCGTCACACCGGGTTGAACCTTCACGAGGAAATCCTTTTCCCTTACCTCAAGGATTCTATTCATCTCGGAAAAATCGATCGTGATCCCTTTGTCATACGGGATGACGTGCCCTTCAAGACTAGTGCCAAGTCCAAAAGGAATGATGGGTATATGGTGAGCTGACGCCACTTTCACGACAGCCCTCACCTCCTCACTGCTGCGGGGGAACACCACTACGTCCGGCGGGCTTGGGGAGTGATAGGACTCATCTTTCCCATGCTGATCCAAAACCGTTTCATTCATCGTCACCTGTCCATTGCCAACAACCTCCCTTAATTCATCCAACAAACGACCATCCTTCACACTCATAAGCCCTCTCTCCTTCAAAATGTATAATGTATCGAATTATACCCAATAATCAGAATATTTCAATAGTCATTTGGGATTCTTTTGAGATATCATTTGAGGGACGGACCTTCAAAAACGGCCTTTTTACTGAAGAATCCTTATCATACCGGGATTTCAGTGAGGTCCGTCCCTCCAAAAAAGTGGTATCGGAAGAGTTCCTTCCGATACCACTTTTTTGTCATTTATGCTCTTGTTTTAGTTTTTCATTTAGGAGGGTGAACATGTTTTCCAGGTTTTCTTTGGGTACGGTTTTGTATTGGTCCCCGATGCTTGCTTCAAAAACACATTCATTTTCGCTTACTTCTTTCACGTAGCCGGTTAAGCCGACCCCCGTTTCTTCATACACTCCAATCAGAATACTTTCGATCTGCTTTTGAGGGTAGTGGAAGAAGACGTGAAACATATTTGAAACAGGCGTTTCCGGCAAGGTCCTGATCCCCTTACAACCATTCAAATAAGCAGCCAGTTCCTTGGCTCCTTCATAATATTGATCCATCTTATCGAAACGTTGATCGAAATAGTAGTCAGCACTGATAATGTATGGATAAAGACTGATCAGATCACCGCCATGGCGCCTTTTCCACACCTTGGATTCGTCAGTGAATTCCTCGTCGCCTGCAAGGATCGCACCTGCAATTCCTCCGAACCCCTTATAAAATGAAATATAGACGCTATCAAACAACTCACAGATTTCTGCAGCACTCTTCCCATAATAAGGGAGCACTTCATAGAGTCGCGCCCCGTCCAGATGGAGCTTGATCCCCTTTTCACGGCAATATTGAGAAATGGCTACAAGGGTCTCATACTCAGGCAGCTGTCCTCCTATTTCCCGTTGAGGAAGCTCCAATAATAAGCATGCGATGTCTTCTTTCAAACCGACAACATCTTCAAGACTAATCACCGAGTCCTTATCCGCCAGTAAAATGGGCTCGATCCCGTGTAGTTTTTTCAACCCATCCTCTTCATGAATTTCCAGATGACATAAAGGATGGTACGCCACTCTCTGTACCCCTTTTTGATCACACCAAATGCGGAGGGCAATCTGTTGGGCCATCGTTCCGCTTGGAAAGAACACCGACCTCTCTTTCCCAAGGCTATCCGCTATCTTCTCTTGAAAGTCTTCTATAATCTTTCCTGATCCGTATATATCGCTATCCAAATCACCATCGAACCCCTCCAGTGCCTCCTTCATAACATGAAGATCCCTTTTCCCATGACCCTGTAAAGGATGTGCAGCCTTTTTATACGCTTCAATTAACGTTATTTCCCCCATCAAGATTCCCCCTTCTATGATTTCATCGCCTCGGCAATGAACCCCTTGATCCGTTTCTTGTATTCTTCTTCTTGAACCGTGAATCCTTCTGTATGCCCTGCCCCCGGTACGATCCATAATTCTTTCAGACCCTTCGCAGCCTTATACAAGCGATTGGCCATTTCCGTCGGGACCAGTTCATCCTTATCGCCGTGAATGATGAAGAGGGGCAAATGGTTCTTCTTCACCTGTTCCAATGCCGATGCTTCCTTGAATGAATATCCTGCTCTCACTTTTGTCACCACACCCGTGATGTCCATAATCGGAAACGCAGGTAACCGATAAAGATATTTCAACTGATGGGCAAGCTCCTCGTCCACTGAAGTATATCCACTATCCGCTATGATACCCTTCACCTCTTCCGGAAGGTCTTCACCACTCGTCATCAACACGGTGGCGGCCCCCATTGAAAAGCCATGGAGAAAGATGGTGTCCTGCCCTTTTTCATTAATCAGAAGATCGATCCACTTTTTCATATCAAGCCGGTCGTCCCAGCCATAGCCGATATAGTCCCCTTCACTCTTACCATGCCCCCGAGCATCGGGCTTCAGGATATTGTATCCCTCTTCATAATAGAATCTGGTGATCTCCGGCATTTGCTCACTGTTTCCCTTATACCCATGAGCAAGGATCACCGTTTTCCCATTAGGCGACTCGTTCTCGAGGTATCGGGCCCTAAGGGTCAACCCATCCTCCGATTGGACCTCCACCGTTTGAAAATCCCGCTTGCTTGTCCAGTTCCTTAATTCTTCCAACCTCTCCTGTTCTTCCTCCAATGCACTGACCGCCTCGACGGCTTCTTCCGTCCCGCCGTAAAGCTCCACTGCTTCATTGCTGCGATTGATGGCTACATCATAAAAGTAGTTGCCGGCGACAGTCAGACCAATGAGTAGAAACAACACCAAACTGCTGACAATCCACAGAATTTTCTTTTTCATGGCACGTTCTCCTTCATACAAGTAGTTATCTCTATTTTACTTGAAGGCTGCCTAAGTTTCACAGAAAAAAGACCTGCTTAAATGTTCTTTCCCCGAAAAAAAACGCCCAGGTTCACTGAGCGTCTCCGTTAAAGCCTAAGCCATGACATTACTGCCTTCACGCCACCTATTCATCTGCGCTTTTTCAATGAACCCTCCGCGTTCGGCATATATCCGGATCACATCACGAATCTCTTCAGGGAGGTATTTTTCATTTCGGCCGTGACCGAGGGATTCATAACCGGATCCCCTCTGTAAATAATCAGAAGAGGCAACGGAATACCATTTCTCATCCTCCAAGGGCGCACCTGCAATGAGGATTTCAGAGATTCGCCGTCCTTCATGAATAATTTCTGCACCCGACACATGAAGTCTGCCAACGAATTTCCCCCTGAAGCCCGGTCCTCTTCCATCAGCCAAGCACACCTGGGCATCCAGTGAATCCTTAATCGCCTTCCGGATATATTTCCCCAGGATTTCGAATGAAGTCGGATTCAATGGGGATGGACAGATTTCGATGAGTTTCTTGTGACTGATATCCTGAAAAGCCCCGGCGTTCACGATACCACTATTGATCAATCCGAAATCGCATTTCAGCATGTCCTGCAGACCGTCGGCAATCAAATTCGCCATCGGATTCTCTTCCATCACATCATGCCAAAGGGGCCAATCGAGTGTGTAAAGCGGCCTGCTTAACGCCTCGATCGCTTTTTCTTTATTGTCTTTCAGGATATCGATTACCTCCTGATCAGCTGGAAAGGGCTTTGTCGAGATCGTTTCACCACGTATCAGTTCAACTCCCTCATTTGTTACTTCCACTTCGACCAGACCCACGTACTCCCCATAGCAGCCCGCACTGTTCAACACTGTACCATTCACACTCTTCGCCTGTGCATAGAGCTGATGATCATGAGCTGAAAGAATGATATCCACCTCATCCAGCTCATTCGCAAGTTCCTCGTCGGCTTCCGTACCCACATGATTCAGAAGGATACAGACGTCATATGTTCCACGGTGACGAACGAGCTCCTCCTTGATGGCATTCTTATAATCCGAGATATGTACCCCGAGACCATCATTGAACCCCTGCAGGTCAGGGGATGCACCCGTTATGAAAATTCGGAGGCCGTTCTTCTCCATAATGACGCTTGACTTCACTCCGCTGATGGGTGCCTTGTCTTTTCTGTACAGATTGTTGCTGATAAAAGGGATCGGACTACTACCGGCCATATGTTCAAGAGTATCGAAGCCGTTGAACATCTCATTGTTCCCGATGGTCAATGCATCATAGCCGACACTTCTAAGCAGTTCAATCGCAGCCATCCCCTTTGTTCCCTGAAGCTCGATGCTTTTGAAATCGGCAAAATCTCCCCCGTCCAGCACAATCGTATTCTCATCTTTATACTCTTTGATCAGTGAAGCCGCTCTCCCGAATGCCTCAAAGTGGCTGTGTACATCATTTGTATGTAATATTTTAAGTTTCATCTTAACCTCCACAAATGTTTGTCAGAAAACTCTCTCTATTAATAGTATAGGAAATCCGGAGGGTGTAAAGGCTTTTTATGGAAAAAAAGAGAGCTTATCTTCCATGAGGTGGGAGGTAAGCTCTACTTTTAAAATTCTTTCGTTTGATCATCTACCAGCTCTGTATAGACAACGAGTCGTTCAACGTAGTTATGAATATCATGATCGAAATAACCTGTGCATGTGATCAGATTGAGCATCCTTTTCTCACTCGGACCAAAAATTTTTCGAAGCGGTGCATCATCTTTATCGTAGGCGACCTTTTCCCTCACCACGAATGTAAGGGTTTCTCCAGATTCCCCCTGCAGATGGATCTCATCACCAGGCTCAAGCGTCTTCAGCTCAAAAAAAACAGCCGGTTTCTTCTCATCATCTACATGCCCTGCAAGAACGGCATTCCCCTTTTCACCCGGTTGAAAGCCCGGTTCAAACCACGCTACATCCTTACCGTTCTTCGGAAGCTCCATATTCCCGTTCTTATCAAGCCCAAACTCCTTAATCGGCGCCTCAAGTCCTAGCTTAGGGATCGACAGGAAGGTTGGTTTGATCTTGTTCTCTTCTTCTACTGCTTCAGGCGTTTTGGCTTGAACAGGTTGTTCAACGGTGGATGATTGAACACCGGTATCCGGAACGGTTTGAGGCTCTTCGGCAGCACATGCCGCCAGAAGAGCCATAAGGGGAATAGTCAGTAATCGTTTTTTCATTATTTTTGCAGTTGTCTGCGTGTGACAAATAGTAGAGCCGCTCCACCTAATACCACTGCTGCAAGTACAATTGGAAGGTTGGAAGATTGTTCAGTCGCCGCTCCGCCCATTCCTGTTTCAGGCATACTTCCAGGCATCATAGTATAATCCTTCAACACAAGCACTTCTAATTGATCAGCCGTGTTAATGGCAAATACGCTGTATACCGTGTTTTCTTCAAGCATCGTACCTGACAGATCCAACACTTGATCTCCTTCAGGTGTTCTGATTTCCAAATCATATGTTCCTGGATCTAATTCCTTGTAATCTGTGATTGCTTTGAATTCTGCCCCGCTGAATAATGCATCTCCACCTATAGGACCTACATCAACAGTCGGTGCATCCGGTGAAAGATGTCCAACGCGTACCTTCGTCATCCCTTCCGTTACATCCATCGAGTCTTGTGCCACGACTAGTTCCAGGTTTTCCAACGTATTGGCCGCTGCTACAGTGTAAGCCATACCCGCTTCAACCGTCAGGTCTTGAGAAATGACCGGATCTTCGCTTCCCATGGTCCCCGCAGCATAAATTTCCACTTTATGGTCTCCGGCAGGAAGATTCATATAATCCGTCGATGCTTTAAATTCCGCACCTTCCACCACGGCATTTCCGTCAACATATACATCGACAGCCGGGGCATCCGGAGAAGCATGTACGATACGAACCATCGCATCATTTTCTGCTGCGAACGCACCTCCTGCCAGTGATAGGAAAAGCATAGCAATTACAAAAATCGTAAAAATCTTTTTCATTTCATCCACTCCTTTTGTTTTGTACAAGTTTTGTAGTTTACTTGTATATTAAATGTATAATCACATGAAAAAGATTTCAACTTTGAACTGCACGACTCAGCACATTCACTCTTTCACTGACTAATGAGGGGCTCCTCATTCAAACATTGGTACCCGGGGATCCTTATCATAACAGTGGACAAGCATAGAATGAAGCTGTCCACGGTGGTGATAAAGATGAGCTGCGACCTCCACCAGCCATTCGAATCTTGTATAGGTCACTCCCCAATATGACGTGGTCTCTTCCATTAGCATTTCTTCCGTCCACTTCGCCACCCGCTCTTTCAAATAGTGAACATTCTCCTGTAGTTCCATTCTCATTTCATCGAGGGTATGGATAGATTTATTCCCATAAAAAGAATCCATTTCTTCTCGACTGGCTCCACCAGCGATGAGATCATCCGCCATGCATATGAGAGAAATATGTGAAAGCAACTCCCCTATGGAATGCTTGGAAGGAGTGGGTCTCATTAATAGGTCTTCCTCTTTAAGACCGTCCATGATCTTTATGATCGACTCGACGGCTACTTCGATTTGATGCAGGGTGCTTCGGCAATATACATTCATTTTCATTCTCCTCATGACCTTTTACTTTCATTATACAAGGGGATACCCATTGACACATTCCATTCGATGCATATACAATGTGAAATAATCATTTTGCATAAATAAATATATTCGCATACTCGTATAATATTGGAAATATGGTCCAAAAGTTTCTACCAAACTACCGTAAATGGTTTGACTACGAGAGAGAGCAGCGACAGCAGTCCCTGCTCTTCTCTCTCTTTAAGTCAAACCCCGGATGAATCCCGGGGTTTTTCTATTCGATAAGGAGAGGATCACATGAGTACACAAAAAGAATCACTAAAGAAACGGATTGCAGCGGCCAATAAAGATATCCCTGCAGACTTAGTCATAAAAAACGCGAAAATCATCGATGTCTTCAATCTGGAAATCATGGACGGAGATGTCGCGATAACGGACGGGATATTTGTCGGTATCGGGAAGTACGAAGGAACACAAGTGATTGATGCAATGGGGAAATATATCAGTCCCTCCTTTATCGACGCACATGTCCATATCGAATCCTCCATGGTCACCCCTTCTGAGTTCGCAAAAGTCGTTCTTCCGCACGGCGTCACGACCGTCATCACTGATCCACATGAAATAGCCAATGTGTCCGGTGAAGATGGGATCCAGTTCATGCTGGACGATTCAGAACACATTCCATTAGACGTCTTCACCATGCTTCCTTCCTGTGTCCCTGCCACACCTTTTGAACATTCAGGAGCCACTTTGACAGCACATGAGTTGATACCTTTTTATCAGCATGAACGTGTCCTCGGACTTGCCGAAGTGATGGATTATCCATCTCTGCAAAAACGGGAAGACTCGATTGTGGACAAAATCACCGCCACCGTATCATTCACCCACAATATGGACGGCCATCTGGCTGGTCTTGATACGAATGCCATCAATGTATATAAATCAGCGGGCATCCGGACCGATCATGAGTGTACCTCCGTTCAAGAAGCAAAGGAACGCCTGCGGAGGGGGATGTACCTTTTGATCCGGGAAGGGAGTGTCGCAAAGGATCTCTCGTCTCTCATCGGTGTCGTCAATGATAGAAATGCACGCCGATGCCTCTTTTGTACAGATGATAAACATCTGGATGACTTAATCGAAGAAGGCAGTATCGATCATAATATCCGGTTAGCCATCGGGGAAGGCCTCGATCCAATATTGGCGATTGCCATGGCCTCCCTGCATGCCGCCGAATGTTACGGCCTTCATCACAAAGGAGCCATTGCCCCTGGCTATGAAGCGGATTTCGTCCTGCTTGAAAACCTTGAAACAGTGACCATATCTGATGTGTTCAAAGCTGGAAAAGCGGTAGCTAAGGATGGGCAGTACATTGGGAATACGATTGTCAAAACACATCCTGACTCATCCCTGACGTCAACAGTCCATATTCCTGACATTACTGAAGAAGATCTGACAATCAAAATCGGGGCTGCAAAAAAAGCGAATATTATTGAAATTAATCCCAATCAGCTTCGAACAAATAAACGAATCGAAACGATACAAGTAGAAAACGGAAGCTTCAAATCCTCACCTATTCATGATCACCTCAAAATCGTCGTCGTGGAAAGACATAACCACACTGACAACATTGGATTAGGCATCGTCAAAGGTTTCGGATTGAAGGATGGAGCCATTGCCACCACCATTGCCCATGATTCCCATAACATTGTGGCAACGGGCACCAATGATGGGGATATCCTAACGGCTGTAAAGGCACTGGAAGAAATGAACGGCGGCCTTGTCATGGTGAAGGAAGGACGGACCATTGCCACCCTTCCTCTAGCCATAGCAGGTTTAATGTTTGAAGGGGACTATGAAGACGTTGCAAAGGGACTTCATCAGTTGAAGGATGCCTTCGTCAAATTGGGATTCTCCGGGGACTTTAATCCGTTTTTAACCCTCTCTTTCCTCACTCTGCCTGTGATCCCGGAATTGAAGCTGACGGATTTAGGGTTGTTCGATGTCGGGGATTGCCGGCATATCGAGGTGGGTTTGGAGTGATGAAACGTGGAGTTGGACGGTTCGGTTGTTTTTTGCTTGACTGTTGAATTTCCCGCAGTTTTCAGCTGCTGATTTTCACCGTTATTTCAGCAGCTGAACTCCACTTCCAATACTAAAAGGTGCCAGGCACAGAATCTTCATTCCGTGCCTGGCACCTTTTCTGATATCTTATTTACTTCCCTGACCCGCTTCTTCAAACTCTTTTTCTTCCACTTCGTTCGAAGCTGCTGCTTCCTTGTCTCCTGACTCGGAAATAGCAGGCTGGTAATGGGTCGGTTGCGTCCTGTTTGCATACGACTTCAGTAATTCCCCCACATCGATGCCTGTCATTTCACGCAATGGCTCCTGCATGTCGAGCATCGTTCTGGTGATGCTTTTACCAAAGGAAGGAACCCCTTGGCCGTTACCTGAATCGATGATCTTGACTGAATCGATATTGTTCAGAGGCTGAGCGATCTTCTCAGCAAACACCGGCAACATTTCGATGAGTTTCTCGGTGATGATGACATCGCCGTGTTTCTCCATAGCTTCAGCCAGGAGTTTACGGGATTCAGCTTCGGCTTTACCGCGTTCACGGATGACATCGGCTTCGGCAGACCCTTCTTCCCGGCGGATCTTCGCTTTTGCTTCCCCGTCGATTTCCGATTTACGAGCTTCGGCTTCCGCTTTACGAGTCGTTTCGTAATAATCTGCATCGGCTTTTGTTTTACGGACCTTGGATTCTTCCGCTTCAAGCTTAACCGCACGCTCCCGTTCAAGAAATTGAAGGGTCAGCTCTTCTTCTTTTACTTCCTTGGCAAGTTTCGCTTTTTCAAGCTCATAGGACTGTTCGGATTTCGCTCTTGCGCGTTCGGTTTCTTCTTTAAAGGCAGCATCTTTGATGTCTTTTTCCTTTTTCGATTCTGCAATCGTAATTTGACGTTTGTATTCTTCTTCTTTCGCTTCCTGGTCAGTTTGAGCCCGGTGAATACGTGTTTCACGTTCTGTGTTCGCTTCAGCGATTTCAGCTTGTTTCCGCACCTCTGCGATACGCGGGCGACCAAGATTTTCTAAGTATCCATTTTGCTCGTCAGCATCCCGGATATCCGTCAAACCGAGTGACGTGATTTTAAAGCCCATCAGGTCAAGCTGTTTCTGGGCGATTTCCGACACATCGGCATTGAATTTTTCCCGGTTGCTGTTGATGTCTTCCACGGTCATTTTTGAAAGAATCGCGCGGAGGTTACTTCCCAGCACCTCGATGATTTCATCTTCAATTTCTTTTTGATCCTTGCCGAGGAACTGCTCGGCGTAGTTGGCGATCCCGTTCAAGGTATCGGCAACCTTTACCATGGCCACGGCATCGGCCACGATCGGAACTCCTCCGTTTGTGTACACTCTTGGTGTCGATAGTTTCAGTTGGAATGATGTAAGATTAACAGGAGTGGACGTCTGGAAACGTCTTAATCTGTATCCCCCACCACGGATGATTTTCATGGAACGGCCTTCCTGGTCGGTGAAAATATTCGATTCCTTCTCAGGATCCCCCAGTTTCGGTCCGGTAATGATCAATGCCTGGTTCGATTTCGCCGTACGATAGCGGAACCTCATCCAGAAGTAATATGCGATCCCCACGATTGCTGCAATAACCAGAACAGGAATCAGGAAAACGAAAAATCCAATTACACTCAATGATCCTAGCATTCTGACAACCCCTCTCAACAATTTTTAAATCAGGTATCTGATTTAATTTACATAAAAGTGCCGGCTACACTACTATATACGGATCTGAAGATGAAAAAGTTTCAATAAATTAGGCGAATCTCCTATTTTTATATAAATGGAGATCTTCGTTCCCTTTTTTCTTCACCCCCATTTTATCCTACTGTTTCAACGTAAAAAGATCTTTCGTCACTGAAATCTTCTTTTCCAAAATTTCTTCTTTCACCTTTTTCTTCACCCTACTCCCTTCACCTTCAATGAGTGATCTCCGTAAAGTGGCACTGATCGAGTTCACACATAGGATCAAGACGGCGAATAAGGTCAGTGGAACGACCACAAGCATCGGACGCAGGAAGATCTGCTGAATATTGATGGCAATCGTTGCTGCCCATTCATTCGTTTCAGAGAAATATACCGGAATGGTTTCCATGATACCGAAGTTTGCGATTTTCAAGCCTCCGAGGCACATATGAAGGATGCCGAGCTGGATGAGCAGGGCAAGCGTCTGGGAAACCTGTTCTGAAAATAATACGATCGAGTGCCTTCTGAACTGGGGCAGCAGATGCTGTTTGAACAGGTGGAACCTGCCTGCACCAATCGAGCGTGACACCTGGATGAATTCATTTCCCATAAAAAGCTTCATCTCTTCTCCCAAATAGATTCCAAGAGACGGGACTGTCACAGCCGCAATCGCAATCACTTGAATGAAGAAGTACCGGTTGGAAGGGAGGATCTCTGAATGAAAGGCCCCTTCGAGTGGGACCAGAAGCGCAAATACGATGATGACAAGGGGGATATATTGAAATGACTCCCCCAGCCCCTTGATGAATCGCCCCACAAATCCGGGGAGGAATGTGTAGAGTACGGCAAAGAAAAACCCCAACACCATTCGTAATAATGCAATGGCCAATGCCGCAAAAACCGTGTACTTCGCGCCTACTAATAGTAGAAGCAGAAAGTTTCTCCCGAGTTTATCACTCCCGAGAGGAGGCATTTCGCCAGGGGTGAACGGCGGGGCCGCTATTACTCTACCATTTTCATCCGAGAGATAATCCACTACCTCGTCATAACCAGGGTTCATTACCGGAACCAGGAAGCTGATGACAATGAAGCCGGCCAGTATAAGGATAGGCAGTGCCAAACGTTTGGCCATCCATCTATTCATTCTGCTCCCCTCCTTCCAGCCATTTTGATAGAATCATGGACCCGATTGTGAACACAATAAAGAACGGAACAAAAATCAGAAGCATCCCGAGGAAAAATGCAGAAGGTGAACTGGTAGCCGTACGCAGCAACGTCTGCATGAAGCCATTGATGTTAAAGAGAAGTTCAATGATCAATAGATTTGAAAGCATCAGTAAAAAAATCGGCTTCAAATGAAAAAAGAAGTGAACCCAGACATTCCGGAACAGATGATGCCAAACCGTGTAGGCCCTTCTGAAGCCTTTTGAATAAGAAAACTCCACATATGGTTTACTTTCTTCTTCCTTGAGCTGAAACAAAAACTGCTTCAGCAAAAACACTACAGGCAAAACCGATAAGCAAAGAATCGGCAAAAAGTAAATGCGATCTTCACCGAGGGCATAAATATCAAACACGAGCAGATTCGTCTTTTTGAATAACCAGATGATGAAAAGCTGAAATAGAACGACGATGAATACATCCGGCAGAGTATCCAGGACATTGACGATTTTAATAGAGAAACGATATGATTTCCGTGGCAATAACATAAAGGTATAACTCACGAGTACGGCCAGACAAATCGCCAAGAAGAAAGAACTGAAAAGAATGAGAAAAGAGTAATAATACGTTTGTGAAAAAACGTGTGTGATACTGTATTGCTTATTCCCATCGCCCCAATAAATATAAATCGACGAGGGATGCAGAATGTCAATCCAGGTCTGTTGCAGTCTGTCCCCATATGCTGCCAAGTTAATCAAAAGCTCTGTATCATATGCGAGCAGCGAACCGATTCCGCTAAGTAAATACAATCCCAACACGACAACCAAAAAATGAAAGGGAATCTCAAACACCCTTTTCATAATATCCCTCCACACAACTTCCAAATTGATACATTTTTTCTATATTTATGTTACAATACTGTAATATAATTGTAAACACTATTCTGAAAACGAAGAGATGAAGGGGACTCCAATATGAAGGTTAAATGGTTATTAATCGGTCTGGGAATGTTGGTTCTATTTAGTCTGTTAGCAGGTTGCAGGATTACTTTCACAACCGCAAAGGAAGAAAAGCCCCGTAATCCTAAAAATATGATGATAAATGCATCCGTCTCGTTTAAACCACATCAGATCATTATAAGGGGGAACACCGACCTGCCGCCGGACTCTGTTTTGTATATTATGCTCAAACCCTATGAGGATACGGTATCACTTGAAGAAATCCAGACCTATCAGGTTGAACCTGAAGATATCGCCGTTGCTTCTACGGCGAAAGTGGAGAAGGATGGATCGATTGAATTAACCATCCTGAAATGGCCTGACCCCAATAAAAGGTACCGTCTGGATCTTATGTTCATTCCGGATAAACAGCCTGAGGAGATCAAACTCGGAGAAAACCTCAAGAACAATGAAAGCTATATAGAAATCTCTGAAAATGGAAAAACACTTACAGGACTTCTATTGTATGTCAATGTTTTCAAGGAAGATGAAACGGTTGGTGGTACGATGGATTTCATCCTGAAACAAAACACACCATAAAATAGAAATCGACTTCATTTTTGATCATTATCCATTTATTTAAAACTTTGTCCTTTTGAGAACCGTACTCTTTGTATAAGAAAAAAAGAAAGAGTGATAGAAGTGAAGAAGAATATCGTACTATTGGATCTGATGATTTATGTCGCCCTTCCTCTTTTTGTTTGGAATATCTTGAGGGATTACACCGGGGATTATTACGCCATGCTCCTGTCTTCTGTTCCCGGGATCATTTATACCGTCTACCGATTCGTCGAGATGAAGAAAGTGAATACATTCGGCCTGTTTATTTTGTTCACCTTGATTGTCGGTACCCTGATAGACGTACTGGCCGGTTCATCTTTACAGCTTCTTTGGAATAATGTCTATTACGCTGCCGGGATCAGTTTATTTTTCTTCGTTACCATGGTCGTCAGAAGGCCCATCACCTTGTACTTCGGTCTTGATTTCGCAGAGCTCCAAGGCCATGACCGTACGTTTAGTAAGAGACTTTTCTATAAGAAACCTCTGTATATCTTGTTTCAATTGATCACGCTTTGCTTTGCACTAAGGAGCGGGATCCTCGCCGGTGTGAAAGCATGGCTCATTTTGGAGTATGGTGTAGAGGCATTTGATAAAGGGATCATTCTGCGCCAGGCGTTCAGCTGGATCATGACGGGTGTCACCGTTGCGGGATTCTTCTATATCGGGAAGATCATCAACGATTCCCCTCATTTGGTGAAGGAAGTGCAGGATGAGCTTGAAGAAGAAAAGGCCATTTAGCCTATTGGATGTTTCTGCCTTCAGACCTCCGTCTTGTCCGAACCCTATGGAACAACGTGAATATTTTTCCTATAATGGATAATAAAATGTTCACTCCGAGGTGTACTATGATTGAAGGTAAATTGATTAAATTTCATCGGGAAGAATCAGGATTGACCCAGGAGCAGCTTGCACAGGGGATCTGTTCCACTACACATCTAAGTAAAATCGAAAGGGGTATCACAGAATACTCAAGTGAAATCACCGATTTACTTGCTAAAAGGCTCGGAGTCGATATGTTAGCGGAACGTTCGCGATATGAATCCTTGCAGCATACATTGGCCAAATGGAACGATGCGATCATCATGATCCGGACCAATGAAATCCATCAACTAAAATCAGAAATCGAACAAGAGCCTTTACGATTTTTATCCGATTTCTTCTTTCAATATCATTTATTATTAGCAAGGTATCATCTGTTCTTGGATAACCCTCCTAAAGCTAATGAAATCCTGAAGATGATTAAAACGAAACAAGACTCCCTTTCCCCTTATGAACACAACTTATTATTACATGTAAAAGGAATCTATTATTTTTCAACAAGAAAATTCGACCGTTGCATACAAGCCTTGAAGCAAATCGATGATGAATACCCGAATGCTGAATATTATTTTCATCTGGCAACAGCTTATCATTCCATCCACTCCAATACGTTTGCCTATTATTACGGCCAAAGGGCCTTGCAGTTTTTTCAAAAAACACTGAACATCCTCAGAGTCATTGATTCAGAAATTCTCATATTGATTCAATTGAACGCGAAAGAACCTTTTGACATGGAAAAGACCAAACAACAGTATGATAAACTTCTCAGAGTCTGTGAATCTGTCAACTCCATGGAAAGGGCCCATAAAATCCACAACAACCTTGGATTTGAATATTTCCGAAGAAAACGATATAAGGAATCGAAGGAATCGTATGAAAAGGCATTGGATCTCACTACAGAGAGTACCCCTGCTTCTTCTTACTTAGTCACACTCAGTGGATATATCCTTTCCTGTATGAAAGGGAATCTTCTTCCTGAAGAAGAGCTCATTCACCTGGCAAACAGCGGGCTGAAGAAAGCCAGGGAGCACCAGGATCCCAGCTTTGTGTTCTTTGAAATCTATCTGCTTACCTTGCAAAGAAATGAAGAAGAACTCTATACATATATGGAGCAAACCGCCCTCCCCCACTTTAAAAGGACGGGCAGTCAGTTGATGTACCAGCATTATGAAAGACAACTCTTTTTATATTATGTCAAAACCGGCCAAACAGAAAAGGGGTTCGAGCTCGCATCCGAAAAGATGGCGAATGAAATCAGTTATTACGAATTGGAATGATCCCTGCATGATGTATGAATGAAAACACTCCCATTATTGGGTTCAACTTCCCAATCCCTCCTTCATATACTATCGTGAAAGGAGGCGATTAGAATGGATCGATTCATTCTTTTGTTATTAGCAGGTATTCTTTCCGGTTTCGCATTGTTAAGGGTACCACTTAACGGAACATTTTTAGAAAGCGTGTCACCGGTAACAGACATCATCGGTATTTTAGCTATCCTCGTATTCTCACTCTTCTTAATCTATAAAGGGATTATGGCGATGCTCGGTAAGTAAATGAAGAGACCCGGATTCATTCCGGGTCTTCTTCTGTATTTCTTATCACTTTCGCCTTATGACAATGCTATCCGCAATTTCTCCTGCCTTGCCCTGGAAACACATGTTAATATCGAGTGGTGTTCACTCCTCTCACTTTCACTCAAGAAAGAATCACCGTGATCGACTTCCCCCTCCAATACCTTCACCTCACAAGTTCCGCAACGACCGACCCGGCATGAATATGGCGCATTGACCCCTGCCTTGAGAAGGGCTTCCAATAATGTCCTGTCCTTTCGCACTTTAAGGGTGGGACCGTTTTCTACTTCTACCAAGAAATCCTGACGTTTCAATGTCTGCCGTGGAGCAAAACGTTCAAAGTGAATGGTTGATCGGGGATATCCTATTGTCAGGGCACTTGCAGTGAATTCATCGATAAAAGAAGTTGGACCGCAAAAATACACATGAGTCCCTATTCTGTGCTCCCAGAGGCTCTGGTCGTTCAATCTCCTTTCGCTTGAAAAATAAAAATGACTCTCATGGGGATACACTTTCTTTAAATATGTAAAAAACGGGCAGGATTCTTCGGACTTTGCCGCATAATGAAGCTCGAAGGAGCGATTCTCTTTTTTAAGTTCTGCCATCATGGAAAGGAAAGGCGTGATCCCGATTCCAGCTGCATAGAAAACATGATGCTTCCCTCGAAAGCTCAATGGGAAATGATTCTGTGGAGGACTGATGCGGAGAGTATCTCCTACTTTCACCTGTTCATGCCAATAACGGGACCCGCCTGTGGATTGTTCATTCAGCCGAATGGCGATTTGGTAGGTGTCCCTTTGACCGGGTGGATTCGTAAGGGAATAAGATCGTGCAATCGTCTCCCCTCCTGTCTCAATATACGTTGTGATGTGGGACCCCCCGCTAAAAGGAGGGAGAAGTTCATTATAAGCTGGCGTTAGTGAAAACCGTTTGACATATGGTGTTTCCTGATGGACCGACTGTACTCTGACGGCGATGGTTTTATTTAGATTCAACCGTAATCACTCCTTATTCCGATTGGATCAATGCCGGGTACCCGAGATAGGATTCCATTCGCTTAGAATAATGATCTGAAACAGATAATTTCAAGTGACAATGTGGACAGGTCGTGAAGGCATCGGGCAGCTCTCCGTTCACTTTCGTTTTCTTCTGACATTTACAGCAGTACACATTGATGAACCTGACTCCGTGACCGATATATTGTGCTTCGTCGTCGGAAAAACCACTGACCCCTGCCATTCTTTTAAAATTCGGGAGCCTGCTCCATTCCACTGCGATGTATAAATAACTCCCCATTTTTTGGTTCTTCAGCCAACAAGAGATATCTGCTTTTTCCTTATCTTCCACCAATACGAATTGAGAAGGGAGATGTACTTTATTGACTATTTTCATCACAGGTTCCAGTATTCCCATCCCGACTCGATCACCACAGAATAAATACTTCCGTTTAGAAGGCACGAACGAAGGTTGCATGATGGTCTTCAATTCCTCTCCCTCTTTCCCTTCAAGTACTTGATGACCTCTTCCTTAAATAGGGAGATCCCTTTATAGTCCGCAATATGATCAGGAAGTTCCTGCAGAATATGATAAAACTCTTCCGTCCAATTCTGATTCTTCGTAAATTCTTTAAGTGGTGATAGATGAGTATGGATGGTAAAAAGCAGCCCATTCGAACCCGGTAACCTAAAAAGCTTCTGCACCTCCACCCTTACGTGCACGAATTCCCCCACATTTTCCCTTGTCACATTTCTTCGGCCTTCTCCCCACTCATCAAACGTTTCGAGAGAAGTGTCCAGGCGATCACCCGCCATTAGCGACCAATTCCTCCTTACCCATGGATCTCCCGCTTCCATCCTCATTAAGAATGTGAATATCCGCTGATCCAGACCCTCTCCATTAAACCCGGGAATCGGTCCGTGTATTTCCTTGAAGCTCATCCCCGTATTGAACGCAAGGGACCAGTTTGCAGGAAAACACAGCTGTCCCGCATCCAGGAACAGATCCCCGTCCCGCTCCATCATGAAGATGAGGTCTTCTTGTACGTGCCTACCGATAAAATCAAGGGGCTCCATGGATAGAGACAAATCATCACCTGGGATAAAAGTTGTCTTCTCATTCAGAATATGGTTACGGAACGTCCATGCATCTTCTTTTATTTCAAGGGTAAACATTTCAGGGTAGAACTGGGTGAGATGTTGAATGACAAGCTCCGTGATTTCCCATTGACCTTTCCATGTGTGCGGCAGGGACTGGAAGCATCGTTTGGGATGGCGGGATAACAGTGCCCGTTTAAGTTTGATTTCTTCCCGATAAGAAGAGGTAACCTCGACACAACCCGCTTCCTCCAGCGGAACCGAATTATTTGAATACCGATACACATCACCCTTAAAGGGATAAGGGAACGAATCCAGTTTCACCTTCACACCACCTTTTGTTAGAAAATTCTCACTTTTTATTTTACCGCTTTGAGGGACGGACCTCAACCGTATTTCTCTTTATAACGGTTGAGGGTGAGCAAAGGCCAAATCCATTGGTAACTGTGGTAATGAATGTAAAAGTTTCCCGGAAGGCCGACTCCCGTTGGGTATGTTTGGGTTGTAATGCCCTTTGTTCCACTCATCATATCTAGAAGTGCCATCATTCCCAAATCAATCGCAGGGGTCGGTTTGTCTTCGATACAAATCAGTGATTCCAAGGCCCACGCTGTTTGTGAAGGGGTACTGAAGGAAAGAGGCACGAATGTCTTTTCTTGATCGCTGTAGCAGGACTCCCCCCATCCCCCATCTTTTTGCTGAATGCTTTCCAACCATTTCTTAGCCCTTTGAAGATATTTATCAGATGATGAGACCCCCACTGCTCTCATCCCCGTGATGGCCGCCCATGTCCCATAGATGTAGCAGACACCCCAACGACCATACCAGGATCCATCGTCCTTCTGCATCAGTTTTAACCACTCCACGCCCTTTTTCACTTGGGGGTGATCGTTGTTCAATCCTGCCTGTCTGCCAAGAAACTCCAACGCTCTTCCCGTTAAATCAGGGGTGGATGGATCGATGGCTGCCGCTTCTGCCCCGTCCATCGGAAAAGAAGTGAGGATCGATTTCGTCTTGTTTTTTTCAAAAGCCGGAAAACCGCCATCCCGGTTCTGCATGCCGAGTATCCAATCCAGACCGCGGTCCCAAGATGGCCTGATATGTGGGTTACCCGCTGCAGCATACGTAATGGCCCTCAGAGCCGCTGTTGTATCATCCACATCAGGGTGAATGCTGTTGCTCTCCGAAAAGCCCCATCCTCCGGGCCTTACACCACTCTCAAGAGCCCAGTCCCCATACTTGAAGTGCTGCATCCTGACAAGGTAATCCACTGATCCCTCTATGGACTGTTCATCAGGTCCCACCCCCGATTCCTGCAGGGCATGACTGATAAGGGCCGTGTCCCAAACAGTTGAAGGTGAATTTTGAATATGAAGTCCATTCTTCGTTTCACAAGCCATCTCTTTCAACCCTTGCACAGCCTTCACAATGACGGGATCACTCTTTTTGTACCCCAGTGCCAACAGGGCATAAATCATATAGAAGGTCGTGCTGAAGTAACTGAGATAGGTCCCGTCCCTTTCCAATCGCTGCAGCATATACTCGAGGGCAAACTGTCTGGCTTGTTGATGAAGATGGGATGGAATGCTCGCAAGTGACTGGATGCCCTCATTGATTTTTGAAAATAGTTTCAATTCCCGTTGACTGTACCTCACTTCACTGATAAATCGGGAAAGTTCTTGTATTTGCGGTGTATCATTTGTTCTTAACTGGAACCGAAGATCTTTCAGCAACATCAACGGAGCCAGGTGACCTCGGGCATAGCTGCTCAGATCCCAAAAGTTAACAGGGAATATTTTCGGGATCAACAGGAATTGAATGGGGATCGGCAGTAGATGCTTCCAGTCATATTGACCGTGAACAGCCAGCATGAACTTCGTAATGGAGTGAGCTTTGTGAAACCCGCCATTTTTCTCTATAAACCGTTCGGCCTGCTGGAGCCTCTTATCCTCCTTTGCAACCATTCCACTGAATCTCAGGGCAAAGTACGCCTCGATGGTTGAAGACAGATTCCCATCCCTCTCATCGTCAAAGAGCTTCCACGTCCCTTCCCTTGTCTGCAATCTCCAAAGCCGGTTCACAAGCTTGCTTATCAGTTCTTCCTCATCCGCCTCCAGTGAGCGGAGAAGAATGATCATATACGCATCCGTTATCACGCTATTTTCAAAACAAAAGGACCAGCTTCCTTCTGCATTTTGCATCTGCAGAAGATGCTGTTGAATATTTCGGATTGTATTTTCTATATTTTTTTTCATCATTTATCCTCCCGGGTTCCTTCTCTAACGTTATGTATATGAGAAGAACACCGGTACTAGTAGTGAGAAGCAAAGAAGAGCCTGCCATCCGGTTACCGGGGAGCAGACCCTTCTTGATTTTCTTCTATTTTCTGTGAGTAATAGCTTACAAGTTCAGGATACTTTTGCATTTCCTCTCTGCCGGAATCCGTGATTTGATACACGCCCCTTTTCACCCTTTCGAACCACCGGTAATAGTTCTTCTGGAGGATGGACGGGGTTTTGTCGCCCGTCCCCAGCTTTGTTAAATTCTTCGGGGACATGGGTCCGTGTTTTTCCAGGCAGCAGGCGATGTGTATGCAGCTCTCTTTATAAGCGGTCATGATCTTCGTTTTATTGCTGCCGCCTACATTGTAATCCGCACTGCGGCCTTCGATTTCCTTCACCAGGGATGCCCGCTTCTTTTTGCTATTTCGCATAACCTTCTTTCGGTCAAAGGCTTCCGGATGAATGGCAAAATCAAGCTTTGGCGTCTTTGTCGTAAAGGAAACCGTGATAAGACCAAGTTCAAGACGCCTGACCAAATGACGTATATCGTTCCATCGCTTCGACCTGAGGCGCTTCGGTTTCGGAATCGCAATGTACACAAGATCCGTCAGCCGCTGCCGCTTCGTTGCCTGGATGAGGAGCTCGATATTCAAGGAAAGCTTCAGCTCCACAATCACCAGCTCCCCCTCTTTCATCGCCGTCAGATCACAGTCATTCACTTCACCGTTCACCTGATATCCCTGTTTATGAAAATGCTTCTGGATCGGCTGATATAAATCCGATTCTTTCAGTTTCGTCATGGGTAAAAAACCTTTCCGGGAAAAAATTCTATAAGATAAAGTATAGACTATTGGAGAGATTTTTGCAGTTTCAGAGAAAGAAAGACCTTACCCCCGAATCCTCTCGATCTCGTCTGCCACAAACTGCACAGACGTCCCGACAATCACATGAAGGCTATTTTCCCCCACCACATGGATCCCCGGGACCCCCGTTGCTTTGATCCGTTCCTGGTCCACAATCTCCATGTCCTTCACTTCCACTCTCAATCTGGTGATGCAATTTTCAACGGAGGTAACATTTTCATCTCCGCCGAGGCCGGCATAGATTTCTGCTGCCATGACTGCGAACTTGTCTTCTCCTGTGAGAATAGGAGCCATCTCTCCTTCTTCCCCTTCTTCTTCACGCCCAGGTGTCATCAGATTGAATTTCGAAATCATAAAACGGAATAAGAAATAATATAGGAAAGCAAATACGAGACCTTGAATCAGCAGCATATATGGCAGATTGGCCAGGGGAAGCCTTGAACTCAGGACAAAATCGACAAACCCTGCGCTGAATCCGAAACCTGCCGTCCAGTGGAAGAAGGATGCAATCGCAAGGGATAATCCGGTCAGCACGGCATGAGCTACATATAAAGCCGGCGCCACGAACATGAAGGCAAATTCAAGAGGTTCTGTCACTCCTGTAAAAAAGGAAGCAAAACCTGCTGCAAGCATCAGGGAAGCAACCTGCTTTTTCTTACCTGGTTTCGCTGCATGATAAATGGCAAGACCAGCTGCCGGCAAACCAAACATCATGACAGGGAAGAATCCAGCCTGATACATTCCCGTCACACCTTTTTCACCCGTGCCAGACCAGAAGTTCCCGATATCATTGATTCCGGCAACATCAAACCAGAACACAGAATTCAACGCATGATGCAATCCGGTGGGAATCAATAATCGATTGAAGAACCCATATAAACCTGCGCCTGTAAACCCAAGCCCGCTGATTTCCTTCCCGAAGGAAACAAGCGCTGTATAGATGACCGGCCATACAAACAGCATCACGCCTGAAACGACGAGCATGGCGATTGCGGACATGATCGGCACCAATCGTTTCCCGCTGAAAAAGGCAAAAGCATCCGGTAGCTTCACATGACTGAAACGATTGTACATACCTGCCGCTACGATCCCCGACAAGATTCCGACAAATTGATTTCCAATCTTATCGAAAGCGGGATTCACTGCCTCTTTTTCTATCCCTTGTAACAACGCAACGGAATCCGTCGACAGCAATGTGGTAATAACGAGATACGCGACCAATCCGCTCAGTGCCGCCGATCCATCCTTCGCCTTTGCCATCCCGAGTGCGACACCGACAGCAAATAGAATCGCCATATTATCAATGATCGATGCCCCTGCCTTGATCAGGAAAGCGGCAATCGGACTATCCGCCCCCCAGCCGGACGGGTCGATCCAATACCCGATCCCCATCAAAATCGCCGCAGCCGGTAACACGGCAACGGGAAGCATCAACGAACGACCAATGCGCTGCAAGTATTTCATCATTTTGTTTTCCCCCTATCAGTCTGTTTTTAAAGACTCCTTGTCTCTTTCATGAGGACAAAGCCCTTCTTTAAAAAATATTCCGGCATTCAGTTGTTTAGAAGTGGATGACGGTGTGTATTCATACCTTTCGATAGGATTTTTCAAGATTTTTGATCATCATATTCATCAATAGGATCAACAAGGAATAAGCCATGACGGGAAAAACCACGATGTAAGGTTCCAATAATAACTCTCCATATCGACTTCCGATCAATCCGGCCCACTCATACGTTGAGCTTGCATGAACATTGAATTGATCATGCTCCTGTCCTGACATAATGATTGTCCCACCTATGAATAAATGAAAAATGGAAAGATGCAACATAAGCGTGAGAACTTGTACGAGCTGTCTTCCTGACAAAATGAACAGTCGCGGCAAAAGATGGGGAAAAACATGCTTCCTAGCCAAATGGAAAGATGATCCCCCCAGCACCTTCACACTATCCATAAATTCAAATGAGTGAATATGGCGAACCGTTTCCCCGATCATCCTCGCTGTCGTCGGCACCCCCACCGTCACGAGGACAAGGACCTGTAATAAAACGGCTTCAGCCATTGAAAGGGGCGGCGCACTTCTTACCTCATACAGCAAAAAAGGAGTAAGCCATATAATGGCGATGAGGGACTGCGGAACGAAGGTGAGAGCGTGTAACAATCCTTGCACATATAAGGAAGCAAGCCATTTATGCAGCCAGACTCCAAGAAGTGTAGACAGGGTGATTCTCAACAACGCGACAATAAAAGCAACTAACATCGTCCATTTTGCTCCCGTCATCAGCTCATAAAATAAATCTTTACCTTCCCGGTCCGTTCCAAGCCAATATAAGCTTGAAGGCGGATAAGGGGTCGTGTCCATGATTTCCCCTTTTTCATCATAGAGGAAAGGCTTTGCGACCGGCTCCTCTGTCATGATTGGCCAAATGACGCTCAAGAGTAACAGGAAGGATAATAGAATCGATGGTACCACCCTTGCAATGTTCACTCCATTTCTCCTCCACTCCCTGGATAAAACCGCTGCCGAAAATGGTTTAACCCATTTATAATGAAAAAAAATGGTGTCATGGTAAGAATCAACATGAAGACACGTGATGATGCGGGCTGATCTCCCAAAATGAACCTCATGATTCCGTTACTCTGAAACAGGAATTCAAGGACCACGAGATGTGTGAACAGGGACAAAACGATGACGGGTAAATGAGCCAGGCACTCCATGACTGTATTCCTGAAAATGTGGTGAAGCGAAATCATCGCATGTGAAAGACCTTTGGATTTGGCAAACAGGGCATAATCCTTTTCCATTTCTTCGTTCATGAAGAGAAGCTGGATTTTCAACATATAAATTCCCGGGACTATGCTCAATATGATGACTGGCAAGAGGAAGGCCTGTTGATCATTGGTGGAATAAGCAAGGGCCAGTTCAACACCGGTCATCTTATAAAACCAGACAACACATAATTGAATACTAAAGATGAAGAATACATCAGGGACTGACTCGAGTACGTCTATTGCGGAGAAAATCACTTTTTTCAGAAAAGAAGGGAACTGAATAAGAAACAAGCCTGACAGAGAAGCCACGACAATCGACAACATCAAGCCGCCCATCATCAGTGACATGCTATAAACATACGAATCTAGTATGGAAGGAAACAGTTCTATCGTTGCCTGCTTCTGATGGAACTCAACCGATCTCGCTTCAGGCATCCGGGAAAAAGACAGTGTTTCAGAATGAGCGTAATAAGAAAGAGTGCCAGGATGCATGATTTCCTGCATGATTGTCATTGTCGATGCTGCAAAGCTCTTCGGACCGGATATCAAGGCCGGTGAAGCAAGAATGAGAAGGATCCCTATGCACGCTAATCCAAATTGACCTATTCCTTTCATGAATGTTGTCATCTTCAAGTCCCCTTATGCGAAATCATGTTCATAAATAAATTGCTCCAATAATGGGAGTGAGATGAATTGACTCAGGTCGGATCGCAGGGACTCCATCCTTTCCCTGTTTCCTGAATAAAAGATATAATACCCTTTACGCTCACTCTTTACTAAACCGGCTTTTTGAAGAGTCTTGATATGACCCGAAATGGTCGCTTCAGAAAGACTATGTTTTTCAGCAAGCTGTTTCGTACTGTATGGATGAATCAAAACGTCCCGCAAAATCTTTAGTCGTGTTGCTTCCCCCAATGCTTTGAACATGAGCAATAAATCCTCCGGCGGTTCATCCTTCATCTCTTCTGTATCCGGAACCGCCACGTGCAGCCCAAGACAAAGCCTTCCTGGATATACCCCGAGCATGACATGGGGAGTAATGAAAGTGGATGGCTGCAACGTGACGTGTGGATAGTCTGCCAGAGAAAATTGATATGTTTCTCCTTTTTGGACTTTAATCGTTTGAAGGGTGACCGTTACATCAGGATGGACTTCGTTCAGGGCCTCCAGTGAAGATTGGTCAAGCTTCTGCTGAAAGGTTGCTGCCGCACTCTTGATCCAAGGACGTATCCGGAATAATTCCGGCTGAAAGACTTTTTCATTGAATTCGTAAAGAAGCTCATGAATACGATCCTTCCACTGTTTGGGATGAGATAATAACTCTTTTTGCTGGAAGCTTAATGGAGACATCCGGCTGTCCTTCTTCCAGGATTTAAGCGTATCCACACTATACTGTTCTCCCAGCATATAAAAAACAAATGCGTCATCCGGCATGGAACAAATAAACTCAATTACTTCCTCAGTGGAAGATTCGTTCAGTACATACTCGTTACGGATATTCATAAGGTACATCCACTCGTATGAAAGCGAACCAAGCAATCGGATTTCGTCGACCATCTCTGTTGGGAGTGACCTTTCCACCTCCATCGCCCACTTCCTGCGATAAGGATGATGCACAGGATTACACAACACGTGCAAACTGGCCATTAATTCATTAAAAGGGGAAAATACAATTTCCATACCCATGTTAACTCCACCTTCTGTAACTGATTCGTCAATCACCTAATCAAATTCAATAACTGGATAAATTAAACATAATTTACGGTAAGTGGGTGGATCTGTCAAGAGGGAGTTTTGGTGGGGTTGAGGGTATATGGTGGAGGGACGGACCTTGGTTGGAGGATTATGGGGGATGGGAGGTGTTTAGGTTTCCTATAAGTGGTAAAAGACGCAAATACGGTGTGAAACGACGCAATTATCGAGAAAATGACGCAATAAACTAAATAATGACGCAATCACTCCCTATAATGACGCAATTAACGGCAAGCCCTATTGACTGGTCCACCACAGAGGAGTAAATAAGCCATTATCAACAGGTTCTAGAATCCTGAACATAGACATATGATAGGATTTTCACTACAATCCCCAAAAAACAACTAACTTTCTTCATTCCCTAAAGATTTTTCAACCTAAATCTCACCGATACAGACATGTCCTCCCTTTAATACATCCCATTTACGACGGAGGTCCGTCCCTCTTAACAACGTCTGCTACCTCAAACACCAAAAACCCCCACCAGGCATCAAGCCCGATGGAGGTCCGTCCCTCAATAAGGATTAAGGTAATTCAGTTGTGCCCATAAGGTAGCGGTCGCATTCGCGGGCTGCTTCACGGCCTTCGTTGATGGCCCAGACGATGAGGCTTTGGCCACGGCGCATGTCTCCTGCAGCGAAGACGCCATCGACGTTTGTCATGTAGTTCCCGTACTCCGCTTTCACAGTGGAGTTGCTGTTTGTTTCGACTTCAAGCTCTTTGATCAGATCCTGCTCGGGTCCGCTGAATCCGATGGCCAGAAGGACAAGGTCCGCCGGCCAAACTTTTTCAGTTCCCGGGATTTCATCACGGATCTTGTTTCCATTTTCGTCATAGCGGAGTTTCACATTGACCGTATGAACTTCCTTGATATGGCCATGTTCATCACCGACAAACTTCTTCGTCATGACAGCGTACGCACGTGGATCATCGCCAAGGACTTCGGCCGCTTCCTTTTGTCCGTACTCCACCCGGTGAATGACCGGATACTGTGGCCAAGGATTGCCCACTTCATCCCGCATCGCACCTTTTTTATCATATATATCGAACTGAGTCAGGCTTTTACAATTATGCCTCACGGAAGTGGCCAGACAGTCTGTACCCGTGTCCCCTCCACCGATGACGATGACGTTCTTCCCTTCAGCAGAAATATATTCGCCATCCTGTAAGTTCGAATCCAATAAGCTTTTCGTATTCGCATGAAGGAATTCCATGGCATAATGAACGCCTTTCAGATCACGTCCATCGACCTGGATGTCACGGTGTACGGCTGCTCCCCCGCAGAGGATGACGGCGTCAAAGTTCTCCCGAAGATTTTCGACGGTGTAGTCTTTCCCAACCTCCGTATTCGTGACAAATTCAATGCCCTCTTCTTCTAAAATATCGACACGGCGCTTCACGACCGAGTATGGAAGCTTCATTTCGGGAATCCCATACGTCAAGAGACCGCCGACTCGATCATTTTTTTCAAAAACGGTGACAAGATGACCTGCTTTATTCAGCTGCGCAGCTGAAGCCAATCCTGCAGGACCTGATCCGACGACGGCCACGCGCTTACCGGTGCGGAACTGAGGCGGTTCCGGAATGACCCAGCCTTCCTCAAATCCCTTCTCAATGATCGAGCGTTCCACAGTCCTGATGGCAACAGGCGGCTCATTGATTCCAAGCACACACGCCCCTTCACATGGAGCCGGACAGGCGAAGCCGGTGAATTCAGGAAAGTTATTCATCTGATGCTCGCGTTTCAATGCTTCCTTCCATTGTCCCTGATACACAAGATCATTCCATTCGGGTATCAGGTGATACACAGGGCAGCCCGATGTCGACCCGTTGATCTCCATTCCGGACTGACAAGTGGGTACGCCGCAGTCCATGCAGCGTGCCCCTTGTTTCTTGATTTCTTCTTCCGAAAGAGGAGTGGTGTAATCGTTCCAATCTTTCGTCCGTTCGGCTGGATGTCTCTCAGCCGTTGTCTGTCTCGAATATTCCATAAATCCAGTTGCTTTTCCCATCATATCCCCCTCCCTGATTAATTCGCAGGCTCCAATACTTTTTTCTCTTCTTTTGTACCTTCTTCAAATGCGGCCATTTCCGCATCGAATTTCTCTAATCCACTATTTTCAAGTTCACTGATCCGTTCTCTCATCTTGAGATAGGATTTAGGGATCACGCGCACAAATTTGGACACGTATGATTCCCAGTTCGCCAAAATCTTCTTTCCATTATTGCTGCTTGTATAGTGAACGTATCGCTCGATCATATCATAGACGTCCTGCATCTCTTCCGGATCAAACAATGGTTGAACGAGGACAAGCTCCTGATTACATCTTGAACGGAAGGTTTCATCTTCATCCAGGACATACGCAACCCCACCGGACATACCGGCAGCGAAGTTCCGTCCGGTCAGACCAAGGACGACGACTTTACCTCCAGTCATGTATTCACATCCGTGATCCCCGACGCTTTCCACGACTACCTGGGCCCCACTGTTACGGACACAGAAACGCTCTCCTGCTACCCCGTAAATATACGCTTCTCCACCGGACGCCCCGTAGAAAGAAACGTTTCCGATGATCGTATTCCGTTCAGGGATGAAGGTAGCGGTCGGATCCGGATGGACGATGATTTTCCCACCTGATAATCCTTTTCCGACGAAATCGTTGGAGTCCCCGACAAGCCTCAGGGTCAATCCTTTAGGAATATATGCACCGAAGCTTTGACCCGCAGAGCCCTTGAAGGTCAGACGGATCGTGTCTTCAGGTAATCCTTCTGCCCCGTATCGTTTGGTGATTTCACTGCCGAGCATCGTCCCGGTCACCCGGTGAATATTCCGGATTGCCGTCGTCCATTCAACCGGCTCCCCTGTTTCAATCGCATTGCGGCAGCGTGGAATCAGTTCTTGGAAATCCAATGTCTTCTCAAGCTCATGATCCTGCTTACGGGTCGCATATCTGCCTACTTTCTCTGGTACATCCGGTTGATAGAGAAGGGCTGACAGGTCTATCCCTTTACCTTTCCAATGATCGATTGCTTCGTTCGCTTCGAGGATATCGGTTCGTCCTATCATTTCATTGATCGTCCTGAAACCAAGTTGAGCCATGAGCTCCCTTGTTTCCTGAGCAACGAAACGCATGAAGTTCGCCACATGTTCCGGGTCCCCAGTATACTTTTTACGAAGCTCAGGATCTTGTGTCGCAATTCCGACAGGGCATGTATTCATATGACAGACGCGCATCATGACACAGCCAAGGACCACAAGTGGCGCAGTCGAAAATCCGTATTCCTCTGCTCCAAGAAGGGATGCGACGACCACATCCCGGCCCGTCATCATCTTGCCGTCCGTCTCAACGACAATCCGGTCACGAAGTCGATTTAACAGTAAGGTCTGATGGGCTTCGGCAAGACCGATTTCCCACGGCAGTCCCGTATGTTTAAGACTGGTTCTCGGTGCCGCACCGGTCCCTCCGTCATATCCACTGATCAACACAACGTCGGCCCTTCCTTTTGCCACACCTGCTGCAATCGTTCCGACACCTACGGCGGATACCAGTTTGACGCTGATCCTTGCCTGCGGGTTTGCATTTTTCAGGTTGTAAATCAATTCGGCCAGATCTTCTATCGAATAGATATCGTGATGAGGCGGTGGTGAAATCAACTCGACCCCCGGTGTCGATCCCCTTACTTCAGCAACCCAAGGATAAACCTTTTTACCTGGGAGATGTCCCCCTTCACCAGGTTTGGCCCCTTGAGCGACCTTGATTTGAATCTCATCGGCATTCACAAGGTAGTGACTCGTTACGCCGAAGCGGCCTGAGGCTACTTGCTTAATCGAACTGCGGCGCGAATCTCCATTCTCATCTGGAATGAAGCGGCTAGGGTGTTCCCCGCCTTCTCCTGAATTGCTCCGTCCGCCGATTTTATTCATGGCGATCGCCAACGCTTCATGGGCTTCCTGACTGATGGAACCGAATGACATGGCACCGGTCTTGAAGCGGCGGCAGATTTCTTCGACTGATTCCACCTCTTCAATCGGTACGGGCTTCGTTTCTTTAAACGAAAGAAGGCCGCGGAGGGATTGAAGATTCTGCTTTTCATCAGTCAGCATAGTGGAATATTTCTTAAATAATTCATAATTATTCGTCCTGCATGCATGTTGAAGAGTGTGGATCGTACTTGGATTGTACGCATGGTCCTCCCCATTTTTCCGATATTGAAATTCGTCCCCGGATTCTAATGTACGCTGGTTATCTTTCCGGTCGTTGAATGCCTTTCTATGTCTTAAAAGAACTTCTTTTTCAATGATATCCATCCCGATTCCGCCGAGTCTTGATGCGGTACGGGTGAAATATTTATCGATGACATCCTGATGAATGCCGACTGCTTCAAATATTTGGGCTCCACGGTAACTTTGGATCGTAGAAATCCCCATTTTCGATAGAACCTTGATGACCCCATCGGTTCCCGCTTTCACAAAACGCTGCACCGCTTTTTCATAGGTGGTGTCTTGAATCTCGCCTTTTACAATCAAATCAAGCAGTGTTTCATAGGCCAGATACGGATTGATGGCTTCAGCACCATATCCGAGCAGGGTGGCGAAGTGATGCACTTCCCTTGGTTCCCCTGATTCCAGGAGGATACTCACGGTTGTACGCGTCCCCTGACGGATTAAATGATGATGCAGACCTGATACGGCAAGGAGTGACGGAATGGCCGCCTTCTCCTTCACCACCCCGCGGTCGGAAAGAATGAGGAGTGTCGCCCCATCAGCAACGGCCTGGTCAGCTTTTTCGTAAAGAGCATCGAGGGTCCGTTCAAGCTGATCTTCTTCTTCGGTCACATCAAATAAAATCGATAACGTAACTGCCTTAAATCCTTTTTCTTTCTGATGACGAAGCTTTTCAAGCTCTTCCCCTGTGATGATCGGTGTCTTTAAATGAATATGCCTGCAGCTCTCAGGACCAGGATTCACCAGATTTCCTTCAGCTCCGATCGTTGTACCGACAGATGTGATGATCTGCTCTCTGATCGCATCGATCGGTGGATTTGTCACTTGGGCAAATAATTGTTTGAAATAGTTAAATAGAAGCTGAGGCTTCTTGGATAAAACGGCAAGGGGTGAATCGTATCCCATGGAACCGACCGGATCCTTGCCATCGGTCACCATCGGCTTGATGATCTTATTCAGTTCCTCTGTCGTGTAACCGAATGCCTGCTGCTGAAGGAGCACTTCCTCTGAATCCAATCGTGTCACTTCCTGTGTCGTTTCCGGAAGGTCCTCAAGTTCGAACTTATTATTATCGAGCCAGTGTCTGTACGGATGCTCGGACGCGACACGGAGCTTGATCTCTTCATCCGGGATGATCCGCCCTTTTTCCAGATCGACGAGAAGCATCTTTCCAGGCTGGAGGCGATCTTTGTACACAATGTCATCGGCAAAAATATCCAGCGCCCCCACTTCGGATCCCAGAACGATCATGCCGCCTTTTGTCACATAATAACGGGCAGGTCGCAGTCCGTTTCGATCGAGGCACGCCCCGATTTGCTTTCCATCGGTGAATACCAGGGCTGCAGGTCCATCCCACGGCTCCATCAGACAACTGTGGTATTCATAAAAATCCTTCTTCTTAGGATGGATCGTATCGTCGTTTTCCCATGGCTCAGGCACCATCATCATGGCCGTATGGGCAAGGGATCTACCTGATAAATGAAGGAATTCAAAGCAGTTATCAAACATGGAAGAATCACTGCCTGTCTCATCGATGACGGGTAGGATTTTCTTCAGATCTTCTTCCTTGAAAGCACTGGATTGGCACAGTTTCTCACGTGCACGCATCCAGTTCACGTTGCCTCGCAATGTATTGAATTCTCCATTATGAATCGTATATCGGTTTGGGTGAGATCGTTGCCAGCTCGGGAAAGTGTTTGTACTAAAGCGGGAATGTACAAGTGCTAAAGCTGACCGGAACTCAGGATGGTTGAGGTCAATATAAAAGGAATCGAGCTGTTCCGGGATGAGCATCCCTTTGTACACGATGGTCGTGGAAGACAAACTGCAAAGGTAGACATCCTCAAGCCCTTCAACCGTTGCGACTTCTTGTTCAATCCTTTTCCTGATCACATACAACTTTCGCTCGAAATCCATCCGGGACTCTATATCTTCCGATACGCCAATGAAGACTTGGCGGATGAATGGTTTAGACTTCGATGCCACTTTCCCTACAAAGGAATCATTGAGTGGAACAGGTCTCCAGCCAAGTGTCTTCTGGCCCTCTTCATCAATGATGCGTTCGAAGATTTCTTTACTCTTCATGCGCTTCTCATAATTTTCAGGAAGGAACACCATCCCGATTCCATATTCTCCTTTACGGGGAAGGATGATGTCTTCTTTCTCACACTGCTTCTTGAAGAAATGATGGGGGATTTGAGTGAGGATACCTGCACCGTCACCGGTACTCGTATCGGCTGATTGTCCTCCGCGATGTTCTAAGTTACATAAAATATTGATGGCATTCTGAACGATGTTATGACTTTTCGTCCCATCGATATTGGCAATCATTCCAATTCCACATGCTTCATGTTCTTGCGCAGGATCATACATGCCTTGCGCTACAGGAAGATTCGTTTTCATCCAATGTCCTCCTCTACTAAACTTGTATATTTTTTGAATAATTAACCGGTTAATTAAATTTTCTTAATTTTCGTTAGTATATCATGAAATTTAGAAAAAACGAAAAATTTTGTTAATGGGAAGCGTGTGCTTTTTCCAAATATATATGTAATAAGGAGAAAGAACGTTGATTTATAAATGATACCTTTAACTTAATATTCAGAATCTTTAAAAGCTTGGTACGAACATAAAGAAATCGCTTACAATAATTCGTGTCCCAAAGCATATTTCAGCAAATTCCCACATGAATTTTCATGCAAAAACATCACTAAAAAAAATTTTTTTATCAGCAAAATTTTTCAACCTACCGGGTCTTAGCGAGGAGGGACGGACCTCTATGTATTCAAATGGAACCGCCTTGTCATTTATTTGCTTAAATCCTTCTTCTTTTCCCTCATGGGGACCTTTTCAAACCAAAAGAAAGAGGGACGGACCTTCGAAAATTCGAAGGTCCGTCCCTCTTTCTCATGGGCAAAGGTCTCAGTGATTGGAAACCAAGGGGCTTTTCTCAGGAAGGAGCTTCTTGATTTCTTGGTATGCTTCTTCGATTGAATTCACCTTAACCGTGGTCTTTCGATCCTCTGGATATTGATTCCACATATGTAAGTACCTCGGATCGTAATAATATTCGATGAGCAGTTCCAATATCCGTTCATAGTTTCCCTTCTGCAGCTCAGCCTCGATTTCATTGGCAATCGGACTGTGAATCCTTCGCTTGATGGACCTGAACGCTTTCACAAACTCTTCATGATGTTCGTGAAGACGGTACTCGTCTAATATATGCCTCACTCTTTCTTTCATGGGCATTTCGATGAAGATATGAAATGCCTCTTCCTTCTCCTGAATAAGAAAATCAGGCAGGAGCACCTTACCGATCCGCTTACTTTCTGCTTCAAATAAAAGAAAAGGGGCTTCCTGCTTTTTCATCAGTTCCCGAAGGAGGAGGGAATCGAATGTTTTCTGGTTGTTGGCCGTGAGTCCGATTTCTCCAAAGATGGACCCTCTGTGGTTGGCGAGGCCTTCAATATCAAGAACCGGATATCCTTCTTCCTGAAGCTTCTTCAAAATCGCGGTCTTCCCGGTGCCTGTCCCACCGTTCAGTACAAAAGAAGCAGGCTTCAGGTCAATATCTTCAAGCCCCTTCAGCACCCAGTGGCGATAAGCCCTGACCCCTCCCAGAATCCGGGAAGTCCTGATCCCCATCAGGTCAAGGAAAGTAGCCGCTGCTTTACTCCTCATACCACCACGCCAGCAAAACACGACGATTTCACCCTCAAGTTTCTTGAATTCATTAATGAATCGGGGAAGCTTACCTGAAAAAATCTCCAGTCCCCGGTCCGTCGCCACTTCCTTACTCACCTGCTTATATAATGTCCCTACTTCTGCTCTTTCTTCATCATCGAAAACGGGTATATTCAGGCTGCCCGGAATCGTCATTTCCCTGTATTCAGAAGGAGATCGTACGTCCACGAATGTATACTTATCTAAATCGCATTGATCGATCGGTAGATCTTTGAACATGTCATCCTCTCCCTTTTTACATTTCACTTCTATTCTACACCACTTCCGTATTCATTCTTTCCCTTTTTATTCTTTTTAGAAGTATTCACCTGGTCCTTTCCTACTGTTTATCGATTGAATATTCAGTTTTTTCACCTCATTGGTACTATATACCAGAGTACTAGAACCCCTTATAATGAAAAGAGAAATAATATTTCATATTTTAATTAAATTTCATGAAGTATTATTTCAATAAAATGAAAGCGGTTACTTTATAACCGTAAGAGAGGAGTAAAGATATGAAAGCAGTAAAGTACATGATGATGGCCGTGATGTTGTTCTCACTGGTACTTCCCTTTTCTACCGGGAAAGCGAAGGCATCCGGGACATCTGAACCGAAGCAAGAGATGCGGGCTGCATGGATTGCGACAGTGACGAATATTGACATGAAGCCTGGAATGGACAAGCAGGAATTTACGGATTGGGTGGTGAACACCCTGAACGAGTTAAAAGAATTGAACTTCAATACGGTGATCTATCAAGTCAAGCCGACTGCCGATGCCTTGTATCCTTCCGAACTGGCCCCATGGTCCCAGTATATTACGGGTGATGAGCAGGGAACCGATCCAGGCTATGACCCACTTGCCATCATGGTAGATGAATCACATAAACGAGGAATCGAAGTACACGCATGGGTCAACCCTTACCGGATCACGATGCCGAATCAAACGATCGACTCTCTCGCGGATGACAACGTGGCCAAACTTCACCCGGAGTGGGTACTGAAATACGGGAAGCAGTACTATCTCAACCCCGGAATTCCCGAAGTACAAGAATACTTGATTGATACAGTTAAAGAACTAGTTAGCAACTACGACATAGAAGCGGTTCATATGGATGATTATTTCTATCCTTATAAAATTGCAGGAGAAAGCTTCCCAGATCAAGATACATACGAGAAATATGGCAGCACATTCGCCAATATCGATGATTGGAGACGCAACAACGTCGATGAACTGGTCGCTGATATCAACACTGAAATCAAAACTATCAAAGAGTATGTCCAATTCGGTATCTCTCCGTTCGGTGTATGGAGAAATATCGCCGATGATCCGACGGGAAGTGAGACAGAAGCGGGACAAACGAATTTCGATGATCTGTATGCAGATACCCGCCAGTGGATCAAGGATGGAAGCATCGACTACATCACCCCGCAAATCTACTGGTCCAGGAAACTCGCCGTCGCCAACTACTCCGTCCTACTCGATTGGTGGAGCCGGGAAGTGAACGAGTATTCTTATGAACATCCGGTGAATCTGTACATCGGGATGGCCGATTATAAGGTCGGGGACAACTTTGATCAGGAATGGTTCAATCCTTATGAACTGCCGGGGCAAATCATGGACAACCGGGCTAACGGTACGGCCCTTGGCCAAATGCATTTCTCCCTGAGACAAATTTTCGAAAACCCGCTTGGGTACACTGATATTCTACGAAATGAAGTATATACGGAAAAGGCTTTGACGCCTGCCACTCCTTGGAACAATGATGACCTTCCGAAGAAACCGAACACGGTAAAAGCGGATAAGCAGGAAGACGGTATCACGTTGACCATCGATGACAAGAAACATTCAGATGCAAGAAAGTATGTCATCTATCGCTTTGACGGCGTGAAAGAAGGAGACTACATGAATCCTGCGAATATCGTGGATGTCGTGTACTCTCAAGAAGGCGTCACGACGTATAAAGACACTTCTGCTGCAGAAGGTGGAATGTACACGTATGGTGTTACCTCCGTATCTCCGACAGGTGTGGAAAGCAAGGACGCGAAATCAGTGAGAGTACGATAATCATAGAAAGAAGCGTTTCCCCGCAGTGGAGAAACGCTTCTTCTTATTTCAACTGTATGTCCTTTACCTTTTCCCTCATATCTTCCGGCCACCAAGCACCGCATTCATCGGATACCACACAGGCCGCACATTTCTCCAAATCGTATACCATCATCCCCTGAATGGGCGGTGAATAGAGGTGGAGAGTCACAAGACTCCCTTCACTCCCCTTCCTCATCTTGTGAACCCCTTTCTTCGGGGCAAAAAAGAAAGAACCTTCCCTATATTCGCGATGGAATATTTCATGTGGAAGGTGATTATCCTTCACTTCAAAAATCGTGTTGACGGAAGTCCCATCCATCACCTGGATCCACCCTTTCGAATCTCCGTGGTCATGCGGGGCACATTCCATATCCGACCAATTCATGACGAGGAGCTCCACTGCTTCATTTTGATACAGGAGCTTTCGAAAGTAGGGTTTCCCTTCCGGAGATTCCAGATAAGGCTGTAAATCCTCAAGACGTATATTCAGAGACTGCAAGACTTCTTTCAGTTCTTTCGTAGAAGGATGTGATAATCCATCCAATCGATTCTTTATCCGTTCTTTTAAGGTCACTGCGCATCCCCCCTGATGTTATCGCTTCCTCCATAGAAACCGATGGAGGACAGAAATCATCTGACCATTGACAATGACAACTCCTATAATAATTATGACTCCACCCAGGATGCTTATGAGAAAAATTTTCTCGTGAAGGAGAAGAATGGCCGCAATGAGAGTGGTGACAGGCTCCAAGTAAAGAAACATCGACACCTTGGACGCATCCAATACTTCCAACGCCTTCGCCCAGTACCAATACGCGATTCCCGAGACGAATACACCGAGGAAGATCAAGTGTGCCCACTCCACATTCGATAATTGGGAAATGCCTTCCCACCCCCGGTTTCGAATGAGAAACGGAGTGGTCAAACTGAATCCCAGCAGGCTCATGTAAAAGGTGATCACGAGGGATGGGAGCTCAATGCGAAGCTTTTTCAGAAGCACGGAGTATACCGCCCAGTTCAATGTACTGAGAATCATGAGGAGATACCCTATGTTGACAGTAAATCCGATCGACTGTCCCCTCCCCGCAGTCGTCACCATCAGCACACCCGTAATCGCAATAATCATTCCAAGGACTTTAGGGAGAGTCATTTTTTCATGCAAGAACATCATGGAGAGGATGACGGTGAACACAGGGGAAAATGAAATCATCCATCCTGCCGACGATGCATCGATGGTGAGTAGGGCCGTCGCCTGGATGACCTGGTGAATGAAGACGCCGAGAACGCCAAGTATGATTAAGTGAGGGATATACTTTAGAGGAATCGTAAGCTTGTATCGTTTTACTACGAGTAGCATGAAGAGAAACAGTGCTCCGATTGCAAACCGCATCACGAGGAGCGTATACGGATCAAGGGTATCCAGCACCGCTTTCGTCGACACGAAGGATATCCCCCAGAAGCTGATGGACATGGTGGCATATAGAGAGGCCGCAGCCTTTGTTTTCATCGGGATCATGGACGTGGCACCCTTTCCGGACATGGTTTCTTTCTATCAAGTTATGCTCGTCCCGGGGAAAGATGTGCAGAGGGTTGATGTGTTTTGAAAATAAGTTGGTTGGTTTTGAAAATATATTCTGGTTCTAGAAAATAAGACCGGGGCTGTTCCGTCACGGGTCATATAAAGTCGATAATAAAAGCGGAGAAGTCGATAGTAAGTCCACTAACCCCCTCCCTTCACTCCCCTTCCCACAAAAAAACGACCCAAATCATGATTCGGGTCGTTTTCTATCTTTAATTTTGGGTCAGCCGCTCACCAAACTGAGGCAAATACTCTTTATGAACCTCAAGCATCTCGTCCAGCAGCTGCTTCGCTTTCACATCACTGGTCACCAACGGATTGATGGTCATGGCAAGCAATGCTTTTTCATAGGAACCGGTTACGGATGCCTCTGCAGCCACCCGCTCAAAGGATTTGATCTGTTGCACAAGGCCACTGACCGACACAGGGAGTTCTCCGATTGCAATCGGCTCCGGTCCCGCTTTCGTCACAACGCAGTTCACTTCCACGGCAGAATCCCTTGGCAAATCACTGATTGCTCCATTATTTCGTACATTCAAAGTCTGGATATCCCCGCGATCGTTGTAAATGGACGATATGAGATTGCATGCTGCATCACTGTAATAAGCCCCTCCCCGCTCTTCAAGTTGCGGAGGCTTAACCGCTAAACTTTCATCCTTATACAAATCAAACAGCTCTTCCTCCAACTGCTGGACGACCTCCGCACGAGTCGTACCGGTCTTGAATTCCTCCAGCTGCTTTTCTAAAATATCACCCGTTTTGTAGTAATAGCGGTGATATGGGCAAGGGATGACTCCCAGACTCCTGATGAATTCCGGTTCCCACGGCAGTGGAGCAATATTCCGCATACTCACCTGCCTGTCCGGATCACTCATGATGTCGAGTACTTCCTCCAATACAGATTCTCCGTCCAGCAGTACGTCCAGTCCGTAGACCATATGATTGAGTCCGGCAAATTCGATAAGTACGCGTTCCACCTCGACACCGAGGAGTTTTGCAAGCGTCATTCTCGTATTGATGGGAAGATTGCAAACGCCCACGACCTTCGGATGCGAACCATAGCGCAGCAACGCCTCAGTTACCATACCTGCAGGATTCGTAAAATTGATCAGCCAGGCATCAGGGCACAGTTCCTGCATTTCCTCTGAGATTTCCAAAAGAACAGGGATTGTCCTCATTCCCTTAAAAAGTCCCCCTGCCCCATTTGTCTCCTGGCCGATCATCCCGTATTTGATCGGCAGGCGCTCGTCCTGAATCCGGGCTTTCAGCTGTCCGACCCGCATCTGGGTCGTGACAAAGTCAGCTCCCTTCAACGCCTTTCTCCTCTCCAGTGTTAAATGGACTTCCATCGGGACTCCTGCCTTCTCCACCATTCGCTTCGCTAAATTCCCGACAATATTCAGCTTCTCTCTTCCCTCTTCAATATCCACAAGCCATAATTCACGAACCGGAAGCTCATCATACCGCTTGATCAATCCTTCAACAAACTCGGGAGTATAGCTCGAGCCCCCGCCGATCGTCACAATCTTGATTCCTTTTTTCATTGCAAGACCCTCCAGTTACCTGGCCACAAAAGCCAGAATGAAACTTATGACGAAACTGACCACGACTGCCAGTAGCATCCGCTTCTTTTTAACAGATGCATCTTCAACCGGTCCTTCAATTTTCAATAAAATGTATGAAAGACCGATGGAAGCTGAAATGCCCGTAGCCAAAAACATACTCCATTCTTTTGCGAGTCCCGTGCTCATCAACGGTTTAGAAAGAAGTAAAAGTCCAATAGATACAGAGATTAATAATACAAACACACTTTTAAAACCGATTCTCTTTGGGACAACGGTTTCTGTCATGTCCATCACTCCTTATACTAGTAAAGAAGTGGGAATCCTAGGACTCCCACTTCTGATTGTTGATATAAAATCTTATGCCGCTTGTTGCTCGCTCTCTTCCATCTTCAGCATTTTCTTGTCATACATTTTCAAGAATGGGAAGTAGATAGCGAATGAGATTCCGACATTGATCAGAACCATGACGATCGCTCTCCAGTCACCACCCGTTGCAAGGTACGCGCCGATCGGTGCAGGCAGTGTCCATGGCGGCATGATGTACGTTGGAGATACCAAACCGATAGTGGTGGCCACATACGAAAGAGTCGCTGTGATCAAAGGTACCGTTATAAATGGGATGATCAAGATCGGGTTCAATACGATTGGAGCACCGAAAATGACAGGCTCATTGATATTGAAAAGACCCGGTACAAGACATGTTTTCCCTAGTGCTTTTAAATATTTTGAACGGGAGAAGAAGACCATCGCAAGGACCAATCCAAGCGTTGCTCCTGATCCACCGATCCAGATGAACCATTGGTAGAACGTTTCCGGAGCGATATGCGGGATCGCTTGCCCGCTTGCAACCGCGTCAGCGTTGTTCACAAGGAATACTTCCCATAGTGGACGGGCCACGGTTCCAACAACGGATACACCGTGAATCCCGAATGACCAGAAGAAATCGATCAGGAATACCGGAACCAATACTCCGAATATGCTGTCACCGGCAGTGACCAGTGGAGCGACGGCAACACCGACCAACTTATGCAGATCGACCCCTGCTAAGACAGTAACGGATGATATCAATAAAATAACGATTGCTACAGGTATAAGTGCTTCAAAGCTTCGTGATACGGATGCCGGTACTTGCTCTGGCATTTTGATCGTGATGTTCTTTGTTTTACAGAAACGCAGGATTTCAACGGCCAGGATCGAGACAACCATGGAAACGAATAATCCCTGCCCACCGAGGTTGGTCATTGGAAGGACCCAGCCTTCTCCGTCCATTACTTTCGGTGTAATGGTCAATAGAAGTACTGCGACTGAGATCTGTGCGCCGGATAATGGATCCAGTTTATAGCTTTTCGAGAGATTGTATCCGATCCCGAAGGCCACATAGAGCGACATGATGAACATGGTCAGACGGTACGGAATCAGGATCTCGACAATATTGTCTGCTGCCCACTGTTTGATGTCACCGAATATCCATGCATCAGGCAGTGGCGGAAACGCTAAGATCAGAAAGAATGAACCGACGATAATAAATGGCAGTGCTGAAATAACCCCATCCCGGATTGCTTGCAAATGCCTTTGTTCAGAGAGTCTGGCCATTGGACCTGACAAATTATTCTCCAGAAAGTTCACAAACGTTTGCATGTTACTACCCCCTTGTTTCCTATTTAATTAGTTTGTTAATTCTTTTACTGTTTTCAGTAAAGTTGGCCCGCCCAGTGGCGTGTAAGCCTGTGGCGGAATCGGCCCGCATGGAACATTGGCCTCATCGGCGGCTTTCTTCACTTGATCAAATCGGTGTCTGATCTGAGGTGCTACCATACATACATCCCATCCCTTAGAGATTTCCTCGGATACTTCCCCTGTTCCGATTGCATGAACTTCCATTTCAATCCCCTCTTTTGTTCCCTCTTTCTTCAGGGCATTGACGACGATCGCACTGGACATCCCTCCAGAGCATACGAATAATACTTTCATCCCTATTCCTCCTCCTCTTTCATTCGCTGGACCACTTCATGTGTATGAATAATTTGCTCGTAAACGCCATGTCCCTTTTTCATGCATAATGCCACGAATAAAGCGTCGATCACGACGAGTTGAGCAATTCTTGCCGTCATGGTACCGATTCGGATATTATGTTCCTCCTCTGAAATTGTCAGTACGATATCGGCGAGCTTTCTTGCCGGTGATTTACCGTGCTGTGTCAACAGGACGATGGTGGCTCCCTTTTCCTCTGCGACATTCATCAGCTTCAGGATTTCCTTCGTCTGACCGGATGTTGAGACGACGAAGAGAACGTCCCTTTCCGTTAAGTTCGCAGCCATCATCATCTGGATATGAATATCACTTGCCTGAAACGCCAGGTAGTTCAATCTCAACAGCTTCTGGGTGAAATCTTCCGCTACCACAGCTGAACCGCCCACTCCATACAGGTATACTCTTTCGGCTTCATGAAACGCATTCACCGCCCTACCGAGTTCATCGATGGAAAAAAGCTTTTCCGTGTTCTTGATGGCTTGATAGGTATTGACCAATACTTTATTGAAGACGGTTTCAAGATTATCTTCAAAAGAGAGGAGCGTATTTATGTCATGACTCTTCGTTTCTTCGATGTTCGTACTTTTCGCGAGCTCGATTTTCAAGCCGCTGAAACTGTTGATTCCGATCCGTTTGCAGAATCGGATGATGGCGGCTTCACTGCTGCCGCATGATTGTGATAGTTGCTTTGTGGTCATCTCCATCACTTTCTCAGGAAATTCGAGCACATATTGAGCAACCGCTATTTCAGAGGGTGTAAAGCTCTCCATCTGACTTTTGATGTGTTTTAAAACCTGGAATTCTGTCATGGTCACCTCCAAAAAAATGATTGTCTTGAAAAGGCTTTCAGTTTAATATGATTATATGCGATAATGAAATTAAATTTCAATATTATTTTAAAATATTTAAACTTTTATTTTACAAAATTAGTAGAAAAGAGTTCTAAAAAGGCCTAGGGAGGAATACACGATGGCAGAGATCCGCAACGTGGAAATGGAAATATTCGAGATCATATCAAACGGTGGGAATGCGAAGAGTACGGCTTATGAAGCCCTCGCTAAAGCACATGAGGGGAAATTCGATGAGGCGGAAGAGATGATAAAGACCGCCCATGAGGAACTGAATAAAGCCCATAAAACCCAAACAAGCCTGATACAGGCCGAAATCAACGGGGAAGAATTTGAAAAATCACTTCTTATGATTCATGCGCAGGATCACTTGATGACGTCAATCAGTGAAATCTCATTGATTGAACAAATGATTCCTATGTTAAAGAGAATCCATGCACTCGAAAACCAATCTAATTAAGGAGGAGTCACGATGAGTAAAAGACTGGGTGTTTCAATCTATCCGAATCATTCTACAACTGAAAAAGATAAAGAGTATTTGGCCCTTGCAGCTTCTTACGGATTCCAGCGTGTGTTTACCTGCTTATTATCCGTTGAAGGGGACAAGGAAGGCATCATTGCGAACTTCAAAGAAACGATCAAGTTTGCCCGTGAGAAAAATATGGAAGTCATAGCCGACATCAGTCCCCGTATTTTCAAAGAGCTCGATATTTCTTACGATGACCTATCCTTTTTTGCCGACCTGGGTGCCCATGGTATCCGCCTTGATCTCGGATATACCGGTCATGAGGAATCCATGATGTCGTACAACCCTTATGATTTGAAAATCGAATTGAACATGAGCAATGCCACGAAATACATCGATAACATCATGACGTATCAGCCCAATAAGGACCAATTATTAGGATGCCATAATTTCTATCCGCACCGTTACTCCGGCTTATCTTATCCTTTCTTTATCGACTGCAGCCAGAAGTTCAAAGACTTCGGCATGAGGACGGCAGCCTTTGTGTCTTCCGCGGATGCCACATTCGGTCCATGGCCCGTCACAGAAGGATTGCCTACACTGGAGATGCACCGTTCCCTTCCTATTGATGTGCAGGCGAAGCATCTGTTTGCCACTGGATTGATCGACGATGTCATCATCAGTAATGCGTATGCATCGGAACGTGAAATGCAGCTGCTCAGTGAGCTGAATACATCGAAGCTCACTTTCACCGTCGAAACCCATGAAACGACTACGGACCTGGAGAAAACGATCATCTTTGAAGAACCCCATTTTTACCGTGGAGATGTATCGGATTATATGATTCGTTCCACTCAAAGCCGCGTCAAATACAGAGGAAGAGAATTTGCGCCCCATAATAACGTCAACATCAAGCGTGGGGACATCATCATTGAAAACGACCTGTATGCCCAATACGCGGGAGAACTTCAGATTGCCCTCAAGGATATGGAGAACTCCGGTAAGACGAACGTGGTGGGAAGGATCCGTGAAGAAGAAATCTTCCTGTTGGATTATTTGAAACCTTGGGGCAAATTTGCCTTCAAGCCTTGTGAGAAGGTTTAAGAGATGACTAGAATAATAGGAATCGATGCAGGCGGAACGAAGGTTCAAGGACTTGTCATGGATGTGGAGAAAAATATCCTTTTCCAAAGTTTATCCGGACACGGGAACCCGTCCGTCTCATATGAGGAAGCATTGCAGAACCTTTCCTCAGTCGTTAAACAATGCCTGGACCATACTGCTTCAGATGGTGCCACCCACATTGTCATCGGAATGGCAGGTGGAGGGTCGGGAAACCTCTCCCACCGAATTCAGTCAGAATTGAGCAGGATGACTTCCCTTCCTATCATTCTGATAAACGATGCGACACTTGCCTATTTCAGCTTGATCGGTAACCGGAATGGTGTGATGACGATCGCGGGCACGGGATCGATTTGTTATGGCAGGAACGGGAAACGGGAAGGAACGACCGGTGGCTGGGGGCATCTTCTTGGAGATGAAGGCAGTGCGTATCACCTAGCCATCGAAGCTTGTAAAAAGATCGCCGGGGAAATCGATTTCGGCATACCGCTCTCTCCCCTCTCCTTGAGCCTGATGAAGGAAATCGGCACCTCTGATGCCAAAGGGTTGAAAGGATTTATCTATTCTTCTTCAAAAGGGGACATCGCCCGGCTTGGGAAAGTGATTCACAAGGAAGCAGAGGCAGGGGATGAAACGGCCCTTACCTTATTGAAAACCGCCGGCAATCAGCTTGCCGCACAGACCATCGCATTGATCGAGACGTTACAGATTGAAACAAAGCCGGTCATAGCGTTGAAAGGCAGTGTCCTTGAACACAATCCCGTGGTTCAATCCACGTTTAAAGAGACGATTTCAAAAGTGTTTATGGATTCGATTTTCATCGTTGATTCTACGTCACCCGCTACAGGCGCAGTGGATATAGTTGAAGCAATCCGGAAAGGAAGGTTGTCATATGAGTAAACGATTAGCAGTCGGACTGATGTCCGGTACCTCCGTGGACGGAGTGGATGCCGCCCTAGTTTCCATTGAAGGATCCGGGACGAATACAGTGGTGGAGCTTGTACACTATTCGTCGGCCCCCTTCCCTCCCCAGGTGAAAAAGAAAATCTTTGATGTCATGAGTCCCGAGCATTCCTCCACCCCTCTTTTATCCAGCCTGCATTTTGAGCTTGGTGACGTATACGCCGATGCCGTAGAGAAAGTATGTACGGAGGCGGGCGTCTCTGTTGATGAGCTTGGCTTTATCGGTTCCCATGGACAAACGGTCTATCACCAGCCCTTTCATACGGAAGACTCGGTTGCTTCCACTCTTCAAATCGGAGAACCGAGCGTGATTGCCTACAGGACCAACACACAGGTGGTGTCCAACTTCCGTTCCATGGATATGGCTGCAGGGGGAGAAGGGGCGCCCCTTGTCCCTTATACAGAGTTCCTTCTCTACCGGAAAAAGGATGGGGGCAGGCTTCTCCAGAATATCGGGGGAATCGGGAATGTGACCGTCCTTCCGAAGGACTGCTCCCTTGAAGAGGTGTTTGCTTTTGACACAGGTCCCGGGAATATGGTGATCGATGGACTGTGCGAAAAGTTATTCGGTTTGTCTTTTGACGAGGATGGATCGATTGCCGCCAGGGGAACGATTCACCCTGAAGCAGCAGGGAAATGGATGGAGTGGGAGAAGGATTTCTTTCAGAAAGCGCCTCCTAAGTCCACCGGCCGGGAACTGTTTGGTGAGGTGTTCGTGAACCGGATCCTGGATGAATATAGTCATCTTGTGAAAGAAGATCTGATTGCCACGGCCACCTACTTTACCGCCCTATCCATTTCGGATGCTTATAAAACATTCGTCTTCCCTCTGCATCCGATCAACGAGGTCATCATCGGCGGCGGGGGAAGCTATAACCGGATGCTTCTCCAAATGATGAGGGAGCTTCTCCCTGAAGTGACAATCCTCATCCAGGAAGATATCGGATACTCCTCCGATGCCAAGGAAGCGATTGCCTTTGCACTACTAGCCAACGAAACCCTGCACGGCAATCCAGGCAACGTCCCTGGGGCAACCGGAGCGAAAAAGCCCGTCATCCTCGGGTCGATCACACCAAGCCCCACCATCACAACATAATCTATCAGGAGGGACGGACCTTGACCCCAGTCGGGTGCCGTCTCTCTACTCATTTTAGTCACCGTTTTGAAAACTCGATAATAAAGGTGGAAACCAGTATGATCACTCCTGATATCAAGAATCGGTTCGTCAGCATCGTCGGTGAAGATAATTATCGTGATACCCCTGCTGAAAAACTTGTCTATTCCTATGATGCTACACCCAACTATCAATCCATGCCCGATGCCATCATCGTTCCCCGGTCAACGGGGGAAGTATCGGCAATCGTGAAGATCTGCAATGAACACAGCATCCCCATTGTCCCGCGGGGATCCGGAACGAATCTTTGTGCCGGGACGTGCCCCACTGAAGGCGGTCTTGTCCTGCTTTTCACCCATATGAATAACATCCTCGAATTGGATGAAGAAAATTTAACGATCACCGTCCAGCCCGGAGTTGTTACACTTGATTTGATTCACGCCGTTGAAGCCAAGGGACTCTTCTATCCTCCAGACCCGAGCTCCATGAAGATCTCCACCATCGGAGGGAATATCAATGAAAACTCCGGTGGGTTGAGAGGGTTGAAATATGGCGTCACCCGTGATTATGTACTAGCCCTGGAAGCTGTCCTTCCGAATGGTGATATCATCCGGACAGGCGGGAAACTCGCAAAAGATGTGGCCGGGTATGACTTGACCCGCCTATTTGTCGGGTCGGAAGGAACCCTTTGTGTGATCACGGAAGCGACATTGAAGCTCGTTCCCATGCCGGAGACGAAACAGACGATGCTTGCCCTTTATCAGGACATAGAAGCAGCTGCAAAAAGTGTGTCGAACATCATCTCGAATCGGATCATCCCGACGACCCTGGAATTTCTGGATCAGCCTACCCTTGAAGTGGTAGAGGATTTTGCCAAAATCGGACTGCCTACGGATGTGAAAGCAGTCCTGCTGATTGAACAGGACGGTCCTCCCGAAGTGGTCGCACGTGATATGAAGCGTATCGAAGAAGTGTGTGTCGAAAACCATGCCGTCTCCGTCCAACTCGCTAAAACCGAAATCGAAGCAGATGCCCTTCGCACTGCCCGGCGTTCAGCCCTCTCGGCTCTTGCACGACTGAAGCCGACGACGATCTTGGAGGATGCGACAGTACCTCGTTCCGAAATTGCCAAAATGGTGAAAGCGATCAATGATATAGCAGAACGCCACGGGGTGAAGATTTGCACCTTTGGCCATGCAGGCGACGGAAACCTTCATCAGACCGTTGCCACAGATGCCAGGGACCATGATGAAATGGAGCGGGTCGAAGCAGCCTTTGAGGAGATCTTTGCTCATGCCATCGAATTAGGCGGGACCATCACGGGAGAACACGGCGTCGGAATGATGAAGGCGCCTTATCTTGAATGGAAACTTGGTGCTGAAGGAATCAACGCCATGAAAATGATCAAGCAATCCTTCGATCCCAATAACATCATGAATCCGAATAAAGTATTTGCGAAAGAATCAAGAAAACGTGTGGTGATTTCAAGATGACGACCGTCCAGGAAAAGCAAAAGATACAACAGGCATTCAAAGAACGCATGGATGAAGATGAATTATTGAATTGTATGAGATGCGGATTCTGTCTTCCCTCCTGCCCTACCTATATCGAATCCGGATTCAAGGAATCACACTCCCCACGGGGGCGCATCGCCCTGATGAAGGCCGTCGTCGATGGTGTGATCGAGCCCGATGAAGAAGTCGAGCGTACTCTGGATCTGTGCCTCGGATGCAGGGCATGTGAACCGGTCTGCCCTTCTGGCGTCAATTATGGACACTTACTCGAGGAAGCCAGGGATATCATCAATCAAAATAAAAAACACTCCCTTCCCGCCCGGATTGTGAGGAAGACCGTATTTGAAGGGTTATTTCCCCACCCTGATCGAATGAGGATGGTCACGAACCTTCTCGGAATCTATCAGCGTTCCGGTTTGCAGAAGGCCGTCCACACCACGGGCGTGATGAAGCTGTTCCCGGAAAGCATGGCCACGATGGAACGCGTCCTGCCTCAAGTCCCGAAGCTGAAAGAGATGAAGGAACGCCCGACTTCCCTTTCTTCGATTGGCGAGGTCCGGAAAAAAGTTGCATTCTTTTCCGGCTGCTTGATGGATACGATGTTTCTGGAAACAAATAAGGCCACAACGAAACTCCTTCAACTGGCAGGCTGTGACATCGTGATTCCGGAGACGCAAACCTGCTGCGGGGCTTTGCATGGACACAGCGGTGAAAAGGATGCCGCCAAGGGGCTGGCCAAACGGAACATTGAGGCATTTGAAGCAAACGGTGTCGATTACATCATCACCAATGCCGGTGGCTGCGGAGCTTTTCTTGTCGATTACGATCACTTACTGAAAGACGATCCCGATTGGCAAGACCGTGCTCTCCGTTTTAAAAATAAGATCAAGGACATTTCCTCGATTCTGGTAGAATTGGAGTTTCATAAAAAGCCATTGACTGTACCACCACAACGAATCACGTACCAGGATTCCTGTCACTTACGCAACGTGCAGCGAACATTTGTAGAACCAAGACTTCTCCTCCAATCCGTGGAAGGGGCCGATTACGTCGAGATGAAACAAGCCGACCACTGCTGCGGATCGGCAGGAATTTATAATATCGTCGAATCCGACATGTCCATGAAGATCCTCGATCATAAAATGGAAAACGTCGAAGACACCCGGGCCACGACCATCATCACTTCCAACCCGGGCTGCCTCCTCCAAATGAAACTTGGCATCGAACGGGAAGACCTATCAGACAAAATGCGAGCCATCCACATCGTCGACTTCTTATTGGAAGCAGTCGACTGAGAGGGACGGACCTCCTCAACCATCCTTTTGCTGCCGCAAAAGAGATGATTGGAGGTCCGTCCCTCGATTTTTATCTTTTTTTGATTTTAAAGAATGAAAAGTAGACGAGGAATGAGAGGATGATTCCATAGGCTGCAAGCAGTGTGAGGGCATTGGTGGCATTGGTTGTGAGCCAGATGGTGATGGCGGCGATGGCGACGAGTACAGCGCTTGTTGTGATGAGTCTGTTCATGGGAGGGCCTCCTTTTTGAGTAGAGTAGGTTCTATTGGTATATACGATTGAGATGAGGGAAGGTTTCTTTTTTGTTTCGTTAGCAACAGATTGTTCAGGTTTTGATTCAGCTGCTGATTTTACTCTGATATTCAGCAGCTGAATATCTCTTCGAAATCAGCAGGTGAATATCCCCTCGGATTCAGCTGCTGACTGATCAAGAATTTTCAGCTGCTGAATTCTTCCATTTATTCACCTGCTGCCCCCACCCCCACCCATCAAAAAAACACCGGACACCCCAAAAGGCATCCGATGTCTCCCATACTCATTGACTCGCAATCTCATAAATCTTCAAATTCCCATAAATCAACCGTAAATCAGGGACCACTATGTCCTGACTCTCGGCAGCGTCCAGTAAGAAACCGTATAAATGATCGGCCTCCACTGATAGATTCTTCTCCATATCACGCTGCAGGGAAGACTTCATGCTGTATCCCATCCCGCTGATTTTATCGTAAAGAGCGTCTTCAATATTTTCTGCAAGGGGTGCGTCCAACTTCCTCATGACCATCGCTGCCTGAGAAAGGACCGCCTTGATCCGCCCCTCTCCTTCACCGGTCTCCCGGATTGGACCGATCGGGGCACGATAGAGGGATGTAACTCCTGAAAGGGTGGTGATAAAGAGATATTTATGCCACATTTCCTGCTCGATGCTATCGGATAATCGGAAGCTCGCTTTCGTTCCAGAGAAAACTTCTTCCAGTCTGGTGATCCGGTCCGTCCGATTTCCATTCCTCTCTCCAAACACCAGGTCATGGATAGGACTTGTCTGAATGACTTTACCCGAATCATCAAGTGTGGACTCGACAAAGCATAGGCCGCCTATCACCTTTTCTTCCCCGAATGCCTGGATCAGGTCATCGACGTGGGACATGCCGTTCAACAGTGGAAGAATCATTGTGTTCTCCCCTACAAACGGATGTAGGCTATCAATGGCTCCTTCCAGGTGGTACGCTTTGGTGGATAATATGACGACGTCAAAGGGCTCTGCTTTTTCTTCCGCCTTAAGGGTCTTCGGCTGATAGTGATAATCGCCATGAACGCTCTCGATGTGAAGTCCATGTTCTTTCAGCTGGTGTTCCCTTTTATCCCGCACGAGAAACGTGACGTCCTCACCCTTCTCTGCCAATCTGCCCCCAAAGTATCCGCCGACGGCTCCTGCTCCTACAACCAATATTCTCATGTCTTCCGCCTCCCTTTTTGTTAGATCTTCTATTTCATTCTCCAATATGAAAGCGGATAAATCAAAAGTTCTGATCAGTACACCAGCCCATAAACCAGAAACCGCTCATATTCGTTCTTCGCGAACTCCCCTGTTAACACAACTTCTTTTCGCAGCTGAAATAATGGATGATCTTCCAGGTAATGAACATAATCATCGGAGCTGTAGTACAGAAGAATCTCAATGTCACGGGGGAAGGATTCCACTGATAAAAGAATATGATTGATGACTTTTATGAAAATTTGAACTGAAAAGGGGTTAAAAAAGTAGAAACGATTGTCTGCCGGGTTAATCTCATAGTCCTCAGCCAGGCAATGGCGAAAGGAAATCGCATCGTTCCTGATTTTTGTTTTTTCGCGGTAGGTCGAAAGATTCCTCATACAATCACCGTAAAACTCGTCGTTCATTTCGACACCGACGACAGTCGATTGAAAAAGATGGTGAACAAAGAAGTTCAAGCGGCCTTTTCCACATCCGAAATCCACGACCCGGTCCCTGCTTTCCAGTTCATAATGCCGAAATAACTCCTCTAATGCCGCGTAAGGAGTCGGTTCATAGCGATGATAATGAAAGGATCTGTGAAAGCCGATTTGACGATCGCCCGTTTTGATATTCAATAATGTATCATAATCATGTTCGTTCATTCTGTTCTCCTTATTGAACCTGCCGTATACATGCTCTTCCATCGTACCACGATTCCCGATTCCTTTCAGACATTAAAAAAGCAAACCCCTCCTCAAAGGGATCTGCTTTCCTATTTCTTATACCCAGCCCAATGCCCTGACAATCGTTGCTACCAGGAATGTGACCCCGATCGCAATCGCTGTCGGAATCGCAAAGGACAGGAACGTCCATTTCTTGCTTTTCGTTTCCTTGTAGATATTCACAAGCGTCGTGCCGCAAGGGAAATGGAGCAGGGAAAAGAGCATCATATTCAGTGCCGTTAACCACGTCCATCCATGACTGACGAAGACTGCTTTTAACTCGGTCAGATCGTCAAGCTCAAGCATCGCCCCTTGGGAAAGATAGGCCATGATCAGGATAGGCACGACAATTTCGTTTGCCGGCAGTCCGATGATGAAGGCTGCCAGGATGAACCCATCCATGCCGAGTGCCTGCCCGAATGGATCCAGGAACTGGACAAAATGCATGAGGATGCTCGTGTCACCGATATGGATATTGGCGATGATCCACGTGATAATCGAAGCTGGTGCAGCCACAATCACGGCCCTTTTTAACACATACCAGGACTTATCTTTACTCGAGCGCAAGACGGTACTCCAGATTTTCGGACGGCGGTATGGCGGTAACTCAAGCGTGTAATGAGTCGGAACGCCTCTAAGGGCTGTTTTCGATAGCACCCATGAAACCGTAATGGTCACGACAATTCCGATCAATACCATGGTCATGACCATTCCTGCAGTCACGAGGGACGCCATCCCACCGGCATACCCGGCCGCCATGAACAGGGAAGCAAGAAGGATCAGAGTCGGCCAGCGACCATTACAGGGAACAAAGTTATTCGTCAGGATGGCCAGCATCCGTTCTCTCGGTGATTCGATGATCCTCGTCGACATGATGGCTGCAGCATTACATCCAAACCCCATCGCCATCGTCAAGGATTGCTTTCCGTGCCCTCCTGCTTTCTTAAACAGGCGGTCCATATTGAAGGCGACACGGGGTAAATACCCGTAATTCTCAAGAAGAGCAAAAGCCGGGAAGAAAATCGCCATCGGAGGAAGCATGACGCTGATCACCCATCCTGTACCCCTGAAGAACCCCAGAACGAGTACACCGTGAAGCCATGCCGGTGCATTCATGGCGTTAAAGAGCAGGGTCAACTTCCCTTCCATCCAGGCAAATCCTTCCGCCAGCATGCTGGATGGGATATTCGCCCCCGCAATCGTCAGATAAAACACTGCTCCAAGCATGGCAAGCATGATGGGGAATCCCCAAATGGGTGAAGTCAGCACTTTATCCAGCTTTTCGGAATGGATCCGTTCTTTGTTTTTGTATTTTACGACTTCCTTGCAGATCCCTCTGCTCGTCGAATAAATGTTTTCGACAATCTCATCCCTCAGGTTGTCATTCGACATCCCTTTCGCATGATTGAATAAATACGCAAGTCCCTGATCTCCATTATGTGGTTGCATTGACTGAGACATTGGAAAATCCTCCTTTCTTTCGTTCCCTCCGGAAGTAATCATTCAACGAGTTGAGTATGCTTTCATCTCCATCCAATAATCGCAGGGAAATCCATCGAATCGGAAACTCATCCCCGATCATTTGCCGGACTTTGGGAGAAAGTTCTTCTATTTTCGCTTCGATATCCGCAGAATAGGTCATGCGATATGGAGTGGTCGGTACATTTCCTAAAGCCATTTCATGTACGGTATCCAGTAACTCCTTAATGCCCGTGTTATTTCTCGCCGATATTTTCACAACTGGTACGCCCAGTTTTTTGCTTAGTGCTTCACTGTTGACTTCGATTCCTTTTTTCTTCGCTTCATCCATCAAATTGAGGGCTACGATCACTCGATCCGTCATTTCCATCACTTGAAGGGCGAGGTTCATGTTTCTCTCAAGGGACGTTGCGTCCAGTACCACCAGCGTCACATCCGGTTTATCAAAAATGATATAATCCCGGGCCACTTCTTCATCTGCTGAATTGGAATAAAGAGAGTACGTCCCCGGTAAATCGACGATAGTGAAATCCGTATCCTTGTGATTGAACTCTCCTTCTGCGTGAATGACCGTTTTCCCCGGCCAGTTCCCTGTGTGCTGTCTTAAACCTGTCAACAGATTGAATAAGGTACTTTTCCCTGTATTCGGATTTCCTGCCAGAGCAATTCTGTATGATTCCATCTTTACGCACCTCCTATTTTCTCAACATGAATCCTTGAACTTTCTTCTTTACGGAGGGCAATCGTGGTGTCACTCACCCGAAAGGCCATTGGATCTCCCAGTGGGCTTTTTTGAACGACCGCTACCTCTGATCCCCTTACAAATCCCAGATCCAATAATCTTCTTCTCATGGTGCCTTCTAATGATAGTGATGTTATAAGAACGCGGTCGCCTGGTTTACATTCTGAAAGAAGCAACTTCTTGACTTCGGACATATTTCATTCCTCCGGTAAATTATATTGTCTTCATATTAAAAAGTTTCCCTTGTGCAAATTATATGTTCATCTTATTCCCTTCACCCCAAAAATGTCAAACAAAGTTTCATATTTTTGTAGATTTTTTAAATGGACGTCCATTTAAGACATAAAAAAAGAAGCATCTGGCAGCCAGATACCCCTTTTTGAAACAGATATATGGAAAGCACTTATTAACCAAGATACCCTATTAGATCAAGCTCTCCCTCTTCCCAACCTTTCTCACCAACCGCTTTAACCATGAGTTCATCGATGACTTCATGTCCGATCCCGTATGTCGTTTGATCCTTATCATTGATCTTTAACCACTTGCAGCGATTCCGTACCCTTTGGAACCCGTTTCGTTCATATAAATCAGGGTCATCAGCGAATAACACAATGTAGTCAATGTCCCGATCATGACAAAATTCATCTATTTTCCTCAACAATTGAGATCCGATCCCTTTGGAGCGCATAGTGGATGAAACACACACATCAATGAGGCTTAAAACATTGATACGCTCTCCATTAAGATTCATCACCCGATAATCACATGCAATATGTCCAACTAAAGTATCTTCTATGTATGCCAGAAATCTTAAGTGAGGCTTCTGTTTAAAATAGATCCTGTCCACAGGATAATCCCCACCAAAGCACTCACATAATAACCGCTGCAAGTGACCTTGAACGTCTCCGTCTAGATCAAATTCTGAAATTGTTCTTATTTCAATACGATTCAATCTCTCTTCCCTCCCATGTATAATCAACTCTTTTCCTTATTTACGGATACAATGAACCATTTGTTTCACCATACCGAAAAAAGTTCCACCAAACACTTCACATGATTAACCTCCTGAACTTGTGGTAAGTTAAACATGTTGGAATTAATAGATAAGGAGTGGATATTCGATGTCTAATAAAGATCAAACTAAGCAAGAAATTCTGGATGCATACCATTTCAGACATGCAACCAAAGAATTCGATCCGAATAAGAAAGTATCTGATGACGATTTCAGATTCATTATGGAAACGGGCCGCCTGTCTCCAAGTTCTTTCGGATTCGAGCCATGGAGATTCCTGGTCATCCAAAATCCTGAACTTAGAGAAAAGATCAAGAACACCGCTTGGGGAGCATATGGTAAACTGCCTGAGGCGAGTCATTTCGTCGTAATCCTGGCGAGAACCAAACAGGATACCAAGTACGATTCAGACTATTTACAGGATCATTTCAAAAATAAAAAGAACATGCCTGAAGATCATTTGGCAAAGTATTTAGAACGGATCGAACAGTTCCAGAAGGTTGATTTCGATTTACTTGAAGGCGACCGTCCTCTTTACGACTGGGCCGGAAAGCAGACGTATATAGCCCTTGGTAATATGATGACCGCTGCTGCCCAGATCGGTGTAGATTCATGCCCGATCGAAGGATTTGATGTTGAGAAGATGAATACATTACTGAATGAAGAAGGCCTGCTTGAAGACGGTCACTTTGGTATTTCCGTCATGGTGGCATTCGGTTACCGTGTCAAAGATCCAGCACCGAAATCACGCCGTCCTTATGAAGATATCGTGAAGTTTGTGTAATAATGTGAAAAGGAATCCCGCTTACGCCGGGATTCCTTTTTTATCTATTCACCCTGTATCTGCCTTCAGGGACTTATGCAATTCTATAAAAACAGTGGTACCCTTATTCAACTCACTTTCCACTTGGATCTTACCCTTCATTGAATGCACAATAATTGTGGCTGCCATCATCCCGAGGCCCGTTCCCTCATCTTTTGTTGTAAAAAAGGGTTCTCCAAAACGTTGGATTTGTTCCTTCGTCATCCCCTGACCAGAATCAGAAATAGCAATCATAAGGCTTTCTTTTTCAATCATGGTGATGGACACTTCTCCGCCAAGAGGCATGGATTCTATGGCGTTTACTATTACATTCCCGATGCATTTCCGAAAGCTATGGTGTTGACCATCCACATACACATCATCTATAAGTTGATGGTGAAATGAAACCTTACCAGCCTTTAATTTCAGGTTTTCAATCAGTTCAAGAATGGAGTGCTTCACATCAATTCTTTCTATTTTATCCTTAGCTGAGTTCGTGAACGTCAAATACTCCTCTATGACATGTGTGGCCTGATCAATCCCTTTTAAAGACAGTTCAATAAACTCCCTCTGTGTTTTTTCGTTCCTTTCTTCTTGTACAAGCTGCAGGAATCCTTTGGAGGATGTTAGGGGATTTCGTATCTCATGAGATATACTGGCAGCCAATTGACTCACCACTCTCAGCTTTTCATGTTGGGAGAATGTTTTTCGCAGCATCATTACTTTTCGTATCATTTCCGCTATCATCACGGAGATCACCGTAGCGCCTAAAGGAATGATCACGAGATAAAGATACTCATCCACTGAAATCTCAGCTTGATGGATATATCCAAATAAGAGATTAAAGATCGTCATGCTAAAACAAATGGCAACGGTAAAGACCATTTTCACTTTTTTCTTAGCCCGCAGGAAACCTTTTGAAAAGGCTGACAAAATGATAAAGGTGATAAAGTAGTTGAGGATCACGAAATGGATGAGACCGCTCCCGATGATCAAGTAGCGTAAAGCTATGATGATGATCATCAAAACAAATGATACGACCGGTCCAAAGTATAAGCTGGCCAGAAAAAAGGGGATCCTTCGTAAATCGACATAAATTCCATTTGTCAGCTTATGACTGAACATTACACATAACAGAATCGTAACTGTAGAAAGTGTGATGACTATCCATTTAGAGGGCTGCTTCTTTGTCACATCGTAATAAAGGGCGAATAGCAAGAGTCCCACTACAATAAATAAAAAATTCAATAATAAGTTCATTAAGACAGAATCATGCATGTGCACACCCCTCTCTCACTTCAATTGGACAATCTTAACAGGAGGGAATTTCATAATCCTTGGTCTGTACCTCTTCTTTGATCAGCTGAGTGGAGGCAGAGCTTCCGCCAATTAGTTTCCCTTTATGATTAAATAAGGGGTGACAGGTAACATCATATTCATATGTTTGATCGGATAACGGAAACGAGATTTTCCTTCTAATAGATGTACGAACGGTAATGACCTCTTGCTTTAATCTCATTAATTCCCTGGTGCCCTCATTATTTTCTAATTCCACGTCCCGCTTACCAATGACTGAAACAGGATCGAAGTCCGTATGGGGATTAAAAATCCATGTATATCTTAACTCTAAATCAAAATGGGCAATCACCATCGGGGAGTCTTGCAGGGCGAAATGAAAGGGACTTTCCTCCAACTCGAAGACGGAAACGTGAAAATTCAGCAAGTCTGCCAAATCCTCTGCCAACCTCCTGCTTGGTACTCTGACGCCACTTTCAATTTTAGAATAATAGGACCTGTCGATATGAACTAAATAGGCAATTTCTTCTTGGCTATACCCCTTCATCTTTCTTAATCGTTCTAGCCAATTTCTCTTCTGATGACTCATTCGCATCCCTCCTACAAAACCTTTCTAGTTCTATTATACTGATTCAATATCCAAAAACTATGTGACTATTTTGTCACTATTGCAAAATAACGTAAAACCGACTAAAAGCCCTACATTTAAGGAAAAAACAGAAAAATTCTTCTAGTAAAATGGAATTTTCATCGCCTTCCATTCATAAAAAAAGAACTCCAGGGGTAAACCTGAAGTCCTGCATTTAGTTCTTGAACCAATCCGCTCCCTCATCCATATGAACAAACGGAATGTCAGTATCCACTTTACCTGTCAATTTTTCCAGTTCTACATCCTTACCCTTTAGCCATTCAGCAAAATCAAAGATAACAGGCTCCCGGTCTCCGCCAAGGGCAAACCAGGCTTTCATTTCTTTCGGAAAATAAGCCGATGTATGAATCGTGCCGGCCCAGCTGCCGTAAAGATCCGAGAATACCCCTTTACCCGTATCATTCATTAATCGGAATGCACTATGAGCGTCTTGATCCCCCGTTTCCTTGATGATGCTCAATCTCCGCTTCGAATCGACCAGGTGATTTCTGTTCTCATCGGTCATCATTTCAAAATGGTTGGTGCATGCCTTGGCTTGCCGAGTCGCCACCCCACGTGGTGAGGTTTCCACGATATACGTCTCCCCACTTCGATCATAAACCACATAACTGAACGAATGCCTATGAGGGATTTCCTTCAGCATGTCGACGGCTTCGGTAACATCTTTACAGGATTCAAGGATCAACCGTCCAATCATACAGCAAATGAAACCATCTCCTGGATTCTTGCGGTGCATGAAGTTATACCCCAATGAGAGGCCATGTTCGTTCATCCCGTCCATCCTGCCCGTCACGCGCTGGCTAGGGCCGATGATGGCGTATCCTTTATCCGATGGCTGATAAAACGTATAACGTCCCTCATACGTTTTCGGATGATAATCATAATTCCTGATCAAGTAGTCTTTACCCGTCACGATCGAGCAGCCGGACTTCACATAATCCACCCGGTAGCCGCCAAACTCCTTCAGCACCCGCTCCATCGGCCACTCGAGGGCTTCTTGTAACCCAAGTAGTTCATCCCAGATGCCTGGGGCAAACCTTCTGATCGCAGTCTTTGTTTCTTCAATACTGATAGAAAACCTGGGTTTTCGTACCTTCCACTGATTCTCCCGATTTCTAACCGTTATGGAATCCTTTATCCGTTCCCCTTGCATATACCCGAAGTCATAATGGGAACCGCGAAATTGAATCACATCGCTATGTATTGTTTTCATGCTAAAACCTCATTTTCATCAGAATCTATTCTACAAGGATAATAGAATGGATTGGAAAAGGAAAGCGATCGCCATCCCTTATACACGCTTATCAACTGGAAGAAAGACAATCATCATGAAACATATGAGGAACGCCATACCCGTCACCACTAACCCAAGGAAAAATCCGATGAAGGCCATAAATCCGTCTTCACCTGGATACTGGGGTACATACGTGTTCCATTGGTACAGGATAAACAAAAAAAGAACCAAATAAAAACTGCTTCCGACCGTCCCTGCTTTCCACCGCTCCCCTTTTCCCCACACTTTTGTACGGACAAGTGAGCTCCATAGGAGAAGACTCAACGCGGTGGCAAGCATCATAATAATGAGGTGAACGTATGGAGTCATTAGTAGAGTCGTACCATATAATAGCAGTCCGGTTGTACCGAATAATAATAGATTCATCCCAAACAAGAATACACCGACTAACCAGGGATTCTGAAACCAATTAAACCTATTTAGAGATTGAATCCACTTAAATATATAGAGTCTCTCTCGCGGGATTTTCGAAAAAAAGAAAAGTCCGACAATACCCATAATGAAAAATAATGTCACTTGTTACCCCCCTGTCATTTGTGGTTTATTTTACCATACAGCCCGCATGTTATGGTATATCTTGTGATGAGTGTAGGGGATACACAATCATCCTCCCGTATTCGTTCTTATTCGTTCAACTGCTGAAATCATCCAAATATTCAGCAGCTGAATAAAAAAAGACGGCCATCAAGACCGTCCCCACATCCATCACTTCTTCTTTTCGATAATCTCATCAATGATCCCATATTCCTTTGCTTCATAGGCACTCATGAAGTAGTCACGGTCCGTATCAAATGCAACTTTTTCAACCGATTGCCCTGTTTTCTCCGCAATGATTTCATTGATATGCTCCCTTAACTTCAGGATGCGCTTAGCTGAAATCTCAAGGTCTGTCGCCTGCCCCCTGGCACCTCCCAACGGCTGATGGATCATGATTTCGCTATTAGGCAGGGCGAACCGTTTTCCTTTCGTGCCTGCCAAGAGCAGCATCGCGCCGAATGATGCCGCCATGCCCGTGCAGATCGTCCGCACATCCGGGCTGATGTACTCCATCGTATCAAAGATGGCGAACCCTGCGGAAGTGGATCCCCCCGGACTGTTGATATACAAAGAGATATCCTTTTCGGGATCATCAGCGGCGAGAAACAACAATTGAGCCACGATACTATTGGCCATCTGATCATTCACTTCGTCACTCACCATGATGATCCGATCCTTTAATAACCGTGAGTAAATGTCGTAGGAACGTTCTCCTTTACTTGATTGTTCAATTACATAAGGTATTGCGTTCATATATACTTCCTCCTTCATACGTTATGCTGCCATTGAGAGGACATGTGAAGACGAAGGAATTTCCGGTGCCGTCATGTGGACAGTACCAGTTGCAAGCAGTGTCGGGATGTAGGCAATCAGGAGACTTGGATCCTGGGCTTTCAAGCAGCGATACAAAATCGCGTTCAGCTCTTTTTGAAGAGTATCCTCACCATATGAGTCACTTTCACCCCATTCATCATCGTCGGAGATCTTTTTTAATTTTGCCCTGGACCGGTTCAACAAAGCCTTCACAGCCGTTTCTGTCAGGTTTAACAGTATGGCCACTTCAGAAATTTTGTACTGAAAGGCTTCCTTTAATACGAAGGCAACCAGTTGCTTAGGAGTCAATCTGTTAGAAAGCACGCCGATCATCTCAGGACTGATCCACTCTTTTAGATGGATATCCACACCAGACTCCGGGACAGATCCGATTGTTTCCCTGCTTTCTTTCCGTCCCTTGTCGATCCACAGATGGTAGGCCATTTTCTTCAATAAAGCAGGACTCCAATCCTGACGATCAGGGTAGCGGCTGAGGGCTTTATAAACCGATTCCTGGGCAAGATCCTCCCCGTCCCATTTGTCCTTCGTCAGAAAATAACAGTACCGGAACAGCTTTGGGACCATTTCTTCGATCCTTTCTTCGTCCAGGTTGAATATCGATCTCATTTGCATTGTCTTCACTCCTTTGCATCCTCTCATGCTTTTAACGGATAAGGTTGTGAAAAAGATATGGGTAAAAGGATGATTTTAATATTATTATATCCAACAGGTGGGAGTTGGCTAATAAATTGGTTTCATCTCCGTCACTTGTGCTAAAGTGAAATCATAAAAAACGATGACAGAAATGAGGTGTTCCCGATGATATCGATCCTTGTCGTTGATGATGATCCCCATCTCCGAAAGCTTGTCCGCGTTTATTTGGAGCAGAATGGATACATGGTGACAGAAGCACCAGATGGCGAAGCTGCTTCCGTCATTCTTCCCCATCAAACCATCGACCTTGCCATTGTCGACCTGATGATGCCGAATAAAGATGGATTTCAGTTGGCAAGTGAGATAAGGGACGACTATGATATCCCCATCATCATGTTGACTGCGAGGGGCAGCATAACAGATAAAGCCAAAGGATACCAGGCAGGTACCGATGATTATATGGTGAAACCCTTTGAGAAAGAAGAACTCCTTTTCCGGGTACAGGCAATCTTGAGACGATTCGACCGGGCCGGTGCCCAAACCGTCCGATTGGGAGACATGACGCTTGATAAACGGTCTTATGAGGTGAAAGCCGGGAATAGAACCATGATTCTCCCCCTCAAGGAATTCGAACTGCTCTATTATCTTGCAAGCTTTACGAACAGGACATTTACGCGCGATGAACTCATCCAGCATGTATTGGGAATGGACTTTGTAGGGGACGACCGGACCATCGATGTGCACATTAAACGACTGCGTGAAAGGTTTCGAGGTTCCACCAATACCTTCACGATCACAACCGTACGGGGAGTCGGCTACAAATTGGAGGTACATAAATGAAAACCCTTTATATCCGGATCGTCGTCGTCACCCTGTTGATCATGATCGTAAGCAGTGTGATCGCCTTTATCGGTTCGAATCTTTATTATCAAAGTATTTTAAAGCCTTCCAATGATGAAAAAAATACCGAAATCGCCCGGGACGTTGTGGAACTTTATGAGGCAGCTTCCATGGAGGAATCCACTTTTTTTGAAAAGACGGCAAGGTTAAGCTATCAGTTTTATGTGACCGATGGAAAAGGAACAGGGACATTTTATGGGGAGGAATTTCGTGATCCCACTCTATCTCCCAAAGTAATACGAAGCGTTCTGAACGGGACAACGTATCACGGGATGGCTGAATATCCTTCCACCACGTTTGTGACGGGATTTTTCTCTAATGAATTATCCAATTCTATCGGTGTCCCGATCGAAATCAATGGGAAACCACATGCCTTGTTCATGAGACCGAACGTCAAGCAGCAGTTCAATGAAATACATATTCTCCTGTCCGTCCTTCTTCTATTGACGATCGTGCTGAGCATGCTGATCGTATTCTTCAGCACACGGTACCTTGTAAAGCCGATCAGGGAACTTACCGTTGCCACGAAGAAGATAGCCGGTGGAGACTATTCCATACAGCTGCATGAAAATCTCAAGGATGAAATCGGGACCCTTGCCAAATCATTTACGAGCATGAGCCGTCAGCTGAGGCAGGTGGAAAATATGCGTCAGGAGTTTGTTTCCAATGTGTCACATGAAATTCAAACACCGCTTTCTTCTTTGAAAGGCTATGCGAATCTGTTACGATCCCCTTCCCTATCCAAAGAAGATCAGGAATATTACACAAAGGTGATCGAATCCGAAAGCACACGGTTATCAAAGTTGAGTAAACAGCTATTGACCCTTGCCTCCCTTGATCAGGATCAGGGAGTGATCAAGTCAGAACCTGTAGATCTGACATCGATGGTACAAGCTCTCATTGGTCAGACGAGGTGGCTGTGGGAAGGAAAAGACCTTTCCTTATCCTTCGAAGCGGATGAGGTGACCTATATTGGACATGGGGAATTGCTGTACCAGGCTTTCGAGAACCTCTTATCCAACAGCATTAAATATACTCCACGAGGAGGGGAAATTAATATGACCCTTCTCACAGAATCAAAGGGCATCACGTTTACCGTCCAGGACACTGGAATCGGTATCCCGCCTGAGCATATGGAGAAGATCTTTGACCGATTCTATAAAGCCGACGAGTCCCGGAGTCACGAACGGGACAGCAGCGGTCTTGGTCTATCCATCGTCCAAAAGGTCATCGACCTACATCATGGCGAAATTCATGTGGAGAGTCATCCAAATGAAGGAACCACTTTCAAGGTGATCCTTCCTTAATCCGTTGTTCATCTTCCGTTCATACTTCCCTTTTATCATGAAAGGGAAGTTATGAAAGGGAAGGTGATTTTTTTGTTTCTAGCATGGAAAGAAATCCGCTATGCCAAAATGAAGTTCTTATTGATCACAGGCATCATCACACTGATCACAAGTCTCGTCTTGTCAATATCCGGGCTTGCCAACGGCTTATCCGTTGATAATGCCTCTGCTATTAAACATTTGTCTGCAGAAACATATATTGTTGAAAAAAGCGACTCGCATCAGCTTGAGCGATCAAATATGACGACTGCTGATAGATCCACCGTAAAAGGAGGCTCTCCACTGGCATTGAAGATGGTCGAAATTACTCATGAAGGGGAAGCCGTGAATATCAGCCTCTTTGCCTTAGATCCAACCAGCACTTTCATGCCGGACGCAGAAGAAAGTGTGAAACTCGCCCCTTACGAGGTACTTGCGGATCCTGGCTTACTAAAAGAAGGATATCAGTCCGGAGACTCTTTCACGTACCAAGGGAAAACATGGATCATTAAGGGTTTTACAAAAAAACGTTTCAGCTACGGCCATACCCCGGCCATGTTCACCTCGATGGAAACGTGGAAAGATCTCCATGGAGATGATCTTACGTATCAGGCACTCCTTTTCACCAATAAGGGTGGAGTGGACATTCCTTCCAAACTGGAAGCAGCACCAAAAGAGGATATTCTGTCAAACGTACCGGGTTATTCGGCGGAACAGGGCTCTTTAAAGATGATGGTCATCTTTCTGCTCATCATTTCGGCGGTTGTCCTGGCAACGTTCTTCTATGTCATGACCTTGCAAAAGCTTCATCAATACGGTGTACTGAAAGCGATCGGAGCAAAGGCAGGCATTCTTCTACGAGCCCTGTTTCTTCAGATATCCATTCTTGCCGCACTTGGGATCCTGGCAGGCAATACCCTTACGTACGGATTGACACAACTCATTCCAGGAGGCGTCCCGTTTGAATTATCCTCTGGCATGATCCTGTTAAACAGCGGATTGATTTTGGTCATGGCATGGATCGGTTCACTCCTGTCCTTTAGGAGCATTATGAAAGTAGACCCATTAGAAGCAATCGGAGGGGTGAAATAAGATGACATCCATTTTAGAATTAAACGGAGTTACGAAGACATACAAACAGGGACATGAACGTCTCACGGTACTTGATCATATTTGCATGAAAGTCAATAGTGGGGAGTTCGGTGCGATACTTGGTCCGTCCGGTTCGGGGAAAAGCACTCTCCTTTCCATCATCGGGGCGTTGACCAGCCCCACAAGTGGTGAGGTGACTCTAAACGGAAGGAATGTTCATGACATGACCGGAAAAGAACAAACGGCTCTTCGCCTGAAGGAAATCGGCTTCATCTTCCAACAATCGAACCTGGTTCCTTTCTTAACAGTGGAAGAACAACTGTTACTCGTAGGGAAGCTTACCAAGCATAAGGACCACCTGCAGGAACGGGCATTGGAATTATTGTCTCACCTTGGACTTAAAGAACGGAAAGCTCATTATCCTGAACAACTCTCCGGAGGCGAACAGCAACGGGTCGCCATCGCCCGTGCCCTCATGAATGAACCGAAGCTGATCCTTGCCGATGAACCCACAGCAAGCCTTGACCGGGAACGGGGAAAATCCGTTGTGGAATTATTGGTAAAAGAAACGAAGGAAAGGAATATCGCCACCATCATGGTCACCCATGATGAGTCGATGATCGGGGAGTGTGATTGGGTTTATCGGATGGGATAGGAAAGAAGCGTGCCCGGTAAGAACCAGGCACGCTTTTTTTATGTTGCGAAACCTATCCATCACAAGGTGGATAGGTCAGCTTGTAGACAAAGTCTAAGAATTAGACCAAGTCTACAAGCTTTTTTTGTATAATAGAAAGGAATAAAGCTTTTGTGGGGGATAAAAATGTTATCAAAACACACTAAAGAAGGAAGAAATCAAATTGAAATGGTTGCGCTAGATGAACTTGTTCCTGAGGATCATCTAGTTAGGAAAGTTGAACAAGCGATTGATTTTGAATTTATTTATGACTTAGTAGAAGATAAATATTGTTTAGACAATGGGCGGCCTGGTATTGATCCCGTTGTTCTCATTAAAATGGTCTTTACCCAATACCTCTTTGGCATACGCTCCATGCGTCAAACCATCAAAGAAATCGAAACCAACGTTGCTTATCGATGGTTTATTGGGTATTCGTTCAAAGAGAAAATCCCTCACTTTTCAACCTTCGGTAAAAACTACGTTAGGCGCTTCCACGATACGGATCTCTTTGAACAAATTTTCTACCGCATTTTGAAAGAAGCGATGACCAAAGGATTGGTGGATCCATCCGTTGCGTTTATAGATTCTACTCATGTAAAAGCGAATGCGAATAAGAAGAAATTCGAAAAGAAAATAGCCCGAGTCGAAACTAGAACGTATCAGGATCAGCTGGATAAAGAGATCAACATTGACCGAGAGGAACACGGAAAAAAGCCCTTCCCCCCACAGAATAAAGAAGAGTCAAAAGAAATAAAGGTCAGCACGACAGACCCTGAAAGTGGGTATTACGTAAAAGATGAGCGCGAAAAGCTGTTTGCGTATTCTTTTCATACGGCAAGCGACTCCCGGGGTTTTATCTTAGGATCTCTTGTCACGGGAGGAAATGTTCACGATAGTCGGATGTTGGACAAGCTCGTCACTCAAGTCACGGATAAAGTCGGTAAGCCCAGTTCTGTCGCTGTTGATGCAGGATATAAAACACCCCACATCGCTAAATTCCTCATGGACCAAGAAATCAGACCCGTTATGCCTTATACACGGCCGAGAACGAAAGACGGATATCTTAGGAAATACGAATACGTTTACGATGAATATTTTGACTCCTATCTTTGTCCCGAAGGACAAATTTTACCTTACCGTACTACCACAAGAGACGGGTACAAACAATACGCTTCAAATCCTTTGGAATGTAAAGACTGTCCTCTGTTAGAACGTTGTACACAAAGTAAGAATCACACCAAGATGATTCATCGACATGTGTGGCAGGATTACATAGATGAAGTAGAACATTTGAGACATACAGAACTTAATAAAACTCTATATGCGAAACGCAAAGAAACGATCGAACGGGTCTTTGCGGACGCAAAAGAAAAGCATGGCATGCGTTGGACGACCTTAAGAGGTCTTAAAAAAGTTTCAATGCAGGCGATGCTTACATTCGCTGCCATGAATCTTAAGAAGTTGGCAAACTGGACATGGCGAGGGCCATGTCCAGCCTAGAAACAGGAGAAAAATCTTTTAAAATATCAGAAAACCCCACCTTCGGTTAAAGTGAAGGTGGGGTTTGTCTACAGTCTGACCTATCCATCACAAGGTGGATAGGTTTTTTAGATTTGTAAAATGAAACTTTCAACCGTATATATACTTCATTCATGCTGCTTGTTTTTTACCGGCTTCATTATTTTTCAAGAACATATACAATGATGCTCCGAAAATCACAATGTACCCAATGATGCTGTATACGTCAGGAATCTGTCCGAACAGGAAGATGCTAATAAGAGCAGAGTATACAACCGTCGAATAGAAGAAGATTGAAATCTCTCTCGCCGGCGCAAACTTGTACGCAATCGTGATCCCGAACTGACCGACTGTCGCAAAGACACCTGCGGATAACAGGTAGACCCACTGTTTAGCGGTCATCGGTTCATAAAATCCGATGACAAACGGCAACAGCACGACGGTCGTAAAGAAGGAAAAGTAAAAGACGACTGTGTAAAACTTCTCCCTGCTCCCGAGCACCCGGAGGACCGTGTACGCACCTGCTGCAAAAATAGCGGAAAACACCCCTGCAACGTATGGGATGACATCAAAAGAAAAAGCCGGTTTAATGATGAACAATGTCCCGATGAACGCAATGATGATCGCCACCACCTGAAAGACGCGCGTCCGTTCCTTCAAGAATAGAGCCGAAAAAATGATGGTCAAAAACGGGCTCAGCTTGTTCAGCATATCGGCATCGGACAGCACAAGATGATCGATCGCATAAAAGAAGAGCACGATCCCGACAGCCCCTAAGCTCGAACGCAGTAAAAGAAGTTTTTGATTTTCTTTTTTTCCGAATAGTCGTTCCTTATGGTACCGGACAAAACCGAATGCAATGAATGCAGAAACGATATTCCGGAAGAAGGTTTTCTGGATCGTCGGCACATCCCCCGATAACTTGACAAATGCAGCCATCAAGGAGAAACCAAACGCTGATAATAATAATAGTAATATGCCTTTATTTCGATTTGACATTATATCCTCCATTGATGAACAATTTAGCAACTAAATCAGTGTATCAAAAAAAGGAGGCAAAGAAAAAAATCCGAACCACCACCTGTTATTTCCCTGAAAAAGGAATGTCTTTTGAACTAGACGGGTATAGGTAAAAACAGGATGCACACTCTCTGTATAGGAAATTTCTCCTCACTTATACGGTCAATGAAACGTACAGGGTCTTCATCCGTAGATACATACCATGAAAATATCAGAGGTGACCAGTTTGACAGTAATCGATGTACTACAGGAGAGAATTTCTAAATATGCAGTGGAAGATCATCAGGATGTTTCAGAAAATATTGTCCATCATTTAGATGATCGGATCATTCAACTCCTCAAGAAGGACAACGGGTCACATGCCCGTATTATCATTCACACATCCAGGGGGATGACCGTTACGACGGACAAAGGGGAGTTTGAGGCATTTAAAGAAAGAGAACAGCAATATAAGAGATTGGATACCATCTGTTCGGTGTTCTTTAGGAAAAAGGCGAAAGACAAAGATCGACAGGCATTCCTTGATTTTCTTGATCTCTTTGCAGTCCCCAGCCGTTCACAGAGCGACATGCTTTCCTGCTATAACGTTCTGAACGAACTGAAAACGTATGACGAGGAATCAACCCAGCACAATAAAGTCCTTTACAGGAACTTCATGAATGAGGAGGTGGACAAAACAACCATTCTTGGAGTCATGAAACAGTTGCATGAATGTTTCACGGTATTCCGTCAATTGGCCAAAATGCCTTCAGCTCAAATCAAAAAACTGATCTCGCCTGCAAAAGTCCTCTATTTCGCTGTCCTTACATGGAAGATGATGAAATGGAAGGTGTATAACTTCTGGCATGACTATTATTTTTATTTGTTCAGCAAATGGGAATCCAATCCTGACAGATTTGAAGAAATGTATGAAATCATTTCTCCGCCTCACGAGGTGACATATACAGGTGATGAAGGGGCTCCCATCCAGAATGAAACCATCTCGATTACAAATAGAGACCTTTATATCGAAAGTCCAGAAGAAAGGAATGAAGCATGATGGCATTCCTGATCATCCCCATTGCCACCATACCGTTTCTCATCTATATGTTTGCCCTGATGGACCATCACAGGCATTACAGGGTGCTCTTGCGATACGCTTTAATCAGTGCTGGAATTTGGGCGGTAATCTTTTCCGTGACCGTGATCGTAAACCTTCATTACTTGGAGGAATATGGCTTCCCCCTCCTTCCAACCGGATCGGAAATCAAGATCATGTTGATGGTTTGCGGATTATTATTGGGAATAATTATGTTGATCGTCATCCTGATGGGATTCTTTTCACGAACACCATTTTTGCAATCAATCCTGCAGAGCTCTCCCATTTTCATTGTCATAAGCCTTTTATGCCTGACCATGATGATGATTTTCATTTTCGTCCTGCCCGTCGCAGAAAAGTCCACCTACGCTACGGCCATGAAACGTGCGGATAAGGCTTTAAGCGATATGGATTCTCAAACCGATCAGCCGATCGGGATGACGCTTTCGTTGTCCCAGCAGATATGCTACTCAAACTCCTCATCCTGCAGGGGATCCGATTATTCCAACCTCGTATTCATGAGGAACTTTGAGGACCGTGACCTGCTGGTCCAAGTTCAGATTGCATTTTATGATTCTTCGGGGAATGTAATGGACACCATTGAAACGGGTACAATGTCCATTGGCGCCAATCAAACGATCCCCTTCCTCCCTCAAAGTGAAACCACTAGGGACAACAGCCTGTGGAATCGATTTACCATTGATACAGATGAACGTACAGCAAACATTCAATATCGCTACCGGTATAAAGATGCCAATTAAAAGAAGAAGCACCTGGATCGATTCAGGTGCTTCTTCTTTTTTTAAGCATGACCTTATTTCTTCATAACGGGAACCCAGACCTCGCACCTGTAATCCTCGTCATTCGGATTACCCGGAGGATATAATTCAAATTCAGGTGCATCTCCATGCTCATACCCTGTAGACGGGAACCATTCAGAGAAAATCCGTTTCCACACACCCTGGATCGCGTCAGGCATTGGGCCGACCGATTCAAATACTGCCCATGTGGAACCTGGTATCTCCTTAACCTCCAGCGGGGGATGAGTGTCAGACTTCTTTTCTGCTCCGATAAAATAGGTAAACTCTTCATTCTGATCATCGAACTCCATGCAGATTCCGAGCATTTCATCATGACCCGCAGCCTCGCAAATCTCACTGTCCAGGCCGGAAGTATTCACCTCATCCCAAAATGTCGGAATCTCCTTCAAGTTTTGGCCATTATGGGTTGAGACTCTTTTCCCTTTTCCAATCACCTGAAAGGCTTCTTTTTCAACGATTCTATAATTCATTTCAACTTCCCCTTTTAATTGGATTTGGAAGGAGATACGCGGGAATGCTTTTAAAGGAGTTCCTGATTCCCTCACCTGGGATGGAGAAACACCGTGAGCTTTACGAAACGCCTTCGAGAAGGATTCCGGTGTTTCGTATCCATACCTGAAAGCGACATCAATGACCTTTACATTCGCTTGATTCAGTTCCTGAGCCGCAAGAGTCAGCCTTCTTCTCCGGATGTACTCGGCTACAGTGCAGCCTGTGACTAGTGAAAACAGCCGTTGAAAGTGAAACTTCGAGTTCAGGAAGAGCCCGGCAAGCTCCTCCATCTTGATATCCCCTTCAAGATTTTCCTCAATATACTGAATGCAGTCATTCATCCTATGAAGCATTTCCATTTCTGATCTTCTCCTCACTACCCTAATGTACCATTCAACTAATCGGTGCACCTGTCAATTTGTGCACGGTTATGACCGGTTATATTCTATTCGATAATTATTAGCTCCTATGCTAATACTAATCTTTACCAAGACACTACTTCTACACTCTTTCACCTATTTCCTCTTTTCGTTGACACGAAACCATATGGTGTTATATCATTAAAACGAAACCAATTGGTGTTATTTTCAATCACAGAAAGCAGGCGAGAAATATGAAATCAAATCAAAGCAATCAACTTCAAGATATTACCCAAACCGTCCTCTTCAATGCCCCCATTCAAAAGGTATGGGACACGGTCTCCACTTCAGAAGGCATATCTACATGGTTCATGCCGAATGATTTTCAACCAGAAGAGGGATACGACTTCCATATCCAGTCCCCTTTCGGCCCGTCTCCCTGTAAGGTATTGGAAGTGGATGCTCCTCATAAGCTGTCCTTTTCCTGGGATACGGATGGCTGGTTCGTCACATTTCTATTAAAAGAGGTCGGGACACAAACCGAGTTCACGCTGATTCATGGTGGCTGGAAGCATGATGATGCGGTTGTTTCTAAACCGAACGAAAAAAGCTCCGTTATACGGGAACGTATGGAGAACGGCTGGGTCGGCATAGTGGACCAGCGCCTTCGGAAGGTTGTGGAGGAATAAGTGTCCGCGGTTAAACATGACGTATTCCAGGCGATCGCAGACCCTACCCGCCGGGAAGTGCTTCGCCTTCTTTCGGAAAAAGAAATGCCGATTTCGGCTCTGACTTCCCACTTTCCCATGAGCCGGACCGCCATTGCAAAGCATCTTGCCATCCTGACAGAAGCCGAGTTGGTTTCAGGGGAAAAAATCGGCAGAGAAAAAATCTATCGCCTCCAGCCTGAACCCCTCGCAGAACTAAAGGACTGGTTAGCCTATTACGAACAGTTCTGGAGCAATAAACTGACCAAGCTGAAATACGTTTTGGAAAATAATAATGAAGAATAGCGAAGAGGGACGTACCTTTAGATTCACGGTCCGTCCCTGTTTATTTTTTACAAATTAGAGATTTGGAACTACGTCTTCCCCGTCTATTCATCTTCCCCTCTAACATATATATAGATAATGCAGCTTCGCCTTAAGGGGGAGAACGAATTGGGAAATAGAGCTGATGATCATCATTATGGTGATCTTTCTTATCCGGATGATATGGTTTCAATCGTTAACAATGGATTGACTCCTACACAAAAACAAAAGAACATAATCATCATCGGGGCTGGCATGGCGGGATTGGTTGCAGGTTCCTTATTGAAAAAGGCGGGTCATTCCGTTACCATCCTTGAAGGAAGTGACCGGATTGGAGGAAGGGTCTATACGCTGAGAAAACCTTTTTCAGAAGGCCAATACCTGGATGTAGGAGCCATGCGATTTCCAGAAACCCATGATTTAGTATTTGAATATATTCGTAAATTCAACTTACCGACCAATGAGTTCATCAATAAGAGCGATCTATATCTCGTAAATGGAGTTCAAACGACAGATTCCAACTACAACTCAAATCCAGGTATCTTCAAGTACCCTTTCCCCCCTGAGGAACAAGGCAAAACAGCCATCGAATTATTATCCTCTGCCGTCAAACCTTTTTTAGACTTGTACGAAAAAGCAAGCCCAGAGGAACAGGAACGGTTACGGTTGAAGTTTGATCATTATTCTTTCGATGTTTTCTTGCGGTTCAATCCAATCGGAACGTCCCTTTCTCCCGAAGCCATCCGTATCGTAAAGGTCATCCTCGGTATAGAAGGGTTTCCCGAGCTATCATTCGTTGATATTCTTCTTGATATTGTCCGAACGGTCTTTAATGATAAATTAAAGTTTTATGAAATAGATGGTGGAAACGATAAGCTTCCCTACTCTTTCTTGCCGGAGCTTCATCAGAATATCTTCTACTCCCAAAAGGTCCATGGAATTGTTCAGAAGGATGACGGCGTTGAGGTCATCACAAGAGATCGCACGACAAACCGTTACCACCGCTTTCTGGGGGACTATACCATCGTGACGGTCCCTTATTCTGTATTTCAATTCATTGATGTCCAGCCCCACGAATCCATCTCCTTTCAGAAATGGAAGGCGATACGGGAGCTCAATTATGTCTCATCTGTGAAAATTGGGTTGGAGTTCAAATCGAAGTTCTGGGAAACCATCAACATAGGCAATATCATAACAGATCTTCCTATCCGATATACGTACCGTCCAAGCCATGGGATCGGGGTCGCTGGTCCCGGTGTCATGCTCGGGAGTTACAGCTGGGGACAGAATGCCAATCTGTGGAACTGCTTGCCTGAAGACGAGCGGATACGTGAAGCACTTCAGGGACTGTATAAAATATACGGAGATCAAGTGTACAAAGAATTTTCAAAAGGTGCCTCTTACAGTTGGGGGGAAAACCAATTCTCTGCCGGATGCTTTACCCTATTCGCCCCGAACCAGGCTACGGACTTTTCCGATTCCCTGTACTTACCGGAACACCGCATCCACTTTGCCGGAGAACACACCTCCCCTTTCCACGGCTGGGTGGAAGGGGCAATTGAATCAGCCATACGTGCCGCCTATGAAGTCAACAAAAGAACGGATTGAAGAGAGGGACGGACCTTTGTTCCAAAGGTCCGTCCCTACTGTTTAGTATACTTTTGCCATAATCAACATGGAGATGAATACGGACATGATGGTAAGGCTGGTTATGACGTACATTAGATTCATAGCAGTTAGGTCAATCAGGCCAATCCCGAGAGTTGACATGATGATGATGAAAAAACCTAATATGGCAAAGTACGAGTAAAAGATTCCCTTTTCCCTGATCATCTTCATCCGCTCATCCTTCTCCTTGAACTGTGGATAAAGATAATACATGCAAAAGCTCATGACGGTCAAGGCCAGCGGATTAAGAGCGTAGTACGGAAATTTCCCTGCTGAGATGCCGATGAAAAACAAGAAAGCAGTCTGGAGTGCCATAATCCAACCAATAATTAGATAACTCTTCGTCACAATTTCTCCCCCTCTTTCTCTTCATAAACAAAAATCTCTTCAATAGACGCTTCAAATACTCTCGCTAACTGAAAAGCAAGATTCAAAGAAGGATCATACTTCCCCTTTTCAATTGAAATAATGGTTTGTCTTGATACTCCGAGTCTCGCAGCTAATCTTTCCTGTGAGTATCCAAATGTCTTTCGGTATTCTACCAATTTATTTTTCAAAGAGAGCTACCTCCTTATATTTCCACATGATATTGTAAAGGAAGCTTTACGTCAAGTGTCCTTTACATAATTCAAATGAAACTTTTTAATCATTCATACGTATTTCCTAATAAGGATTATAAATAGGGATGTGGGGATGTGGACACTTATGGAAGAAGTGATGAGCAAGCTTGAGGACTACCAAGAGATCTATTCGAAGTTAAAGAAACGTTTACGATGGAAAGTATCCGATTCACGATCACTGATGATGGTGGCTTCGTTGTATGTAACGAATAAACGTCCCTTTCACATCGATCGATTTATGGAAATCAGTGACTATATTAAGAATAACGTGGGAGCCTTTTCGACGTTAAAGCATGAAATCCGCTTCACTTTTGCGGCCATGCTCGATACACGTTTTGATGACTATCCATCTCGGTTCCATGAGTTTCTCTCTTTATATGATTCCTTGATCGGTGCTGGATTTTCAAGGGGATCGTTCTCCTATATCGCGGCTATGACGATGCTTTTTGATGGAGATAGGAAACAGGATTTCGCTGCGTACGGTATGGAAGTGTATAAAAAAATGAGGGATCAACACTTTTTTTTAACAGGACACAGTGATTACCCCTTTGCCTTGCTCCTCTCCCAACGGGAAGGAAATCAAGATGCCCTGATAGAAAAAATTGAGGGGTTCTATCATCAACTGAACTCAGCAGGATTTAGGAAAGGAAATGATCTGCAAAGTATGAGCCATATCCTATCCCTTCACTCTGAATGGTCTCAAGATGAGCTGGCTCAACGCTGCACTCACTTGTATGACACGTTTAAGCAAGTGGGCATCAAACCGAAAGCCATGTTCTATCCTCAAATCGCACTGCTTTCATTCGTGGACGAAGATCTTGCCCTGGTGAACCAGGTGAAGGATGTGTGGGAAGAATTGAACTCGAGCAAGGCTTTCAAGTGGCATAAAGACATCAACCTGATGATGGCCGTGAACATGCTCATCAGTGATAAGATCGAAAACAACGCTGTGATGCAAGTCAGTTTATCCACGGCAATTGAAACGCTCATCCAGGCACAGCAGGCGACAATGATAGCAACCGTTGCAGCTGTTTCGGTCACGACGGGTGGCGGGGATTCTTGAACATAAATAGAGGGACGGACCTTTGTTCCAAAGGTCCGTCCCTCCTATAATTATTTCACTTTAATCACGATTTTCCCTTTTGCGTGGTGCGTTTCACTGAGTGCGTGAGCGTCTTTTAACCCTTGTTCACTCAGTTCGAATGTTTCTCCGATCACGGGCTTTAATTGACCGGATTCGTAAAGGCCGGCAAGCTTTGAGAGCTGCTCACCTTTAGGATCAAGCCAAAGGAATTCGGCTTTCACGCCGTACTTAGCTGCTTCCTCCTCTTTCGGGGGCTCTGCAATCGATACGAGCTTTCCATTTTCCTTGAGGACTTTATAGCTGTTCGATTGAACCTCTCCGCCCATGGTATCCACCACCAGGTCGAAGCCTTGTAACACTTCACTGAAGTCTTCTTCTTTATAATTGATGAATTGATCGGCTCCCAATGATCGGACGAACTCCTCATTTTTTCCGCTTGCAGTTGTGGCGACATGCGCTCCGAAGCTTTTCGCAATCTGAATTGCAAAATTCCCTACTCCGCCGGATCCTGCGTGGATCAGCACCTTATCGCCTTCTTTGATTTCACCGAAGCCGACTAAGCACTGCCAGGCTGTCAATCCGGCCAGGGGAATCGCAGCCGCTTCTTCAAAGCTCATGCTTTCTGGCATTTTGGCAAGCAGTTCTTCATCTACTGCCACATACTCAGCATAAGTACCTTCCCTTGTCGTAGCCGGTCTTGCAAATACACGATCACCTACTTCGAATCCTTTTACATTTTTCCCTTTTTCAGCGATCACTCCCGCTGCATCCCATCCCAGGATGATGGGGAATTCAAAGTCCAGCATCTCTTTTAAATAGCCTGCCCTCACCTTCCAATCGATGGGGTTGATGGATGTAGCATGATTTTCGAGCAGTATTTGATGGTCCCCGATCACGGGCTTATCGACTTCTTTTTCCTGTAATACTTCTTTATCTCCATATTGATTGATGATGATGGCTTTCATTCAAGCGCCTCCCTATATTTTTTCATACGGTTTATGTTCCCTCTTCCTTAGGGTATTTAAACAATAGATAGCCCATCGGTATTTACACAGGATGTATTACTGGATTCTTCCCATTCACTATTGTAAATTTAAGACAAACTACATAGTCATAAGCATATGGGAATCTATCTTTCTAAAGGAGGAACACGATGCAACACTACAATCTCATCATCAATGGAGAACAAACCGGATCGGATCTTGACAAGAAAGAGGTAACCAATCCCGCAACATCGGAAGTGATCGCCACCATTCCCAATGGAGGTAAAAAAGAGGCTGTGAAGGCGGTGGATGCCGCTCATGAGGCATTCAAGGAATGGTCCCAATTCTCTGCTTACGAACGAAGTGAACTCATTCGAAAATGGTACGATCTTATTAATGAAAACAAAGAGGATCTTGCACGCACGATGACCATCGAGCAAGGAAAGCCTCTAAAAGAGGCACTCGGCGAAATTCAATATGCCAACGGATTCATCTCCTGGTACGCTGAAGAAGGAAAGCGGGTTTACGGAGAACAAATCCCTGCCACTCAGCGGAACAAGCGATTATTCGTCCATAAGCAGCCGGTCGGGGTCGTAGCCGTCATCACTCCGTGGAATTTCCCTGCGGCAATGATCACACGAAAGGTTGCACCGGCACTTGCCACCGGCTGTACGGTCGTGATCAAACCGGCCAATCAAACCCCTTTGACTGCATTAAAGATGGCTGCCCTTGCTGAAGAAGCGGGCATCCCGAAAGGCGTCGTAAACGTCGTGACAGGAGATTCGAAATCCATCGGGGAAGCGTGGATGCAAGACACACGCGTCCGGAAACTGACCTTCACAGGTTCAACGGAAGTTGGTAAGGTCCTGATGAAGGGATCAGCGGACACCGTCAAGAAAATATCCCTGGAACTCGGCGGTCATGCACCTGTCATCGTAATGGCCGACTCTGATCTAGAGAAAGCAGTCGATGGGGTCATTGCCTCAAAGTTCAGGAATGCCGGCCAAACCTGCGTCTGCTCCAATCGGATCTATGTCCATGAATCCATCGCAGATACTTTTTCTGAAAAACTGGTTGAAAAAGTGAAGGGACTGAGAGTCGGAAACGGGCTCGAAGAAGGCGTCGATATCGGTCCATTGATCGATGAGGATGCCATCGAGAAAGTCCGCAAGCATGTGGAAGATGCCGTAGACAAAGGAGCTTCCGTTGCCTACGGAGGAAAAGGAATAGAAGGGCTATATTTCGAACCGACCGTCTTGACGAACGTAAACGATGACATGCTGTGCATGAATGACGAAACATTCGGACCGGTCGCTCCGATCACCACCTTCAAAACCGAAGAAGAAGCCATCCAACGGGCCAATGACTCCATTTATGGCCTCGCTGCCTATGTGTTCACCGAGAATATCACGAAGGGAATCCGGATCAGTGAACAACTTGAGTACGGTATTGTCGGATTGAACGATGGGTTGCCATCGACCCCACAAGCTCCATTCGGAGGATTTAAGCAAAGCGGCCTCGGCCGTGAAGGCGGTCACCAGGGCATAGAAGAATTTTTGGAAGTGAAGTATATCTCCCTTGGATTGTAAGCACAAATCACAGACAAAGGCACGCATCCCCATGCGTGCCTTTGTCTATTTTTTTTGAAAACGCTCCTTGATTTCCCTGTATAGATACAGTGCCCCGGCCATTAGGAATAAGAAAATGATAAAATTCATATTTTCCGGTCCAGTAAACCCGTCAAACCCTTGCAAAAATAAGAATAGCATTCCGAAAGAAAGGTAGATTGCCGCTGCAACATGCTTCATGGAACCAGCTCCCCCTACTTTTTATATACATATTCCAGACTTGTTGCTTGCATAACTGAAGATAGTCAAGAAATTAACATTATAGTAGGAAAATTCATTGACGGCACAAATAGCCTGTGCTAGATTGTGAGTATTAATGAAATTTTAAAAAAGAAGAAAAGTATGAATATAGCAAATCTACTTTTGCATCCGAAAGTTTGGACCATACAGAATATGGTTAGTTATGCGAGTTCAGACTCGTCCCTGATCAGGGGGCGGGTTTTTTCATGTGTGATGTAAAATGTGACGGATGGCCTATCTGACGGTCATGAATTTGGAGGCGTGTTTATGAGAAAAAAAGATGTCCTGATTTCGGGGTTTATGCTTTTTTCGTTATTTTTTGGTGCAGGGAATTTAATCTTCCCGCCCTATCTCGGGATGGAATCCGGAACCCACTTTATAGCAGCGATTTCCGGATTTATTTTAACGGCAGTGTTCCTGCCTTTTTTGACGATCATTTCCGTATCCCTTTCAAAAAATGGATTATTATCGATTGGTGATCGGGTCCACCCTGTGTTCGGGATCGTTTTTGCCATCGTCATTTATATGTCCATCGGTGCTCTTTACGGAATCCCGAGGGCTTCCAATGTGGCGTACGAATTGGGATTTTTGCAGATCGTCAGTGTGGAAGGGCGGCTTCCCTTATTATTATTCTCGATCGCTTTCTTTGGGTTAACCTACTTGCTCACCATCAATCCTAAAAAAGTGATTGATCTCGTCGGACAATTCTTAACACCTATATTACTCTTAGTACTGGCTGTACTATGCGTACAGGCTTTTATCACGTTTGATTATACTGATGCAGAAGCAAGCGAGAAGTTCCAGTCAGCACCGTTCCTGAAAGGCTTCCTTGAAGGGTATTTTACGATGGACGCCGTGGCAGCCCTCGCTTTCGGCATTGTCATCATCAATGGATTGAAAGATAAAGGAGCTTCCGGTAAAAAAGAGCTGATCCGCGGAACCATCAGTGCCGGAATGATTGCCGCCATTGGACTCGTGATGGTGTATCTTTCCCTCGGGTGGATCGGACGCGTGATTCCCCATGAAGCACCTATCAGTAATGGCGCAGAAATACTTGTGTTAGCATCACAGCAACTATTTGGGTACAGCGGCAATCTCCTTTTTGGTTTAATTGTAATGATTGCCTGTTTGACGACATGCATCGGACTGATCAATGCGTGCGGGCGCTTTTTTCATGAGATTTATCCAAGATACTCCTATAAAGCATATGTACTGATTTTCATCCTGATCGGGATGGCCGTTACCAACCTGGGGCTGAATATGATCTTAAAGGTCGCCACCCCCCTGCTTGTTCTCATTTATCCCGTGGCGATAGTACTCGTAGCCCTTTCGCTCTTTCAGCACTTCTTCGGAGAAAGCAGAAGGATGTATGTATATGGTGTCAGCATAGCGGCGGTCTTTTCCTTATACGAAATGCTCGCAAGCCTCAACTTGAAAATGGAAGGAATCCAGGACGCACTGAGCGTTCTTCCACTGAGTACAAATGGACTCGCCTGGACCACCCCCACCCTATTGGCTGCCATCATCGGATACGGACTGGACCTCTTTCAAAAGAAAATCATTTGAGGGACGGACCTCTCATAAAAAAGCAGCAAGCGAATGTGACCTATCACATTTCCCTTGCTGCTTTTTTATATACTGGTCCGTTTTTGATAAACTTTCATGGAATCTCCACTGAGGCCAATGGCTTCTGTTAAATGAGTCCATCCGTATTTTTCATAATAGCCTTCGAGGTCAGTCGTCAGGTAAAGACTGTCGTACCCTTTTTTATGAGCTTCGCGGAGGGCATGGTCGAGGAGGGTCGAACCAAGCCCTTCCCCTCTCTGGTGAGGGTGAACATACAGACATGCAAACCATGGAAACAGGTCCTGACGGCTGTTGAGATCGTTTCTTAGTAAAGCGTACGTGCCGATGATGTCCCCCTCACGAACAACGATATAAAAACGGGGAAGATCCGCTTCCGTCTGACAGGAATGTAACATGCAGTCATGGTAGAACCTGTAATTATCCTCATTCCCCCATTGTCCCCAGAACACGTTCACTGCTTGTTCAAACATGCTTGAATCCTTATGTAATTCAATTATTTTCATTGCGTTTTTCCTCTCTCACTTATTGAATGTATCACTACTACATTCTTCATCCGTGACAGAAAACCTTTTTCCAAAATGAAAATGGCACGTTCAAGAATGAACGCGCCTTTTTTGCATCAATTAGTAAGCCCCATCGGAGTAGGTTAATTCATAGCTGTGGGAATAAATCTCGAAAATATTCCCGAATGGATCTTCCACATACACCATGCGGTACGGTTTTTCACCAGGATAATATTCACGGACCGGCATACGCTGCTTTCCTCCGTGCTGCTTGATCTTTTCGACCATGCCTTCTACATCGGGATCCTGGATACAGAAATGGAATAATCCCGTCTTCCAATACTCAAAGTTGTTCTCAGGTTTTTCATTGTGGGGGAATTCGAATAGCTCGATTCCGATTTTATCTCCTGTTGCCATATGGGCGATCCTGAACTTCTCCCAATCGTTCCCGAACACGTCGCGGCACATCTGACCGATGGCCGTGTCGTCATTTTCGACATCAGAAGGTTCCATGATGACATACCAGCCGAACACCTCTTGGTAAAATTTTATCGCCTTTTCAAGGCTTGGGACGGATAGTCCTATATGAGAAAATGATCTTGGATATGGTAACATCGTAAATGACTCCTCCTTCGTTTTGATTAGTTTCATCTAACACGACTTCATTATACGAAGATGAGCGGCTCTATGTAAGAATGCACTTTTTTGTGAGAAACTAACCTTTAGGTAAGAAAGGACTGGTTATGATATGGATACACCCACCGATCAGCACGGTAAACTGAAGTGTTCAATCGAGTACACATTGAGGAAAATCGGAGGGAAATGGAAGACCGTCATCCTCTGGCACCTCGGGACGGAGGGTACCCACCGGTACAATGAACTACGTCGTCTCCTGCCGGGTGTCGCCCACAAAGTACTGAGCCAGCAGCTGAAAGAACTCGAAGAAGAAGGATTCATCAACCGCACCCAGTACGACACCATCCCCCCTAAAGTCGAATACTCCATGACCGACCTCGGCATGACCCTCATGCCCATCCTCCAGCAGATGCATGAGTGGGGTAATGAGCATGGGGATTTTTAGAAGAGAGAGGGACGGACCTCCAAACGGGAATCTTATGTAAAGTAGAAATCCCTTTTGGAGGTCCGTCCCTCTGCTTATAACAGGTCAATCAAAAAGAGTACACTGAAGATTGTTAGGACGATGCCCGCTGTACGATTAATTAGTTTGAGTGAGTCAGGTCCGATCCTGCTGCTTATCCATCCACCCACGAATGCAAGTATCCCCCACCAAAGCGCAGATCCTGAAAATACTCCCGATACCACCGTCAAAGAGGTCAGGAAATCCTCAGGTCCCCCCACCCGAAACACCCCGAATATCGCGATAAATGCAAAAATAGTAAGGGGATTTGTGAGCGTTAATAAGAAAACGGATAAAAATCCTTTTACCGACGAAGGAGTGTCCGGTCCAACTGTGCCTAATGCCGGGGGTTGAGAGGTGAATGTCTTCCAACCCAACAGCAAAAGGAACACCCCACCCCATACTTGAATCCAGAACTGATGAGCCATGAGGAAGCCGGAAACGACCGTGAGCCCCATAACGGCAATCAACCCATATAAGGCATCTGCCGTGGCAGCTCCCAACCCTGATAAGAAACCTGTCCTCCTCCCATATGCCAGTGTCCTTTGAATGCATACGATCCCCACGGGTCCAACAGGTGCAGCAATGGCCACTCCTATCATAACGCTCTTGATAAACAATAATGCAGCAGTCATTGTTCCCTCTCCTTATTCTAAAGAAAACCAATCTGATTGTAGCAGAGAAAGTACTTCTTTATGAGAATCCAACACGATTGTCGATTTGTCCGGATGAAATGGTAATCACAATGAGGGACGGACCTCCAACAAATCCCTCAATGAATTCCAAGAGAACCGTTTGGAGGTCCGTCCCTCTCACTTTCTATTCAAGCCAACCTGTCAGGAATTCTTTTTGGCTGCCTTCATAGTATTCTTCGAAGAACTGTGCAAAGGTGTCTGAGTCAACATGTTTGAATTGATACTCTTTGTAGTAAGCCGCCAGGAAGTTCAACGCTTCCGTTCGGCCTCCATTATTCTCGAAGTAATCATTCAACAGGTTCGGGCCTTTTCCGTACACAGTTGAAACATAATTCCGCTGAAATTCATTGAGCGGGGTATTTAAGAACTTTTCCGGTTTCACCGTGTTCAACACTTGATTGGAAAAAGCAAACGCCTTTCCCTCGTCCTTATATGCATATGCGAGATAATAGGCGGATAGTAATTCCGCGAGACTTTCATCAAGCCATGCATCACGATAAGGATTGTTCGCCACTCCCTGATAGAACCATTGATGGGCGATTTCATGAAATAATGGATGTTCATATCCCTCGGGATCACCCGAAATTTCTACAATATTGGAGTATTCCATGTCCCCATTATTTGCAATGAGATCCAATTCACCCGTCGGATTCTCGCCGATGTTATCATGGTAAAAAAGGAAAGAATCTGCTGCTTTTTTGAGCACATCATCCATAATGGAATCTTGTTCTTTTTTCATAAAAGCCCGGATGGCCACGTTTCGATACATCCCGACTTTCACCTTTTCTGTTTTTTGTTCCCATTCATCGGGGTTGAGGAATGCGAGATAGAAATCCCGGATGCTGCTTCCTTCGATTTCCCCTTTATTCACCGGTTCTTCCGACGCATCTTCCCCGGAGCTTGCCACCAAATATTCCTCAGGAGTTTCAAAGGAAACACGATAATTTCCATAGGTTGTATCATAGGATTCGCCTTTCGGATCGAAAGGCTCTATATCCCAACCATCTTGATACGTCGCGAGCATCGGATACCACTGTGCAAGAAAGAAGTCTTCCCCTTTCTGAGATAACCGCAATCCTTCTTCCGGAAGTTTCAGACTGTAGTCGATACTGATCGATTTCGTTTCACCAGGCTGCAGCTTTTTGTCAAGGTCGACAAGGAGCTTATTCCCATTTAAGGAGTACTGAAGATTCTCGCCGGTACTGTTTATAGTGTGAATGTTGGTTTCCGCATGACCTTTAACGAAATCCGGTTTATTTTTTTCCGTAAATGCATTCGGAATGAAATAAAACCCAATATCCCGAAATGCTTCTTCTGAATGATTGGTCACCCTGATATCGGTTTCCACGCTCCAGTTTTTCTCTTTATCCAATTTTATCTTCATCGTATAATCCCCTGTTGCACCAGGGGAAACACCGGTTTTCTTCAACGTAAAAGGTTCCCTGCTTTTTCTCAAGTCTTCTCTCGTAAGTTCGGCCACTACATCTTTGGAATGATCAGGAATCCTTCCGCTTATCAGAAAGCGCTCATACTTCTCGGGCACTTCGAACGTCAATAAAGCCGTCACTCTACCTGGAAGCTTCAATCTTCCCCCACGGTAATTGAGTGCATCCACAATGTCCGTTTTCAATGGATAATACTTCTTCTCCTTTTCATCCAATAGGAAATAGGCACCTGGTTTGAATGAGAGGTTGCTTGAATTGGGATCACTATATTTAATATCCCAGGTGACAGGGATCGTGATGAGCTGATGTTTCTTTTTTGCCTTTAATTCCGGTGGCGTTTTACTAGGTGACTCAATAAGGATCGTTTGCTGATCAAGGTCCAGTTTTTCACCAAGCTCTGCCTGCTTTCCTGCAAGTTCTTTCGCTTTTAAAAATGCCAGGGGAGCATCCTCCTGTGGCCCAGCCTCCTCTTTCTTTACCGGTGCAAAGACCGACGTCGTTTTCCCTTCTGTTCCTTGTTCTTTCACGGGAGATGCCACTTTGGCGGTTTCAACTTTCTGCACTTCGGGAATTCCCTTCCCCACTAATGTCATGACACCGAGAAGGAGGATGACAGCTGCACCTGAAAGAATGTATTTGAATTGCTTTTCCACTTTCTTATCGTTGCTGTATCCTCCATTCAGTCCCTGATAAGGAGGAGTATTGGCAGCCTTCCCCGCAGGCAGGACGGCTGCGATGATCCCCGTGACAACCGGGATCGATAGGGCGGCCACATAGATCCACCAAAGGGTGAAAGGGAAGCTTCCGTAAACCTTCCAGACTAACGTAAAGGCAAAAAGCAGGCCGACGACACCGGCAAGCGCCCCTGAAAACATCCCTTCCAAAATGACAAGCATCCGGACGGTACCATTTTTCCAGCCAAGGGCTTTAAACACAGATATTTCGGGCTGTCTCTCCGCTACATTCTGCCAGATGATTTCAGCCGTAGTCAGGATGGCGATCGAGAGGGCGATCCCCATTGCCACATAATGCATCGTACTGACTTCCATGGCCACGTACTCCCCTAACCAGGTCGTATACATGACTCCTTTCAATCGAAAGGTGATGAATAAGTAAAAGACAAGAAGCCCCGTCGGCAGACCCATTGAAACGACGGATAAAACGGTCCGTTTCCACCTGGACACCATTGAATTGATGGCCATTCCGACCACTGATTCGGACCTTGCCACCCGTTTGTGTTTCATGGAGATTTCCCCTGATCGCATCGCTTCGTATGGTCTGATTTTTTTCACAAGATAGGCGGGAATGAGTGCACCCGCGGTATAAATCGTCAGTCCGATCAATCCGATGAGGGCGACTCGAATATAGGATGTTTCCAGTTCGCTTGTTACTGAAAACCATGCCAGTATGAGCCAGCTGATAAAAGAAACGACCATACCCAGCAATAGCGCTTCAAGGAGAAGGAGCCTTGAAAGCTGATTCGGACGCCAGCCCAATGAAAGCAAAACGGCAAACTCCTTTTTCCTCGCATACATCATGATGAGATTCGATGAAAACACATACACAATCGCGACCAGGATGACGCTCCCCACTACTCCTGACACCCCTAGCTTTGCTTCTTTAAAAATCGTGATCGAGGAACCGATCTTAATCCATGGCTGTTCGATCCAGCCAAAGCCCTTTTCCCCCTGAATGCCCGGGATATGAGTCAAAGCAGGCTGAGGGGAGGAACCTAACGTGACATCCACGATCAAACCTGTTTCCTCTTCGATTTCTTTTGCCACTTTTTGAAGGGCGGCTTCACTATCTTCATTGAAGCTGTCGACCCCCTTCACGTTGACACGTATCGCTGAGATGGGTTTATCCCCCAGAACATGAGCCGCCGCATCCAGTGTCGTCAACATCAAAGGGGGCTTCGTCAGGAAACCATAAGGATTGTTTGCAGGTTTCATCGTGACGGGTGGATTGATGGGATCCCCTTTCTCATCTACTACCCAGCTGGCTTTCGAAGGAAAGTACGTTTCGACGGGCAGCTCCGTCAAGGGGTCTTTTGAAATGGCCAGCTTCTGGGCATCAAAGATTCCGATAAAGTCCAGTCGAAGCCGCGGCCAGCTTGAGCTATCCTCTCCGAACGATTCAACCGGCCTGTACGCCTGATCGACTGCCAGAAGAGAATCCTCCGGTAAGCTGTATGGTTCCACTTCATAACTGAAAGCCCATCTTTCCCGAAATGGGCTCGTCACCGGCTTGTATTCCACCGGCGACGGCTTGAAGGCCATCCAGCTCATACCTCCCAAACCTGATTCGAAACTTGGGTTCATGACGGAATTGACAATTTTTTCGTGCGCTTCCTTTGTCGTGAAACTTCTTTCTTCCACGACACTTCCTGTTTGCTCCTCTAAATATTTCTCCCCGCCATTCTTCTTCACTTTTTCCATCGTTGCACCCTGTTGATCGGGATCGAATGGCATATCGAGCTTTTCCACTGTATAGTGTATTTCCCCATCAACGAATTCACGGTTGCTTAAAATGACCGGTATGGAAATATCGTTCAGGTTGCCTTCCAGTGGTATATCCATGACCTCGTCATTCTCTGAAAAATACCGGCTCCCTTTTCCAGCCACCATAGCATTGTCGAGTCCGACAAGCTTCGCTTCCTGTTCGGGATCGATCCCTGCAACGAGGACCTGTGTACCGTAGGATAACTCACCTATTGACTCACCAACCCCATAAGCCCGGTCCATCGAATACTGTCCGCCCCCGACTGTAAAATAATAGTTCCCGTCGTTAATCTCCTCTTTCGCCCCGGTCTGAACCGTTTCTTTTTGATTCAACCGGTAAATTCCCGGCTCTGTTATGTTCACCTCTCCCATTTGAACGTCATTGAATACATACCCCATCACAGAGATGGGTGCTGCAATCTTGACATCATCCATTCCCTTGATGGTTTCATATTGTTCCAGAGTGATGCCCCCGTCGAGTCCACTCAAATAGTTCGGTTCCAATAGATTCATATCTTCTGTGACACTTCTGGAGTCAGGCGGCCTCACAACCATGTGATAGGAAGATTTCCACCTTTTCTGCAGTTCATTCACAATCGTGCCATTGTTGGTTTGCGTCATCCCGACGAGATAACTCAGTCCGACACTTAAAAGCAGGACTCCGATGATTAGCAGGATGAACCGCTGCTTGTTGCGCCACCACGTATTCCATATAAAGCGGATCACAGGGCTCCCACCATCCGATCAGATAGAATCCTGCCATCCTTCATTTCAATGATTCGATCCGCTTTCTCGGCAAGCTCTGAGTCATGAGTGACAAAGATGACCCCACAGCCTTTTTCCTGATTGAGTGATTTTATGATATGAAAGATAAGCTCCCCTGTTTCCGTATCCAGGTTGCCTGTTGGTTCATCTGCCAGCAGCCACTTAGGCTCATGTACCAAAGCCCTTGCAATGGCGACCCTCTGCTGCTGTCCGCCTGATAGTTGTGAAGGAAGGGAATGTAGCTTATCACCAAGCCCTATGGATTCCAGCAATTCTTTCGCCCGCTGTTTTTTATCATACGGAACTTTCCTTGAGAAAAGGGGTGCCATCACATTCTCCAATGCTGTCATCGTAGGGATCAAATGGAATTGTTGAAAGATGAAACCGATGTTCTCAAACCGGAAATCCGCCATCTCCCTCTGACTGAATTCCGTTACATCCTTTGACTCAAATAAGATATTTCCACCTGTCGGACGGTCCAACGTTCCGATCACGCTCAATAACGTTGACTTTCCCGAACCGGATGACCCTACCACAGAAACAAATTCCCCTTGTTGAAATTCGGCCGTTACATTCAATAAAGCATGCGTCTCTACACCTTCACCTTTATATATCTTAGATACCCCATCAACCTTGACTCCATTAACCATCCAAAAGCCCCCTGATTTTTGAATTTTTTAACAATTATAACAGAAATACTACAAATGCATGACAAATATTTGAAAACATATGAGGGACGGACCTTGTTGTTCGGATGACGGCGCTATAGGTAGGGAGGATTTTACGTAGATTTCTAAACATTGCTTCTTCCCCCATTGCCCTTTATCCTGAGAATAGAAGGAGGGTTTACAATGTCTATCATTTTGAAACGAATCTATGATGAACCTCCCCGGTTAGGAGGTCACCGAATCCTGATCGACCGTGTCTGGCCCCGTGGAATATCGAAAGAAGATGCAGATCTTGAGGAGTGGATGAAAGAAATCACACCCAGTCCCGCTTTACGGAAGTGGTTTAACCACGACCCCGAAAAGTTCGAGAAGTTCAAACAAGCCTATAAAGACGAACTCCATCAAGATGAAGTAAAACAAAAAAAACTGCGGGAACTGAAGGAAATGTCAGAGAACGAACGCGTAGTCCTTCTCTACGGAGCAAAAGATGAGAAACACAACCATGCCGTCGTGCTTAAAGAAGTCCTGGAGGATATGTAAGAGGGACGGACCTCTACATCAGCAACATTCGCTGGTTGAAGGTCCGTCCCTCAAATAATACTTTCTATTAAAAGATAGATGCCTGTAAATAAGAGGAGTACGTAGGTAACGATTTGAAAGAGTTTTTGATTGATTTTGCTGAATAATGCTTGTCCTGTGATTAAGCCAACAGCTACCACGGGTAATGCTTGCAAGCTTGATTTCCAAACGGTCAGAGTCGTTCCAGCCACTTCCACCTGGATCCCTAGACTGACGAGATAGATGAACAAATAAAAGGCAAGTGTCGTTCCCCGAAGTTTCTCTTTCTTTGTCCCGGTGCCTGAGAAATACAGAAGCAGAGGCGGCCCTGGCATACCGATACTCGTGGTCAGCACACCTGACAATCCCCCTGCCAGAAAGTCCCGGGCAGGCGACTGCCTGATGCGGAATTTCAAGATAAGTAAAATCGTGAGCAGTATGATGACCAGGCTGATCATTACCTTTAGGAAACTCATATCAATAAGAGTAAAAACCACTATTCCCACGAATAAGCCGGGCATGCTCCCGATTACAAACCTTTTTACCAGTGAAGAGTCAATATCCCGCCTGATTTTCACAATCAGTGCCAAAGAAATCACAAGGGATAAGATCAAATTAATCTGAATCGCTTCTTTAGGAGGATACAAGAGCAGTAGAAAAGGAGTAGCCATGATGGAAAATCCAAACCCGGTACTGGTCTGCAAGATGGATGCACATAAAATGATCACCATAAACAAGATGAAAGTACTCAAGACACACGCTCCTTACTCTTACTATCAAGCAAAGATCGATTTGATCCCACCCATAAACCCATTTCGGCTATGAGAAACAGACTCACAATCCACGCCCAAACATGCAAAAACTCCTCATGAAACGGATAAAAGCTATTCAAATAATAAGGATTATCATGCATGGTCATCGTAAAGGCATAGAACATCCCAAAGGTGAAGTTCCGCGACCACTGACTAACATGATAGGTAAAAATCCCCTTTTCCCACCCGAGTTTCCGAACCCGCTTGGCTGCTCTCACCATTTCCAGCCATTCCACCCCTATCAGAAGGACAAATACAACCAGCCAAAACACCATCATAATCCTTCCGGACAGCAACTCAGATGAAACGATGGCAAGGCCCGTAATGGATAAAGCACCGTGAATGATACAGTTCGTACTCGGCCAATCCTCCACGAGCGTCCAACGGTTTCCCCTGCCATAACGAACGATTATCAGTGCCAGCCCAATCACATAAAAAAAGGTTCCCAGTGATATCGCCCCAACCAGCAATCCCTCCGGAAGAGAAGGATAAAGCTTCACCCAAAAAATCACCACCGACTGGGTGGCGACGGTAGCCAGTAACACGACACCATGAATGGAGTGGGCTGTCGGCCGTTTCATCAACTCTTTAAACTGGTAGACGCAGCTTGCCATAAAACCGAGCCACATCAGTGTATTGAATAGCATGACAACTTGAACCGCCACGCTCAGATCAGGAAAATATTTGACAGCCACATTACTCAAGACCGAAATACCTGCAACCCATGATCCCATGACGAATGAAGGTACGGGCTTCGATAGTAAAAGAACTCTATCTGATTTAGATAACAACTGCTTAATAAGAGATTTATATATAAAGGCAGCCAGCCCAATCAAGGAAACACTCAGTATTTTTGCCGTCATGTGGTTCACCCATGTAAAGGCATCAATGCTAGCATAAAGAAAAATTCCAATAGCCATAATGATGGCACCAGAAGCTGGATCGATGCGGTTATTGTTTTCTTCAGTCTTCATCTTAATACCTTAGAGACCTCCCTTCTCCCTGTTGGAACGAGGGAGCCAAATGAAAATCCCTGCACCTCGTATTCTTATCCACAATCCTTCCTCCTACACTCAAAATATCAACTATATAAGTTTAACATTTCTCAATGAAAAAGAGGGACGGACCTCCAATAAGCAATAAAACCATTTGGTTCATTGCGAATTGGAGGTCCGTCCCTCACTTAAAAAAAATATAAATCTACCAAATAAAGGTTTTATTTTCCTTTATATGGGTACTTTCTAAAAGACTTTTAAGAAAGGGGATGCCCTATGTTTGAATCAACGGTTGAATTAGTCATCGTATTGTTTTTGTTTATTTATTCAATCATCACGACCCTCATGATAATTAAAAATCGCAAAAAATAAGGGGAGGAAATAATTTTGAGCAAAAAATTCCGAAATAATTTAAGCATGTTGGTAATGATCGCTGTCCTTGTAACATCTTCTGTCTTTAGTTTCACTGGAAAAGCGGGTGCAGAAGAGCCCTTGTTCACAAAGGGAGAATCCAACGTAGATAATCAGGAATTTAATCACATCCGTAACTCCTTAAAAAAGACGGAAGAATATCAGTTGTACAAGACAACCTCTAAAATCAACTCCATCTCAACCGATCAAATTGTCATTAACACAGTGGAAGGAACAAAAGGAAAAATAGCGTATATCGAATTCATATTCGGTAAATTCACAAGTAAGAGCAATGGTTTGGCATATGTGCAGTTCACCTATGATACAAAAGCTGAAAAAGTCATTTCTCACCAAGATCTTTTTGCCCAAAAGGTTGATGATGAAAATATAAACTTAAAAATGCTTTACCACTTTAACCACAATCAAAAGGAGATTTATGATGTAACAATCGATAAAGACGGGCTGCTTTTTGATAAGGACGGGTTGGAAATAAGCCAGGAAGATTTCCTTTCGAATGGACAGCTGAACATTAAGTCATTGACTACTCCAAATGGTCAAGATGAGATTGGGGCACTCGGTTTCTGCGAGTATGCTGTAGCAGGTCTCTGCGGAACAGGCGGAGGAGTTGCGTGTTACGGTGTAGCGGCGGCACTTGGTATTACCACGGGTCTTGGTGGACTTGGATTAGCTGCAGTATGTTCATTAATTGGAAGCTTAGGTTGTGCAGCAGCTTCCGATCAGATTTGTGGCTAAACTATCAATAATATAGTTTTTATCATTTCGTTTATGACCAATGTAGCATCTACAAAAGAAAAAAGTGTCAGTTTAGCAGTTTTCAAACTAAACTGACACTTTTGGGTGTTTCATTCGATTATCCTTAAAAGAGAACTGGGTCTGCCTTCCTAATACGACACACCCGTCCGTGTATGCGTCTTCTTAAATTCATTCATATCCGGGTCGAAATAATCTTCATTGAATGCAGGGACGAACTTACCGTCCTTCAAGTAACCGGATCCCCATGTCGGATCCAGGGTCACCCATTCCCCATCAAGATTCGCTTCCACCCACGCATGCCTTCCCGGGAAAATACCGCCTGCCCTGCCTTCCACGAATCTCGCCTCAATATCGCTGGCACGAAGCATGGCAATCGCCAGATACGCATAATCCTGACACACGCCGGTTTTGGATTCCAGTGTTTTCAATGCACTGTCATCCCAGTTGAAATCATCGTTTTCATACTTTTTAACATCATATGAGACATTTTTTGCCACATAATCATAGATGGCTTTCGCCTTGTCCCTGTCACTTGATTTTCCTGAAGTGACGGTTTCTGTCTGCTTCTTGATTTCAGGGGAATCCGACTGAACACCTCGGGAAGGCAGTAGATCCCGCTTGTCTTCACCTGTGGACTCCACCTCGAACTTCGCAAAGCCGAAAAACCTGAAATAATCACTGTTCTCTTCCTTGATTTCAGGTACACTGAGGGTTACTTCATACATTCCCGGCCCAAAGCGCAGGTAAAACGAATCATCAAAGTTGAAATCTTCAACAGGGATGACATCCAATGCTTCGTCCCCCCCTTTTTTGGTCGTGATATAAATATGCGACGTTTCCGGGCCGAATTCTGCTTCCGGATCAATGCTTCCTTTAATCCTGTATAGGCCATCAGACTCCTCTCCCCCAAATTGAGGAGATTCGAGGGTCACTCCCCGCTCACGATACGTATCCGCATACTCAATCGGGCTCATCACTCTGTCGGACTCGTTATCTATAAGAAGAGTGGTCGCCGTCTGGTAGTAATTTTCACGGTCTCCATCCGGAACCAGCACTTCAAGCTCGTGAACCCCTTTTCCGTAAAACAGGGGAACATCATAGTTAAATTCCCCATCCTTCACGGGGATGACATGCTTCCAGTTATCTGAATCCTTCTTTAGTCTGAGCATGATCGTGTCTTCATCCGAGAGACCCGCAGCCTCTCCTTTTAAAGAAAAGACTTCGTTCCCTTTGACATAGCTGGATTTCGTTTTTAATGACAGTTCGGCATCCTGGCCAAACGGTGTCAGGGTCACATCCCTATTGATCTCAGGATTCACATTATGGACGGTAAAAGACGCCGTATCATAGTAGTAATTTTCACGGTTCTTGCTCGGGAACTGCACAGAAACGCTATACTCACCTTCCCCGTTAAAAAAATGGATATCCTGTTTGAACTTGCCGTCTTCGATCGGTGTGTAATATTCGAGCTGCCTTCCTCCTGGCCCTTCTTCATTCGCCCTGACCTTAATCCAGGCAAAGTCCGATTTCAGATCTTGATACTTTTCAATTTCCCCCTTCACGCTCACCTTTCCATTCGCAGCGAATTCTTTATATACCGGCTCATCGATTGTGACGCCGATCTCCTCGCTATAGGATGTGAGTTTCAGAGGCTCCTCTTCTCCTATTTCATCATTCATTTTCTTTACTTCTTTTTCATACGGATTTTCTTCTCTTTTACCGTCTTTCGTTTCCCCACTGCTGGCATTCGAGTCACTGCATGCCGTCATAAACAGGAAACTGCTCAATAAGCACAGTACTAAAATCAAAAACGAACGTTTTTCCCTCATGTTTTCCTCCTCAAACTTCTGTACTATCTACACATACGAACCAGACAGATATTAGTTTCTGATTCTATTTTACTATTAATGGAGGGACGGACCTTTAAATGTGATAGCTTGTGTTAAATTTGAGACTGATTTGAGGTCCGTCCCTCTTATATGTTTATATGTGCTTATAATAAATGATGGTCGCCTCTAGTTCCCCGTAAGGCGATGTGGCGTAATCTGGTATGCGTCCTCCCTTTACGAACCCTAGGGAGGTGTACAAATGATTAGAGGGAGCTCCTTCTACTGTATCGAGAATGAGCAAGGTCCGTCCCTCTTCTTTTGCTCTTTTCTCAGCGGTTTGCATGAGTTTTTTGGCGATGCCTTTTTGGCGGAATTGGGGGTGGACCATCATCTTGGCGATTTCGGCTCTGTGGGTACCGTTTTGTTTGGTGCAAAGATGAAGCTGCACAGTTCCTGCAATGGCTTCCTCCACCCATGCTATATAAAGGATCACATGAGGACGCAGTGCATGCCCCCAGAAATCCACTGCAGTAGAATGTTCCATAGGGGATAAAAAACCTATGGACGCCCCGTCGTCCACGACTGTCCTTAATAAGTGAGAAAGCTCATCTATATGCTCATCAATGGTTGTCAGTTCTTTTATTTCCAGATTTTCATTCATTATGTATACCTTCCCCCGCGAATTTTCTTATTACTCACCTGTTCCTCTCCTCCATCGTTTCTATAATCAAGTATAACGAGTAATCATCCAAGCTTCTAACTTTTTTTGGAATTTCCGTCTTATTGTTATACACATACTATAACAATTCTGTTATACTTAACATATAACAAAACTAGGAGGTGACACTTTGTTTATCCAAATTGAACCTCAGTCGGATACACCGATTTATGCACAGGTAACAAACGGGATCATGGAAGGAATTGTCAGAGGTGAATTAATTTCAGGTGATATCCTTCCTTCTGTACGGAGTCTTGCGGGTGATCTTGGTGTGAACATGCATACCGTGAATAAAAGCTATCATGAATTGGAAAGCAAAGGAGTGATCCGGATTGTTCCGAAGTCGGGTGCCGTCATTTGTTCACCTTCCGAGGGAACGATTCCTCCGCAAAGGTTGAATCGGATTTCAGAAGAATTACGGCCGATCTTAGTCGAATCACTGGTCGCCGGCATGAACGAAGAAGAAATCACAGAATTAGTCGCGTCCATCATTTCAAACGTTAAGGGGGATTAAAAAATGGAAATGACTCTTATTTTCGTCACGGTAGGCTTTCTGGCAGCACTTCAAATGGCGGTTCCTTTCATTGTGAAGCGAACGGTGGTGTTCGGTGTAACCATTCCTGTTGATGAGGTAAAGAATAAACAACTTCGTCATTATAAAAAACTTTATGCCATCCTGACATTGTTCGTCTCAATCATCGTGTTGGCCACCTATTTCATTTGGGCATCAATGAACACCCTCACCGAGAATCAACTCATATTTGCTGGATTGTTTATGCCCTTTATCATCTTATTAATCTCGATGGCCCTTTATTTTTATTTTCATATGAAAGTGACACAAATGAAAAAGCGAGGGCAGTGGTTCAAGGACCGTAAACAGGTTCGCGTTTCTGAGTTGAACCTCAGAACGAAGGATGAAATGCTTCCATGGATCGTATATGTCATCCCCATGGTCATCACAGTCGGATTAGTGGTGTTTACTTTATTAAATTACTCAAGTCTCCCGGACCAGATCCCTACACACTGGGGACCGGATGGCAAGCCCGATGCTTTTACCGGTAAAACGTACCTTTCCGCTCTGACACTTCCTCTCGTGCTACTGGTGATGAATGCCATGTTCCTCGGGATCAATGAACTCACAAGAAATTCCGGCATCAAGCTGAGCGCAGGGAATGTCAAGTCATCCCGCGTCCGTCAGCTGCGTCTTCGAAAGTACACAAGCTGGCTCTTGTTCTTCATCTCCATCCTGGTGTCCATGCTGTTTACGTTCCTGCAGTTCACCACTTTGTACGAAAACAGCGTCAGTGACCTACTGATCATCACGATGCCACTTGCCTTCTCTGCACTTGTCCTGATAGGGACTGTCATACTCGCCATTAAAGTGGGGAAAAAGGACTCAGATCTGGATGTTGAAATCATCGATGAAAGCTCCGGTGATGTGATCAACACTGACGACGATCAATACTGGAAAGGCGGTCTCTTCTACTTCAATCCCGAAGACCCTTCCATCTTCGTCGAAAAACGCTTCGGAGTGGGGTGGACCCTGAACTTCGCAAGACCCTTGGGATACATCGTCCTTATCGGACCACTCCTCGTCATACTGATCGTGACACTATTATGATGCTGAGGGACGGACCTCAAAAATCAAGCCAAGACGTGACGCAAACGTCCAGCCGATTTGAGCTCCGTCCCTTTTGTTATGCGATTTCCACGATTTCTCTTCCTACCGGACACTTCCATTATTCACCGGAAACCAAGGTCCGTCCCTACTAAAAAAGGCTCAATCTCTGGAAATTCGACAATTGTTATGGACAGATTGTTCGGAATACTATATAAATAGTAGATGGAAACTCACAGAGAAAACGTTTACAACACGAGATGACAAGGAGGATTCTATGTTAGATGTGCTAGACAAGATTAATTCATTCTTATGGGGGACACCAAGTTTAGTACTATTATTCGGTACGGGTTTATTCTTAACATTTATGCTGAAAGGTCTTCAGTTCCGTAAACTGATGTATGCTTTTAAACTTGCTTTCACGAAAGAGAAGCCTTCCGCGTCCTCTGATCAATCAGAGGGGGACATCAGTAACTTCAAAACGCTGATGACGGCTTTATCCGCAACGATCGGAAACGGAAACATTGCCGGAGTGGCAACGGCCCTCACCATCGGGGGACCCGGGGCGATCTTCTGGATGTGGATCGTCGGCCTCCTTGGGATGGCAACGAAATACGCAGAAGCCCTGCTTGCCATGAAATACCGTGTGAAAAATAAAAATGGGGAATACTCAGGCGGTCCTATGTATTACGTAGAAAAAGGCCTTGGCAGCAAGTGGAAGTGGCTGGCCGTCGCATTCGCTTTATTCGGTGCATTCGCCGCTCTCGGCATCGGGAACAGCGTGCAGTCGAATACGATTGCAGACGTCATGAGTACAAGCTTTCACATTGACAATCTCGTAACAGGAATCGTTCTTGCCGTCCTGACAGGTTTGATCATCTTCGGAGGGATTCAGCGGATCAGTACCGTCGCTTCCTTCTTTGTCCCGGTCATGGCGTTCCTGTATATCGGTGGTTCACTTCTGATCATCGTCCTTAATTACGACATGATCATTCCTGCGTTTAAAATGATTTTCTTCTACGCATTCAATCCTGTGGCAGCTGCAGGCGGGTTTACAGGGATCATTATTTCAGAAGCGATCCGCAGCGGGGTTTCAAGAGGAATCTTCTCAAACGAAGCAGGTCTTGGTACCGCAGCACTGATTGCCGGTAATGCGAAAACCGACCACCCGGTCAAGCAGGCACTTGTCGCCATGACCGGAACATTCATCGTCACGATCGTCGTGTGTACGATGACCGGCCTCGTTCTTTTGATCACAGGTTTCTGGGATCCGACAGGCGGAGCGATATCCGGTGTCGAGCACGCTCCGAGCCTTGATGGCGGGGCATTGACGAGCGCCGCGTTTGGACATGCTCTTGGTGTGGTCGGAGAGTATATCGTTTCCTTCTCCGTCATCTTCTTCGGATTCTCCACGATTGTCGGATGGTACATGTACGGAGAGAAATGCTTCGAGTATATCACCAATTATCGATTTGCCAATTCCTACAGGCTTATTTACATTTTTGCCACCGGACTTGGGGCAGTCGCGAATCTAAACCTGGTTTGGGCGTTTGCCGACATGTCCAATGCGTTGATGATGATTCCGAATCTGATTGCCTTACTTTTACTCTATAAGGTCATCGCTTCGGAGACAAATCATTATTTCAACGAATACTTGCCGATGATGGAAGCTCAACCTAAAAGAAAAGCCAGTTAAACTAAAAACCCTGTGTGATACGTCATCACACAGGGTTTTTCATTAGGGGAACTTCATATTTACAGTGACGGCCATGGATATCGATGACTTCCTTTAACGGATATCGTTTTTGATAATAACGGTTCAGACCCTCATTGTCTGCGATGCAATCGAAACGGATGCTTTTTTCACCCGAAGTTCTCATAGCATTTTCAGCCCAATCCAAAAGGCTTGTCCCAATCCCTTTTCCCGCAAAATCCCTGTGAACCGCCAATCGATGTAAATATGCAACATCATCCCCTGCTTCCTCTCCCCAAATATCCACATCCCACTCATTCGGTGTCGATTCGAGTGTCAGGGTGGCCATCGCCTTCCCATCAAATTCGACGATATAGGTTGAATCATTTTCAATGGAAGCAATGACTTCATCTTTGTTACCTTCAAGATCTGTCAGGTAATAATCCCACTGCTTCATTCCTTTTGAACGTAACCAGCCTGCTGCATTCACCAATAACCCCAGCACTTCCTCAAGGTCTTCCTTTTTCGCCAGTCTGATATCCTGAATCTCTTCTTTCATGGCCAACCACACCCTTCCTTGTTTTACCAAATCATAACATAGTCTTGATTTCCAGGGATAAAAAAACCATCCCTCTTCACACGCAGGGATGGTTCCATTCATCAGGCATACCACTTATGCCACATATGGTCATTTCTTCCTCTGGCAAAGGCATCCACACGGTTAGGTCCCCAGGAAACGACTCCAGGTGATGAACGCACGCCTCCACGTGGTGCACCAAGATCCTCCCAGTTGCTCCAACGGGAACCGTTCCACCATTTATGCCACATATTGTTGTTGTCTCCACGGACGAAGGTGTCGATTCGATTGGCTGCCCATGAAGATGCTGCCGGAGCCCCTTCGAATCCTCGAGGCGGCGATCCGAGATCTTCCCAATTACTCCATCTTGAACCGTTCCACCACTTATGCCACATCCGGTCATTGTTTCCACGTACAAAGCAATCGATCCGATTTGGTCCCCATGATACTGCACCCGGTGAATCCCTCAGGCCGCCCCTTGGAGCGCCAAGATTCTCCCATTGACTCCAGTTTCTGCCGTCCCACCATTTATGCCAAAGATTATTGTCGTATCCTTGGACGAACACATCCAGACGATTGGCTGACCATGATGACACTGCCGGATCTCCCTTGAAGCCACGCGGGGGCCCTCCAAGGTCTTCCCATTCACTCCAGCGGGAACCGTCCCACCATTTATGAAAAAGAATATCCCGGTTCCCTCTGACAAAGGTGTCAATCCTGTTTCTGCCCCACGATACGGCAGCAGGCGAACTCTTCAACCCCCGCCTTGGAGCTCCGAGGTCCTCCCACTCACTCCAGCGGGAACCGTCCCACCATTTATGATACATTCTGTCGTTTTCACTTCTGACAAACGTATCCAGCCGGTTGGCCTGCCAGGATGCAACGGCAGGGGAACCCTTCATCCCACGCGGCGGTGCACCAAGATCCTCCCATTCCCTCCAGTTGGCCCGGGAGTCAAATGGATCCGTGTAGACCTGCTCTTGGGCATATCCCTGATAAGGATGATTCTGCGGATAGTAATCATAGGGTGGAATGTATTGCTGATAAGTATGTGGTAAGAACATATCTTCATAATCGTTTCTTACTTCTGCTCCAAACGGGTAACACTCATACGCTGTTGGATAAACAGGATAGCGTCGTTGAAAAAACATACTGCATCCCTCCTCAAGCTTACTGTATGCAGAAGCCCAGATATTGGAGTATGTCCATTCCTCCTCAAAAAAAGAACCCTCGCCACAACAGGTGGTGAAGGTTCATATCACTTAAATGATATAGTCTTTAAATCTTTCAGCATCACTCGTCTTGCATTCAAGGGTCAGCTTTGTTCCATTTTCTTCATATTCCGTTTCTAACACAGTGGCATTCTCATTAAAATACGATATCAACTGCCCCTTATCAAACGGAATCAACATTTGACAGCGTTTATAGTCTTTAAATATATAGCTTTTTACGACCCCAAGGAGCTCGTCGATCCCGATTCGATTTTTCGCGGAAAAATAGATGCGGTCCTTCTCTACTCTCGGCACTTCCTCATCAACCAATTCAGCCTTGTTGAATGCATAAATGATGGGAATGTCACCAGTCCCAAGTTCATCAAGGGTTTGATCCGTCACCTTCATCAATTTCTCGTAATGAGGATCTGAATAATCCACCACATGAACGATGAGATCCGCTTCCACCACCTCTTCAAGGGTGGAACGGAATGCCTTGACCAGCTGATGGGGGAGTTTGTTTACGAACCCGACCGTATCTGTCAGAAGAAATTCCTTTTTGTCCGGTAAGGTAATGTTTCTGACCGATGTTTCCAGGGTCGCAAATAACATATCCTTCTCGAATACCTGCTTGTTTTCATTTGGATGAAAGGTTTCGACGAATGCATTCATGGTCGTCGATTTACCCGCATTCGTGTACCCCACCAGGGAAACGACAGGGATTTCACTCTTTTTACGCTGTTTCCGCTGCGTCGTTCTCAAGTCAACCACTGAATCCAGTTCTTTATTCAAGGCTGTGATTTTTTCTTCAATCCGGCGGCGGTCAAGCTCAAGCTTCGTTTCACCGGCTCCACGGTTGGCAAGCCCTGACCCTCCTCCTTGACGGCCAAGCGATTCCCGGCGTCCTACCAGACGGGGCAGCATGTATTGCAGCTGTGCCACCTCGACCTGCAGCTGGGCTTCACGGGTTTTCGCCCGTTCTGCAAAGATATCGAGAATCAGCATCGTTCTGTCCATCACCCGGACATCAAGCTTTTCCTCGAGGACCCGGATCTGAGAAGGCGCAAGTTCATCATTTGTAATCAAGACATCCGCTTCCCATTCTTCAAGGAGCGGCAGCAGTTCATCAATCTTCCCTTTTCCGATATAGTGCACGTGATTCGGCCGGGGCAGGTTTTGAGTCAGTTCCCCCACGACATCGATCTGCCTGGCATCGGCCAACCCTTTCAACTCGAGCATTGAATACTCAAAGTCATTGTTCTTATCCTTCGTATTAACGCCTATGGCGATGGCTTTTAATCTTTCTTCCATTACATAGTCACTTCCTGTTTGTTTATTTTGGTCATGATGGTGCAGAAAAAAACACAGGCCTCCGCCTGTGCTTTTTGTAAATGGATTTGAATATACCAATGGCACGAGAAGAAGACCGCATTTTCCCCTGGCGTGTTTTTATGATTAATGATTAAACACACACTAGCGCCTCTCGGTAAGTATTCAATTCTATTTTTAAGAGAGTGCTATGCGCACTCCCTTCCTTCATTCCACGTTAAATGAAGAATTCCTTTAAAAATAGTCAGACCAATCCCATTTACCCTGCACACAGGCAGAGCCTTTGAACTTATTCAATTAAGCGTTCAAATTGCGGATGCGTAGTCTGATCAAAATCAAAAGGAAAACCTCCATTTCTCATATGTTACCCCCATTCTACCACACCCCGTGATGGATGGGAAGATATGGTTTGAGGGACGGACCTCCAAAACCATTAATTATGGATCCTCCAATGGATATTTTGAGGTCCGTCCCTCACCACGTTACCCCACTAAAGAAAAGAACCCCCAATCCTTCCCCTTTCCCGGTTGATTCACAAACGGAATGAGGTAAAGTTGGAGGTCCGTCCCTCAAGCTTAGAGGATATCTTTGAAGTCCCGTGCCTGCAGGTCGAGTCGTCGGGCTGCACTGCCGATTTCTTTGAAGGCGAGGACGGCCTGTTGGTTGCGGTCCTGGTTATTTGAAATGCCTGATTGTGACCGGACCGTTCCTTCATTGATTTTTTTGATTTCGCCTGTGATTCCTTCCACATGGGCGTTCACTTCCTGAATGGAATCCTGGACCCTTGTGGCAAGCTTTCTCACTTCACCTGCTACCACATTGAATCCTCTCCCATGTTCTCCGGCACGTGCCGCTTCAATGGCGGCATTCAGTGCAAGAAGATTGGTTTGAGTCGCAATCTCCCTGATCGTCTTGACGATATTCCCAATCGAATGTGCCTGCAGAGTAAGAGACTCCAAGGTTTTCATATTTTCATTTGAGTCTTCGACCAGTTTACCGGTGGCCGTAGCCGCTTTTTCACTTCTCTTGATCCCCTGCTCGGCTTTTTCACTTAACTCTTCAGACATCTTCTGTAATTCAGAAGCGACCTTTTCAATCGTTGTTTCCCGTTTCGTAATATCCGTCGCGATCTTCACAACACCTTCAAGCTTTCCTTCTTCGTTATAAACTGGTGTGTATGTAGCCTCCAGCCAAAGAAGTTTCCCAGTCTTCGTGACCCGCAGGATTTTCTCCTGAAAGCTTTTCCCACTCCTTAAATCCCGCCACAATTTTTTATAATCCAGACTTCCGGCAAACTCCGTCGTGCAAAATGTCTGATGGTGCAACCCGATCATTTCTTCTGCATCATATTCCATCGTCTTTGCGAAATTCCCGTTTACCCATAACACATTTCCGTTAGCATCGAATTCAATCATGGCAAGCGATTTTTCAATGGCTCCAAGTAATGCGGACTCCCCAAACACTTGGGTACTATTTCTTGATTTTGTTTTCAGCACTTCGCAACACTTCCTCTTTTTCAACAAAATTAGTAGAGACTAAACAAATATGTACCACAGAGAAATAGGTCGTGTTTAATAGAGGCTCTCCGCTTGGCAGTGTGCTGGCCGGTTGCGCCACTCGCTCCCATTCACAAACAGCGCCCACTTTATCAAGTGAATGATCTATGCTTCCAACTCATATATTTGTAAGACTATCCTACTAGTTAGACCTCTATTTAACAACTATTATCCTCTGAATTTTATAAATTTTCTTCTATTTATATATTTAAACAAAAAAAGACCCCCATTCCACATGCAACCCTTTGGTGCTAAGGTCGCCTTAAGATTGGAGGTCCGTCCCTCAAAACTATTATTCAGTTCCCTTTTTCCACTCTTCTTCTTCGATCAGCATTTTCCCCGGCCATGTGTAAGCCATGATGCCTCCGTCTGCTGTGATGTCTTCACCTGTCACGTAGGAGCTGTCATCCGATGCGAGAAACAGGGCAACCGCAGCCATTTCTTCAGGTCTTCCCAAACGGCCCATCGGGGTGATCCACTTATTGGCTTCCCTGAATTTCTCGCCCATCTTATCCTGTTTGCTCCCGACAAGATCGTCAATCAGAGGTGTCTCGATTGTTCCTGGCGAAAGGGAATTCACACGGATGCCATGTCTCGCATAATCAATAGCCATGGCCTTCGTAAAGTTGATAATGCCTCCCTTAGCAGCATTGTAGCCAGACCGGTCCAAATCTGCGGCTTGCCCGGACATGGACGCTGTATTAATAATGGACCCACCGTTTTCAAGCATAAGCGGGATTAGATATTTGCTGCATAAAAAGGTCCCTCGCAAATCCACTGCGATGATCCGGTCAAATAGTTCGACTGGATATTCATGCACTTTTCCACCCTGTTCATCGACCCCCGCGTTGTTAAAGAGGACATCGATCACACCAAATTTCTTCTTTATCTCTTCAGCAAACGACGTGACACTTTCCTCACTGGATACATCGAGTTGAAATGCCATTGCATTTCCGCCCTCACTTTTGATCTCGTCCACTGTTTTATTCATTTCCTCCTCATTCACATCTGCACAAACCACAGTCGCTCCTTCCTGCGCAAACACTTTGGCAGTCGCTGCCCCGATCCCTGTTGCAGCTCCAGTAATCACCGCAACCTTATCTGCTAGCCTTCTCATAAAGTAAAACCTCCTTGAAATATCTCATGGAGAGTATTTTCCCTTTATGTGAAATAGTAAACATAGAGAGGGACGGACCTCCACAGTGCCTGTTTCATCCTCGAATGAAAGGCATTTGGAGGTCCGTCCCTCTTAAAAGAACCTAGATTAGCATCCCAAAGTACTGCAAACAGCATCTTTCAATAAAGATACAAGATTGCTGTTTGGAGCCAAGATTGATACCAACAACCAAGCGACCAGCAATAGTACGGCAATTAGAAAGGTAACAAGACCTAACGGCATATAGAATCCCCCCTTTCTATTCATGACTCTAGTAAGTGAGCTCTCTTACAAACTTATTCTATGAAAAATTGATAGAGTTGGACCGGCATTTATAATAGAAAAGAAAAAAAGGGCCATACCCCTTCTTAACAAAACCTTCACAAATAATGGGTATTTCGTGTGATTGAGAACACTTTCACATGGGTATACACTATACTGGAATGAACATTCATTCCGCATTACCGTTATGAAAGGCTGAGTTGGTATGTCAATGGCATTAAATAAGCGGGACAGCATTGTAGCGAGTTCACTGGTTCTATTTGCAGAGCGGGGTTATGACGCCACGACAATTCCCATGATTGCCTCGTCCGCAGGCGTGGGAGCAGGAACCATCTATCGCTATTTTGAAAATAAAGAAGTCCTTGGGAATACGATTTTTCAAGAATATGTGAAGATTTTTACGAATACGGTGGAAAATGATTTCCCTTATGAGCAGTCGATACGGAATCAATTTCATCATATTTTCCAATCGATGATTCAATTTACAAAAGAACAGAGTCAGGCGCTCTACTTCATCCGAACACACAGCAGCGCCCATTTCCTTAATGAAGAAAGTCACACATGCTTCGAAGAACTGTTGAATCTATTTAAATGCTTCTTCGATTCTGGTAAAGAGAAGAAGGTCATCAAGAATCTGCCTTCGACGGCTTTGATCGCCATCCTTTATGGTGCCTTTCTCGAGCTTCAGCGGCTTGTCCGGATCGGGGAATTAGAGCCTGATACCTCCATGCTTTCAGATGTAGAGGAAAGTATGTGGGACGCTGTTCGATTACATATGTGAGAAGCGATTCGTTTCTCACATCCCATGCGGAATGAACGTTCATTCCGGAGACAACCAAACTACTATACGAGGTGAATGAACCATGACACAACAATCTCAATACCCACAACCGAAAACCTATGGACCACTCGGGAGTTTGCCCGTAATCGATAAAGAAAAACCACTACAATCATTTATGAAGCTTGCCAGAGAACTGGGACCCATCTATCAGTTCCAATTTCCAGGCAGAATGAGCACCTTTGTGTCCAGCGCTTCCCTTGCAAAAGAAATATGCGATGAAACCCGTTTTGATAAAAAAGTCGGACCGGCCCTGCAAAAAGTGAGAGCCTTCGGTGGAGACGGACTTTTCACCAGCGAAACGACAGAGATGAACTGGAAGAAGGCGCATAATATCCTGCTGCCAAGTTTCAGCCAGCAGGCCATGAAAGGCTACCACTCAAAGATGGTGGATCTCGCCACCCAGCTCATCCAAAAATGGGCACGCCTAAACCCAGCAGATGAGATCGATGTCCCTGAGGATATGACCCGTCTGACCCTGGATACCATTGGACTCTGTGGTTTCAATTACCGTTTTAACAGCTTCTACCGGGAAACCTCCCACCCCTTTGTCGATAGTATGGTGCGGGCTCTGGATGAAGCGATGAACCAATCACAGCGCCTCGGGCTTCAAGATAAACTGATGATCAAATCAAAGAAACAATTCAGGGAAGACATCGAGTACATGTTCTCCCTTGTCGACGACTTGATTGCCGACCGCAAGGCAAACGGGGATCAAGGGGAAGAAGATCTCCTCTCCTATATGTTGAAAGGAACAGATCCAGAAACAGGCGAGGCGCTCAGTGACGAGAACATCCGCTTTCAAATCATTACCTTCTTGATTGCAGGTCATGAAACCACAAGTGGACTCCTCTCCTTCGCCCTTTACTACCTGATGAACAATCGGGAAAAATTGAAAAAGGCTCAGGAGGAAGTCGATCGCGTGGTGGGAGATTCCATTCCTGACTATAAGCAAGTGAAACAGTTGAAGTATGTCCGCATGGTCTTGAATGAAACGCTGAGACTGTGGCCTACCGCCCCTGCATTTTCTGTATATGCCAAAGACGACACAACTCTTGGCGGCCAATATGATGTCAAAAAAGATGATGTGTTCACACTTGTCATTCCTGAATTACACCGGGATACATCCGTATGGGGAGAAGACGTGGAAGCCTTCATTCCTGAAAGATTCGAGGACCCGTCTTCCATTCCCTATCACGCATACAAACCGTTCGGTAATGGACAGCGTGCCTGCATCGGACAGCAGTTCGCCCTTCATGAAGCGACACTGGTGCTCGGAATGGTCCTGCAGCATTTTGACCTGATCGATCATCAAGACTATCAACTGGACGTCAAAGAGACGCTGACTCTCAAGCCTGATGGATTGACGATGCGGGTTTCACCCCGTAAGCCTGCCATGGCATTCTCAATCGCTTCCTCCGAAGAAGCAAAACCCGAAAAAGCGGCTGCATCTGTCCCGGTTGAATCATCCCACGGCACGCCCTTGCTCGTCCTCTATGGTTCAAACATGGGAACGGCGGAAGGAATCGCCCGGGATCTGGGGGAAACCGGCCGTCAACAAGGATTCCGTACAGAGATCGCTTCATTGGATGAATACAGTGATGGACTCCCAACAGAAGGAGCAGTCATCATGGTCTCTGCTTCCTACAACGGAAACCCGCCTGACAATGCAGGTCAATTCATTTCCATGCTGAAAGAAAGTGGGCCTGATGACTTTAAAGGGGTTCATTACGCAGTGTTCGGATGCGGTGACCATAACTGGGCGACTACGTATCAGAGGATCCCTAACTTCATAGATGAACAGCTGTTTGAAAAAGGCGGACACCGCATCGCGGATATCGGCCACGGAGATGCAAGCGATGACTTTGAAGGGGATTATGAAAAATGGGCAGACTCCCTTTGGCCGAATCTGGCTGATGACTTGAACATCGAACTGCATCAGAACGATGGATCAAATAGCTCGATTACCATGAATTATGTCAGTGACGTGAGCGACACACCGCTGGCACGCACACACCATGCCTTTACCGCAGTGGTAAATGAGAATACAGAGTTACACCACGCAGAAAGCGGCAGGAGTACGAGACATATCAGCCTCATGCTGCCAGAAGGTGTTACCTATCAGGAAGGCGACCATATCGGGGTTCTTCCGCAAAATCCGTCGTCTCTTGTCGAGCGAGTGCTCAGTCGATTCAACCTGAACGGACAGGATTTCGTTACATTGACGGGGGATTCCGGTAAAGCGGCGCACCTCCCTACAGAGAAGCCTGTCAAACTTTATGAGTTACTGGCCAATTATGTAGAGTTCCAAGAACCCGCTACCCGTTCTCAAATCAGGACCCTGGCCGCTCATACCGTCTGCCCTCCTCACGTCGTTGAGCTTGAGGAATTGTTGAAGGATGAGACGTATAAAGAAGCGGTATTAAGTAAACGTTTAACGATGCTCGATCTTGTGGAAAAGTACATGGCATGTGAAATACCGTTTGAAAGTTTCCTTGCACTTCTTCCATCATTGAAGGCACGCTATTATTCGATTTCAAGCTCACCTTTATACAAAAACGGAGAAGCAACCATCACCGTCAGCGTTGTCCGTGGAGATGCGTGGAGCGGGCATGGTGAATACAAAGGAATCGCATCCAACTATCTGGCAGAGCGATCCCTAGGAGACAAAGTCGCCTGCTTTATCTCTACACCGCAATCGAACTTCCAGCTTCCAGAGGATACGGAAACCCCGATTGTCATGATCGGACCCGGAACGGGAATCGCTCCATTCAGAGGATTCATCCAGGCACGGAGCATTCTGAAGGAACAAGGAAAATTACTCGGCGAAGCACATCTCTACTTTGGTTGCCGAAATCCTGAGCACGATTACCTGTACCAGAACGAATTGGAGAAGGCGGAACAAGAAGGGATCGTCACACTTCACACCGCATTCTCAAGATGCCCGGGTCAAGAAAAAGCATACGTCCAGCACCGACTCGCAGAAAATGCAGAAGATATCCTGCCATTATTGAAAGAAGGCGGACGACTATACATCTGTGGGGACGGAAGCAAGATGGCTCCGGATGTAGAAAAGACATTAGTAGAAAGCTACATGCGTTTCTATCAAACATCGAAAGAAGAAGCCGATAAGTGGCTCAGATCATTGGAAGACAATGGTCGATACGCGAAGGATGTTTGGGCTGGGGCATGATATAAGAGAAGCGAATCCTTATAGGGTTCGCTTTTTTTGATCATAATAGATTCGGAAATGACCGACGTACATGTACCATAATTGACTCAAAAAAGAGAGCTTCTGTTTTGGAAGCTCCCCCATACTGCTATTTCCCCCCTGTAAACGAAATCCCCTTAATAAAGTACCGATTAAAGAATGCATACAACAACAGAACAGGAAGTGTAAACACCATCGATGCGGCCATGATGTAATTCCAATAGCTGACATACTGTCCTTTGAAGGTGTTCAACCCTAACGGCAGCGTGTACATTTCCGTATCCGTCATAACGATCAATGGGGTCATAAAGTTGTTCCAAAAGCCCATAAATACAAAGATCGCCTGTGCAGCCAGGGCCGGTTTTGCCAATGGCAAGACAACTTTAAAGAAGATACCGAAACGGCTGAGACCATCGATTTGAGCCGCCTCTTCCAGTTCCTTCGGGAAGTTGATGAAGAATTGTCTCATCATGAAGATGAAGGTCGCATTGATCATGGCCGGTACAATCATCCCTTGATACGAGTTAAGCCATCCGATTTCCTTTAAAATTAAGTAATTCGGAATCATGGTGACCTGTGCAGGGATCATCAGGACAGCCAGGATTATGATGAACAATGCCTTTTTCCCAGGAAAGCTCAATCGTGCCAAGGCATACCCCGACATGGAATTAAAAATGATATTCAACCCGGTACCGACTACAGCAATGAACAGACTGTTGAACAGCCATCTTGGAAACAGATCCTGTTTGATGAAGATTTGTTTATAATTATCTAAAGTGAAATTTCTGGGTATGAAATTCATGGTCCCGCTAATGATTTCTTCCAGCGTTTTAAATGAAGAAGACAGTGCCCATAGAAATGGGATCAGGGTCGTGATGGCATAGCCGATCAAAACGATGTACAGGAGACGTTTACTGAACGTCTTTTTCTTTGAATTCATGCTTTAGTCCCCCCATTAATAGAGTGATTCTTCTTTAGAGAATTTACGTTGTATCAAGGTTGCTACCAGGATGATGAGAGCCAGTGCAAAGGCGAGGGCCGCTGCATATCCCATGGATCCCAATGATTTAAACGCATATTGATAGATTAAGAGCACGACCGTTAACGTCGAGTTATTGGGTCCTCCGGATCCCCCTGAGAAAATATACGATTGATCAAACAACTGGAACGTGCCGATGACTCCCATGATCACGACGAAGGATGTAACCGGTCTGAGGAACGGAACAGTCACATAGAAGAACTTCTGAATGGCACTCGCTCCGTCCAGTTCAGCGGCTTCGTATAACGAGTCGGGAATATCCTGAAGGGCAGCGAGATAAATCACCATGAAAAACGGCGCCGTCGCCCAAATATTCATCAACATGATGGCATTCAAGGCTATATCGGGATCCCCCAGAAAATTGTAGGTGGGCAAACCGACTTTACCTAATATGTTATTGATCAATCCTTCTTTGTTGTACATCCACATGAAGATCAGGGTCAATACGGCTGAAGAGGTTAACGTCGGCAAAAAGTAGACGATCCGGAACAGCTTCTCACCCTTTAATCCTGCATTTAACGTGGCTGCTAATACCAGTGCGAGGAAGGTTTGTGTCGGTACCACGATCAGCACGTATTTCGCTGTGTTTTTCAATGCAATGATCGCCCGGTTGTCTTCCATGATCCGGGTAAAATTGTCAAAAGCCACAAAATCGAAACTCATATCACCAAGGAGTTGAACTTTATGAAAGGATAAAAAAATGGCATATAGAATCGGTCCAATGATAAACACGGCTAATACCAACAGTGTCGGTGACATAAATAAGTATCCTTGTCCTGCATCTTTTAATCTCTTTTTGGAAGATGGCTTGTTCATTCTTATCCCTACTTTCTATCTGTCTCGTTAACCCACACCTATTACCTGTATTCTTTCCGCCAAGGTCTACAAGACAAGACCTAAAAAGAAAGAATACAGTCAATGGTAAAGTTGTACCTGACACGTTCATGAGTGCCAGGTACCTTTAGAAAGATTATTGAATTTCGCTATTCGCCTGTTCCTGTGCTTCCTTCAAAGCTTCATCCAATGGACGGTCTCCGAGGAACGCCGCAATGAACTGGTTGTTAAAGTTATTCATGATGATCGGCAGGTTCTTTCCTTCTGCCCAAACTGTTGCATATGGTGCTCCTGCTACCAGTGCACCGCGTAATTCATCTTTGTCATACCCTAATTTTTCAGCAACTGACTTACGTGTCGGAAGGGCAAATCCTTTGGACGTCCATGTTTCCATTCCTTCTTTACCTGTCAGATACGAAATCAGCTCCCATGAAGCTTCCTTCTTTTCAGAGGCAGCATTCATCACATATCCCACCGTATAAGCCATTGTTCCTTTTTTCCCATCAATGGTCGGTAATTCAGCCGTTCCATAATCAACATCCGGGAACGTATCCGCTAAGAATGGAATCGCCCAGTTTCCTTCTATGACCATGGCTGCTTTTTGTTGTCCGAACATTTCTCCACCCCAGTTCGCTCCCACTTCTGAAGCCTGAGCAGAGGTTTTGTCTTCATTATGCTGGTCAATGATAGGCTGAAGGGCATTCACCACTTTATCAGAAGCAAAGTTCGCTTTGTCATCCTTTACGACTTCCCCACCTGTTGCCTGTGCGATGTGGTAAAGACGGGCAAGCTCAGGTGCGACACCAAATCCATAGACGCCCTCTTTCGTCAGGGCCTTTGAAACTTCACGGAGTTCTTCCCATGTTTTCGGAACTTCGACGCCCGCCTCTTCAAACATCTTCTTATTATAAAAGAGCGCTAAAGTCGAGTAATCTTTCGGAAATCCATACGTTTTTCCATCAACTTGAAATGCTTCAAGCATCGGCTTCTCGAAATCTTTCACATCAAAGTCTTCCGTCACATAATCATCAAGTGGTTCCACAACCCCGGTATCAATCAGTGCAGGTGCTTCCAGGGCATCGAGATAAAAGACATCCGGTCCTTCGCCACCGATCAAGCGTGTTTTCAAGACATCCATGTACTGCTCGGAAATGACTTCGTGCTTTACATCGATATTTGGATGCTTCGCTTCAAAGTCTTCAAGGGTTTGCTTAAGGAGCTTTTGCTCTGAAGGATTCCCTCCCCAGCCGGCTAAGGTGATTTCCACTTTTTCACCATTTTCGCCACCGTTTGAACTTGCTTTCTCATCCGAACCGCTGCAGCCCGCAAGCACTGATCCCACTAACATCGTCGTCATTCCTAAACTCGCCATCCACTTCATTTTCACCATTTCTTCCAACCCCTTTATTGATTTATGAAAAATAGGAAGCTTATTCCCAGGTGTACCTAAACTGTTTGTTTTTCTTTTACAATGTTATAGCCCGTTGTGTTTTCCATAATGGTGGTCTCTACTTTGTCACCATTTCGCACCACGGAGAGAGAAAGCACTCCCTCACCAATCGCTATATTTTGAACCGTTAAGGTATTCATCCCATTGAGTAAAATCGGATGTAAATGGATCTCTTTTTGAAGGCTATTCGGGAAAAGCCCCAATAAAGATTGAACAAACACAAGAGGTGTCCCCGCTGCCCACGCCTGCGGAGAACATGCGACAGGATACTTTACTGCCTTTCCGATCGTTGACTCGTATCCGCAGAATAATTCGGGCAAGCGGTCGTATTCGAAATGATGGGACGCATCAATCAGCCCACTCATGACCTTCTTCGCTTCAGCCGTTAATCCCAGCTTGCTTAATCCTAGCAAAGTCATACTGTTATCATGTGGCCACACACTTCCATCATGGTAGCTCATCGGGTTATAGCCTGCTTCCCCTTTCCCCATCGTACGGATTCCATAACCGGAGAACATACTGTCACCAGTTAAGGTTTGACTGACTTTTTCAGCACGGTTTCCTGTCATCATTTCTGAATACAACACATGCCCGGGATTCGAAGTAATGGTACCTACCTTTTCTTTCTTGCGATCAAGAGCGATGGCGTAGAATTCAAGGTCTTCCATCCAAAACTCCTGTTCAAACCGCTCTTGGAGGTTTTTCGCTTCTGCCTTTAATCTGGAGGCTGTATCATGGTCCTCAAGTGCTTCATAAATGGCAGCCAGTCCCCGTTTTGCCTGGTACACATAGCCTTGGACCTCTACCAATGCAATCGGCGTATCCGCGTAGTCCCCGTTTCTGTGGACGACGGAATCCCCTGAATCCTTCCAGCCCTGATTGGCAATTCCTTTGGAAGATTCCTGGTGATACTCAAGGAATAGATCTCCATCACGATCACCATATTGGTCGATCCACTTCAATGCGCTCTTTACATTGTCTGAAAGCTTTCGGAATGTGCCAAAATCACCCGTCCATTTCACATACTCCGTTAGAAGGACAAGGAATAACGGTGTGGCATCAATCGTCCCGTAATAAGGCGTGAACGGAATCTGGTTCGTATTTGCAAGCTCTCCGTAGCGAATTTCATGCATGATCTTCCCTGGTTGTTCGTCTCTCCATGGATCCACCTTCGTTCCTTGCTCGCTCGCCATCGTGAACAGGGTGCCTTTCGCAACCTGTGGCTGGAAGGCAATCATTTGCAGCGCCGCAATAAGACTATCCCGACCAAATGGTACCCCGAACCAAGGCAGACCAGCTACAGGAAACTTACCGTATCCAGTGTCGTTCAATAACACCCTAAGATCGGATAACCCCCTGTCCACCAGACGCTGAAGCGGTTCGTAATCGGTTTCTACCTTTGTTAACCCAGCGGCCCATTCTTTATAAGAAACTCTTAATCTTTGAAGAGCCTCTTCGACCGGTAAAATGTCATCTCTCGTTTCTCCATTTTCCAGAGGCACGATCATCAATGTAATGGATCGCTCTTCCTCATGCTGAAGCCCCACCTGGAAGGTGACCTCTCCAGTTTCATTCACACTTTTCGCCTCTGCATCCCAGTGAATGTTGGTCGCGCGATTGATACCGTCTGCTCCTTCGTATTGGAAGACGAGGGATTGATCTTCCACTTTCTGTCCCGTTCTATTCCCTACCTTTCCCGTTTGGAATCCGCGGACGATGAACATATCGTTAAAGTCCACATCGACTTCTATACTCAACTCGAACGAAACCGGCTTTGGGTAATAGTTTTTTGTTTTGATCGTTTCATATAACACATCATCATAAATAAAGCGCTTACGTTCGATCTCGACGGATTCCCGCCAAAGAATAAGATGGCCCTCCTCTTCCTGGTGGGGATTTGTCGATAGAATCGTAGACATATAATTTTCAGATCCATCAGAGTGTAATAGAATCGGTTTTTGATGATTGATTTTCACATTTAACTTGCTTAAATACCTCGTGTCATTCTTGTATAATCCCAGCCCGTAACTATGTTCTGAAGTGATATCTCCCTGTTCATCTGTAAGAAGAAATAAGTTGTTTTCTTTAATCACTCGGTAGTTCATATCGGTTCCTCCCACTTTTACATATGGTTTTCACTTTTTCCGAAACGTTTTGGTAATAGAGTAAAAAAATATATACTTATCACCCAAAACGTTTCGGATTTCCTCCTGAATAATAGCTGGTCCGTGAAATCACTCACCAACTCTTATTCGGTTATGCAGATCGTACTTCCCCTCTCGATCAACTTCGTTTCCAACACCATCCGATGGGTTTCAGACTGATTCGTTAACAAATCCCACAATAATTTTGCAGCTTCATAACCCAATTGAAATTTATTTTGCTGGATGGTCGTAAGCTTAGGGCTCACATATGAAGCAAGCAGGATATCATCATATCCCACAATCGAAAGATCTTCCGGGATCCTAAAACCCAACTCTTTCGCAGCACTCATTGCCCCGATGGCCATTAAATCACTGGAGCAAAAGATGGCTGTGATTTCCGGGTTTGAGGAAAGCAATCCATGGGCTGCTGCCCTTCCGCTTTCTTCAGTAAATGCGCCGTTTACAATGTAGGCGGGTTTACTTTCTATTTGTGCTTGATGCAAGGCGGCATGATAGCCTTCCAGTCGCTGCTGACTGACAAACGCAAACTCGTGCCCATTGATCATCCCGATATTCCTGTGGCCCTGGTCGATTAAATGCCGGACCGCTTTTTCAGCCCCCAACACATTATCTGTTGTCACATGACTTACATTCGTAGACTCAAGGGGAATATCAATCAATACACAGGGAATATCACTTTCCACCACTTCATGTAAATAAGGATCATCGGTTCTGATCCCCTGGATGATTACTCCATCAACTCTTCGTTCCTTGCAAAGCTGTGTGTAAGTCTTTTCTCGCTGCTTCGATGAATTCGTATTAAATAACACAAGGTCGTAATCAGAACCTGACACAAAATCATTAATGCCCGCAAGAACTTCCACGATAAAATTATCCTTCACACTTTCCTTCGTGAATCCGGAAACGAGTAATCCAATCGTTTTCGATTTCTTCATCACCAGACTCCGTGCAATGGAATTCGGGCTGTAATTCAACTCTTTTGCCACTTGGGCAATCTTCTTTCTTGTATCTTCATTGACATCCGAGTATCCATTCAACGCCCTTGAAACCGTCGTAACGGACACCCCAGCTACTCTTGCAATATCTTTAATCGTAGTCACTTGCACATCTCCCAAAACGTTTCGGATTTCCTTTATCTGAATAATACAACAGGTTGAAAACGATTACAATATTATTTTTCTATAACATTGGTTTGGAACATATGAGATCCCGGCTATATCCGCCGGAAGCCTTTCGGAATCCCGACCAGTAAAAAAGCAGCGAATTCATACGAATTCACTGCCTCTTGCTTACCTCTTCCTAACCGGTATCCATATCTCACTCCGAAACGCTTCAGACGTAACATCTTTACTTTCATTCCACAATATCTCCGGTCCTTCTGCTTGTTCATAGCTTGAAGTCGGGAACCATTCCGAATAGATTCTCCCCCATACCTGCTGCAGAGTGTCCGGAAATGGGCCGACCACTTCAAATACTGCCCAAGTTAAACGAGGGACATCAAGTTTCGATAAGCCGTCGGGGCATTCCTCTGTTGTGGCTGCGCCAATATAATGATCAAGCTCACCCTTCTCTTCCATCCTGCCCTCGGAAAAGTTGACAGATGCACTAATCAATCCTTGTGGTTCAACATTAGATAGGCTCTTTAACCTCTTGATCATGTCTTCATCCAAACTCTGCCACATGCCTGCAATGTCAGGATTCACCCCATTAAACACGATGGGCACCCGTTTCATGATTCCTACAATGGAAAACGGTTCTTTCTCTACGATTCGATAATTCATTTCATTGCCTCCTTTGATGGATAATTGGAAGGTCATCGGTGGAAATGATTTGATGGAATGGCCCTTTGCTTGTGACGGAGTGATCCCATGCATTTTTTGAAAGACTCTCGTAAAGGAATCGGGTGATGCGTAGCCATATTTTAAGGCTATATCAATCACCTTTACATTTCCGTTTTGCAGTTCAAGTGCCGCCATGGTCAAACGACGTCGTCGGATATATTCCGACAGTGAAACCCCGGCAAGGAATGAAAACATCCGTTTAAAGTGATATTCCGAGCAATAGGCACGCCTGGCCACTTTCTCATAATCGATTTCTTCTGTCAGGTTTTCTTCAATATAGTGTAAAGCGTCATTCATCGTCTTCAATGTATCCATTTCCATGACCTCCTTCTTCTTAAGAATAGCAAGAATGAAACCTATCAACCCGACATATCGTGCCCCATGTTGCAGGATGTAAAAAAGACCTCCTCACAGGAGAATGTCACTACATTCACTTCCTTGCTTCATGTACCTTAAGCATCTTCCCTTTTACAGTCGTTTTCTTCATGGCCTGCAACACCAACGGCCCTTTTCCATTGAGAATTTCCACATACGAAAGGTTTTCCTGGATGGTGATGATGCCGATGTCTTCAGCCGTCACGCCATCGATCTTCGCAATCGTTCCGACAAAATCGACTGCCCTTATTTTCTTTTTCTTCCCGCCATTGAAATAGAGCTTCATGATATCTCTATTCAGCTGCTGACTTTTGTCCATTTTAAAATCGGGTTCCTCAGAAAGCTTCCGTTCAAACTCTTGTTTCGTCCTATCCACAGCTTCCCGCGTAGGTGCCGTAAGCTTAGGGATCTTAAATCCGATATACCCCTCAATTTCATCAAGGAATTTCTCTTCATATGGCGTGCAGAACGTAATCGCTTTACCTGTCTGACCTGCTCTTCCCGTTCTACCAGTGCGGTGTACATAGCTTTCTTTCTCCATGGGCATATCATAATTTATCACGTGGGTGATGTTCTCTATATCGATCCCCCGCGCAGCCACATCCGTTGCCACCAGGTACCGGAAATCTCCCCGCTTAAAATCGTCCATCACTTCAAATCTGGCTTCCTGGATCATGCCGCCATGGATTTTATCCACAGGGTAGCCTGACCGGTCCAGCTCTTCACATAATGTGTCCACATTTTCCTTCGTCCGGCAAAAGATGATACAGCTGTCCGGATTTTCTACAGTTGTCACGTTTTTCAGAAGGGACAGCTTTTCCTCTTCCCTCACTTCAAAAACGGAATGCTCGATTTTATCCGTCGTGATTCCCGTTGCCTTGATTTCAATATGAACAGGTTGCTTCATATATTTGTGACAGAGTGCTTCGACATCCTCTGGTAATGTCGCAGAGAATGTCAGCGTCACACGATCAGATGGCAGTTCCTGAATAATCGCTTCTACTTGATCGATAAAGCCCATATTTAGCATTTCATCGGCCTCATCAATGACAAGGTACGCCAGTTTATCCAGGGGAAAGGTCCCTTTTTCAATATGGTCGAGGACACGGCCCGGTGTACCGACGACGATATGATTTTTCTGTTTCAACTCAAGCTTTTGGCGATGAAAAGGGGATTTCCCGTATACGGCTGCCGCTTTGATCCGCTTATATCTCCCAATATTCGTAATGTCTTCTTTGACTTGAACCGCAAGCTCCCGTGTCGGGGTCAAAATCAGGGCCTGGGGTTTATTTTCCTCCCACTCCACCATCTCGCATAGGGGAATCCCGAAAGAAGCCGTCTTTCCGCTCCCCGTTTGAGAACGGACAACAAGATCTTTTTTCTCTAAAGCCAGTGGGAGTACCTTGGATTGTACGTCTGTAGGAGCTTCATATCCTAAACCGGACAGCGCCCTGACAATCTCTCCACTGAGCTTATAATCCTTAAACTGTTTGATTGACATATCATAACCTCATTTAGTTTTTCTTATTTTCATAGGAAAGTACACATTCTATTCGTAAAATCACGCCAACATAAATTCTTTTCAAATTTATTTAGGCAATCCCCCAATAGTGTGTTATGCTTTACCTAACCATTTTTAACTTGTAACATGTTGTCTCCGGGACCGACGAACGCTGTCGGTCCCTTTTTATACCCTAAAGCGCAGGCGGCTCGCCCAGAGGCGACAAGCATAAGATGAATGGGCCGGGAAGGCGCTCTTTGCCTTCTTGGTCCATTTAGCTTATGACCTCGAGCCTCTAGCCGCCGGAGCTAGCAGTCACCTAAAGCGGAGGCGGCTCGTTCAGCCCCGACAAGCATAAGATGAATAGGCTGGGAAGGCGTTTTTTGCCTTCCTGGCCTATTTAGCTTATGACCTCGAGGGGCTAGCCGCCGGAGCTAGCAGTCACCTAAAGCGGAGGCGGCCTGTCCACCCACGACTCATCTCCAATAAAAAAAGGACCCTCCTGAGAGAGTCCTTTTTTCTTAAAAGCTATTACGCTTTAACAACGTTAGTCGCTTGAAGTCCACGTTGACCTTGCTCAGTGTCAAATGTAACTTTTTGACCTTCGTCTAGAGATTTAAATCCTTCGCCTTGGATAGCTGAGAAATGTACGAATACATCTTCTCCACCTTCGATTTCGATGAAACCGAAACCTTTTTCTGCGTTAAACCATTTTACTGTACCTTCTTGCATGTGTGTATCCTCCTGTGTGGATATTGCATCCACGATTTATTACTATCGTTGCTCAAGTTAGATATCAAAGGCGAAAAGTTTAAAACTTATTCTTTCCTTACAGACCGAACAAAAATAATTCTTACTAAGATTAACAGATATTCTGTTAAAAAGCAAATCCGGCCGGAAATTCGCTCCCACTCTCTCTCCTTAAAGGAGAATATCGCCTCTTTGTCGAAAGTAAAGATATAAAGGAGATGGCCGAATGAATAAAAGCACATTACTAAAAAAGCTGAATCAAACAAGTCGCGGAAACTTTTTCACGATCGAACTTCCTGTGGAATCCAGGGAAGAAGCAGAAACCATTGAAAATGTGGCAGCTGAATTAGAAAGAGAAGGAAAGATCAAGATCAGGGAATGTGAGTTGAAGGAAACGTTCATCTACATTCAAGGAATCATAAAATACGCATTGACGTAACTAAAAAGGTGCCTAATTGCAGGCACTTTTTTTTGCAAAAAAAAGGACCCTCAGAGAGAGTCCTTCTTTTTAAAGCAATTAGATTTTGTTAACGTTAGTCGCTTGAAGTCCGCGTTGACCTTGCTCAGTTTCGAATGAAACTTTTTGACCTTCGTCTAAAGATTTAAATCCTTCGCCTTGGATAGCTGAGAAATGTACGAATACATCTTCTCCACCTTCGATTTCGATGAAACCGAAACCTTTTTCTGCGTTAAACCATTTTACTGTACCTTCTTGCATGTGTGTATCCTCCTGTGTGGACATTGTATCCACGATTTATTACTATTATTGCTCAATTAGATATCAAAGGCGAAAAGTTTAAATACTTTCATTCCTTACAGACCGAACAAAAATAATTCTTTCTTAGAATAACAGGAAATCGTAAAAATAGCAAATTCTTTTTTCACTTCTAAAAAATGCTTTAGAGAAAGTCGCTCTTCATCATTTTCTTTATATATAGAAAGAAGAGGCAATTCCATTCCCCTAGCTGCAGAAAAAAAGCCCACTACCAAAAGGTAATGGACGTGCATTCTTAGTCTTCCTGCTTGTTTCCGTGTTTTACACCTTTACTCGTATAAGGCTTATTGCTCTTTTTCTTATTGGCGCCTGCCTGCCACCGGTTCCAGCCTTTTTTGCCGGTGCCCTGGCCTGTTCCGCTCTTTTTCTTAGGTTTACTCATTTTTTCACTCCGTTATGATGAGGTTCGTTCTTTCAAGTTCGTCCCCATATCATAACACGGATTAGTCGGTCAGGGTACTTCTTGTTTATTCCACTTCTTTTTTCTGCCCGGTATAAATGTGGATCGCATCCCTCAGGAATTCGGCCACTCCCTCTTGTTCCCCATCATAATAGGCCTTGAATCGTTCATCGTCCACGTACATCTGGGAGAGTCCTGCATGGGCTTCCTTGCTGTAGTGACCCCAATAGAAGGAAATCCACTGTCTGTGAAGATCAGCCGCTTTCTGTGCCATTTCACTTCCAGGATCACCGTCTTGAAATGCTTCTCCCAGCATTTTTTTGATTTCCTGCTCGAGTCCCGTGACCTTTTCATACTCTTCCTCTGACATGTTCATGACTTTCGCGTTGGATTCATCCACACTCTTGTCACCATATTTCCCCCTCACTTCTTTCCCATACTTTTTCTCATTCTCTTCCACCATTTTTTCTTTGAATCCATTAAATTTTTCTTTATCCGACATGGTCATTCTCCCTTCTTTTACACCTAGTGTTTTATCGACATTCGCAATCAGTTGATCAAGCTGAGCGCGTCTGTTCAGTAATATTTTCCGGTGTTCCCGTAATGCAAGTGTTGCGTCAAAGGCGGGATCATCGAGAATATCCTTGATTTCATCCAGTCCAACACCTAATTCTTTGTAAAAGAGGATCTGCTGCAGGCGGTCGACTTCTTCCTGTCCGTAGATCCTGTAACCTGACGAATTGATCCTGGCCGGCTTCAGAAGCTCAATTTCATCATAATAACGGATGGTCCTTGTGCTCACCCCAGCGATCTCCCCTAATTTCTTGACGGTATATTCCATGATGTCACCTCCTGACATTTCTTACTTTACAGGTTGACGCAGCGTGAATGTAAAGGGATTTCTTCCAAAAAGGGCGAATGTGGATTTCCTTGAAAATAACGTGCCAGTCCGATATTCTTAGTATAATCACTTTGAGTATAAGGTTGTGTTGAATATGCGAATTAATAAATATATCAGTGAAGCTGGGAAGGCGTCGAGACGCGGTGCCGACAAGTTGATCACGGAAGGCAGGGTCACGATCAATGGACGTGTGGCGAAGATCGGTGACCAGGTGAACCCAGGTGACGATGTGTTGGTGAGCGGAGCACCTGTAAGGGTCGCCCGGAATAATGTATATATCGCTCTGAATAAGCCTGTTGGAATAACGAGTACAACAGAAAAAGGGGTCAAGGGGAATATCGTGGATCTCGTTAATCATCCCCTGCGAATATTCAATATCGGACGCCTGGACAAGGACTCCGATGGACTGATTCTCCTGACGAACGACGGGGATATCGTCAATGAAATCCTCCGTGCGGAAAACCAGCATGAGAAAGAATACATCGTTACGGTTGACCGACCGATTTCCGAAGACTTCCTCAAGCAGATGTCAGAGGGCGTCAAGATTCTTGGAACGAAAACACTGCCATGTAAAGTGGAGCAGATTTCGAAATATGTATTTCAGATCACCCTCACCCAAGGGTTAAACCGACAGATCCGCCGCATGTGTGAAGCCCTCGGATATGAGGTATACCGATTGCAGCGTACACGGATCATGAATATACAATTAGGAAATCTCCCTGTCGGACAGTGGCGCGATCTTTCAAAAAAGGAAAAGGCGCGATTGTTTCAGGATTTGGATTACGAACCAAAAGAATGGTAATAACAGACAGGACCGGTACCTTGACTGCCTAACAGTCGGGTTACAGGTCCTTTTTCTATCTTTTCAGGCTCCAGGAAACGAATGGATTTCCTCTTCTTATTTTCGACAATATACGCTATTATTAAATGGTTTAGAAATTCTAACTAGATTTTGTGGAGGTTTGAGAACATATGGTTTTCAAGAAAAAGGATAAATTCGCTATTCTTCTTAGTCAAATAGCTGGTAATTTGAAAGAGAGTGCGCATTATTTTGCTGATTATAAACTGAATAATGTTAGCGACCTAAAAGAATTTTCCGGTCAGATGAAGGAATATGAAACAAAAGGGGATTCGTTTGTGCATGAAGTCATTTTGGACTTGAACAAAGTGTTCATCACACCGATTGAACGGGAAGATATCCTGGCCCTGGCTATGAGCATGGATGATGTATTGGATGGGCTCGAGCATACATCCGCCATGTTTGAAATGTATTCCATCACTCAGGCAGATGAATATATGCTGAAGTTTGTCGAAGCGATCCGTCAATGTTCCGATGAGATTGAATCGGCTGTCGAACTGCTATCCACAAAGAAATGGATCCAGATCAGAGAGCATGCCATCAAGATCAAAGATTTAGAATCAAAATGTGATGGGATTCTCCGCCAATCCATCAAGCATCTCTTCCATACAGAAAAAGATCCCATTCGTATCATTCAATACAAGGAGATCTATGAAGAGCTTGAGGAAATCGCAGACTATTGTCAAAATGTGGCCAACACGTTTGAAACCATTATTATGAAGAATGCTTAAGGAGTCTTGCAGGAATGGATACAATCTTAATTTTAACCATACTTATCGTTGTGGGGGCCCTTGCATTTGATTTCATCAACGGGTTCCACGATACGGCCAATGCCATCGCGACAGCTGTATCGACAAAGGCACTAAAGCCCAGGCATGCCATCATCCTGGCAGCCGTCATGAATTTCGCGGGAGCTCTCGCATTTACAGGAGTCGCCAAAACGATCACCAAGGACATCGTCGACCCCTTTTCCTTGGAGAATGGGACGATTGTCATCCTGGCAGCGCTCCTTGCCGCGATTACGTGGAATTTAGTGACGTGGTATTACGGGATACCGAGCAGTTCCTCCCATGCATTGATCGGGGCGATCGCAGGGGCTGCCATTGCGGCGGCTGGTGTCTCAGCGTTGAATTACAAAGGGTTCATTAAAATCATCCAGGCGTTGATTTTTTCACCCCTATTGGCTTTTGTCATCGGGTTCATCATCTATAGCATATTCAAGGTCGTTTTCAAAAATCGAAATTTGGCGAAAACGAACCGAAATTTCCGTTCGATTCAGATTGCAACAGCGGCACTTCAATCGTTCACCCATGGTACGAACGATGCGCAAAAAGCGATGGGAATCATCACCATGGCCTTGATCGTGAACAATTATCAAACCTCCGATGATATCCAGACGTGGGTTCAGGTTTCCTGTGCCACGGCCATGGGTCTCGGGACCTCGATCGGCGGATGGAAGATCATCAAAACCGTTGGCGGAAAGATCATGAAGATCCGACCGGTGAATGGTGTGGCAGCTGACTTGACGGGAGCAGCCGTCATTTTCGGGGCTACGGCGATTCACTTACCCGTCAGTACGACACACGTCATCTCTTCTTCCATTCTTGGAGTGGGTTCCGCTCACAGACTGAAGGGTGTGAAGTGGGGAACGGCTCAAAGAATGTTGATCACATGGGTCATCACATTGCCCATTTCGGCAAGTCTTGCCGCCATCTTCTTTTATATCCTGAATCTATTTTTCTAATAAAAAGGAAGTCAGAAGGGAGCATCCTCCCCCTTTGACTTCCTTTTATTGTTGCGCTTTAAGATGACTACGCTCGAAACCGAGGTAACGCGTGCCCTGGAAGGTCAGATCCCCTTCGTCCCCTTCTACAAGCATTCCATAATTCTTATCATTCACTTTTAATTCGATCCTGTCTCCGCTTTCCACTTCGAAGGTGATGTAATAATGGCTATAAGCCCTGCTTTCTCCTCCGCCTTTCACAGCCGTCCGTTTCCCCAGCACCTTAGCCCCTACATTCAAGACAGGCGATTGATTATTTTGACTCCACTGTGATACTCCTTTTACGGCAGAAAACAAAATGAACGAAATCACGATCACAAAGATGATCCCAATGAAGATCGGGACCACTTGAAACATAAAGTCTCCTCCACCATTCATACTCATTTCCCCCTCCTGCTCTTTTTCTACATTTTAACATTTTATTACGTATATGAGTGGGGGATTCTGATGATGACAAATAAAAAAAGTCAGCCCCCACTGTGATGGTGTGAGGTGCTGACGAATCATTCACCCTGTCGGATGCTTCATCTTGTCCATGATCATCGTGAAATAGTTCTTCTTCACCGGTCCCGGTGCATGGGGGATTTCGTATAATGCAGGTTCCTTCTTCTCCACAAGTTTGGAAGAAAAGACTTGCTTCCCCATCATCATACGGCGAATGGAAGAGGTCAATTCTTCACTCGGACTATCCTTTAATAAGTAACCTTTTGCACCGGTTGCCTGTACCCTTTCCAGGTATCCCTCTTTAGGGAAGGTTGCGAGTACCAGCAGTCGACATTCCGGCACGTCAAGAGGTCCGTCCCTCAAGAGATGTTCAATGTCGAGGATAAGGATGTCTGGTTGCATGTCGTGGATGAGTTCCAGTGCATGCTCCCTGTCCCTCGCCTTTCCCACTATTTCCATGTCTTCTTCAAGGCTGAGCAGTGCGCCGATTGTTCCTAACACCCATTCTTCATCCTCTGCTATCACGATGCGAATCATATATGTCCTCTCCTTTTGAACCGTATCAAGTAAAGACTCCCCTTATATGAATATCATAAGGAGAGTCGGCTGCGTTTATAATTCAGGTTTGGCTTCTGTGGAAATGCGCGCGCTTGATTTCGCTGAGGATTTGATGCCCCTAAAGCTTACAAACGTCTTATTTTCTTCGTCCCATAACTTGAAGCGAAGGGATTTCAAGCTCGTTAAGAGTGAAATCGTCGGTACATTCTGTAGTGGCTCCGTATTTTCATGAGCTTGCTCCAGCTTGTAATTCGGTACCCTTGGACTGAGGTGGTGGACATGGTGATAGCCGATATTTCCAGTCAGGAACTGCATGACCTTCGGAAGCTTATAGAATGAGCTTCCCTCCACGGCTGCCAGCACATATTGCCATTCTTTGTCTTCTTCAAAATAGGAATCTTCAAACGTATGCTGTACATAGAATAACCAGATTCCGATCGAACCTGAAACCATGAAGATCGAACCTTGCACAAGAAGAAATTCCTGCCATCCAAGCGTGACAGAAAGCAGTGCAATGAGAGCCACGATGATGACATTCACTAAATACGTGTTATTGCGCTCTTTCTTACGAGCGTTCTTACGGTTGAAACGATTTTTCAATAGGAATACATAAATCGGTCCCAGAACGAACATAACGAACGGATTGCGGTAGAAACGATACGCTAAACGTGTTTTCAAAGGTGCTGCTATATATTCGTCGATTGTAAGGGTCCAAATGTCACCGGTTCCCCGTTTATCCAGATTCCCACTTGTCGCATGATGGACGGCATGATCATGTCCCCACTGATCGAACGGGAACAGTGTCAGTACACCCATGGCCGTTCCGACTGCCCGGTTGGCTTTACGACTTTTAAAGAAAGAGAAATGGGTGCAATCATGAAAGATAATGAAAATCCTCGTCAAGAATCCTGCGGCGATCACGATTGGAACGAGGGCGAGCCAGTATGATATCGACAGACTTTGATAAGCAAGGAACCATAATAGAAAGAATGGTCCAAGCGTATTGATCATCTGCCATACACTTTCTTTCGTTGTTGACTTCTCATAAGGGGCAACTTCTTTTTTTAACGTTTTTATATTTGTCATGTCATTATTCCCTTCGTTTAAGGCGTTGGATTCATTATAGGATAGAGGGGGGCATCGTGTTAGTAGTAGGTGTCATATGCTGGGCATGACAAATGTCATAAGGGAGAAAATGTCATGCGTTTACATTACCTGAAACCCTTGATAATACTGACTTCCTCTCACTCATCGTAACGTTCAATTTACCTTTATTATTTTTGAGAAAAAGAAATATATTCTTGTTTTGGTGAAAAAGTGTCATAAAAAAAGAGCGTGGTCTTCCACACTCTTTACGCGCATACTAGTATCTGTCTGACAAATCTTCCTTTACTTACTTCACAACGGTCGACAATATCGAAGCCCGCTTTTTCAACATTTCTATCCACATCTTCCAACGTCACGACCACGACCTTTTCAGCGAATCGCCTCGCACTCTTGAGCATTTCAAGTTGTTCATCATCCGTTATGACGGAGCAGAGATTATAAGGTAGATCAATGACAGCGACATCGTAGCTGCCGGTTACATCATTGATATCTCTTAATGACACTTCCCCTTCCAATCCAAAATGAGCGATATTCTCCCTTACTCCGTCAAGGATCAACGGATTGCGGTCACTGCCTACAATATCGATACCCATGGACAGGGCTTCTACCAGGACTGTCCCGATTCCACAGCATGGATCGATCATCTTGATGCCTTCGGTTTCCGGCGCCGCAATGTTCACGACGGCTCTTGCCACACGGGTACTCAGTGCAGTGGAATAGCTGTGAGGCTTTTTTACATGATGAAGCCATATCGCTTCATTTTTCATATAAGCCCCAAACACCCAGCGTTCACCGGTGTTGATGACACCGTACCAAATATGGGGATCGACAAGTTCTGCTTCGCCTTTCAGATGCATGCCGATTTCCTTCTCGATTTTCCGCAGTTTCTTAAAGCCGACTCTGTCTCCATCAGGATTTTGTACAAACACGACCTTAAATCCATCCACTGCGTCTAATCGCTCTATGTGATGAAGTAATTCTTCCCATTTAGCACCTTCGCATATGATCTCCAGTCTCTCCCGGATGAAAGGGCTTCTGCTTGGATCGACCTTCACTGTACTTTCAAGAATACTAGATTCAGAAGCCTCTCCGAACAGGCTGCGTCTTTCCAACGCACATAAGGACTCCTCGTTCGGCTCCCATGAAAACGTATATAAATAGTGTTTCGTTTCTATTGTAATCAACTCCGTGTGAGGTTTTGCATTTCTCCATTGTATCACAAAAAAGGAAGGGACCCCTTCACAGGGTCTCCTCCCTCCTTATTGACGGAATCAGATTTCCATTTCCCAGCGCTCTGCTTGTGTCTGTTTCAACTGTTTTTCCGTTTCTTCCGGATAAACAGTACGGAATTTATGGTTTTCAGCAGGGATGATTTCAATCATCTTTTGAATCATATCTTCAGGATCGAACTGATCTTCCAGCCCTTTCTGCTGTTCCAGAATATCTTCTTTGCGGGTGAAGTTCTTCTCGTCATCGAACCATTTCCAAATTTCTTCCCCGCTCCGCTTATTGAATCCGGTTTCGAAGGCCCCTGGATTGATGGTGGCAACTTTCACTCCAAATTCTTCAAGCTCGGACTTCAAGGTTTGGGCAATCCCTTCAATCGCGTGTTTGGTTGCCGTATACGGACCAACATAAGGCGTTGCTGAGATACCGGCCATCGAACTCAAGAACACAATTTTCCCGCTTCCTTTCTTCACGAGCTTTTGGGCCGCCAGCTGAACCGTTTCCAGGGTGGCGAACACATTCACTTCAAACAGTGCACGAAACCGGTCCATCGGCACTTCCCCGAGTGGTCCTCCCTCATTGATGGCCGCATTGGCTACAAAGACATCGAACTCATACTTCGATATTTGCTCGCGGTCCCTTGCGTTCGTTATATCAAGCTTAAATACTTCCATATTCAATCCTTGTTCATCCGCTTCTCTCATCAGGTCGGTCTTTTGCGAGGTTAGCTCTGTCGTCGCAATGACACGGTGGCCCTTCTTCGCAAGACCAAGAGACGCTCCCTTGGCGAGACCGCTTCCCGCGCCAGTAATAAAAATTGTTTTACCCATTCAGTTTCCTCCTTGGCAATCTAGTATGGTATGTTCTTCCCTTTAACAGAATCAGTAAAACTTTTCAATATAAAAGGGACCGACTACGGGTCGGTCCCTTATGATGAATTACTCCATCTCTCTAATATACTCTTTCACGACTTCATACACATACCCCTGGTTCGCAGCTGCTGTGTCGGGATTGTACGCTCCGCCGTTCGTTTTGTTATTTGACAGTACACGGATTCCAAGGAAAGGTACATCATATGCTCCGGCGATTTGTGCCGCTGCTGCCCCTTCCATTTCCTCTACGGATGTACCGTATTTGTCATGGAACCATTGTATGCGGTCCACTTCGTTATTCCATACGTCAGCAGAGCCGATTGTTCCTTCGACGACCTTGCCTTTTTTATATGTATCTTTAACGGCATCAGCCGCTGCAAGCAGTGACTCGTCCCCATCGTAATAACGGATTTTTTCTGCATTAGGGTCTTCCCCGGCACTTCCTTCAGATGCCATCAGGTCCATCGGCTTCCAGGCAGTAGGTTCGATTCCTTCTTCATCTGCCATGTTCCCCGTTTTTAATGAACCAAGATTGACAGTTCTTTCCCCGAGTACGATATCAAACACGTTCAATGCCGGATCATGACCGCCTGAAGTCCCTTGATTGATGATGGCGATGGGATCATATTTTTCAATGGCGACAGCCGTAGCCGCTGCCGTATTTTCCATTCCTTTACCCGTCTTGGCAACGATGACCGGGTAATCGTCCACCGTTCCTTTATAAAAAACGAATGAGCCGGATGTTTCTTCCTTTACATTCTTAAGTTTTCCAGCGAATTTTTCAGCTTCAATGGGCATCGGCCCCTGAATCAGAATCGGCTGCTCTTCCTTTTTTTCTTTCGCTTCCGTTTGTTTCGTTGAGCTGCATCCCGTAAATAAGGATAAACCTAGTACAGATACTGCTGCGAGTGATGCGATTTTCTTTTTCATGTGAATCTCTCCCTTTTCATGGTGATTGAATCCCGCTGATTTTGGTCAAAAGAAAAAGACCTGTCATGGTAGAGTGAATCTACGTTCCAGATCTCAGAAGTCAAAGTAAAAGCAAAAACGGCAAAAAAACCGTAAAAACCGAATACTTCAACCCGTAGTCCGGTTCTTATAATGGGAACCGGGTAGAAACGCTCAGACCATATTACTGAGGATATACGAGTGACGATATGTAATGGTGGTACGGTGTAACTATAACAAACCCTCTTCTTTTAATCAACCAAAATACGAATTTTATTTTAATTAATTTAGTTATTGTTCGTGTTTGAAAGAATGTCTCTCTGTCAGTTTGAAAGCGTTACATTTGAAATCCTATTGTAGAATACTATAATAAAAGAAAAATGAAGAGGTGAAGACGATGAAAATCGGTCTTATCGGATTAGGGGATATCGCAAAGAAAGCTTATCTTCCTGTCCTATCTGAAAAAGAAGGCATTGAATTGGTCCTTTGCACAAGAAATGCCAAGACGTTACATGCACTTGGAGATAAATATCGAGTGGAGAAAAGGGTTCAGACGGTTGAAGAACTGATAGCAGCAAACATCGATGCTGCCTTCGTCAGTACTGCCACTGAAGCCCACTACGAAATATCGGAAAAGCTCCTTGAGCACGGCATTCATGTATACATAGACAAACCGATCTCCCTCAACTTCAGGGAAACCGAACGAATCGTTCAACTTACAAAAGAGAACGGGAAGATTGCCATGGTTGGATTGAACCGACGCTTCATTCCAAAGGTAAAGGAACTGAAAGAGCACGGAAAACCGAGCTTCTTGTTGATGCAGAAAAATAGGTTTGCTGCACCGGACAAGGCAAGAAGATTTGTTGTCGAAGATTTCATTCATGTAGTAGACACTCTCCGCTTCCTGATGGATTCAACTGTAAAAGATGTAAAGGTCCAATCCTTTAAAAAAGGAGATCTCCTTCACCACCTCGTCATACAGCTCATCGGTGAGGACTGTACGGCAGTCGGCATCATGAATCGTGACGGAGGCGTGACGGAAGAAATCATTGAATACTCTGCCGGACATCATAAGTACGTCGTCGACAGTCTTGTAGAAACGACTCACTACCATAACAAAGAAAAGAGTGTTTCCTCCTTTGGTGACTGGGAGCCGACACTGTATAAACGGGGATTCTACGATCTGGTCGATCACTTCCTCGCCTGTGTGGAAAAAGGGCAGGAACCGGACCCTTCCATCGAGGATTCTTTGATCACCCATGAGATTTGTGAAAGAATTGTGGGAATGATCGACTAATTGAACGAAGGGGAGCCTTGCCATAGTGGGAGGGGCACGTAACCCACCCCTATATCTCGCCAAAGAGAGGTTTTCTATTCAATAATAGTAGCCATAATCATGCAAAGGCCCAAGTGGTTCACCACTTGGGCCTTTGCATGTAAGCATATGGATTACCTCCACCTCTTCGCCAACGCCTCAATATCCCCCGGATGTGTACGGCAGCAACCACCAATGATACGGGCTCCTGCTTCATACAAAACTACTGAATCTTCATCAAACTCACAACATGCTTCCTCCCCATTCCACGTTTTAGTCTCAGCATCGTACGTTTCACCTGAGTTCGGGTACACAATGATTGGCTTATCAGTATGCTTGTTTAGTACGTTCATCGCAAACTTAGCCGCAGGAATCGGTGTACAATTCACACCAATCGCAGCGATTTGTTCATGATCATTGAACACCCGCGCGCACTCTTCAATCCCCGTTCCATCACTTATCGTCTCTCCATCCTTTAATGAAAAAGACAGCCATGCCCAAGTTTCCGGAAATTCTTTTAAAAGCGAAGCGAGTACTTTTGCTTCCTGCAAAGATGGGATGGTTTCGAATGCCAGCACATCAGCACCCGCCTCCACTAATGCCTTGATTCTCGGATAATGGAAATCTGCTAAAAGTTGATCACTTACACCATAGTCCCCTACATATTCAGAGCCGTCAGCAAGGTATGCCCCGTAAGGTCCTACAGAACCGGCGACGATTGGTTTCGGACGATCCCAATTCACCTTCTTTTCCTTCCAAAAGTCATCCCGAGCCTGTCTGGCAAGAGTAACTGTTTTCTTGATTAATTCCAGCGCTTCCGTTTTCTCTATTCCACGCTTCAGAAAACCATCCACCGATGCCTGGTAGCTGGCTGTAATCGCACAATCGGCTCCCACACGGAAATAATCAGCATGAACCTTCTCAATCGCTTCCGGTTCTTCAAGGAGTACACGGGCTGACCAAAGGGGATCATTTAAATCACAGCCATGGGATTCCAGCTCTGTGGCTAATGCTCCATCCAAAATCATCAGGGAATGTGTTTGTAAAATCTCCTCAATGGGATTCAGCTTCAGTTGCTTCGACATGATCTGTACCTCTTTTCTTCACGGATTGTGTCAGATAATAGCTTCCATAACAAACGGCGATGAACGGGATCCCGCAATAAAGGGCGATCCTCTGAGTGGGATCAAAGGCAATGCCGATACAGGAAGCGAGACAAAGCAGAAATGATGCAACGGGAACCAGTGGATAGAGCGGCGTCCGATAGGCCAGGTCTTTCACATCGTTTCCTTCCCTTATGTATTGTCTTCGAAATAGAAATTGAGCAGCACTGATGCTCATCCACACGATCACGACGGCAAGACCTGAGACCGAAACCAATACGATGTAGACCGTCCCCGGTGCAATGATGCTTGAAAGCAAGGACAGTCCCCCTCCAAGCATGCTACACACAATCGCATTAAGAGGGATCCCCCTATCAGTCAATTTAGCGAAAATCGGGGAGATCGTTTGCTTATCAGCCAGAGACCATAGCATTCGGGAAGAAGCATACAGACCTGAGTTTGCCGCTGATAAGATAGCCGTGATAATGACAAAATTCATGATATCTGCGGCAAAAGGAATTCCAATCCGTCCAAGCACTGCGACAAAAGGGCTTTCCAATACACCGGCTGACTGGCTCGGTAATAATGCAGATAACACGACAATCGTCCCTACATAAAAGAGAATCAATCTCACAAGCGTAGTGCGGATGGCTTTAGGAATCGATCTGGATGGATTCTCTGTTTCTCCCGCCGCTACTCCGATCAGTTCTGTTCCTGAAAAAGCAAAATTCACGGCAAGCATGGTCATCAAGATGGCAAATGCCCCGTTCGGAAATAACCCTGAATCGGTGATATTCGAGAAAAATGGAACGGGCTCTGAATGACCAAGGGGGATGAACCCGAATATCGCCCCTGCCCCAATCACAATAAACCCCACAATCGCAATCACTTTCACTAAAGAAAACCAAAATTCAGATTCAGCAAAAAAACGCACCGACAATGCATTAAGGAAAAAAATCAACGCAGCGAAGACCGCGCTCCAAATCCATACACTAATCGAAGGGAACCAGCGCTGCATCATCAAGCCGGCCGCCGTGAACTCCGACCCCAATGCCACCGTCCATGTCAGCCAATATAACCAGCCCACTGTATAACCGGTCCCCGGACCAATGAATTTTGCAGCATAACTATGAAAGGATCCGGTCTCCGGCATATGGACAGATAGCTCGCCTAAACACAGCATCACTAGATACACCACCAGCGCACCGATTAAATATGCAAGGATCGTCCCAAATGGACCAGCCTGATGAATGGTATAACCCGAACTCAAGAAAAGCCCGGTTCCGATCACCCCTCCAAGACTCAGCATCACTAAATGCCGTGTCTTCATCTTTCTTTTGAAACTCTGTCCTGCGTTTTCCATACAAACACCCTTCCTTCTAAGTTAATTGAGGAATGAGTGAACAAACAAAAAACGCACCCTGAACGAGTGCGTCACCGACAAATAAAAGATTGCTCCTATCTATCAGGGTTTGAATCACCCGCTGGAATTAGCACAGTATCTTCGCAGACCTGTTGCTGAGGCTTCAAAGGGCCAGTCCCTCCACCTCTCTGGATAAGAAAATATTTTGATTTTTTAAAACTCTATCAATATATCGGAATAATGTCAAGACCCTGAAACCGATAATGTAGCCCAACCCATCCAATGGTTACATGAAGGTATAATTAGGGAACAACTATTGTAAAAAAGGAGAAACCGCCATGCCAGAAGGTCCAGAAATCAGAAGAGCAGCCGATAACGTTGAGCGTGCTCTTATAAATAAAACAGTGGAAGATGTTTATTTTGCCTTCCCTCATTTAAAGGACTATGGAGAACTGCTGAAGGGGTCTAACGTGACAAGAGTCGATACGAAAGGAAAAGCCATGCTCATCCGCTTTGACAATGGATACACCATCTACTCCCACAATCAACTTTACGGAAAATGGTATATCAGAAACACCTACAATTACCCGAAAACAAATCGCCAGCTTCGATTAGCCCTTCATAACGAGAAAAAATCCGCCCTTCTCTATAGCGCGTCGGATATCGAGGTTCTCAGAGATGAAGAGGTGCCATCTCACCCATTCATCTCAAAAGTCGGGCCAGACCTTTTAAGCGAAGAGGTATCCATAGATGAGCTGGTTGGACGGATGAAGGACAAAAGATTCCGAAACCGGAAATGGTCGATTTTATTGCTTGATCAAGGTTTTGTCGCCGGAATCGGGAATTATTTGCGATCAGAAATTATGTTTATTGCCGGCATACATCCTTCCTTCAGGCCTGTCGACTGTACTGAAGATCAATTAAACAAAGCTGCCCATGCGATGATGGATTTAGTAAAGCAATCGTATGAAACTGGAGGTATCACCAATGATCCCGTCCTTGCTCAGAAACTGAAAGACAAAGGTGTGAAGCGATCCCGCTATCGTCACTGGGTCTTTAACCGTGAAGGGGAATCTTGCTTCATCTGTGGAAGCGAAATCGAGAAGACGGTAGCCGGAGCCGCTTCAAGAAGACTTTACCATTGTCCGGTTTGTCAAGGATCGAACGATAAATAAAAGGGAACGTGGCAATCTTAATGCCACGTTCCCTTTTAACTTTTTAACGTCAAACCACAGATTCTATTCCGTACTCCGGTTAATCGCTTCTTTCATCGATATCCCTTTTACTTTCCGGCGATTCAGCCACAGGGAAACATAATACGATAGGATCATGATGATGAAACTGATAATGACACTCATCCAATCCAGCCTGACAGGAATCGTCACATTCATTTCTGAAGTGATGGAATTCATAAAGGCTGAAATCGAGAATATCGTCACGGGAATGCCTATCGCATACCCAAGGATGATAAACCAAATGTTATAGCCGATCATCATGTTCATGATCGACTTCTCCCGGTAGCCGATGACTTTCATGAGTGAAATTTTGAATGAATTTTCCTCGATTAATAATGAAATCAATATATAGATGATGATTACCGCAATGATCGCCGCAACAAAGGCAATCGCTGCCACACCATAGTTCAACGGCTTGATCATTTCCTTGAAACCGTCAATCGTATCGGATGACTTTGTCATCGAGACAATCTGATCTTCCGACAAGTGGAGTTCTTTGTTTGAATAAATTTCCGTATAACTTCCCGACGGATAATCATTTAATCGGTTGAATTCATCGAGGGGCATATAGATCATATTTCCAAGATAGGATTCAGCGATGTGATCAATGGTGAGAGTAAAGGATTTGTCCGTCAATTCATTTGTTACATGAATCGAATCCCCCTCTTGAACCCCTAATTTATCTGAGAGTGATTTATTCATGACCACCGAATCGAATGTAAGCCTTTCCCCGCTTGCATCCTGCAATCGAATGGCTGTATTATCCGGCTTTAGGCCAGTGATCATCACGCTCTCCTCATCTGTGGTAAATGGTGCCACGGATCCCACCTGTCCAGAGTCAGGCTCTTTGGTCTTGGGAGCATTGAATAGATAGCTATACTCATAGTCGTATACTTGTTGAAAATTATCGGTCACGAGAAACTCCATCGAATTCTTGGTGACGAATCCGAACAACAATAATAATGTCGCAAACATCACACCTATGATCAAAAACAGTGCCCTGGGAAGGTTTCTCATGATTTCCCTAATCACGAATTTCCGGTGGAACGGCAGCTTCTTCATTTTAAACAACCGCTCCATCCTGCTCACTTTGACCTTTCGTTCTCCACCTTTTATCAAACTCACCGGCGGGATCTTCAAGACACGGTGAACCAAGTAATAGGTGAACGGGAGGAACAGCACAAGTGGCAGGAAGATACTCACAAGTAAATAACCCACATGCAGTTTCACATCCAGTACGGGCAGATTATAATAAGCCGCGAAAGTGGATAGCAATGGATGCAGGAATATCCAGCCAAGGATCGTACCGACCACGCTTCCTGTGGTAGCAAGAATTCCGGCGTAAGAAAGATAATGACGGATAATTTCCTTTTTCCTGTAGCCGAGGGCATACAATGTACCGATCTGTACATATTCCTTCTTCATTAAGCGCCACAATAATATAAGAATGATCACCATACTAATGAATAAAATACCGATCGGAAGAAATTGCCCCATCTTTTTGACACCGGCAATATCCCCTTTGATGAAGGAAATGCGATTATTATCTTTTTTATCCGTCCATTTAATGATCTGATTCGTTTGATTGATTTGCTTTTTCAGTTCTTCCGGGGAAACATCCGATAGACGGACACTATAGTAAATCCGGTGATTTTCCCACTGTGATAAAACAGATGGTTTCACGACGGCGACACCGAATGCATCAGGGTTTTTCAGGAAGCCTGCTTCATCCTTTAATGGATAGATGTAATCCGGAATAGCCATATAGCCTGTAACATGGAACGTTTCCCCTCCCAGTTCAACCATGTTTCCAATCGCCACATCATGAGCTTTGGCGAAACCTTTATCCACTAATATATCACGGTCCGACGATAGCTTTTCCCCTTCCACTACAGTGGGGAGATTGAGATCATCCGTCTCACCCAACAACCTGAGAGTCGAATCTTTACTATATGGAAGATCAATTGCCATCCTTTGCTCGATTACCGCGCCACTCTGATTTTCAATTTCTTCGATTTCATTCAAAGGCTGCTGGGTCATGAACTGAGCATCTTCTACTTTATTCTCGGTAAAAAATATTTGGAGATTATCAATGAGATTCGCTCCGGCTACTGTGAATGCGTAAAACACGATGGAGCTGATGACAATCAGACACCACGCTGAAAAGAACTGCGCCTTTTTTTCTATTATGGTCCGAAACAGCTTTTTCCGAAGAGGCATCACCACTCAACCCCTTCAGCGGAGGTTTGATGTTCATTGACAAAGTCGGATTCTACCTTTCCATCTTTCAATGTGATGACCCGGTTCGCCATGCTTTTGATTGCCTGGTTGTGGGTGATGATCAGGACTGTCGTGTTAAATTCTTTATTCACTTTCTCGATCAACTGCAGAATTTCTTTCGATGTGACCGAATCCAATGCTCCAGTCGGTTCATCACATAATAATAGTTTCGGAGCTTTCACGACGGCACGGGCGATCGAGACTCTTTGCTGCTGCCCTCCGCTTAATTCCCGGGGAAAGCGTTCCTCCATCCCCGACAATCCAACAGCATGAATCACCTCCGGAATAGACATTGACTCCCGGCTGATATTCGCCGTCAATTCGATATTTTCATAGACCGTTAAATTCGGGATCAGATTATACATTTGAAAGACAAAGCCAACGTCTTCCCTTCTATAATCCACAAGCTCTCGGTCACTCAATCGGCCGATGTTTTTCTTATTGACCACAATGCTCCCTGAATCAATTGCATCAATGCCTCCAATGGCATTCAACAATGTGGACTTCCCTGAACCCGAGGGACCGAGGATGACGACAATCTCCCCCTCCTCCACCTCTACATGAATATCCGTCAGTGCCTGAAAGGTCGTTTGGCCGCTTTGATAGGTTTTATGAACTCCATTGATGCTCAAGATGCTCATGTTCATTCCTTCTTTCCCGGTTTCATTTTTCCTTCAAATAAAAATCGGATGTGCCTCGCCAATTGCTCCTTGTACGCTTGATGATCCATTTCTTCGTTATACATATAGAACATCGTATCGGACATGGCGGCACTATAGATGGCATAAGCCGCTTCTTCCGGATCGACCTTTACGGCAAAGCAATCCGAATGCCTTTCGATTAAATACATGACCCACTTCATCATCTCTTCATCAATGCCGAATAACCCCTGTCTCAACCGGATGCTCTCTTCCACTTCTCCCGTCATCACGTGAAAAAGCTCGCGCCAAAATGCTTTCGGATAATGCTGAAAAAATGCTGCAAATCCCTGCATGGCACCAACCACACTTTCTACCAGATCTCCACCATCTTCTGAGGAAAACGGATCTTGAAGCGCTTCTTTCATCCCCTCCGCTTCTTCAGTGAAAATCCGCAATAGCAAAGACCCCTTAGAAGGAAAATAATTGTAGATGGTACCGGTCCCCACTCCTGCATCCTTCGCTATTTCAACCATGGAAGCCGTTTCGAATCCCTTTTGAGAAAAAATGTTCTTTGCTGATTCCATGATGTTTAGCTGGGTTTGCCGTTTTTTATCTTCACGTAATCCTGCCATGATCAATGCTCCTTTGATTATAAAAATATGAACGCGTTCATTTATGAATACATTCATATTTTAACTGGAAGAATATTGATTGTCAAACCGTGCTTGTCCATGACATAACAAAGCCCACTTCATCAAATGAAGCGGGCTCGTACTTTCTACATTCCATATTCCTTCCGATACTCATCATGCTTTGGCTGGAACAGTTCCTCATTGGATGGCCTTACATCCGAAAAATGATCCACATTGTAATGACCCCTTAAAGCGACATTATGATGGGCAATGATTTGCTCCGCCTTCAAGGCTTGTGAGTCCTTGGTGGAATGGCCGTCAGCTACCAGGGTGACATCGAATCCGCTTACCGTCGCATAACGGACAGCCGTATCGATGCAGTGCTCGGTCTGACAACCCGCAATCACGATATGCCCTACTTCTTTTTCTTTTAAAAAGGAAAGTAACGGCGTCCCGTAAAACGAGTTGGTAGCGAGCTTATCAAATACCTCTGCATGATCCGGGATCTCAAGGTCCCGATGTACCCCGAACCCTTCGCCGGTACCACCTGCGACGTCTTTATCCCTGATGAAGACGATGTGGGCGTCCGCTTCCTTCGCCTTGCCGATCACTCTGTTGATAGTCTCGAGCAGTTTTTCTTTTTGAAAGACCGCCTGTTCCTTTTCGTTTCCTTCCACTAACTCCTGTTGTACATCAATGACAAGTAATGACTGCTTCACATATAAAACCCCTTTACGATTTAAGTCCTCTTTTATATGGATGTCGTTCGGTCATCTTTTTCATCATGAACCGCCCCCTTTAAAGTCTATATATGTATAGTTCGGCTTAGCCCCCGTACAATCCTTTAACACAGTAAAAAATAGCCCGGAATCACATAGGACTCCGAGCTTTATCACGTGTATATCAGGGAAGCAGGACGATCTTCCCCAGTTTTCCTGAATGTTTAAAATAGGTTTGTGCTTCACTGGCTTGCTCGAGTGGGAACGTCCGATCAATGACCGGCTTGATTTTCCCTTCAGAGATTGCATCAAGCATACGTTCGAACTCTACTCTTGTCCCTAACACCGACCCATAAAACGTGATATGTTTTAAATAAAGGGTTCTGAAGTCGAGTTGTGTTTTCTGACCACCGGCTGATCCGGATATACAGAATTTTCCCCCTTTTTTCAAGACTTCAAGGGAGGTTTCGAATAGTGCATCCCCTACTACATCCAACACGGAATCGACAGGCCCTCCATTTACATCAAGTATTTCCCCGGCAAGATTTGCCGACTTATAGGACAATACGTGTGTGGCACCAAGCTCTTTCATCCTGTCTTCCAAAGCCAAGTCTCCTACTATGGCAATGACCTTTGCTCCGAATACCCTGGAAGCAATTTGAACATTCAATGATCCTACACCGCCGTTGGCACCTGTGACGACGATCGTTTCCGAAGGCTGAGCCTTAATCTGTTCCACCATATGCCATGCCGTCAAACCGCTGACGGAAAACACGGCACTTTCTTCATATGTGGAGAGAGGCATATCATAACAAAGTTCCGAAGGCCAGACGACGTATTCAGCATATCCCCCGTCATATTCGGAGCCGATGAATGACATATCGTCGGATATATGTTCGCTTCCTTCCACGCCGCTTGAAGTGAAGGGGAACAGAACAACATCTTTACCCAGCATGGTTTCAGAAACATCCGCACCCACTTCTACCACTTCACCTGTGATATCCGAACCGGGAACCCTTGGAAACTGGACCCCTTCAGGCCGCCACCCAGACTTCTCTTCCGTTCCATAGGCGCCTTCTCTCATCCAGATTTCAGTGTTGTTAATGGCACACGCCTTTACTTTGACAAGGACTTCCCCCTTTTGAGGGACGGGGACCGGAATCTCCGCGACTTCGAGCTTGTCGACATCTCCATATCCTGTAACTTGAACGGCCTTCATGAGCGTTCCACCTTTCCATTATCCTGGTTATAGTGTTGCCGAAAATCCTACCCTCAACCCATTATCGTTACGTTCCACAAAAGGTACGGTAAGGACGGGTCGTCGGACTTGGAAGCGTGCAGTACTCTTCCTGGTCGGTAGAGTAAGCGTACGGATCTTTCAGAACTGCCAGCAAGTCATTCATGACAGTGAGATCATCCTCTTCGACTGCTGCCTTAAGGGCTTCTTCGACCCTGTGGTTGCGCGGGATGACCGACGGATTACTCGTGCGCATCCGCTGCTTGGACGCTTCCATCGTCTCGTCCTGTCTGCTCAGCCTTTCTTTCCAACGTTCCTTCCAAGACGTAAAGTCAGATGTGTTAAATCCTTCTGACTTTTCACGACCCAACGTCAGGCTCCGGAACGTATTTGTAAAGTCGGACTGATGCTTATGCATGAGATCCAGCAGTTCTTCTGCCAACGCGCGATCCCCTTCTTCTTCATTGAATATCCCAAGCTTGGCCCTCATGCCGTCAAGCCAATGTCCTTCATACAACTTCGGAAACTCCAGAACCGCCTCCTGTGCAAGCTTGAGGGATTCTTCCTGTTCAGGATGAAGGATCGGGAGCAGGCTTTCGGCAAAGCGGGCGAGGTTCCATCCTGCGATCGGCGGCTGATTCCCGTATGCATATCTCCCTTGTACATCGATGGAACTAAAGACCGTTTTCGGGTCATACGTATCCATGAAAGCACAAGGTCCGTAATCAATCGTTTCCCCGCTGATCGTCATATTGTCCGTGTTCATGACACCGTGGATGAAGCCCACCATCTGCCACTTGGCTATCAGGGCTGCCTGTCGTTTGATGACTTCTTTCAATAGGAAAAGGTAGCGGTTTGGAGCATCCTTTCCCTCTGGATAATGGCGCTCCAGGGTATAATCTGCCAGGGCACGGAGATCATCCACCTCCCCGAACCTTGAAGCAAACTGGAACGTCCCGACGCGGAGATGACTGGCCGCCACCCTTGTCAGGATCGCACCCTCTTGTTCCGTTTCCCGGTAAATGGGCTCACCCGTTGTCACTACCCCCAGACTCCTGGTAGTCGGAATCCCAAGTCCGTGCATGGCTTCACTGATGATGTGCTCCCGGAGCATGGGACCGAGTCCTGCCCGACCGTCCCCTCCCCGGGAATAAGGGGTTCTTCCTCCCCCTTTAAGCTGAATATCGAATCGTTTTCCCTCCGGTGTGATTTGCTCGCCAATCAGTACAGCCCGTCCATCACCGAGCATATTGAAATGACCGAACTGATGGCCCGCATAGGCTTGGGCAAGGGACTCGGCTCCTTCAGGGATTTCATTGCCCGATAGGACATCCGCTCCAATTTTTTCGGCATCGAGCCCCAGGGACTCAGCAACCTTTTCATTTAGAACCATCAGCTTTGGTGCACGAACAGGTTCAGGAACCTGAAGGGTGAAAAATGTTCCAGGAAGGCTTTTATAACTGTTTTCCAGATTCCAACCTGCTTTCTTTTCCATCATCGTCCTCTCCTCCTTTTCAATAAATAAAACAAAAAACCATAGACATGTTCTATGATTTTTTGGTGAAGTTTCGTTTTATCTCCCTTCCATTATACCTTTCTTTCCCCCTAATGTCCTTTATGGCCTCTGCGGAAAACACCCCAATACGAAAGGTAAATCACAAGGATCAATCCCAATGAGATGAATAACCCAATCCGTTGATTCGCGTGGACCATGGCACCTGAAATCGCCAGTAGGATCAAAGCGATCCCGAGGTAGGAGGTAAAGGGATATCCAACCATCTTAAACTTTCCATTCGCTGCATCATAGGAAGGATGGAGCTTAATATGGGATACAAGGATGATTCCCCAGTTCAAGATCAACATGACTCCCGCTGCAGTGGTGATATATTCATACACTTCATTGGGAAGGAGAAAGGAAAACAGAATCGATATCCCGAGCCCGACCGCTGTAATCATCAAGGATTTCACTGCCACACCCCGATCATTTTTTTTAGCTAATCCTTTCGGCGCATCTCCATCGACAGCCAGGGAAATCATCACATTCGTTATGGAGAATAAGGCACCGACCATCGTCGAGAAGGCAGCACTGATGATGATAATATTGAAAATCGAATCAAGGAACGGGATGTGATACGCCGAGAGCGCCGTTACAAACGGGCTTTCTGACTCGTTGATCTTGGTCCATGACACCATGCTCATGACAAAGAACAAGGAAAGAACATACACCGTCACCAGGGAAAACAACGTGCCCTTGCCCGCTTTCGGGACATCTTTCTTATCACGCAGTTCATTCGAAGCGATACCGAGAACGGCAATGCCCCCAAATGAAAAAAACACGAAGATCAAAGCCGCCCATGTTCCCTTGATACCCATTGGCATAAAAGGAGAAATACCGGCATTTCTGGCAGATTGAAGCTCGGATGGCGTGATGATATGAAATAAAAGCAGGGCACCGAAAAGGATGAATATAAGCAAGGTCGACAATTTGATCACGGCAAATACCGATTCGATCTTCCCGAAATTACTTGCTCCCAGTAGATTGATGCCAAAACCCAAGACGGCGTAAAGAATGGAAAAGGTCCATAACGGGACGTGGGGAAACCAAAACTGTGTGAACGTCGATAAAGCCACGATTTCACTGGACATAATCAGGATACCCGATAGCCAGTACATCCACCCTGAGACAAACCCGAATGAATGTCCGAATGCCTTCTTCGCATAAATCCTGAACGTCCCCTTTTGTGGATCATTCGTGATCATTTCCGCCAGGGCACTGAATACGAAGTAAGCGGTCACTCCTGCAATCATATAATCGATGAGTATGGACGGGCCGGCCGTCTTGATGGATAACCCCGTTCCGAGAAAGAATCCCGCTCCGATGACGGACCCAATCCCAATCAGGGACAGCTGCCACCAGCTGAGCTTGGTCCCTTCCCTTTTCTCCTGCTTCTTCTGTTGGTGATGGGCTACCGTCTGAGTCAATAAATGCTCGTCCTTCATTCAACCATCCTTTCGTCTGTATCTACTACAGATAGGATTTTCATCGGTGCGGATTACTATACAAAGGTTGTTCACCCAGTAAATTAACATAATTGTAAAAATTAAAATTATTTTGAAATTTTTGTAACGCGACGTTATACTATTTCTAAAAGACATTGGAGGTGTGTCAACTGAGAAGATTATCTATCGTCAGTCTCCCCATTCAATTCATACTCACATGTATCGGTCTATTCCTTTTCAGCGCTGCAGGTTCTCTCCTTGCATACGATACTGAATTGGTCATCATGCTGGGGAAGTATCTCCAAACCATTCAGGAAATGGCCCGTGAAATCCTCCAACCCGGATCCATCATCATCAGAGTCGGCGATCCGATGGACTATAAGAGCTATCCGATTTACCCTTTGTTCTTCCAACTGTTCGGCTATTCGTTCTCGCTCCTGCTGCTTGCCTTTTTCCTTGCTGCCGGCATGTCTTCCCTAATAAGCTACTTGTTTATGTTTTTGCCCAGGAAGGTTTACCGGGTTTGCTTTCGCTTACTCGATTCACTGGATTCCCTTCCGGACGTCATGATCATTGTATTCATCCAGCTATTCATCGTCTGGTTCTTTAAGAAAACGGACATCCTGCTGTTTGAAATCTATACCCTTGGGGATGAAAAAATCTACCTTCTCCCGATCATTTGTCTTGCTATCATGCCGGTTGCCTTTTTGACAAAGCAATTTTTATTTCAGCTCCGGGAAGAAGAAGAAAAACCGTATGTAGAGTATTCCTATTCGAAAGGATTTTCAAAGGCCTATACAATCTGGGTTCATTTATTCCGGAACGTTTGGATCCACTTTTATTATCATATCAAACCGATTTTTCTTCTCATGCTTTCCAATCTGTTGATCATCGAGATTCTCTTTAACATTAATGGATTTATGAATGTGCTTCTGGATGTGTCAAGCAATACGCCGAGTGCCTTTTTTATCGGTATGCTGATGATTTACATACCTTTTTTCATTGTATTTACTTTGGGATCCGTATTGCTTAAGAAATGGCTGTCAGGCGGGGAGGTCAGTTCATGATCATTCTTAAATCATTCCGTTTTTGGCTTCCACTTGGTTTTCTCCTGATTCTGCTCTCAGCCAGCTTCATCGTGCCTGCAGTCTATCCGGAACTCCTTGAGCCCGGTCCGTCGTTTTTAAAAGACGAGGACGGAAGATTGATTGCAGATCCTCCATATTCAAGGGAAGAAATGGCCCCTTTGGGAAGTGATAAACTGGGACGGAATTTATTTTATCTGCTCCTTTCAGGTGCGAAATACACGTTGCTTTCGGCTATCGCCATCGCCCTCCTCCGTATGGTCGGGGGATTCTTGTTCGGTATCATGTATGCTTTTCTTCCCGATTGGATGAGACAGATGATCAAAGGAATCGGGGATACGTTCAACTTCATCCCCTTAGCGATCATTGCCTTCGTCCTCCTAAGCCCACTTCAGCTTGCATTTGAGTCAGGGGCTATGTATTCGTTTCAATTTCTGATCATCGAAATTGGGGTGATTGCCATTATTGTGATTCCTTCACTGGGGATGTATATCGGGGAAGAAATGAGAGAGTACTTGAAGAATGATTTCATTAGCGTTTCCAGACAGATTGGGGCGAGCAGATTTTATATCATCAGGCGGCATTTACGTCCACAATTCAGCCGTCATGCCCTCGTCATGTTCTCGGAACAAATCTCGCAAACCCTTTATCTACTTATTCAAATCGGGGTTCTTCATATCTGTTTGGGTGGTTTGAAAATAGCGAACTTCGGGATCACCGAGCCCATTCCTGAATATTTCTCTTACACAAATGAATGGGCGGCGACCATGAGCATCAATATTCAGATGGTCTTCCTCCATACGTGGCTCGTGTTGACCCCTCTCGCTTTCTTTGCCGTTTCGATTTTCTGTATCAATGAAGTGACCAGGTATTTAAAAGAAGTCCTCCTTGAAGATATGCTTCCTGTCTCGAAGGATAAGAAGCCTTCCAATAAGTCGGAAACACCAACATACCTTGAGGATCCGTTTACGTTCACAAACCGGTCAAGGGAGGAATTCCATTGAGGAATCGGCTTCTACTTATTTTTTTCACTCTCATATTCCTGACCGGATGCCGTGTTGAAATGGCCACGGAACTTCCTCCAAAACAGGAAGCTCCTTCCGGGGTCAGGATTGAATTGACCGGGACCGTACTCCTTCAGGATAATGAACTTGTGGTGGATGGACAAAGCAACCTTCCTAAAGACTCCATCATCTTTGCCGGCCTCAAGGAATACGGGGACCATGAATCGTATGCAAGGGTGATCAACTGGCAGGGGGAAGAAGACATGGAGTATGCCACCGAAAGTACCGGGGTAGTGGACGAAAAAGGGAAATTCCAGATCAAAGTGGAACGGGTCAACCCTGATAAACGCTACAAAATGGAGGTCCTCTTCAATCCCGCTATCCAAAAATCAAAGATCCAGGAAAAATACGGATTATGGGGAGAAAACATCGCTGCCACCATCGGCCGGACAGATTTCAAGTACAAAGAAAGAACAGTAACCGGCATCATTAAGGTCGCGCCCATCGTCAACATTTCTGACCCAAGCGGCAATGACGTAAAATGGAACCTGACAGACGTATTCAAAAAATCAAGGCCGATCAAATGAAAAATAGAGGGACGGACCTCCATTCGAATGTAGCATGGAGGTCCGTCCCTCTTACTATATTTTCAGATAATAAGGACCATCAAAAAACACCCGGCCCACATTGGGTCGGGTGTTTGGTTGATAAGGGGAGTCTACAGTCCTTCCCGCTTATGAATTCAATGTCAATGTGGCGACACATTCCACATGTACTGTATGAGGGAACAGGTCTACAGGTTGAACCGCCTCAAGGGTGTAGCCGAATGGCTCAAGCTCCTTAATATCCGTTGCGAATGTATCCGGATTGCATGAAACGTACACGATCCGCTCCGGCTTCGCGCGACCGATCCTTCTCATCACTTTCCCGCCGGCACCGGAACGCGGCGGATCAAGCATCAACAGCTGTGGATGACCGAACGTTTCAAGCATCTGGTCGATTCCTTTTCGTGCATCCTTTGCGAGGAATGTAGTATTAGAGATTCCGTTATCATCTGCATTCCGTTTCGCCGATTCAATGGAGCTTTCCACGATTTCGATACCAGCAAGCTCCCCTACTTTGCTTGCAAATGGAAGAGAGAACGTCCCTACTCCACAGAAAAGATCGATCATCTTCTCCGTTTTCTTCGGCTGACTCATCTCAACCGCCAGATCCACAAGCTTCTGTGCCTGAGTAGGATTCGTCTGGAAGAACGTATCGAACCATAGGCGGAAGCGGTAGCCGTCCATTTCGTCATAGATGAAATCACGTCCCGAAAGCAGGTGGATCTCCTCTGCCTGGGTACGGTCTGCCCATGCCGTGTTTTCAAGCCATAATAGACTCTTCACGTGAGGAAATTTCTCTCCGACACGTTTCTTTAAATCGGCAACGGCTTCAGAATGGGCTTCAGGTGCCTCGGTTGCGAACAAGGCAAGCATCAATTCACCTGTCGCAAACGATTGGCGGACCATCAAGTGGCGCAATAATCCTTCATGCTTATCCTTGTCATACCCCTGCAGGTCATGATCCTTCGCCCAATCGGCAACTTCCATCGTCGCTTCCACCATTTCTTCACTCGCGATCAGACACGTTTCAAGAGAAATGATCTTTCGGAAATTCCCCTGTTCATGCAGCCCCAGCTCTCCTTCAGGCGAGAACGTAAACTCCATCTTATTGCGGTAACGCCATGGGTTGTCCATCCCGATCGTATCTCGTACGAGTGCGGGATCAAAGCCCTGACCTATTAAAGCTTCCTTTACATGATCGGTCTTGTGCTTCAGCTGACCTTCGTAGTCCCAATGCTGCCACACACAGCCGCCGCAGCGTTCAAAATGAGGGCAGGGAGGTGCGATGCGCTCTGGGTTCGCCTCCAGGATTTCATCCGCCATTGCCTTACGTCTTCTGCGGTCCGGCTGATCGACCGTCACCTTCACCTTTTCCCCGATCAAGGTCTGAGGGATGGTGAGTCGCAGCTTCTTCGGATTCCCAAGCTCATTTTCACGCCAGATCACAGCCTGTCCCGACCCTTTTTGATCTAACTCTTCTATAGTGGCAACCATCGTTTCTGGTTTGATATTCGACAATTTCTACGTCCTCCTTCAACTTGCTCTCTAACTCTATACTTTATTAAAAATGGAGGCGGAATGCAACAGGGATATAGGGGGCAACTAGCACAAAGAAGGAGCCTTGCATGCAAGGCTCCTCTTTGATAGGAACAAACTAATAGGCTCTGTAACGTCCAAATTCTCCGGTGACATAGGCTCGTCTTCCGTTGTAGACGACTTCCCAATAGCCTGAACTGCTGTTTTTCCCTCTGACCGATCCCGTGACGGGAAGGGTACGGCCTTTTCTGATGGTACCCAGATCTTTTGAGGTCAAGCGATCCGGACGATCTTGTATGATGGCGGCATTGGCGACTCCTATGATGGTGATTTCCCCAATGGCAATCGGCCCTCCTGTTGCAGGCGGCGGTGAGGCTATGCCCCCCTGCTGTCCGGATCCTTCCACCTTCACATATTTCGGCGATGCCGTCACATAAAACACATAGCCCCTGGAGTTCATGACTTCATACATATCCGCACCTTCCACCTTCAGCTTCCGGACAATCGTCGGAAATCCATACCCGTACTTCAATTTACCTGCACGGTAGGTATCATCGAAGGTCGGCCGGCTGTAGAAGTCAAGACCTTCCGCACCTTTGTAAATACTTTCAACACGTTTGCCGACAACATTTCCGGTGCTTGTCCCACCGGAAACGGGAGGTGACCCGACGGTTCCACCGTTACCTGCAGCCACATAACGCACCCCAAAGAAATCACACACTCCCAGTGCCTGCTCCCTAGCCGTCTCACGCTGAAAATCCTCGTTGATCATGAGCAGCGCTTCCCTCTCATTATCCATGAAGCCATTCTCGACAAGTACCGCCGGGCCATCGAACTCCCTCGTCATATGAAGATTCTGCTCAATGATCCCCCGGTACACCTGCTTCGTCCCCTGTTTCAAGTACTTCGCGATATTCTCTGCAAGTTTTCGGTCCATTGCATCATTGAAATATACATGGAGCGAATGCCCTTCTGCATCCTTCCCAGGGCCATCAAACTTCCCATCGAATGCATTGTAGTGATTGGAAACCAATGCATCCGCCCCCATGGAATTCGCGGCATCGGTTCTCGCCTGAAGCGGAGTATCTGCATCCGTCGGAGCTGTTAACAGCGTCCGGAATCCGCATCTCTCCAATTCTAATTTTAAAAACAAGGTCACTTTCTCATTGAACTCGTTTTCCCGGATCTGCCTTCCAATGGACGGAATATAAGGCGTCCGTTTCCCAGCTGTCCCAAGACCGTGACCATCATCCAATGCTATTAAATAATCACTAGCTTTTACCATATTTTGTATCCTCCTTTACTAGTAAAATATTCACAGCTTGTACAAATGGTCACGGCGAGGGGAAAAGAATAGAATCATTTCGTAGAGGAATGTTTATCATTTTCATGAGTAAACATAAAAAGGCGCCTGTCCCCACTAACGGAGACAGGCACATAAACGATTAAACTATAAAAAAGCAATTCTATGACTTAGAATGTCGCAATCTGGTGAACCCCCAATGCCTTTAACCGCTCTGTGTTTTCATTTACATAACGCCCGATATCATCGGGGAAGTGGGAATCAGAAGAGGTCGTGAACTTCACACCTGCTTCAATAAGAACTTGTAAAAAGTTCGGGCTCGGGCACATCTCTTTAATAGGGTAGCGATAAAATAACCCGGCATTCACTTCTGTCGCTGTATTCGTATCCACCAATGCACGTGCAATCTTCTCGTAATGGGGCAAAAGAATTTCTTCATGGGGTCTGAAATTGAAGACTTTCAGATTGTCGAGGTGGGCGACGAAGTCAAATAAGCCGCTACGGATGGCTTCTTCAACAATCTGGAAGAAGCGGCCATACAAATCTACTAATTCATAGTGTTCAAATCGGTCTATGGCTTCAGGGTTATCAAATCCCCACCCATCCACAAAGTGAACCGAACCAATCACATAATCCCATCTATGAGCCGATAGCAATTCCTTCAACTGATTATGGCAGCCAGGAAAGTAGTCAGCTTCCATCCCAAGCTTCAGCTTAATGCCATGCTCTGCCCACTTCTGTTTTTGACTTTCTATGAAGTCGACAAAGTCCCCCATGTGTTCGGTCATGACCTGATTCAACCAACGGTATTGTTTTCTTCCCAGGTCCGTTTCACCTATATCCATGTGCTTCTCGAAGTAGTCTCTGGTTTCCCTGAAACGATATAAATGATCGACAATACCTACTTCTTTCAGGCTTCGTTCCTTGGCTTTCTGTAAGTATAAATCCAGCCACTCGGATGAATATGGGCCTTTTTCCAACCGCTCATTAAGAAGCTTATAGCTGGATTGAATCCAGCTTCTATGATGGCTCCCTTCACTTACAGGATAAAAATGCTGAAGTGCCCGGCTCGTACGTTCCAGCCATCGAAATGAATAAGGCCCTTCTTCCAGATGTACATGATAATCGACACTCATGAGGTTTCCTCCTTATGGTGAAATCCATTTTTTCAACGTACGCTGTTTACTCTTTTGCCATTCCCTTGGCATCGGTGCATCACATACCACATAGTCAAGTTTTTCCATTGGACCGATTCTGCAAAAGGAGGTCTGGTTCAACTTGGTGGAATCAACCAGCAGATAGATTTCCCTTCCCTGATTCATGACGGTTTCAGACACAAGAGATTCTTCCAAATCGTAATCGAATATATCTGTCATCGTGACCCCTCCACAAGACAGAAACACTTTGTCAAATTGAAAATGACGGAGCATTTGAATCGTCATGGCCCCCGATACGGATTTTTGTTCAGGATTGCTCAACCCGCCAAGCATGACAAGCTTCCCGTCAAAGACCTTAGCCTCAAGACTCTTATTGATGATTTCCGCTGCAGCCAGGGAATTGGTGACGATTGTCAAACGCTGAAGCCCGGCAAGAGCATTTGCCAGTTGATAGGTGGTGGTGCCAACATCAAGCATGATGGTATCCCCGTCCTGAATATAACGGGAGGCAAGTTTACCAATCCTCCGTTTCGCCTCCAGCTGGACATTCATCTTTTTCCGGAACAACGGCTCTTGAACGACAGGGACGTATTTCACCGCTCCTCCATGGACTCGGGTAAGGCGGTTTTCTTTTTCTAGAAACGCCAGATCCTTTCGAATGGTTTCAGGCGTCACCCTCATTTTTTCTGCTAATTGTGTGACGTATATTTTCTCATCCTCTTGAAGGATGTCTTCTATTAATTTGTGCCGGTCCGATGCAAATGCACTCATGTCAGTGGAATCACATCCTCTTTTAAAATATATAGAGTGACTTCACTTCCTGGAGACAATCCAGACTCCCGTTGCTGAAGCAAGTCGGCAGAAAAAGGCACAGAGTTCGACTCCATTGAATAGCGGACGATGTTACCTAATACTGCCACATCTTTCACCACGGCTGTTATGGCATAGAAGGGACCGGATTCAGTTCTTTGAAACGCTTCCGGCCGAATGGCATACATGCCGTCTGCCTTAAGAGTCTGGCCGAACAAGGTTCTTAAATCATGTGCATCAAGTACGTTATAATGTCCTATGAATCGTGCGGCGAACTCTGTAGCAGGATTCATATAGATGTCATGAGGATGGCCGTTCTGAACCATTTGGCCATTATTCAGAAGCACAATTCGATCACTCACAACCATGGCTTCTTCCTGATCGTGGGTCACAAGAATCATCGTAATGCCCAGTCTCTGCTGAATTGAACGTAATAGCTTTTGAAGATTCTTTCGGATTTGGGCATCAAGGGCACTCAGGGGTTCATCCAACAAGAGGACTTTCGGCTCGACGACAACACTTCTCGCAAGAGCCACCCTCTGCTGCTGCCCACCTGATAACTCATGGGGATATGCTTTTTCTTTCCCTGTCAATCCTACCAGTTCGATCATACTCATCACTTTTTCATGAATTTCGCCCTTCTCCATTTTCTTCATCTTTAATCCAAAGGCGACATTTTCGTACACATTCATATTGGGAAACAAGGCATACGATTGAAACACCATTCCTACTCCTCTGTCCTTCGGCGAGACATTGGTCACATCTCTTCCATCGATCAGAATGGAGCCTTCTTCAGGAGTGACAAGACCTGCGATCATCCTGAGGAGAGTACTTTTCCCGCAGCCACTTGGACCCAGGAACGTCACAAGCTCCCCTTTCTTGATTTCAAGGTTCATTTCTTGAATGACCGTCTGGCCTTCAAAGGATTTTTGGATTTGATTCAATGTGATAAAGCTCATGTTAGAACGACTCCTTTTTACGCTGGGCAAATTTCACAACCAGGCTTGATAGGATGCTGATGAACACGAAATAACAGACGACGATGGCACTGGAGAAGTGGCCACTTTTCTTTAATTGCTGATACAAGTAAATCTGTACCGTTTCATAACTTCCACCGATCAATAAATTCGCCAGGACGAATTCCCCGAACAGTATCGAGAATGAAAGGAGGGCCGATACCAGGATCCCCGTCATGATATTGGGTACGATGATTTTTCTGAAGGCCGTGATTTTAGTAGCCCCCAGAAGTTCAGCCGATTCCATCAGGGAGACGGCATGAATATTTCTGAGACTATTTCGTGTTCCTTGATACATATAGGGCATGATTCCGATGAAATAGGCACCGATCGTCACCAGGACCATGGGCACTCCCGCTTTCGAATACGCCCTTAACAGCCCTACTGCCATAATGACTCCCGGCATGGCATAAGTGAGGAGCACCAGTGCCTGCAGCCCTTTTTCCAAACGTGGGGCATAGACGACAATGGCGAATATCGCAGGCACCATGAATAGTGCTGAGAGTACCGTGGCTCCTCCTGAGAGCATTAGGGAACGCAGGACGGCTGAAGTGAATGCTCCGTCACTGAATAACTCTGTGTACCACTTGAATGTGATTCCTTCTGGCAGAACGGTTTGATTCCACTTAGTCGAAATCGAATATAGGAACGTCGCTAAAAGCGGAACGATAAGATAAAGAAACACTACGACCAGGGGGATGAACGATACACGACTTTTTTTCATCCGACATCCCTCCTTACTTTTCTCGTGAGCCATTCATTAATCAGCATCGCGACAATCAGCGTCACACCCAATAACACGGCAAGGGCGCTTCCAAGTTCAGGTTGGGCAAAGATATCCCCAGATATCAAGGCCCCGATCCTGATGGTAGCCAGATTATACGTGCTTCCTGTCAGGGCATAGGCAGAGGCATAGGCTCCCATTGAATTCGCAAACAGTATGCTCGCTGTACCCGCGACGCTCGGCAGCAGGATCGGAATCCCGATTCGCTTCCAGAACGTAAGCGGTGATGCACCGAGAAGATAAGCCGATTCCCTCCACTGCTCCTTGATGCCATGGAATGCAGGGAACATGAGCATGACGGCCAGGGGCAATTGGAAGTAAATATAGATTAGAATGAGGCCTGTCCAGGAATACAGATTAAAATGATTCAACAAAGCCACATCCAATTTCTGCGCTAAAATCGTAAACACACCGCTATTTCCCAATAAGACAATAAAGGCAAAGGACAATGGAATCCCTGCGAAATTAGAAGTTAAATTTGCAAGTACTAAAATCCGGTCCTGAGTCTTTTTATGAAAAAACGTAATGGCATATGCAGCAAAGAGCGCAAGGATAATCGCTACCACTGTGGATGAGACTGAAATGATAATACTGTTTTCAAACGATTTATAATAATAGGGATTCGTAAAAATCTCCAGGTAGTTTTCAATAGTGAAAGATGTTTGCCCACCTTTTGTAAAGCTTGCATGAATCATTGAAATGAAAGGAACGAGTAAGAATAATAGAATAAAGGCCAACAAAGGAACCATTGTCAAAATAATACCGGATGTCCTCTTTTTCATGAGTGTTCACTCCTTTTACACCATTGTCCCTGTGCTCAGGATGACAAGGCCGTTACCCATCACCCTGATTGGGACTATATGACCTACATGAGGTCTGGAATCGTTAACGCCTGCATGGCAGGTGACGCTTGAATGTTTAATAGTTTGCAAACCAATGGAGCGATCTGAAGCTGTGGGACTTCTTCTTCATAGATTCCCGCTTCGAGTTTCGAACTGATGACGAATAACGGGACTTCCCGATCTTCCTTCGTCGTCCCTCCATGCTGACCATCCTTGTTCATTCCATGATCGGCAGAAATGATGATTTGATATCCTTCCGCGATCCAGTCAGGAAGAATGGACGCAAGCATGACGTCCACGGCGATCACACGATTCCTGTAACCGGCGGAGTCTGCCGTATATTTGTGTCCGTCATCATCTACATTCATGCTGTGAATATAGAGAAAATCAGGATCTTTTGTTATTTTCATATAGTTTGCATCGGCAAATAGATGAGTATCGGGATAGTGATCCTCCCAATAGAAGATCCCGTTTTGAATCGTGCCATTCCCGTCAAGCTTGATACGGTCCGTCATTGGGTTGAATGGAGCAGAATGATAGAGCTCACTTACCCAATGATAACTTGCCGTTGCATTCTTCAATCCATTTTTACTTGTCAGATGAAAGATACTCTCTTCCTTTGAACCACGTACAATCTGATTGGACGTGATGCCGTTTTGGTAAGGAGGTGTCCCTGTCAACAAAACCTCGTACAGGGGCCGGGACATGCTCGGCACCTCGGAAATCACCTTGAATCGTGAAGCCTGTCCCTTCTCCACCAGATGATGGAGATATCCCATATTATCTACAGCCGTGTCAAAACGGAGACCGTCGATCATGATAAAGATCAGCTTATCGTTAGTTGACATGGACCAACACTTCTTCCTGCCATTTTTGCGGTAGGGCTTTCGTTGCCTTTTCCCATGCGTCTGCATCCTCTACCGGTCGTACATTCTTATACATGCTATCAGGAAGAAGCTTTGCTTTCGCATCTTCTGGCAGCTCCACATCTTCACGAATCGGTCGTGCGTAACCACGGGCAAGATTTGCCTGTCCTTCATCAGATAGGATATATTCACGTGTCAGCATTGCTGCGTGTGGATCCTTGGCCTTTTTATTGATGACATTCGCATATCCCGACACGACAGATGAATCAGATGGAATCACGACTTCAAACCGGTCTTTATTAATTTGGTCACGATAGTTCAGTGCGTTGAAATCCCACACAATCGCGACATCAGTCTCCCCTTTTTCAAGAGACGTCAAGGATGGATCCGTCGTCTGCAGGCGTTTCTGTTTTGCGAGCTTTTGGAAGAATTCGATTCCCGGTTCAATATTCTTCTCGTCTCCACCGTTTGCAAATGCTGCTGCGAGGACAGCGAATTGAGCCTGATTGGCTTTCATCACGTCACCTACATCCACCTTATAGTCACCCTCTAGGAGGTCACTCCATGAAGATGGAGGATTCTTCACGTTATTTTTATCGATAATGAAAGCCATGGTGCCGGTATAGCCGACCACCCAGTCTCCATTGTCGTCTTTCGCCCAATCGGGGATTTCATCCCAGTGCGTCGGTTTATATGGAAGCGTCAATTCTTTCTCTTCAGCAAGAGGGCCGAATGCCACACCGACATCTCCTACATCGACATTTCCTGTTTCAAACTTCGCAAGCTCTTCGGCACTCGACATGTCTGTATCTGTATGCTTGATATCATATTTCTCCATGATATCCTTCCAAGTCTGTCCCCAGTTTGCCCATGAATCAGGCATTCCGACTGAGTTCACTTCCCCTTCTTCTTTTGCCTTCTTTTCTATTTGATCCAATGATAGATTACTAGTATCGATCTTGCTTCCTTCTGCGTTATCATTTCCAGAACAGCCCGCCATAAGGAAAGCGGAAGTCACCCCTACAGTTAATACCTTCAACAATGCATTCTTCTTCATGGATGTCTCCTCCTAGTTTTGAATCATTTTTGTTTTCTTTTGTATTACACCCTCATCATAGGGAACCAAAGTAAACAGGAGATTAACCAAACGTAAAACTATTCTGAAATAATGTTAATGTGATGTAAAGGACAGGGAAGAGATGGTTCGGGATACTGATAAGAATCCATAAAAAAAAAGTGCCCGACTCCCCTTAACGGAGTCAGACACCTTTATATCTTCTATTATTTCGCCTGCAAACGGCTGATCCGCTCATCCAAATCCGGGTGAGTCGAGAACATCGCCGATTTACGTCGTCCATTGATTTTCAACGTAGAAATCGCCGTGTCGTCTTCCCCCTTCATCCGGCTTGAGTAAGCTTTCAGCATCTGCAGGGCATGGACCATCTTATCCTTACCGGCAAGATCCGCTCCGCCTCTATCTGCGTGATACTCACGATGACGGGAATAAGCGAAGACAACGAGACTTCCCAAGATCGAGAAGACGATTTGGAATACAATCACGGCAATGAAATGCACGATCGGTGCCATTTCTTCCCTTGCGAATCGGGACGCAATCCATGCGGCGATCCGTGCGAGGAAGACAACGAATGTATTGACCACACCTTGTAGCAGGGTCATCGTCACCATATCCCCGTTCGCAACGTGGGCCACTTCATGGGCAATGACGCCTTCAACCGCATCATCATCCATTTCACGAAGCAATCCAGTCGAAACGGCAACAAGCGAGCGTTTCTTAGAAGGACCTGTAGCAAATGCATTCACTTCGGGAGAGTGATAGATTCCCACTTCCGGCATGTGTGTAAGCCCTGCCGCCCTTGATAGACGGTGGACTTTCTCGACAACGGCACGTTCCTCAGATGATAATGCGCCATCCGGATTCAATACCTGGACACCCATCATCCTCTTCGCCATCCAGCGTGACATCGCTAAAGAGATGAACGATCCGGAAAAACCGATGATCGCACTGAATACGAGCAGTGCCCCTAAATCTAATCCGCCTGAAGCCGTGATGTAGTTCCCCGCTCCTGTGACGGAAAAAATGATGCTAATCGTCAGCAGTACTAAAACGTTCGTTAACAGGAAATAAAATATTCGTTTCCCCATCTTTTTCCTCACTCCTATTTCAAGTTCAAATGAACCTGTATCTGATACTATTATAAATCCTTCCTATTCAAAATACAAGCAAAAGGTGAAATTGACGAGACTTCACCTAACCAGTAGTATAGAAGAAGATATTTGCTAAAGAGACGGGGTAATCACGATGGAAACGTTTAAACTGACACGCAAAAATATGGCCGAACTGCTGCTCTCTCTGAACGGCACTGCGGGCAGGAATCCACATGGGGTGATCGGGGAAATTTGGCCGGACTCCATTCAAGAAGGCGAGCGTCCACCCATCATCCGAAAAATCCTTAAACCAGCCAAAGGCGACATCGGCTTTTCCCTCAAAGAGATCGTCTCCCTGGGAAACCTGATCGAATTCACCAATTTCCCCCAAAGCACCGTCCAGAACTGGGTGAAACGGGATGTAAGAGGGTTGATCGGGTCCCCACAACTCGGTAAAAAATACACCACCGAACAGGCTGCCATGTTATTCATCGTCGAAGACCTGAAAGCAACACTTGATTTTGAATCCATTCGTAAGATCCTGACTCTTGTGTTCAATAATATTGAAGACCGAACCGATGACATCGTCAATCCCACGGATCTTTATCTTGCCTATGCGTCCATTTTCGATCAGATCCACCACCAGTCCCTCCCTTCCATCAAAACGGCGGATGGTTCAGTGAACGAGCATATCGATGGATTCATCAAAGATGAGTGCCGCGCTATGCTGGCAACGTTTCACGGGATTGCAGAGGAAAACCTCACCAAAGTCCTCAATGTCATGATGGTATCCGTATTGACAGTCCAGGCCGGATTTTATCAGGATGTAACGAAGAGATATGTCATGGGTGCCTTATCCTAACAAAAAATGCCTGCCCCCCTTTTGATCGGGGGCAGGCATTTTTATGATCATTCCGCGGCTTCAGCGGTTTTCGAATGCTGCATATGGGTGGTAAACCAGGCGATCCCACCGGCGACAGCCAAATAAGCAAACAGGATCCACAGCTGGTGCGTCAGCTGAGTGAAGTCCCCGAGGGTAATGACTTCCTGGAAGCTACTTAATGAGTGCGCCATCGGTAAGTTCTCCCCAATGATGCGCAATATCGGTGTATTTAAGTCTCTTGGGAAGGTCCCTCCGCATGTCGCCAATTGCAGGACAAGGAAGGTGACGGCCAGAAACTTCCCAACAAAACCGAACACGGTGATCAGCATGAAGATAAACGTCATGAACGTAAAGGAAACGATGACACTTGATAGGATAAACAGCGGTATATTCACGACCTCTAAATGGAATCCAAACAATAGGACCCCGTCGACAATGAGTGCCTGAATGGCCCCGATGAAAAACACCAATCCTAGTTTATTGATGAAATGGGTCGTTCCATTTACGCGAAGATCATTGCGTCTAGCGAGTGGCAGGATATTCGCTGCCATGATTCCTCCTACGTATAGCGCCAATGACAAGAAATAGGGAGCAATCCCTGTTCCATAGTTCGGAACCTTGGACACATTGGATTTCACAAGATGGACGGGGTCTGAGAACATGGACGATAACTCATCCGTTGAATGTACTGCTGACGTTTTTTCTGCAGCATCGCTGAGTTTCGATGATAATTCTCCTGAGCCTGCTTCCAGGTTTGTCAATCCTTCATTCAAAGCGCCGACTCCTGAAGAAAGCTTGTCCGTTCCGTTGGTTAAGCGGTCGATTCCCGCAGTCAGGGTTGTGAAGCCTTTGTTCCAATCAGCGAAGCCAGAAGAGAGCGTGGATGTTCCGGACGCTAATTCAGAAGCTCCGTTGGATGCATGGTTCAGTTTGTCTGCCAATTGGGTAAACCCTGCATGCAGCTTACTTTGTCCTCCGGCAAGCTGTTCTGATTGTTGATGGAGTTTCACTTGTTCATTTTCAAGCTCCGAGGTGGAGGCTGACAATTTTTCCGCCTGTGATTGAATCGTTGCGAATTCAGGGTCATTTTTCACCTCTGGATGGGATTCCTGATAGGCTTGAAGCTCGTTTTTCAGCTCTTCTGCCTCTTGCCTCGCTTCCGTTTGCTGTTGTGTAAGCTTATTCTCTGCACCTGCAAGCTGCTTCGTTTGACTCGCCAGTTGTTCGGTGCCATTATTCATTTTCTCTCCGGCTTGTGACAGGTTCTTCATCCCGCCGGCAAGCTGAGCTGAACTTGAATTGAGATGATGAAGTCCACTTTCAAAGGAACCCGCGCCGGCTGATAGTTTTTCACTACCTGCTTGAAGATTGAGTGAACCTTCTCCAAGTGAGTCGATTCCGGCTGCAAACTTGTTCATTCCTGCTTTCTCATCTGCGATCCCTTCATGCAATCGGTTCGCTCCATCACTCGATTTCGTTAATCCTTTCCCTAATTCCTCAAACTTTGAAAACACGCCGTCTGCATAGGATTTGGAAATCGTATCAGACAGCTTGCTCTTCATTTTTTCCGTAGCACTCGAACTGATTTGCGAGGCGACGAAGTTTTTACCAGGGTTGTCCTTGTAAAGTAGTTCGGCAGGCTCGGGTTGTTCATCCATCAGGGTACTCACCTTTTCCGAGAAGTCTTTGGGGATGGTCACGACCATGTAGTACGTCCCTTCTTTGAGACCTTCATTGGCTTTAGTAGCGGAAACGAACTTGAAGTTTAGATCTTCTGACTTTTTCAGTTCCTTTACAAAATCCTTCCCCGCCTCTATCGGTTCATCCTCCATTACGCTTCCTTCGTCTTCATTGACGATGGCAACGGGTAATTGTTCAAGTTTACCGTATGGATTCCAGTAGCCTGACAGGAATAAACCCGAATAAATCAGTGGAACTAAAAGAAGAAAGCCGAGGGCGATTCTTCTGTGCTTATGACTGACCATGGCTTTTAAATCTTGTAATAATAATGTGAATCCTTTCATAACAAACTCCTTCTTATACTCATTTACATCCATTTATCATACGTGGATAAAATGATAATGTATAATACATAATGAGTTATACATATATAGCTTTCAGTCTATGAAAGGAAGTGTTCTTATGGAACTACAACAGCTCCACTACTTTCAGACCGTTGCCCGTCTGGAACATATGACCAGGGCTGCAGAGGAACTAAGAATTGCCCAGCCCTCCCTCAGCAAAACGATTGCCCGTTTGGAAGAGGACCTGGGGGTTCCCTTATTCGAAAGACAGCACCGACAGATCAAACTGAACCGGTTTGGAGAACTGTTTCTTAACCGGGTAGAGAGCATATTCATGGAAATCTATGAAGGAAAAAGAGAAATCAGGGAAGCGATGAACCTTGAGGAACATACCATCCGAATGGCCGTCACGATCCCAAGGGTGCTACCGGATCTGGTCGGGTCGTTCTTGAAGGAAAATCCCCACGTCCGATTTCAGCAATTCGTCCACTCGATGTCTGAAATGAAAGAGCAGTTAAAAAATGGCGAAGTGGATTACTGCATTTCTTCCATCCCCTTGGAAGATGATGAAGATATCGTGTGGGAGCCGTTGATGACAGAGGAAATCTTCCTTATCGTCCCTCCTGGTCACTGGTTGGAAGACAGAGATGAAATCGATTTGATCGAGGTGAAGGATGAACTGTTCATCAGCATGAATACAGGCTACGGACTCAGGAACCTGACAGATGAGATCTGTTTGCAGGCGGGATTCTCACCCGTGATTTCCTTCGAAGGAGATGAACCAGGCGTCATAGGTGACCTCGTCAGGCAAGGTCTCGGCATCGCCTTCATCCCTGCCATCTCATGGATGAACCGCCAGACACCATTTCCCCACAAAATCCGGATCAAAAGCCCGACCTGCGTGCGCACCATCGGCCTCGGCTGGTCCAAACGAAGACACTTCACCCGAACCGCCAAAGAATTCCATCCCTTCATGATCGACTACTTTAATCATATAGGAAAGAAGCTGAACCAATTATAAAGGGACGGACCTTCATTTTTGCAAATGAAGGTCCGTCCCTATTGGGTTTTGCCTTAAAATCAGAGGTCCGTCCCTCTCTTAATGGGGATCCAGACCTCTTCGACTGCATTGGGATTTGCTGGGTTGTAGTGTTCGTCTAAGCGTTCGAAGTGTTCTCGGTCGTCCAGTTGATATTCTGAAGCCGGCATCCACTCTTTGTGGATGTATTCCAGGGTTTCATGGAAGATGATGGCGGGACCTTGGTGAAGGAATTTGGCGTATAATCCACCTTTCATCGTGTATGTATCCATCTCTAAAGGTTCTTTCCCAAATGACTTGACCTCTACTGCTGCCCACTTCATGAAAGGAGTCCCCGGTGCTAATTACTTCACATCGAACCCTAGTTCGAATACCTTCATATTATAGAATTTTTCATCCATGCGATGGGAAATCGCCTTTCGGTGTGGCATGAAGCTTTGCCAGAGATTTTTTGTCGAATCCTCCGCCATCGACATGACCTTGGATTTGCCGACTAATATTTTTGGTTTTATCTTTATCAGTCGTTCCTCTCATTTCTTTTCCAGTAATGAAAGATCACATAAAGCATCCCTAAACAAAGATAAGTATTAAAAAAATAAAACATTCGATTGATGAACGTGCTTCCAATTCCATCTGTTATGAGGGAGAAACCGAAGGTGATTATCATATAGATGATTAAATACCCGATGATTCCTCTTACTCCTGTTCCTACTCTTTTCTCAATCCATACCCCAATCCCAATAGGCAGAAAAAATAGGTTATTCATCCTTTCACCTTCTTATTTTCACAGATTTCCATCCATTATATCCTCTATTTCTACGGGTGAACTTAATAATAGTTTCATAAAAATAAAGGAAGATGCCATCCCGGCATCTCCCCTACCATTCTACCTATCTCAATCCATAAGCCTTCACAATCTCCTGACTGATTTTATTCCCCTTATCATCCCAGGCACTTGCTTTCAATGATACACTCTTGGCATATTTAGGATTATTGATGACCGCTTTGAACGTATCTCCGTCACGCTCAAGCTTCACCTTCTTCCAAGACTTCCCTTCGTTAAAGGACACTTCCAGGGAAGAACCATCTATCTCGCCATAACCAATAGCACCTTCAACCTTACCAACGGATAGCTCCAGATTTGTCGGACGGTTGGAAAGTGCATCCCCGTTTACATCTGTATCCACCTTATAGTCAAGGATCAGGAATGGAAGGTCTTCCATCCAGTTCTCAGTCGCTTCTGTCCAGAAGGTCCACTCTGTATGGGTACGGGTTGAGGTGTTCCAGCGATTTTCGTCCCGTTTGGCGTCTGTGACGAATCGGTATTGGGTACGTTCTTGAGGTAAGATGTCCCAAACGTTCAGCGCCTGTCCCTGACCCTCTTTCAATAAGGTATCCCCTTTGTATAACTGGGTGGTCTGGTTTTGGTTTGAGACATCCCATTCCGTACCACCGGTGTTCCCTTTCCCGCCGTCAGCCCATGCAGGAACATTGATCTGAAGCGAGTTACCCTGTCTCCTCGGCGGCCAGTATCCTTCTCCCAGACTCGGACGAACGACCGGTGAGAACCAGTTCTCAGAGATTTTCTCTCCACCATCATATGTCATCAGCGGTTGTCTCACCTGCCAGGTCTCATCGAGTACGTTTGCCTGATGATACCACCTTGTATCTTCTGTCGCCGATACATATTCGGTACGGGCGCTTGGCAGTGACACTTTTTGCAGGAATCCAATTGCTCTCATCGTGTGAGGGCGCAGATCATATCGGAACTCCCCGCCATCCGTTTCAACAGGTGAAGTATAATTTGTTTCGATTTTCGCTAATTGCTTCCCTTTAGGTGCATAGGTCAGATCCTTTGGAATCGAGCCTTCATGTACATCCATTAAATCATAAAGGTAAGGAGAATCGACCGTCCCTTCCACCTTTAATTTTATATTTCCAGAACGTACTGCTTTCACGAGCTTATCCCCTTCACTCTTACTGATACCAGCAACGGCTACCGGATTATCGGTATAGTCAGGAGTTCCCGCATATACACTGAACTCTTTGTCCTCATTGTTCACAATGATTACAAGCTTTGCCCCTGCTTCAGCAGCATTCGTCGCTTGCTGGGACACGCTCACTTCTGCATTACGATCGACCACCACAGCTTTTCCTTTTGCTTTGAGGCGGTCAAAGTCAGCAGCGCTCCCTTTACCCGCATAGACTGTGGACATATTATACTTCCCATCTAACAACGTACTTCCCGCCAGTGGGATATCATCCAATTCTTTCCCTTTAAAATCAATTGTCAAGGTCGGCTCTGTCAGACGCCAGCGTGTCAGCTGCTCAAAATACCCACTCTTCACTTCTTTAGTCGGTACGGCATACATCTTATCAATCCAGACAGGCATTAAGTAAAGACTTGTCATCGGCATGTCTCCGATGGTTTGATGATATTCCAGACGCTTATAGTTCGCTTCGGCTTTCTTTGGAACGACTGCTTTGATTTCCTTGGCTTTACGTGCATCAAGTTCAACGGTTTTCGGTCCGTCAAGTTTCACTTCCGGATTCCCGACAAGAGCAACACCAGCATGATCTGTTTCTGCATCAACATCCATAAGGGACATGGCGGAATACGTGCCAGGAGGCAATCGAAGTTCAAGTGTCCCATCTACGGCCACCGCTTCCGGTTCCATCTTCTCACTGAATAAGACGACATAAGCAAGCCCCTTCGATCCGTCACGATCGGTTGCCTTCAAGGTCAGTGGATAGCGTTCTTCCTCCTTGACCATGGCCATCGTTGTGCTGATGAGCTCTTTTCCATCTTCCTTCGCTCTCAGGAACCCTTGATAGCGCGACCCTGCTTCCCCGAGAGTCGAATCCAGCGTCACCTTTACGTCAACTGTCCCACCAGCCGGGACTGTAACCTTTTCTTGTTCAAGATTCAGCATGCCTTCTGGAGCTTCTTCGCCCTCCCCATTGGTGAAAGTCGCTTCCAGCTCAAGACTGATATCCTGATCACTCTCGTTCGTATACGTGATCACCTTTTCAACTGGCGCAGCCTGATCATGTGGCCATTTGAAAAATCCGAAAGAAACGGATTCCGTGGCTCTTACTTTTGTGTCCAGTGCTGCAGGAACATCGACTCTACCGGTTCCAACCTGATAGGGTGCATAATCGTCGAGCTTTTTCGTTGTGTTCATCAGCACCTGCTTCAGGGTTTTCCCATCCCATTCCGGATGCTTCCCTGAAAGGATCGCTGCGGCCCCGGCTACATGTGGAGTGGCCATGGATGTTCCGTTCATGCTTTTATATAATCCCTCTCCACTTGAATACTGAGAACGGGCAGCTACGATATCCACACCAGGGGCAGACAAATCAGGTTTCAGACCCATATCGCCATAGCGGGGACCTTTCGAGGAAAACCATGCGAGCTGATCATTCTTATCAACGGCCCCGACCGTCAATGCCGAATCCGCTGCTCCCGGTGAACCGATTGTCCCTTCACCGCCTCTATTTCCTGCGGCGATAACAAATAATGTCCCATTTTCCTCGGTCAATTGATTGACCGCTTCCGCCATCGGATCCGTCCCGTCACTCGGCATATCGCTTCCAAGACTCATATTGACGATCTTTGCATTTTCCGATGCCCATTCCATTCCATCGATGATCCAGGAATCCTGTCCAAATCCTTCATCGCTCAATACTTTTCCTACCAGTAAACGGGCATCCGGGGCGACCCCTTTATGTTTCCCGTCACCAGCCCCCGTCCCAAGAACCGTTGAGGCCACATGGGTTCCATGGCCATGGACATCCTTCACTTCTTCACCGGGAACGAAACTCACTGCCTCGTCGATTTGACCTGTGATATCCGGATGTTCCGAGTCAATCCCGGTATCCAGTACCGCCACCTTGACCCCTTCACCGGTATATCCTTGCTCCCAAGCCTGATCCGCACCTATTTGCGGTACACTCTGATCAAGGGCTGCTTCAACGCGACCGTCCAGCCAGATCTTATCTACACCTTTTTCGAATTGTGACGTTGCTTGCTTTTCAGCACTTTTAACCGTCACGTCATTCCAGAAAACCTCAGCCTGCTTTTTCTCTGCTGACAGTGCGGCTCCGTGGATACTTTCCAATTCCCGTACTTTCTTAGACCCCTTTGGTGCAGCGTTGATCGATTTCGCTTTCATTTCTTTGTATTCGACAATGACCGGTACAGCATCTGTGTTTTTGTCATCATACCCATACTCGATCAATTTTGTAATGTTAAACAAATCTTCATCCAGCTTACCCGCTGACATATAAGGCATCGCAGAGTTCGGAAAGACGAATGTTTCATCTTTGATCGTCATCACCCTGACACCATCACCGTTTTTATCTGCCGGCTCGACATTGATGATTTGTTTTCCATTGTTTAACGTAGAGACTTTCACTACATCTCCGGTTATGAGGGTGATGGTATGCTCCCCTTTTATGCTGGCTTTCACATCAACGGTTGACTGTTTAGGATTGACGTCCTTCGTAGGAACGCCTTTGGCTTCCACTTGGAACATCGAGCCCGCAATCATAGAGGCTGCGATCGATCCGACCAGAAGCGGTTTTACGTTCAGCTTTTTCATTATCATTCTCCTATTCTATTAAGGTCTTGATTCGGTCATAGGGTAGAATCTCGGGTGAGGAAAAAAGGAAGAAACTATGTAGTCAATACATGATTGATAGACTACTGGTAGATCATTCAGGCACCGCCTCCTTGATTGAATTTGAAAGATATGTCCTGGAAGTCGATAGAACCTCATGTCGATAATTAAATTGTAAGGGTGTGCGCATAGGTTTCTCAATTGGGGTTATTTTTCGGGACGAGAGTACTAGAGAGCCCCCGCTTCCGGTAAAGCAGGAAATAAATCTATGAAATCGGGTACAGAAACTCATGGCGGATGTGGGATAAAAAGTGGGGAGTATCGAAAAAATATCTTATCGATTACATTCTTACAAGACTTAAGTCCTCTTAAATAATCGTAAAACAACTTCATGGTACCAACGTTCAAATCACCCGCTCTCCGCTTGAACCGGGATTTCTGTTTGAAACACAAAAGAAAGAAGGCAGCATCCCGACAGACGCTGCCTTCTCCCTTATTCCATTTTCCGGACTATAAACACGGGCCATTAGATACAGCCTCTCACTTCGCCTCTTTCACAAGTTGGAACATTTCTTTGCCTTTTAGGCATGTGGTTTCAGATTCATCAGTTGATCCTTCATCTGTTGAGTATTCCATTAGGGTTTCCACCACTTGTGTCGCCCCGATCAGCATCAGCTTTGCCGACAGGATCGTCAAGGTAAAGAAAACGACAGGGATGAAAGAAATCCACGGATAGGTCGTCCACAGGAATTGCCACCAGCCTCCGAGGAGACCCGACCATTCATTAGAAAGGGAAACCAGGAACGGATTGTCAAAAAGGTCAACTTTAAATGATGATCCCCCTATGTAAATATTCAATACCCCAAGATGTGCAATCAACAGCATGATGATCATAAATTCCCGAATCGACACGAGAAGGGTTTGTGGAAGAATAAAGGGGCGAATATGATTCCTGATGTAATGACGCTTCGTTGCACCCAGCACTTTCGCACTATCAATAAACTCGTGACTCATGATCCGGTCATATTCATTCGTAAATAGCAGTGTCAGACTCGGAAGGGAAATCACGATAAGAATGACCAGATAAAAAACGGTTTTATCCGTAAAACCATACGGGAAACCTTCCGGATGATGTAACGGACCATCAAGCAGCATCCAATTCAATAATAAGAACGATAATAAGGTCGGCGGAAAATAGTTTGCGGCATCCACAATGTTATCAATGATTCTTCTGAACGGTTTCAAGTAGAAATGCAGCACCAACCCCATGAACACCGAAGGCAATACCCTACACAGTGTGATCAAGATCGCTGCCCCTATGGTATATTTCGCCCCAACAATGATAAGAAGAAAGATATTCCGGTTAAAATTGTCGGTACCAAGGGGTGGATACTCTGCCGGTGAATACGGAGGACTGAGAAGTTCCCCTTCTTCATTTTTCAAAAGGTCCAGCTTCGGCACCTCATCTCCCCAGCCAACATAGTAAACAAGACTTGCGGCAAACATACCGAACAGAAATAAAAACCCCATCATAAATGACCGATTCTTCATCAGTTTTTTCAACATCATATCGCCACCTTCTGACCTGTTTTCCAATCAACGAAAAGCCTGATGAGGATGAGCAGGACAAAAACAGGCAGATAAAACATGATCAAACTGAAACAGATCACATCCATTTGAGAGAATGACAGGATGAAGTGGGTGATGCCATAAATATTAAATAATCTTTCAAATACGATTAAGGAAGATAACAGAAAAAGAATGATCGATTTGGAATGATTCAATAAGCTGAACGAAATATTCCGCAGGACATGGATGAAGAAAATCGAGTGTTTGGACATCCCCCTGCTCTTGATCAGGTCTACATACGGCTTCCCATATTCATCGCTCACCAGTAAATAGATGATCCGGAACAACATGATTGTCGGTAAAATACACAAAGTCACAATGGGAACAAAATACACCTTTTCCTGGGAGCCGACGATCGGAAACAGAAGCACACCCGTCTCTTTCAAGATGAAAATGACACTGTATTGAATGACAATCAAGATGAAGATATCGGGTGTGGACTCGAGCAAGTTAGTCGCCCTAAGGATGAACGTTGACCAGCCGGATGGCAGCAGATGTGTGAGGTACGCAAGAAAGATGCCCATGAGGATGGATAAAAGAAAAGCAGACAAAAAAATCGAAACAGAATAGAAATACGGCTCCCAGAAGGCCGGGAACATCGGATATGAGTTGTTCGATTCATTCGTAATGGTCATCGATTCAGAATGAACGAGGGAGGTCGATATCTCCACAATGTTGAGCATATATTGTTTCAAACTGAGATCCACACCTTCATTGAACAAACCGATGAGGCCTGTCAGAAGGATGATTCCGAACAGAACGAAGACAAATTTCAAAACCATGGAACCGATCGATTTGAGATTCATAGATTGATCCTCCGAATTCATTGGATAAAGTTACCTTTACATTACCATAATAAGCCAAAAAATCCCATAAAAAAAGGTGAAGCCCCTTTGGACTCCACCACTCTTTTCCCTATCGATCTTTCCTTACAAGATCCTCATACGTCTCCCGCTCGATCACGACCCGGGATTCCCCGTTATCCACAAACACAACAGCCGGTCTCGGTATCCGATTATAGTTACTCGCCATAGAATACCCGTATGCCCCCGTACTGAACACAGCCAGGATATCACCGTAATTCGTCGGCGGCAGCATCAGGTCCCAGATGAGCATGTCACCCGACTCGCAGCATTTCCCTGCAATGCTCACAAGCTCCGTGCATTCCTCATTCGGACGGTTTGCCAGTACCGCATGATACTTCGCCTGATACAGAGCCGGGCGTATATTATCCGTCATCCCTCCGTCAATCGCCACATACGTGCGCACATCCGGGATGATTTTCTTCGAGCCCACTTTGTATAACGTCGTGCCCGCTTCTGCCACCATGCTTCGACCCGGCTCCACCCAGACTTCCGGGAGCGGGTATTCATTTTTCGCAAAATAGGTTTTCACACTATCCGTTATCCCTTTGACATAGGTCGGAATCGGCAGAGGCTGGTCTTCTTCCGTATACCGGACACCAAATCCGCCACCGATATTCAAGACAGGCATCATGACGTCCAAATCGATCCGGATCCGCTGCATGAAATCAGACAGTACCCGGATCGCCTGATCAAAGCCTTCCTGTTCAAAGATCTGAGATCCGATATGGGAATGGAGGCCCAGCAATGAGAAATACGGCTTCCTGATGGCAAGTCCAATCGCCGTTGCCGCCTGTCCGTTTGAAATGCTGAATCCGAATTTTGAATCTTCCTGGCCCGTCGTGATGTACTCGTGGGTATGGGCTTCCACCCCCGGTGTGACCCTGATCAGGATCTGCACCTCCTGCTCCCGCTCTTTTGCCAGGTCATGGAGCAGTTCAAGTTCAAGGAAACTATCGACGACAAAGCAGCCGATTTCAGCTTCAAGAGCCATTAGAAGCTCATCTTCGGATTTATTGTTGCCGTGAAAATGGATCCGTGCAGCCGGGAAACCAGCTTCAAGTGCCGTATACAATTCCCCGCCTGAGACGACATCCAGGGAGAGGTTCTCTTGTTCCGCCAGGCGCACCATTTCTTTACAAAGAAATGCCTTACTCGCATACGCCACCTGATATTTCAGACCACTCTCATTGAATGCATCCCGAAACAATTTCGCATTCCCGCGAATCATCCCTTCATCATAAACCATCAGTGGCGTGCCGTATCTTTCCACCAAATCACCCGTACCGATCCCACCAATCGTTAAATCCCCTTGAACATTCACATCAACTGTACTCATATCCCTAACTCCTTTAGACTCTCTAAAAAAACACAAAAAAACCGTATGAAGCAGATGCTCATACGGTTTTCCATCAAAGGTTACGGAACCAAGATGAAGACTATGTATTAACATCTCTTCAATAGTGCTCCACAACTTTTGCATTGTGACAGTCCAGCATTTCTTCAATGCTGGCCCAACAAAAAATAGAATTGGCTATTTTCTGCTTCGGCGATCTGCCTTTCCCAACTTATCCCGGAATCCATTATTCTCAAAGAAGGTACTCATCATTCTCGCGCCTCTATTATCAGAGAGTGACTGTATATTTTTTATTGGCATAACTATATCATTCTCTTGAAAAGGTTGTCAATTGGTTTTTGGATGGAGCGTTAATTCGGGGGTAGGGTTGATAAATTTTCACTTCCTTTTTGAGGATTTTTCTTTTAAATGTATTCGCTTATAATATATATAAAATAAACTATATATGTATCAGAAAGGAGTGCTTCCCATCAAAGAATTGACTCTCGGTATTATTTCATCCATGTTCTTTGCCGTCACCTTCATCCTGAACCGGTCCATGGAACTGGCCGGCGGAAGCTGGATGTGGAGTTCGTCCCTGCGTTTTTTGTTCATGCTTCCATTCCTTTTCATTATTGTAGGTTTACGAAAGAATATAAATCAAGTGTGGATCGAAATGAAGAAGAAACCATACGAGTGGCTGACGTGGAGCTTTGTCGGGTTTGTCCTCTTTTATGGTCCTTTGACGTATGCGGCAGCATATGGACCCGGCTGGCTTGTTGCGGGCACGTGGCAATTCACGATTGTGGCAGGGATCCTGCTCGCTCCCTTGTTTTTCACTTCAGGACCTGTGAGACGCAGGCACTCCATTCAAAAAAGGGCTCTCGGCATTTCCTCGATCATTTTAATCGGGGTACTGTTCATTCAACAGGAAAATGCCAGTGGGCTGTCTCTTTCAGAAGTGATCACAGGAGTCTTACCGGTGATCGTCGCAGCGTTCGCTTACCCTCTTGGGAACCGTAAAATGATGGAGGTATGCGGAGGGAAGCTTGATACGTTTCAACGGGTGCTCGGAATGACGATCGCAAGTACTCCCTTGTGGCTGATCCTTGGAAGCTATGCGTTTTTTAGAGTAGGCATCCCCTCCACTGGTCAAGTGACACAATCCTTTATCGTAGCCGTTTGCTCAGGTGTGATTGCGACTTCCCTCTTTTTTCTTGCGACGAATATGGCAAGGCATCATCCCGGGAAGCTTGCGGCAGTGGAAGCGACCCAGTCGACCCAGATCCTGTTCGTCATCATGGGAGAAGCGGCCATCCTTTCCGTTCCCTTTCCGTCAGGATTCGCTCTCCTCGGCATCCTCCTGATCATCACAGGAATGATCATCCACACCGTCAACGTTAAAAGAATGAATGGCGGTGTGGTGAAACCGGTAAAATCCGCTAGCTAAAAAAGGAGGAGCATCCCACCCTGGGGATACTCCTCCTTTCTAATTATTTAAATACCTGCCTTCTCATCCACTGGGTCGCAGCCCATTTATCCCCGATGACAACCGGTGCACCGCCATGCAGCGTTAAATCGTTCAGTTCCTGATTATCATAGAAATATTCAAAGTAAACGGCCATCCCTTTTTGCGGGGAGACAGACAGGCCAAGTTTCGGAAAGTACGTTTCACCGCCCTCCTCCACGTCGTTAAGGTACATGACAAGGGTACTGATCCTCGGATTCTTCACCGGTCTTGCAGATGCCGAGAAAAAATCAAAGTGCGCCTTGTATTCCTGACCAGGCTTATAGTTCAGGATCTGAAGACCCTCCCCGTGCTCGACGGGTATATTCATAATTTGAGAGACTCGCTTTTCAACCCGTGTCACGACGTCATGGCTTTCTTCCAAAAAGACAGAACTGCTCGTTCTCAGTCCATCGACTGTCCGGGTATTCCCGATTTTTGAGCGCTCGACCCGATCTTTTGACAATTGGATGAGTTCATCACATTCTTCATGACTCAGCACATTGCCAAGGACGACGATCAGGGGCTCCTCCATTTTCACGATGATCTGGATATCCCGGTCTTCGGTCTTGATCTTATTCCCCGTGTGGTGAAAAATCGTTTGTTCCTTTACAGCTATATCAGTCGTATTCATTGCCAACTTTCATCAACCTCTAATCGTATTTTTAACATTCTGAATTCTTACATTGGTGGAAGCATTCTTTGAATCTTCCAGACTGGGAAAACGATAGCAACTTTGGCATAACTGTATCTTTTATTCGGTTGTTTCCTCCTGCATGTCAAAATATGAGAGTGTATTTTTATATATTTTACACCCGGGATGAGGGGAATTCTATCTTTATTTTTTCTTTTTCCGCTGAAAAATAACGAGGCTGATTCAGGTGTAGGATTGGCGTGGGTTCAGGCATGTCACAGAAAGGACACGTAGTCAAAACTCATAAAAAAAGACTGCCGAATCCCATCCGACAGTCCATCCATTTATTTCTTCAATGCTTCATACTGAACTAATACTTCCTCCACAATTTCACTATCCGCATCCAGTCCGCTCACTTTTTTCAAAACATATGCAGGGCCGTGTTCCTTGATCATGCCCTGGATTTCCATGGCCTGTTCGTCTTCAGGATTGTCGAACAGGAGCGCTGCTGCAATCGCTTTGGCGAGATACGAATAAGAAAGTCCTGCTTTTTGAGCTTCTGTGGTCGGGCGGATCAATCGGTCATCGGGACCAAGTTTCCTGATCGGCGCGCGTCCCACACGGGTCACATCATCATTCAGGTAGGCGTTTTTGAAGCGTTCGATGTTTTTATCAATATAAGCAAGATGGTCGTTTTCATCGAGACCATATTGCTTCACAAGGTAGGCACCTGTTTCTTTCAACGTTTCCTTCACTTGTGCAGCGATTCCGTCATCGGCCAATGTCTGATCAATGGTCGATTTCCCTTGCAGATATCCAAGGTAAGCAATGACGGCGTGCCCTGTGTTCACCGTGAACAGCTTCCGTTCGATGAAGGGTGCTAGATCTTCCACGATCGTCATTCCTTCAACTGGCGGGATTTCTTCCGTGGTCTCGACCACCCACTCGTAGTATGGTTCAACGAGGACGTCCAATGAACCTTGATCCTGCATCGGTACAATGCGATCAACCGCTGAATTGAAGAAGAAGACTTTGCCTTCAAGCTTTGCAGCCGTTTCTTCATTAAGATTTTCTAAAATATGCTTTTTCAAAATATCTGTTGCACCGATCTGGTTTTCACATGCGATGACGTATAACGGTTCCTCTGAAGAGGCCACTCGCTTAGTGATCCCTTTAGCGATCAGGGGTGCGATCCGTGGCAGGATGTTCGGTCCGATTGCCGTCGTAAGGTAAGTAGACGAGACGATCGTATCGATTACTTCCCCTTCCTGATGAAGGTTGTTCAGGCCGGACACATTCTCGATCGTTTCCGTTTCCATCGTTTCCGTTGCAAGCTTCACCTCATAGCGTCCTTCTTCATTCAGTTTATTGATCACTTGTTCCGCAATATCCACAAAGGTCACATGGTAACCTGATTGGGAAAACAATGCTCCGATAAACCCTCTGCCTATGTTTCCTGCTCCAAAATGTATGGCTTGTTTCAACATCATCATTCCTTTATCAAATTAGTTTGTAAGTAGTCCAGAAAGATTTCTTCTAATTTCTTTAAAATGATCGCTTCGTTCGTGGACGAATAAATCATCATCGATCGATGATCTTCGATTAAACTTGTAGAGATCAGGCTGAGGATTTCCTGTTCCCGCCTGCTCAATTCTTCCGGGGCAAGCATTAGGAGAAGGCTCTTCATCTCCATCTCCGCACCATCCATCCCCTTGATCTTGCAAGGTTCATCCAGATGGGCCACCTGGAAGATCAGCTTATTTACGTTATGATCCCGGCAATGAAAAAGCCCCATATTCGTGTTCGGGATGCCCAGTCCGCCTTTCTTCTCCCTTTCCAACAGTTGGTCCAGGACCACTCGAGGCTGTTGAAGAAGTCCGTCCCTGTAAGCCTGCTCCACCATTTCAATCAGGATCCTGACGTGATTTCCCGCCGACTGCTTCCGGTACACGCGGAAATTGGTAAGGATGGCTTCCATGCTGGAATGGACATCTTTGATCTCCTGAAGGAGCATTCTCACTTCGGCTTTCCCATCAGACTTCTGTGATGGTTTCAAATATTTTTTCCTCGTCAGCTTCTCGACGTTATTCTGCAGATAGCTTTGGATGAATCCGATGTCCTTCTCACTCAATAATGGACTCACCAGAATATACTCCACTTCCGTAAAAGGAAGCCTGACGGTGGAAATGACAATGTCATACTCCTCAAGATCCGCTGTCTGGAAATCCTTGATCGACAGGATTTCCACCTTGTTGATCATGCTCAACTCCCGCTGGATGCGGCTTGCGAGCATCTTGGACGTCCCGATTCCTGTGGGACATACGACCACGGCTTGGACATTTACCTTTTCTTCATTCATCAGCATGGCGGATCCGAAATGAAGGACGATGAATGCCACTTCATCATCCGGAAACGAGATATCCCTAAACTCCATTTCCAGACTTTTTTTCACCGCTAGAAATAAGACCGGATACTTTTTCTTGATTTCATCCGTCAGGGGATTGAAAAGGTCCAGTTCCTGCTGCAAGCGGAAGATGGACGGTCCCATATGGGCTAGGAGCCCCTGGAACAGGGAAAAGTCATCGGACAGATCAACGTGGAGGTCTGCCGAAACATCTTTTATGATATTTTTGATAAGGTGCCCAAGGAGGATACTGTCATAGTAAACGACTTCTGGATCCTGCACCTTTGATCCTTTCAAAATGACCGTCAAGAATTGTACATCCAGATCGTTGATTGAAACGGAAAGCCGCTGTTTCAGTTCCCCGCATATCATGTCCATCAACTGAAACTCCCGGGGTGCCCCTTCTTCAGATGGTTCCCTTTGCTGTAATCCGAATCCCTTTTCGGTTCGTTGGACTGTCAGGCAGATATGCACGACAAGACCGATATAATCACTGTCCGTTAACGTGATCTGCTCGTCCGCCAAATGATGATTCACCACCTGGTCGACGGCGAGTAAATAGTCCGGCTTGAAATAACCGAGAACCGGTTCATCAAGATGATGGCCCTCTTGCATCCCATACAGTGTCTCGATGATGTCTTCATAAAAATGGACCAGGAAAAAACTTGCCAGGGCATGACGCTTGTCGGCTTCTTCCGCCATAAGCTCCACCCCCACCCCTCGTTTCCTCGTCAGGGTGATCCCGTACTTCTGAAGCCAATCCGCAAGCTCATCCAGATAAGAAGACAAGGTCGTCACGCTGATTCCGAGCTGTCTCGCAAGCACCTGTTTTTTAAAAGATGGCCCTTCATGGAGAAGGATGATCAGGAGATTCAGCTTTCGTTCCTCAGGTGTTTCGTCGGTCGGACTCACATCCGCAAGGTTTTGTATTAAACGATAAATATGCTCGTTCTTCCCATCGATGAACAGACCTTCATTGGCCGTCCTTTTCAATTCCAGATGGTACTGCTTTAAAATGCTTTCGATTGATTTCAAATTTCGCTGTACGGTTCTTCCGCTCACATTCAAAAACGCAGAGAGAGAGTACACGGTATGTTTCCCCGATGTTTTTACAATCAATTCGATTATGGATTTTTCCCTTGATGTAATAAACATACTTTCCCCTCTTTCCCTGGCATGAGCTTTTTTCAAAACAAATGAGAACAGAAAGGCAGGAATCCCGCCTTTCTGAATGATTGTTCTAGTTACTGTTGATGATGTCTTTCAGTTCTTTGGCCGTTTTCGCCTGAACCATCTTATCGACGTTTTCCTGTTCGGAGCAGACAACGGCGATACCTGAAAGGATTTCCAAATGCGTTCCATCCTTACCGGCAATACCGAAGATCATCTTCGCCTTCTCTCCGTTGAAATCGACGCCGTCTGGAACTTGAACGACGGTGAATCCGGATTTGATGACGGCTTTCTTCGCGTCTTCCGTACCGTGTGGGATCGCTACATTATTACCCATATACGTAGATGTGATTCCTTCTCTATCAATCATAGCATCTACATAGCTTTCTTCCACATACCCTGCTTTCACAAGAGCTTCCCCGGCGAAACGGATCGCCTCTTCTTTCGTGGAGAATGACTGATTCATGAAGATGTTCTCTTCAAGAAGAAGATCGTCATCGTGATCTGCATTCGGTTCAGCGTTAACCGCCTCTTCCTCTGCCTCTTCGACAACCTCTGCCTGCTCATCCGTGATCCCGTCCTGAAGACTCGCGATCAGCTTGTCGTACTCAGGGCTGGATAGGAAGTTATCCACAGAGATGTGATACGCATTCGGAAGCTTATTTTTCGCACGTGGCGTCAATTCTTCCTGTGTGATGACCACTTGAGCGTCTGATGGCAGATTGCTGATGGATGTGTTCGTCACGCTGACATCGAGATTCGCTGCCTTCACTTTTTTACGCAGAAGGGAAGCACCCATGGCACTTGAGCCCATTCCTGCATCACAGGCAAAGACGATCTTGTTAACTTCTTCAGGCAGTGTTCCCTTGCTCACATGACCGGCAACGGAACTCTTCTTGCCTTTCATTTCCTGCATTTTCTTGGTTGCCCCTTCGATATCTTCGTCTGTCGCTTTACTTGATTTCAAGATGATGGCAGACACGATGAAGGACACAGCTGTTGCGACAAGGATCGCTGCATAGTTGGCAAGGTACGCCATTCCTTCAGGAGGAGTAACCGCTGTAATCGCAATGATACTTCCCGGTGATGCCGGTGATACCAGTCCGCCACCCAATAATACAAGAGTGAAGACCCCACTCATTCCACCAAGGATGACGGAGATGAACAACTTCGGCTTCATTAATACGTAAGGGAAATAAATCTCGTGAATCCCACCAAGGAAATGGATGATCGCTGCTCCTGGAGCCGATTGTTTCGCTGTTCCTCTTCCAAACAACATAAAGGCAAGAAGAACACCAAAACCTGGTCCCGGATTCGCTTCTAATAGGAATAGAATCGATTTCCCACCCTGTTGAACCTGCTCAAGACCTATTGGTGACAGGACACCGTGGTTGATGGCATTATTTAAAAATAGAATCTTCGCTGGTTCGATCAGGATACTGGTTAATGGAAGCAGGCCTGCTGCAACCAGCCAGTCAACACCTTCAACGAGTAGACTTGTAAATGCGTCCACGGCAGGTCCGACACCTAAGAATGCCAGAATGGCAAGGATTCCCCCAAGGATACCAGCCGAGAAGTTATTCACGAGCATTTCAAATCCTGCCCGTATCTTCCCTTCGATCATTCCATCAAATTTCTTGATCACATATGCTCCAAGCGGCCCCATGACCATGGCCCCCAAGAACATCGGTGTATCAGGTGCACCGACAATGACACCCATTGTCGCGATGGCACCCACGACCCCACCGCGCTGGTCGTGTACGAGTTTACCTCCTGTATAACCGATCAATAACGGTAACAGGTACGTAACCATCGGCCCCACCAGTTTGGCAAGGCTTTCATTTGGAAAGAACCCAGTTGGTATGAACAACGCTGTAATTAAACCCCAAGCGATAAATGCACCTATATTTGGCAGAACCATAGAACTGAGGAAGTTACCAAACTTTTGTACCGCAACTTTCATATTGGATTGCGCCACTTCTCTCATCCTTTCATGTATAAATAATAATTTCTTATTTTAATGATAGGCCTTCCATCATGGGGGTTTCAAGAATGATGAAAACTAACTTTGTCACCCTGGTGACGACAAACCTATTGTTTCTCTGAATGGGGAAGATATTCCGGTGGTGGATCAAGAAAAAAGGGAACAGCATGGTACTGTTCCCTTCAAGCGGTCAATCCAGCTTCACCTTAACCGAATCGTCCAAGTATTTGGTGGTGCTGTAGCCGTCGATGACAAGCTCTGTAGGCACGACGTCATCAGAGGAGCCGTCGTTGTAAAAATCAATGGTTTGTTCCGTTTCAAAGTAACGGGGCTGGTCCAGTTTCTCGTACTCATATGAACCCGGCTCATACTTCTTGCCATCCTTGTCCATCAATATGCCATCACCGCCACTGACTCCGATTGAGTAGTAATCTTCCTCTTCTTCCGCAGTCCGATAATATAAATAGTTCACATTTTCATATTCACGGTCTTTCGGCAAGTCGTGTGTGAGGGTCACCTGTGTCGGGCTACCGATTTTGATGTCATCGATGGTGATTGTGTTACCGAGATACTCTATCGTATCCGGCAACTCTTTATTTACATCTAGTTCAATGACTTTTTGATCCTTTACAAAAAGATGAGCCGCTCCAAATCGGATGGTCACATCTTTAGGATCATCAAAATAAAGCGTGTCAAAGGCCGTTTTAAAGGAATTCCATCCCTCATTATCAGAAGCTCCTCCATACATCATGCCTCCGAATTGATCCGCCTTCCATTTTTTATCTTTCGCTTCAATCGACTCAAAGGTCATCATGTCGATCCGCCCTTCCTTTTCTTGCTCCTGAAAGCTATATTCAAGAACCGTTGCAGTTGGCGCGATCGTCATTTGATCCAATCGGACCGGTATGCCTGCCACTTCCATCTTCTTATCCAGCTTATGGACACGGGATGTCTGCTTTTCGAATGGAATCTCAAAGCTCCACCCCCCTTCGGCAAATCTCATTTCCCCGCCGCCGATCCATTCGCCGGTTGAAGGATCTTCGTTTAATTGCATGAGTCGTACAATCTGTAATTTTATCGTCCCCTCGTCCACTGAGACCGGCTGGAGACTGATGGTTCCCCTATAGACATTTTTCTTATCATTATGTAGGTTTTCCTGATCCCGGGGAGGAGAATAGAAACTGGATTGCTCGTCCCTCTTCATGACATCGTATTCGTTTTCGATGATGACCCCTTCATAAGGGTTCATCATATAACGATTTCTCCCCTTCATGTCTTCTACTTCATAAAAGACGAGCGTCTGCACGTCATCCGCGACAACACTCTTGATCGTAACCTTTACACCGTCACTCTCCGACTCCAGGTCGAGACGTTCACCAAGATTGTGCTGGAGAATGGCCCGGAGCTGTTCATCATCCTCCGTGTAAGAATAGTAGAGACTAGCAAATCCACCTGTGATAAATCCCGTCACGATCAGGAGTACAAATAATCCTGCGAAGGAAAGAAGGATCGATTTCCGTTTCTTACTCCGTTTCTGTCTCTGTGCTTCCCTTTGATCCAGCCTTTTTCTGACTCTCTCCATGACATCTGGCGGGAGATGGGTCTCTTCTGCCAATTGGGCAAGGGCGAGGGTCACTTCCTGAAACGAAGCGAGGTCCTCCTGACAACCCGTGCAATGATATATATGTATTTCAAAATCCACCTTTTCCGGTCGATCCATCGTTCTTCCTAAGTAATCCAGATAATGCTTCTGATATTCGTGGCAGCCTTCTACTTCAGGGCCGTTCCCCATCGTTTCCCGTAACTTCCGTATGCCTCTGAATAAGCGGGATTTCACTTCATCAATCGGAATATCAAGTATACGGGCGGCGTCATCCTGGTCGCACCCTTTCATATAGACTAAGGCCACCGCTTCTTTTTCTGCTGCTCCCAGGTGATGAAATGGGTGAAAGGGATCATCATCTGAACTCAAAGATGGTTCCGATACCTTTTGGCATTCTTCCAGAAAAACCTTTGTAGCCGCAGCCGAATGAGCCTTCTTCCGTTTTCGACCTTCACCCTCAAGGCGGATAAGCGAGCGGTAAAAAAGATCCTCCATCTCCTGATGATGATTCGTGTAAACCCGAGCCAATGCATAGAAGGAATGCTTCTCCTCTTCGAACCGGGCAATGATCGATTCCATTTCCCTTTCATAGTTCCTGCTCACCGGTACGGGACCGGTTTCCAGTTTCGCCATAACCGTCTTCCCTCCTTCCTTTTTCCTACTCATAATTATTTCAAAATTCCCAATACTTCACAATGCTTTTCTTGAAAATTGATTGATTCCCCTGTTCTTTTGATACTAAAAGAGGTCTGGATCACTTGGATCCAGACCTCCTTCTTACTATTATAATCGATCGATTTCACCCAACTGGGATTGCATATCGAGCTTCACCATCTCTTGTGCTTTAGAAAAGGTGAACACTTCATTCGATACCCAGTGATTATATAATTTAGCCAGGGCGTTCCGGTGATAGACCGTGCCTTTCACCTCTGTAAAGAAATAGATGATCAAAAGGTTAGTCACGTCGACTGGAAGGTTCTTCTTACGTTCTATCCCCTTCAATGAGAGGATATCTAATCCTCTTAATGGACTGCCGATCACGGTTTCTGCCATGTGAAAATGATCGGCTGTCTGACATAATGCCACGAGATCCGGATTCAATTCTTCAAATTTCAAGTGAATTCCCCTTTTATATCGTACATAGATAGTGAACGAAAGATCGTTACACTTCAGGTCCTCTTAGATTGTAAGATTAACTACTATGTAGTATAACAAAAAAATGGTACAGGCAGACACTCCAGTGTGTTAATTTTTACTTAACCAAAACTCCATGACCTTTTCATTCGAGGAAGGATAGATCAACCTCTTCACCTGGAGCTCGGTCAAATAGCACTCCGTTACCCAACCAGGCAGGTCGACACTCTTCTCCTTCCATAGACGGGTTCGCTCCAAAGCATCCTCTACACTCATTTGCACCCATGTATCGGTGATCATATTCTCTCCATCACCGGATTCATCTTCCACCAATGGATGAAGGGAACGATTGTAATAAGGGATGCCATCACCGACGTGGCTTATGTTTCTCACCCATATGGTGCTTTCCCTGGGAAGGAAACCAATCGTCCTCGTACCTGACGTTTGCATCGTATTCTCCTCCAAATAGCAAAAACAACCGTCCCAATCACGGTCCTCTTCGTTTGGAAAGATTATTTCTGTCGTATATATCGTTTGACTGGTAAGAAACAGATTATGAACGACACGGTTGATGAACACCGGATTGTTCTCCTTATGTCTAGCAGGTGATCCACATATGAATCCATTTTGATGGAAACGGATCATCTTGACGAATTGCATGGCGCCCCCTCCTTCTACGGTGAATTTTATTCAAGGGCATACCTTGCCAAATTCACTCTATACTGGAGGTAATTCCCTATATAAAATGATTTCAAACAAAATATGATGAAGAATTTTTAAAAAAAAACGAGCGTTCAAATAATCGCTCGTTGTCTATAACTCTACTATATCTGTTCGTTTAACGCACGTTCAAGAGTTGAGGTGACCGAAATGTTTTCAAAAGAAATGCCCAGCTGAATAGCCGTTTGGGCAATTTCGGGACGGATTCCGGAAATGGTGCTCTTCACACCGATCAAATTTAGGCTGTCAATGATCTGGAATAATTGCTGGGCGACCATGGTATCCACCATAATGACACCGGAAAGGTCGATGAATAAATGCTCGACATTCCTGTCCACACATTCTGCCAGAGTGTGCTCGAGAATGTACCTTGCCCGTCCCGTATCGATGTCACCGATTAATGGAAGGACACCGGTTTTCTTATTTAATAATATGACCGGGGAGCTGAGTTCCCGGATCATTTCCTGCTGCGCTTTTAAGCGCCTCTGGGAATACTCGTAGTTCTCTTCTGCAAACTTGGAGATGACGATGCTGAACGTTTTTATGATCAGCTCCCTGAAGTCATCGATTCTTCCGGACGGAAACTCATCACCATGCTGACGGACAAACTCCTGTAAAATTCCTAAATACTGATCCTGTGTTCGAAAGAATTCCCTTAGGATATAGTGGGTAGGCGTGGATAAATGTTCATTATCCTTGGCAATTTCTTCAATCCAACGTTCGAAGTTAGACAGAGCATCCTGCCCTACATCTTTAAATAAAACACAAAAGCGTTCGTGAAATTCATGATTTTGCCGTTTTAACGTTTGAATCACATGGGGATCCGTTGAAGCATACACGCCTGAAGAATCACTTTTATCAAGGGAATCATACCAATCCTCTGTCAGTTGCCATGTACGTGCGCTCATAAATTCGTAAAACTTCTCCGCTACCTTCATAATCGACCTGCTTTCTATAAGACAAGAGAATGTGAACACTTATCCACGAGAGAGGGAGCGATGTTCTACATATGCTTATAACAGTAATGTACTATGACTGGGGCATAAAGGAAAGAAAAAAATTCATCCAGAACAGCCAACTCAACACATTGCACTTCATAAGGAAAAAGACATGATTTTTTAGGAGTATGCTGACAGGAATGGATGACCTTTTACATTTTTTCTCAGAAGTCAGCCGCAATCCTTTGACGCCCGCCGAAGAAGAGATTTACCATTTAACGTGACCCCGTAAAAGGGATCGACACAGCCAATAACTAAAATCCATTTCATGGTGAGCGCTCACCATGAATGAACTCTAAGAAAGAAGGCGTATGGAATATGTGTGGAATTGCAGGCTGGATTGATTGGACAAGAGACCTTTCAGATGATGGGCGGACCTTAAAGAATATGACCGATGCCATTGAGCACCGTGGACCGGATGCAGAGGGAAGTTGGCTGAAGGGTCATGCTGCACTCGGGCACCGCAGATTGATTGTCATCGATCCGGATGGCGGCAAACAGCCCATGCTCTATCAAAACGAAAAAAACACCATTGCGTTAACGTATAATGGAGAACTTTATAACTATCTGGAGCTCCGGAAAGAGCTGACGGAGAGGAATCATCCATTTACAACGAACTCCGATACAGAAGTGCTACTGCGGGCTTACCTAGAATGGGGTGAAGACTGCGTCCGTCACTTCAACGGCATCTTCGCTTTCGGAATTTGGGATGAGGAAAAAGAAAAACTCATACTCGGTCGTGATCATTTGGGGGTAAAACCTTTATTTTATAAGATTAAAGAAGATCAGATCTTGTTCGGCTCCGAAATCAAAGCCTTACTTGCCCACCCTGACGTTCAAGCAGAAATCGATACAGAAGGCTTATCTGAAGTATTCGGACTCGGACCGATGAAGACACCAGGAAAAGCCATTTTTAAAGATATATATGAAGTTCGCGGCGGCCATTACATGACTGTCACAAAAAATGATCGCAAGACCGTCCAATATTGGAAACTTGAAAGCAAAGAGCATAAGGATGATGTTGAAACCACTGTACAAACCATTCGAGGTCTGCTTGAAGATACGGTCAAGAGACAGCTGATCGCAGATAAACCACTTGTATCCATGCTCTCTGGCGGCCTCGATTCAAGTGGACTCACAGCGATTGCAGGTAAGGAGTTCAAGGAGGAAAACAAAGTGCTTCCAACCTACTCCATCGACTTCGTGAACAATGAAGAAAGCTTCAAGGAAGATTTCCTGCGACGCGACCTTGATGAACCTTGGGTGAAGCGGGTATCAGATCATGTAGGGACGGACCATACTTCGATTGTATTTGATGCGGAGAAACTTGTAGATAATCTTCTCATCCCTATGCGTGCAAGGGACCTGCCGGGAGTCGGCGAAATTGAGACCTCCCTCTACCTTTTATTTAAGGAAATGAAAAAGGATGCCACCGTCGCATTGTCGGGGGAGTCCGCAGATGAAGTGTTCTCCGGTTATCCGTGGTTCCATCAGGAGAAGTTCCTCGATGCCGATGTATTCCCGTGGCTCCTGAATATCGGTGGAATCGCCGGTGTCCTGAATGAAGACTTGAAAGATTGGCTGAACATCAAGGAATATCAAAAGCAGCGCTATCAGGAAGCACTCGCTGAGCTACCGGTATTAGAAGGGGAAAGCGATGTGGAAGCGAAGCAAAGACGGATGTCATATATGTTCATCACCCGCTTCCTTCCATTTATGCTGGACCGGAAAGACCGGGCAAGCATGATGACGGGCTTTGAAGTCCGGGTACCCTTCTGTGACTACCGCCTTGTTGAATACCTGTGGAATATTCCGTTCGAGATGAAGAATATCGATGACATTGAAAAGGGTATCTTACGCCGTGCGTTTGAAGGGTATCTCCCTGATGATGTGCGGAATAGACGGAAGAGCGCATATCCTAGTACGAAGGATGATGCGTATCTCGCAGGAGTCCAGAAGTGGATGAACAATATATTGGATGATTCAACGTCCCCGATTCTCCAGTTAATCGATGTAGAGGCCGTCAGAAAGATTGCAGATGGAGAAAGCAGTCTTCCTGACTCCAGTGCAAAAGGTTTATTGGATTATTTAATCCAGGTGAATGGATGGTTGAAAGAGTACAGCATTAAAGTGGCGATATAATCTGTAGGAGCCATGGGACAGGTCCCCTGGCTCCTTTTCCTGTTCATGGAAGCGGAAGATGCGTCGAATTGTATAAGTATTTATCAATTTCCGGGGAAATAGTTGTAGAAGTATGTAAGATTATTGCCTATCGAATCTCCATCCAGGCTACTTGTAGCAGGATTGATTCATTTCCTGAAATTCATCCTCATTTATTTTATCTTGCCTATCCTCCCACCAAATGGAATAATATACCTATAACTGAGTGTATTTCCAAGGAGGAATGACCTATCCGCACTGCAACGGAAGTCGAACATTATTTCCACACTACTGAAATCAGCACGTTCACTGTTAATGAAAACGAAGACACCCTCGTGTTCAGCACGAACCTTAACGGGACCTTTAATCTATGGGCAATGGATCTACCCCACCTCTTCCCTTATCGGTTAACAACCATCAACCAGAATAGCAGCCTCATCCATATTCATCAAAATCAAATCATCGCAACCTTCGAGAAGGATGGCGATGAGAATCAGCAATTGCATCACATGCCTATATCAGGAGGTACCCCTATCCCCTTCCATGAAGAGGAATCCGGTTCCACTTGCTATCACGCCTGCTTTACAGATCAGGAAATGTACTACTCTACCAATCATGAAAACCCATTGTTGAATATTTATAAAACCGATTTACAAACGGGCCATACCACCCTTATCCAAAATGGTGAACATGTTCCGATCGTTGTGGCAGCCGCCTCTTCCGACGGGTCTTATGTCTTTACAGAAACGTATTCCAACACCCATGCCACTGCCTTTTACCAGTCTGGTGGTAGTAAAGTGCCCCTGGTACCGGATGTTCACACCGCTCATACAATCAAGGACATTTGCTTGACCAAGGAGTTTATCTATTTCACAACGAACTATGGAAAAGAATTTTCATATCTTGCTTCTTTTAACCTTTCAACCTATGAATTCCAGCCTCTTTTTACATTGGATAAAGAAGAAATCACTTCGATCCGGTTCCATCAACAATCAAATAAGATCGTCATCATAGCGGAAAAAGGCGTAAGGGATCATCTATATATCTATGATTTGTCTTCGGATGAGGGAGAGAGAATCGATACCCCCTGCGATGTTATCAAAAAAATAGTAGTCACCAAGAATGGAAACCTCTATGTGCTTGGAATTTCTGCTGACAAAACGGATACCATTTTCAAGAGGGAAACGAACGGCTGCTGGACACAGGTGACGAATACCAAAGTACTTGGCGTGCCTGAAGGAAACATGATTAAGCCGGACATCGTCCACTACGAAAGCCATGATGGTCTGGAAATTGAAGCCCTGCTGTACAAACCGGAAAATCCCAATGGAATCACCATCCTCTGGCCACATGGGGGACCTCAGAAAGCAGAGCGTATGATCTACAGACCTGTGCTCCAGTACCTCGTCCAAAGCGGCTACACCCTCTTTGCCCCCAACTTCCGGGGCAGTAAGTGCTACGGGGCAACATTCGAGAAGATGGTTGAACAGAACTGGGGGGAAGGACCTCGACACGACTGCGTCGCTGGAATGGAATGGCTCATACAAGAGGAGTTTGCTGAAAAGGGTAAAATCGTGGCGATGGGTGGAAGCTACGGCGGTTATATGAGTCTGCTTCTCGCCGGACGACATCCTGAGTATTTCTGCGGGATAGTCGACATATTTGGCATATCGAATCTTTTAACTTTCCTAAATAATGTTCCGGCAAGTTGGAGAACCCTTATGGATCAAATGGTGGGAAATCCTGAAACAGACTATGAGAAGCTTGTAAGAGACTCACCTATTACCTATATCGACCATATGAATTCTCCGATGTTCATCATCCACGGGGAGAACGATCCGAGGGTGAAGACGGAGGAGTCGGAGCGAATCATAGAGCATTTAAATCAAAGAGGGATCGATGTTAACTACTTAACATTTAACGATGAAGGACACGGGTTCTCGAAGAAACAAAATGAAATGAAGGCATGTAGGGAAATTCGCGGCTTTTTGGATAGGATTACAATCGATTCTTCGTCTACTATGTCTAACAGATAATATATAATAGATCATTGCGTTGAGATAGCCCCCCATTTAGGAGGAAGTATTTCCTCCTCTACTCTTTTATATTAAACTCATATACTACACTTCCGATTTAAAAAGACAGAAAAGAGAACCTTCGCATCTTTCAAAACATATAATGAAGGGATAAACTTTTTTGAAAGGAACGTGATAGATGTGAGAAAGAAAGCATCAAACGCTTCAACACAAATCTTCCCGCCTGGCTGTCCAGGACTTTTTCCACGGGGAATATGTACAAACCCCACCATTACCTTAGATAACCTGGGGACCATCAGCTGTGACGCCACGATCAGTGGTAAAGTGCGATGTGATCTTCGTCCTTTACAAGGCGTGACGGTCAATCTTACCTCGCCTTCAGATTTACTAACATTCCAAAATCCTAATCCTGTAACCAATAGCAGGGGAGAGTTTTCAACAACGGTCATTGTCGACCGTAATACCCCTGTCACGCCTAATGTCAGTATTACGGCAAGAGCCGTCGTTGTCGAAGAAACCATCACCGACACTATCACTGCAAGAGTGGAATGCCTCAATTGCTCCAATTTAATTGTCACCTCCCCTGAAACGGTACAAGCTTTCGCATCCCAATTACAGGCTGTTACCTGCCCGGGAATCCCAATTGACGGCAGGGTGACCTGTCAAGGATTGCCGGTACCGAATGTCGAAATCGGATTCGAAGTGGATTCTCCTTCCGGTAAAGTCATCGTAACCCCAAACCCCACGCTAACGAATAATGATGGAGTATATGAAGCTACCATCCTGCCATTTCCAGGAGCACTTGAAATCGTAACCATCGTGACAACAGCTACAATCGGGGGAAATACATTCCGTTCAGAACCCGTAGAATACGAAATCAATTGTCCGGGTTGTGAAAATCTCTCAATCACATTGGACAGCCCCCCTCAAATCAGTTGCAATGGATTTCTGTCAGGCAGACTGACATGTGACGGGGAGCCTGTGGCTAATGTACCCGTTGCGCTTACAGGATCATCCGTATTGAATATTATTAACCCTAATCCTGTAACCAACGAGAACGGTGAATTCACTTCTCTGGTAACAATCAATTTTGACACAGAAGGACAGGAAGCAGACTATACGGCGTCGGCTACCTTTACGGGTATCGAAGTGACGGCTTCCGGTAATGTGTTTGTCGACTGTGTTCGATGCAATAATCCATTATTAACATTAAATCAGCCATTGTCTCCAATCGGGTGCGACGGAGGGACCATCACCGGCCAATTCACCTGTAATGGTGAACCGATCATCAATACTCCTGTCTTCTTCACGGTCATGTCTTCTGGTACCGTCACGGTGAATCCTAACCCTGCCATCACCAATGCGGATGGGATCTTTAACGCTACGATCCAGCCAGGACTGAACGTGACAGAGACCATCACCATCCAGGCCTCCTCCATGTTCGGCGGAGAAGAAGTGACTTCTGAATCACGTAATGCCTCTGTGAACTGCGTTTGTGAGAACCCCGTCATCGAATTAGATAACCCTGGGCCGATCAGTTGCCGTGCAGTCATTACCGGCCGTGTCCTTTGCCAGGGACTTCCCGTACCGGGCGTAACCGTGAACTTGAGTAGTCCATTATTGAATTTCGAAACACCGAATCCCGTCACGGGGCCAGATGGATCCTACTCTAGTGTCGTTACGGTTCAGCCGATCACTCCGGTGCAAGAAGGGGTTCCATATACGGCAGAAGCTGTCGTCTTAGGAATATCTGCCAGCAATACGAACTTTGTCCGTGCAGAATGCCTTGTTTGCGATGGGCAGTCCCTTACCCTAATACCTCCAGCAGGTTCAGTGGGTTGTGATGGAGCCCCATTATCAGGTAGAGTTCTGTGCGGAAATACACCCGCCCAAAAGGTAGCGGTATTCTTCTCAGTCGATCCAAGTATTGCGTTTGTATCCCCAAACCCTGCCATCACGGATGCAAATGGAAATTATTCTGCCGTTATCACTCCCAATCAGGGAGCAATCGGACCAGTGGAGCTCACTGCTACAACAGCCGTAGCTGGAAACGGCATCACGGCAGGACCTTTCCAAGTTAACCTAAACTGTCCGGTCCCGCCACCTGAATGTCCATGCCGTTTCAGGTTAAATACTCAAGGCGGAGCACAGCCTGGTGCACGTATACGTGTTGTACGATTTGGTCACGTAGAGGATTATACGGGTCGGTTAAATATTACGGTCGTGCAATGTGGATCAGGTATTCAAGGCATTTGTAACCCTGCCGTCGACAATTTCAACTTTGTATTTAACGCCTCGAACGGTGACAACTTCCAATTCACCCAGGGCCGGAGAACCAGCATCTCCTGCGAGAATAATCTAACAACAGCCATCGTAGAGGGAACCATCAACGGCCGGATCAATAACGGTCCATCCCGTTCCTTTGACGCAAAAATCACCGCTGTACTCAATAAAATTAATAACACGATTACCTGGACTCTCTTTGCAACGGATAATACGACCACAACATTTGAAACATTAGTACCGTTCACAGCACCAACCGATCCAACATCGTTTATTATCGGATGCCCTTAAACCCATATCTGGCAGCATTTACTGTTGCTAGTTTTTTTGTCCATTATTTCCTTATCCGATGCGGAGAAATATTTCTTGCTATGAAACCCGTTTCATAAATTAACATGAGAATTAGAAGGAAAGGAGATGCTTCCTTTTTGATTGGCGTAACGCTTCATAAGCGGCGTGACAATCTCTTCCTGAAGTGTTCATATTACATGGACACTTTTTTTATGTCCACCTTTGCGTAATCCCTGCCGATATGGAATAATGATTACGATTTGGATGATGGATTCATCCGGGGGCTGGAGGATGAAATGTGATAGTCATTAAAAAATATAGGACACTACTATTATTCGCCTTCCTGGCAATCTGTGTTTTCGCTTCATTATATTTCGTCAACCACAATCAGAGTCTGTACGACCGTCCGATTGCAGAAGTGACGAGTTCAAAGATAATGGAAAAGACGGATATGGAAGACATGACCGGGAATAAAGACCGGGTATACATACAACAGTTGAAAGCCATAGTGAAAAACGGCAAACATAAAGGGGAGACCATCCTCTTATCTAATAAATACTCCATGTCCGGCGCCAACGATCAGCGCTATGAACCGGGGAATGAATTATTCGTCTCCATTGATGACGGGGATAAAAAGGATAATACATTGAATGGGCATATAGAAGATGTGAAGCGGGATCAATATCTGATGATCATGACCTGGGCATTCATCCTTTTCCTGTTGATTGTAGGAAAAAGACAGGGTCTGTTCTCCCTGATCACCCTCGGGGTCAATGCACTGATTCTCTCTTACGCATTGGATGTTTATCTAAACTCGGAGAAAGTGGGCCTGTTGCTGGCTTGCAGCGTTGGGGTGATTGCCTTCACCCTCGTCTCCCTCTTATTCGTGAATGGATTCAATGAGAAAACGTATGCGGCGGTGGTGGCCACTCTGATCGGAACGTTCATGACGCTCCTTATCAGCTATGTTGTCATCCGCTTCACAGCCGGGGACGGACTCCGGTATGAGGAAATGCAGTATCTCACCCGCCCTTACCAAATGGTATTCATGGCGGGGATCCTCGTGGGCTGCCTGGGAGCAGTGATGGATGTAGCCATCACTTTATCGTCCTCGATCTTTGGACTATTCGAGAAAAATCCTGACATCTCTATGAAAGCACTGAGAACGTCAGGTTTTGACATCGGAAAGGATATCATGGGAACAATGACCAACATCCTGTTCTTCGTCTACATCAGCGGTGGAATTCCCATGCTCATCCTTTATTTTAAAAATGCCTCACCACTCGCGTTTACCCTTTCCATGAATCTTTCCCTAGAAATGACGAGGGCCCTCACAGGAGGTATCGGGATTGTACTCGCCATCCCGATCGGCATTTATACAGCCTTTTTCTTTGTGAACAGAAAGCGGGTGAAAGTATGACGGTTCAAGTATGGCTCGCCATCATTCTATTCGCTCTGATGGTTGCAGTGGGCGGTAAAAAAGGAGCAAGGTCCTTTGTGGCCTTATTCTTAAATACAGGGGTACTCCTTCTCACCATTATCATGATGAATGATCAAGATATGAATCCGATCATCCTGACGTTGATTGCATGCATCCTGATCAGCTGCATTTCCCTGTTTTATATCAGTGAAATTAACATCAAGACCGTCACCGCTTTCATCTCTACGATTGTGACGACCTGCGCGTTGATTTTCTTCATATTGGAGTTGACCGATGCCGCCATGATTCAGGGTTTCAGTGAGGATGAAACCGAGGAAATCGGTGCCTTTTCTCTGTATGTAGGAGTGGACTTTGTGAAAATCGGGGCTTCGATGATCATTATGAGTACCATCGGCGCGATTATTGATGTGACCATTGCCGTTTCATCTCCTATGCAGGAAATGGCTTACCACAATCCAACGATCAGCAGAAAGGACTTATTTAGATCCGGGATCAGCATTGGAAGGGATATTCTCGGGACAAGCGCCAATACATTGTTCTTCGCTTTCTTCGGTGGATATATGGGACTCCTGATCTGGTTCAAGGATCTTTCCTACTCCATCGGAGACATCGTGAACTCCAAAGTGTTCACCTCTGAAATGATCTTCATCGGCTCAGCAGGACTCGGAGTGGCCCTTGCAATCCCCGTAACCTCTGCCATCACAGCGTATTATCTGGTGAAGGCTGGACGAAGGGACAGGTCCCCTGTCCTGGACGAACCACCGGTCGATAAATGAGGTCCGTCCCTCACATATGAGGGACGGACCTTTCGTTTGGCGTCAAAATGGAGATCACTGGAATACATTCATCTATTTACTTATGATGGATTATAGAAACGATTGAAACCTTTACTGTCCCCCATCCGTATAGGGAATTAAGGAGAAACAAGAATGGAGGAATACCATGGGTAAAATGAAGATCCGCATTAATTGTCAAATCAACTTATCAGATGAATACGAGAACGAACCTGAAAAACTGCAGGAAGAGATCGATTTTATCCTGAACAAGTTCGGCGAAGTGGAAGAGTTCACCAAGGAACAGGATGAAAGCACGCTAACCCTTAAAAGCCAATTGAAGGCACACGAACTGCAAGTGAACCTTTTTGAAAAATGGGGAGAATGGGAGTACGCACGGAATCTCTCCCGAGACATGAGGATGAATTTCATCGGATTTGGAGAAGTCGAGGAATGTAACAGCGGCGTGTTTGATTATGAAGCAACGAAGAAGACGTTCAAGAATCCTCTGAAATCCTTGTTGTTTTTTGATAAATAAGAAGATGAAAACCCCGATTTTATAAAAGATTCGGGGTTTTTCCTATTACTTCATTTCATTTTCATATCGTTTGATTTTCATTTGAATTTTCTCAAGGTTGGCTTGCATGTCCCTTATCTGCTGTTGAACGTTTTGTTCCTGTTCGAGCATCATGTCCAGGCGTTCAGGCAGAGTCTGTTCCCCATCCATCGTCCACTGGACAAATTCCTTGATCTTTTTGATCGGCATTCCCGTATTTTTCAGACAGAGGATCATTTCAAGGAACTTAAGGGAGCCTTCATCGAAAGTGCGGTCGCCATTTTCCGTCCGGTTAATAAAGGGTAACAACCCTTGCCGATCATAGTAATGCAGTTGCGATATCGTCATATTGTTCATCTTGGCAACTTGCCCAATTGAATAATCCATTGTGTACCTTCTCTCTACCAAGGAATAATCCCGTCGTTATTAAGGATTTTACCATGATAGTTTGTCTCACTCAAAGCGTATTTCACAATGACTTCTGCTCCTTGGGCCGTCGTTTTCCCGCCTGGGGCATTCCCGTTTAATTCAGTGGAAGTGAAACCAGGTGTGACACCCATGACTTCAGGACCCTCACTCCCCAGTTCTTTACTGAAGGATAATGTCAGTGAATTCACAGCCGTCTTGGATGAGTTATACCCCAGGACATTGAGTGGGTGAACGTCCCCGTTAGCAAACATGGTCTGTGACGCCATATCCGTCGTGACGTTCACCATCTTACTTCCTTCTGCTTTTTTCAATAGGGGCAGATACGCTTGCATCATCTGGAAAGTGCCAAAGAAGTTTACATCAAAGATGTCACGCAGCATCTCGACTTTCACTTCACTCGGTTGGATGTTGAAATCCAATGCGATTCCGGCATTATTGATCAGTAAGTCAAGATGCTCTGTGATCCCTTCTATCGTACGGACTGATTCTTGAATGGACTGTGAATCAGTAATATCCAATTGAACGAACGTTACATTAGACAAGCCCAGTGAATCCACCGCTTTTTGCCCAAACTCTTCATTGCGGGCACCTAAGAAAACGTCATATCCCCTCTCAGCCAATTGTCGAACCACTTCGTATCCAATCCCTTTATTTGCACCTGTTACCAAAGCATACTTTGTCATATATCTTTCCTCCATTTACTTCGTTTTGTTGTTCTAAATTCAGAATAAACCCTGAACCAAGGTTGAGGGCAAGAATATTTTTTTGATAAAATGTTTGAATATTCTATAAATGGTTAGTATAATAGAAAAAAGGTCAAGGAGCTGATTGTCATGAAGAAGTATTTGCTGAACTCACCACAGTCTGATGTAAATCACATGGATTCCTTATTTGCAGAAATGATATTGGACGAGGCACTGCTGACATTTCGGAAAGAGCAAATCGCACAAGGGATTGACCAGGCATTATGTAACCGGAATAAAAAAGAATTCCTGCGGTTGACGGAGGAATTGAAGGAAATTCAGAGTGTGGGATAATTAATTTTTCACTATAAATCAGGACAATCCTTTGCCGGACGAGCATATGGATTGTCCTTTTTATGTCATAACCAAGCAAAGGGTTCAGATTGGATCCAATGCTATCTTAAAATAAAAGAAGGTTTCAAAAAGGAACCCTGTATATGTATGGAGTAAAATTCTCGTATCGGAAAGGTTTCTTTCAACTTCAAAGAATCCCTTCCTCTTTTAATATTTCTTCAAAGGCCTGTACAATTTCCTGATCGTAATGCTTCCCTGAAAGCCTCTTTAACTCTTCCATGGCATGCTCCTTACTGAAGGCTTTACGATACGCCCTGTCTTCTGTCATGGCATCGAAAGTATCACTTACAGCGATGATCCTGGCCTCCAAAAGGATGTCCTCAGCTTTCAAACCATGAGGATAACCACTTCCGTCAAGCCGCTCATGATGTTGCTCAATAATCGGGACAAGCTCTTTATAATACGTTTCTTTGATCATATTGGCTCCATCTTGTGGATGTTTTTTGATTATCGAAAATTCATCATCCGTGAGTCGATCCGGCTTGTTCAGTATTTCTGCAGGTACATGGATCTTCCCTACGTCATGAAGAAGGGAAGCCATGGTTAGGTTTTCCAGCTGATCTTTATTTAATTTGAGCTTTTTAGCAATTTTAACGCAGTATTTGGCCACCCTGTCACTGTGCATGGAGGTGTAGCGATCTTTTTGTTCCACTTCTTTTACTTTTCCCATAAGAATGGACATATCCTTGCTTAGATGAAAGAAGGTAGGGTCTGTCACTGCCCATAATAGGGTCACTTGGGTTAAGGCTGTAAAATGAATCGGTTCTACAAGTCCTTGAGCCGAGAAATAATCCTCCGGTCCAAGCCTTTTCTTCTCACCACCTACGTCACATTCCATCTCCCCTGATAGAACATAATAAAACTCGAGCCCAGTAGGATTATCACCTGGGTAAACATAGAATAAGCTTCCTTCATTAATGGTCTGAAGCAGCACCTCAACACCATCACCCCGGGACAACAAACTCAATTCAAAATTGTGAAACGCTACTTTTCCCAATGGTTTCCGGCTATTTCCTAACGTGAATCCTTTCATCAGTCTCTCCCCCTCTTATTTATGATATTCAACAGTGAATAAAACGAGCCCATAGTGAACTCGTTTTATTCTTCTCTTATTCAGTTTAACAATCTAATAGTAGCCAACCACCCGAATCGGATCGATCCACACCCAGCGGTCTGCAAAGCGCACATGTTTCCAACTGCATTCAGCAATGACCCCTTTTTCAGCTGCCTTCTCAATTGTTTCTTGTGACATCTTAAGTGTATCGTCATACACTTTGGTGATGACCACATCCAAATCCTTTTGATATTTTTGAGATATTCCATTCATCTTATTAGATCGTTTGTTTAGTTTTTCATATAACTTATCCAATTTCTTGTCTACTTTTTCCTTCTCTTTATCATTGCTGGAATTCATTTTCTCAAAGGATAGTGCCTCTATCTCCTCTTGGATCAACGTGATCTCGTTCTCTATTTCTGCCTGTTTTTCAGCGATTCTATTTTCTATATCCGAAAGATTCTTTTTGAGTTTTTCATGTTTCTTTTCATCATGTTCTGCTTTCATTTCTTCCAGTTTCTTTTCCTTTTCCTCTTTTAGTTTGACGACTTCTTTCCCTTCTTCCACTTCACGAACGTCAGATAAGAAAGATTCATTTAATTTATCTGCTTCTTCTACCGCTTTTCTCACTTTTTCATCAATATCCTGATTGGTTTTCGCAATGGATTCAAGCACCTTTTCGTAATCGTTCTGGCTGGATGCTGCCATTACACTGTTTCCGAAACTAAAATATACCAACACCATTAACATGACCATAACTGCTTTTTTCATATGTATTCCCTCCCACCATTTTCTTGTGCAGATCCTTCGCATTCTAATCTATAAGATTAGTATAAAAGTCCTGCACGCGAATAACAACAATTTATTTCTGAATAATCTGTCTAGTTTTGTCGTATTGGTGTTAATCCCCTCCCTTTTTTGTATGTTTTGAAAGATTTTTGTCAAAAATGCGCAACATGACTCTTTCACATTACCCCAAAAGACCTATTAACTAACCCGTCTTTTTAACTATTTTCAACAAGGGTAAATCTCTCCTTCACGAAAAAAGCGGGATCCCCGCCAAATGAGCAGGCATCCCGACATCCTTTAAGAAACATAATCGATGGTCGCTCCACCAATCTCTGCTTCCCTTCCAAACAGCCGTGAGTACACACCGGTCTGGTTCTGTAACAACTCTCCATGTTTTCCTTGCTCTGCAATCCGTCCATCCTCCAGGACGACGATTTGATCGGCAGACAGGACCGTGGATAAACGGTGGGAAACGATGATGATCGTTTGATTCTTCCCGGCCCTCAGTACGGCTTCGTTGATCTTCGTTTCCGTGATGGGATCAAGGGCAGAGCTTGCTTCATCCAGAATTAGAATGGGAGCATCTTTTAAAAGGGCCCTTGCAAGGGACAGACGCTGCTTCTGTCCGCCGGAAAGCAGGCTTCCCCTTTCACCGACCGAAGTATTGAGCCCTTCAGGCAGCGTCTCGATCAGATCCCCGAGCCCGCTGTCTTCGAGTGCCTTTAAGAGCTCCTCATCCGTTGCATCCCTTTTTCCGATCCGCAGATTATCAGCGAGTGTACCACTTCTCAGCATGACATCCTGGGTGACAATGGCCATCTGCGACCGCAGCCACGCTGTATCCCACTCCCGGATATCCCTGCCATCCACTTCGATCCGTCCGACCCCCGTATCATAGAGCTTGAACAAGAGATCGACAATCGTGGATTTACCCGAGCCGCTCGGTCCGACCAATGCCCATTTTTCCCCGGCACCGATGGAAAAAGACACACCTTTTAATACATTTTCATCTTTGCCGGGATAAGAGAATGCCACGTCCTGAAGACGGATGCTGCCGATTGCCCGTTCACCGGCGATGCCTTCAGACACCTCCGCTTCCGAAACTTCCTCGCCAAGCAAAACTTCCGACCGATCCAACGCCGGACCTGTCCGTCTGACAGAAAGCCAGTTTCTGAGAAGTCTTTGCATCTCATTCGCCGCAATGGTCACGAGTCCTCCGGCTGTCAGCATCTGACCACTTGTCAGGCCTTGATTCCAGATTAAGAGCGTACTGATCAAATATACCAGTCCCAGGGCAAATCCGTTATAACTTGCGATGACGACAACGGATTGCATCCTCGCTTTCAGTTCTTTCACCGAGTGCTGGACGAAGCTGTCACGGATGGAGATGACGCTGTCCACTTCACTGTCCGACACCCCCATGACCCGGGACAAATGGATTCCCGTCACTGATTCTCTTAATCTTTCAAGATATCTCGACGCTTCTTTCCTGGCATCCGCTGAGGCCAATCGGGTTCTTGCCCCTACTATATTAGAAGTCCAATAGAAGATTACGCCAAGGACGACGCTTGTGATCATCAGATAAGGATGAATCCAGAGGAGCACCAGACTGTAAATGAATACTCCCTGCACGCTTGCCATGAAGGTCGAACCTTCCCAGGCGAGGAAATTATGAAGCGTATCCGGGTCATCCGACACCCTCGCAAGCATCTCTCCCGTGGAATTATGATGGTAAAAAGAATACGGGACGATCTGCAGATGACGAAACAGGCGCAGCTTCTGCCAATTCGTCACGGTCTTTGCGGTCTGGTGACAGAAATACTCGTCGATGACCATCATGACGAGATCCAGAACCGCAGATAAAATCAGGAGCCACATCAACCCCCATAGCCAATTATAATGTTCATTCGGTATGATCGTATCCACGAGCCAGCTAAGAGCGAGTGTCGGTATTAATGCTGAGAACACCTGGCTGATCGCGATGACGATGGAATCCGCGATGACCCATTTTTTATAAGGACGGAGAAAGCTCAGCACTCTTCTACCGTCGCGATTCTTCTTGGCGCTCATCCGATCATCTCCCTCTCAAGCTCGCTGTATTGAGCTCTGTATAATTCATAATACTTCCCTTGTTTCAGAAGCAGTTCTTCATGAGTGCCTTTTTCCGCCACGACTCCTCCATCGAGAAGAATGATGACATCGGCATTCCTTACGGTGACAAGCCGGTGGGCGATGGTGATCGTGGTCCGTCCCGGAATGAGTTTTTCCAAGGAAGCCTGCACCCGCTCCTCCGTTTCCCCGTCAAGGGAAGAAGTCGCTTCATCGAAGATCAGGACAGGCGGCTGTCTGAGGATGGCACGAGCCATGGCGACCCTTTGCCTCTGTCCGCCTGAAAGCTTCAATCCCCTCTCCCCGACGATCGTTTCATATCCTTCCTCCAGCGAAAGGATCAACTCCTTCAACCCTGCCGCTTCTACAGCCTGATCGAGCTCTTCTGTCGTCGCATCAGGTTTTCCGTACAATAGATTCTGCCGGAGTGTGCTATTTAAGAGGAACGTTTCCTGGGATACGACCCCTACCTGCTGACGGAAGCTGTTCCGGTTATAGTCGAATAGATTCTTATCATCGATCATCACCGAACCCTGCTGCGGTTCATAGAGTCCCAGTAACAGCTGGACCAGCGTACTCTTCCCTCCGCCGCTCGTTCCAACGATCCCGATATGGTTCCCCTGTTCGAGAGACAAAGAAACGCCTTTTAAGACTTGCTTATCCGTCCCGGGGTACGAAAACCATAGATTCTGTAAGTCTATTTTTCCTTTTACAGGACCAAAAGCAGGAAGCTTCTCTTCATGTTCTTCCGGCAGATCGAAATATTCGTAAATCCGCTGCAGTGCCGGAATTGCCTGCTGTATTGTCAAGGCATGCTCTGCCATGGATCTTACCGGTAAAAACATGATGGGAATGAAGCTCAGGCAGGCAACGAGCGTACCGATGGTGATCGTTCCATCCCAGATCGCCCAGCCCCCGATCAGCATGACGACACCCGGTGCTGCGATATTAAAGAGATTCCCGAGGCGCCAGTTCACCTTGCCGATCAGCGCTGCCCGGATCGAGAATTGCTTCCAATCACTCAGCTTCTTCTCCTGAGTGCCAACTTCTATATCCTGTGTCTGATAAGTCCTCACCAATCGGACACTTTCAATGCTTTCCTGCAGGTGCTGATACATATCCGCACTCATCTCCCGCTGGACCGCGCTCATTTTCCTCATTTTTTTCCCCAAGGTGAAGGAAGGGATGATATAAATGGCAAAAACCGCGAACATGACAATTGCAGCAGGCCAGAATAAAACAAACACTGTGGAAAAGGCAGCGACCGCTCCCACCACCTGCTGCAGAATACGGGGAACGACCGTATTGTTCAGGTTCTGAATCGATTCCACATCATGCGTCAGACGGAAGAGCATATCCCCCCTCGGCGTCTTCGAGAAAAACGACATCGGGGTCCGGTGCAGCTTTCTGAACGCCCGGATCTGCATATCTGTGATCACATCAAGACCGATTTTCACCTGCACATATTCCTGCATCGTCTCGAACAGGGATTTACCGAGATACGCACCGAGAATCCCGCCTACTACCCAGAAAAGAAAATTCAGATCTCCTCCGACAATGACGTCATCCACCAATCGCTTCACAAGAATCGACGGAACGATGGTAAAGAGTCCCCCGATGACGGAAAACAGGAGTGCAACCATTAGCTTCCTCCAATATGGCTTAAAATGGTTTAACGTAATTTTTAATAAGTTCATGTTGAACCCCCTCACAAAATTCTATTTTATACCAACGGATGAAAATATTCACTATAATTTGAATACTGTATAAATTAAGTATATTCATCCTTTCCCTCCCTATCTTCGGTCGTTGGGGCGGATGGGTTCTACGACTTTTGGATGAAGAAAAAGCTGATCCCGCCTTAGCGTGGGATCAGCTTTTCTATAATCACTCTATGTAGCCACTCAGGTTCTTTCTGAGAATGTCGCCCCCTGTTACCCAATCCTGAAAGTTCACGTCCAGAACCTCTTTGCTCCCGGCAATGGTTGTTAGGATTCTTGAATCGGGATAGGAATACGAAAAGGTGTGAAGGGTGCCGAATAAATTCTCGTAATCTGTAAAGAAAATCGGTGAGTCGATGTCTTTAAAATGGTGAAACAGTTGTTGATGGGAACGCTGCTTTTCGTTTAAACTCAGCAGATGTTCATTTCGCTCCAGGGAGCCTTCAATGGATGGGCGATTTTTCCTTTTCATGTGTTCATCCTGAAAATGATTCACACATGACAGAAAAGATTCTCCATACCTGACCGTCACCTTCTCAGGGCTCGCTTCCACTTCGGCCATCTTTCCCTTTCGATCTCCGAGGGAAAAGTTATAGCAGGCGGAGTGCGGGATTTCCTTTAGTAAGGCAACTGCTTCTTCAACGGAAGAACACGTATCCAGAACCATCCGTATGCCAGTCCACGGAGAGACTCCTTTTCTGTAGCCGTCATGACTGACAAAGTGCAAGCCAGCAACCAGACCATGTTCATTCACGCCATCATGCCTCCCCAGGAGTTGAAGATTATACCCTGCGGATGCAAAGGCTTGTTTTGGCTGAACCATACTAAAAACCCCATCATATAAATCCGGGGAAAAGTCATAATTCCGTACATAATACTCCTTAGTAAGAAGGCTGGAACATCCCATCGCTTCAGTCTTCGGTACATCATACCCACTGCATAAGGCAGCTGCTTTAAGAAATGAGATACCGAAACCTTTTGCAAGGCCTTCCAGTTCCTCCAACAGGTGCGGGGCGAACGAGGAGTAAATCGATTTCATTTCTGGAAGATCGATCTCTTGTTTAGTGATTGATCCAAGCATATGTAAGATGGAAGTATCTCTCATCTTTTCACCTGTTTCTACTCCGATATCATATGAGTTGCCCCTCATTTGAAAGACTTGTAATTTGAAATCCGGCATGTAAATCCCTCCTTGATTCCATCCTATTCCTTCTGATTGCTTCACACCTGTCATTTTGTGCTTGTTTGGGACCGATAGATGAGTTGAATTTCACAAGGTATCCGGGATTCATGCGGGTTTCGAGACCTTTCATGCAAGATATGAAATTTTCATGCCGGACGACTCAGGATCAAGCGGGATGTGGAACAATCGAGCGGGATTTCAGATTATCATGCCAGCTTGTCGAATTTCCTTCATCTATCACAAAATAAAAAAAGCCGAAGAGTCCACCCCTTCAGCTTTACACTACTCTATTCACTTCACACCCTCAACCAGTTCACGCATAGAGTTCAACTTAGCTGTCAGCTCCAGGAACCACTCTTCGTCTCCCGTTTCGAGGGCCAGGTCGATCAAGTATTGGATCTGTTCTTTATTTTTGACATGTGTATCGGGAATTTTGTTTATTTGTCTGTTTAACAGGGGAAGGATTTTCCCTTCGATGGTTTTATTATCGCTGGTCACGATTTTCGCTTTAACAGCTTCTCCTTTGGTGTCCAGGTTCTCAATATAGCCGATGACCAGTTCTCCGGTAAGTAATTTCCCTTTGACCCAATCTCCAATTTTTAATAGTGTTTGCTCGTTTGACATTCCTTTTCACCTTCCAAACTGTAATGTTATTTGTTACATTTATTCAGAAAGAAAGCTCTCTACGCTTTCTCCTGATGGATCATCTCGACGATGTCTTTAATCGTGTAGTCCTTTAAGTAATCCCCCAGTTTTTCTTCTGCACCTAGGAAGATCTGGAACAGGACATTCTTCATATTGGCGCCTACGAGACACTTATCATTGGTGGCGGTGCATTTTGGCTGCAGGGCGCCTTCTGATGTGATTTTATAAATATCCCACAGATTGATGTCACTCAGGTCCATGGCGAAGATGAATCCGCCGCCTGTCCCTTCTTTCGACGCAATGAATCCCTGCTTTTTCAGAAGACTGAGGACTTTGCGGATCCGGACCGGATGAACCCCTGCACTTTCCGAGATCGCATCGCTTGTCGACATGCGGTCCGTCTGCAGTGCCAGATACGTCAAACTATGGATGGCTAAGGTAAAGTCGCTATTCATGGACTGCCTCCTTCCCGGATGTTACTGTAATGGTAACTTTTACAGTTCACACTGTCAAGAATCCGGTTTCCCGGTTAATTGGCCAGCTTTTGCAGCTCACTGTATTCGAAGTTACGCACTTTCCTTGGGAGAAAGCTGCGGATTTCTTCGTCGTTATATCCAATCTGTAATCTTTTTTCATCCAGCATGATCGGCCGTTTCAATATGAGGGGATTTTCCCTGATCAGTTTATATAAATCCTGGAGCGGCAACGAATCAATGTCTACTTTCAACTCCTGGTACGCCTTTGATTGTTTGGAAATGATGTCCTCTGTTCCATTTTCCGTCAGGCGGAGGATCGATTTGATTTCATCAGGTGTCAATGGTTCTGTCAGCATATTGCGTTCTTCAAATTCAATGGAATGTTCCTCAAGCCACGCTCTCGCTTTGCGGCAGGACGTACAGCTCGGTGTCAGAAATAAATTGACCATGTATTTACACACTCCTTTTTAAATGTAATAAAAAAAGTAACAGTTATGATTAAAATAAATGCACTCCTTATTCCGGGTACACTGTAATAATAATATTTACAGTTAAAGATGTCAACACTTTTTAGAAAACTCTTTTTGACCGTTATGATGATTCCTTACCCGATAAGCTATATTGATAAACGTAAGATTGATCGCAATGAATCTTTTGATGTTTTTGTAAACAAAAGAGGTACTGATAAAAAGAAGAATCCTTCCCCATAAGAGAAGAATTCTATGCCACTCTATTTTCTTGATACGGCCCCTTTCGCAGATACGGCGGCGAATGTGATCGTGATGGCACAGACAATCACGATGGCGATGACACCCTGCATCAAATCCCAGAACACCCAACCGTCGATGAGAGCGGTCCGCATGCTTTCAAACACATAGGTCGTCGGGTTGATCGTGGCGGCAATCTTTAACCACTGTGCCTCGATCAATTCAAGTGGAACAAAGGTCGTGCTTAAGAAAATGAGCGGGAAAAAGATGAATGTCCCCGCCTGGGCAGCCTGGGCATTTCTCGTCCGCAGGGCAATCCCCACAGAGTACCCGGCAAAAGCAAGACCCCAGCCAATGGCGATCAAGAGGACAAACAAAACCCCTGCAAATCCTGTTTTGACGTTCAGACCGAGTAAAAAGGCCATTCCAATGATAAGGAGCGTCTGGACGAGCAGCTGCAGCATTCCGGCGATGATCGGACCAAGGACGATGGCAAGGCGAGATGCCGGTGTCAATAGCAGTCTTGAGAAAAAGCCGGTTTCAATATCCTTTACGATGCTCTGCCCCGCTCCCCCTGCTCCACCGATGGCAGCCGATACAATTGATACGGGAAGGATGAAAGCCAGGTAATCGGCACCTTCAAAGGTCGGCAACTGGGATATACCGCTCAGTCCCCCCTCGTACACCAGAAGGAAGAAAGCAGAAATAATCAGGTTAGGAATGAATGAAAACGGGTTTCGGATGGTGGTCTTGATGTTCCGGACCGTCATGAGCCACGTGTCCTTGAATACATTATTCCCCACGGCTCTTCACCCCTTCCTTCGTCTCGCTCGTCAGTTTCAGGAAGATATCATCCAGGGTTGGGGAGGACAATTGAATATCGACAATCCCGATATCCTCCGTGTCAAGGATTCGGACTACCTCAAGAAGCTGCCTCGTTCCCTCTTCTACATAAACGAGGATTTTTTCTTGTTGTGCAAGGACATCGACCCCTTCCATTTGGGTGCGAATCAGGTTCACACTATGTTCGATCACATCACGGTCTTTCAGGGTTATGGTAATGAGATCCTGCCCGATCTCTGATTTCAAGTCCTTCGGGGATCCCATGGCGACGATTTCGCCTTTGTTGATGATGCCGATCCGGTCTGCCAGGGAATCGGCTTCCTCCAGATACTGTGTTGTGAGAAAGATCGTCGTGCCCTTCTCCTTGTTCAGACGGCGCAGCTCTTTCCAGATCGCTGCCCGGCTCGACGGATCCAGTCCCGTCGTCGGTTCGTCCAGGAAGAGGATATTCGGTTCATTGACCAAAGTGAGGGCAAGGTCCAGTCTCCTTCGCATCCCCCCGGAATAACCACCGATCCTCCGCTCAGATGCTTCTGATAAATCCACAATGTCCAGAAGCTCCTGTGCCCGGCGTTTCCCTTCTTCTTTCCCGAAGCCGAAAATAAACGCCTGAAGCTCCACCATCTCGCGTCCGGTCAAATCCGGGTCTACCCCCGTCTCCTGAAGGGCGACGCCGATATGCCGCCGGACGTGTTCCGGCTCCCCGATGACATCATATCCCGCTACCTCCACTTTTCCAGAGGAAGCATTGATGAGCGTCGTCAAAATCTGGACCGTCGTTGATTTCCCTGCACCATTCGGTCCTAAAAAGGCGAAGAACTCTCCCTCTTCGACTTGGAATGATACATCCTTCACTGCCTGAACGTTTCCTTTTTTAAATGTTTTGGTTAGATTCTCCACTTCAATCCTGCCATTCATGAGCATCCCTCCGTTCTATCTATTTCTATTCGAGGAGGGGGTTGGTTTATCCTTTATTGGGTGTGAGCGGATGTGTTGGCGGGTGTGAAGGCGGGAGACAGGTCATGAGGCAGGGAAAGCCATCAATCCATAAGCCTCCTATTAATGAATACATACACACCCGTTAAAAGAGTCAACATGACCACCACAAGAATGGTTCCCTCGTAGTGATAATCGATTAAGCTATTGATGATCACAATCAATCCTAATGGAAGAAAAAAGAAAAGCCCCGTTACCGTTCCTAACAAAGACTTATTTTTGATCATCTTTTCATTGAAGCCCGCAAGCAGCCAAGTTTGTTTTTTGATCCCGACTAAATATGAGACGAGGACAAGAGCAAGACCGATCACCAGCAAACCGTAGTCCATAGTGATTCCTCCAATTTTTCATGTTAGTACATGTACGTTTCTGCTCCTGAAAGGTTCCATATTTTTACTAAAAAAGCCCCACTGGCGTACCAAGGGACCTGTTCCTACTATATATTAAGGCATGGAGCTGACAGCAAAATAGATAAACACGGTTGCCACCATCAAAAACACCATCCACCCATTTGAGGTGGCGAGTATTCTTCTATTTATGCTCACTTTATCCAGCTTGATTTGAATCATAAACCCGATTGCTACGATGGCGATCCAAGCCAACATTCCAAAGGGTGAAAATAAGTATCCTGAATTCATGATCCACAGGATAAAGATGATGATGTGGATCAATATGAATACGAAAGCCAGCTTCTTCAAACTGTTCCCTCCTGACCTTGCTGGGAATGTTCGGTGGGGATGTGGATTGCCCCACCCTTACCCTTCACGCGTTTCAACGTTGCCACAATCAAAAAGCTGACAATGACGAGGAGAAGCCATGAGCTGACCTTTCCAAGGTGGACAAGGCTCCAGGCTTCGGTCTGATTCGGGTATTCCCAGGCACCGAAGAAGGTTGCGATGTTTTCAGCGATCCAGATGAAGAAGCCGATGAGGACAAATGATAGGGCGAGGGGCATGTGGTAACGTGTCCCACCCACCTCATATTCGACCCACGTTTTCCAAAAGACGACGATGACAAGGCCCGAAAGCCACCAGCGGATGTCGATCCAATAATGGTGGGTAAAAAAATTCAGGTAGATCGCTGCGGCAAGGGCAACGACTGCCCAAAACGGCGGCCACCTGATCAATTCCACCTTGAGCCTCCTCCACGCCTGGCACAGGTAACTTGCTACACTTGCATACATGAATCCACTATATAAAGGGACGCCGAACAGCTTGGAATAGCCTTCCCCGGGATAAGACCACGAACCCATATGTACCTTGAACAGTTCAAGGGCAAGGCCGATCAGGTGGAACAGGGTGATGACCTTCAGTTCATCCGGGGTTTCGAGACCCGATTTCACCATACCCCATTGCATCACAAGGCAGATCAGGAGAAGCCAGTCATACCTCGGCAGGAAGGGAAGCGGAATGATTTGAGTCAACGCCAAAGATGCAAAGATGACAACAGGAAACAAGCAGGACAGAGCCTGCTCCCAGCCGAAACGAAGGAGTTGTTTGCCCGCTCTCATGATCATGACTCTGCTTCTTCATCCCGTTGATACTCAAGCAAATCTCCCGGCTGACAATCAAGGGCTTTGCATATCGCGTCGAGCGTGGATAAACGAACCGCCTTTGCCTTCCCGTTTTTCAGGATCGAAAGGTTGGCCATGGTGATTCCCACCTTTTCCGAAAGCTCCGTCACACTCATTTTCCGTTTCGCAAGCATCACATCAATATTGATTATAATTGCCATAATTTCACCTCAGACCGTTAAATCATTTTCAGATTTGATTTCGATGGCATTGTAGAGTAGCTTCTGGAGCACCGCCGCAAAAACGGCAATGACGGCTGAACCGAAGATGAAAATCAGCCCGATCACGATAATGCCCGGTGCGTCCTCCACCTGCGCCATCACATAAAAGAGCGGCAATCCTGCTACATAGAAGAGACTGATCACAATGGCACACTTCTTGATTATCTTCAACGCCTTCACGGATGTCCCAGAGAATGCGTTGTGCCGGTCAATCAACATTAACAATTTAAACGCCTGAAACAACGCTGTGTAAAAAGGAATCGCCGATGCATACATGACTGCCAGCATCCCATAAACGACATAGGCTACCTTCGAACCCGCCGCTTCCATTGCGATCAGTGGTAATCCGATCAAACATAAAGCGGCAATGGGAGTCGCAATAAGAAAAAGGGCAATCTTCAAAAAAAGTGTTTCCCGTTTCATTCATAGCACCTCACTTGATAATATAATATGAATTTAACATGTTGTTTATCGATTTACAATAAATTTTTATTATTTTTTAAGATATGTTTATTGATAATTAAAAAGCACCCCCTTATGCGTGGGGATGCTCACCAACCGGAATCCAGATGTCCATTTCATATTCACCGCTATCTTCTTTTCCAAACAAATGCGCGTTTACCACTTCAATCTCGGGCATTCCTTTTTCAATAAGATATCCTTCCTCATCGAAGACCTTCCACAGCTTGTGGTAGGTTGCAGAAATGTTTTGGGAAGGACCCGTATGCTTGAATACGACGTATTTCTGCTTCTTGAAAAGGTGTACCGTCACGTCCTTTCTCATTCTTCGAAAAGCTACAGAATCCATCTCCACCCCACAGGTGTAATAGTAGTCATCGCTTCTTGGGGGAAGGCAGACTCCTACAATCTGATCCACCTGATCCGTTGTGATGAATTCCTTCGCTTTCTCCCATAGGCCAGGTATCGGATACGCAAAATCTCCACCCCAGCTTCCCGGAGCGCTATACCCGACCACAACAAAAGCTTCCTTCACCATTTCTTTAAACTCCATCCCTCTCCCGCCTTTCATCTCACATGCACTCTACTAATATAGTAGAAATTTCAAAAACCCTCCTGTCCATTCTTGCACATGATAGACAGGTGAGGGACGGACCTTTATGGGCGGGAAATCAATAGAGTTCAAATGCCTTTTAGAGGTCCGTCCCTCAAAAAAAGGAGACCGACCATTGGCCGGACTCCTTTAAGATTATTCATGCGCGAGTACTGTGCGCGATTGTTTTCTTTCCTGGAAATAGTAGAGTACGAGTGTTGCAGCAACCAGGATTCCCATGATCATGTACAGTGACCGGTAGCCAGTCAAGGGAATCAGGAAGCCGAGTACATACGGTCCGAACCCAAGTCCTGCATCCAGGGAAATGTAATAGGTTGATGTGGCGAGCCCGACACGCTCAGGTGGAACGGCCTTCACGGCAATCGCCTGTGTGACGGATTGCATATTACCAAATCCAAGTCCGATCAGAACACCTGAAAGAAGCAGGATCATCGTGTTACCTGCAGCGCTCAGCAGGAACAATCCCGCCGCGAACAGGACAAACGCAGGCAGCATGACGGCCTTGGCCCCTTTTGCATCCATCAGTCTACCTGTAAACGGACGCGATACAAGGATCGCTACGGCATAGACGACAAAGAACACGCTCGCTGCTTCTACAAGGTCGATGTCGATGGCATAGAAATTAATGAATGACAGGACACTTGAATAAGCAAGGGAAACGAACAGTACAACAAGTGCAATCGGAAGTGCCTTTGGTTCAATAAAGCTTGAGAGACTTAGACGTTCTTTCTCCGTTCTCTCCCCTGCCGGTTTCTTGACAACCGGGATTCTCACAAACAAGGTGAAGACATAGCTAATGACCCCAAGGGCAAGACAGAAAGCAAAGATCGTATGGAAGCTTGCATGCTGACTTAAGAACAGTCCGAAGAATGGTCCAACAGCAGTTGCGAGCGTGATGCTCATACTGTAGTAACCGATTCCTTCCCCTTTCCGGCTCGCAGGAATGATTTCCGCTACGATGGTACCGGTCGCCGTACTGACCATCCCGAGTGCAACCCCGTGAAGAAAACGGGTAAGCAGTAGGAAACTGATGCCACCCTCCACAAAATACAGGCATGATGTGGCAATGAAAGCGATCATGCCGACAAACAACATTTTTTTATTTCCGATGGTCGTGATCATGCGGCCAAGGAACAAGCGGCCAATCAAGGTCCCGATGATGAAGATCCCGGTCACTAGTCCCGCCTGACTTTCCGATGCACCGAATTCATCCACGGCATAGACCGCCATGGTGACAAGCAATAAATAAAAGATAAAATAGATGAAAAAGTTAGCGATAGACATGAGCGTGAAGTCCTTCGTCCATAGCTTTGACTGTGTCTGACTCATCTGTAAAACTCCTTATCTGTTCAAGTTTTCTTTGATTTTTTTCATCATTTCCATCATCTCAAGCTGCTTCTCTTCGCTGATCCCTTCCATGATGGTCTGTTCAAAACGGTCGATGGTTTTGCGGGCACTCTCATACACTTCGATCCCCGCCTCCGTCAGCTGCATCCGCTTTTCACGACGATCCTTTCCGGGAATACGCTCGATATAGCCCGCTTCCTCCAACTGATGAACCGTCCTTGTAATGGTCGGCTTCTCCACACTCTGATAGTTGGAGATCTCCACATTGGAAGCAGGTCCGTTATGATAAAGATTATATAAAATCGTCCACTGAGCCCTATGCAGACCGTGTTCATTCAGCTGAACGTTCAATTGATTCTCAAATGGCCTGTAGAGCCTGATCAGCTCCTGAAAAAACTGTTGTTCCGATTTCATTTAATGGATCCTCCTTTTTATATAGTTATCTTGGGTAATAGTTATCTTAGGTAACTATTATATAGTAACAGATGATTGTTGGGTTGTCGAGAATGGAGAATGAACTGGGGGTAACATGCTTCATTAAGAAACAAAAAATTAGCCCTTCTTCGTAAGGCGTAGGTTAACTTGGACGAACCAAGTCAGAGCTATAATACGAAAAGGGCTTGTGTGGATTAGTATGGGCAAAGGTAGAATGAAATATTCAGATGCACAAAAAAAGCAGCATCCGCTGCTTCTGTTCTCTTATCCTATTAATTTCTTGGATCCACATAATCCGGATAGTCTGTTATAATCGCATCTACTTCCATGTCGAACAAAAAATCCGCGGCTTCGTGACTGCGCACTGTCCATGATCCAATTTGCATATCTAAAGAGTGAACGTCTTCCACCACTTGTTCTGTCACGATTCCATAGCTTGGATTGAACCATTCTGCATACTCAGAGATTTCTTTTAATGCTTCAGGTGTCGCCTGCGACTGACTCCAGGCTAAAACTCCGATTGGAACTTTTGGAAGGAGTTGATCCATCTTTTTCATAGAGTCAAAATTAAAGGATTGAAGAATAATTTTTTCATTTTGCGGTGTATCGAGGTGACGTTCCTTTAATGCATCAGCTACTTGTTCCTCAATACCAGGATAAAGCTCCGGAGACTTCATTTCGATTAAAATCCCTACTTTTCCATGATAGCGATCCAGGACCTCTTCAAATGTAGGAATCTCTTCTCCTGCAAATTGTTCGCCTTTCCAACTGCCTGCATCAAGACTCTTCATTTCCTCGAGTGTCAGATCCCCTACTTTTCCCGATCCATCGGTTGTGCGATCCACTGATGTATCATGGATGACAACCAATTCACCATCTTTGCTTCGTTGAACATCGATTTCGATATAATCCGCCTTCATATCGACTGCCAAATCATAGCTTGCGATCGTATTTTCAGGTGCATAGGCTGCCGCCCCGCGATGTGCAATATTCTCTACTTGCTTTTTCTCACCTGCTGACGGTTCCTCTGCAAACGCCTGGCTGAACGGACTCAATAATAATGAAACCGCAATTCCTGTACCGACTAAAAACTTTTTGTTCATATTCTTCCTCTCCTATCCCTAATATGTATTCGACTACATTTTAGGGAAGGGATGTTAAGTGGGTATGTAGTTCGGTACCCATCTTAATAAAGGTTGTGTGAAGAAATTTCGATCTATTTTCTTAGGGATTTTTACAAAAAAGGAAAAAGTACCGTGATGTAGTATTATTTGCTTATCATGCAGCCTACTTCAAAGCATTCATCTCCCATACTTTCTCCTCTCCGGTTTCCATATCCTTCACCTTAAACTGATTCTTCCGGACCTCCTCTTCTCCTATAACAATCACATTCCGTACCCCTTCTTTATTTGCTTTCTCCAAGAGTTTTCCTAATTTCCGGCTGCTCATCTCAACTTCGACAATATAGCCTTTTTTCCTTAAATCATTTGCCACCCGTAAAGCTTCCTTCCCGGTACCAAGTGGAATGACGTAATAGTCAACGGTGGCACTTTTCTTCCCATTTTGCTTAGTCGTCATGATCGCTGCATATATGACATCCAATCCAAAGGAGATACCGACGGTCGAGACATTTTCACCTGTTCCCAATAGACCACCGATAGCATTGTCATACCGTCCTCCGCTACCGATGCTTGATGTGATGGACCCATCCGTTAAGAATATTTCATAAATGGTTCCCGTGTAAATTTCCAGACCTCTTGCCAAAAAGGGATTAAACACGCATTGTTCGTTGATTTCCAGGAAGTCAAGATAGGAAGTCAGTTCCTTTAATTCATCCAATCCTTCCCTGATTTGGCCGTTTTGATCGGCGTATGACTCGAAATAGCCCAATCTGTTATTGTCACAGTCTGTTAAAAATTGTTGTATCAATCGGCTAGTACTGTCCGCAATGGACAGTTCAGAGAGTTCTGAGATGACCGACTCGACACCAATCTTTTCGAGTTTATCGAGGATCAAGACTGCTTGATTGATTTGATCCGCTTCCACACCGAACACTTCAAGCATCCCCGTCAGCAGTTTCCGGTTATTATATTGAATGGTCACCTTCATATCGAGCTTTCCGAATGCATCCAGTGCCATCATCATCAGCTCTGCTTCCGCTACCTGTGATTCGACGCCAACTATATCCACATCGCACTGAGTGAATTCCCTGAACCTTCCCGCCTTGATAGGTCCGTCCCTGAACACTTTTCCAATTTCATAGCGCTTGAACGGCATGGGGATGGTCGGGTTCATGGCCGCCACCTTGGCAAAAGGAATCGTGAGGTCATATCGCAGGGCGAGATCCCTTTCTCCCCTATCCGTTAAGGTATACATCTCTTCCAGGATCTCAGCACCACCCGCATATTTTGAAGCAAGCAACTCTGTGTAATTCAGGATAGGGGTCTCGAGGGGCTTGCAGCCGTATTGGATGAAAACGTCCTCCAGAGTCCTCCTGACTTCCCTTCGGATCACTTCCGCCTCCGGTAAATAATCCTGTGTCCCTTTGACATTTTGATAATCCATCTTCTTCATTTTCATCTTTCTTCTCCTCCTTTTTTGTATAAAAAAAGAACCGCACTTGATAAGCGAATAACTTAATCAAATGCGGTTCTATGGGAAATAACCTTCCTATGTGCGATTGTTAAAAATCGGATAGCAAGGTTACTTGTTATGATGATGGAATTGTGTGAATGAGCATTGCTTGTTGATGAGAGTCATATTTATCCACCTCTTATTTTCATATATGTTATCACGGCGGAAGATGGTTTTCAATATATGTTGATGATTTATCGGTAACTATTCATTTCCCCTTTTAAAGGCGTCAATGATGAGAGAAGGAGCAGCTAGCCTTTCTCCCTGATTTCTTGGATCGAACTTCTTGGATCGGAAGATGACCCCGTCAGCACCATCCCAGTTATTTTGATGGAACTGTCCGCTTTCGTCACAATACTCTAGTAACCTGACTTCAAACCCTGCAGCTTCAAATAACTCAGTTAATAATTTATAGTTGTAGACAATCTTATGACTCGCTGCAGGATGATCTTCCGGTCCCGGACCTCCTATCTGCACAATACTTTGATAGGTTTCATCAGGAAAATATCCATCAGGCACAGCACATCGAATATACCCAGACCGCTTAAGGTACTTCATACATATCCTTGTTGCCTGCAGACCTTCTTCGTATGTAAGGTGTTCCCAAACATGCTCTGCTAATAAAACGGATATCGAACTTTCTTCGAACATGTTCTGCCACGTCGTTTCGTCCAGTAAGTTCAGGTCTTCTTCCTGGGTATGCAGCCAGCCGGGATTATTATGATATTCTCCTGCGCCGATCACGACTTTGAGTTCTGTTTGGGTATTGTTCATTTGGGTTACCTCACTTTCTAATCTAAAAACTTATTGGTCTCCTTTACAAACCTTTCTGTTTCCTCCAAGTCAGGAAAATGGGCACTTTCCCCAAATTGAATCAGAGTGCTATTGGGCAGGTTGGAATGGATCAATTTCGAAATGGGCAAACCAGTATTTCGGTCAAACACTCCTGTCATTATGAGTATCTGATGATGGATTTCCTTGAGACGTTCAAGAAGGGGGACTTCAAGCGGCCTGTTCGTGAGGGTACGGTTCATGAGACCAGTGTTAACGAGATTGCTTTCTTCCCACAACCCTCGATTTATTTTGGCGATTTCCTGATTTTCAAATAATAATAGGTCCACGATTTCGGGACTCACCATCTCCCATACCTCGTTATAGATTGTGTCAAGAGTCCCTTCCGTTTGAAAGCACGCTGATATTTTGTTGATTAGATTTGAATCCCCAATAGACAAAAACCCGGTTACTTGCACCATTTTCTGAATGTCTGTATTGAGAAGACTTGGAGCTGACAGGATGATTTGGTGAATCTCTTCAGGTAAGTGATTGGCAACCTCTAGAGCCAGCTCTCCGCCAAATGAGTAGCCAAGAAGGTCAACCCTTTCAGCACTTAACCATTCCTTCAGTTCTTTGAAATCCTCAATCAATACGTCAAGTGTATATTCATCATCAGCGTAAGGCTTATCCGATCTTCCACACCCGCGTTGCTCATAGTAAACAACCGTCCTTGCATTTGACAATAACGGGCCAGCCGTCCTTTCAAACACATAATGATTGCCACCTGGTCCCCCATGGAGAATGATCAAGGGGGTAGTCCGGTTTTCAGCGCCATCGATTTTAACCCAGTGATTGATTCCATTAAGAGGTACTGTGAATTCTCCGTTTTTGAGGTTGGGCATGGTGGTGTCTCCTTATAAGTTTCAGTTCAATACTTCGAATCCCTCAAAGCAAATCCTGCCTTTACCGCAGGCCACTCCTCATCAATGATCGAATACAGAACGGCATTTCTGACATAGCCTCCTGACAGGATCCTTTCTTTTCTCAGAACTCCTTCTTTCACGGCACCTAACCGTTCAATTGCCTTCTGGGAACGGAGGTTTCGTTCATCTGTTTTAAGCTGAACCCGCATCATCCCCAGTTCTTCAAAACAATAACGAAGAATGAGATACTTACAGCTGGAATTCACGAAAGACCTCTGATTTTCTTTGCTGTACCACGTTGAACCGAGTTCACACGATTTTTGTGAGAGGTTGATTTCGAACAATCTGGTTGACCCAATGATTCTATTTTGTTCTTTTAACACAACAGCAAAAGGCAAGGCAGTTTGTTGATCCCGTAGCCGGACGGCGGTTGTTACCCATTGGTCCATTTGCTCGAGGGTTGTGATTTCGTTAAACATAAAACGCCATATCTCCGGATCGTTTGCTTCAAGGAGAGCAGCGGAATGATGAACCTCCAAGGGTATCAATTTAATTTTCTCGTTTTCTAATGCCGGTGGGGAATGAAAGATATTGTTTTTCATATGTCCTCCTATTTTTGCATTCAATTTGAGGTCCGTCCCTCACTTTCGCTCGAGTTGAAACTCTTCTATTATCTTCTCGGCAACTTCTTCGGGGCTCATATCCGTATTGTTGATCTTGATATACTTCTCTCTTTCTATTTCCCCTTCAACCGAATTCAGGCGATGGGTGTCCAGGGAAGCTAGCAATCGCTTCTCGGAGTCTTCGATATTTCGCTTCGACGGCTTATGCTGCAGTCGGTTCGGTGTGATGTTACGCTTCAGTCTTACTTCCAGATCCGTTTCAAGCTCCACGAAATAGACTTCTGCCCCATTTGATTCAAAAATGTCTGTGACCTTCTCGACCCACTTCCAGTCCTTTTCTTCGTTAAATGCCCACATAAAGGTAAAGATCATCCCGTACTGATCTGTTTTTGAGAAGGATTCAAAAATTTCGACTCTCAGCATGTTGCAGATTCTCCACATTTCTTCCGAGAAACCAAAGAAAGGTTGTAGCAATTCGATGGTCATATGATTGTGGAATAGTTTCAATTCTGTTCGTTTTTCTAACTCTTGACCTACCGTCATTTTCCCGACGGCCTGGGGTCCGAAAAGTAAGATGAGTTTCATTGGAGTGCCCCCTTTTGGGTTATTTGCTAGTAAATCGCTTGATTTTATTTTTATTTAAGGACCAGCTTTTTTGTTCATGAACAAGATTTGTCAGTGGTCTTCTCCATCCTCTTTTCTAGCCAACTTTATGTTTTCAAAATGGATACTCTTCATTCCCTCAAAAAAGGGGTATTGTTCGCGACAATGGGTTTCGAGCTTTTCCCCACCCTGTAAAAGATGATTGATATAGTAGGTTGATTCCGTGATTCTCTTCATGATCTCGTCCGGATTATTTGTCACAGATCCATGCCCAGGGACATGTACCTGAATAGAGTGAGTTTCCAGAATCGTTGCTGCCTTTTTCATCGTTTTCTTATAATCTATGTAACTGCTGAAAATGAAAGGGAACTCTACATCGGATAGATAGTCACCTGATAAGAAGATGCCTAAAGGTTCAATAACCGTGAAAAGGCCATCGTGGGTGTGGCCAGGTGCTTTGTAAAAAGTTAAGGAAAGTGAGCCGATTTCGAGCCTTTCTCCGTCGTGGGATATGGAGTGATCCACTGATGGATAATGGGGCTCGTAGTCCCTATTAATATAATATCGCTGGTCAAACTCACTGACCTTCTGCATGATTTCCTTTTTGTGTTCGTGATGCTTGAATTCTTCTGAAGCGATCACCTTTGCTTCCGGAAATGCCCCGGAACCGATGATGTGGTCGAAATCACTGTGCGTGTAGATGATATAAAGCTGCTTGGCACCTAATTCACTATCCACATACTCCCGAATGGCTTGGACTTCATTTGTAAGCCAATTGGGATCAGTCAGGATCATCACGTCGCCGGTTTGTATGACTGCGGATGTTGTTTGATATAACGAGCTTTGGAAAACGGTTAGGTAATCATTTTTGAAATGAATCATGGGTCGCCTCCTTCTGTCCATTTGAATTTAGACTCTTAGCAAATCCGGTACTCTTGGCCACATATCCTCTCTTGCGATAAAAAGCATGTGCCTTTAATCTCTCTTCCCTGTTCCCGCTATTCAGTCCGATTCCTTTAGCACCAATATGTCTGGCCCATCTCTCAGCTTCAGATACTAATTCATGGCCTATGCCCATGTTACGAAAGGCTGAATTGACAACCAGGGCGACAATCCGCACATAGCAACCATCCATTTCGTAGTAATATCCTTTCGTCAGCCCAACCATTCCGGCCACTTTCCCTTTCACTTCAGCTACTAAGGTAAGATAGTCAGGGGTGGAATCGATTTGGGCCATTCTTAACTTCATCTCGTCCAAACTGGTGGGATAGCCAAGCTGATCCATTAATATGGCCAACTCTTTCACATCACTTTGAGTTACTTTCCTAATCTCCATTTCTCTCATCCTGCAATGCCTCCGTTGATCCAATCATTCTTATTAATTACTCCATCTCATTCCCATACTTCTCAGGCAGCAATTCCAACACATTACATTTCACCAATTCACCCCGATAAGAAAGGATGACATCAGTTTGTGTCCCGTAGTCACTGATTAACTCCCTGCACATCCCACAAGGCGCGACGACCCAGCATTTCTCGATATCTTCGTGTGGATGGGGGTGGGCGACGGCGACAATGGTTTCGAATTCATGGTCCCCTTCAGAGATGGATTTCCCAAGAGCCATCGCTTCGCCGCAGACGGTGATCCTGCCGACGTTTGCTTCGACGTGGACAGCTGCATAGACCTTTCCCGATGTTGCTCTGACGGCTGAACCGATGTGATGCCGACCGTACCGGTAATTCGTTTCTATGACTCTTTCTGCTTCTTTGATCAGTTCATAGTCTCTTTCTTCTAAGGGTTTAACGTTTAACATGTTGCACTTCCTTTTTTCATATTTGTTCTAAAATCATTTCCACTACCTCATCCTCCGTCATTTCATCCGTCAATTGCACTTCTCCATCCACACGGAGATAGTCCTCTGCATTCCACCATGCACGTAAAGAATCCTCCCCGAATTCTGTCCTTTTTGAACGGGCGTTATGTCGGCGGACGGTTTCTTGAAACGATAAATCGTAGTAGTATGTATGGGCTTTTCCGTTATAAAATTGGATTAACTGCCGAAGCATATCGCCGTAGCGTTGTTCAGTGAAGATTCCTTCCACTATGACGTTTTCACATTTCCCTCTGCCGTATTCTGCGATCTGCCTGATCAGGTCCATGGACAGGTTGCCGTCCCGGTCCTGTACCTTTAACATGTCGCGGCGGACGACATCTTGGGAAACAAGGAGCGTCCCCCTTCCAAAATGTTCTTGAAGACGTTTGGCGGTCGTTGTTTTTCCGCTGCCGGAATTTCCTCGTATGATGATCAATGTTGATTCCATAATTCCTCCCAGGTGGTTATAGCTGTATAGTGTATTTTTTCAGTAAATCTTTTAATGCCGGTCTTTCATTTCCATCCCTGCCCACCACGTGCGTTGCCGTAATCAATGAATTCAATACTGCTTCTTCCGTCGCTTCTCCAATGGCGCGGAATGCAAGGTCGATTTCTTCTTCATGGATCATCGGGGCGGACATGCATTGGGACGTATGGTCATGGGGGATCTTCGTTGCCGTCGAGAAGCCGATGACCACTTCGCCGCTCCCGGTTGTGATGATGGAGCCTGTACGGGATAATCCTGTGATCGTCCGCTTGATGATTCGGTTGAGCTGTCTTTCTGACACGGGGAGGTCCGTCCCTGCAATGATGATGATCGAGCCTTTGTCCTGTTCTTCGCGGGTTTGGAGGATTCTCTCCTTCAGTTCTTCGCCGACGGCCCTTCCGTTTATGGTCAGGTCGCTTAGTATCCCGAAATTTGTCAAAACGAGGATACCCATTGTGTAGGTCCCGTGTTCCATCTTCATGATCCGTGAAGCCGTCCCGATTCCGCCTTTAAGGGAGTAACAGAGCATGCCGGTACCGGCTCCTACCGTCCCCTCTTCAACGAATGACGAAGTGTTTTCCAACGCCTGCCGGACATGGTCTTTCGTGATGAAACGTGCCCTAATGTCGTTTAAAAACATGTCATTGCACTCACACACCACGGGATTGACGGTCCCCGTCGTTCTGCCGATCTCAGGATTCTGTTCGAGCATGTAATCGAAGAGGGCGTCGGCGGCTGTACCGATGTTCAATGTGTTCGTTAATAGAATGGGAGTTTCCAAGGTTCCAAGTTCATTGATTTGAATCGTGCCCATCGTCTTGCCGAACCCGTTGATGACATGGGTGGTGGCGATGAGCTTCTCTTTGAATAGGTTTCCCTGGTGAGGCAGGATCGCCGTGACGCCCGTTTGCCCGTCATTTTCACTAAGGGTGACATGACCGACCGTTACGCCTTCAACATCAGTAAGAGAATTATTGGGACCCGTTTCTAACTTTCCTATTTTCACTCCGTAGTCCCGGATTCTTTTTTGTGCAGGATTGTTCATCGTGGCCCCTCCATTAGGTGAATATTCCGAAAATTTTGGTTGTGAAGAAAGCTAGTCTTATACATACCAATTATTCCAAAATATTCATATAAACTCAATCCTTTCTTGGGTAATGACATTCCTCGCCAGGTAATCATGCGGGATTATAAAAAATCGTGCGGGTTCTGGATTTTTCATGCGGGACTGAAGGTAATCGTGCGAGACTGGATTTAATCATGCCGGTTTCAAGTGGAATCAAGCCTCAACGTCGAATCTTCTTAATTTGGATGCACCAGAAAAAACGGCTTTGACCAATAAAGGTCTAAACCGTTTTTCACGTTTCAACACGCGGAAATTCAATGACAAACTCAGTACCGACCCCTTCTTCACTTTCCACTGTGATTCGCCCTTTGAAGGAACGGATGATTTGATAGCTGACCATCATCCCGAGCCCGGTACCCTTTTCTTTGAGAGAATAATAGGGAGAGCCGAGGCGGTCGACTTGTTTCGGGTTCATGCCGATTCCCTGGTCTTTGATGGTGATCCTGATGTGTCCGTCTTCGGATGAATGACAGGCGATCCAGACGGTTCCACCATCGGGCATGGATTCCACAGCATTTTTCAGGATATTGATTAGGGACTGGTTCAGCTTTTGAGGATTTGCTTTAATCCAGCAGTCATCCGCTACATCGGATTTGAACTCCACCTGCTGGTTTATGCTGAATGTTTGAATGAGCGTGGTGACTCTCTTTAACTGTTCACCGACATTGATGGTCCCGTATGTATTCATGGAGGGCTTGCCGAACGCCAGGAAGTCGTTGATGATTTCATTGGCGCGGTCCAATTCTTCAATAGACACCTTAATATATTCTTTTTTATGATGAGGCAAATCCGGCTCATCGAGTAGCTGAAGAAAGCCACGGGTCACCTGCATGGGGTTTCGGATTTCATGGGCAAACACACTGGTCAGCTCACTGATCATCCTGAATTTCTCCGCATCCTGGACCTCTAGCCTCAGCTGATGGGTCTCGCGGATTTTTTCAATTAATACCGTACAGAAACAGGTAACGGCCACGGTAAAAAGAAGATGGATACCCTGTACTTTCAAAACGGGGAGTGAGATTCCATTCATAAGACTGAACACCGTCATGCCACAGAGGCAATATAGGAAAGATAATCCCGTTGCAATCATCACTCTTCGATCCTTTTTCTCCCGCATAAACATTCGTTGAACGTACAAAATGACAGGCAGGGTGATAACGAGAACAAGGATTGTCGTATAGAGTCCCATGGTGATTCCCGAGGTCATGCGATAGAATATAATCAGGGCGGACAGAAATAACCCCGGCCACATCCCGAGGTACAATGTCCCGAGAAGGAGCGGAATAAATCGTAAATCGAGGCGGTCTCCTCCCGCATATTCCACTGGAAATGACATACATAACACGATGGACACTCCCCACAATAGGGCTACGAACATCTTGATTGTGCGGTCATTCTTTACTTTTTCCAGAATAAAGGTGAAATAACTGAATATCGGTATGATCATGAGGGTGAGCTGCAGCAGGAAATCTTTCACTATACTCATCTGGGCACCATTCGCCTTCTGTTTATATATGGTTCTATTTTAACAAAAAATCAGATGAAGATAGAGAATATTTCAACAATTTACGACATTTTTAGATTCTTCCAATATAGTCTGCCTGTCCGGCCGGATTTTCGTGAAGAAGATAATGGTCCTCCGCAAGCCAGTATCTTCTCTTATACTTCTCGACCCTGGCCCGCTCATCCCCGAGATAGGTGTCCCGGCCGATGACTCTTTCGGTTCTGAGTTCGGGTGGACAGTCTAGAAAAATCACAAAGTCAAAGAAATTGCGCCATTCCTTCCGCTGCAGGAAGACGCCTTCAATCAGGACCACCTTCACCCCGTCAATCTGAATGTTTCTCGGTACAACTGAGTCCGTATTGGATTCATAAAAAGGTAAGGTGATAGAGTTAAAGTCTCCATGTAACCTTTGGAAAAGCTCTTTCCGAAGCTGTTCAACATTCCACTGAAGGGCGTAGTATTCATACCATTCCTCGTACCCTGTTCCATATCGTTCGCTCTTTTCCACAATGAAGTCGTCCATGTGAAGGATGACCGCGTCACACTTTGCAAACATGAATGCTTGTTGCACCTTTCTGGCAAGGGTCGTCTTCCCCGAACCACCCAAGCCATCGACCCCGACGATGAAGGGACGGTTGGTCGAAGAGCGTCTTGTATAATGTGCGAATAATGTACGCATCACTTGATCAATGGCCATGTCCATGTTCCTCCATCATCACTTGGGGTCATATACCTTCCCTACATACACGTCATGTTTCTCGAAAATTTCTTTTTCAAACTCCTCGCACCACTTCTCCACTTCCTCGAGATTATTTGTTTCAAATACCTTTTGATCCCAAGCCATTTGGGTCGGCCGGTCTTTGTCTGCACGATACTCATCGAAGAATATGTAATAAGGTTCTTTGGCTTTTGTGAAGCTGGAATACTTTCTGATTTCATCCCATTCTTCTTGATGTACATCCTTGTAGCGATCTACCCTGCACAGGATCTGTCCTGGATGAAGGAAGGAATGACGCTCGGCCAGATCCCACAGTGGTTGATCGGCTTCACCAAATTTCTCTTCGTCTTCGTCTTCCATTACGACATAGCTGTAAATTTCGTAACGATTTTCCTGCAGTGGTTCCGGCTTTGATGCTTTCTTCAATAAAAAGATGATCAATACTACTATGATGCCAATGATAAAATAAACCATTTCATCCTCCCTTTTTGAATGTTTTCCTCAAGTTCACTACATGATTGGGATTCTCCTCCCACCTTCTCATAAGTTCGAGCTGCTTCACCTTCAAATCGGCATACGGCTCTTCCAGTACGTCGACTTCGTTAAGTTTTCGTTCAAAGATGCCGGCAGCGTTAACTCTCTTATATCCGCCAAATCTTTCCCCATCATTCAGCAGCCACACTACTCTCCTGATTTTAGAGAAAAGGATCCCGCCGGTGCACATGAGACACGGTTCCACAGTAGTGTAGATCGTTAATGTCTCACCTTCTATTTTCGCTTTGAATATGGACGAACCGGCATTTCGGATGGCATCCATTTCTGCATGGGCCGTTGCATCCTGGTGAGAATGGACACGGTTTCTCCCTGTGGAGATGATGTTCTGATTTTCATCCACGATGACAGCCCCTACCGGATACGTCTGATCGTTTAATGCTTTTTCGGCTTCCTCAAGCGCCAATTCCAGAAAGAATCGATCGTTGCGCATTTTCCCCCTCCTTACAAAACCCATATACCAATTATTTCAAATTAAGAAGGATAACTCAATGATTAACTCAAAGGCTATTTTCTTTTATAAAAAAGAGGTCTGTCTCCTCCACGTTAAAACATTAACGTGTCAGTGACAGACCTTTTTTACACGAATCTTATTCTTCTGAATCGTGATCTTCGCGCTCTTCATCTTGCTTCTCAACATGGCTCTTGTGGTGTCCATCTTTCTTGTTCACACCAGGAATGCCGGAGATATAGCCGACTCCACCCGTTTCCATGATGCCCAGTGTATCTTTCATCGCTTGTTCCAATTCGTTTTTATCGACTGCTGTGATTTCTTTTTCATCAAGATCTGCTCCAGGATGTTGATAGTTACTTAGGACATAATTCGAATCTTTCATTGAATCCACCGCTCTTAATCCCGTTGCTTCTGCTCCGACCGGGACGGAAAGGATTCTGGAAAGCTTTTTCGTTTGTACATCGTACGCCCACACGAAGTTGTTCGTGTGCATGTCGCTGTCTTCTCCGATGAAGAGTGTATTCAGATCTTCTGAGAAGCTCAGATTGTCAGGGTTTGCTACTAGATCAGGGTTTGCTGTGTTTCCGAGTGTGTCCGGAGAAGAGAGGTCCTCACCCAATACAAATCCGTTCATGCTGGCAGGGACATATTCGCTATCAATCTTTTCATTTCCATGGTCCGCTTGACTGCCTTCAAGATTCAATTCATATGTGACACCTGATTCAATCTTAGGAAGTTGAATGTCGTCCTGAACGGCTCCATCCTGTTTTTCCATGCTTCCTTCTTGATAAGAGATAGCCATATACGCTTTATGGTCTTCCGCGTTGACAGCAAGACCTTCCATTTTGTTGAATTCAGAAGTCGCTCCCAGGATGGTGCCGTATCGGCGTGGTTCTAAGAAAGCCGCCGCTTTTTCTTTCCCTGGTTTCACTTTTAGATATTCCACTGAATCATGGGAATTCGTCTTAACCGCCGTAAAACCTTCTGTTGGTTCTTCCGTTGTTTCGAAAATATCATTGAATGTCACTCCGCTGTCAATGATGTCTGAGATTTCTTTATCGCTACCGTGTCCGAGCTTAATCCAGTTCAAGTCACCGGACCCGCCTTTTTCTGTACCCGTTTGTTCGAACTTGGCAGCGTATAGAGTTCCTGCTGAGAAATCTTCCGCTTTATCGGCTACATACATGAACATCATCGTATTGCCGCCGTCGTCTCCGAATAATGCCGTCTTGTTATCCGGAAGGACCTGCATCATTTCATGGGAGAAGCGCCCGGTGCTGTAATGTTTAACGACTGATGGCTCTCCATCATGAGATACCGAAATTTCCGGAATCCATCCATAGTTGTAAGGATTCGCCTTGGACTCATCGTTAAAATAATACTTGGCAAAGTTGCTTACTTCTTTGTAGGCATCAGATTCTTTATTTGCAAATTCCCGTGCATCCGGTTCATATTCCTCTGAACCAAGATGAGTACCCCAATCCGTAGTGGAACCGTTACACGGATTCCATAGTCCGTCTACACTTGAAAAATCAATCTTATGTGCTTCTTTCACTGAAAGCTTGCCCGATTTCTTATCCTGGTCAAGTTCAGAAAGGGTCATGGAAGCAGGCAGACCGGAAATCTCCTCACCGGCATTGTTCTGTGAATCGTATTCGAAATGGGAAATCATAAATGACTTGTTCCCTTTCGTCAGAAGGCTATTTGAATCTGGAGCATCCGAGATGAAATAGGAAGGATCTGTTGGAACGCTCGTATCCATGATTGGATCACCGTTCACATCGATCGGGGTTCCAGCCGGGATCATTTCTCCTTTGTTTGAAACGATTTTATCCTTTGACAGGTAGAGCTGATCGTAGTTAAGAGGTAATTCTTTTACTGTTCCATCTTTATAAGTAACTTTCACTGTTGCTGTTGTATAGGTTTTCACCATGTTTTTAATCGTGTCAGGAGCTTTCATGGAAGAGAATACAACACTCTCGATTTTCTTGTGTGAATCTTTCTTTTTTTCGTGCTCCCCGTTATCGTGAGCCATGGCTGTTAAGGATGAAGATGCAAGTAATGCCATCGATAATCCGATTGATAGTCTTTTTTTCATCTGTAATACCTCCTCAAGTATTTGCTACTATTCTAGTAAAACATGAGATGATTAAGGCAGTATGAATACAAGAGGGGAAAATTAAAGTCTATGTAAATATCCGTTTACTTTTCCATATCAATTCATGTGTAAATGGACATGGTTCAAAGTATGGTGATCAAAGTAGGAAGACTACCTTTCCGATAAATTGATAAAAAAAAGCGACGGGGCGATTCCCGACGCCATTTCAATTAGATTCAACTGCGGTATCCAATGCATCAAACGGTTCTTTCTCTTTCGAAGTAATCGTATAGACGTTCTTCCCTTTTTGCCACTTCACGACGGTTTCAGGATGTTCCTTGAATCCGTTGATGGTGATGACGCCCTTTTCGTCTGGTGCGGGCAAATAATTTTTTTCTAGATACTCCACCACTTTTTTCGCCATGTCCTCCGCTCCATCATATCCGTCGATGCGATACTCTGGATCCGTCGGAAAGTCGACTTTGATCAGCCAGTCGCCTTCATTCCAGTAAAGATACTCATGCCCGGCTGCCCCTTCCTGTAACCCTTTGATTCCATGGCCCAAATCGATATTCGTCTGCTCTACCTTCTCATACCCATTGATGGCCGCTGCAGCGTCCTCCGCTGATTCATACTCTTTCTTTTGAATCTCTTCATTCTCACTGCTGGTATCACTATTTGCTTTGTCACTACTTCCCCCGGCATCTTCATTATTCTCACTGTCAGCGGCGCTTGTATTCTCGCCGACGGTGTCGTCTCCATTGTTATCTTCATTCGTATCCGTCGAAGTTTTCGTTTGATTTTGATCCTGCGACTGATTGCTTTCGTCCTGATCGGATGCAGTCCCGTCTCCGCTGCAGGCTGATAAAAGAAATGCACTGCCTAGAAGGAGGGCTGCAGTATTTATTTTGATCGACATTTCTGCACCACCTTTTACCGTTTGTATACCACGTTAAAACATATTTATTCAATAAATGGTGGTAAAAGAGTTATCAATTGGATGAAGAAGGGTATGAACAAAAGGAGTATAAAGGGGGAGTTGTTGTACATGAGGATGACCAAGCTCGATTTGATGTCCTGTTTACTATCAAGAGACCACCATTCTTTTAAGAAGTTCTATCAGGATTATGAAACGTTTATGTTTCGCACGGGTTATAGGGTGACGGGGTGCAGGAAGGCGACGGAACAGATGATCCTGATGGTCGTGAGAAATATTTGGGACCAGCCATCTGTCATTTCCAGATCATCGGACCGCTACTTATCAGTTATCCTGCAGAAGTTGATGGTAGACTATAAGAGAAACCAACTTTTAATGGAAGAATAAGAATCCTTGAATAGAAGAGTAGAGGCAAAGTAAACCGGTTAAGAGTAATACCCATCCCCTCCCCTTATGATCCCTCAAAATTTCTTCTATCCCCATGATTCCTATGGATAGACCAAGCATTAACATCATGAGTTCAATCCATTGATATTCCTGCATCACCAGTACAAAGGTGGCCAGGACGAAACCCGCCAAAGAGAAAACACTGCCTAATATCCTTAACACGCATTCACTTCTCCTTTTCCGTGAACAAAAACCACTTATTTTTGTGACACTTCTTCCTCAGGCCTCTTTGCCTTTTTATATTCTTGCACGGACCGTGCCAACATAATGGTCATTCCCCCGATCAGATAGAGCGGCTGACTATCGAAATGATCTTCGATGACTAGATCTTGGAACAGGATAAAGCAGCCATATAAAATCCAAAAGCCGGTGAAGTATATGGCAAACAGCCAGAATCTCGGGTACATTTTTTCTTTTTTCATATATTCGCTCCTTTATTTAAATGAATATCCACATCTTCATCCTTCAAAGCTCCCTGCTTCACGTACCGAATCAATTTCCCCGTTTCCCCTTGGACGCGTTTGACACCTGTTTCACTCAGAAACCAATTATCTTCGTTGGTATTGTCATCATCCACAGGGCATAGGGTGAAGGAAATCCATTCCGGCATATACGTTTTCAGTGTAAGGTGAAGCCTTCTCATATGATAGGAAGTCGTCACGACGAGCAGGCGCCGGGTATTGTGCAGATGAAATTCCCGGTTTAGGACAAGAAGGGAAGCAAGTACATTCTCTAAAGTATGTAGGGAAACTGTTTCGATTAAGATATCTTTTTCCGGAACCCCTAGTGAGATGGCTCCCCTTTTTAATTCTTCGGCTTCTGTATATTCATTTCCCTGCCACTTCACACCACCGGAAAACAAGATCTTACCGGCTCTTCCCTGTTTGTAAAGCTCTACCGCTTTCGGCAATCGGTACTTCACTGCTTTGCTGCTTCCTGCAACAAAGATACAATCCCCTTTTAATTGATCGTCATGAATAGAGGAGAATAATAGTTGTGTCATTTGGTCATATGTGAGATGTTCTTGATTTATTTTAGAGATGTACATTCCGACCCTCGCTGTGTTCTTATTTATTTTGATAGACTCTTTTCTTTTTTTATCGTTTGAAGTGTCAAGATCAACCCTGTAAATCCCGCTAAAAATGACGGAGGGAGACTCCATATGAGATATCGCAAATCTCCCGTGAACAAAGAGACAAAGAAAAAGAGAATGGGAAACCCGACTAATACGATGAGCGACACGAATAAAGCCAATGAATTCATGTTTTTCATAGATAACCTCCGTTTTCTTAATCTTATCACTTTCTATATTTTAACATAATTTTCCTATATGTGATTCTCCCCAACAAAAAAAAGAGGCACTTTTCCAATCAAGAAAAGTGCCTCTTGCTTCATCTTTTAAATAACAGGAAAAGAATAAGGAAAATGATCATTCCCAGAAATAAAAGATATCCCATCCCCATGCTGTATACGAAATAGACTCGTACATGGAGGATGATGCGGATGATATGAAAGATCAGGATGCAAAAGAGCACCATAATGACGATATTGACCTGTCTGTCCCGGTTTCGATACATAGAAATCAGCCCCAATCAAAGAGCTGGCACAAGATGAAACCTTGTACCCTTTGTCTTTCTATATACCTATTTCCCTTTGCCCTTCATTATTCATCAAACATCGATCGCTTCCAGCTGTTTGCGCAGATCTGAAAGCTCAGTCTCGAGTTCGTCTAGTTTCCTTTGCTGAATATCCGTGTTTCTGCCGAAGGACTCGAGCTTCTCAAGGTCCCCCTGAATACGGATATAGTCCAATTTCACTTCGTTTACTTTGTATTCCAATTCTTCTTTCGTCACGTTGGTTCATTCCTTCCATCTTTATTGGTGATCGAATCCTCTCGTATGGATCAGGTAAAATTGCCGTGCCAGAAAAGCAGGGGTATAAGGCATATCATTCCGCAGCCACGATTCAATGGTCCCGATGATTGCCGCCGCGTCGTACCATATGAAGATCTCCTGCTGAATGCCGGCTTTTTGGACGAAGGACGCCTCTCCCCTGCTCTCAATTCTTGTCACGAGCCAGTCGGTAAAAAAGGTGAGGATCCTCTCTTTGAAGATCGGGATTCTCCTCGTCGCTAGGACCGTTTTATAAAACTTCCCATTCAAGGAGATATGTTCAAGGAACCTCTCCAGCACCTTGATATTTTCTTCATGATCCGGGTGCTCGTCCGTTTCCGGTTCTCCCAATACGCTTGAAATCTCGAGGATCATCTCATCGGCCATCTTATCCAGCATATCCGAAATGTCCTGATAATGCAGGTAGAACGTCACCCGATTGATGGTGGCCGCTTCTGTGAGCCGATTGACGGTTAATTTCTCAAGATCCATCTCTTGCAGCAATTGGACAAAGGCGTCCTTTAATAGCTGGCGTGTTCGAAGGATTCTAGGATCGGTCTGTTTCTTCTTATTACCCATATCATCTCTCCTTTCCCCAAGACTAATTGACGATTTCGTTGATTCTGTTTAGTTTTACAGGATTAAACAACAAGGTTTTTCTATGTGTAAACTAATCAACACAACCCACCGTACTGTTCATTGAAAGCTTTCGGGATAGCTTCTATAATTTAATTTATGTTTTGTTTAGTATACTACACATTGTAAATTAAGCCCACGAAAGGAAGTGGAAAGGATTGAGTACCGTTACAAACTCCATAAAAAAAGGACCCGTCATGACCATCATGATTCTTGGCGCCTTCTTTACGATATTTAATCAAACCACCATGACCGTCGCCCTTCCCACGATCATGGATGTGTTCAGCATTGATGCATCCACCGGGCAATGGCTGACGACGGGTTATATGCTCGTGAACGGAGTACTGATACCCGTCACCGGCTTTTTAATGCAACGCTATACGACGAGGCAGTTATTCCTTAGTGCCATGCTGATCTTCCTTGTCGGTACGGTTGTCTCGGCCCTAGCACCCAATTTTCCTGTTTTACTGACCGGCCGGCTGATTCAGGCTGCGTCCACCGGGATCATCATGCCGCTCCTGATGAACGTAGTGCTGAAACTCTATCCTCCGGAAAAAAGGGGAACCGCCATGGGGACCGTCGGCCTCGCGATCATTTTCGCTCCGGCAATCGGCCCGACACTGACAGGCTATGTCCTTGATGTGTTTCCTTGGCAGACGTTATTCTATGGAATGATTCCGTTCATTCTGATCATCATCGTGTGCGGATTCATTTTTCTCAGGAATGTGTCGGAAACGATTGAAAGCAAGATGGATATCGTCAGCTTGATCCTTTCCACGATTGGATTCGGCGCCTTGCTTTATGGGTTCAGTGAAGCGGGAAGTGAAGGCTGGGGCAGTATTGAGGTCATTGCCACACTGAGTGTCGGGGTTGTAGCCGTAGTGCTATTCTCTTGGAGACAGCTGGTTACGGAACGACCGTTTCTTGACCTTCGAGCGTTCAAGTACAATATGTTCACGTTGACTACTCTCATCAACTGCGTGATTACGATGGTCATGTATGCAGATATGATCCTGCTTCCGTTGTATCTTCAAAACGCCCGTGGATTCACCGCCTTAGAAGCGGGATTCCTGATGCTCCCAGGTGCATTACTGATGGGGCTGTTGAGTCCTGCGGTGGGAAGATTATTCGACCGTTTCGGGGCAAAATGGCTTTCGGTTATTGGAATCACCATCATACTGGTCACAACGTACACGTTTACGGATTTATCAGATTCCACAAGCTATATGCATCTTATTCTGATGTACGCCGGACGCCGGATCGGGATGGCCCTCTTCCTGATGCCGCTTCAGACGGCCGGGCTGAATCAGCTTCCATCAAGTCTCCATTCACATGGGACCGCCATTTCCAATACGGCAAGGCAGGTCGCTGGGGCCATCGGAACGTCCCTCCTCGTCACGATTATGACGAGCCGGACGAAAGAACATCTCCAGGACATCATGATGGAAGGCTCAGATGCATCGAAAGCCCATATGATCATGGAAGCATCGATCGGGGGAATCAACGATACCTACTTCGCCATCATGATCATCGGAGCCGTCAGCTTAGTCCTGTCCTTCTTCATCAAGAAGATAGAACAGGCACCCGAGGAGACACTCATGTCGCGTTCGAGTTAATATAATGAGAGGCATCATCCTGTGACAGATGATGCCTCTTTTTTATAAATTCAGTTAATTTTTTGAGTAGATTTCACTCTGATTTCTGTCCCAAAGAACCTCCACTTGAAACTTCGTATTTAAGATACCTACGAGCTTCTCCGTCGTCTCCTCAACAAACCGTGAAATTTCATCCGGGGTTTTAAATAGTCAAATGGATAATTCGGATCCAAGGCGAAGGCATACGAGTCGCTAAGATAAAACTCCGTGATCCGCTTGATTTGTCTCGTAATCTGATTTTCCGGAAAGATGTCCAGGTAATCCGGGAAACGATCAATATGTTGGAAAACCCGATGGAAATTCGTATCCTTGTTTTCCTGTAAGTACACAAAGTCCGAACCATACCAATCCCCTTTTACCTTTTTCGTATATTCAGGCGTTCCAAGGATCGTTTGATAAACAGGTTCTTTCTTCTTTTCACGATGCATCCGACTCCACTCTACATCGGTCACGAAATGAAGATAGTAACCTAAATAAAAAGAGGAGCGAGGTTCAAGGAAATCGTCTTCCTTCTGTATGTACTTTCCCCAAAACAATTCAGGATTTATTTTCCCATCATCCTTAAAGTGAGTAGCGATTTTGTCAGGAAAGAAGATACCTGTCTCCTGATCAGGCAAACCACAATCCGGCCCGATATTCCCCACGACAAACTCTTTTTCAGAGGCCCGCAATCCTCTATTCAGCAAATTCTCCGCAATTCTGAAATGTGCCATCCACGTTGCCACTGTGTCCAGTCCCCTTTTCTCCTTATTTTCCCAACAGCTAAAAAAACACTCATCTATAATAGACGATTGTGAAGACCGTTAAGTTTCACTAAAACCACCATTTCCCATTTATTCTAAATAATAAAAAATAAGCATTGAATTGCAGTCAATAATTTGAAATAATTGGAATTGCCAAATTTATTCCAAAGACCTTTTTAGCAGAAAAGAGGATGACATATGCTGAAAAAGATACCCTTCAGGCGGATACGTTGGCCAGGGTGGGTTGTGCTGATCGTAATAGGATTTTCTTTCATTTATGGGATGGCCCAGCTCGTCGATGCGATCCGGTTTGACCCTGAATCGGAAGCAACATCTCCACCGGGCATTGAATTCAAGACGGAATCGACGGATGCAGATACGTATACAATGTCCACCGAAACTCCGGTTATGGAGGATCCACAAATCAATAAGCCCCTCAACGACTGGATCAAGAAAGAGAAGGAAGACTTTTTAAAAAGGGTCAAAGAAAACAAGAAAGAGCTTGGAGAAGGGTACCGGGCCCACCTCATCATCCAGGCCGACAGCAGGAAATCGACACAGGATACATATAGTATCATGTTTCACTCGTACCAACTGGTCAATGATGTACGGGCAAAAGAGCAAGTGAAGACCTTTACCCTCAATGTGGCAGAAGGGAAGTTCATCAAGCTGCCGGACATCATGACGACGAATGATGAAATGATCCAAACGATCCGGACCCGTATTCAAAGGCATGCCAATGCAAAAATGCAGGAAGCGTTAAAAGATCCGGCAACCTGGAATTGGACATTAAACGGGAAGGCACTCACCTTGTATTTCAATGATATCGACGAAGCCGGCCCAACCCGGGTGGAAGTCCCCATCCATGCCATTCTCCCCTATCTGGATGATAAGATAGCCGACACCCTGGAAGTGGCAGAGGCGTCGATCGGAGTGGGAGAGAAATATGTGGCCCTCACTTTTGATGACGGCCCCGACCCTCACGTGACACCACGGATTCTAAACGTATTGAAAGAACATGACGTTAAGGCAACCTTTTTCATGTTAGGCAATCAGGCAGAGAAATACCCGGCCATTGCGAAGAGCGTGGCAGAAGCCGGACATGAAATCGGGAATCATACGGATCATCATAAGGATTTAACGAAAATCGGCAGAGAACAGATGGCTCAGGAAGTCTTGGCTTCCCGTGAGAAAATCATGGATGCGACCAAGGAAATCCCCGTCATGCTGCGCCCGCCTTATGGTGCGATCAATCAAGACGTAGAAACGGTCGCCAATGATAATGGGACTTCACTCGTCCTCTGGTCCGTCGATTCGCTTGATTGGAAGAACAAAAATGCAGCTGCCATCAATTCTGTCGTTCAGAAGGAAATCGCTCCAGGTGCCATCATCCTCCTCCATGATGTTCACTCCACCACAGCCGATGCGTTACCGACCCTGCTTACGACTCTTGAAAAAGAGGGTTATCATTTCCTCACCGTCTCTCAACTGCAGTCGAAGCTGGCAGCGGAAACCGCGAGCCCCTTTTATGGGAATATGAAAAAGGGATGAAGCTTTTATATGCTTCATCCCCTTTCTTTATTCATCATTCATGCCCTTACCGTCCAGAATATGTTGCACGTACTTCTCCACCCTCGACTCCCGGGTTTTCGATTGTTTCGCTTTTGAAATATAAAGGATATAGGCACGCTGACGTCCAGGCGTCAAGGCTTCAAAAGCCGTTTTCAGCTCCGGCATGTCATCGAATTTCTGTTGAAGCTCTTCTGGCACGGGATATTCTTCCGTCTTTTTCAACTCCACTGTGAGACCTGCTTTTTCCACTTCAATGGCTTCCTGAATATACGCTTTCAGGATCTCTTTCATTTCGATGATTTCCTGAGGATTGGTGAACCGGATCTGGCGTGCCGCCTGCACATTTTCCGTCTGTTGGATCAGAATCCCTTGAGGATCCTTGAGTAACGCACCTTTGTGAAACAAGAGGGCACAGTAGTCTTTGAATCCATGCATCAACACGATGTTTTTTCCCTCTAACGTGTAGCAAGGATGCATCCACTTGATTTCTTCCTCCAGTTCCTCAAAGGAAAGAAGGATGCTTCTCAGCCTTTCATATTCTTCCTGCCACTGCTTCGCTTTTTTAATGAATCCATCAACCTTGCGACTAGGCTTGATCACATGCACCACTCCTTTCTTCTATTTCCGCCAAAAGCCTGTGAATTCAGCTTTTTCTTGAATATTATAGGTGATCATATCCTCAAGCAGTTTGTAATTGACGGGATCTTTCCACGGGATGCGAAATAAACCTTTCGTCGCACTGTAGCCGGCTTCTTTAATTCGGTCGGCGAAATGCACCATTGTGACCTCTTCAGGTGCAACGCTTACATGATGCTTCGCAGTCGAAATCCCGATGATAAAGGTCCCGTGATCCGTAAACATCGGCGTATTCCACTTGATGACAGGTTCCAATTGTGGGAATGTCTCCTGCACCCAGGTCAGGATTTCCTCCATCCGCGCACGATGATCGGGATGATCGATACCTTCTAAAAAGCTTGAAAAGACGTCCATATTAACTCCTCCTTATCTCTGCTTTTCTTCGCAAGACCGTAATAAAACCGTCCAGAATATCATGGGAAATCGTGAAACCCTTTCTCTGATAAAATGCCAGAGCATCATCATTCCCATTCGAGGTGAAGACAAAATAATCCTCGACATCTTCAAACTCTGCCAACCATTCCATCGACATATTGTACAGTCTTGATCCGATTCCAAATTGTCGATACCCTTCCTTTATGTAAAACTGCGAGAGACACCCTACGTTCTCTCTTTGGACAGTCGAAAGGTCGAAAAACGTGGCAAAATCATTCGAATAGACTTCCTTTGGTGAGATGTTCGTATACACATAGGCGATGACTTCGTCCTGTCTATCGTGATCCTTCACGACCACCAGGAAATTATGTACTGCATTTTCTATAGACGGCAGCATCCGCGTGTCAAAATTCATGCTGTCAAACCGTTCCGGCGCAATGGATGCTTTCGACTTCTGGAAGAGCATCAGTTCATTGCAAAGATCGCGGCAGGATTCGGCCTCTTCTTCAGGAATTACTTCATACTGTAGATTCATCTTTATCATTCCCTTGTTATAAGCTTGCATCATCTCTTATGTAGATATTTCTCGATTGGTTGGCGGTTCTCCTTTATGATCAAGTAGAATCTCCACGAGAAAGTAGCCTTTCGAGGGTCAAATGGCTCTGCTAAACCATAGAGAACGCCCGCTCTCTCTCCTCATTATTCCAAAACCACGCAAACTACTCAAGAAAATGATCAATGGTTTTCCTTTAATTAATGATAAACAAAAAAAGCTCTTTGTCATTCAAGACAAAGAGCTCCCCTTTTAATGTCCAACGGCTTTATCAAGTGCGCCCGGCTGATTGTGAACAGCCAGCCTGTTCACAAGTTTATTGCTTTCTTCGTTTAATCCAATCAAGGTGACCTTCACACCGTTCTGGTGATATTTGATGACCACTTTATCGATGGCCCCTACAGCTGAGTCATCCCAAAGATGGGCATCTGTAAGGTCCAATGTCACTTCTTTCACCTGTTCCGTGAAATCAAACGATTCAACGAACTCCGTTACGGAAGCAAAGAATAACTGACCTGATACCCGATACACCTTTTTATGCGGTTGATCGGTGGATAGCGTCGTAATCTTCACTTTCGAAATTTTGGAGGCAAAGAATATGGCACTCAAGATGATTCCAACCAGAACCCCTTTTGATAAATCATGTGTCAGGAGCACGGTAATGACCGTCGCCAACATGACGACCGTATCTGATAATGGCGTCTTATGAAGATTCTTAATGGAAGCCCAATCGAATGTCCCGATGGAAACCATGAACATCACACCGACAAGCGCAGCCATCGGAATGGTGACAAGGAAGTCGTTCAATAACAGAATCAGGATCATCAAGAACACCCCGGCTACCAATGTAGACAAACGTCCTCTTCCGCCTGATTTTACGTTGATGACCGATTGACCGATCATGGCACACCCTGCCATCCCGCCAAAGAAAGCAGAAACGATATTCGCAACACCTTGTCCTTTTGCTTCCTGGTTCTTATCACTTGTTGTATCCGTCATATCATCCACGATGGATGCGGTCAATAAGGATTCAACCAATCCGACAATCGCAATGGAAAGGGAATAGGGAAAGATGATCTGTAACGTTTCAAAGGTAAACGGAATATCCGGGATCAAGAAGATCGGTAACGACTGAGTCAGCTGTCCCATGTCACCCACGGTCCGCACATCACTATTGATCAAAACAGCGACCACGGTGATGGCAATGATGGCAACCAATGGAGATGGTACCGCTTTGGTGAAGCGCGGGAGGATATAAATAATCGCCAACGCCCCGGCAACCATCGCATACATCACCCATGACTCCCCTACAAAGTGTGGCAGTTGTGCCGTAAAGATCAGAATAGCCAAGGCATTTACAAATCCGATCATGACGGAACGGGGAACAAACTTCATTAATCGCCCCAACTTGCATACACCCATAATAATCTGAATGACACCCGTCAGAATGGTGGCGGCCAGTAGATATTGCAGCCCGTGATCGGCCACAAGATTAACCATCACCAGAGCTGTTGCACCGGTTGCGGCGGATATCATGCCGGGGCGCCCACCTACAAAAGCAATGACCACAGCAATACAGAAGGAAGCGTACAATCCGACCATCGGATCGACACCCGCTATGATCGAGAACGCAATCGCCTCGGGAATCAAAGCCATGGCTACAACCGTTCCAGCCAGGACATCCCCACGGATGTTTCCAAACCACTGAGATTTAATTGTTGATAAATTCATTATGCACCTCTTTTTAAGAAATTTTTTTGTTGACTTTCAACTCTCATGAAAGTCGGGTCCGTTAAACACAAAGGCCATTATATAACGAATCCCACTTGTTGTGAAGCCTCCAATTAAACGTTCACAAACCTTCATTTCTTTCATTTTCTTATAAATACGTTCATTTTCGACAGAATCCAACTTTCCATTAAATTTACATAAACGATTGTAAAGGATATTAGATGGTCATAGTCGAATACCTTACATAACTCGAAACAACATAGAAAGGAGATTCAATCATGTTCAATAAAATTTTATTAGCAACAGATGGGTCCGACCATTCTATTAGAGCAACTGAAAAAGCCATCGCCCTTGCCTCCTGCCAAAAAAACGGCACCATTGAAGTGGTGTATGTTATTGATGGGAGACAATCAAGAGACGATGTACTGCAACATTGGGGAACCGACACCGCTGACCATCGAAAGAAGAAACTTCTACTCATCGAACAGAAAATCAAACATGCGAGGATTAACTATACAACTCATTATTTACACGGGGAACCAGGTCCCACGATCGTCAAACATGCGAACGAGCACCAATTTGACGCAGTGGTGATTGGAAGCAGAGGGTTGAATACCCTTCAGGAAATGGTCTTGGGGAGTGTGAGTCATAAAGTCGCGAAAAGAGTGAAGTGTCCTGTGATGATCGTGAAATGACAGAACCCCTTGGGCCCACTGGCCGAAGGGGTTCTGTTCATTGCAGGTCTCAACGCATCTCTTCTATTATATCCTTAGACTAGCAGTATGAACTTTCTTCGTTTTCTTCAGAAGAACAACATCGTTCTTGTACCACTTCTTTTATCTCAATCTGACAACACCCTTCGGAATCGCTTTTCTTATCCCCCAGTAAAATCTTAATGAAATTCATATCATCCATCCCCTTCCATTTTTAAATCAAAAAAAATTGATTAATTGTATACATCAACTTTATTTGATTTATACTCTTAGTATATGTTTCACTTTTCAGAATAGCAATTAATAAATCAAAAAAAATTGATTTTGGGAACCGGCATCCAGTCAGCTGCATAGGATAATACCAATACATCAAATATATTTGATTTAATTCTTGACACATGAAAATAATGGATATAAGATGATTACATCAAGAAAATTTGATGAGAAACGAGGATTGAGTGATGACAAACGACATTCCATTACAAGACGTATCCAACACGAAGATATTTGAAACTTACGAACAGAAGTTCAAAGCCATTGCCGATCAAAAAAGGCTTCAAATCATGAACATTTTGACGATGAAAGGCGAAATGTGTGTATGTGACCTCGCTCCATTAATGGATATGAAGCAATCTAAATTATCGTATCATTTGAAGATACTCTTAGACGCGAACATTGTGACGAAAGAAACTAAGGGAACTTGGAGTTATTACAGTTTGAACCAGGATGAGATCAACCACCTGCTTTCAGCCGAATTATGTTGCCTGTTCAGGCCATCCTGTTAAATTTTTAAAGTTTATATCAATTTTTTTTGATTAATAAATCAACTTATTTTGATTAACGGAGGAGATACCAAATGTTTAATTTCTATAAAGATGAAATGATTTTAAAACAAAAAATACGCGACATGCAGGAAAGGGTCGCCATGCATCACGCTAAATCGGCATCATCCATCAACACTAAGAAAATCGAAGACCAACTATGCTGCGGCCCTTGCTGCCCGGCCGTTTAATCAGGAAAGGGGACGGTCACTATGTGGGGGGAAACAGTTAAAAGCTTTCTGGAAATTGCACTGGAATTAACGGTCTTGTTTGTGGTCATTTCATTTGCCATCAGTTTACTTCAAGGGTTCATCCCTTATGAAAAAATCGAGAAAATGATTTCGGGGAAAAACAAGGCTTGGGGTGCCGCCGCTGCGATCGTTTTTGCATTTGTCACTCCATTTTGCTCATGTTCAACGATACCGGTTGTGGTAAATATGTTGAAAAAGAAATTGCCTTTTGGGATTGTCATGATCTTCTTATTTGCTTCACCCGTTTTAGATCCCACGATCTTGACAATCATGGGGGTTATCCTCGGGTGGAAAGTAGCTTTCATTTATACTGTGGTGACGACCATCTTCTCAATCAGCATCGGCTTCTTACTCGAGGCATTCGGATTTGAAAAGTATATAAAGAACGTCATGATGACCGGTTTTAATGAAGAAGAGAAAAGGTTCTCCTTAAAGGGTGCCTGGAAGGAAACCATTGACTTGATGAGAAGCGTTTATCCCTACCTCATTATTGGAGCTGCCATCGGTGCCGTCATCCACGGACTCGTTCCGACTGAGTGGATTTCCGGTTTCTTTGGAAGGGAGCACTGGTGGCTCATCCCGATCGCTGCCATTGTCGGGGTTCCTTTATATATACGACTGTCCAGCATGATCCCGATTTCTCAGATCCTGATAATGAAAGGGATGGCCCTCGGTCCTGTCATGGCGATGATGATCAGTTCCGCCGGGGCCAGTCTTCCTGAAGTGATCCTGCTGAAATCCATCTTCAAGAAGCAGTTGGTCGTGACATTTGTTCTGTCGGTGATCACCATGTCCACCGTATCGGGATTTATCTTCTATCTCATCTGATAAATTGAAAAGAGGCAGCTGCTCATATGCAGCGGCCTCTTTATGTTAACAACATTGATTGGCACCGATCAGGACCAGCCCTACTCCATCAGGGGTAGTTTCGATATCGATCGTGTATGCATCTGTTCCCTCCATTGAAGGGGCGATGGCAACGCGGATGCCATTGATGGTTTCAATCGTGTCTGTCGGTTCCGGGTCGTCCATGGATACGGCGATCTGTGGGCCGCAGCAGCCTGCTGTGGACGATAAACGGATCCCTTCTGCTCCCTGTTCTTGTAACACTTCCGTTAATACGGTTCTCGCTTGATCTGTAATGTGCATATGTGTTCCCTCCTATTTATTCGGGTAAAGTTTTCGTAAAGACTCCATCATTTCAGGTTTCACATTGATTTTAGGACGGGACTCTTGGGCCATGGCTTCCGCTTCCTCCAACGTTTCGGCGAATCCAAGTTCAAGAAGGGTTCCAACCGCGACTGTACCTGTACGGTTGCTGCCTCCCTGACAGTGGAAATAAATGTTCTTCCCGTCTTTATAGGCTGTTACCACTTGCTCGATGGAAGCCTTGATGGAGTCGTCTTGATCCCCTTCGTTGTCGACAATCGGACTGTGAATGCGTGAATAAGTCGCATCACTTTTCGGTGATTCCGCCCTTAAATCGAAGACAAGATCGATAGTTTCGTGTTTTACGGCTTCTTCTGCGTCATCCGCTCCGCCTATATAAATGCGGTCCTGGACCAGTTCATGATAGTTTTTCATGCTTGTACCTCCACTAGTTTATTAGATAATCTTTCAACTTCTTATATCCGATTTTCTCTTCTGCCATCCATGGGATCGTCGCTGTCTTTTCTGCAAACTGGTTCTGTACTTTTAAAATCCAGTCCTTTTCAGATTGTGCTTTCCCCTTTAAAACGGGATCATTCGTCTTGGTCTCCAGCAGGCTTTGGTTGATCACCCACCACTTTGGAGTGATGGAAGCGCGCTTAAGGTCCTCCTGCAGACGGGACGATTCCAAGACGGGTGTTGCTTCAGCCAAGGTGACAATGACTACAGCCGTTTCCTCCGCATTTCGCAACTTTGGCAGGAGCTCTTTTACACTTGCAGGGACGTCACCTGTCGATTTCTGGATTTCTTTACTATATGATTCTGCTGCATCCAGTAGCAGAAGGGTGTGGCCGGTAGGGGCCGTGTCGATGACGACGATTTCATCCTCCGATCGTGCCACCACTTCACTGAATGCGCGGAAGACGGCAATTTCTTCGGTACAAGGGGAATTCAAGTCTTCCTCAAGATAAGCAAGTCCGTCCTCATCGACGTTCTCTTTCGCCTGATCCAACACCTCTTGCTTATATTTTTCCACTTCCGTTTTCGGGTCAATGCGGCTGATCGTCAAGCGTTCGTTTACTGCATCCCCTGCATCCTGCTCAAACTGGTAGTGGATATGAGCTGCCGGATCCGTCGTCGTTAAGTGAACTTTATGCCCTTTTTCAACGAGCCCTACAGCGATGGCAGAAGCTACGGTTGTTTTTCCGACTCCGCCTTTCCCCATGGTGAAAATTAAAGATGTTTCATTAGTGGAGAAATCTTCAATTAAATCGTTCAGCTTTTCCGTTTCAATAAACAAGTCCTGATCTTGATCGGAATATGCCGGCATCGTCGACTTGAATAAGTGACGCAGGTTCTCGACTCCTGTCAATGAATACGATACGAACGGAAGAGAATAAGCCACCAACTGCTTCAGTCCCTCTGGCATCGTTCTTAAAGCTTGTTGCTGTTTGTTGTAAAAAGCAAGCGAAACAGAATCTCGGGCCACTCTTTCCTTTAGTAGTCCGTTCACGAGGAGAAGTTGATGATTCAATCCGATCTCCCTTAATTCAAGCGCTGCTCTATTCGCTTCCATAAGGGATGATCCATCTGCTCTCGTAACAAGTAGCAGGGTGGTTCGATCCCGGTCAGATAATGCAGAGACCGTTTTGGAGTAAAGTTCTTTTTTCTCTGCGAGCCCGGCAAGTGGACCTAAGCAGGAAGCCCCGTGGGTACTTTCTTCCAGAAATCCGTTCCAGGCTGTCGGAAGCTGCAATAAGCGAAGGGTATGCCCTGTCGGAGCTGTATCAAACAGGATATGATCGTACTCCTCCGTGATCTCCTGATTGGACAGGAGGCCCGAAAACTCGTCAAAAGCGGCAATCTCCACTGTACAGGCTCCGGACAATTGTTCTTCCATGGTCGCAACCACCGAATCCGGGAGAACTCCCCGATAAGGACCGACCACTTTATCCCGATACGCCCGCGCAGATTCTTCCGGATCAATATTGCTGATCCACAGATTGTCGACGACCGGAACCTGCGTCGGCGTGTTGGAACAGTCCATTTGAAACACATCCTGCAGGTTCGACGCGGGATCGGTGCTGATGAGCAGGACTTTCTTTCCCTGATCGGCCAAGGCAACCCCTGTGGCACTGGCTGTGGACGTCTTTCCCACGCCTCCCTTACCTGTTATAAAAAGGAAGGGGGTCTTCACCACTTGCTGAGGGACATAAGATTGAAACATACATCTCATCCTTCCTTATTTCCGTGATTTCAAGTCGAGGGATAGTCGGACTTTCGGCTTCTTCGTCAACTCTTCCGCTGAAAGGTCGAACCATTCAGCCATCTCTTCGTTCGTAGGATAATTCCCTGACTTCACGACGTCACCATCAAGCAGTACAAGTGGTAATGAGTCCGGCCCATTTTCCTGGAGGACTTTGCTGATGACCGGATTTCCTGCGAACTTTTCAGGCTCGCTGGTCAACTGATAACGGGATACATCATATCCCTTTTGCTCAAGGGAATACACAGCAGATGCAATCCTGGTCAACTCGGGATCGACGCTTGGTCCGCATACCCCGGTTGAACAACACATTGCTGGATCGAAAATCTCCATTTTACTCATCGTATCTCTCCTCCTTTTTATTAAAACGCCAGAAAAGAAGCCAAGAGAACACCGTCTCTTGGCTATGTGTTTTTATTCGCCCGTTTCAGCAAAACGGTGGATTCTCTCTCCTACCTCATCACGTACGCGTTGGAAGAATGCCCATTTCTCTTCTTCCGTTCCTTCTGCCTTCGCCGGGTCATCGAATCCCCAATGAACACGTTTCACTTGTGGAGGTGTCACCGGGCATTTATCCGCTGCGTCTCCGCAAAGTGTCACGACTAAATCAGCATTATTCAGGATCTCAGGATCGATGATATCGGATGTTTGATTTGTAATGTCGATATCGACCTCTTTCATCGCTTTCACTGCATTAGGATTTAAACCGTGCGCTTCGATTCCTGCGCTGTATACGTTCCACTCGTCACCTAAGTGTTTTTTCGCCCAGCCTTCCGCCATTTGGCTGCGGCATGAATTCCCTGTACATAGGAAGTAGATGGTTTTCTTTGACATGTTGAATCTCTCCTTTAGTTTTTGTTAGATGATTAATAACCAGATATAAAGCCCGACCAGTGTGATGAATAGGGTTGGGATGGTCAGGATGATTCCTGTTTTAAAGTACGTCCCCCAGGGGATTTTTACCCCTTTTAAAGAAAGGACGTGTAGCCATAATAATGTTGCCAATGATCCGATCGGGGTAATCTTCGGTCCAAGATCCGATCCGATGACGTTGGCGTAGATCAACGCTTCTCGTGTGACACCCGTCGTATCCGTGCCGGCAATCGCCAGAGCATCGATCATCACCGTCGGCATATTGTTCATGATGGACGATAGGATCGCCGCGATGAATCCCATTCCGACTGTGGCTGCAAATAATCCTTGATCAGCCGTCATCTGGATGACATCCGAGAGCACATTGGTCAGTCCTACATTACGTAGACCATATACGACCACGTACATCCCAATGGAGAAGAACACGATGGCCCACGGAGCGCCTTTGATGACGGTTTTCGTATTGACTGCTGCACTTCTTCTAGCCATGAACAAGAAGAAGATGGCTACGATCCCTGCAATGATGGAAACTGGCACGCCAATGAATTCACTGGCGAAATAACCGATAAGGAGAATCGAGAGCACCACCCATGAAAGACGGAACATCTTGATATCCTTAATGGCATCCACAGGCTTCTTCAGCTGAGAAACATCATAATTCTTCGGTATGCTCTTTCGGAAAAAGAGATACAGAACTAAAATACTTGCTCCTAATGAGAATAAATTCGGCACAATCATCCGTGAAGCAAACTCCACAAATCCGATCCCGAAGAAGTCAGCGGACACGATGTTCACGAGGTTACTGACCACTAAAGGAAGAGATGTCGTATCCGCGATGAATCCGCTGGCGATGATGAACGGAAACACAAGCTTCTCACTGAAATTCAGATTCCGTACCATCGCAAGCACGATCGGTGTGAGGATCAGCGCCGCTCCGTCGTTTGCGAATAGAGCCGCCACCACTGCTCCAAGAAGTGACACGTAGACGAACATCCTTACGCCGTTTCCTTTTGCCGCCCTTGCCATATGCAAGGCAGCCCATTCAAAGAATCCGATCTCATCAAGGATGAGAGAAATAATAATAATTGCTATAAATGCTAATGTCGCATTCCAAACGATGCCGGTCACATCAACCACGTCGCTGAAATCGACTACCCCTACGATCAGGGCAATTACGGCTCCGCCGATGGCTGACCATCCAATGGAAAGTCCCTTTGGCTGCCAAATGACGAACACAAGGGTGATGAGAAAAATCACAGATGCTAATATAGTCATAATTCCTTTTTTACCTCCTATTATTCACAAGAAATGCGTAAGCCCTGCTCCTCCAATTCCTTCAATTTGAAGTCCTGATTCGGCAGGTGGTCCAGGAGGCTTTGGATCATGGGGAAGTATTCACTTTCACGATTAAGGGAATATATGATCCATTGACCACGTCGCTTCTCCCTTACGATTCCTACATCCTTCAACTTACGGACGTGCTGACTAATAGCAGGCTGACTCGCTTGAAAAATCTCCACGAATTCACACACACAACAATCATTTGTATCTAGTATCTTTACCATGGTCAACCGGGTTTTATCCCCTAGTAACTTAAGAATGGTCGCGGATTTGTCTATTTCAACCGTCGATGCTTTCATCCACTCGCCTCCATATATTAATGTATGCTTATATAATAGTTCACTTATATATAGATTGCAAGATGTTTTTGTATTCTACTTAGACGCTGCTTTAGAATTATTGGACACTGTGTACTGATTTTGTGAAGAGATAGAGAAAAGGAACGGAATTAAAGAAAAAACCGGAGATTGTTCCCCGGTTTTAATCTATTTTTAAGTAATAGTAAAACAGACACCAACCAACTGAAACGATTAAGGCTCAATGAGATCCGTATCCGGAGGAATATACCCCAGCTGTCTGCCAATTTTCACGATTTGGCCTTTATGGTGAAATTCATGTGTGACGGTATGGGTATACAACCATAATGCAGAAATCTCGGCACTATCGTCTTCCCCGAAGGATATGTGCATGGTGTGATCCCACTTCCCTTTGAACTCCTCTAGAAATTCATGAAGCAGGTCATCCGTCTTCCTGAAAATGTCACGCATTTCCTCTACAGTGTTTGCGGAATCCGCAGTGATTTTAGGAAGGGACCGACCTAGCGCACGACTTCCCAGCCATACACGGTAGCAATCTGCTACGTGAACATGCAGATTGCGGATGGAGTCTCCTCCAAACGATTCAAGTTCTTTTACATAATCCGCTTGGGACATCGTTTCACAATAACGGAATAATAATTCTCTCGTACGGCGGATCCAGTCATATTGATTTATAAAAACGTCCATCTTTCGGCCTCCATTTTTGAAAAGTGTATAGGTTAATCATTCTATTTTCGAGCTTATATTTCCTTTATGTATGAAAAGATATCTAATAAACCCTCTCAACGTCTAACCAGTAAATAATCAGGAGCTTCTTTCTTTACGAAATGCTTCTCAATGAACGATAGTACTTCCTCATTTCCAGGTAAAGACACAATGCCCATTGCGTCTTCAAAGGACAACCATCTATAATCACTATGCTCTTCGTTTAACACCACCTCCTGATCATCTGCTACGAATCCCACAAACACAGGCGCGATGTATATGTAATTCCCTTCAATGGAATAAATCCGATCAAAGGTGTTGGCAGAATATAAGGAAAGGTTTGTGATGCCTGTCTCTTCTTCCACCTCTCTGTATGCGGCTTCCCAGGCTTTTTCGCCTTCCTTGATTCCTCCGCCGATATAGCACCATTCATCTTTCAAGACAGATTCGGCTCTTTTCACGAGTAATACTTTGTGTTGGTCATCCTCTTTTTTCAGTAATACGACGGCGACTCCTGTACATCTGATTGGTACTTCACTCATGTCATCACCCTCTTCGCTTCTGTCCACAATCGCTGGACCCTTACAAGTTCGAGACCACTAAATTCCATTCGATAAATATCCGGCTTGGATGTACTGTGCAGGAAACTCAAATCAAAGCGGCTGTCATAATGGCCCATCATCAGCGTCATGATGGCTCCATGTGTGCCGACCGCAATTTTCTTTCCTTCATATGTATGTAAGAGTGTATTCAATACGGCAATGGCCCGACTTTGACATTCGGCATTCGATTCCGCACCCTTTAAGGCAAAATCCGGGTCGCTGAACGACGCCTCCAACAAAGGCTCCAGCTCCTGGTCGGAAATCCGTTTGTTACCTGTGGAAAAGATCCTTTCCTTCAGGTCTTCTTCTACGATCGCAGATTGTCCGATATGCTGACTTATCCCTTCTACGGTTCGAACTGAACGGAGGTAGGGACTTGATACCACGATGTCCATGTTTTCCTTTTTCAGCAGTTCGGTAACTTTTTGGGCATCGACTAACCCTTTTTCCGTTAAACCCCGTGTACGTTCAGGACCTTCTTTTGGTGAGTCGCCGTGTCTTATCATATAGATGTAGGTATTCAAACTGGGATTTCCTCCTCTCACTGATAAAAATCAGTTCCTTTTATAATAGAAATGGTTCAACGTTCTATATTGGGTGGTCATCGCAACAGGATTCATGCCGGTTCCATCCACTTTCATGCGAGATCTGAAACAATCATGCGGAGTTCATATTTATCGTGCGGGAATAGAAGAAATCATGCGGGATATGAGATCATCGTGCCGGTTTGTCGAATTTTCTTTACACATAGCTCCCCGCTCAGTCTCCTAAACTCTCCCCCGTCAAAATTTCAAACAAACGAGCAGAGTCTTCCTTTGTCAGCTTGGCATACTCATCTGTACCCTGCATGACCTCGAGTTCATCTTTCATCGGACTGATCCACACCTGGTGCAGCATGGCCTTTGTATCGATATTCGGATTTTTAAATTCATACATAAAACGATAACCAGGAGGCCGGATGAAGTCTACTTGTGCATCCTGCCAGTGGACATCACGTAGGATTCCCCTTACCTCTTCCACCTGTTTGGTATCCGTGACCTTGTTAAACTCTTCATATTTATCTTCATTTCCGACCTGCTTCTCGACGACGATGTTTTGTTTTTCGCCACCGATTCCCAACACGTTTACCTGACAGCCGACCAATAGAATCGCAAGAATAATGAGGGCCATTCTTTTCATCTGCATTCCACCTCACCCCATTAGAATGGCATCATACAATTCCACCCGCACATCAGAAGGGTCCCCAGGCTGGTTTTCTTTTTGATAGATTTCTAGATTCCAACTCTTGGTGGAACGGGTATACCCGTTTTCATGAATCCACTGGTGCAGCTGCTCGTAGCTCTGCCGGATGTCATGATTGGGACCCTGGTGAAAAATCGTGCCATAGGTGTGGGGCGGAATGGTCAAGGTGATCATGTCTGTTGAAATGTCTCCATATTCACTTACCTGCAACCCGATCCAGTAACCATCTTCCTCCGGGGATGATGCTTCTACTATAAAGGCACCGATCTGCTGATCAGGGTGCAGGGCATGATGGATTTCACCCGCTCTTTCTTTCAACTGCTTCGCCGCTTTCGGGATTTCCACCACGTACTCGTCACCAGGGCAAACGACCCTGAACCCCACTAATTTCACTTCTCCCACACTTTTCAATTCTGCCATCATTTACGCCTCCTCTATCCAATCATTAAGGTTTTCCCGGACAAATGCGATATCCTTCTGGTAATGTTCCACATGCCCTTCTTTTATCATCTTTTGAAAAGCAGGGTCCCCTTCCCGTGCTTTCCGGTGGATGGTTTGACATATAGCTTCCAATCGACGAAGGACCATCTGAAGATCTTCCATTCCAAAATCAATACCATACGATTCAAAGAACCGTTTCACCCGCTCTTTGATCCTCGCTGCATCCCGCTCCCGGTCGTAATGCATAGCGTCACCCGTTTCTGAATAACGGACACGGCTCAAGGGTACACAGGTGTACAGGGTATAGGCAATGTCCCACCGTCTTGGACCGGGTCCTGCCACGTCGAAATCGATGATTCCTACAGGATGTTGTTTGTTGAAAATGATGTTGTATATGGCGAAGTCATTGTGACATAACACCTCAAAGGGTTCTGGCGTGAGATCGATCGGTTCCCAGCCGTCGTCGATGGGGAAATCGCTCACGGCGTCATGATAGTGCCTGAGCATCTCCGCGATACCGCTAAGCACCTCATCTGACCACATATATTCCTTTAAAGGATAATTCCCCGCTTCCCCTTCTATGAACGATAAGATTTCCCTGCCTTTCTCATCGAGGCCGAGAAACGCCGGTGAGTGCTGGAATCCTTTCTTTTCGAGATGGTTCAGAAGCTTGTGAATCCGGGCGCTCTCAGGCTTCAGTTCCCGACGGACTGTATTTCCAGAACGGTAGACGGTCGAGACATTCCCGCCGGTTAGTTTTTCTTCATGTGACATAAGCTACCCCCCATGAAACCAATTTGATCCTACAATCCCAATTATTTCAAAACTCAAACCATTTCACAATCCCCTACTCGCTTCCATGAAAAAACCTCTCGTTTTCACAAGAGGATCAGCTTTTCTTCGGCAAGAGGAGCGTGACGGTCGTTCCCCAGCCTACTTTACTTTTCACGGACATTTCTCCGTTGTAGTCATTCATGAGCTTGAAGCATATGGTGAGGCCGATGCCGGTCCCTTTTTCTTTATTGGTGAAGTAAGGTTCCCCGATCCGGGCGAGGCGCTTCTTGGAAATGCCTTTCCCGTTGTCGATGATCCGGACCCGGATACACTCATTTGTCTGATCTAGCTTGATTTTAATCTTGCCTTTTTCCTCGACGGCTTCAAGACTGTTCTTGATCGTATTGAGGAGCACCTGTTTGAAGTGAGATTCATGAAAGGCAACCAGGGTGTCGGACGGAAGTGTGCTCGACATGTAGATCCTTTTATTCTGCTCCGCCGCAACAGCGTCGAACAGGATCCTGACATGGTTGACTTCATGATGGATATTGAGCTCCATGTCTTCTTCACGGAGGTCGCCATCGTCATTCGCTTCGGGCTTTGCAAGCAGCAATAGCTCCCTCAACACTTCATTTACCCGATCGATTTCTTCGAGCATGATTCCTTCATACTGACTGTCCACATTCTTTTCTTTCATAAGTTGGATGAATCCCCTCACCGTCGTCAGTGGATTTCGGATTTCATGGGCAATGCTTGCGGCGAGTTCCCCGATGACCTTGCTTTTTTCAGTGGAGAGGAGAAGTTGTTCATTCTGTTTCTGATTGGTGAAGTCGATTCCATAAAACAAGGTGTACAGTTCCTTGTCATGATAGCGCAAGGTCGTGGTGCCCCATTGGATATAGTGGACTTCACCATTGATGCGGGTCAGCTTCTGCAATTCACCGCGTGTGATTTTCAACTGATGTGCCTTCAGGAAGTTGGAAAATGTCATGCCCATCATCTGTTCTCCGGATATCAACAATAAGGCACAGATGGAATGATTGATCTTCACGATCCGATTCTCTTTATCCAGTACAACCAGATAGTTTGGGTTGATATTCATGATTTCTTCCAACAGATTGCTTTGTTTCACGAGACTGTCATTCGCCACATTCAGCTGTTCCGATTGCATTTGGAAGAAGCCGAGAAACAGGAGGATGGCGACAAGGATGGAATTGAAGCTTGAGAAATATAAAGGCAGCACACCAAATCCGCTGATGACCCCGTTTAAGAAAACAAAGAAGGAGCCAAACACAAGCTTGGAATAAAAAAGACGGAAAAAGGCGTCATGTAGCTTTAATGTAAGGCCAAGAAGGAAAAACGTGTGAACAAATACCAATAACACATTAATGATGAAAGTAGAGTTAAGCATCCCATACACGGGAATGAAATGAGAAGGGGCGAACGCCGTTTCCGGAACGAGCGCATACGAGGTGACTCCGATCTTAGTGAAGTTTATCCCGTATACAATGAGACTGAATCCAACGAGGAACAGGAGCACCGCTTTATTAAAGAACATGTGATATTTCCTTAATTCATCATGCCTTTCTACAAGATAGTACGCAAAATAATACATGACCGGCATGATCAGAATTGGGCCGATCCGGAAGAGCCTGAACGCATGATCGATCAATTCTGGAGAAAAATAGTCATTGGCATATAAAAAGGCAATATCAATCTGCCATAAACATAATAGAAATAAAAATATGGATAGGGCTTTGCTTAAGGTGGATGTTGAATAGAATAATAGCGATCCTGAAATGATGACAGGAATGAATGAAATGGCAACTAACAGAACAAACTCCATTAACCTCTCCCCTTTTGCGATGATCATGCAGATGTTGAATCCCTTGTGAGGTAATCACATTACGTTTCTGTAACTGAGGGATGCTTTCTTATTTATATCGGATTCCGAACGATCTTGTTGAACAACTTACCTAAATTCCTTCCGGCCCCCATGCAGCTTAGAAGAAGACGCTTCCATTATTCAGGTAGGCGAATAGACCCACATAATCTATTTTACTGAATTACGAAAGAAAACTATATATATTTCCCTAGTGAATAAACGTTACTTTATGGTAAAAAAGGATTATCGTTGGAAAAAATCATATAAAATCCCGCCTCCATGGAGAGAAGCGGGATCGTTTAGATGTGGATTTGGGCAAACGGCTAATATAGTAGAATCGGGGATCATTTCTTTCTGTCCTTCAGAAACGATACAGCAATGGCTGCAATGACATCACCAATCGCCGTCAAGAGTGCCATCATCCACTCACCCCATCCTTTTTCTTAACGAACGGGCTGATAGCCGTTCCGATCGCTAGACCAAGAAACGCAGCAATGGCATAGAAACCGATGGCCATCCCGTCCCAGCCTCCGACCATGAAGATACTGTATAGAATGGTACTGAGACAGACCAAGCCCAATAGTGCAGACAAACTGAATACGATATGATTACGGGTAAACCTGGCGATCAAAACAATCAGACATGCTGAAATGACAAAAAGCATGATGATTGGCAGCCATCCCTCTAACATCAACATATTGCCACCCCCTATTAAACTCCTCTGTTAAACCACCATAAGAAAAAGAGTATCACGGCCACAATAAACCCAAGGAAGGCAACCACATGTTTTCTTTCCGTTTTTTTCTTACCGGAATGAGCAGCAGCAATACCTCCGGCCAATGGCAAAGAAATGGCGACCCACATCCAGAAACCCACCTAACTCGCTTCCATGAATGAGAGAATCTTATCTTTCAATCCACCATTGCTCGTATACAGAATATACGTTTCAGAATGGGTCTTGATGACGATTCTGTCTGTGTGTCCATAAGGAAATCCGATTCGGATGGCCATCTTCTCTTCGCCACCATATGTATCATCCATTAATACATCTTTGATTTGTGAAAGGGGAATGTCAATTTGACTTAACTGCCATTTGATTCGCAGGTTCTCATTGTTCCTCGATACCTTTACTTCCATTCTGATCACTCCTATCTATCTATACATATTTCTACGAGATAAGGATACAGAAGGTTTCAAATTTCTTCCTATTTCAAACTTGACGCCTCTTTCTTCCTCTTGTTTTCAGGTTGCTTTAACCAGTACCGTACCCCTTTTCCAGCCAGCGGTTCGTCATTATACCGCGGGATTACGTGCAGGTGGCAGTGGAAGATGAACTGATTGGATACCTCTCCGACATTCCATCCAAGGGTATAGCCGTCTGGTGAAAACGTTTCATCTAAATATGTCTTTGCTTTTTGTAATAATTCGTATGTATCGTTCCATTCTTTCTCTGTTAACTCGAAAGCATTTGCGTGATGACTTCTCGGCACAATCACGCCGGACCCCTCCAGTACATCCTGGTGCTTGTTATGCTGCAGGAAATAGCAGGATTCATTTTCGAATACGATGTTTTGGTCTTTGTCCTTTTCCGGATGGCAGAATGGACAGGTTTCTTGATTGGTCATGTGTTTTCTCCTTCTATATAAATTTGCGATACTCTAACCTCTCCTTCCAATTATTTCAAACCCCCCTTCCTTTGACAACCCAAATCCCAGTAGTGACACTCATTTTGCTTTACTGTTCATTTTTGCAAAAACACCCCATACAAACTCTACACAGTGAAACCCCTTTCATTACTGGTTAAATGCCTATATACTAGACTCATAAGATGATCATCTACTAAACAAGAATATAAATATGCAAAATTAATCAGAGGAGGATCCTCATGGTATTGGATAAAAGACGTGCACACTTATTATCCATCATTCAGCATTCGCCCGATCCGGTCCCGACGAAGGAACTGGTTGCCAGAATGAACCTGTCCCAAAGGACCATTTATTACGATCTTGATCAGATCAACAGCTGGCTGAGGACGGAAGGCTTGGAACCGATTGAAAGTCAGCATGGAAAAGGGTTGTTTTTGCCCCCTGATTCGAAATCGAAGTTGATGATTTCGAAGGATCAGAGTTTTGAAGATTGGCAGTATCAGTTATCGAAAGAAGAACGCGAAGTCCTCATTAAAGCCTCGATCCTCTTGGAGGAACAGGATGCGTCGATGCAGCGGTTCATGGATCTTACGAGCATGAGCCGGGGAACGATCGCGAAGGTGATTAAAGACATCAAGAAGGAATTTCGTGAAGCAGGACTCCAACTTTATTACAAAAAAGGATCAGGCTACCGGTTGAAGGGTCCCGAAGAGGCAAAGCGAACGATGCTTTCCACGATCCTCGCCACCATCTTCTCGCACCACGATTGGCAGAATGTCCGGAATGAGGTTCACAAGATGATCCAGCCGGAAGCCGATACGTGGTCACAGGAAACCGAGCAAAGACGCCTGGTGAGGGAAATTCTTTATGAAGCGGAAAAGGAATTGGGATTGACGCTGACGGATGAAATGGTCGAGATCCTGTCGCTTCAGATCCTGATGATCATGAAGCGGATAGAACTGCAAAAGTATATCTCGGTGCCTGACGAGGAGAAAGAAGTCTTGAGGCAGACGGAAGCCTACCGGGCAGCCCTTCATATCACAAATAAGCTGGACGTCGCTTTTCCGGATGATGAGGTTTGCTTCATCACGATGAACCTGCTCGGATCGAAAGTCCAGCAGGATAATTTCAACCGCTATACGGAACAGGAATTGTCAGGGCTGAAGGAAGTCGTTCAACGGATGATCCATGATTTCCAGCTTTACTCCTGTGTTGTATTCGATGACAAACAGGGACTGGAGGAAAACCTGATCTCCCATATCAAACCGACGTTTTACCGGCTCAAGTACGGGCTCTCGATTGCGAATGATCTGGCTGACAGCATTCAAACGACGTACCCTGACATCTTTCACCTGACAAAGCGGGTGATGAGACATCTGGAACTCTATGTCGGAAAAGCGGTACCCGATGAAGAGGCAGCCTATATCACCCTGCATTTCGGAGGATGGTTGACGAAAGAGAAGAAAAAGGTCGAGACGAAGTTCAAAGCCCTGATCGTCTGTGAAAACGGGATCGGGACATCCAATATGCTCCGGACCCAGCTCGAGAATCTGATTGCCGGGCTCAATGTCATCACGACGCTCTCCATGAGGGACTATCGAACGAACGAGTATGAGGCGGATATTATTTTTTCTACCAACTATATAAAAGAAAAAGACATTCCCGTCATCCATGTGCCCGCCATTCTGACGAATTCGGAAAAGGAACGGGTCATGCAGCGGATGAATGAGCTTTTCGACTCGAAGCCGTCCGAAAAGAACCGGACCGAACTTCTGATGGATGTGATCAAGCGTCACGCGACCATCCATGAAGAAGCCGCATTAAAAAGAGAACTGGTCCAGCTTTTAGAACAAACTACTCCCACGATAAAGGAGCTCAGAAAGCCTATGCTTAATGAATTACTGACAGAACAGACGATCCAGCTGAAAGACCGTGTCACGGATTGGGAGGAAGCCATCAAGGTGGCAAGCCAGCCCCTTGTCGACCAACAAGCGATCCGACCGGATTACGTGGAGGCGATGATCACGAACGTGAAGGAATTGGGTCCTTATATCGTCATCGCACCGAATATCGCAATCCCCCACGCACGTCCTGAAACAGGAGTCGAACAGCTGGGGATGAGCTTCCTGCGACTCGAGGAACCGGTTTATTTTTCCGAAAAAGAAAAGCATCGCGCTCAGCTCATCATTGTGCTTGCGGCAATCGATAATCAAACGCACTTAAAGGCACTCTCACAGCTTACAGAACTATTATCAAATGAAGGCAATGTAGAAAAGTTGATCGTAGCAAACGATCAAGAAACCGTCATTGAATTAATCAATCAAACTGTAGAAGTATAAATTTGAGGAGGAAATCAAAATGAAAAAAGTATTAGTGGTATGTGGAAACGGATTAGGAAGCAGCATGATCGTAGAAATGAACGTAAAAGCAGCATTGAAGGATATGGGGAAAGAAGCAGAAGTATCCCACACGGATTTGACAACAGCCAAGACGGAACAAGCGGATCTATTCCTCGGTTCTGAAGATATCGTCGAGAGCCTTGAAGATGGCCGTAAAAATGTAGTGAAATTGAAGAACCTGATGGACAAGAACGAACTTCGCGCAGCATTGGAACAAAATATCTAGTCCACTTTTAAAAAGAAGGAGCGATACACATGATTGATATCATAATGAAGGATATACTCGGTACACCTGCAATCCTTGTCGGTCTATTCGCCTTAATCGGGCTCCTCATCCAGCGCAAGAATTCAGGGGATGTCGTGTCCGGAACCCTCAAAACGGTCATGGGCTTCGTCATCCTCGGGGCGGGTGCGAATGTACTCGTCCAGTCCCTTGGGCAGTTCAGCAGCATGTTCAACCACGCCTTCGAAGTCGACGGGGTCATCCCGAACAACGAAGCGATCGTGGCTCTTGCCCAGGAGAGCTTCGGTACGGAAACAGCGATGATCATGTTGTTCGGTATGGTGGTCAATATTCTGATTGCACGATTCAGTCCTTTTAAATACATTTTCTTAACCGGACATCATACCATGTTCATGGCCTGCATGATCGCCGTTATCCTGACGACCGGTGGATTCACGGGAGTACCGTTGATCGTTCTTGGTTCGATCATCCTTGGGGCATTGATGGTCCTGTCTCCAGCGATGCTTCAGCCGTTCACTCGCAAAGTCACGGGTTCAGATGATTTTGCCGTCGGTCACTTCGGATCGATCGGGTATTTAGTGTCAGCGATGGTCGGGAAAGCAGTTGGAAAAGGAAGCAAATCGACAGAAGAAATCAAAGTGCCAAAGTCACTCGGATTCCTTCGCGACACATCCGTTTCCGTTTCCCTGACGATGGTCATCCTGTTCTTCGTCGTAGCTGGCGCAGCCGGTCCAGCTTTCGTCGAAGGAGAATTAAGCGGAGGACAGAACTTCCTTGTTTTCGCCTTTATGCAAGGGATCACATTCGCTGTTGGTGTGTACATCATTTTAGCAGGGGTGCGCATGCTCCTTGGTGAAATCGTACCTGCCTTCAAAGGGATCGCGGACAAAGTCGTTCCGAATGCTAAACCCGCCCTTGATTGCCCGGCGATCTTCCCATTCGCAGGGAACGCCGTCATCATCGGATTTCTATTCAGCTTCATCGCCGGACTTGTGAGCATGCTTTTCCTTCCACTACTCGGATTGAAGGTCATCGTTCCGGGACTCGTCCCCCACTTCTTCACAGGGGCAGCAGCCGGCGTATTCGGTAACGCTACCGGCGGACGCCGCGGTGCCGTCATCGGTTCCATGGCGAACGGAATCATGATCAGCTTCCTGCCTGCCCTGTTATTACCGGTGTTAAGTTCACTCGGATTCCAGGGAACCACGTTTGGAGATGCAGACTTCGGATTGGTCGGCATCGTACTTGGTAACCTTGTCAGTCTGATCGAATCCAATATGATGGTATTCGTATCCATCATCGTTCTTCTTGCCGTCCTGTTCTTTATCAGCTTTAAGTCGAAAGGAACTGGGGAGAAGGAAGAAACAGAAGTAGCGTAAGATGAATTCAGCCACCCGCGAGTTGCGGGTGGTTTTTTTCGCTGTGAGACATGGGGACAGGTACCGTGGTGTGTGAAATCAATGACAATAGAAAAAAACCATTCTCTAAAGGAAGTTTTTCCTGTAATCTAGTCCTTGAGAAATTTTTACATATTTTTTGTAACGAATGAACGTTTCCCTGGAGTAATAGATGATTAAGTTTTTAAAAGGGTTCATTCTCTTGTGACCAACACTTTGTCGAAAAGGAGGTAAGACGTGGATAAGGAAGATGTTTATCAAGAATACGCAGATTTTATTTTTAGATACCTAGTAACCCTGACAAATGACGCTCAATCTGCCGAGGAGTTGACTCAAGAAACATTTTATCAGGCCATTAAGTCCATCGGTCATTTTCGGGAAAACGGAAAAGCCTCGTTTTCCACCTGGCTCTGTTCAATCGCCAAGAACGTTTGGCTGAAAGAAGTCAATCGTGAAAGGAAGAAGCACCGGTTAGTGGAATCACTAAGTAGTGAACACACTCCTGTTTACAATTTGGAAGAACAATATATTCAAAACGAAGACAAAGTCCATTTCTTTCAACAGGCTCAACAACTTAGCGAGAAAAAACGCGAACTCCTTTATCTCAGGTTATTGGGGAATTTATCGTTCAAAGACATCGGCTCGATATTGGGAGAAACAGAGAATTGGGCAAGAGTCACATTTTATCGTGCCAAACAACAAATAAGAAAGGGTGATCAATAAAATGGACCATCATGTGTTTAAAGATTTGGTTCCGAGCTATCTGGAACATTTAACGAGCGAAGAGACCAATAAGCAAATGGGCGTACATATGGAACAGTGCAAAGAATGTAGAGAATATGTACATGACATGCGAGAAGAATGGATGTCAGAACATGTGCATGTACAGGCAAAAGAGGATAGAAATGTGGACTACTTCAAAAAAGTACGATCAAAGAACAGAAAGAAAATATTCACGATTGTCGCCTCTCTCCTATTCCTTTTCCTCATTTTGATGCTTAGCTATTACCTGCTCTTCGTAAGAATGTGGATAGCAGATGCAAACGATGTTCAAACAACCATCCAAAAGCAAGGGAAAACGGTTACACTGACATTTACATCAAAACAAGACAACCACTTCTTGTTACCTAGAAAAGAACAGCTGAATCAAGACTATATAGACTGGATGATTATTTATGAGAAGCGCGAAGATTTTTCAACTCCAGAAAGCCTGAAGAATGAGATTAACATTACCTATACCTTCTTGGATGAAAACACTTTATTACTGGATAATGGGAAAGAGAAAAAACTGACAGCTGATGACAAAATATCGATCCAATACAAACACCACACGAAAGAACTATCCTTAATCGATTTATACCATTCTGACCTTTAAGCCGTGGGGACAAGTATCATGGTTTATTATGTGCTGGGTCATCTCATCACCTTGATTGAATTTCCTGTTTTAATCATCGTCCTTTTCTTCATCAGCTTTAAGTCGAAAGGGACTGGGGAGAAGGAAAAAAAAGTAGCCACCCTCCATATTTGTGGAGGGTGGCTACTTCTGTTTCTTCTAATACGATGCATTTAATAAATATCCTTCTGAGTAAAATTCCAAAACGCAACGGCAAGGCAAGCGACAGTCCATACTGCAAGTACGGTTAATGAAAACGGCAGTGACATCCCTTCTATTGGAGGAGCTTGACCTTCCAGGTAATTGATGAGATCAAAATTCAGGTTCACCAAATACTTTGAGCTCGTCCAGCTAGAACCGATAGAAGATAAAAGGGTGCCTGCAATCAACACAGCCATCATCGCCCCGATACCGGTTGCTGTATTTTTCACAAGCACTGAAATCATCAGGCTAATCGTTGCAACAGTCGCTGTCACAACCCACGCAAGACCCGCTGACATCAGTAAATATTCCCACATCGGGAGAGTATGGATATAGGTCGTCGAAAATTCACCCGATGGAGAAGCTTGAAAGCCCGTCAGGATAGGTGCCGTCCAGCCATCATATCCGAGGACGATCCCTGAAATCCCATAGCAGACAATCACCGTAGCTGCGATCAGCATCGATGTATACAGCAAAACCGTCAGCCATTTGGCCATCAGGATCCTCCATCGTTTAATCGGTCTTGATAATAATGTCTTGATGGTCCCATCATTGTATTCTCCACTCACAACATCTGCCATAATGATGATAATGAGTAAAGGCAGGACGAGTGTGAGTCCCTGGGAGAAGAAGATGCGAATGAATGTAGGTGCCCCGGGATAGTTCGGATTGATGTTGTTGTCCAGGTAGTATTGCTTTTGCTTCAAATCCAATTCAAGGAATTGTCTGGCCTCATCCTGGATCCCACTGGATGCGAGCCGGTTTTGCCGGTCGACGATCTCCTGCTGCAGCTCTACCCTCCAGTCCAGCGTACCCTGCTTTTCAATCTTCTCTTGTATCTCCCGGTATTGTGCATATGTAAACATAGAGACGAGAATGATTAAAATCGCGATGACAACCGCAAAGCGTTTTTTGGAGGCAATCTTCATGACTTCATTATGAATCAGACCCAGCATATTGGGATTAGACAATATGATCGCCCCCTGTCAAACGAATAAATAAGTCCTCCAATGTCTGGACCTTCCTTTCAATGGTCCATACCTCAATTCCCGCCTGTAGTAACGATTCATTCAGGATCGACGTTTTGCTTTCATCCATGAGAGTATGGATCGTATGATCATCGTACAATTCTGCAGATTGGACATAGGGAGATGCTTTAACGATGTCAAGTGCACGAAACGCATCATTGACTCTCCAGTCCACCCCCGATGACAATGCATCCACTAAATCCCTTACCGTACCTACCTTCACGATTTTCCCACGGCTCATGATCGCCACTCGATCGGCAAGCATTTCAATTTCACTTAATATATGGCTGGATACAAGAACGGAAAGACCCGTTTCGTCGACCAGTTTCCTGATAAATGTACGAAGATCCTTTATTCCCATCGGATCCAACCCGTTCGTAGGCTCATCCAATATAAGCACATCCGGACGACCCAACAATGCTTGTGCAATCCCGAGCCTCTGACGCATCCCCAGTGAATAGGTCTGTACCTGGTCATCAATTCGAGCAGTCAAATCCACGAGATCAATGACCTCCTGTATTCGTTCACTGTCCACCCCAGGCAGCATCCGTGCAAACAGTTGCAGATTTTCCCGACCGCTCAAATACTTATACAATTCTGGATTTTCAACGATCGAACCAAGGCGCTGCATCGCCTGTACAAATTGCTTTCTCACATCAAAATCACAGATTTTAATGATTCCCGAGGTTGGCTTGATCAGACCGACGAGCATCCGGATCGTCGTCGTTTTCCCGGCACCATTGGGACCAAGGAATCCAAATACTTCTCCTGGATATATGTCAAATGATATATTATCAATAATCGTCTTTTTCCCTATTACTTTCGTTACATTTTTCAATTGAACGGTTGGCTTTATGCTCATATTTATCACCCTACATCTATTCTACCGAACTTTTTTCTCAATTGCTCTTTTCAATACTCAGCATGAGTAAAAGTTGGTACAATCATAATAGAAGGAGAGATTACGAGATGAAAAAATGGATGTGGCCACTATTTATCACCCTTTCCCTTGCACTGACCGTTCTATTTGGATACGGATTTGCAAGAGCCTATTCGGATATCGCCAACCCTCCCCAAGAGAAGATCGTGGCAGAATCTGAAGAAGCTACCGTCACTCCCGGAGAAACGTATATTGCCCTTGGCGACTCATTGACAAGAGGGGTAGGATCTTCAAAAGGAGAAGGTTTCGTCCCGCTGGTTGGGGATTCACTTAAAGAAACCAATACGGTGGATCGGTACCAAAACTTAGGTATACGGGGGGCCAGGATTGAAGATTTACGGGCTCAGTTGGAACAAAAGGAGGTCAAGAGATCTCTTAAGGATGCCAAAATCATTTCCATCACAATTGGAGGGAACAATCTCTTTAATTCCGGTGAGATATTAAACAATTATTCAGAAGACACCGCCCTTGGCATTCTTGAAACGGAAATTCCAAACTTGGAAAAAACGTTTGAAACCATTCGTGACATAAATAAAGATGCCGTCATCCTCTATATGGGGCTATATAATCCCTTTAAAGAATTACCGGACGGGGATTCATTTGATTCTGTCATCCAAAAATGGAATGAATCCGCCCGTACATTAGGCTTGAAATACGACATTCAAGTCGTGGACACCTTCAATTTGGTCACGGATGCCAAACGCGATCTTTCAAGTGACAACTTCCATCCAAATGACGCTACTTATAAGCAAATGGCTGATAGCCTGTCACTTGTTATTGAGAAAAATGTTATAGAATGATTGCAAAAAAGGTGAATTCAAAAAGCCATGGGGACAGGTACCGTGGCTTTTTTGTGTGTTCCTAGGTACCTGTCCCCACGGCATATTATTAAACTTGATGCACAATCTCCAAAAGTCGTTTTGGATCTTCGGAAGAAACCCTTTCTGACAGTCTTGCTGCGGCGATGATTGGGGCCCATTGGAAAATTTCATCTTTGGACAGTCCGCTTTTCTCACAATACAGGCGTATATACAATTCCGCCAGCTCCTCTGAGACCTGGGAATACAGGAGATAGCTCCGATAGACGTCAGCCCGTCTATCCCCTGCGCTGGAATCAACCCAGTCGATGATGGCGACTTTATCCCCTGACAAAATCAAGTTGTATAAATGAAAATCTCCGTGGCAGAGCTTTTCTTCAAGGGTCATGGAATCTAGTTTTTTCAGTAAACGAGTCTTTACCCCATCTTCCAAATCAGGTGCAGATTCTATTTGGCGATGCAGTTTTTCAAACATCGGTTCAATGGAATGAGCGTTGAGCTGATGAATGCCCATTTGGATATCTACAGACCAGCCCATATAGTACTCCGTTTTTTCCATGTTGTCAGTCAGGAGATCACCTAGTGTTCTTCCTTTTATATGCTCCATAATGATAACCTGTTTTCCGTCTATGTTTTTGACCTCATAGATTTCAGGTACATGCAGCCCACATGAATGGGCATACTGCTGCTTTTTTGCTTCTTTTTGGGATTCCTTGACTGGTAGGTATTCATTAAAGACTTTGTATATTTTATTTTGGTAGAGATAGACTTTGGCTGTGTTTCCGGTTGCAATGGGAGTTCCTAAGTTCATTGTGTTTCGCCCCTTACCCTCTAGCATCTTCTATAATATAAAGGAACTTCTTTATCAAAGAAGTTCCTGGCTTTAAGGCTTATTCCAAAAAAACGTCGTTACCACAAACGGAAGTAGCAGCCCGACCACTAGTATGAGACCATTTCCAAACAGACCGATTTTTCTGTAGATCGTTTTCTCACCGAACAAAGCTGCCAGAAAACCAATGGCTGCCATGATGACAGCAGGCAGTAAGAACGTATCTTTTCCTAACAGGGCTAAAAAATAAAATACTAGACCGATTAGAAAGATGATGAATGAACCTAAACTGAATATTTTTTTCAATTGTACCCCTCCTCTTCTCTAATCTACATATGTCGGATATAAAAAGATCATTCTTTATCCGTCTCTTAATAGGATATTCAATAGAAACGAGCAAACCAACCCAGACACCGCTGCCACCAGCCCGTTCAATCCGATTGCAGTTAAGCTTAAACCACCCCATCCGCCCACAGCCAGACTAATAATCCAGCAGAGGGAAGATAGTAGGATCACCCCAAAGAATAACTTCACATTATAAAAAGAAGGGATCCTACCGTACCTCTGTAAAGCCTGTAAAACACACGCAGCAACAGCCCCGATGACGACCAACGACATCACGTCAATGAACATATCGAATGCCTCCCCGTCAGTTTCTGTTTTTATCCATCCATCCTACAGCGTAGTCCACCATCTGTCGCATCGGCATGAAGTAGCTCCTCGCTTCCCCCACCAGACCCTCTTTTACAGAAGATGTTTCTTTATGAAACTCCTCAAACAATCGGTCAAAATCATCGGATTCATTGTTGATATCACGATATGTCGTCCAGACTTCTTTCTCTCCTTTTTTCACTTTGACATCCCATATTTTTTCTTTCACAAAGGTGTTGTCTTGCCTGTATTCAGCAAGGTGCAATGAGGTATTTGAATTCGTCGGGGCACCAAGGAGAAGGATGTAGCCCCCCAGCTCATACATCCTTCCTAATGGGGATTGTTCATTCATGGAAAAGTCGAGACCATGTTCCTGCGTGATGCGGGCAGCGTCTTTCCCCCAGGCAGCGAATGATGTGTGGGGGTGCGGGCTCCGTTTCACCCCATCCTGTTTTCTGAATGTCTCCGGAATGAACCCCATATAAGAGGTCGGAGTTAAATCGGGATGAAAGGTCGGCATGTTTTCCCGGATGAGTTCCAGTTCCTCATCTGAATAACCGCTTCCATATTCCGTCGGGTCGCAAAGATGCTCGGTTTGGGTCGGCATGACGATGTTCCCTACTGTACCGACTGCCTCTTCCAGTGCCAGGATCACGGAAACCGGTCCGCCTATGACTCTGCCGATTGATTTTAAGGAGGAGTGGACGATGACGGTCATTCCTTTTGTAACGCCCATCCTCTTTAAATCTTGTACCATATGATCTTTGGTGACGAGACTTCCTTTTTTCATGGCCTTTTCACCCTTTTTCTTTGTTTCACCTGATGCGTCCCCATGAAATAGCTGCTGACGCCAAGCATCATCCCGCCACCGACACTTAATAACACACCCAGGCTAGCGATATATGTAGATAAATAGATTCCAAGCATAAAGAGTAGTAACCCTGTTATGAAAAGAATTGGACCTGTTTTCATGGTTGGTTCCTCCGAAGGTTTTCCTTGTATTTTCAGTAAGTAATTCCAATTATTTCAAATACTTAGGGATTTCACAATCATTATTTGTATTTTCTTTCTGATAAAACAAACTTTGCCTTCCCTTGTAGAGATTCCCCGTGGCTAAATCCTAAAAAATAGACAGAATTAAAAGACTGATATTCTGGAAATCAGGGTGATAAAATGAAATTAGATACAAAAAAAGAAGCTTATTAAGCTCCTTCAATCGGCAAGTAAACCGCCACTTCTTCCCCGCCATCCTCCAAGTGATGATACGTCTCCACAATATATGATTCTGCTCTTAGTTGATATCCTTGATCATGCACCCACTTGTTTAGATCCCTATGAAGATTTTCAATATCTTTTCCTTTCGTCGTCGCATAGTCTTCGTTCAGTTCCATATACGACATCCCCTCAGGAACGTTGGTGAGGGGTTCGTCTAATGTGACCCCGACATAATAGATTCCGTTCACATGCTCTTGGTCCCTTTTCGGCTCATACAGGGCGATTTCCGGACCAGTCTCGCCTTTTACTTCGTGTAACCTTCGGAGAAACTCTTGCGCATGCTTTGGCACTTCCGTACTAAAATCACGAAAGGCTCCTTCCCCCTTCAATCCTATAAAACGAAATGTCTTCTTCATTTTAGCAACCATTCATATCCCTCCCCGCTCCTTTAATTTTACCATAATTACCCTTTTGGAACATGTAAATCCCCTACTAAAAAATAAGGATTTTTTTTTGAGGGACAATAGAATCTCCAGAATTGACGGATGAATAAAAGTTCTTGTGAATTCCGGTTACATTCGTAACGTATCAGTTGGGAGATTAGGTAGGGCACTAGAGCTGATATATAGACGGAATAATTCCGCTTATTTCGTAATGTATAGGAAAAAAAGCCAAAATAGACGGAGTAATTCCGCCTATTGTTTTTATAAAGACAAAAATGAGGGACTTTTCGGTGGATAGGCGGAATATCTCCGCCTATATCACCCATAACAAAGGATATTTTGAATGTTACCGGAAAATCTCCGCTTATTTTACTTTTGCTGGTACTTCTATAAAGGGCAAGACATCTTTAAAAAAGAAGAGGAACTCCCCCTTACATCCGTCCCTTCATCTTCACCCTCTGACCAACCAAATACCCACCTGCCACCACAAAGAAAATCACCAGCAGCCAGGCGAATCCGTCGGTGAAACCGGTCCGTTCAATGGCATAGCCAAACAGCGGAAAACTGATCATGATCACAAAGCTCTCCATCAAGCCGATCAGAGAAAGGAAAGTCGACCGAATATTGCTTTTCAAAAAGCTCTGCACGAAGGAGCTGAAAATCGGTTCGAACAAACTTAACAGCTGGGCAAGGATCAGAAACGACAGCAGGATCGCCCAGTCCGTTGCGAAGATAAACAGGAGGAAGAACACAAGAAAAAGTCCCAATCCGTAATAGAGGATGTTAAAGAACTTGAACCTCTCCTCCACCTTGTACGCAATCTTTGCCATGACGACGCCGAGAAGTCCTTCGATGGTAAAGACGGCTCCCACGACGATGGACGAATAGCCCAGTTCCACGAAATATTCCTGCCCGTAAAATACCATGATCACCATGACCGCACTCGCCAGGATAAAAAGGACAACCGGTGCGTGAATGACCGGGTTATGTTTCCACACATTGACCCCCAAACGGAATTGATGGACCCACTGATTGTACCAGCGTCCGCTGATCTCCTCGGTTTTCTCCCGCTCCGGTTCTTTCATGAACAGAAGCGGAATCACGGCCAGAACGTGGGTGACAATCGTGGATCCGTAGACCCATTCCCAGCTCACTTCCGCCATGAAGCCACCGAGGAATTTCGCCAGACTCAGGGATAACAGTGATATCGCCGTCATGCTTCCGATCACCCGGGTATAATCCTTTTCCCGTTTGTCATTCTTCAACGTATCATAGGCAAATGCCTGCTCGGCACCCGAATGAAGGGTGACCATGAGCCCCATGGACAGAAACGCCAGGGTGAACATGGAGAAGTTTCCGCTCAAGAGCATGAACAATCCGTATAGGAGACTGAACAGATTCCCGATCACCAGGCTGACCTTCCTCCCGTACAAATCGGCAATCATTCCGGTTGGTACCTCGAATAACACAATGGCCAAGTGGAGAAGCGCCTCAAGGACCCCGATCTCGCCCAATGTCATCCCCTTGTCGCCAAGATAGATGACCCATAACGCCCGGTCGAAAAACAGCTGGGCAAAAAAGAGATAAAAGTATAGTAAATAGATATTGTTTTTTGTTTTTAATATGTTCATCATTTCGATTCGTCCTCTCGTTAAAAAAGCGCAGGCGGCTTGGTCAAAGGCGACAAGCATAAGATGAACAGGGCGGAACGGCGTTTTTTGCCGTTTTGGTCTGTTTAGCTTATGACCTCGAGCCTTTAGCCGCCGGAGCTGGATTAAAAAAGCGCAGGCGGGTTCAGCTGCTGATATTCCTTTGTTATTCAGCTGCTGAAAATCCCCTGATATTCAGCAGCTGAATAGCTGGCCGCTCCCGAGCCGCCACCGCTACATAAAATTAAAAAAAGCCACAGGGAATCATTCCCCATGGCTCTCGCTATTACAGGAACTCACACACTCGTTCACACTATGAAAAATCAGCTAAAAAAGGACAGACGTGTCCCGAGGACGGCTGAAATTCCAATAATAGACATCATTAATACACGGTATTTTTTGATGTCCAAAGTGAACGTATGCATGATATTCCCTCCTTTAGTATGTAAGATTCATTCTTATTATATCTCTCTTCCTTTTTTTGGACAAGAGGAGGATTTATATCCCCTGCGACAACAGCCCATACTAAGAGCCTAAATTAAACGTGGAGGTGATTGCTATTATGAAAAAACCTGATCAGACAGAGATGAAATCCATGACAACAGGGACCGACCCACAGCAGGTGAAAAAACAAATCCAAAAAGACGTAGCTGCAGGCCAAGGAGCTATGACTTCACGGGAAGCAGGATCCATGCGGGATTAATGATGCAGAGGGGCGATCTCATCGTCCCCTTTTTTCTTCCAAAATGGAAATGATTCAAGGTAGAATGTCTCATTCAGGTGTATTATAATAATGAAAAGGAGGTGAGAAAAATGGAAAAGCAGATACTTGAAATACTGTTGGATTTACGTGATGAGATGAAAGAAGTGCGCACGGATATGAAGGAATTTCGAAGTGAGCTGAAGACGACTCAAGCTGACGTTCGCAGCATCCGCTCTGACCTCAAAACAACCCAAGCCGACGTTCGCAGCATCCGCTCTGACCTCAAAACAACCCAAGCCGACGTTCGCAGCATCCGCTCTGACCTTAAAACAACCCAAGCCGACGTGAAGGATATCAAGGAAACCGTCAATCGAATTGAAGTATCCCAAACCGAGGATGTCATTGCTGTGTTAAAAGTGACGAAACAGCAGACAGAATCTGAATTTCACTACTTAAATACAAGGCTGACAGACATCGATAAACGGGTATTCAACCTTGAGAATCGGGTGGAACGGTAATATTTTGCAGCATGAATCTTCTCATTCACCCTGCCCCACACATTTTTTCTTCGTCTTTCGTTTCTACTTTCCTTTCCCCTGAACGTTATCTTTTTTCCATTTATACGGCTTATCTGCCCAATGAAACAACAACACAAATAAAAATATACCAAAGCTAATACTGATATTTTCTATCCACCTGATCTCTTCGTTTTTAATGAATTGGTAGAGGATCTTACCGACAAAATAACCCAGGGGTAATTGAATGCTTTTTTTAAACATGAAGAGACTCCTTTCAGCGTGCCACGTTATGGGATTAATTTCCATTTTATCACTTTTTTGAGATCTTTGTGGTGTTGAATACGAAAAAAATAAAGCCACAGAGAATCCATCCTCTGTGGCTTTGACTATCTATCTTTTACACTTGAAACTTCCGTACGAGACCAGTTAATTCCTGCGCAAGTTTCGCCAGCTGTTCTGAGCTTCCCGCCACTTCTTCCATCGAGCTGCTTGTTTGCTGGGTCGAGGCGGAAGTTTGCTCGACTCCGGCGGCTGCTTCTTCTGATAGGGAGGCGATTTCCTGGATGCTCGCCATCATTTCCTGGGTGCCCGCAGACATGGTGGCAAGATTTGTCGTGACCGTTTGTATCCGGTCCGCCATGCCATTCACCTGATAGCTGATGGTTTCAAAGGTTTCCCCTGTCGTTTTGATCTGGTGGGTCCCTTTTTCCACTTCTTTATAGCCTTCCTCCAGTGAATCTGCGACATCGGACGATTCTTTTTGGATGCTGCCGACGATTAGGGTGATATCCTCCACTGATCTCGACACCTGCTCGGCAAGCTTCCTCACTTCTTCTGCGACAACGGCGAATCCTCTTCCGTCTTCCCCTGCACGGGCCGCTTCGATCGCTGCATTCAAGGCGAGGAGATTCGTTTGCTCCGCCACATCTTTGATGATGGAAACAAGCTTCGTCACTTCCTTCGTTTGGTGATCAAGTCCCTGCACTTTGGACACAGCGTCCTGAACAATCTCGTCAATCACTGACATCTGTTTCACAGACTGGTTCATCAGTTGTTTTCCTTCGCCCGTTTTGGATAAAACGTCTGTAGAAGAAATGACGACTTCTTTCCCGTTCGTGTTGGCTTCTTCCATCTGCTCGGAGAAAATCTCCATTTTCCCGGAAAGGGTCGAGGCATTATGAGCCTGGGTTTCAGATCCGAGGGCCAACTCTTCCATCGTACTTGCCACCTGCTCTGAACCTGCTTTCACCTCTTCGGCTGACTGAGTCAGTTCTTCACTTTGACTGCTTAAGGTTTCAGAGATATCGATGATGTGCGTCATCATCGTCCTCAAGCTTTTTCCCATCGCATTGACGGCAGTTGCCAGTTGTCCAATCTCATCTTTCCCATCATAGTCGACAGGTTCGACAGTCAGGTTGCCACCGGCCATTTCATTACTCATCTCCACGACCCTGGTCAGATTCTTCGTCACCCTGCGGCTGATAAAGAATACGCTGGAGCCTCCTATGATCATCGCGACAAGCATTGACAGGACCAGGGTGTAGAACGTCTTCTCCTGGTTCGTGTTCACCATCGTCACGGCATCAGCCCGCTGTTCATTTACGTTATCCCTCAGTTCATACAACACATCCACTGTATTACTCCGAATGCCATCCGCCTGCTTGGCAAGTCTCCTTGCTTCATCAAGATTTCCGCTTTCAGCTGCAGGAACCACACCATCCATGAATAAATCATTCATCGCTTTATCCAATTGGATGACCTGGTTGAACAAAGTCATATCCTCTTTGGATTGAATTTTCGATCTGACGTCTGCTTCAAACGTATTGAACTTTTCTCTTCTTTCAGTGAACTCATCCACATATTGTGAGTTCCCTTCTTCTATGTATTGAGTGATGCGAATGCTCTTTGATCTTGTGATCGATCCCATCTCCGTGATATCAATGGCAAGATCGCTTCTTCTCTGCAGGTCTTTCACATCATTCCCCACTTTATACAATAAACCTGTGACGATAACAGTCGCTATTCCAAATAAAATAAACACGAATGTTAAGGTCAATCCATACTTTTTGCCAATTTTTAAGTTCCTGAAATTCATTTTTTTCATCCGCTTCTCTCCTCTGACTTCTCCACCATTTGCTAAATGACGACAAATTTCTACATATAAAACTATCATACCATTACTTAAGAACTAATAGAGGGATTCTTTTTCCAAATAACTAAAAGCAACGAGAATCATCCCGTTGCTTTTTACAATTGCATATGATGAAAATCATGTTAAATCGTAAAATTGTTAATAATGATAATGACGATGGAGCCCAAGGAAACCACAGCACCGATGGACAAAATACAGAAAGCAATAGACGACCTGTTTTTGTAAGCAGCATGAGCCATTACGGTTGAAAAAAATAAAAATAACGCCTGAAGAAACAGTGATTGCCGGAAAGGTCCAAGGTAAATCAGTAACCCTATCAAAAGTAGGGATATCGCCGCTATTAAACTCACTTGCCATTTCATATAACCACCCTCCCCCTTATAAAACCCGTTCCCTCTCCCCATCAGAAATCTTGAAGTGAACGTTCGTGGAACCTCCTCCATCCCCGTGATTGGGGAAATCTGATATGTCGAGTAACTCTTTGACTTCAACCATTTTTTCACGATCGGCTTCTACAGTGATTTGATAAGGGCCTCCCTCATTCATGAGAGAAGTCAAACGGTAAGCCTTATCCGGAATATATGGATCCAGAAATTCGATCTCGAATGTCACGGGATCACCACTATGGTTGGTGATCAGCAGCTGGCATTCTCCATTTAATTCATCCTCACTGACCCTTTCAAAATCACATGTCCCCTCTCCATCGTACGAAATAGCGGCGATTCCTTCGGCAACCGTTTCTTGGTAAACCGCCACGAGTCCCAGAGGCAATAAGGTATAGGCGAATAAAACGATGATCACCGTTCGAACATGGTAACTCGACATTCCTTTTACGAGTAAGATCATCGCAAAGATAAATAGGAAAGAACCAATGATGGCTAGTAGATTGTATCCATCCTGATCGCTGATGGGAAAGGACATGAAGGTGACACGGTTGAATATGATCCGGTTATTTGGATACGGGAAATAAAGGGACATGCAGATAATGAGGATCACGCCTGAAACAATGAGGTATTTTTTATTTTTTATCATGGTTTTTAACTTCCTTTTGTAAAAAATCTGTTTATGACACTACCAATTATTTCAAACCTACACATATTATACAATCCTATTATTCATTCGTGCGGGATTCGCTCCCCTTCATGCAGAATCTGGGATCATCATGCGAGATTCAGATTAATCATGCCGGAGTAGGGAGAATCGTGCGGGATTACCAACTTTCATGCCAACCTGTCGAATTTTTTTATTAAAATATTAATATCCCGACTGGATTTCGATAGCTAGCCAGATCTTCACTCGCGATTTCCCCAGGTCATGCCTGTATAAAAAGAAAATATATCCAGCAGATTTATAGTATGATAGTCATAGATTAATGGAATTCACTAACAAAAGGAGTTGGACTATGATGAGTAACGGAACAAAAGTCATTAAAGACGGCGGTGGCCAGGGTGGCGTCACCTGGAAAGAAGCTTCCCGGAGTACGTCGGGCAGTTATACGATTGTCTTATATAAAAGCGCAAACGGCGGCAGTCAGTGGAAAAGGGTTACATATGACAATAGCGGAAAAATCGTGAAAGTGGTTTACGGGAGTTAACAGGAAAAGGATGATGGTGCAGGCAACCATCATCCTTTTTCCTTAACGGAAGGATTCCGCCATTTTGATCATGTCGTCTTTAGTAAGGGTGATGTCGGACCTGGCGGGCATGTATTTCAGTTCATATATTGCCTCACCCTCTATCCACGTGAGCCTGTTTGACTTTAACGGGCCCTCTGTTTCAGAATAGCTTCCTTTGGAAGTACCGACCTTTACCGGTTCTTCAGTTAGTGTCAGATCTAACCCAGGTTCAAGAAGTTGAAATGACATCGTGATCGTCTGCTTTTCCGGACCCATGAGAGTGACGATTTGTGCGTTTCCGTAGGGGCCTTCCTTCGCTTCCGAGCTGACATTTGTCACTTTGAAGGGAACTTTGGTGATGTATTTGAACTCTTTTCCCAGGAATTCCGGACGATCGCTTGCTTCATATAACGGGGCGCTCGCATTATTCCCGATGATGCCCAGCTGTGTTCCACTGAAGTAAATAAAGATCGATAGGCAGGCGGCGAAAAATAGAAAAGACAGGACAGGGGCAAAAATCGGTTTTTTCCAGATAGAAAACGACTTGGATGGTTTAGAATGGACTTCATTCAAGATATTCTCTCTCATCTTTTCGGTAAAACCACGTCCCTTGAAGGTCTCTTCTTTCATCAACCCGCGCAATGATTTCAGTTCATCCATTCTTAAACACCTCGCTTCGTTTGATCGTGGAACCAAGCAGTGCCTTGCCTCTTGTCAGCCGGGTCTTCACTGTATTCGTGTTGATGTCGAGACTCTCACCGATTTCGGCAAGCTTCATTTCTTCAAAATAATAGAGGAAAATGACTTCTCGATATTTTACGGGAAGGTCGAGGACTTTTTGAATCAGCTCAGAATTCTGCTCATTTTTGATCACGGTCTGTTCCGGTGCCCCCATCTTTCCTTTCACCATGTCGTTGATCTTATTGGAGATACTGATCATCCTCGTATCCCATCTTCTTAAATAATCCTTGCAGTGGTTAATGGCGACAGAGATGATCCATGTCTTCAGGGAGGAATCTTCCCTGAACGTATCCATCTTTTGATAAAACTTGATGAAGACCTCCTGTGTCAGATCCTCGGCCAGGCTATGTTCTTTCACATAGGAATAAACCACATAATAGACATCATTTCCGTACTGGGTCATGGCTTCCTCAAGCAACCGGTCTTTCTCGGATTTTGTCCGCTCTTCCATTTTAGAAAATTCACCTGCTTTGTATGTATCATTCATTAGACGTTACTCAAATGATAAAAGTTTTAATTTTACATTTTTAACCAAAAATAAAACCTGTCGAGTCTCCTCGGTCAGGCTTTCACCGGGCAGTGCCCGTTTTCATTATTACAGAACATTCCATCTCATACAATTGTTTCTTTTATTTGTTGCAGGGATGAGAGGCTACTCGCAATCAGGAACTGCGCAGAGTAGTAGGTGGTCATGATGAAGACGGCTGAAAAAGGGATCTCTGATACGAACATATTCCATGACAGAATGGAATCGGATAGAACGAACAGGATACTCCCGGCAATGGCCCACTTGTTTCCGGTCAGGATCGCGGATAAAGCCATGATGGAAATGACGAGCATGTAGGCAATGACCGGTATGACGAGACCAATATCCCCATCTGTTCGGAGTGCTGAAATCAGTTGCCGTCCAATCAGGAATGAATACAATGCAATCGGGATGGCAGCTGCAAGTCTCCACTTGTTCATCCGAGATAAATAAATAAAGCCACACAAGTAGAAAAGGTGTCCGACCAGAAACGCCCCAAGGCCTGCTATAAATGAAACCGCAATGAACGCATCTCCAAGCGTGCAAAAGAAGAGGCCTAAGAGGATGAAACGCAGTGCCGGTGTTGGTTTGGAAGATAACTGACGAAAGGCGAAGACGATGATGAGAAACATGGGGATGAGCTTAAAGATCACTTTCACGGGTAATGGCTCGGATGGGATGAATAAATAAATTACTGACATGGCTCCAATAAGGAGGGGAAGTGACCATTTCATCATTGTAAATACACGTCCTTTTACGTTCTGTTTCCTATTGCTATATATACTCCCTTTTTGAGCCGAATTCCTTTTATGATACTTCAATGACATTCCCGAAGAATGTAAAGAAGGACGCTCCCCCAAATGGATCATCCTTCACGCTTTCCCTTTATGTCACGGGTCTTGAATGTTTTTCTTTCTTCCTCTCTTTGACGATAAGAAGTAAAAAGTATCCACCGACAAAAACGGGAAGGGAAAGACCTGTCAATATCAGTTTCGTTTCTTCTGGAAAGGAGCTTTGTTGAATGAGTAGTTGCGGTCCATTCACAAGGATCGCCAGGATGATCATGATCCACGTTTTTGACCACAGAGACACGGCAATGATGGCCGCGAAGGCAAGAATGAGCGCAAATAGCCTTCCGATTCCTTCCATTACAACGGTAGGTGCCTCGACGTTCTGTCCAAGAAATAACAATCCCATGAACAATAAGATGGGAACTCCTCCAAGAATCGAAAATAGTGTCCATTCTCTTGCTTTTGACACCGGATGGCTTGAAACATATTTAAACACCGCTGAGGTACAGAATAAAAACCCAATCATGACAAGTGGATACCCAATCAATTCAAATACCGAATAGGTCAGGTCCCCGCTTAAGGCGTCACTCAATACGATAAAAGAGAAAGCGCCCACTAATACCATCACGATATACTCGAAGATACTCTTGTAATCGATGGGCATCTCTGCGGAAATTTGATTCATGTACTGCCGGGGTGTCAAACCGGTAACCTCTGATACGCTCTTTCCCCTTTTCTCCGTTTCAACCAAATGATCCTCCAGTTCCCCCACGATCTCATCTACTTCTTGTTCGTTCTTCCCGCTAGACATCAGATAGATTCTCAAATTCCCCAGAAAGTCTTCGCTCTCTTTCGATAATGACATGCTCACTCCTCCTCCAGTAATTGATTCACACTCACAGAGACTTCTCTCCACCTTTGTTTGAAATCCTCCAACTCTTCTTTTCCTTTTGGCGTGATATAGTAATATTTTCGCTTCGGCCCGCCTGAAGGCATTTCTTTCTGACAGGCTGTCACGAGCCCTTCTTTTTTCATTCGGAGGAGCAACGGATAAATGCTTCCTTCTTTCACCATTTTGAATCCATTGGCCGCAAGCTTCTCCATCATTTCATACCCATACACTTCACCTTTTGAAATGATGGAAAGCAGGCACCCCTCCAGGATCCCCTTTAATAACTGACTGGATGACACCCTCGTTCCTCCTCTCCACAATCAAACTATATTGCAAAGCAAGATAGTTATCTAAAAAAATTTCAGATCAGGACTATGTTGCAATACAATATAGATATACTTTAGCAGATGCTGGAAAATAAATCAACCCCTTATGAGGAAGGTCCGTCCCTCATGAGGGACGGACCTTCCTATTCGTCATTCCTTTTTTCCCTGATGGTATACACATAGATGGCGGGGATCAACCCGCATAAAAAAACAACCCCTCCAACGATTAATCCATCTGTCATATCGGACCCGTCCGGTAAAGAGGCGATGATCCCCAATATAACGGATAAGATGGTCACGACCACTACGGCAATCCACAAACTCTTCTTGGGAGGCTGCCTCTCTTCTTCATGATCCACACTGATGCTCATGGACAAATAAGCTGAAACAATGGTCGTCATGATAAACAGAAACCAAAGAGGATTATCCGTCATCCCGTCCAGTCCCGATGTGATAAAGTCATAGGCAAGAATCCCGATGATGCCTGCGTTCTGAAACAGGAACAGTACTCTAATATTTTTTAAGTTTTGTAGTTTTAGTCGCTCGTCTGCAATTTTCTTCAACTTACTTCTCCCCCTTACCTATCCAAACACTTCATCCAGCGTCTTCCCGACGGCATAACAGATTTCCAGAAATAAATTCAATGGTAGATTGTATGAACCTTTCTCAATCAGGCTGATCGTCTGCATGGTGACTCCCATTTGGTTTGCCAGCTGCTGTTGGGTTGAATTTTCACCAAAGGAAATTTTTACTTTTTTTCCATATACATCAAGCATCTCTTGAGATAATAGTAACATATATATGGCGTAATATAACTCCTTAGTCAGGTTTTTCTGGGCATAGGCTGGCGGCTTATATCGGTACGACCTCCTCACCAGATGTTTGAAGTCGACCAAGAAGTTTCACGATACGCACCGATAAATCATGTTTGACCTCGCCTTCCAAAATTGTTAAGGGAGTTGCCTCCCAAAAGAAGACTCGGTATCCAACTGTTTCTTCTTTCAAGAGCCGATCACGTACGAGGGAAAAGAATGTGACCTAGATGGGGTTTCTTGAATCCGATTTAGAATACAAGCGATTCTACAATGCGCCAGAGTTTGGTTTGGACCCCGTGTGAAAATGCCCAGCGATTATAACCTGAGCCGGCTTCAGACTAATCGTTCCGCTACTTCTTTTTTTATATCTTTTCCGTCGATATTCGTGAGGGTTCCCCGATTAGAATACATAGCCATCGTCACACTCAACAAAATTAACAATCCCCCCACCAGCTGCATTCCACTTACCGATTCCTTTAACACAATATACCCGACCACCATGGCCACAAAGGGTTCTACATTCAACAGTAGTGACGTGTTGGTAGATCCGACGTTCGAAATGCAATGGTTCCAAATCAGGGGACAAATCCCATGCATGATGATGGCTGTGAAGAAGAGAAGAATCCATATGCTGAATGGAACAACCCTAAGAAAAGTGACATCATAGAATGGCAAAAAGGCCATCATCAAAATCAAACCCACCAAAGTTGAATAAAAGGTCAACAGAATGGAAGACAGATGCTTGGCATATCGTTCCACAAGTACCATGTATACTGAAAACGTGAGCATGGTAAGGAGGATACAGCCTTCACCCATGCCGAATACAATGGATCCTTTCTTCACGATGACCAGAAATACTCCGGCGAATCCGAGTATACTCCACATCCAGAATAATGCGTTTTTCCGTTCCTTGAATACAAGCGAATTAATAAGTGATGTACAGATGGGGGCAGTCGCCAGAATCAGGGCAGCTGTTACAGGTGAAGCTTTGGTCAAGCTTGCATAGAAGCTCCAATGATTCAAGGTCACGCCAATAAAGCCGATGAATACTAACGGGACAAACATCACTTTCACCGAACCTGCGCGTATAATGGGTTTATAAAACCAAAGTAACAGAAACAGGATAATAAAAATTAGCCGTAAAAAAGCAATTTCCATCGGCTTGAAATACTGTACCAATATCGCTCCGAATATGAAGTTACTCCCCCAGCAGGTCACACAAAAAAGGAGGCCCATGTATAGATACACGGGCTTTCCATTTAACCTTCCGTTCATTTCACTAACTCTTGAGTACTCCAGAGAGACCCATAGACGACTTTCCCTTTGTTCATTACCGCCACTCGTTTCGGTCTTCTGGCCACGACCTCAGCTGATGACGCGGCATCCACGAAAATAAAACTTGCATCGTCTTCCACCTTCGGCCACTTGTATTCGCCTGTTTTCGTCAATGCTGTTATCCCGCCTGTGATCCATTTCAGACTGTCACGCAGGGATACTTCATCGCTTCTTCGGGTTATCTGCCCGTATTTATATACTTTCTCCAGTACGTCCCCATGTCCTAGGGGGCTCCATGAATCATAGAATCCATCACATCCAAGATGAACCTTCACCCCATGATCATCCAGCAGCCTGATTGGTGGGAGTGACTTGGTCAGCGGAATGGTGGACATGATGGCCACTCCGTTTTCTCTTAATCGATCTGCAAGCTCAGCCTGTTTCCCTTCAGCCACCTCCCCTAAACAAAAGGCATGACTGATGGCGGTCCGGTTCTGCCAGTTAGAGTCTTCCACGTGCTCCATCCATTTTTCAATCGTGTAGGTTCCCACATGGCCCCCATCATGAAGGTGGATGTCGACATCTGCATTGAACTCCGTTGCAATATTCATGGTTTCATAGAGTGATGTTTCGATAGATCGATCGATTCCGGCAGGGTCAAGTCCTCCTACCATGGTTGCCCCGCTTCTCATAGCCTCTCTCATTAATGATGGAACAGTTTCTCTTAATAATCCATGCTGCGGGAAAGCTATGATGTCAGCCGTGACAGCATGCTTGTACTCTTCCAATGCTTCGATGACGCCTTCGAGGTTCTTCAACCCGATATAGGGATCGATGTTTACGTGAGTGCGGATATGGGTGGACCCGCTTGAAAGAATTTCTTCAATCATGCTTTTCGCTCTTTGCTTCGTCGTGGGGGCAAGTCCTTTCAGTTCTTCCGCTTCGAATTGCAGTCTTTCTTTCAGGTTTTTAACAGGCTTCGTCGCTTTCCATCCAAGGGACAGATACGTTTTGTCCAAATGGTTATGCATCTCTTTAAAGGTTGGAATGGCCAGATGACCTTTGATATCATAAATCTCCTCAGTCGTCTCTGGAATAGATTGTGTATGAGGCAGCTGTTGGACGATTTTCCCTTCCTTGATTCCGAGGTGGAATAATGCCGTTTGGGTTTCCATCATTCCCTGGTGTTCTCTATTCGCTACTTCAAGCTTCACATTTTTCAGCCAAATCATCGAAATATCTCCCCTCTATCATTTATTGATCAATGCAGATTCAGTTTCTGGAAGAGCAACTTTCTCTCCATTTTTATAAACAGAATCAATGTGAGCTCTTCTTGCCACTGCTTCGGCTGTACAGCTCGCATCGACCAGGACAAAGTCTGCCCGATCCCCGACTTCCGGCCACACTTGGATCCCTTCATCATTCAATGGGGTGATCCCGCCGGAAGCGTACTTCCAGGTACGGTTGATAGAATACTCATCGATCAACCGGAATCGTTCAGCAAGGATGTTCAGCTTCTCGATCGTATTCCCGGTTCCAAATGGGGACCAGTGATCGGTCAGGCTGTCATGACCCACGGATACCTGCAGGCCGTATTGATCCAGTACTGTCACAGGAATGGTCGGACGATTAATCGGGATCGTGGTCGTAATATCAATCTCTTGATCTTTTAGAATCTCCATTATGTCCGTAAGAGCCTGGCCTTCCAGATCACCAAGGGCAATGGCATGACTCAACGTGACACGTCCCTTTAGATTCGCTTCTTTTGTAAAATCAGCTACGCGCTCAAACGTAAATGCTCCAAGTGTATCCGGATCATGAAGATGCAGGTCAACACCGGCGTTATGCTCCGTGGCGATGTCAAAGGTCGTATAGAGGGACCGATCGATATGACGGTCCACTGTGGCGGGATCGACTCCACCTACAAGGGTAGCACCATTTTTCATGGCCTCCCGCATCAGTTCGACAGAGTTACTGCGCAACAGCCCGTGCTGAGGAAACGCCACAATGTCATAGGTCAGGTGCTGTTTATATTTTTCTAAGGCGGCAACCGTGACTTCGAGGTGCTTCAAACCGGAGGTCGGCTCGATATTGCAATGAGTACGGATGTGGGTGTGTCCGTTTTGCAGCAGAAGCTCGATCATCTTTTCCGCCCTGTCCTGGGCATATGGCAATTGCTTTGGGAGCAGTTCCTGCTCCTCTTCAATTCTCGTGAAAATCCCTTTCGTAATTGGACGGCATGCCTTCCACGGTCCACTGTAATAGGTTTTATCTATGTGGATATGCATTTCACGGAAAGAGGGGAGCAATAGCTTCCCTTTTGCATCTACAACCTCGGTCCCGACTTCGATCTGTGGCTCGTCATGGGTAATAGAGGTAATCTTTCCACTTTCAATTTTGATATGGGCAATGTCCGTCAGCGTTCTCATGACAATTTCACTTTCTTTCTCGAATCCCGTTTCCATTCTCACATTTTTCATCCATATCGTTTTCATCATCTCAACCTCCGCATTTTAGTATGTTCAGGATGGTGGTGACTCACCGTCCTGCCAAATTTTCATTCAATCGTTGCGTCATTCACCATTAAGTAGTTGACGGCATTTAACCAGAAATCTTTCACTTCATTGTTGTAGACAGCTAAGTGCTCGTAGTTCCTGATTGGGATGTAAACCGCTTCTTCCATTTCGATGTTCATGGCTTCTTCATACAGATCTTTTCTTACTTCCGGACTTACTTCTCTTCTTGCCTGCTCGATGAGTTCATCTACTTTTTCATTTGTATAGTAGAAGTGATTCCCTGGAGACCCATGGGAGGAAGAGTGGAATAGGTTGTATTGATTGTAGTCTCCATCACCAGTTGCATTCCCCCATCCACCGATGAACATATCGTGTTCTCCAGTGTCGACGGCTTCAATATACGCACCATACTCAAGCACCTGAATGTTGACTTTGATCCCGATCCCCTTCAGTTGGGACTGGATGACTTCTGCCATATTGATCCGTTCTTTACGGTCACTCGTAATCAGTGTCAACTCAAGACCTTTTTCAAATCCTGCTTCTTTCAAAAGCCCCTTGGCGGCATTCGGGTCATATTCATATGGCTTCACATTGTCGCTGTGACCGAATACTTTCGGACTCATTGCAGCGTTCGCCAATGTTCCCACACCGTTGTACACCCCTTTGATAATGGCTTCTCTTTCAATGGCCATGGAAATCGCTTGTCTCACCTTCACATTGTCGAAAGGCTTTTTCTTTGTATTGAATCCGACGTATTCAACAGCCAGTCCTTCCGTTCGATACAGATTCAATGTGTCCGAGCTTTCGATGCGCTCGATTTCCGTCACCGGGACCTGATCACTGATATGAGCTTCGCCTGTTTCAATCATCGCTAAGCGGGTTGCGTCTTCTGGTACGACTTGAAACTCGATTCCATCAATTTTCGGTTTATCTCCCCAGTAGTCTTCATTTTTAGTCAGGATGATGGACTGGCCTGACTTCCATGATTCGAAGGCAAATGGGCCGGTTCCCACCGGATGCTTTGCCAGACTATCAGGATTTTCCTTTATGACTTTTGGACTCATGATGCTTCCTTCGTTACTTGCAAGGATTGATAATAGTGGAGCATAAGGGGCATCAAGCTTAAACTGCACCTTGTAGTCATCCAATACATTGATTTCTTTGATCATACCGAGCTTGTCCTTTTGCGGGGACCCGGTATTTGGATCCAATAAGCGGTCGAACGTGACTTTCACCGCTTCCGCATTCAATGCAGATCCGTCATGGAATGTGATTCCTTCATTCAACGTGAATTCCCACGTCGTGTCATCCGGCTGCTCCCAGCTTTTCGCCAGTGAAGGAACAATGTTCATATCCTTATCGAATGCCACAAGGGTTTCATATACCTTTTGATAGAGTACGTTGGCTGATGGGATATCCGTGATGAAATGTGGATCTAAATTAGTCGCATCGGATAACCGGACGACCTTCAGTACTCCGCCTTCCGATCCTCCGCCTTGCTTACTTGCCGTTCCACCTTCTACATTACTGGTGGAACATGCTTGGGTGATAAGCATGACCATGACAATGAACAGTCCTGCGATCCCCCTGAGATACTTCTTCTTTTCTTTCAATTCATCCACTCTCCCTTTCCCGAATTGTTGGTGCCTATCTGCATTATAAAAAAGAAAACGGAGAATAATTTTCAATATCTTTACCAACTTTTTAATTATTTTGACAATTCAAACTTATCATCTTCCCTTTCCCACTCTCGTCCTCTATCTTTGAATTACACAAACCATTTCATTAAGGAGGAAACGTCATGTCGACCGAAATTAAAGTGGAAGAACTTCAATCACCCCTGCTCGATTCAAAACCCGGCCTGTACGAAAAAAGGTTCAAACCCTTCTGGGACACCTTTTCAAAAAATAAGGCAGCCGTAGTGGGAGGAGGGATCATTCTCTTCTATATACTCATTGCTTTGTTTGCTCCTCTCCTCTCCGTCCATGATCCTTATGCCATTCAACTGGACAATAAACTCGAGCCCCCGAACACAGAGCATTGGATGGGAACCGATGATAAAGGAAGGGATATCCTTGCAAGGATCCTCTATGGGTCACGCCTTTCCATGGGGGTCGGCTTTGCAGCTGTAGGATTCGGAGCATTTTTTGGCATCATCATGGGATTGGTTTCCGGATTTTATGGTGGATGGATCGATACCCTCATCAGCCGGATCCTCGATGTCATGCTTGCTTTCCCGGGGATTCTATTGGCTCTTGCCATCATCTCTGCCTTAGGACCGAGTCTTGTGAATGTCATGATTGCCGTCGGGGTGTTCTCCATCCCCTTATTTGCAAGGGTCGTACGGGGATCCACACTTGAAACGAAGAAGCTTGAATATATCGATGCCATCCGGTCACTCGGAGCCAATGATTTCATCATCATCTTCCGGCACATTCTGCCGAACATTTTATCTCCCATCATTATTCAGGGTTCACTGCGGCTCGCTACCGCCATCCTTTCAGCAGCAGGATTATCCTTCCTGGGATTGGGAGCACAGCCACCTTCGCCTGAATGGGGGACGATGCTGTCCAGTGGAAGGGACTTTTTATTTACCGCCCCTTATATCGCCCTCTTCCCGGGGCTGGCCATTTCCATTCTCGTATTGGGTTTTAACCTATTCGGGGACGGGCTCAGGGATGTTCTTGATCCGAGACTGAAATCTTAATTAAGGAGGAAAACGAAATGATACTGTACATTTTTAGAAGATTAATCGAGATCATCCCCGTCATCTTCGGAGTGACCCTGGTGGTTTTTCTCATCATGCAGATGGTTCCCGGAGATCCTGCGGTCATACTTGCAGGAGAAGGGGCATCGAAAGAAGCGATCAATCAATTACGGACGGAGCTCGGGTTAAACCGACCTCTCTATGTTCAATACGGAGAATACATCTTGAACGTTTTCCAAGGTGATCTAGGAGAATCCTTAAAGAGTCAGCAGCCAGTCATCTCAGAAATCATGACACGCTTACCCATCACGATTGAACTTGCTTTTTACAGCATTCTTATCACAGTAGTCCTTGGGATGACCGCAGGGATTATTTCCGCCGTACGTCCATACTCGGCTACGGACATTTCAGTGATGGTCGTTGCTTTATTGGGGATTTCCCTGCCAAGCTTCTTTCTGGGCCTGTTATCCATCTATCTATTCTCCGTCAAGCTTCAGCTTTTACCGGTTGCAGGATGGGACAGCATGCTACATATCATCTTACCGGCATTTACCCTGGGTGTCGGAGGAGCAGCCATCGTAGCCAGAATGACGCGGTCCAGCATGCTCGAAGTTGTTAGGCAGGATTATATCCGGACCGCCCAGGCAAAAGGGTTGAAAGGCTTTGCCATCATCTATAAACATGCGTTGCGGAATGCATTGATACCCGTCATCACGGTGGTCGGTCTTCAATTTGGGGCGTTGCTCGGGGGAACGGTCTTAATTGAATCCGTCTTTGCCATCAATGGTCTTGGCCGAATGATCGTGGACTCGATTCGTACCCGAGATCTTCCAATGGTTCAAGGAGGCGTCCTGGTCGCATCCCTCGTGTTCGTGTTCGTCAATTTATTTGTAGATGTTTTATACCGATTCTTCAACAAACGGATTGAACTTAATTAAGGAGTGGTTGAAATGAGTAAAACTGTTGTCTTGGAAGTTAAAAACTTGAAAACCCATTTCACTTCAAAAAAAGGAGTGACAAAAGCCGTCGATGGAATCGACTTTGTCCTTCATGAGGGGGAAACTCTTGGTATTGTGGGGGAATCGGGATGCGGAAAGAGCATGACATCCCTATCGATCCTCCGCCTCGTTCCCTCCCCTCCCGGAAAAATAGTGGACGGCACTGTTGAACTGAAAGGGAAAGACATCCTTCAAATGTCCGACTCAGAGCTGAGGCGGGTTCGGGGCAATCAAATTTCAATGATCTTCCAAGAGCCGATGACGTCATTGAACCCTGTCATACCCGTCGGGGAGCAAATTGCCGAAGCCATTCGTGTCCATCAGAAGCTAGGAAAAAAAGACGCTTGGAAAAAAGCCGTGGAGATGCTTGAATTAGTGGGTATCCCTTCACCTCAACAAAGGGCGAAACAAGAACCTTTTCAGCTGAGCGGTGGGATGAGACAGCGTGTCATGATTGCCATGGCTCTTGCCTGTAATCCTGAAGTCCTGATTGCCGACGAACCGACCACCGCTCTCGATGTGACCATCCAGGCCCAGATCCTGGAGCTGATGAAGGACCTCCAGAAGAGATTGAATATGGGCATCATCTTCATTACCCATGACTTGGGGGTGGTGGCTGAATTATGTGATAAGGTCGCGGTCATGTATGCCGGGCAGGTTGTGGAGTATAGTTCGACGGAAGCATTATTCTCCCATCCGAAACATCCTTACACGAATGGTCTTCTGTCTTCACTGCCGAAATTATATGAAGACCAGGATGAGCTTCAAACGATGCCAGGCAGCGTCCCATCCCCCTATGATATGCCCAAGGGGTGCCGCTTCTCCCCCCGTTGCCCGCTGGCGACTGCGCAATGCCATGAAGAAGAGCCACAGCTTCATTCACTCAAGGACGGAAGCCAGATCAGATGCTTCTTATACAATGCCGAACAAGATGAGAAAGAGGTGCAGATGACATGACCGCAGTGATGACCGGAAAGAAGCCGATTTTAGAAGTGAAGGGGTTGAAGCAGTATTTCCCTGTCAAACGGGAATCCTTATTCCAACCGAAACAAGTAGTAAAAGCCGTGGATGACCTCCATTTCACCCTCTACGAAGGGGAAACCCTCAGCATTGTAGGAGAATCCGGATGCGGTAAATCAACAACAGGTCGTGCCATACTGCAGCTGGATAAGCCGACGGAAGGCAGTATCAAGTACAATGGAATTGAATTGAATAGTTTAACAAAGAAGGAATTAAGGAGCTTAAGGGGTGACATCCAGGTCATCTTCCAGGATCCGTTCGCCTCCTTGAACCCAAGACAAACCGTCAGGAAAATCTTGAAAGAAGCCATGACCATTCAAAAGGTGCTTCCTGCTTCAAAACAAGAGGAACGCATGAAGGAATTACTTGGCTATGTGGGACTTCCGATTACATCACTCGATCGCCTTCCCCACGAATTCAGTGGCGGTCAGAGACAACGGATCGGTATCGCACGTGCCCTTGCCGTCAACCCAAAAGTGATTATTTGTGATGAAGCCGTATCCGCACTGGACGTTTCCATACAGGCACAAATTCTGAACCTGCTCAAAAAACTCCAAAAGGAATTGAAATTGACGTACCTCTTCATCTCTCACGACTTAAGTGTCGTCCGTCATATTTCGGATCGGGTCATCGTGATGTATCTCGGGAAGGTCGTCGAAATCGGGACGAAGCAGGAATTGTTCGATCATCCTACTCATCCCTATACTAAAGCCCTGCTATCGGCCATACCCGTACCGGATTTTTCAAAGAAGAAGGATCGGATCCTGTTAAAGGGAGATGTCCCTTCCCCATTGAATCCGCCTCCTGGATGTAAGTTTCATACGAGATGCCCTCTTGCAACGGATTTGTGTAAACAAGAACTGCCTCCTATGAAGGGATCTGGGGAACATTTTACAAGATGCCATTATGTTTGAGCATATGTTCAGAATCGACAATTTCTTATAAAATAGAAAGTATGACTCACCCTTAGAGGAGTTCTTCCCATGATCACACAGGAATCTTTTTCTTTTTATATCATGCTGTCTGTACTGGCCCCAATCATTGGGGCTTTTAGCTTATTATTTCTCTTTCTGTTTGAAAAACGGCTGGATCAATTGGAGAAGGAAAAGAACGAATTGCTTCTGAAACAGGAGCTGCAGGAAGCGAAATACAATCAACTGAACCAGCAGATTCAGCCCCATTTCTTTTTCAACACACTGAATATCATCCTGAGCCTGGCACGATTGAATCGGAAACAGGAACTGATATCCGCCATCGAGGTATTGTCGAAATACTTCAAGTTTAAATACAAACAGACAGATCCCCTCATCACGATTGACGAGGAGATTGAATACACCCAATATTACCTTGAAATCCAAAGACTGAGATTCAGAGACCGATTGGATGTCGTCTGGAACGTGGAAGAATGCTGCAGGGTTTCCCTTGTGCCCCCTTACCTCCTGCAAACTCTCGTTGAGAATGCTTTCAAGCATGGTCTCGAACGAAGTCCCGGACAAGGGAAGCTGATGATCATCCTCCATGAGCAGGGGAAAAGGGTTTATTTAGAAGTCTGGAATAGCACGGCAACCGCCACGGATCAACTGGCTCCTCAGGAGAGTGATCGGGGAATTGGGTTACTCAATATCCAGAAACGACTGCAGATGCTCTTCCCGAAAGAAGAAATCCTCATTAATCTGAATGAGGAAACAAAAGGAACAAGTGTCCAGGTCTTCTGGCCACGTACAACAAAAGAGGACAAAAATATGTCATGAAGGAGGAAACGGAATGCATCTATTACTTGTTGACGATGAGCCCCTTGAACTGGAGCAGCTCGAATATATGATTTCTGAACAATATCCCTACTGGACGATCCACACTGCAGCTGACGCGTCACAGGCCTTAAAGATCCTCTCTGAACACCCGATCCGTCTTTCATTACTCGACATCCAGCTTCCCGGTAAATCTGGGATCGAACTTGGGATGGAAATGAAGAAGTATGAACACATCGATATCATCATGGTGACGGCCTTCCAATCATTCAACTATGCACAGGCCTCCCTTCGCCTCGGGGCAAAAGATTATCTAACGAAACCGATTATTGAAGAAGAACTCTTTCACGTTCTGGACCAATATAAGTATGCAGCCATTCAATCCCATATCGTCCAGGAAGCATTAACGATCATCCATGAACAATTTAGCGAGAAGCTTTCCCTTTCATCCCTTGCGAACCAGATCCATATCAATAGCACGTACCTGAGCAGAAAGTTCCACGAAGAAATGGGCATCAGCTTCTCTGAATACCTGAATGATTTCAGAGTCCAAGCTGCACAACGATTGCTCCGGCAGGAATCGGAAAAGTCCATCTCCTCCATATCGGAAGAGTGCGGGTTCAGTAGCCAGCATTATTTCAGCTCATTATTTAAGAAGCAAACCGGCTGTACTCCTCGGGAATACCGGATAAGAGAGAAGGTATAAATCAATGAAGCCAAGGACGTATCGTGAGTATATACAAGGAACCATCTCCTTTGGAGTGGCATATGGAGTGGTTACCCTACTCACCAGATGGGTGACGGGGAACACGATTTTGTCCTCCCCTGAAACCCTAGTGAAATATGGTCTCCTAGGTGGTATCGGATATGCCATGATGGGAGCCATCGCCCTCTTTCTATTCGGATGGATCACTCCATATATCAGGAATCGATTCCCTGACTCCATGACCATCGGGGATGTATTGAGGAAAAGGCTCCAGGGGCGGTCGTATTGGTTTGTCATGTGGGTATTGCTCCTAACTAGCCTCGATTCCCTGCTCGTACAGGCGCTCGGGGCAGGTGTGCTATTTCATTTTCTCTTAAAAACGCCGATCTATGTAGGATTACTCGTTTTCTTTCTATACTGCTTCCTCCTGTCTTTAGGGGGTATGAAGCAGATCCATCGATTCGAGGGCATTCATATCTCATTTATTTTCGCAGCCATTATTCTGATTCCTGTTTATTTTTTCATTCAAAAAGGCATTTTCCCCGTTTATGATGGATTGCTGCTGTATCATCCTTACTTATTATTTATGAAACATAATGAAATCACCTTGTTTATCCTGACAGCTTTACTGATTGGATTTGGACAAGTATTGATCGATCGGGCAAGTTGGCAGCGAATGTATATCATTGAAAAGTCCAAAGTCCGAACATCCTTTATGATGGCCGGAATGATATGGGCGACCATCCCCCTTGCCTTCACAGCCATTGTTCTGATTGCGGTTTATGGGCATGGCTTTGAAAACATTTACTCCATCTTAAGTCAGCTCGTAGAGAAGATCGATTCTTTGTTCCTGCTTCTCTTATTTATTGGATGCTGCTTCAGTGCCATTGCCTCCACAGTGGGAGCAGAGCTTCATGCCACATCGATCATGGTCATCCGTAATATGCTGAATCATCGATACGAGTGGCACGAAGACCAGCAATTAAAGAAGACCTACCTGGTCTCAGGTGTGATTTCCCTGGCACTGTTTCTCATAAGCTCGATCTTGTCACCCAGCCTGATGGAGCTCATCTTTTTCTTCGCCCAGGTATATGCTGCAATCATCCCGACCATGTTGGTGGTCATTTTTTATAAGAAAACAGTCCCTGCATCCATTCCTTACTGTTCATTGATTGGCCTTGGTGGTGGAATGCTGTCTCTTTCAAGCTATAGTTCCATTCAGTCTACGTGGATCAGTTTTGTTTTGGCGAGTGGACTGGTCATTCTTGTCCTCATTGGAAATGAGGTGGTGAAACATAGATAGAGAAGCATTTGAATTAAACTCAGACTCGTCGCTTATGTTGACGGGTCTTTCTTTTATATACTCTTGAAGAATTCCACTAACATTTCCCTTTATTCACAGAAGAGGTCAACAAAACAAAAAAAGCGGTAAAGATTTCTTAATTTTATATATCTGAAAATTCTTATAATTAATTCAATACAGAAGGGAGGATATATAAATGAAAAATAAGAGTAGATTCATAATGATCGTTCTGGCCGTATTACTTGTAATGAGCGGATGTTCCACCAACATGGGGGCCAATTCCGGTGGTCAGGAGGATGGACAGGCTTCCAAGAAACAGGACCAGCTGGTCATCGTCCGCCAATCCGATGTGGAGAACCTTGACCATCATTTCATGTCTACCATCAATGCAGCCAGTGTGACACACGGTAAAATTTATGAGGGGCTTGTGGGCAGGGATAAAAATGCCAAAATCAAGCCCCTCCTTGCAAAAGAGTGGGAACAGCTTGATGATACCACATGGGAGTTCAAACTAAGGGACGATGTCACATTTCATGATGGAACACCGTTTAACGCAGAAGCAGTGAAGAAAACATTTGACCGGTTGATTGATCCAAAGGTGGCTTCCCCTCGGGCAGTCGTATTCAAAATGGTCAAAGAAGTCAAAGTCATCGATGATCATACCCTTCAGATTCTTTTAACAGAGCCTTTTTCTCCCCTTTTATCCATCTTGGCGAGTCATGAAGGGGGGATTATCAGTCCAAAGACCATAGACAAATATGGAAAAGACATTATCCAAGAGCCGGTTGGAACAGGTCCTTTTGTATTTGAATCATGGGAAACGGGAAAAGAAATTACCTTTCATAAAAACGATTCCTATTGGGGTGATGAACCAAATGTCAGTGAGGTCGTATTCAAGGTAGTACCGGAAGAGACAACGCGAATTTCCATGCTTGAAACGGGTGAAGCCCATATCGCTGAACCTTTATCTGTCAATATGATGGATTCAGTGAAGGCTTCTGCTAACGTAGAAGTTTACCGCAGTGAAGGCTTTGGGACTGAGTACGTTGGGTTTAACGTACAGAAAGAACCGTTTAATGATGTCCGTGTCCGGAAAGCCATTTCCCATGCAGTCGAAATGGATTCCATCATGAAAGGCGTCTTTAACAATATTGGAAAAAAAGCGAATTCCTTATTAGGCTCTAAAGTCTTCGGCTATCATCCAGATATGAAAGCATATGACTATAATGTCAATGAAGCGAAGAAACTCCTTGCAGAAGCTGGTTATCCTGATGGATTCAAAACTACACTACTCACCATGGACAGTAAAGAAAGAATCAGCCTGGCAGAAGTCATGCAATCCCAGCTCAAAGGAATTGGAATCGATCTTGACATTCAGATCCAGGAGTATGGAACCTTTGTCGAGCAAGCCACAAGCGGCAACTCAGAAATGTTCATCATCAGCTGGAGAAACGCAACCGGCGATGCCGACTATAACCAATACAACCTCTTCCACAGCGATTCCAGCGGCCCGGCCGGTAATACCTTCTTCTATGGCAATGATGAGGTCGACCAACTGATCGAAGAAGCACGCTCTGAAAAAGATCAAGAGAAGAGAATCGAGCTTTACGCGAAATCCCAGGAACTGGAGATGAAAGATGCAGTCTATATCCCGGTTCGAGTGATTGAGAATATGGCTGCCGTTCGAAAAGGCGTGAAGGATTTCTCCATTAGCCCTGCAGGTTATATGGAGATCAATAAGATTAGAATAGATTGAATATAGGGTAAAGGAAGAGGTCCCCTCTTCCTAAAAAAGTCCCTTTATTACTAAACAGCGTATCTTTCTTCGAGAAATTGAAGAAAAATACGCTGCTTTTTTTGTGAATTATATCATCCTTCTAAAATACTTCTCCATCTCCCTTTCAGAGATGATCAGTCTCCTCGAGAAATCCTGCGTTCGTACCACATATTCCTTGATGCCGATATATTCGGATTCAACGACTAAATAGAAACAGGAGCCTTTTTTGACTCCCCTGAAATCACGTTTTAATTGATATCTCTTCATGTTAACTAAAGCCTGTCGATCACTGGCTCTCCTCCACTTGGTACGACTGCGGAGGGATCGTCTTGATTTTCTTGATAAAATAATAATGTTTATATAATGCGAGTCCGATGAGGATGATCCGGACAGCAAGGATGTCGACATACAGGATGGAAAGCAGGATAAAGAAGTCTGCGGTCAGATTGATCCTGATTTTTTCTTTCAGGGTCATGCCCTTTTTTTCGAGAAAGGAGACCACGTATTTTTTGTAGATATACGTGTTTTTAAACCAGGCGTCCACGCGCTTTGAGCTCTTGGAAAAGAAGTAAACCGCCAGCAGGTAAAACGGTCCACCCGGCAGGACAGGCAGGACTGTTCCGGCAACCCCGCACGCCAGGGCTATGAACCCGAGCAGCATGAACAGGATGCTTTTCATCTTTTTCAATGTCATGACTCATCTCCCCTACCCTCAACCGATTTCCTTCATTGTACTATAAATATAGCAGAAAGTTGGGTGTGACGGGTTAGGAGATTATTGTTAATCCATCATCCACTCCTATCAACACCCTGGTCTAACAAAATAAAATCACTCTCCACCAAAGCACCGTTCTCCTTGCGCTCAGCCTTCTTCTTCTCAACCGAACCCGCCTTCACCTCATCCTCCTCCAACAATCCCTCAAGTCCCCTCGCAATCCCCGTCAATGACAGGATCGTCAGGGCGAAGAAGAACATCGGGATCATAAAGATCCACCAGGCGTTGGTCAATTCGACATAGCTCATGGACATGATGCTCGCCCATTCCTGTACGAAAGGTTGCGGAGGCGGGCACATGGGTCCGTAGCACACATCGGTCCCACCGAAGAATAGGTCGAAGAATCCGAGGTGGGCGATGATGAGAAGCGCCTGGATCATGATTTTAGGAAAAATGATAAAGAGCCGCGGCTTCAAGTGTGGAAGCACATGATTCTTGAACAGGAAAGTCTTGCTTCCACCAAGGACCCGGGCACACGTCACAAATTCTTTGTCGAGAATCTGCCGTGTTTCGTTGGATAAGAGAATCGCCGTTGTCGGAGCCATGATTACGGCCAGGGCGATGGACTGCCAAATGACCCGTTCGGTGAAACTTGTCTCGAACCCTTGCCTGGGTTCCCATAGCAAGGGGTAAAGCATATTGAAGGCGATGATCGATTGCGGGATGAAATAGAAGGACGTGAAAATCGATTGCGTCCACTTCTTCGCCCGTGATGTCGTAAACCCTCCCATCACCCCGACGGCAAAGGACAGGATGAAGCTGAGAAGGGAAATCAGGATGGCGGCGCCAATGGTATACTGCGCCCCCTCCAATACTTTGTAAAACAAGTGATCCCCTTCCCGGTCCGTCCCGAACGGAAAGTCGGCTGAAGGAGGGAACGGAGCGTCGCCGATGATATTTGCCTCATCATCGTAGAGGATATATGTATTCGGGATTTTGGCATCGGTCAGATAAAAGATCATGCTCCACCCGACGAGCACGACGATGAATAGTAAACAGATGCTGATGGTGACGTGATACCGATTCCACTTTCTCATAGACTCATCTCCCTTCCTATTTTTCTCGAGATCACAAACTGCATCAATTTTAAAAGGAGATAGAGGGGAACGAATAGCATGATCGACGTAACCGCGAAGATCGCAGGTGTGTTATAGGAAAAGAGAAACGACGTGACCCCGAACACATTGAATAAGTATTCCAGGATTAATAGGTTCGACAGCATCATCCAGATGATCTGCTTGCCGTGATAGGTTAGGCTGACGAGCACATTCCGCATCATATGAATGAACATGATCCGGAATCGGCCGAGACCCTTCCCCTTCGCAAGCTCCACATAGGGAAGCCCCTCTTCTTCCTTCAAAAAAGACACCATAGATCCGAGAAAAAAGAACGTCGGCAGGATCGAGAGCGTGATGGCCGGGAACAGGATGACCTGATTTTCGCCCAGGGATGCTACATCGAGGAGCAGAATACCGGATTGTTTAAAGAACCAGATGACCGATAGTTGAAGGATCCCGATCACAAAAATATCAGGAAGAGACGCGATAAAGAAAGCGACACCTTCCACCCCTTTCCGGATCTTTTTCCCCACTGAAAAATAAAGGATCATCAGTAAGATGGAACCCGTTAACGCCATACCGAGTGCCAGGAAAAAGATACGTGCACTGCTCAGGAACGCTTTCAGGATGATGGGAAATAGCGGACGTTCGATATGCGAGACGGGGTTCGTATAGACCAGATGGTGAGGCTCGACTAGCTCCTTGCATACCTCCATCAGTTCCTGTCCATAGGTAACGAGGGAAAACGCCTGAGTTGTGAACAGGCCGGATGTGGCACTGACGAGAATGATTCCGATGATAATGAGAACGGCTTCAAGGCCGGATTGTTTGAGTTGTTTCATCTTGTACCTCCAGTAATGATTCCTGCTAATCATTACCAATATACCAGATTTGAAAATTCTGTCAATTATACTCTTATTTGACGGACTATGTGTCCGAATCAGGTTTAAAGAAAAAAATGATCAGAGCTGGTAGCCCCTGACCATTTTCCCTCATTTAAAAAAACACCTTCCGATCACGCTCATCCTTCAATATTTCCACCGCTTCCCGGAAACGCTGGGAATGGATGATTTCCCGTTCCCTCAAGAAACGCAGTCCGTCGTTCAGGTCCGGGTCATCGCTCATATTGATGATCCATTGATATGTGGCTCTCGCTTTTTCTTCGGCAGCAATGTCTTCGTATAGGTCTGCAATCGGGTCACCTTTTGCCTGGATATAGGAGGCTGTGAAGGGGACACCGGACGCATTTTGATAAAAAATGCCATTGTCGTGATTTACATAGTTCGCATCGAGACCCGCATCTTTCATTTGCTGCGGTGTGGCGTCTTTGATGAGTTTATACACCATGGTGGCGATCATTTCCAAATGGGCGAATTCCTCGGTCCCGATGTCGGTCAGTAAACCGATGACCTTATCGGGAATCGTGTAACGCTGATTTAAATATCTAAGGGCTGCTGCCAGTTCTCCGTCCGCGCCGCCGTATTGCTCGATCAGAAATTTCGCCAGCTTCGGATTACATGTACTGACCCGTACAGGATATTGAAGTTTTTTTTCATACACCCACATCGTGTCCATCCTCTCCTTTATTCCGTATTAGACCTGCCATGGCCAAGGGGCGTCTTTCCAGTCCCACGGATAGTTTGAATAGCTGTACCCGAACCCGGTCAAGGGACCGAATTCCTTTTCGAATTTCTTTTTGATTTTTTTCCTCATCCGTACGTATTCGTTGTACTGTTTGATCGCCTCGTAATCTTCTGGATGAGTGTCTAAGTATAAGGTCAGTTCGACGATGACGAAATCAACGGTCTGAAGTTCCTCCATCACTTCGTAATAATGAGCCGGAAGCTGCTTCATCATGAGTCACCATCCCCACTCGTTTCATATGGGCTGTAGTAAGGATCGTAGAACGCCTTCCAGAGCGTTCCGTTGCGCAGTGCCTCCCTCGGGGTGAACTGCTCTAGATTTGCAGGCTGGAATCCCATATAGAGATTAGGCGGTGTCGAATACACCTTCTGCGTGATCGGCGGACAAGGATCAAAGGGACTTACGTATGGATGATACACTTTATAGTTCGTATGCAAGGTACTCCCTCCTGAATTGACAATATCTTTCTATTGTTATGCAGAAGGATCTTCCCCCATGACGGGTAGGTGGAAATTGGGGCGTGTCCAAGGTCATAAAGAAGACCCCGAACCATCTCAGGTAAGGGGTCTTCTGATTCTGTTACTGAAGATGCTTTGGTGGAGGATTGACGGAGGAAGGGTGTTTGATTTCTGTAAAAATGTCCTCACCCTCCATTTGCCGGCTGACCGGCCTGCCCGTAGTCTGAGGGATTTGAAGCAGATTGATCAGTCTCTTTACCTCTGCCTGGAGCTGGGCAAATTCTTTCATCGTCACGGGCTTTGCGCTTGCCATCAATTCCACTCCCACTTGTCCATTCGGCTCAAGGGTCGCCCATTTCACATCCGACAATTGACTGACTCCCTGCTGCCTTAATTTCATTTCAAGCTGATCGACTGTCATCCTCAACTTTCTAAAATTCTTTTCATTAATGACGCCATCTTCCATCAGAATTTTGGATTTGCCGGTGATGAACTGTTCGACTCGGTCTGATTTCACCTGGAGGTATTCAATGACGATGAGGGTCAGAACGAGAATCAGCCCAACTCCGATCGTCGTCCAAATATTTTTACCTGCCACCGGTTGTATGAGTAGTGATCCGATCCCGATCATGATGACCGTCTTGGCAAGTGTCATCTGGGAGATCGATTTTCTCCCGGCGACCCTTAGCAATAAGGTGCCCGCCAGCACTATGAGTATCGCTTTCCAAATCCAATCAAAGTCCATGTCATCTCCGTCCTTTCGCTAAAAATCCCTCTTCAAGTGATGAAGAGGGAACAGGGTATGTCTCTATACTATTCCTCCGTAACGCTACATTATCCTCGTAAGGTTGGTTTTCTTATGCCGCTGAACCAGACTTTTCAGGCTTGATAAAAATCAACACAAGCATAAACATCAGGATGCCAAGGACTCCCGCCCCAATGAGACTAATATTCAGGAGGGATTTCATCAATACGGCCATCAACGGCGGACCGGCAGCCACTCCTATGAAACGGGACGAACTATAGAAGGAGGAAATCGTCCCCCTCTCTTCTTTCTCGATGTTTTCCGTGATCAACGCGTCCATCGTCGGAAGGAGTGCACCGATGGAGAGGCCGAGGAAGCTTGAAACAGCCAGGAGAAGAATCAGTCGCTGATCAACGAATCCGATCAGGGCGACACTGATGCTCATCAGAATCAAGCTTACCGTCATAATCACCTTCATGACCTTTAGCTCTCCCTTGATTTTTCTTCCCGTAATAAAGGAAGAAATACAAAGAGCCAATAATGGGATGGCGAGGACAAAGCCTTTTTTCACCCCGTATAATCCATGGGTTTTCTCCAACGAATCTGATAGGAAAAACAAAACGGCAAACAGGACGAGCATGATGTAAATCCCCACGAGAAACACCGTAAAGATCCATTTTCCCTCTTGTTTGAAAATCTTCTTCGTACTCTGGATGAAGGCTGAAAGGGCAACGGGTTCTTCCTTCTTCTTGGGAACTTTAATGAAAAAGAGAACAAGGACGATCGAAATGAGACTGAACACTGAAATAGAGAAAAACGGAAGATACCATAAATACGCAGCAAATAAAGCCCCTAATATGGGACTCAACACCTTGCCGAATGTGTTGGACGTCTCGATCAATCCAAGACAGGAACTCGTCTTTTCATCATCATCTTTATACAAATCACCAACCAGGGGCAGGATGATCGGGGCCGCCCCGGCAGCACCGATCCCCTGGAGGACACGTCCGATAATGATCCACGTAAAGGGATCGTCCATCTTCCAGGACGCAAAGCCTGCGACCAGTCCTCCAATTAACGCAATCAGCAAACTCGGCAGGATGACCACCTTCCTGCCGAAGCGATCCGACAAATATCCAGCCACTGGAATCAGAAAGATCGACGCAATCGAGTAACTTGTTATAATCATACTGGTCTGAAAAGAAGTGATCCCCACCTCTTTTTCAAAAATCGGCAGTACAGGAATCAGCATGGAGTTCCCCAGGGTCATGACCAAAGGAATCGATGCCATGCTCACCACACACCAATTGCTAATCTTCGTCGTGCTATTGCATTGTTCGTTCAACTAAACCACCCTTTTGGATTGATCTGCTATTTAATCAGTATTTGAAAAAGGATGGAAGAACATTCAATGAAACGAATGGCAATTTTGAATGGTGATGGGATGAGCAGAATCATTGCGGCAAAAAAAACAAGAGCTTCCCTCATGAGAAAGAAGCTCTTGTTGATTTCTTTTACAACTCTTTTTGATCTACATTCAATTCAATCAGATTTCCATCCGGGTCAGCACAGAAGATCTGGGCGAAGCCGCTTTTGGAATGGGGTTTCTTGAGAACCTCTACATTTTTTTCCTTTAACCACCGAAGCGTATCATGGTAGTTCTCCACTCTGAGGGCAAAGTGACCTTCCCTGCTGGATAGATGCTTGTCTTTTCGGATGGTCTGGGAAGACGGGTCCGCGATCAGGTGAAGCTGCTGGCCCTCAATATCATACCAGGCTCCGGGAAAATCGAAATCAGGACGTGGAATTTCCTTTAAACACAGGATGTCCCCGTAAAACGCTTTAGCCCTCTCAAGATCCGTCACATTCAAACTCACATGATGAAGACATGTGTACTTAATCAATCGGCTCACTTCCTTCTAATTGTCTTTCTGTTTATTCTACAGAAGAAACGGCCGTTCGGCGAGAGGGACGGACCTCTAAATTTCCAATGAGAATCCTGATTCCAGTGGGTTTCATTCATAAAACGAGCAGAAAAGTGAGGTCCGTCCCTCAACGAAAAATAGCCAGGGCATATAGCCGCTGACCATTGTTTATGAACCTCCCGAATTCTTGTGCACGTTGTTATTCTTATCCGCCTCATCGATTTTCATCGCGTGTTCCGTCAGATCAGGAGGCGTCATCCCTGACTTTTTCTCCAAGTAAATCGCGATGCCAGAGACGAGAATGATCGGACCCAGTATGAATAACCAAATCATGTTTAACCTCTCCTTTCTACTTCCCATTGCTCATTTCCAAAGACTCGATCCGTTTCCTAAAACGCCTCATAACACTCCCTGCAATGCTGCCCATTCATCTGACGCTCATTCTCCGCCCCGCAATTCGGACAAGTGATGATCGCTGACTGCTGTTCGATCCCTCTTTTATTGTGCATGTATTGACCCAGTGCTTTATTGGCTAGAAAGACCGTCCCCACAATGGCACAACCGATTGCTCCTAAAATGATGATCAGTAAGATCCCATTCACAGAATCCATTCCCTTCTTTAATTATTCTTACTTATCTATACGGTCGGACATGTAAAAAGTTTCAAATGGCGAGGGACGGACCTCTGAAACTCGAGCTAAAATCCCATACCTAGTGGGTTTCACATCGAAAATGGGCTGAAAACAGAGGTCCGTCCCTCGCCCTTAAAAAAGCAGAGGTCCGGCCCTCTCACAGTGAGGGACGGACCTTTGTTGTATGGGCCGGGGTAGCCAGGGTTCCTTCTCCTTCTTCTTTGTAGATGGGGAAGGAGAGGATGACGGAGGTTCCTTTGCCGGGCTTGCTTTGGACGTTGATGGTGCCCTTCATTCCTTCTGTGAGTTGGTAGACGGTCATCATGCCGAGGCCTGTCCCGTTTTTGCCTTTCATGGAGAAGTAGGGTTCGCCGAGGCGCATGAGTTGTTCTTTGGTCATGCCAATTCCAGTATCGTTGATGACGATGAATACCTTTTCACCTTCCTGATAGCTGAAGATCCGGAGCGTACCACCCGTTTCCATTGCCTCGAGACCATTTTTCATGACGTTGATGAGAATCTGTTGGAGCTTGTTGGGATCCCCTTTGATGGAATGATGATGAAGGATGTTCACCTTCAGGATGATTCCTTTTTTCACCGCCAGGGGCATGATGATTTCCTTGGACCGGTTCATTTCACCCCGGATCTCTACTTCCACCTCAACCTCTGGGTGAGGACGAGCAAAGTCCAAGTATTGATTGATCACCTCTGTCGCCCGGTCGATTTCCCTGACAGCGACCTTCGACAGCTCACGATTCGTGCTGACGTTGGTTGGATCCTCATTGATCAGCTGAAGAAATCCCTTTACCGTGGTGAGGGGATTCCGCACTTCATGACTCATGCTCGCCGCCAGGTGACTGACCACCTGCATCTTCTCGTATTTGATCGCTTCCAACTGAAGAATATAGATGGTCCGGATGATTTCACACAGGTAAAAGACGAAGAACGTAGATCCGCTGAGAACGGCCGAATAGATCAAGAAAGAATTTTCATACCCGAAGTGAAAGATCAAGGACGGGATCCATAATGACAGGACCGAGTATCCGAAGGCAAAGAGCGTATACCAGTACACCCTTGTCATCCACGTTTTCCCCTCCCATCTCGGACGCATATACAGGATGAGCAGCGTGAAGAGAACCGCCATGACCACGGTCACCCATAATCCGGGTCCCATCATCGGGGCACGAACGGCGATCATGGTAAGAGCGAGCCAGGGCAGTACCCGGTTCCCGCCGTATATCCCACCGAGTAAAAAAGGGATGAACCGCAAGTCATACATAAATCCATCTTCCAATCGAACGCTTAACGCAAGGCTGAGTAACAGAAGCAGCGAACTGGCTAAATAGATCGACAGCGGTTTGATGTGAAGCTTATGTACTTTATTTCGGGAAAGGTAATGAAAGCTTATCAGTAAAATGATGATCAATATGGCAAGGAGGTTAAGAAGTAGACCGGTCAATAGCTCAAAATGATCCATCGGTATTTCTTCCCTACTTTCAGTAATTTTAAAAGATTTTAAAAAATCAAACTACATATTCTATTATAACTGAAATGAACAGAATGTGTTTTATTTTTATTGGACAGCATTTCGCATGCTCGTCTTCTTTCTCCGTCCTTTGTCCATAATGGAAATGAATACTTGGAATAAGGAGATTTCCTATGGACGAAGTTTTAATCGCTGTCGTAAGAACGTTGATCAGTTTTCTTTTATTGGTCATTGTCACGTTAGCTATTGGTAAACATATCAATTCACACAAAAATCATTACAGTTTTGCCTTGTCGATCACGGTCGGTTCCTGCATTGCCAATATGGGATTTGATACGAACATTGATTTTTTGAATATCTTCATTTCTTTTATCGTGCTGGTCATATTATTTTATCTATTTCTGATACTTTCTTCGAAAAACCGGCTATTCAGACGATGGTTATCCGGACGTCCCACGATCCTGATGGAAAAGGGTAAAATTTTGGATGAGAATATGAAAAAACTAAAGTTCACGATGGATGACTTGAATCAGCACCTCCGGGAACTTGGCGTGTTTGATATAAACGAAGTGGAATATGCCCTGTTGGAAGTGAGCGGGGTCCTGTCCGTCAAAAAGAAAAACCGTTTTCTGCCACTTGCAAAGGCTGACATGAATATGGACCCTGGCCCTTCTGCTTCCATTCCCATTGAACTGATAATGGAGGGCAAGGTCATTTCAAAAAACCTGTCTCCTCCCTACACATTACAATGGCTGGAGAGCGAAGCGAACAAGAGAGGGATCACATTACATGACATCTATTATGCCGTGATCAACAGCAACGGCACCCTGTTCATCGACCTTTTTAAAGATCATCTCCCAGGCGACAGTGAACGTATGGACAGATAAAGGCATATAGTATCTCAACGTCCGAATAGACCAATGAAATGGGAGAGTGACCGTATGTTCCAGCACCGAACACCGGGGAATCATGTTGTTTATCCACATGACCCCAGGTGCCATCCTTACTGCAGACAATATACAGGAGGGTATGATACCCATGTGCACATGATCGAAGCACACTATTCCCAATTGAATCGAAAAGTGCAGCGACTGCTTGAAAGGGTCGAGCGTATTGAAAGATATCTTGGGATTAAGCCGTAGTGGGCTGGACAGGTACCTCGTCTTAAGAAGACCAAGGTGCCTGTCCCCATGGCTTTCCCATGGCTTTAACACCCGTCAAAGCGGCAGCCGGATCACAAACCTCGTCCCCTCACCCTTCTCACTGAACACATCAATCGACCCTTCATGCATAAGGACCAATTGCTTCACGATGGAGAGTCCGATACCGAATTCACCGTATGGATTATTCGTCCGGGACAGGTCCGCTTTATAAAAACGACGCCAAATGGACTTGATTTCCTGGGGATCCATGCCGATTCCGTTGTCTTGGATTTCAATGACCGTTTCATTTTCGGAAGAAGTTCCACTCAGCGTGATTGTTCCACCCGTCGTGAACTGGATGCTGTTTTTTGTAATGTTGATCAGGATTTGGACGAGGCGGTCGTAGTCGGCATGCACCACTGCATCTTGGTCTGCCACAATCGTAATGGTGTTCTCTTTTTCCTCTGCCTGCAGATCCAGCTGTTCCTTGATGACTTCGAATAGATCGAGCAGCGGCAGGGTCACTTTCGAGAGAACCACCTGATTGGACCGGATTTTTTCATAATCGAGATTCTCGTTCACGAGGCGGATCAGCCGCATCGTTTCCTGACTGACAAGACCGAAACTTTTCTCTTTCTGTTCCTCCGGGATCATGTCATTCCGAATCCCTTCGATGACACCGCGGATCGTGGTCAGCGGGGTCCTCAGTTCGTGAGAGACATCCGCCATGAACTGACGTCTCCGGTTCTCCAATGCGTCGATTTCTTCTTTCGATGCCCGGAGTTTCGTGACCATTTCATTGAAGTCTTCAGCCAGGTCGCCGATTTCATCAAAGTTGGAGCTCGGGACATGTACATCATAATCTCCCGACGAAACTTTAGACGTGGCATCCCTCATCCGCTGAATCCGTTTCACATGGAGCTTCGATAGGAACAAGCTGACGAGAACGGAGATGGCGAGTGCCAACAGAACGATATACAACAGATATTGATTGATTTCACTCAGCATTTCCCTCGTCCCGCTGATCGGGGAAATCAGGATCAGTCCTCCTGTCAGCTGTTCATTGACCACCCGGGGCATGATGACGAGTGACACCGCCTGATCAAAGCGGCCGAAATCTTTCTTCAACGGAACGGTTTCACCGCTCTCGATTTTTTGCCATTCTTCTTTTGAAAGTTCGATCCGCGGATAGACCCCTCCACTTGAAAAAGATACTTCCCCCTGACGATTGAAGGTGATCACATCAATATTGCGGGCGTGCAGCAGGTTACTGTATTCGTCGAGATACAGGGGCCGTCTCGGACTTGGCCGCTCAAGATCTGATAAAATTTTATCCCCATACGTCCTGAGCTCTGTCACCTTATTTTCATACACGAGGTTTTCGACATAATGGGAAAACAGGAGACCGAGAATCATGAAGGCAATGATGAGAACGCTCGTATGACTGAGGAGCAGCTGATACAGATACCTAAACTTCATCCCCGGCCGCCGCCTCATCGAATTTATATCCTACGCCCCACACTGTATGAAGATACGGCTTGTCCTTACTGCCGATCTTATTCCGGAGACGCTTAATATGTACATCCACCGTCCGCTCGTCTCCGTAGAAATCATATCCCCATACCCGCTCCAGAAGCTGCTCCCTTGAGAACACCTGCCGGGGATGCTGGGAAAGATAATAGAGAAGCTCAAACTCTTTCGGCGTCAAATTCGTAAGGGGCACGCCTTTCAGGTAAACTTCTCGGGTTTCCTTGCTAATCCGGAAGTCGGACGTTGCCTCATCGTGAGTTCCAGTACTGTTCTTCTCCCCTTGCCCCTGGTAACGACGGGTCACCGCCCGGATTCTCGCCATCAAGGCTAGAGGTGAAAAAGGCTTCGTCACATAATCATCGGCACCAAGTTCTAGCCCAAGCACCTGATCGGACTCACTGTCCTTCGCCGTCAGCATGATGACCGGAACCTGGGACCCTTCCTCCCTGATCTTCCGGCAAATCGTCACACCGTCCATCCCGGGCAGCATCCAATCAAGGATGACCAGATCCCACTCGCCTTCCTGATAACGACGGTACCCTTCAGCACCGTCATGGACAAACTCACCCTTTATATCTTCTTTTGAAAAAAACATCTCAAGCATGCTTGTGACGCTTTGATTGTCTTCAACGACCAATACGTTCATGAACATCGCTCCTTTCCGAGCATTCCCTTCCTGAATTCTCTCTATCTAAATTATAGTCGTTTTGACCAATTCCTTCTATTGATATCCTTCAATCGAAAAACCCCCGCTCATATGGCGGGGATTTCCGTTCCTATAATGATTCACTTTGAGATTCACTTTGAGATTCGTCCATCGATGGATCATTCTGAGGAGCTTCATGTGGTCCTTTCCCGTGTCCCTGACCGTGATGACCCCTACCGCCCATGTGGAAAAAGAAGCCTTCTTCCTTATTGAAAGGGAAGAAATCCAGTTTCTTCGCTTCATCGGCATGTTCGGGCATGATTTCGTCCATCAGTTCTTTCGACGTTTTACCGTCCGTTTTGATTCCCAGTTCTTTCGCCGCTTTCAGAATTGACGCTTCGAATACTTCCTTCTGCAGTTCATGATGATCTTTTCCTTCTGTCTCGATGCCAAGGTCCTTCGCCTGTTTCGCAAGGGCAGCTTCTCTCACTTCACCAGCGAGTTCCTTCAAATCCTTGCCCTCGGTGTCAACTCCAAGTTCATTCGCCTGTTGTTTCAAGAAGGCTTCCCTTACTTCTTGAGCAAGCTCTTCCCCGTCTTTTCCGTCAGTGGAAATGCCCAGTTCCTTCGCTTTCTTGTTCAGCTCCGCCTGGCGGATTTCGTCCATGATGGCACGGGGTTCTTTTCCATCGGTATCGATTCCCAATGTTTCCGCTCTTTTTTGAAGTTCGGCATCCATGATCTCTTTGGCCAGTTCACGTGTATCCTTATCCGTGGTGTCGATCCCAAGTTCTTCGGCTTTTTCCTTCAGCTGATCTTCATTCAACTGGAACTTCCCGTGTCTGCCATGATGACCGCCAAATACCGGCTCGGACTTTTCACTGACAACCGCCGTGTCATCCGTCTTCCCGGCATCCTCCTCAGCTGCAAAAGCGGGAAGTGCCCCTGCAATCCCGATTGCTAACACACCAGCGAGTGCGAGTGCTCTCTTATTGTTCATATTGATTTCCTCCTTTTTATAAGTTGCAGCTGCTCTATCATTATTTCCAGAAGTTATGGCCAAATCATGAACAAACCATGACCGGTTTATGAATCTTTTAAGGTTTTTTCAATCTTATACTCTTTCTTTTTTTCAGTTAACCACGTGCCATACTCCGTTTGAAGGGCCTGATCAAACAGGATGTCCTTGATTTCATCTTTGTGATCGGCAAGGACCGCCTCTTTTGCTTCCTTCTTGCCCGTCACCTTGATGATGTGATAGCCGAATTCCGTCTTCACAGGCTCACTGATTTCACCCTTTTTCATGGAAAACGCCTTATCATCAAACTCCGTCACCATCTCACCCTTGCCAAAATAACCAAGCTCCCCACCTGAATCGGCATTCGACGTATCCGTGGAATACTCTTTCGCAAGCTCGGCAAAATCTCCGCCGGCATCAAGTTTCTTCTTCACTTCCTGTGCCGTCTTTTCATCGTCCACTAAGATATGACTGGCCTCAACCTGCTCTTTTTGAGCAAACGACTCCTTATTCGCTTCGAAATATTCCTTGATCTGATCATCGGTGATCTTGACCCGGTCCTTCAGGAGCTTCTCCGTCAACAGGTACGTCTTGATATTTTCCTTGACGCTGTCAAGATCCGACCCGCTTGAAGCGAGTGCCTCATTGAATGCCTCTTCACTGTCATATTGCCCTTTGATATTCTCCAATTCCTTTTTGATCTCACTATCCTTCACCGTGAGATCCTTCTTCTCACTCTCAAGCTTCACAATCTTCTCCGCAATCAGTGTGTCCAGGGCGCCATCCCCATACTGATCCACAAGCGTCGTATACAGATCGTCTTTACTGATGGTCTCGCTTCCCACTTTGGCGACTGCATCCTCTTTGGAAAAACCAAACACCGCCAGCAGCGATCCGATGAGGACAATGCCTCCGATAATGCTCCATAATGTGATGGATTGTTTCTTTTTAGTCACTTATTCGTACTCCTTTTTAGTTTGTTTATTGGTCGTTTTTTTGGTGCCTGGTACATTTGGGGGCTTTTGTACCTGGTACCATTTGTTCGATTTGTGCCTGGTACACTTTGGAGTGATTGTGCCTGGTACAACTTACTCATTTTGTACCTGGTACACTTTGAACTGATTGTACCTGGTACAACTTACTCGATTTGTACCAGGTACACACATCACCCATTACCCATTCATCATCGAATTACTAGTAAGCTTCAGGCTCACCGTCATTTTTTTACCATCACGGTAGACGGTCAGGTCAATTTTGTCCCCGACTTTCAGGTCACCATACAGCTGCCTTCTCAGGTCGGCGACATTTTCGACCGACTTGCCGTTCATTTCGGTAATCGCATCGCCTTCTTTGATACCTGCGTCCGCTGCTGCAGATGTCGGATCGATATTGGCGACAACCACGCCGGATTCAACGGATTGGGGCAGATTCGGTAAGTATGAACGCGGGATATCTGCCAGGTTCTTCATCCCGATTCCGATATATGGGCGTTCGATTTTCCCTGTTTTGATGATTTCACTGACGATCGGCATGAAGTCCTTACTTGGAATGGCAAAGCCGAGTCCTTCTACACCGGAGTTCGATATCTTCGCACTGTTGATCCCGATCAGTTCACCCTTGGAATTCAGGAGTGCGCCCCCGCTGTTACCAGGGTTGATGGCTGCGTCTGTCTGGATGACGTTCAGTTCAGATTCCCCTTCAGATGTCTGCACGGGGATCGTGCGGTCGACGGCACTGACGATTCCCTGTGTCACTGTCCGTGAGAGGTCGAGTCCGAGGGGGTTCCCGATGGCGATGACCTGTTCACCGGCGCGCAGGGCACTGGAGTCACCGACTTCCAGCAGATTGTCTGCATATTTACCATCAATTTTCACGACGGCAAGATCCGTCAGCGGGTCGGCTCCGATCAGCTCACCCTCGGTCTTTTCCCCGTCATAGAGGGAAACTTCAATCTTGGATGCCCCCTCAATCACATGGTTGTTCGTGATGATGAAAGCACTATCCCCTTCTTTTTTAAAAAGGACGCCGGACCCTGTCCCCGCCGGAGTGGCTTCTCCGGATCCCATTCTGCTTTGACTCTGATAATTGACGATACCGACAATGGACTCTGAGGCATCCTCCACGATATTCGCTACATCTCCGCTGGCCACGGTTGAAACCGATGTAGGGGTGATCCCTGAATTCGATGATGTATTTGCCTGTCCGTTGTCTGCAGATTGCTCGACGCTTGGCTGAGCCAGGTTCTGATAATAGTCCGTTTGTGGCAAGACCGTCAGCGTCAGGACCGAACCGATGATCCCCGCACCAACCGTGTTGAGGAACCCTCTTCCTTTAAACGGCTTCTTCTGCTTCGGAGTCCGCTGCATTTCTTCTTTTTGAGTGACGTCTGTATCGGTTGTTTCCATAGAATTCATTTCTTCATTTTGATTGTTTTGTTCAAACATGTTTTTTCCTCCTCGATTGATTTAGCCTGTTGAACTTTGCTGTTGATTTCATCTTAGAGGGTAAATGTTACGAAACTATTAACAATCTGTGTACAGGATGGGAAGTTTTTAGAATAAGAGTTGAATGAAACGATTTCGTGAACGATTTCTCTTATCACTTGGGTTTTTGTCATGTCTTTGTTTTAATTGTAATAAAGTCAAAGCTATAAAATGGTGATGATATGAAGGAAAAAAACAGAACACAGCGAACTAGAAAAATGGTACTGCCGAAGCGCATGAAGATTCTTTTCGTCACAGTGTTTCTCTTATTCAGCACGCTGATTGTCAGGCTCGGGATGGTTCAGATTGCGAACGGCCAGTCTTATGAAAAAGCGGTGGAGAAGAAGGAAAGCCTGACGGTGGATTCTCCCGTGCCGAGGGGGAGCATATATGACAGGAACGGGAAGTTGATTGTCGATAATAAACCACAGAGGGCCATTACTTTTACCCGGACGTCGGATTCGACTCAGGAGGAATTGTTGAAGGTGGCGGGGAAACTCGCGGACATGATTGACGTTAAGACCGATTCACTCACCACACGGGATAAAAAGGATTTCTGGATCTTGATGAATCCTTCCAAGGCAGATGCGAAAGTCTCCGCATCCGAAGTCGATCGCATTCAGGGAGAGAAGGATCTCTCAACAAAAGAAGCCGATCAAAAGATTTATCAACTGAAGCTTGAACGCATCAGTGAAGAGGAATGGTCTTCTTTTTCAGAGGAAGAATATGAAGTACTCGCTATCTATCAAAATATTTCCAAAGGGTATGCCCTCTCCCCTCAAATTGTAAAGAATAAAGGGGTGACCATCACGGAATATGCACAGGTGAGCGCCCATCTCGATGAATTGCCGGGAGTGAATGTGACCACGGATTGGACAAGGTCATATCCCCTTGATCATACCCTCCGTTCCGTGCTTGGAGACGTATCGTCGACCAGGGAAGGGATCCCGAAAGATCTGCTCAAGGAATATCTCGCCGAAGGTTATAACCGGAATGACCGCGTGGGGACCAGTTACCTGGAATTAAAGTATGAAGACCTGTTGAATGGTCAGAAAAAGAAAGTGAAAAACATCATAGAAGACGGGCAGGTCGTTGGAACGAAGGTCATCCAGCAGGGTCAGAGCGGAAAAGACCTCGTACTCGGCATTGATGTGGAATTGCAAAAAGCGATCGAGAAAATCGTTCAAGAAGAACTTTCGAAACATATCGGAACAAAGGGATCTCCTTATCTCGACCGTGCCTTTGTCGTCATGATGGACCCTCACACAGGGGAAATTGAAGCGATGGTCGGTCAAAAAGTGAAGGAAATCCATCCGAACGGAGAAATCGAATTCGAGGATTATTCGTTAGGAGCATACACGACGTCCTATGAATCTGGCTCAGTTGTCAAAGGCGCCACCCTCCTGACGGGTTATATGACGGATCATATCGAGCCGGGGGAAATGATTGTGGATGAACCTCTCTATATTAAAGGAACGCCTAAGAAAACATCATGGTTCAATGTATGGGGAAATCAAACGGGCCCGATCAGCGATCTCTATGCCCTGGAGAAATCGTCCAACGCATATATGTGGAAAGTGGCTCTCCGGATTGCCGGGAACCGCTATGTCCCTCACGCACCGATTCAGCTGAAAGGTGACGCCTTCCGTACGTTCAGGGAGCATTTCGCCCAGATGGGACTCGGTGTGCCGACAGGAATCGACCTTCCAGGGGAGTCTTCTGGATATCAAGGAACCGCTGAACATCCGGGACTGCTCCTTGACTTTGCCATCGGGCAATACGATACGTACACACCGATGCAGCTCGCTCAATATGTATCCAGCATCGCAAACGGTGGAAAACGCGTTAAGCCCCATCTGTTAAAAGAAGTACGTGAACCTTCCAATCAGCCACACCGGTTAGGAAGCGTCGTGTACAAGGAGGAACCAGAGGTGCTGAACCGGATCGATGCATCAAGGGAAGAAATCGAACACGTTCAGAAAGGATTCTACCGGGTCTTCCACGGTCCAGAAGGTACGGCCAATCTGTTTAAGGATGCTCCGTACAATGCTGCCGGGAAATCAGGAACAGCAGAAGCATTTTACAAAGGACCGGACATGGAGAGTGCAAAGCCAACTTACAACACGACTCTTATCGGATACGCACCATTCGACAATCCGGAAATCGCCTTTTCTACCGTCGTCCCATGGTCCCATCAGGATCATGATCCTTACATTAATAAGGTCATTTCCAAACGGGTGATGGATACGTATTTTGAAATGAAAAAGGAAGAGAATAAATAAAAAAAAGGGATTTCCCGAAGGTAGCACTTGCTACTTCCGGGACGTCCCTTTTTTTTTGTGATTATTCTAGTTCACTTAATGTCAGAGTGGTATTTTTCTTTTCTCCATCCCTGTAATAGGTGACTTCCACTTTTGAACCTACCTCTTTTTCATTGTATAAATACTTCCTCAAGTCACTGACTTTTGTCACTTTTTCACCATCCACCATGGTAATGACATCATACTGCTCCAGACCCGCTTTCCCGGCCGGTGAATCCGGCTCGGATTGTCTTACGACGATTCCTTCCTTCACTTCTTCAGGAAGATTGAGTGGTTCATCATAGTATTGGGATGGGATCTGTGATAAAGAGACAGGAACGATCCCGATGAATGGGCGCTTCACTTCTCCGTACTCCTTCAATTCCTCCAGAGCCGGAAGGGCAATATCCACTGGTATGGCAAAACCGATCCCTTCTACGTTTTCCATCGCAATCTTGGAAGAATTGATGCCGATCAACTCTCCATCCAGATTGATCAAAGCTCCACCTGAGTTCCCAGGATTAATGGAGGCGTCGGTCTGGATCACTTCTGACTGCCAGTCCACTACCCCATCTTTATTCACATCCACCGGCATGGAACGGTCGGCAGCACTGATGACCCCTGCCGTGACAGTCCCGGCCAGGAAACCTAATGGATTACCAATGGCAATGGCGCGTTGACCCGGTTTCAGGCTTGACGATTTCCCTAATTCAATCACGTGTTTCACTTTCTCCGAATCCACTTCCAAAACGGCCAGATCCAAAAGGGCATCCGAACCCAGCAATTCAGCAGGGATTTTGGTCCCGTCATTCAATGTGACTTCAAGCTTCGTTGCCCCTTCAACCACATGATGGTTGGTGACGATATAAGCCTTATTTCCTTCTTCTTGATAAATCACGCCGGAACCTGATCCAGCAGGCTGAGGTTCTGAACCTTCGAACATATTCCCACCTTTAAAATTCACGACACTCACAACGGATGACCGGCTCTTCTCAACCGCTTCGGTGATGGAACGACCTTCATCAACACCTTCTGCGCTTGCCTTCACAGACGTCGACTTGGGAGTCACCCTCTCCGTCGCCTCCTCACCTGGAATATTGAACCCTTCGACAACCAGGAACATCACCAGCACTCCAAGGACAAATGACACAATGGCCGTCCGCATTGGCTTTACCCTGTTCTTCTTTTCCTTCTTGCCATCATTCAACTCGTTCACCATTTATCAACCCTTTCTCTACGATTATCCCTTCCTCTTAAAAACAGGAAACACAGGATTATATAGTTCTTCTTTACCCTATATAAGAGAAGATAAAAGTGTAATATGCATTTAGGAGGCGCAGAAAAGCCACGGGGACAGGTCCCGTGGCTCATTTCATCACATCTTTGAATCCCACTCCCTCTTAAACTCCACCAGCGACCCATGACGCTTCTCCCGCTCATCACTCACTGCTCTAAGGGCCACTTCATACAACGCTTCGCTCAATCGCCAATTTTCCAACGAACGGTCCTTCTCCCCGCCAAACAACGCAAAGGCGGTGGCCCCCATCACATACACATTCGTGATTTCATCGATTTCGGCACCTTTCTGAAATTCCTCCGGCGACATGAATCGGGATGAACCCCACATTCTGCCCATTGTGTTGAAAGAGGGACGCTTCTCATACAAATCGATATCGCAGATCAACGTCTTTCTTTTTGAAAAATCATAAAGGATGCTGCCGTCATAGAAATCGATGGCCACATACCCCTGATCCGCCGCATGGATGTGAAAGTCGAGGATATCACGGAACACGTCAATCCTTGTGATGTCAGGCAACTGCATGAATGCTTCCCGGGACCGGGGATACATCTTCCCCATGCACTCCCCGTCGCTCCATTCAAAGATAGCTGCAAACCCACCACCGACTTCTTCTCCGCGAATCAATCTCACTAAATGGGGATGAGCCAAATCTTCATACACGTTCACAGCAGATTTCAACGCGGCGATCGCCTCTTCCGGCTTCCCTTCATATCGCGAGGTCGGGGCACCGGCGAATTTGATGAACAATCTCTCTTCACCGTTTCTGACCCCGAAACAGATATTGCCCGAGTCCTGATCGTCGTACACCTTGAAGACCTCTCCGAACTTTTGTAAAAAAGAAAAGTCGAACGGTGCCTTTAATTTATACGGAATGTCATCTACGTACTGAACATAAAAGTCCTCTACATACCACGTCGGCACAGGATTCCTCATCCCGTCAAACCAACCGATCACTTCCTTCGCCTGCTCCTTCATGAAGGCGATTTCCTCTTCACCGAACCTCATCGCCCACGGTATGGACGAAAGCATGTTGCTACTGATATAAAAAGCCATGAGCTTAAAAAAATCCTCCGGGGGGCGTCCGTTAAAATAACCGTTCAGCTGTCCCGTGGCAAAATGGGGACTCGCCGATGCACTGAAGGCAATGCGGTTGAACTCTTCCCACGGATCCCCGAAATCATGACGGTTGAAGTCGATGATGGAGAGTTCGCCGTTTTCCGAAATAACCATATTCCCCACGTGATAGTCACCGTGATGGAACGTTTGCGGGCGTCCCTTCAGGAGATGTCTGTTTGCTTCTATGTATTCTAAAATAAGATCGCCGGCTTCGATCTTGAGTGGACATTCGTGGTATTGCTGGATTTTTTTATCCACCTTGCGATTGAACCTCGTTTCCCACCGTTCTTCATCGGGCGGTGCAGGAGTCGAATGGATTTCCCTCAGGTAACGACCCGACTTCAAGCCAAGCTCATATTGCTCCATATCCGTTAATCCAGGCAGTACCTCAGCAGCATCATTCCCTTCACACCATGTAAAGAGCGAATACACTTGATCGCCATTTTCACACATACCGAACTCAAGGGGTACAGACATAGGAATCCCCGTGTCAGCTAACCGCTTCATGGCCTCGAACTCGCTCTTCTTACTCTCATATAGGGAACGATCCGCCGTCCGGAGCAGAAGCCTTTCCCCCGTCTCCGTTTCGACGAAATATTTCTTGTCACCCGACCAGCCTTTGGTGATCGGGTCGATCTTTTTAAACACGTAATCCGTTTTGATATCAAGCACGTGGCACCCCCAGTGAGCCATTGGTCCCCCGGCTCCATTTTAGTTTACTAGTTTTATAAACCTGATTTTACCAGAAGATAGTTCGAAATGGGAATGCTATTGCAATCCTACCTGTTGTTTCGTTGACAACTTTTCTTTCAAAAAGGTAACCGTAAGAAAGGATTTTGGCTGCTCCCCGTCCCATGCATAGGTTTTATGGTTACTTTCACTACTCTCATCAGACATCGGAGTGCCAGAAAACCCCAAATTATCTGATACCTCCTCATAACTCATCCCTTTTTCCAATTGATTATATTTTTCCAGTGTGGCCACAGGCGTTTCCTTCTGCTCCTCTTCTACAATGGTTTCTTTTGCTTCATTTGTTGGTCCGCCAATTCGGCAGCCACTCAGGATGACGGCAGAAAAACCCATGACGAGTAACATGATGAATATGGTACTGACTTTTTTAACTCTCATATACTTCTCCCCCTTTTTTACATATACGGTGTAAAATGGAAAAAGTTTCATTTCAGTTTAAAGGGAGGTAGTTAGAAGGATATATCTGGGTATGTTAAAATAATCCAAGTGAGCATTTTTTATAAAAGATTGGAGCTGTAAGAATGAAGAAAAGCAATTGGTTGACCGTCACCACTTTATCAGCGATGGTCCTCGTCGGAATGTCTGCCTGTAGTCAATCTTCTGATGAGGATGCCGCCAGTAAACCTGAATCTGAGGCGGCTGCAGCGAGTACGGATTCAGATGATTCACAGGTGGAAGATACGAAGGAATCCGAGGGTAACGAGAAGGCTCAGTCAGATGAGAGATCCGTTGAAGAGAGTAGTCCGGAACAGGATCCACCCGTCACAAAGGTGGAAGGAAAACAGGCATACTTAGCTAAACTGGACAACATCCAGAAGGAACTGGATGCCATGCCTGATAAGAAGGATTCAGATAAAGGTGCCACGAACGCCATGAAAAACTACTATGGCGTATCCTACGAAAAATATGACGATGCGTTGAATGAGATATACTCCCTTCTGAAAGAAAAGTTGTCTCCAGAAGTCATGGCAGAGTTAAAAACGGAACAAGTGAAATGGATCGAGGAAAAAGAAGCGAAAGCAGAGAAAGAAAGATTGAAGTATGAAGGCGGCACGTTTGAAAATGTGGCGTGGTATATCTCGTTATATGAATCGACGAAGGCTCGTTGTTATGAGTTGGTGGAGGAGTATATGCAGAAATAAGAATCGGTTATGAGGTTGGGGCTTTACTGGCCCCTGCCCCCACAGCTCCTATGATATAATGAACCTATACATATGAAGGAGGTGGGGAAGGATGAAAAAAGCTTCAATATGGTTCTTACTGTTGATTTTAATCAGTTTTCAGCAGCCACACGTGTTGGAATTTCAAAACGGCCATATGGATGGGGATGTATTAAAAGCGGATGATTCACATCTGACAAGTATTGAGATCATGCTCTCTCCCCTCTCTTCACTCCCTCATCATGTTGATAGTGTGGTACCTCGTAAAATTTTCTTAAGTGCGAAGTTGAAATCGTATGCTCCCCCTCATGTGACGGAGTATGTTGCCATGGACATCTTTCCTGATGCGATTGGCTTTAAGAAAATTATCATGTCTCAATCCAATTACCTCTCTTAAACCATGTTTCTCTTTCATTCATATACTCATTCAAAAACTCTATGGGATTAGGGTTTATTAAAATTGGCGTTTTTCATCAAAGTGGATGGAGGATTTTATGAAAAAGAACAGGGAATCATTCGCATGTTATCTTTTTTGTGCTGTGTTTTTGATTGGTTTTTTTGGCGTCATGTTTATAACGGCAGAGCTATCGGGGAACTCCCTCACTTCATTCATACCGGAATTTTCCCGGGATATGATCATCAAGTGGGAAGATATCAAAGCCATTTTTGACTTAAAAGAATAAAAGGCAGGAGGAACGCACGTTGACTGAAGAAACAATTGAACAACAGATCAAATCGGGTCTGCAGCACCCGAAGCTAACGAAATTAAAAATCGCGAAAAGAGGATTTTTCATCGTACTGGGTGCCATCATGATGGCCCTCGGGATCGAGGTTTTCCTTGTTCCAAATATGATTATGGACGGGGGAATCGTCGGGATTTCGATTATCCTCTATAACTTGACCGGCATCGGTCTCGGTCTCTTCATTTTCTTGCTGAACATCCCGTTTTTCTTCCTGGGATATAAGCAGATTGGAAAAACCTTTACGATTTCCACGATAATAGGGATTTCGATTCTTTCCTTGGCAACGAATTATCTTCATCATGTAGCTGCCTTCACACAAGATATGCTGCTTGCCACCGTGTTTGGCGGGATTGTACTGGGTGCCGGTGTAGGGTTGGTCATCCGGTATGGAGGGGCGCTTGACGGGAGTGAGATCCTTGCCATCCTCTTGAATAAAAAATTCCCCTTTTCCGTTGGGGAATTCATCATGTTGTTTAACGTATTCATTTTCACATGGGGAGGCTTCGTCCTCGGTTGGGACCGGGCCATGTACTCCGTCCTCGCCTATGTGATTGCATTCAAAACGATCGATATCGTCATCGACGGCTTTGACGAATCGAAATCAGCATGGATCATCAGTGATAAAGACGCAGAGATCGGTGATGCGATACTCGCCCGCCTCGGACGCGGTGTCACTTATTTAAAAGGGGAAGGCGGATACTCCGGAGACGACAAGCGAGTCATCTTCTGCATCGTCACCCGACTGGAAGAAGCCAAATTAAAATCGATCGTGGAAGAATTGGATCCTTCCGCATTCCTTGCTGTCGCAGATATCAATGAAGTGCGGGGTGGAAGATTTAAGAAGAAGGACATTCATTAAAAATAGCCGTAAGAAAGGGAGCGTCGACCGAGTGTCGGCGCTCCCTTCCGTTTACGCCCACGCATAAATTCATGAACGTATGGGCTGACGAACGCATATAGTATCCCAAAGACAAAAGAGGTGGGAAACTGTGCAGACTGTAGTAAACCTATACTGTATGAAGGTAAATAGCGTCTCGGGCAATGGTTCGATCACCATTGGAGAAGCCGTTCATAACAGTCATACGTCGAATAATAAGTCCCAGGGAATCAACTCTTCCTATGGTGATACGTCCCCTACAGAATCAATGATGGAAAATGTATATATCGATCCAGATGTGAACGATCAATCCGATTTAGGCAATGCGGATTCAGTCAATGCGGGAGCACCTTTGCCGGTTCCTGTTCCTGTACCCGTAGACCCAAGAGAAACCGAAGAGGAGGATCCTCATGCCGTATCAGATCAACATATTTAATATCAAAGTCAATGGCGTGACGCAGAACGGGAACGTCGATATCGGGCCGACCGTTCACAACAGTCATACCGCCAATGCGAAATTATTCGGAGCCAACTTTTCATTCGGTGATTTCTCGCCTACCGGCTCACAGATGAATACAGGGGTACTCGATCCGGACGTCAGCGATCAAGACCAAATCGCCAACCCGGCCATCCCGTATACTGTTCAAGTTTAGGCGTACCCATAAGAGGTGATAATCCATGGATATGGAAAAAATGAAAAAATGGCTGGAACTCACCAACCAATACAAAAGCGATAATTTCTGGAACAGCGTATTCGAAAACAATAACCCTTCCCAGTTCTTTTCTACAGATGACGAATTCCCCCGTTATGATGTGTATCAGAACGAATCCCATGTGTGCATCATCCTGGATGCTCCGGGGATCACCCAAGATGATATTAAGTTTTCATTGAATTCCAATACAAACCTTCTGATAAAAGGGATGATCAGACCCGTATATCCGATAGAAATGGAAGTCAAGGCAGAGCGGTTCAGAGGGGAATTCGAACGAACAATTCCCCTCCCGGAACCGGCCGAAGCGAAATCCATCAACATCCAGTTTCTCAATGGCCTCATCCAAGTGGCCTACCCCCGGAAAATAGAAGACGTTTCATTACACGGAGGCTCACAATGAAAAAATACTAAAAAGAATGTGAGAACATGTTGTATACTTACTTTCAGAAAAAACTAACTTCATACATTCAAAAAAGCATGAATGCTGAGCAAAGTGAGATGAAAGACAAGATCCAGGCCCTTGAAAAGGAAATCCAATCCTTGAAACAGGGCTTAGCTTCAGACGTCAAAGACACGCTCTCCAGCCAGCAGGAACCTGCAAAAATTGTGATTGAGCACTTATCCATTGAAAATGTAAACATCGATCACGCTGACCTTAGTAACAACTTCGGAAATCTCGGCATTAAAGACCTGAAGGGACAATTATACATCGGAACCACATATGACAAGCTTAAACCCCCTGCCAGCATAGAAAAAGAATTATCATCACCTTCCCTTGCCAACCAGATGCCGGCACCCACCCATCACTCTCCCAAAATTAAAGTCACAACAAGAAAACGTTCGTAGAGACAACCGGGAAGCACGGGGACGGTTCTTCTGCTTCCGTTTTCGCGATTTTGAGAAGCGGGGGGACGGTTCTTCTGCTTCCATGGTCACGATTATAGGAGCATGAGAACCGTCCCCGTGCTTCCCTTTTCTATTCTGTTAATGGAGGTGACGATTATGGTTTATTACAGAGGAAATCATCAAGCACCATATGCCAATCCCTTAAACTGCTATATCCGACAATATCCTGGAGGGTTTGAAACTCAGTTAGATATTCTCAGGAAACAATATGCCATGCTGGATAGGAGGGTATACGCATTGTCCCAGAGGCTTGAACAAGTTGAAAAACAACTGGGGATTATTCGCTAGGAAGCGCGGGGACGGTTCTTCTGCTTCCATTGTCACGATTATAGGAGCATGAGAACCGTCCCCATGCTCCCCTCTAATACTCTTCCACAACCGATTCCCCTTCGCTTTGTTCACGGTCCATCCACTTCCATTTTTCATGTAGTCTTATCCGACCATCCTTCAGTATTTCAGGCACAGAGGTGCATTGACCTCCCCTGATTTCATGATTCACGTTCACATGGTTATATCTGAACACTAAGCTGCCATCGTCATTCACGATGCCAATCAGGGTCCCTTTCGTAATATCTCCCCCCACTATACGCAGCTGAAAGGATCTGCCCTTCTTGCTTATACTTAAACACGGTCTTTGAGGACACCTCCCCGTTTGCTGTATTTTCAATGGATACGAATGTACGCCCGTCATAATTGATCATGTACAGCTCCTCCTTGTTTTGCGAAATTGGATGGGGACGGACCCTTGCTTAGAAGAAGCAAGAGGTCCGTCCCTCTTATGTACTGCCTGGAAAAAAGACGCTGAATGTCGTTCCCACTCCTGGTTCGCTTTCCACTTTGATTTCACCCTTCATTCGCTTCACGATCTGATAGCTCACCGTGAGTCCGAGTCCCGTCCCTTTTTCCTTCGTGGAATAATAGGGCCTGCCGAGTACTTTGAGTTGTTCAGGCGGCATGCCGGTTCCATTGTCCTGAACGATGATCCGCATCCGGCCGTCATGATGGCGACTCGCGGCAGCCGTGATTTTCCCATTTTCTTTTACCGCCTCGATGGCATTTTTCAAAAGATTGAGGAGGACCTGCTTCACCTCCAGTTTCATCCCTCTGATCATCAAATCTTCTTCAATATTCTTATTGATTTTTATGCTGTTCATCACGGCATAGGTCGTCATGACGTCAACGGATTCATTCATCGTCTCGGACAGACTGAACACCTCGTATTCCTCCGTCTGGGGCTTTGCCAGGGAAAGGTATTGATTGATGACGTCTTGGGCGTGATCGAGTTCCTGGATGCTAATATCGATAAAGCTCTTTTGCTGATCCGTTAACGTTTCTCTCTGCAGGAGCTGCATGAATCCCCTCACCGTCGTCATCGGATTCCGGATTTCATGGGCAACAGATGCTGCCAGCTCGCTCACTACGTTAAACTTTTCCGCTTTGATGAGCTCCTTTTTGACCCTGATCTGTTCCAGTCGATTTTCAATCAGATAAATCGACAGAATCAAGGTGATCCATATGATGGAGGTGGAGCTTGCCATAAAGAGAAGCTGCTCCGTTTCTTGATGCGTGAGTAAATAGATGGACCGGGTAACCGGGATGAACAAATAAAAACCTGATATCAGGAGCATTTTGCTTTTCCAGGATAACTTTCGATACCATGTAGATAACGGAATCAGCAGCATACTGTAAATCGCATAATTTATGAGCAGAAAGATCCATACATGGTCCGTGAACCACCCGATGACGAGCATGGCGAAAAACGTACTGATTCCCACCCTCTTCCCTCCATAGAGAAAGGCAAGGATCACCGGGATCACTTTAAAATCGTACACATAACCACTTGAATATACCTCGGGAAATGCCATCGTCACCGCGAGAACAACAAGATTCATCAGGAAAAAAGGGACGGGAAACCCTCTAGTATCGCCATCCGATTCACTCGTAAACATTTGAAATAGAAGAATGGTAAACAGGATAAATACTACATGCAAAATTAAATGATGGACCGTCTCTACCATATTGGATCTCCTTTAGGAAAAAATATCTACTCTAACTCTTCGACACTTTCCCAGGAAATCCTCTCTATGACGTGGCGGTTCGACAAGAAGCAGAGGGACGGTTCCGGTGCTTCCATTTCGGAAGCACGAGAACCGTCCCTCTGCTTTTTTACAAATGTTCCTTCAGCGTTTGTTGTAGTGTACCCTTTATCTCTACTAGACTGTCAAATTCGATTCCTGAATCGACTATTTTTCTGACAAGTTCTACCCTGAGCCCTGTAAGGATCGCTTTGCAGCCCATCATATTGATTCCGCTTAGAATCTTCTCAAATTGAAATAGGACGTCCAATTCCATATCTGCCATACCCGATAAGTCGATAATAAGGGTTTGGATTCTCATCGAACCGATTTCCATCAACACTTTTTCTTCCAAGGCATTGACCCGGTAAGAATCGATCATTCCGATCAGAGGCAATACCGCAATCGTACTATGAATCGGAATGATCGGTACGGATAGATTCTGCACCAGTTTTTTCTGGGACATCAGCTGTTCATCTTTATAGTTCGAGTAACTGATAAAGAAGTTATTCAGGAATTGATCCACGTTGTCATTGATCCTTTTTTCCAAGTCAAAGAAGGTCTTTCGTGGAGATTCATCCTCTCCAAACTGCTCATCATATTGATAAAGGAAATGCCAAAGTGTCCTCCTTATGGCATGGACCCATTCGAGTTTGAATGCCAGTGTAAGGGCATGCTGCGCCCAGGCAATCCCCTCTACCTTCGCAAATGCAATCAGCTCTTCTTCTTTGTTTTCAACAATGTAGTGAGCGACAAGTTCGGCATTCTTTAACAGATCAATGTTACCTTTTTCAAGTATATCACTGATTTTCCCTCTAACATTTACAGCTTCAGATAATAGTTTCTGTTGAAAGTCCTCTCTATTCGCCTTAAGGAAATCCGTTACACATTCCTTACTCAGGTAGTTGTTAGCCATCATGATTCTCTCCTTTTTCATCTGAATATATCCCTTATTCGATTTCAGGAAAAAAAATCCTTCTGTAAAAAGAGAGAAATGAAAAAAAAGAAGCAGAGGGACGGTTCCTAATTCAATGAAAGCTCCTTCCCTTTTTCACCGAGTAGGACTCCTGCTGTGACGATGGCGCATAGTGCTAATGCCACGAGGATCATGAAGACGGTGTGGAGACTTGACTCCAGCACGTGTCCGCTTAACTGATCGCTCAGCCACAGGCCAGAAACCGCGATCCCGATGGACTGCCCGAGGTTTCGCATTAAATTGAATGTCCCCATGGCGGCTCCCCGGACCTTCCATTCAACGGAGGATTGGACGGCGACCGTGAAGGCTGTCAGGGACAAACCGAAACCAAAGCCAATGACGGCAGTGACCACCATCATCAACGGAACAATCGTATGTTCCGTAAATAAAACCAACCCGAGGCAGCCTGCTGTAATGACGGAAATCCCCATCACGGTGATTCGTCCGATGGAGGTTTTCGCCATCAACTTACCCGACAGCACTGCGGCGAACGGCCAGGTAATCGACATCGGCAGCATCGTCACACCGGACATGGTGGCGTTTAAACCGGTGACGCCCTGGACCCATAAAGGGATATAGAAAGTAACGGCAACCAGGATGAAGCCCAGCAGGAAACCGGCAATCGTCGAGATGGTGATAAAGCGATTCTTGAATAAGGTGAGTGGCAGCATCGGCTCTTCCGCCTTGGATTCAATCCAGAGAAACAGGCTGATTCCAACGGTTGCCACAATCAGTAATGTGAGTATTCCACCTGTCACGTGCTTTTCTTCCTTTAAAAGAGTCAAAGCATAAAGGAAGGCGGTAATACTGATGGCAAAAGTAAAAATCCCGCTATAGTCGATTTTGTGTTTCTTCTTTTCTATGTTTTCCTTTAATGATGTCCATAATAGGATGAGGGACACGATACCAAATGGCAGATTCATATAAAAGATCCAATGCCATGAGATCGTGTCGACAATGAAACCGCCTGCAAGTGGTCCCGTTATGCCGGCAATCCCCCAGACGCTGCTCATCCAGCCCTGCATCTTGGCCCGCATTTCAAAGGTAAATACATCACCGATGATCGTAAACGGCAAAGTGGTGAGCGCCCCCGCTCCAATTCCCTGGATCAAGCGAAACAGAACGAGCTGTTCCATCGATTGCGACAGCCCTGAGAGCATGGAACCTGCCAGGAAAATACTGACCCCGATGGTAAACATGATCTTCCTTCCGAATAAATCAGCCAGCTTCCCGAAGACGGGTGTACTGATGACTATGGCTAATAGGTAGACCGAAATGACCCATGTATACAGCTCACTTCCGCCCAAGTCCTCCACAATTTTCGGCATGGCCGTACTGACGATCGTTCCTTCTATGGCTGTGAGGAACGTGGCGATTAATAAAGCAAATACAACGGATTTTTGTTTGGTTTCTTGGTTCATTTTGTCTGATCCCTTTCTTTTATGTAAATTCATGAAAATGATAGAATAAGACCCGTTTTTTAAAAATATATGAGAATCTCACCTCCATCTTATCACTTACGAGAGTAAAAGACAGGAGAAGGAATTCTCAGGAGGCCTCCCTCTCCTCGCTTCGAAACATTCAAGCGGGAATCGGGCTTCATCGTGCGGGATTTGAGATAATCATGCGAGATTCAAAACAATCGCGCATGATTGACAAGAATCATGCGAGAAATACGATTTTCATGCCCCCGTGTCGAATTTTCTTTATATGAAAGACAATAAAAGATGCCGGCACCCCCATATAAGAGGACCGGCACCACATTCTCTGCTTCCTGAAAGAGGGTGACGCTTATCCAGCCACTTCCCCAAACTGACTATTATACAGATCTGCATAGAAACCGTTCTGTCTGAGTAATTCTGCATGCGTCCCCTGTTCGATGACAGATCCTTGGTCCATGACGAGAATCAGATCCGCATCCTTGATCGTCGACAGTCGGTGAGCGATGACAAAGCTCGTTCTGCCTTCCATCAAGCGATTCATCGCCTGCTGGATCAATAGCTCGGTCCGGGTATCGACGCTTGAGGTCGCTTCATCCAGAATCATGATCGGAGGATCGGCAAGGATCGCCCGTGCGATGGTGATCAGCTGCTTCTGTCCTTGAGAAATATTCGATGCTTCCTCATTCAGGACTGTATCATAACCTTCCGGAAGAGTACGGATGAAATGATCCGCATGGGCCATCTCGGATGCCACCATGATTTCCTCTTCTGTCGCACCCGTCTTTCCGTACGCAATATTTTCCCGGATCGTCCCCTTAAACAGCCACGTATCCTGCAGCACCATCCCGAAGCTTCTTCTCAATTCACTTCGAGGGACGGACCTCGTGTCGATGCCGTCGATCTTGATTTGCCCGCCGTTCAGTTCGTAAAACCGCATCAACAGGTTGATGAGCGTCGTTTTACCCGCTCCGGTCGGTCCGACGATGGCAACCGTCTGGCCGGGTTTCACATGGATGTTCATATCGTTGATCAACAGATTCTCACCATAACCGAAGTCCACATGTTCAAACGCAACCTCGCCTTCCGGACGGGAAAGGTGAGCGACCGTTTCTTCTTTCACTTCTTCTTCCTCATCCAGAAGCTCGAATACCCGTTCCGCCGCTGCCACCGTCGACTGGATGATGTTGGCGATATTCGCCGTCTGGGTGATCGGCTGGGTGAACTGGCGTGTATACGTGATGAACGCCTGGATGTCCCCGATGGAAATCGCCCGGTTCGTGACGAGGATCCCACCGACGACACTGATCAGCACATAGCTGATGTTTCCGATGAACATCATGATCGGCATGATGATCCCGGAGATGAACTGGGCTTTGCTTCCCGCTTCATACAATTCATCGTTCACCGAATCGAACTCCACGCCTGCCTTCTTTTCATGACCGAAGGCTTTCACGACCTGGTGACCGGTGAACATTTCTTCAATATGCCCATTCAATTGACCAAGCGTCCGCTGTTGATCGGCAAAGTGTTTCTGTGACCGCTTCAAGATCGGACGGATGGCAAACACGGAAACCGGTAAGCTGACCACCGAAATGAGGGTCAACAGGGGACTGATCGATAGCATCATGATGATGATCCCGACAATCGTCACGATCGATGTGATGAACTGGGTCAGACTTTGCTGCAGCGTACTGCTGATGGTATCGATGTCATTCGTCATCCGGCTAAGGGTCTCCCCGTTCGCACGGCCATCGTAATACTTCAGTGGAAGCTTCTCGATCTTTTGATTCACATCTTCCCTCAAGTCATACGCCGTCAACTGGGCGACACTCGACATGATGTATTGCTGGATAAAACTAAAGATACTGCTGAACACATAAAGTCCTGCAAGCAACAGCAGGATTTCACCGATTCTGCCAAAATCAATCCCGGCTCCCGGCACTCCTTTAAATTTTGCATAGGCTCCTTCGAATAATTCTGTGATGGCGTTCCCCATGATTTTCGGGCCGATGATGGCAAACACCGTGCTTAAGATGGCGGCAAAAAGAACAGCGATCAACTGCCCACGGCGTGGTTTTAGATAACCGAGGAGCCGTTTCAATGTGCTCTTGAAATTCTTCGGCTTCTGCCCCATCATCATCATGTTGCCGCCGCCTGGACCGAATCCTCCTCCGTGACCTCCGCCTCTTTGAGGTTTACGTTCCTTACTCATGCCGATTCCTCCTCTGAAAGCTGTGATGCGACGATTTCCTGGTACACTTCATTGGAATCAAGCAGCTCCTGATGGGTACCAATCCCGGCCACCCTTCCTTTCTCGAGCACAATGATCCGGTCGGCATCGACTACTGTGCTCACCCTTTGAGCAACGATGAGCACGGTTGCCTCACCGGTTTCTTTTTTCAACGAGGAACGGAGTCTGGCATCCGTTTTATAATCGAGGGCTGAGAAACTGTCGTCAAATAAATAAATATCCGGTTTGCGCACAAGGGCTCTAGCAATCGACAAGCGCTGTTTCTGACCTCCTGAGAGATTCGATCCGCCCTGCTCGATTTCTGCCTGGAATCCCCCGTCCATCCGGCTGACGAATTCTTCCGCCTGGGCGATCCGGGCTGCCTCTGCCACTTCTTCATCATTCGCCTCTTCTTTTCCGAAGCGGATATTTTCTGCAATTGTGCCGGTAAAAAGAGTCGCTTTCTGAGGCACAAGTCCAAGCTTCGACCGGATTTCTTCCTGGGAAGCTTCCCTGATGTCCACACCATTGACCCGGATCGTGCCGCTCGCGATCTCATAAAATCGGGGGATCAGATTGATGAGCGTCGTTTTACCTGAACCGGTCCCACCAATGATGGCCGTCGTTTCACCAGGATGTGCGGTAAAACTGACATCCGACAGGGCAGGCTCTTCGGCACCGGGATAATGGAACGTAACCGAATCGAATTCCAATGTCCCTTCCTGAACGTCTGCTCTTTTCGTTCCGTTATCTTTAAAAGAAGGCGTCATTTCAAGCACTTTGTTGATCCGCTTCGCCGACACATCGGCACGTGGCACCATGACAAACATCATCGACGCCATGACCAAGGCAAACATGATTTGCATGACGTATTGAATGAACGCCATCAAATCCCCGATCTGCATCCCGCCGTTATCGATCCGGATGCCACCGAACCAGATGACGGCGACGACGGTCATATTCATGACGAGCATCATCACAGGCATCATGAAGGCCATGATTTTATTCACCTTGATCGACACATCGGTCAGTTCATGATTCGTCCGTTTCAGGCGCTCCTTTTCTTCCGGTTCACGGTTGAAGGCGCGGATGACGCGGATACCGGTCAAGTTCTCACGAAGCACGAGATTCAATTGATCCAGCTTTTTCTGGACGGTTTGAAATAATGGAATCCCTTTATATAAAATCAGCAGGATGGAGCCAACCAACACCGGCATGGTCAAGATAATGACCAGGGATAGCTTGGCATCCATTAACACTGCCATGATGACCCCGCCGACCAGCATGATCGGAGCACTGATGATCATCCGGAGCAGCATGATCACGACCTGCTGCACCTGTGTGATATCATTCGTCGTTCTTGTGATTAGGGAAGCGGTCCCCACTTCGTCGAATTCCTGTAAGGAGAATTTTTCAATATGATAAAAGAGCTTTCGGCGGACATCGCGTCCCAATCCGACGGCTGCTTTTGAAGAATAGTAGCTTGCAATGATGGAAGCCACCGCACCGAGAGCAGACACGACGAGCATGAATCCGCCGATCTTCCATATATACGGGATGTCCCCGACGACGACCCCTTTGTCGATAATGTCAGACATGAGGGTCGGTAAGTATAGCGTCGACATGGATTGAATGAAGATCAGAACGAAGATCCCCACGATCATCCATTTATACGAGGATAAGTGTTTCAGAAGCTTGATCATGTCGCATCCTCCTCTTTCCCTTTTTCATCAAAATAGTCGGCAATCCTCTCATGGGCCTCCAGCAGGCCGGCGAACTCTTCTTCGGACAGCGTTTCCACTGCCCCCTCCGTCAGCTGGTGGATGCTGCCTTCCTTGTTATGAATGCCTTTTAGCATCGTCTCCCCCTGATGGCTCAGGGAAAGAAGCATTTCCCGGCGATTGTCTTCCACCTGCTGCCGGTGGAGAAATCCTGCCTGAACCAGCCCATCCACGGCTGTACTGAGCGTGCTTTTCGGTAAGAAGGTCCTCTCCCCGATCGTCTTCTGAGTCAGCTCTCCCTCAGGGGCGATCGTCACCAATATCGTATATTGCGGGACGGATAAGCCGTTGTCTGCAGCCGTTTTCTGGACGAACCGCATCATCGTCTTATTCACCCGTGAAAAGGAGCGCAATAATTGCAGTGCAGGAGTGATCTGCTGATTTTCCATGGTTATGCCCTCACTTCTAATGGTTAATATAATGAACTGTTCATAATGGAACTATCTTAGTCTATTCCTTTTGCGGGAGATAGTCAAAGGGAGTGTTTCGACAAAATGTGGATGGGTGCGGAGGTCCGTCCCTCACGTTTTACCATGGTGGATTCATATACTTTTCTAAGGAGGAGTGAGGAATGAATCATGGGAATGAGCTTAAGAGGAAAGGCTTGAATGGAAAAGCCGTGGTATCTGTCTTATTGGGGATTTTGTCCATTGTGATGGTGATTTTTCCTATGGCGGGGGCGATTCTCGGTCTGGTGGGGGTTCTACTTGGGTTGATCGGGCGGAGTGAAGTCAAACAGAATGGCCAGGAGGGGAAGCACCTGGCCATTCTTGGGATCATTTTCAGTTTGGCCGGCATTGTGTTCTCGATCTGGTGGGTGGTTATGTCGTAGTGGAGCAAGGGGACGGTTCTTTTGCTTCCTTTTACTGAGCAAAATCGAGGTTTCCCCTTACAAAACGATTAGTTGGTAGCAGATGAACCGTCCTCGTGCTTCATTCGTATGATTCATGCGGGATTGAAACTTTTCGTGCGGGATATGGAATAATCATGCGGCTCACGGAAAAATCATGCCGGATTCAGATTATTCATGCGGGAAATCCAATAATCATGCTGCCGGGTAGAATATTCTTTACTAGAGCCACTATTCTATTCACTCTGCTCCCTCATATACGCCCGATTCCTCCATTTAAACATAAAATAGGTACTTAAAAATAGAATCAACCCCATCTCATTAAAAAGGAAATATACCCTCGCTACATCCCTGATAGAATCCACGGGGTACGCACCGCTCAGCAGTAACGTTGGGAAAACAGTCACCAGCATGACCAGATAATGAACCAAGATCTGTTGGATGAAGCGCCATCGCTCCACTTCATAGATGACGCTTGCCACTCCGAGGAAAAATGCGATCAGACCGTAAAATAAGAGACTCTTTGAAATTGCTGATGCCCCTTCGAATTGCGTCCATATCAGCGAAGTGACGGTGAAAAGAATAAACGGGATGAGACCTCTAATTAATCCTTTTTTCAGTAGATTCATTGGTTTCCTCGCTCTTCTTCAAAGTATAGTCATTCCAAGCATAATACGTAATCCAAAACGCGATCACGACGAAAAAAGGATATCCCCAATTTTCCTCAGGAAGGATAAAGAAAAGTCCCAATGTTGTTAAAAGAAATGGTGGCATGAGGATCCAGTAACGCTTATTTTTGTATGGGTTCATTAAGGGAGGCCTCCTATAAGCTTTTACTCTAGATACGAAACCGAACTGTAAAAAGTTTCATATTCGGGAAGGTCCGTCCCTCTTCAGAACAAAAAAAGGGGCCTTCTTCAATAAGAAAGCCTATCTTTCAAACCTCAACTCAATTTCACCGGGGAATGCAAATCATCAGCATCCCGGTAGGACCGATAGGAAACGAATCTCTTTCCATCTTTCGATCCATCCAGCTGCAAAATACGGCCAGCCCTGGTTTCCAGGTAGAAATCATACCTGTTCAGATTCAGTCTAAAAAAAGAAAATGAGTTTCCAAGCAGATTCTTCTTCGTTACGTGGGACTCAGGGTTCAGCTGAATAAAAACCGCAAGCTCCTGTACAGACGATGACGGGATATCTGCCATCGAATAGTACGACCCTTTAACGTTATTCTTCAACTTATGCATGGCTGCACGTGCCTTATCTTTTAACCTCTTACCGTCTAATTCCATACGTCCACTCCTCATTCCGTTCCTATTAAGAAGAGTCCCCCATCTGTAAGAGAATCATCCGTCATCAAGATCAATTCATAAGAACTTTACTGATGAGGTCCGTCCCTCAGAAGCTAAAAGATCACTTGTATTCCCTGCCAAAGCAGGACACCAAAGCCAGCAATGACAAAGACAATATTAGCAATCATCGACTTCTTCTTACCTTTCCTTCTATCTTCAACCGCATCAAACAAACCCTTAAAGGTCCAAAAAAGAATAAACACTGACCACCCGATGCGGTCATTAGTTGGATCTTCATCGAATACATACTTTATATAGATGAACAGGATGATTACCAGTGTGATTGTTCGAAAGGTATTCCATTTCTTTGATGGTGCTTCTTTCTTCAATATGATCCTCCTATCCACTAATTTTCCCGATCACCCCAACAACTTCTTCCTCATCCCCTGCATCAACCGAAACCTTCTCCGTACCATCCACAATGTTCTTCGTATACTCTTCCATCGACTCCTCGATCTGCTCACTGCTCGGCCAGTGCGATGGCACATCGTACACATTGATCGTGCCGTCGCCGTTGCCGCTATAGGTGACGGTTCCGTCTGCCGACGCTTTACCGGTTAACACGATGACGTCTTCCGGATAGGCGACGCTCTTGTCATCATAAGGATTCAGCTGCTCACCGGCTGAAATGTGTTGGACGTTCAATTCCTCTACATCTCCATTCCCGATCACCTGCAGCCAGACTCGGGCGTATTCGATTTTTTCTGAAGGGTATGTAGCAAGTGGATCCTTCGTGGTGTCCGATTCCTCTTGAACTAGATCTTGTCCTTGTCCAGTTGCTTCTCCCAAATCCACCGAATCGATTTCTTCATCCGTTTCTGTTGCTGCGTCTTCGCTTTCCTGGTCAGGTTTTGCCTGCTCCACCACCTGCTGCTTTGCACCGCTGCAGGCCATCAAAAGGAATCCTACGGAGAGTATCATGATCATCAGTATTCGTTTCTTCATTTTTATTCCCCCAATACTCTTTCTATAAAAGCTGCTTTCCCGTCAGAATATGCCTCCCGATCGTCGGGAAATTGGTTTGCCAGACTTTTTTTCAGTTCTGCGTATTCTTTCCTCAAGGCAGGGTTTCCGTTCAACCGGTCCCTGAATAGCCGCTGCTGTTCCCACCGCGGTTCCCCTTCCAGCATGAGATGCAGATGGGCTACACGCCTATCATTCTCCACCTTGATAAAGAACCTTCTCCACGGCCGGTTATCAAGCTCCACCGGCACATAATGCCAGTCATCTTCCGCCAGTTTTCCCGCAAGCTCTTCCACTTCATCAAAAGATTGAATCATCGCCATCACATCAATGATTGGTTTCGCCGGAAGGTCACGGATCGACGTGCTCCCTACATGATCGACTTCTTTGACACCATAGGGACTCAAACGTTGTATGAGTTCCCTCACCTCCGCCCTTCCCGCCTCGATCCAGTCCGGATTCGGAGGTACGACCTCTATCGATTCTACGGCCCATTTTGGCCAATGACTATTTTCCATCACCTGTCACACCCTTCTCCAATTCGATCTCATCCTGAATCGGAATCCCATCATTCCCGATCATCGGAATCTCAGGCTTGATCCGTCTCGCTTTCTCCACGGCATCCCGGTGGATCGTCGATATCCTGAAGCCCCTCTTTTGGTAAAATTTCAGCGCCAGCAAATTGTCATTCGTCGTAATCAGCGTGATGCGTCTACACCCGTTTTCGGCAGCCACCTTTTCTACTTCTTCCATAAGAGAGGTGCCGATCCCCTTCTTTTCTTCCAAACTATCAAGTGAAATAATCTCGCATTCGGCATCTTTAAACACGTATGTAATCAAACCAGTGATTACACGATCTCTATTCAAAACGGCAAAGCCGTCTAAAGAAGCACAATCATAAACCCCGCTTGAAATCACCATCTTTGGACTTCCCCAATGCTGGTGAAAAAAGTCGGTGACCTTCTCTCGCTGTAATTCTTCCAGTGAAACGATGTTCATTCGTTCTCTCCCCTTTTTGGGAAGCGAGGGGGGAAGCGAGGGGACGGTTCCCATGCTTCCATTTTGAGAAATCATTTGCGGTGGTAATGCTTTGGAACTCACTCACAAAAAAACAGAAATCCCTTATGGAACCTCTGTCATCATGATTCAAATTAAGTTCCCTGTTTTAAAAAGAAAGACTCTGAAAAAGCGAAATCGTCAAAACCAATGTAAGCAAGGACCTTGCCGCCGTAGAAAGGATGATGATTCGGTTATTCTGTTTTCGTTCAGGCTTTTGAAACTCGTGAATGGCGACAAGCCAGATCAACGTTGTAAGTAAGGCCATGATTCCAGTGGACATGGGCATATCTCCTTTACTATCACTATACTTGAAGATACCATAGATTTAATTGTAAAAAAAGGAAAAGAATAGAAATTATATGATAAAATGGATTAGAAATGGTCCTCTATTAAAATAACTTTTTTACTTAAGGAGCAATAAAGATTTTGACAAAGTTACGATTCTTCATTTTAGTGATGAGCGCAGTCTTACTGGCTTCATGTAATGACAAAGGCCTGAATCTAACCGATGGCGATAAACAGATAACCCCGCAGATCGATGACGCGATTTCTCATTATATTGTCAAAAAGTACGCCACCTCCTACTACGGCACAGAAAAGCAGTTTGAAGTCCATAAAGTCTATGGGACGAGCGAAAAGGATGGGATCCTGAGTGTCTACATGTGGTCGTATTACGGGGGATTCAACCAAGCCAACGGATTAGAGGCCCAGTCCGGACATTCTCTGCCTGCTCTGATCCGCTTAAAACAAGAAGGCGACGCCTATTCGGTCATCGACTACACAGAACCACAAGACGGCAGTATGTACCAGTCCTCCCTGGAGAAAATGTTCCCGGCGAAATACGTGAAGTCCGCACGGAGGGACAATGGGAATATCGGGGGACTCGAGAAAAAGATGGACAAAAAAGTGAAAGCATGGCTTGAGAAGCCGGATTCCTAAGGGGGAAATGAGCATGGAACTTACCATTAGAAGAAGGACACCGGAAGATATCAACGAATTCATCATGTGGACGTACGACGGAATCTATTCGTTTTACGATAATGATACCCAACTAGAAAAAATCCAGGGATTGAAAGAAAGCGTCCATTTGGAAAGAGCCTTTTCCGTAGTGGACGAGAACGAGTATCTTGTAGGAAATTGTGAGTTTTACGATGTGGAAGAAGACGGGGAAAACATTCTGGTCCTCGGGGTTCAAATGAAGCCTTCCTTGACAGGTAAGGGACTGGGTCAGGCCTTTGTGCAAGCAATCATCGAACAGGGACGTGAACGGCTGAAGTTCACTCATTTGGAATTGGCCGTCGCGGATTTCAATGAACGGGCGATCCGGACGTATGAGAAAGAAGGGTTCCGGAAACGGGGATCATTCGAAAATGAAATACGGGGTGAAAACTATCCATTTACTATTATGGAAAAGAATTTTTAAACAAAAGGGGTCAGCCTCAAAGGTCTGACCCCCATTTCCATCACGTAACAGTGGAATCGATAAAATCCTGATCGATGTGATAAAAATGCTCTTTCAGGTTCTCTCTCCCACCCCATTTTCCGTACCAGTCCTGCACCCGCTTCACGTGTGCCGCGTCACCCCTCACAAGGGATTCGATCCTCTCATACTCTTCAAAACTGTCATATTCCCATATCGCAAACACTTCCACTTCCCCATCGGCCTCTTCCTTCATCCATCTTCCCACCAACCTGGATCCGTATTTCAGCTGAGTCGGTAACAGCGTTTGATTAAAATGCACATTGAAATCGTCGATAATCCGTGGAGACACACGATACATCTTTCTTCGATAAATCAACATGATTCCTCCTTTCCTTTATTGAGGGACGGACCTTCCAAACGTCCATTTGCGTGAAACGATTTTAGGATTTAGAGGTCCGTCCCTCTTACACCCACTACCTTCGCTTTCACCCAGTTTCCGCCGAATAGTCCCGTGTAAACGAGAACGGTGCCGAGCATGACGATGAAGCCGATGTATACACTCATCATCGTTGGCATCAGGAAGGCTCCGATGATGATGGTGGATCGTGCGACCAGGTCCGCTCCGCTGAAGGACAGATTGGAGAATGCGGAGTACGATCCCCGCTTGTCGCTCGGAATCATGTTCGCCTGTTCTGCGTTGCGGATCGGCGAATAGATCAGCTCTCCCATGGTCGCAATCAGATTGAAGGCGATCAGGACGTACCACGTATTGGCGGATGTGACGGTCACATAGCCGATGCCATACAGGAGCAGCCCGATCAAGAGAGCGTTCTTTTTATTCAGGCGATCTGTATAACGATTGATGATGAACGTCAGGCAGACAACGAGCATCATGTTCTCGATGTTCAGAATACTGAGCATCCTCACCCCGACGATTTCGAAACTCCCGATGCTCACCGCCTTGAATGTTTCAGCCAGGCGGATCCCGATATAGCTGTTCAGGGAAAATTCCGCCGCGAAGATGAAGGTGGACCCTGCCACCACTTTTACGAAAGCCGAATCCCTGAAGGCAATCCGGTAATTGTTGACGAGATCGACGAACACATTTTCATGTTTTTTCTGAAGCTGGTCCTTGAAGTTGTCCTGAAGCCAGATTCCATACGCAATGGGAATCGTCGTCGATGTGAAGGTCAGCATCATGAATAATTCTGTTTGATGATTCAAGTACAAGAGTCCCCCAAGGGCGGCACCGATCGCCATACTCAAATTGACCAGCCAGTAATCCAGCGCATAGACAGCTTTCCGGTTCTCCGGCGTCGTCGAGTCAATGATGATCGCATGCATCGCCGGGCGTCCCAGGCTGCTTGTGATGATGAATCCGATATACGCACCTGCGAACAGCAGGATCAGGTTCTTTTCTGGAAAAAGACTGACCGTCATGATGAAAAAGAAAAGCGCATTCAGCCAAGATGTTGTCAATAGAACTTTTTTCCGGGGAAAGCGGTCCGATATATATCCCCCGACGAGATTGACACAGAATCCGATCACCACGGTTCCGATCAGGAAAATCCCTGCCCAGATTTTATTCAGTTCCTGTGCAAAGAACAGCGCCATGAACGGCATGACGGCGGATGAAACAGCACGGTTGAAGAATGACGTGATCATCCGTACTTTAATGTTTTGAGGTAATTCCTTCCACTTCATGTTGTTCCCCCTCCTCTATTTACTGTATAGTAAACTAGACGGAACTTTTTAAAAATAGACACTTTTCAAATTGATGTCCCCTTTTAGGAGGAAAAACATATGGAGAACAAATTACTCACCCTTTGGAGATACTATCCCTCAGGCAGCATCCGCGTGGAAGAAATCTCTGAAACCCTGCAATTAAGCCATAAACAGACCTCCCGCTATTTGAAAAAATGGGATGAAGAAGGCTGGATCGCGTTCACCCCGGGACGCGGGCGGGGGAATGTCTCGACACTGCAGTGGAAAAAACATGTCGAGGACGCCTTCGAAGAAGAAGTCGTGAAGCTCATGGAAGAGGAACCGATCGAACAGAGCAGCAAGTATCTCATGTACAACTGGTCCACGGACAGCAAGATGAGGCTGATGAATACCTTTCACAGTAAGCTCGGATTTGTGAAAGAGTCCAAGGATAAGCTGATTGTGCCGAAGCGCTATCCCTTTTTCTCGATTCATCCTTTGGAGGCGGCCGATGTCATGAGCGCCCACCTCGTGGCGAACGTCTTCAACCGTCTTGTCTCCATCACTGAAAAAGGGGATATCCTGCCGGAACTCGTGCACAGCTGGGACGTATCCTCTGGTAAACTGCGACTCTATCTAAAAAAGGATGTCCGGTTCCACGACGGCTCCATCCTGACGGCAAAAGATGTCGTCCATTGTCTCGAACAACTCAGGACCTGTATCCACTACCGGGAACTATGGGAACCTGTTGAAAAAATAGAGGTCAAAGCACCTCTCATCATCGACATCCACCACCCCGAAGGCTGCACCTACATCCTCCCCATGCTCACCATGATGTGCGCGAGCATTTATAAAGAATCCAAGGGACGGACCTTCGGGACAGGCTGCTTTTCCCTTGAGGAAAACACAAATTCCAAGACGACACTCGCTGCTTTTAAAGAGCACTTCCAGGAGAGGCCGCTCCTCGATGCCGTTGAATTTGTTCAGGTGCCGAAGGATTTCAAAGGAATCTATCACTCTCATCTAGAAGAAAGTCAATCCTCTTCCGTCGAAGTCGAGAGTGACTCAGGATTCGGGATCGTCGTCATGAATGCCGTGCCCGGACGAGATTCCCAGATTCAGAGAAAAGAAGTGCGGGATTATCTGCACTGGGTGATTGCGAAGAACCGCCACACCCTTCGTGACCTTGATCCCCGCCTGACCCCGAACGGGAAAAGCATTCTCGTCGGTCAGGATCAAGGCATGACGATCTCTGAAGCAAACCGTCCCCTGTTCACCGAACCCCTCGTGATCCGCTGTGCCAATCATACGGCGAAGACTACCGAGTGGCTTGTGGAGATGTTTGAAAAGGAAGGGATTCCTGTGGACGTACAGTGGTTTTCATTCGCAGACACGCTGACGAGGCAGCCGGAGACCCTGAATGTAGATCTGTTCGTACACGGGGAAATCTTTGAATCGAACCAGGATTTTTCGTTTTATCACTTTTTGAAAAACGGATATTCCCCTATTCATGGACTTTTTGAGAAAGGAAGCGCGTGGAAGGCCTACCTGGACGAATATCAGCACACACCCTTTGAAGACTGGGCGGCGTTAAACAAGAAACTGGAAAATAGACTGATGACAGAATCGATCATGATCCCTCTTTACTATGAAAAACGCTATATCCCTTTTTCAACGGACATTATGAATATCGAATTCAAACATTTTGGGTATGTAGACTTTGCAAAGCTGTGGGTGCGGCCGGAGGTGTAAGGGAGCATGGGGACGGTTCCCGTGCTTCCTTTTCAGTTTAAAGAGAAGCAGCAGAACCGTCCCCGTGCTTCCTCAGTTAATAAATCCCAATTACTCAACCTCTTCTGATATGATAAATGTAAGCAGGTTATTCTTTATTGAAAGGGTTTGAATCAATGAAAGCTTTATTCTTACTATACGACCACTATGTCGAGTGGGAAATCAGTCCCCTCTCCTACATCTTCAGTGTAACCAATGTTGAAATCGAGACGACGGCTCTCCAGAAGGAAGTGACGAACAGCGGGAAATTCCGGATCAACGTCGATCGTCTTGTGGAAGAGTGTGAAGTGAGCGATTACGACATCTTGGTCATCCCGGGCGGAGACCCCGAACCGCTGCTGGAGGAAGAAGCATTCCTGAAGCTCATTCAAGATTTTGATCAGGAAAACAAGTGGATTGCTGCCATTTGCGGAGCGTCTACCTTCCTTGGAAAGAGTTCTGTGTTACGAAATAGAACCTACTCTACTTCCATCGACATCTCAGAATTCCCTTCCTGTTTCGATCCCGCGTATCAAAGTAAGGCAGATACCACGGTATGTGAAAACCTCATCACGGCAGAAGGCAGCGCCTATGTTGAATTCGCTGTTGAGGTAGGAAAACAGTTAAACCTATTTAACGATCGGGAAGATGAATTGGAAACCATGTTGTTTTTTAAAAATCTTCTTAGGGGATAAAAAGTGATGGCCATGGTGATCGATATGCCGTGGCTTTTTTTCAGTGTCTCCCCATCCCCTCCAAGAAGCTCTTCTCAACCTACCTCTCCATCTGTTATGCTATCACCATCTCAAATTGACAGAGGAGAACACGACACCATGATTTCATTTTTTCTCACACTAAAGCGGCTGCTCAAAGCCCTATGGCAGGCTTTTAAACTAAAAAACTTCCAGGTTCTTTTCACCCTGGTCCTGGTCATGTTATTCTCAGGCACTCTTTTCTATGTGAAGCAGGAAGGCCTGGCCGTAATCGACGCCCTTTATTTTTGCGTGGTGACTTTAAGTACGATCGGGCATCCTACCTTCGAACCGCAAACGACATTCGGCAAGATCTTCACGATGATCTACATATTTGGTGGCAACGGGGTGTTCATTGGCATGATTGGATATGTGGCGTATGCGATGATTCAGAAACCCGAAAAGCAAAAAAGGAATGCTGAGAGTGAATAGCATTCCTTTTATATTTGGAAGCACGAGAACCGTCCCCATGCTCCCCGTGCTCACTCAAGCTCCAGCGTCACTCCGTCCCCATTCTCTTCATCGGCTTTCACGATATTGACGGTTTGGATATACCCTTTCACCGGGTCATCCCCATGGACCATGGAGGCATCGGGATCGGCTTCCTTCAACACCTGTAGTCCGGCCAGTTCATCGAGGGCGCCCGCTTGTTCGATTAATTGCTGTTTGATCTCTTCTTCCTGTCCTTCCGGTTCAAAGGTCAATTCAAATCGGTAACGGGTCGATAAATCAGGTCTGAAGTATGTTTTCTCCCGGATGGATCCGTCTTCTTCAACCGAAGTGCCGATCCCTACAGTGTTGGCAGGCACTTCATTCAGAGTCCCTGCAGTTTCTTCCTCAATTTCTTCCACCGTCGCATTTCCCTTATATGGCTTTAATTTAATTTCTAAAATTGTGTCAGGCGGAAGGTCCGTTTCCCCTGATAACACCATATTCTCCCCATCCAATGTAAGAGTCGCATCGATGTTGAACGCAGGTTCCTCAGGCTCTTCCTGCACGACTTCCTCCTGCTCCTGCACGTCGGCTTTTTGCCGGTTTTCTTTTTGGGCTTCCTTTTGCTCCGTGTTTTGAGCGAATGGATCAAAGACAACCCTGCAGGCGGAAAGGAACAGACAGGATAAAACGAGTAAAACAAAAACAATTCTATTTCGACACATTACGATATCACCTTCGACACTTTTTTCTGAATTGTGTTTACTATTCCACGCCATTATTGTACCATTTATATAGTAAAAATTGTCATTTTTCCTAAAGTTAGGAAGGGGGGATTCTATGAATAAAGCATTACGCACGCCTTTGCACTTTTTGATTGTGTTCATCGGTTTGTTTTTACTCAGCGGCATCAGCGCTTTATTAGATTATGATACAGAACTTGTCATTAATATGGGGGCATACGGCCTTAGGCTATGGGATACGATCCTTGAACTCACCTCCCCTTCTTCCATAATTGTCCTGTGGGGCGTTGGTGATAAAAAGTACGGGATGTTCGAGATTTTTTCCAGCACCTATCCCTATTCGTTCACCATTTTGTTCATCTCCTTTGTGGCTGCCATCATGATTTCAGTGGTCGCCAGTTACCTGATGATGCTCATGCCCAGGAAGCTTTACCGCGCTTCGGAAAAAGTAGTCAACGTTCTCGACGGAATCCCGGATGTATTCCTCGTCGTATTATTCCAATTGTTTATCATCTGGCTATTTAAAAGAACGGATGTCCTCTTATTCGACATCTATACGACCGGGGAAGAAAAGATTTATACGCTTCCCGTCATTTGCCTCTCGTTCCTGCCCGTTGTGTTTTTAGTGAAACAATTCATATTCCAGCTGAAGGAAGAAGAGGGCAAACCTTATGTAGAATTCTCCTATTCAAAAGGGTTCAAGAAGAGTTACACAATCTGGTTCCATGTGTTCCGGAATGTATGGATTCACTTCTTCCTGCATTTGAAGCCGATCTTTCTGCTCATGCTTTCGAACCTTCTTGTCATCGAGATTTTATTTAATATCAAAGGCTTCATGACGGTCCTGCTCAGAACGGCCACCTCGTCATCGCCGGCCTTTTTCGTAGGGATGCTTCTCATCTTCGTCCCGTTCTACATCGTGTTTACGATCGGTTCCCTACTGTTGAAGAAATGGTTGAAAGGGGGAGAATACAATGTCTAAGACGCTCGTGAAAAGACTGGCTTTCCCCGTGTTGATCATCGTCGGCCTGCTAGTGGCAAGCTTCCTGATTCCCGTCCTCTATCCTGATTATGAGGAAATCACCCAATATTTATCGGATGAAAACAATAAGGTAATCGCAGCACCGCCTTTCACGCCTGAAGAAATGCCGCTTCTCGGCAGTGATCGACTGGGCAGGAACTTCCTGTTGCTCCTGATGGCCGGTGCGAAATTCACGATTTTCGCAGCCCTTGTCATTGCTGCCCTCAGAATGATCTTTGGATTTGGATTCGCCCTTCTTTACACGTTTCTGCCGGGTTCATTCACCCGGCCATTGAAAGGGTTGGGGGAATCGTTTCAGTACCTTCCCCTTGCAATTGTCGTGTTTGGACTGCTGGCACCGATAGAAGGGGCTTTCCAGGGAGGGGCACTTCCTTCAGGCCACTACTTCTTCATCCAGCTTGCCGGGATCGCAGCCATCACCATCCCGTCTCTAGGAATCTATCTTGGGGAAGAGATGAAGCTCTTCATGAAGCAGGAATTTGTCGATGTCTCGAAGACTATGGGAGCGAGCCGTTTTCATCTCATACGAAAACATCTCCTGCCCCAATTCCTTCGCCACTCGATCGTGTTATTTTCCGAGCAGGTATCCCAAGCCCTGTCCCTGCTCATTCAGCTCGGCATCATCTTAATGGCCCTGGGAGGCATGAAGGTGGCCGAATTCGCCATTGGTCCCTTTGAACCAAGCAACCCGGTTTATTTTTCTGAAACGAACGAATGGGCTGCCACGATCAGTATGAACATCCAGCAAGTGTTCTCCACTCCCATACTCGTCGTCGTGCCATTGATCCTATTCTCCATCCTGATCCTGAGCATCAACTCCATCAGCTCCACATTAAAGAAGGCGTTGATTGATAGTGATCTGCCAGTGAAACAAAAGGTGAAAGAAGAAAAGAAATCAAAAGAACAAGTGGTGCGGTCGGAGGAATTGTTTACGTTTAAGGGGTGAAGCACCGAAGCACGGGGACGGTTCTCGTGCTTCTTTTTTCAATGAAGAGACACCCTACTTTTTCAGGCAAAAAATGTCGGACAAAGGGGACCTGATTTTATTAAAATGGATATAGAAAGGGGGTATTTGATGGACTGGCTAGTGAGAATGAACCGGGTGTTGGATTACATAGAAGATCATCTGGAGCAGGACATTGATTACAAACATTTAGCACAGATTGCGTACTGCTCGGAGTTTCATTTTTCCAGAATGTTTGCCTCACTATCGGGGATTACACTCTCTGAATATATCAGACGCAGAAGATTGACACGGGCGGCTTTTGATTTACAAAAATCGGACATCCGGATTTTAGAAGTGGCAAATAAGTATGGCTATGAGTCTGCTGATTCTTTTTCCCGTGCGTTTAAAAAGACTCATGGAATCAAACCATCTGAATGCCGTCATGAAGGGGTCTCTTTGAAAGCTTTTCCGAAAATATCCTTTCAATTGACGATAAAAGGGGACACGGAGATGGAATATCGAATCGAGCATTTAGAATTTGACATCAAATTGGCAGGAAAAGGGGAAACAGTCAACACCAATAGAGCCTTCAAAATCATCCCGAACCTTTGGAGTAAAGCGAAGAAAGAAGGCTTCATGCAGGAATTAATTGATCTGTCGTGGGAAAACCCGAAATGCTCATTGGAAGGCATATTGGGAGTTTGTGGAAAAGAAGCAGCGATCATGGATGAGGAATTCACGTATTTCATGGGGGTACGGTATGACATTGAGCCTCGTGAAGGAATGGAAACGCTCATCATTCCCCCAAGTACGTGGGCTGTGTTCCCGAATGTTCGAGAAGCCTGGAAACGGCTATATGCTGAATGGGTACCGACTTCAGGATATGAACTGGCAAATTTACCTTGCATTGAATGTTATTATGGCCCTGGGCATAAGCCTCGGCATGAGTTGTGGGTGCCGGTTGTTAAAAGATAGGGAAGCACGGGGACGGTTCCCATGCTTCCTTTTTTTTGTCGAGAGGAAGCAACAGAACCGTCCCCGTGCTTCTCTCAAATGAAACGGTAATACCTCAATGATCGATAGTCCTCGTCTTCCTTATTCCCATAGCCATCTTGCTCACGCTCAAACACAAACCCTCTCGCTTCGTAAAAAGGAATCCCTTTCTCATTCCCTTTTTGCACAGACACCCACTGCTTCCCTGCATGGAATTCTTCCTTCTGCTGCTGGGTGATGGCCTCTAACAAGAGTGTCCCGATTCCTTCATTTCGCCTGGTTGGATCCAGGTATAAGACATACAGTTCTCCCTCGTTATCACCAATCATCCCACCTCCACCAGCGCCAATGACTTCACCTTTATCAATTGCGACAAAGTATCCACCCCACTCCCGGTTCGATGTGGTCACTTCTTTTAATATCCGTTCTTCGTTATAAAATTCTTCTATCACTCTCTCAATATATTCTTTCGCATATATCTCCCGGTAAGTTGCCCAATTCCCATCCGAACAGACTTTTCTTATCCCTTTAACATGATCCTCGTTTGCTTTCAGGATATGTATCATGAGCCATCCTCCTTTTTCACTTTGATAATAGCTGTACGATTGTATCCGTTTGTTTCTGATTGATTTTGTAATAATATTCACTACGATTACTCGAAATCAACGTTTCATTTGTATCGAAGCCTTCGTGAAGGTATAAAATTTCATCCGTCTCTTTATATTCCAATCTAATTTTGTATGTAGGCTCTACGGCGAGTTTATAATGCACATTGGTTATTTTATTCGATCGATTAAGGATTCCCGTGACGGTTGAGATGACTTCATGGTCGGTAACCTTTTCAGCATCGTCAAATGTTCGATCGTATTCTTGTATGGTCATACTTTTCACGCCGAAAAAACCGTTGTATAACACGGAATAACTTATCCATCCAAATACAAAGACAAAAAGAACAGTCAGTATGATTCTTTTCATTGTTCCCCCTCCTTCTATTGGTGAACTAAAGCCTGCTATCACCTACGTTGGGGCCGAAGAATGGTATTCGCTCCCCGGAGAGGAGTATCACTTGCATGATGTCCGGGATCATGAAGTTGTGCATAAGATGCTTGTTGCTGTGTTGGAACGACCTTAAAGAAGAAGCACGGGGACGGTTCCCGTGCTTCTTCTTCGATCTTCAAATGAAACGAAGCAACAGAACCGTCCCCCTGCTTCTACTTCATCTCCATCACTGCAAAATAATTTTCTTCATGGTCGGCAAAGTTGAATACTCTGCCCCCGGGCATGTCGACGATTTCCCCTACTTTGACTTTTTTATTGGATAAACCAGTATAGAGCTCATAAAATCGATCAGTGAAAAACATTAAAGAAGGGGTACCCAGATTCAAGCCAGGTGACATTTTGGCCACCAATTCTTTGTTGTGAAGGATGATGCTCGTTTCAGCATCCTTCGTCGGGGCCACTTCAATCCATCGCATTCCCTGACCGTTATCTTCCTCGGCCTTCACTGTGAACCCTACTGTTTCCGTCCAAAATTGGACTGCCTCATCCTGGTTATTGACGTATAACATAATTTGACCGACTTTCGTGATCATTCATTCTCCACTCCTCAACATCATGTATTAATTTAGCTTTTGCAGGGCTTCTTCCAGCCGATCCCACGTTTCCGTGATACCCTGTTCCATTCCCATATCCAGGACGGTCTTGAGGGCTTCTGCAGAAGAGTATACAGAACGATTGACCAACTTCGTCTTACCGTCCATTTCAAAGAACTCCAACGTCACTTCCGTTGCCGGCATGTCTTCGTTCGTCTGACCTTCCGCATCCGAGAACACATCGACATAGACGATCTTCTCCGGTTCAATGATTTCTTTATACATCCCTTTTCCCCAGGATTCCATCCCGAAGAATTGTCCCTGACCCCGGTCCGCGCACTTCATGCAGTAATGCCACACTCCGCCCGGCCGGAAATCCATATGGCACACAGGAAGCTCCCAGCCTCTTGGTCCCCACCAATTTTGAAGATGCTCGGGCTCTTTGAACATACTGAATACCAGGTCACGCGGTGCATCGAAGATCCTCTCCAGCACAAGTACCCGGTCATCCTCCACTCTTGAAAGCATTTGATTGCTGTTAGACATGTCGTTTCCTCCCCAGGTTCTAAATGAGATGAAAATACGTATGTAATGACATGATGGCCTTTATGCAAAAAAAGCAGCTCTTTGTACTATTCTTCAGAAAAACCTTAATTCCTTCTGGAGAAGCAAAGGGACGGTTCTCGTGCTTCCTTTTCAGTTAAAAAAGAAGCAGCAGAACCGTCCCCATGCTTCTCCCACATTCATTATCCCCGTGAAAATGGAGCATATTATCCATAGGAGGTGATATGATGGCCGACAAAAAGAAAACACCCAAAGAATACAGCCCATCCGAAAAGAAATACGACCGACACAACGAAAACGCCAGAGCAGCAGCCTCTCTGAAATCCGAAGCCCCAAGGATCAGTACAGATAACCTTTGAGGAAGCAAAGGGACGGTTCTCGTGCTTCTTTTTCGGATAGAAAAGAAGCAGCAGAACCGTCCCCATGCTTTTACCCATGCTTTTATTTAGAAAACCAATTCAATTCCCACTGTTAATAACAAGAGTAATAGACCATATCCGAAACTCGTTTCCAATACTGTATAGGTACATTCACGTTTATTCTCAACATACTTCCATTCCATGTAGGCTTTCAAGAATGAACCGCTGATGAGAAGGAGCAGCATGTAAGAGTAAGGATTTTGATACCAATGCTCATAATCAAAAATAACATCTATAATGACACATGAGAACAAGGCGCTCAACATGATTTTCCTGTGTGATGTATCCGCTTTTTCATGGTGTTCATTAATGATATTAATGATATTAATGATATCATGGGAAAATATTTTCCGTTTGCCCACACCGAGCCAGCTGCTTATCCCTTGGTGGAATGTGTACATCAGCAAAAGGTAGATCATCAAGATGAGCATGATTTTTAAGAAGAAGAATCCCATCCTCCTCCCCCTTTCCGTAAAAAATTTTTTGGGGAGATGTCCACTGCAGAAAAGGAAGCAGCAGAACCGTCCCCATGCTTCTTAAAAAGAACCAAGCACCCCCAACTGCAACACAACCACTACGGCTGTCAACACCATGAACCATTCTGTTACTGTTAAAATCGCCTGCTTCGGGACTTCACTATATCTATACTCAAAGAATGCTTTCATACCATAGTCGAGCATGGAGGTAAAAATCAAACCCACTATCAATAAGTAATTAAAGGCATCATTGTTAATCTGAACCAGTATGATTATAGCTAAGCTGAGCCCGGTCAAACGCCTCACCCATTTGTCCACTTTACGATGCGACTCATTAATATAGTTATTAGAAAAGAATTCCTTCTGTACTTTCTCGATCTTCAACGTTCTACGTAAAATAAATTTAACAAATGAGATAAGGGCAAACACCACCAACGCAACCAAGACAAACTTCAACCAGAACATTCAGCACCCCCTGTTCATCTATTTGACGATTTTCAAATCATGAAAGTTTCAAGGACTATCCTCTTAATTAGAATATATATCCATAATAAGTAAATCTTATCATACATAATAAAGGAAACGTCATTTACTTATTAATATGGGAGGGATAGGATTGGAGTAAGGTTACATTTCACTCAAATAAGGGGGAAATACAATGATCCTAGGTCTACACCACGTCCAAATCACGATTCCAAAAGGCTCTGAGAACGAAGGGAAAGACTTCTATTGCCGTCTTCTTGGCTTACCTGAAATGGAAAAACCCGACTCCCTAAAAGGTCGGGGCGGGTTTTGGCTAAAAGTCGGGGACAGAGATGTTCACGTCGGCACGGAAGATGGGGTCGACCGTTCCAAGACGAAAGCGCACTTGGCTTATCAGGTCGATGATATCTCCACTTGGAGAAATGTGCTAGAGAAACATAACATTCAAATCCTTGAAGGAATCCCGATACCCGGATTCGAACGTTTCGAGTTCAGGGATCCATTTGGGAATCGGGTGGAAATGATTCAAGCGGTTTAGAAGCACGGGGACGGTTCTCGTGCTTCTTTTTCAAATCAAATGGAAGCAGCAGAACCGTCCCCATGCTTCCAGGCTTTTTTAAATCCGTCATAGCTGTTGATCACCGCTGCGACGAGTAACGCAACGGATATGGTCAGGTACAGCCACTGGAAGTTGAAGGAGCCGTTGAATAGTTCCTGGATTCGATCGATAAATCCAGGATTCAGCAAGTCCATATTTCTGAACATAAACATAAAGGCTAGAACGGGAATGAATTGGTAGACTGCATTCACGATCGCAAGCTTCTTGGTCCATACCCCCGCTTTCCACTTTTTAAGGAGCAGGTGAAGTTCCAGGGCGATCAGGAACACGACCAACGGCCAATATCCGATGAGTACATCACCGTTGAAAAAAGGAGTGAATATTCTTCCGCTGTCCGTCTTTTCATACATACCGACGATACTTGAGGCTTTAAAGTAACAGGTTGCCCAGATGATCGTCCAAGCCAAGCCTCCGAAAATCTCAAACTTGGAAATTCGTTTTTCTTTCGGAATATAGGGGATGTCTTTCAAGTCATGGGGCGTCCACTCTTTCCCTTTCATGGTGATGGGAAGCTGACTGTCCGTTGAAACGGTCCGCTCGATGACGGCAAATGTGAGGGTCAGCCAAAAGAATACCTGCATGGCTGTTCCGATTGCCTCGCCCAGCCCATTTCCTACAATCGACAAGAGGACCTCGATGGGATTTGATTCCCCTGAATAGCTCAAAACAGATGAAACGGCCAACACGATGAACGTGATCCCGACGGAAAGCGGGAGAATGATCTTTAGTAGCGTTAAATATAGATCATAATATCTCGGCCCGATCAGATGCATCGGCCTGTCTTGATAATTCGAAGCCAGCACCGCCGGATTTCCTAGTGAAGTTAGGACCTCTCTCACATCCTCTTCTGTGTAATCGTCCGGCAGCATGTCTTCAATCGTCGATTTCAATTCCAAGGCAATATCGTCCCGGTTCTTCTCCGGAAGCCTTCTCATCACTTCTTGAATATAGAGTTCAACAAGCTTCATCCTTCCTCATCCCCTTTTAATAGAATGGCCAATTCCCCAGACATCTTTTCCCATTCGGTCTGTAATTGCACGAGAATCTCAATGCCGTATTCGCTCAGCACATAATATCTCCTCGGCCTGCTTTCCGTCCGGTCCCAGCTGCTTGTGACCAGTTCCTGTTTCTCCAACCGGCGCAGCAGTGGATACAGCGTACTCTGCTCCATCGAAATTCCGCTTTTCTCCAATAATTGAACGAGTGAGTATCCATATTGCGGTGTCCGCAATTGACTCAATACGGCCAGGGTCAACGTCCCCCTCCGCAATTCGGTCGTCAACGATGTCAGCAGTGACTTATCCATACGTTCACCTCTTTGATTAAAAATACTGTGTATCGTACACTATATGCTTTATACTATGTATCATACACTATGGACGTGCAAAAAAGAAAGATGTTTTTTTCACGGAAGCATGGGAAGCATGGGGACGGTTCTCGTGCTTCCTTTTCGGTTAGAAAAGAAGCAGCAGGTCCGTCCCTCACCAATTCCCACTATTTCCCGTCTCCCTTTTTGTTTTATTTGTATTCCAATGGGTTATTGAATAATAGGAAATAAAACTATAGAAATGAGGTAGTGAAAAATGAGAGAAAATCATGATCAAACAAGTGGAAAGCAAAAACAGGTTAAAGGAGATTTGAAGAAAGGCTTAGGAAAACTGACAAACGACGATTCTATGATTGCAGAAGGCGAACGCGACAAGGATAAAGGGAAGATGCAAGAAAAAGTTGGAGATGTGAAGGAAACTGTCAAGAAGAATTGGTAACTGTAAACGGGAAGCACGGGGACGGTTCTCGTGCTTCTCTTTCATGTCAAAAAGAAGCAGTAGAACCGTCCCCATGCTTCCTACAAATACCTCCTCAACCCAGCCTTCACCTCATCACTCGCAAAAGCAGCTTCGACACTGTTCATGTAAATCGCCCGATAATCCTCTTCATTCATCGCAAATTCACCCCAGACAAGTTCACATTCCTTCGTCATCGTCGTATCCGATACGGTTCTATTGTCCGTATTGATGGTGATCTTAATTCCGTCCCGGTGAAAATCGTACAGTGGGTGATCACGGAACTCCTCCACAGCTTTCGTTTGGACATTACTGGTCGGGCAGATTTCAAGGACGATCCCCTTCTCTTTTACAACCTGATAGGCCTCAGGACAGTCTGTTATGTAAACACCGTGCCCGATTCGTTCGGCCCCGAGCCATTCAACCGCCTCGAGAACATTTCTACCGATTCCCGTTTCACCGGCGTGAATCGTAACTCTGTAGCCATATTCTCTTGCGAGGGCAATCGGTTCAATGAATTCCCTGCAGAATCCTTCCTCTTCGGACGCACATAAATCAATTGCGACGACTCCTTTTCCGAGGAAGTTCTTCCCCTTTTCCACGACCTCAAAGGCACTTTCCGGAGACATCGTCCTCATGCAACATAGAATGATATTTCCTTTGATATCAAATTGTTCTTCCGCCTCTTTCATGCCCTCGATCACACTTTCAATGATCTCTTCGACCGATAATCCCTTCCGTGTGTGGAGCAACGGGGCGAACCGGACCTCCATGTATTTCACGTTTTCACCCGATGCATCTTCATACAGCTCAAAGGTGATTCTCTTCAAATTTTCTTTCGACTGCATCACGTCATTGGGAATCGAGAATTTCTCCAAGTATTCATCCAATGATTCACAGTCCAATGGGGCAATGAGTTCTCCTCTCATCTCTTCCCTATCAAATGAAGGGATATGGATCCCGTCCTTCTTTGCTAAATCAATGATCGTTTCAGGTCTTACACTCCCATCCAAGTGGCAGTGTAGTTCAATTTTAGGCATTTTTGAATAATTCATGGTGGACCTCCTCAAATTTTCTATAAAAAAAATCCTGATTACGAAGAAAATACACCGAACGGTACCTTCTTCGTAATCAGGATTTTCTGGTTCCTGGTAGAGACCTCCAAACCATATTATTGGAGTTATACGAATGTGAAAATCGTATTTGGTTTTTTATAACGATAATAAAATTTTCGGGGAAAGTCAAGGGAAGCGGGGGGGAAGCGGGGGGACGGTTCTCGTGCTTCCTTTTTAGGTCGGGATGGAAGCAGAAGAACCGTCCCTATGCTTCCACCTTCACCACCACACACCCATAAAACCCACCATCTTCTATCCGTTGATTCGCCGTCGCAATGTCCTCCAACGCATACGTCTCTGCAATCCGATGCTGTAATCGATCATTCTCAAGTGCCTCTATAATATCCTCGATCGCCGCCTGCTTCGCACTTTCCGGCATGGCGTATACAATGATCATTCGAAGGGTTAAGTCCATGAACATCATGTCCCTGAAAGGCAAAACGGGTTCCGTTACAACGGTGGAGGAGTAGGTCGCGATCACTCCACCGATACGGATCAGCTCCAGAACTCTCGGAAGATTCGCACCAAATTCAACATCAATCACCCGATCAACCTTGTCTCCACCCGTGATCTTAAGCACCTCATCCACCATTCCGTCACTACGATGGTCCACTACATAATCTGCTCCTGCCTCAACGCAGTGCCTCCGTGCTTCCTCATTACTCGCTGTCGCAATCACCTTTGCCCCTGCATGCTTCGCCCATTGAATCGCATAGTGCCCAACCCGTCCGGCACCACCCGTGATCAACAGCCATTGCCCCTCTACAGGGCCATCCGAGAATACACTCCGATGGGCGGTCATGGCGGGAATCCCCAAACAAGCCCCTTCCACAAAGCTCGTGTTTTCCGGGAGAGGAACGGCACGCTTGCTATCAATGGAGACATACTCTGCGGCCGTGCCGTGGAGACGTCCATACTGGGCTTGATACACCCAGACCCGTTCACCGATGCGTGAATGCGGAACCCCAGCGCCAACCGCTTCTATGATACCTGCGCCGTCACTATTCGGGATGACAGGACCGTTATCAAGTAATTCCGGGAATGACCCAAGACGCTTCTTCGTATCGGAAGGATTGACACCCGACGTATGCATCCGGATCAGAACCTCCCCATGTGACGGGGACGGCTTATCCATCTCCCCAACATGAAGAACCTCCGATGCTGAACCAAACTCACTGAACCACGCTGCTTTCATACATAACATCCTCCTTTTTTAGAAGCATAGGGACGGTTCTCGTGCTTCTTAATCATGTTTCCCTTACTATTCCCTCTCACAAACATCTAATGCTTTCACCATTCATCTGCCTGTCACTGATCCACGGGACCTCATGGATGCCGATAATCATACTTTCCATCAGGAACGTTAATTTTTTGACCATTAATCGTAACGGTATCTTCATCGATCCAATTGATTTCCCCCGCCGTCTCTTCATATTGCCAATAAATATGTTTGGAGTCGTCATTTTTTTCATTCGAAAATAAAACTCCAAGAACGGCATAATTCACCGTAGCTCCACCGTTATTCAAGTACGTTTTCACTGTATATTCGCCACTTGGCGATGACTTTTCAGAAATGAGTTACCCGGGCTCAATTCTTTCAATATTGTAAAATGCCCAATGAACTATGTAACCAAAAACGCAAAAGACCAGCATGAAAACAAAAGATAAAGATAGTAAAACGGGATATCTTTTAAAGAATGATAGTAAACACCTGGACAAACACACCCCTCCTTTTTACAAAAATTGTATCATAAAGAAGGGAAGCATAGGGGAAGCATAGGGACGGTTCTCGTGCTTCCTGTTGGTCAGGATGGAAGCAGCAGAACCGTCCCTATGCTTCCGTGGCAAATCAGCCACATTCCTTCACGAATCTCTTTGCTATTCCTACAAACAGCCCCACTTCCGTTCCTGGCCCCTCCCCCCTCCCAAACGTTCCCACTCCAATGCTCATCATCCATTATGTTAAAATATAGTTGGAAACTACAGTAAAAGGAGAGGCGTAACGAACATGATCGATCAAGGCAGACAAACATATACGAAAGCAATCTGTGAGAAAGTATTGAGCCAAAAGCAAGAGCTGATTGTCGAAAAGGATAATTTACGGTCAAGCGAGTACCGCAATATAGAATCTAAGCTTCATAGTTGGCGTGAGGATATCATCGACATTTATGCAAAATCGATTGAGAGCGACCTGGACACGGCCTTCGAAAAATTAAAGGAATGGGGATCGGAAGCGGTCGACACACTGGTTAACTTCAATCTTCCTTTGGAAGTGGCCCTGGATGAAGTGAGGGATTACCGGAATTTAATCGGGCAAATCATGAAAGAGGAAGCTTCCAAATTCGATATGTCATTTGATCAATTCTATGACCTGATCTCTGATTTTGATGCAGTGGTGGACAGGGCCATATATTGGCTGACCATGTCGTATTCAAGAAGATTTTATACACGGATCAATGCGGCAGAAGCGACAGCTTTGGAGTTATCCATCCCGGTGATCAAAATCACGAAGCAAGTGGGAGTTCTCCCATTGATCGGGGACATAGACACCGAAAGAGCTCAGGAACTGATGGATAAAGCACTCTCAAAAGGGAACGATTTATCACTGGAATACATGGTCATTGACCTATCCGGCGTTCCGATCATCGATACGATGGTGGCAGACCGCATCTTCAAGGTAGTGGATGCCCTATCCCTGATCGGAATCGAAACCATCCTATCCGGAATCAGACCCGAGATCGCCCAGACCATGACCCACCTTGGAATCGACTCCTCCAATATCGCTGTAACCTCCAGCCTTCATATTGCTTTGGAGAAATTTTTACAAGCATAGGGACGGTTCTCATGCTTCCATATCAGCAACTTAAACAAGCCACGGGACCTGTCCCCGTGGCTTGTTTGGCATGTTTTTAACTGGTAGGATTCTGCAATATCATATCGATGTGTGGAATCCCATCATCCAAATAGGTTTCCGTGATCGCCTTGAATCCAAATGAACCATAAAACTCCCGCAAATATTCCTGTGCCTGGATCTTCACCGGTTGCTCCCCCCACTCATTATGAATAAAAGCCAGTCCTCTTTTCATCAATTCGCTTGCGAACCCTTTCCGACGATGACCTTCCTTCACGAGGACCCTCCCGATGGACGGTTCGTTGTAGGAAACACCCGCAGGTAAAAGCCGTGCATAGGCCAACACCTCACCGTTTTCTTCCTTATAAAGATGATGGGCGTGCACATCTTTCCCGTCGACTTCCAGGTAGGGACATTCCTGTTCCACGACAAAAACCTGGGTCCTTACTTGTAATATTTCATATAGTTCGTGGGTTGATAGTTCATTGAAGCTTTTTACTTTCCAGCTCATGATATGGGGTCACCTCTGTTGTATAGTTTTAAGGGAAGCATGGGGACGGTTCTCGTGCTTCCTCTTCACTCAAAGCAAAGCAACAGAGTCGTCCCCATTTATCATACTTCTATATAAAGGATAAAAAAAGCTTCACCCTCAAACACGGGGTGAAGCTCTCCTATATCTCCTATACCTTATCCCTCCAGCAAGTCCTTCCGAATCGGCGAGAACATATCCAAAATCACACATTCCTCGAGCACCTTCACCCGATGCTGGATGCTTGATGGTATATACTGCGTATCCCCTTGACTCAGGATTCTTTTTTCTCCATCGACTTCGAACTCCACTTGCCCTTTTTCAATGAAGCTCAATTGCTCTTCCGGATGCTGGTCGATATCACCGACGAAGCCTTCCGAGAGTTCCACCTTTACGAGCATCATGGAGCCTTCACTGCTTAACACTTCTCTTTTTACCATTGAAATCGACTCTCCTTTTTCCATACAGCCGGTTCATCAGAATAGGCTTGGGTTAATTAATTTCGGAAGGTAGAATGCCACTTCCGGTAAAAATGCAACGAATAATAATACGACGAGGACAATCAAGATATACGGCATGACGGCAGAGAAGGACTTCTCGATGCTGAGATTGCCTATTTTCGCTGCCAGCAGGAGACATAACCCGTAAGGAGGGGTGACGAGTCCGATGGCGAGCGTCATGACCACGATCAGTCCAAGGTGCACCGGCTCCATTCCAAATAGATTGGCTGTCGGCAGGATGACCGGGACGAATAAGATCATGGCCGGGATGGCATCCATGAACGTTCCGACGAACAGGAAGAATGCGATGATGATCAAAATGAAGATCCATTCTGTCCCTACGTTATTCACGAAGAATTCCTGTGCTTTGACCGATAATTGATAGTAGCTCATCAACTCTCCCAGTGCACTTGCAGCCGCAAGGGCAAAGAGGGATAGGGAGCTTAGTGCCAGTGTGTCTTTGATGATCTTTGGAAGATCCGATAGTTTCAATGTTTTATAGAAAAACATACAGATTAGTAAAGTGTATAAGCACGCAACGGCTGCGGCTTCCGTCGGTGTGAAGAATCCTGAGATGATCCCACCGATAATGATGATCGGCGTGACCAGAGCAGGCACCGTTTCATACACCAGTTTGAAAAATTCACTGAATGTCGCGCGTTTCGATCTTGGATACCCCTTTTTCAATGCCATGATATAAATGAAGAGCATCATGCCGAGCCCGATCAAGACGCCTGGTACGATTCCACCGAGGAATAACGCACCAACCGAGGCATTCGTCAATCCGGCGAAAATGATCATCGGGATACTCGGCGGGATGATGACGCCGATCGTGGAAGAAGCTGCCGTCACTCCGACTGCCGTTTCCGTATCATATCCCTGCTTTTTCATGTTTGGGATCAGGATTTTCCCCACACCGGCTGTATCAGCTTGTGCTGCTCCAGATACTCCGGCAAAAATCATCGAGACGAGAATATTCGCGTGAGCAAGGCCACCCCTGATATGACCGACCATCGTCAGGGAAAGATCGATGAGCTTTTGCGAAATCTTCCCGTGATTCATCAGGTTGGCAGCCAGGATGAATAACGGCACTGCCAAAAGGACGAACGAGTCGATCCCATTCAGCATCTTCATCGGAACCGTCACCTCAGGAATATAAGGAACGGTGAAAATACCAAGGAGAGCAATGATGCCGATGACAAAGGCAATCGGTACACCAATCAGCATTAAAATCAGAAATAATCCAACCAATCCTATACCAATCATGCCTGTGCCCCCCTTCCTTTAAACGCTTTAATATTTGTGATTAATTGACTCCCGGAGTAAATCATCATGGTCGCTCCCATGACCGGGATGGAAATCCACACATACCCCATCTTTAATTCAGGGATGGACGTCCAATTGTAGTTCCAGAAATTCTGTACGGTTTCAATTCCATAGTAGAAAAGAGCAAATGAGAATAATAAGATGACTGCATCAATCACAATCAGTAATGAAACTTTCGACTTCCCTTGAAGCTTCCCGATAAGGAAGTCGAAGCTGAAGTGTTCCCTTTTGCTCACCATGACTGATGCCCCCATAAAGACCGACCAGATGAACGAGTAGTTGGCCACCTCTTCTGTCCAGATGACAGATATCCCAAGATGTCTGGTGACGATTTGAACCATGATGGCTGCAAAAAAGATAAGTAAGAAAATAGCACCGATGGTCATTTGAATTTTTTCAAGAGCCTTAATCATATGATCGTCTTCCCCCTTTCACAATTAAAGGGAAGAACAGATCACCTCTTCCCTTTTAACGAGCGTAATTATTTAAGCTTTTTAATTTTTTCAAGCAGGTCTTCTGCTCCCATGTCTTTGGCTGCTTTCTCTTGAAGAGGCTCTGCCAGCTTGATGAATGGTTCACGGTCGATTTCGTTTACTTTCGCCCCTTCATCAATGGCTTTTTGTTTGTATTCATCTTCCTGAGCATAAACTGCTTCTCTTTCCGCTTTCACAGATTCCTTTGCTGCTTCAATGATGATATCCTGCTGTTCCTTCGAGTAGGAATCAAATTTCTTTCCGTTTACCAATAAGAAGCGCGTTGTGTAATCATGTGCTGTCTCAGTGATGTATTTTCCGTTGTCTGTTTTGTGATGATTCTGCTGTACAAAGTATGGGTAAGAGTTTTCAGATGAATCGACGACATTTTGCTGAAGCGCCTGATACAATTCTCCCCATGCAATCGATGTCGGGATTGCTCCGACTTTCTTCCAATAGTCTGCCACTACACCTGAAGTCTGTGTTCTGAACGTCATTCCCTTAATGTCTTCCATTTTTTCAAGCGGTTTTTTCCCGTAATAATGTCTTACACCGGCAGACCAGTATCCGATCAGTTTGAAATCATTGTTCGACTTTTCGTTGATCAATTTCGCCATTTCTTTCCCAACTTCTCCGTCAACCGTCTTTTCCCAGTGGTCATAGCTGTCAAATAGGTAAGGAAGTGCCAGAAGGTCGATTTCCTTAATTCCTGTCTGAGTCATGAATCCAGGTGAAACAAGGACCACATCCGCTGCCCCAAGCTTTAGCTTTTCAACCAGTTCAGATTCTTCCGTTCCAATGGTTCCTGCGTGCACTTCCACTTCGATATCACCGTCTGACTTGCTTTCAGCGACTTCCTTGAATTTCAAAAGTCCCGTTTGATATGGATTGTCCGGTGATGTCTGGTTATGCGCCGCTACGATCTTGATTTTCTTCCCTGCTTCTCCCCCTGATGCTTCGTCACTTCCACATCCAGCCAAAATTCCGGAAACAGCCAACAATAATACAAATGATAATGTGAAAAATTTCTTCATCCCTAGTTCCCCCTTATTATGATTTAATCGTTTGAACAGCCTTTACCTTCTGAACGATTTGCGTGTATTCCCGTGCTTTCTGCGTCAAACGCTGAAAATCTTCCGCACGATGCAATTGCTTTGTATTCACTAAGTTGCCCCCAAGACCGACAGCCAACGCCCCTGCTTCCAGATATTCCGTAAGATTATCCAGATTGATTCCCCCGGTCACCATCAGTGGGATCGATGGGAAAGGGCCTTGGATGCTCTTCACGTAACCTGGTCCGAATGTATTGGCCGGGAATACCTTGATCATGTCAGCCCCGAGCTCATATGCCGTCAGGATTTCCGTTGGTGTCAGGGCTCCCGGGATACTCGGGATGCCGTAGCGCTTCGTCATCTTCACTGTGTCCGCATTGAATGACGGAGAAACGATGAATTCACTTCCTGCCATAATGGCGGCCCTTGCTGTTTCTGGATCAAGGACAGTGCCTGCACCAGTCAAGACCCGGCCGTCCATTTCCTCTCTGACGATCTCGATTAACCTAGTAAACTTCGGTGTCTCGGCCGTGATCTCAAGCACTTTCACTCCACCCTCATACAAAGCTTCTGCAATTGGCAGAATGGTTTGTGGAGTGGCTTCCCGGATGACGGCCACGAGGATTTCTTCTTTCATAAACTCTACTGGATTCATTCCTTCACCGCCCTTCTCTACTCTATATTTGCATGCCGTTTGGCCATGGTTTCATTCGTATCCCCATCACCCAGTGTTCCGATGATGACGGCGTCAAGCACCAGATGGACCGACTGATCGAACTGGTTCCCGAGAGGCTGGATCGTTTCCGGTTCCTCCGCTCTCCGGAATTTCGTAGCAGCGGGGATAACAAGGATCCCGTCACTGATCGACGCAAGCTTTGATTCACGGTTTGTACTTACAAGAAACACTCCTGCCCCAATTTCTTTCGCTTTTGTGGCAAATTGAACAATTGCTCCTGTTGAACCCGATCCCGAAATCGCAATAAGTAAATCCCCTTTGGCCATGCTCGGTGTGATTGTTTCCCCGATGACATATACCGGAAAGCCTCCGTGCATCAAACGCATCGCGAATGCTTTCCCCATCAAACCTGAACGTCCTTCACCATATACGAAGATCCGCTTCGCTTTTTTCAATTGCCCTGAAAGATGGATCGCTTCTTCTTCTTTCACCTTTGATAAAACTTCTGTGATTTCACCCGCTACCGTCGTGATGATTGATTTCATTCTTTGATCAGTCCCTTCATCGCCATTGCAGCCTCGGCGGGATCCGCTGCCTTCGTAATAGCGCTGCCAATAATGACCGTATCGGGGTTATTTTCCACAATGCCCGGCAATGTCTCGAGGGTGATTCCCCCTGCAACGGCCGTCTCAAGTCCGCTGATACCTTGTATTAAATCAAACAGGCTCCCTGTACTCTCCCCTGTTTCCTGCATGTCTTTTCCGATGTGCAGGCTGACAAGAGAAACACCAAGTTCCTGTAATTCCCGGATTCTCTTATTCTCCGAAACTCCCAGAAGGTCGATCATTACTCGTTTTCCACGTGACTCAGCCACTTCGAGAGTATCGGTGATCGTCTTGTCAGCAGAGAACGCCATGACAGTCGTGATATCCGCCCCGGCATCAAATGCCTGGATCGTCTCATGCTTACCGGCGTCGCATGTTTTCATATCCGCGACAATGGTTTTATCCGGATATTTCTCGCGGATGTCACGGACAATCGCCATTCCGTATTCCTTTATTACACCGGTTCCTATCTCGATCCAGTCCACGTAAGAACCTGTATCCTCCAAAATCTGAAAGCATTCTTCCCTGGTCAGGCGGTCAAGCGCCACTTGTATATTCATGCCATCCTCCTATCTTTCCACCCGTTCTTTTTCACCTAATTGGACAAGGACATCTTCTAAATACGGCAGCCCTTCATTATCACCCGTCACACTGACAACCATTGACCCGATTATATTCGCAAAATGAAGCGCTTTCTTCAAAGGCCAGTTCTGAAGGATCCCATAAATGAAACCTGCATCGAATCCATCGCCGGCACCTACCGTATCCACCACTTTCTTCGCCTTTACGGCCGGGGCTTCAACATATTCACCGTCCACATATCCAACCGAACCTTCCTCGCCTTTCTTTATGGCGAGATGAGTGATGCCGAATTGCTTACAATGCTCGATGATTTCATCCGTGTCTGATGTTCCGAACAGCAGATCGGCTTCCTCAATCCCCGTCAGAAGGATGTCGACATAGGGGAGGAAGCTTCTCAGCACGTCCCTTGCTTCATCCTCACTCCACAGCTTCAGTCGGATATTCGGGTCACATGATACCATCACACCGTGCTTTTTGGCTTCGATGATCGCGTGGCGGATCAACTCGATATTTTTCGTCTTATCCACTGCAGGGAATACCCCCGTGATATGGAGAATCTTTGTGTTTTTCAAGAAGTCTTCATTCAGGGTTTCCTTCGTCAACACCGTTGTAGGAGAACGATCTCTGTAGTAGAAAGTCCGTGAGCTCCCATCCCCCATGATTTCCTTGAAATTAAGGGAAGTAGGATATCCATCTACGAGTTCCACTTCGGACACATCCACCCCTTCACCGCGGACGGTGTTGAAGATATGCCTTCCGAACTCATCATTCCCCAGTCGGCTGATCCAACCGGTCTTCAATCCAAGCCGTGCACAGCCAATCGCAAAGTTCAGCTCGGCTCCCCCGATTTTCCGTTCAAAAGAAGAGACAAACCGCATCGGGCCCGTCGATGAAGGATCAAGAGTGATCATCGCATCGCCTATCGTCACTACATCATTCATGGGTACCACCCTTTCTGTCTAACAAGATTCTCGTATGATTAACTTTGGATCGAATCGGAATACCAAGCCCTCATCCTGATCCTCTTTTTTCTGAATTTTATTTAATAAAAATTCCGCTGCCTTCTTCCCGATTTCAAACGTGGGCTGAGCCACGATCGTCAATCCCGGCTCATAAAAACCGGCAAAGGACACATCATCGATTCCGATAATTGCCAAATCCTCAGGAACCTTCACATGGTTCTCTTTTACATATTTTAAAATCTCAATGAGCGTTAAATCATTTCCCGCAAGGATCGCTTCCGGGGGATCGTCCAGGGATAGCAGCTCGTGAACCCCTTCTCTGATCCTGCTCACTTCCAGGCTCTTGATGTAGTCTTCCCGGATGTCCAGACCATTGGCGTTCATCGTATTCTTATAGCCAGTGATCCTCTCCATCCTCGGTGTGACATTCCGGATCACATTCGTGATGATGCCAATCTTCGTGTATCCCCTGTCGATGAAATGCTGGATCCCCATCCCTGACGCTTTCTCGTTATCAAGGAGCATAGATGGAATCGCTACATCAGGCACCGTCCGGTCAACGAACACGATTGGATAGCCTTCCGTAAGCATCTCATTGTATAAGGCTGCATTATCACCTGTTGGTAAAAGAATGATACCATCCACCTGCTTGGCACGGAGCATTTCAATATACTTCCGCTCCTTGTCAGGATCATCATCTGCATTACAGACAATCGTGTGAAACTCGGCTTCCTGGCATGTGTCTTCAATGGCCCTGATCACCTGGGTCGAGAACGTGTGGAGAATATTCGCCACAATCACCCCGATTGTCGTCGTCGACTTCTGCTTGAGGCTCCTCGCGACAATATTCGGTCGATACCCAAGCTCTTTGATGCTTTCTTCTATTCGATTCTTCGTCTCTTCCCTCATATAATCAAAGCGATTATTCAAATACTGGGAAACGGTACTCTTCGATACATTCGCATGCTGAGCAACATCAGCAATCGTCACTTTTTTCATTCCATAGTCTCCAACTTTCATTTCCTAAACCGATTTACTAAACCGGTTTACTAAATCGATTTATTGAAATTATATGATAATTGAAAGCGCTTTACAATATGTTTTTTGAAAATGTGTGGATTTTTTGTTTTGGGCATAGAAAAAAACGCGTGGGGACGCGTTTTTTTAATGTTTTCTTTTTTCCTTAATCTTTTTCATGAATGCTCGAGAACTGATCCCCCACTGCCATTCCAATAAAAAAGTCCACCCCTATCAAATGGGACGGACGACCTTTCCGCTAAAACCTATTCAGTTACGAGCTCTTCCTAATCGCAGGGTTCAACACCATCATGAGTACAATCATTCCTCCAAATACGGAGATACCTAAAAATAGATTATTGATGCTAAAGTGTACGAGCAATGAACCTGTCAGTAATAATGATATGGGTTTACTTGATTCAAGTAATACCCTCATTGTACTTTGGGACCTGCCCAGTAACTCTCGCGGTACCTTGATTAAGAAGAGTGATTGTAAAGCGATACTCACCAGAGGGCTACCGATACCAGCAATGAGGATGACAGCCAATACTAATGTAAAGTTATCCGTAAAGGCTAACATTCCAAATGAGCCTAATATCATGACTAAGCCAACTACCATCGGCACGATTTTTCGGAATCGGTTAAATAAATTAATGGATAGAGACCCACCTAATATCCCAATAAAGAAAGCAATTTCAACCATCGCTAACTCGGAGGCATCTTTTACGAATAAAGGAAACAGGACCGCTACTGGCGCCAACATAAAGTTGATTAACACTAAATAAATAATCATTCCCCTTAAGATCGGGACGGATATGATGGTTTTTAATCCTGTTTTTAAATCTAGGGAGAACTTCTTCATACTCAATTTATCCGTTGGTCTTTTCGACAATCCCTTTTCCTTAATGAGCAGGATAAAGAAAAATGAGATAAAAAAGGTTAGGGCATTAAAAAGGAATGCCGTCGGTAAGCTGTATACCAATAGGATCCCAGCTATGGCCGGAGCCCCTAACCCTACCACTGTTTGAATCGTGGATGAAAGACTTTGTGCTCTCGTAATCAAGTGATCTGGAACAATCGTCCTGATCGCGACAGACTTTGCTGGAATGAAAAACGAGTCAAACGATGAAGTGAATGCGGCAGCGGCGATCAGCATCCACGGACTCAGCATATCGAACCAGAAAAGGGCTACAAGCCCAAGTACAGCGATCCCTCGGCATATATCTGCTACCAGCATGTATCTTTTTTGGTTCCCTCTATCGACAAGTACGCCCGAGAAGATGCCAAACAAAATGGTGGGGATCACTTCCGCTGCCAATACAAGAGATATAAGTAAGGAGGAACCTGTTAATACCTTCATAGCCCAGATGAGAGAGAGAGCATACACTCCATCTCCCAGTGCTGATACAAATTGTCCGGCTATGAGAAACCGATAATCTTTAATGGCTAGCAGATCTTTAAAGCTATCCTTCTTTTCTTGGCTCTCTGGATTTAATTGAGTTTTTACTGCTGCTTCTGTCATAATTCGCCTCCTCCTTATAGTTAATCCCAAATTTATTAAATAAGAAAAAATTAATTATGACACCACAGGTACTGTTTTAATAACAGAGGAAATTTCTTCAAAAACATGTTCCCCTAGTGGACTAAGTTTTCCATGAGTGTTTATGACTTCTATCGCTTCTTTCAATTGTCCCTCAACAAACTCCAGCCTATTTAAGATTTTATTATCTTTGTAGACGCTATAAAGTCTTTCCAACCATAACGCAACCCTGGCAAACGCATATGCCCCATGAAATACCCCCTTCATTGGCCTTGGGTCTTTTCTCCATGGTGACTTGAATCTTTCTTCATGATCATTTAACACAACAGGATCAATCAGGAATAATTGATTTAACCGTGAATGTGCACATTCATGTACCAGATTTTCAGTAACCCACATAAAATCATATGGGTGATGTGAGATGAAGATGGCATCAGGTAAAATATCTGTTGTAAACCCGCCAAAAGCGTCTGTATCCATGATTCCAATCAGTTTAATATGACCCTTAATTTCCAAATAATACTCTGGCCATACATCCTTAATTGTATTTAAACAGGATTCATAAAATAATATGTCATTAGGGGTAAAAGAAATACTTTTCAGCTTATTATCTGCTAACTCACTATTTCTGACATTCAGGAGATTAAAGTTTTCGGAAAGACACTGGCTGATACTATCTTCTGAAAGTTCGAAATCAAACATACCCTTACTGTCATACGGTTTTCGAATAAAGCTGATTTGAGTACCGGTTACCTGAAAATCCGCATTAAAATCATCTGTCGTAATAACTGTACCAATGATTTTATCATCAACTAAAAAAGCTATTTCGTTTTTAGATGAAATAATGGTACACGCTTGGAAATTGCTATAGTCTTTTAATTTAATTCGGTAGTGAAATCCAGGAATCTCAAAGGAGCCTTCAATTAACTCTACTTTATTCTGTAGGGTAATCCCATACTTTGCACAAGCTAAAAATAGGTAGTTAATGAATTTTTCTAAGTTGTTGTTGGTTAACATTCTCTCAATAATTTGGGGAGATTTATCTTGATATATCATTCCATCTGAGGAATGTGTAGTAAGAAAATACGTAAAATAATTTAAACCAGGGCTATAAATTTCTTTGAGAAATTCTTGGGATCCCAAAGCTTTTTTCAATAATAAGAGGGTGTGTGACGGTATCTTATCTAATTCTTGAATGATATCCATGATTTTATTGACTCTCTGAGAAAATGGCCTTAAACCAAGTATGTATATTTGGTCATTTTCCATACTGGATGGCTTCAGAAATGATAACATTAATTTTTCATCCTATTCATAGTGAAATTTGGGAATAATGATACAGCAAATGTATAAGGATCATCTTCCCCTTCTTGATTTGTATCAATCTCGTCTCCTAATTGACGCAGCAATTGGATGTATTCCTTCACTTTTTCTTTTGGAATCCTTGCTTTAACGAGAGAAAAGTCTGCTGGGAGATTACCAGAAATAGCATTTAACATACCAGCCCTTACTTCTTCTATCATAAAAGTGATTAACTTTATTTTTTCTACTTCATTGGAATTGCGATTACTCAACCTAACAGCAAATGAATTCACATCCGCTTTGTAAGCTGATTCAACAATATCCTCTTTCGATTTAGTACTGTTTACAAACACTAGTTTATTCTTTTCCAAAATCTTAATAATATAGTTTATCTTTGCAAGAGGGACATTTACTTGTCTTGAAACTTCAGTTGCAGTTAAAGAAGATACAGAAAGAATACTTAATACTTCCATTCCACCATCATTTAAGATAGTATCGAGGAAATCAGTATCCGCATTGGTTATATATTCAGTATGATTAGACATAAAATCACCTCATTTTAAAGTAGAGTTAAAAGTGACTCAGAATCTGTACCCACTGCAGACAAGGCCATATTTGACTGATCACACATCTCTTTAGAAACCTCACGAATGTCTTCATCCGTTACATTCATGAATTCAAATACTTCAGTATCCACAAAAAAATCTTTATTGTACAATGCATATCGACCGGTAGTGTTGAGATGACGTATGGCATCATTCGGTATTTGCAGTGTAGAAGTAATGCGGGAAGCTCTTGCACGTTCCAGTTCTTCGCTGGTTACACCGTTCTGTTGAATGTCATTAATAATATCCATGATTACTTTAAAACTCTCTTCTAAGGAATCTTTTCTACAATTAAGGTCTATTGCCATATAGCCACCAAGTCCATAGCTTAAAGCATATGAATATATGGAGTACACTAGCTCTCTTTTTTCCCTCAGTTCAACAAACAATCTTGACTTTAATCCCTCGCCTAAAATATCTGACAATAATGCCATTGCATATCTCTTTCTAGACCGAAAAGAAGGACCAACGAATGTAGCTGTTAAATTCACCCTGTTTGAGTTCCCTATTCCCATGACACTTGGTGAAACTTCCAGTAAGGGAGATTGGTGGCTTTCCGTTTCACTTTTCCAAAAATCAAATTGATTAGCGATTTCATTAAACGTTTCATCAGGATCTACATCTCCTTGAATGACAATCAATGTATTACTAGGAGAATAGAACTGCTTAAATCGACTTTCTATTTCATTTTTTGAAAAACGAGAAATATTATCTTGATTTCCGATAACAAATAACCCTAAAGACCTGTCACCCCATAAAGCTCTTTCTGCCAGTTCTGTTTTTACTTTTGCAGAAGCGAAATAGGTCTCTGCTTCTTGTAATATAATCGCTCTTTCGTGATTTATTCTTTCTTCGGCTATGTCCTGAAGCTTTACTATCTCTGAAAGTGTTTTAATAATGTCAGATTTATAACTCTTTTGTGAAGTAATACAACACCTGGTCATTTCTTTACCTGTATATGCCTCATATAAAGCACCGCTATCCAGAAGGTTTCCAACCATTTTTTTGGCTGAACTATTCATATTCTCATGACTAAATGCCATATGTTCGATGAAATGAGAGATCCCATTATTTGTTACATTCTCATCTTTTGAGCCATGATTTACGTACATACCAACAGATAGATTCCGAGATTGCTTGGTTCTCCTAACAATGACTTTCATACAGTTTTCAAGCATCGCTTTAGATATAGATTCATAGTACATGTTATCCCTCCTTCATGATGCCTGATAAAGATGTGCAGGGAGCTCCTTAGAGACCTCCCTGTACGACAGTAAATATGATTCCTAGAAACTAGCTGATACTGAAATTCTGATTCCTTGTTCACCTGCAGCCATCTCATCAGTTGCTTTTTCGATTTGTTCAACCAACTGTGAATCGCTAATTACGACTTCTCCGTTCTCATTCACTTTAAAAACTTCTGGAGTTAAGCTCACTTTTCTATTTGTCATCTTATTCACCTCCTTTCAAGGATAAACTAGAATATTTCTGAATCTATTCCTGTATTCGCTAAAAGCTGGGTTTTGAAGGATTTCACTTTTAATTGTGCATCTTCTACAGTCAATGTACTCAACAAACATAGCAACAAATATCAGGTATGATTCCTTGTTCACCAGCGCCCCTCTCATCAGTTGCCTTTTCAATTTGTTCAACTAATTGGGAATCGCTAATGACGACTTCTCCATTTTCACCCACTTTAAAAACTTCTGGAGTTAAGATCACTTTTTTGTTTGTCATCTTTTATTCACCTCCTTTCAGGAATAATTTAGATTACTACCTTATTGTTCCATTCCTGTATACGTAAAAGGGAGGTTTTTTTCGGACTATAATTTTCTCCATTTAGTGCTAAACTGATAAATCGATTATCTTCTCCTATAACTAATCCATCATGTGCAAACTCAGTGAGTAATGCTTGAGCCTGTTCCATTGTTATATCGAACCCAGAGTTCTGTAATTCTTTATATGCATTAGGTAAACTTTTCACCGAATCAAATGATAAATAGAGCTGTCTTTTTTCATTTTCCAAAACAAAAGTGCTAATATCTTTATCTTTTCTCATATCAAAAATAATTAACTCTTTATTATTATCAATATAGAACAAATCAAATTCCGCATGCATTCTAGCCCACTTCGAAACCGCTCTACGCATCTGTTTTGTATATTCTTGTGGATTCCGCTGTTCTTGATAATCGTAATCAAAATGGTAGGCTACTCTATTTAATTCTGATTTTCCAAATGCACTATATATATATTTATACGGCCACATAGCTCTTACATTTGTAAGCCCGTTTTCTTTATAATTGTTAAAATATGGGCTGAATCGATCTAACCTGATTTGAGCAACACTCCCTGGAGGAGTAAGATGTCTAATTTTATCGATTAAACCCGGTAATTCTTTGTATTCTTCCGGATCCTCTTTCGGAAAACCGAAAAGAATGTTCCATACTGGAAATACGCCATATTCCTTAGACCATTTTAATAATTGGACATTTTGTAACATGGTGACACCTTTATTCATAAGTTTTAAAACTGATGTCTGAAGGCTTTCAATACCTGGTTGGATTGTTCTAAACTTGGCGTCCCTGAAAAGTTGCACTTGTTCTTTCTTTAAATTAGCTTTCGTTTCATAGAACATATCTAAATCCAGTTCTTTATCCCGTAGAGCAGGTAAAAGACTTTTGAAATATCCCATATCAATAATGTTATCTACTGCAGCAGCTTTAGTAGTGTATTCTTTATATTCATTACTCAAATCAATTAGTTCCTTTAATGATCTATCTGCAGACTTGCTTCGAAAGTTCAAATTTGTACCATTCAATCCACAAAATACACAATGGTGTTTTTGTCCCCACCAGCATCCTCTTGAAGATTCGAATAAAAACCTGGTTTGTGTGATTCTATCTTTGTAACTACAACTTACGAATTGTTCAAAAAAATCAGAATAATCAGGATATGGTGTATCATCAAGCTTCACTGCTGGTATAGGGATCACAGGCGAAGTAACCTTGGATTTTATGGAATCATTGAAATTGATTCCATTTACATTCGGAATTTCATCACTGCAATTCCACTCTGAAATAAACTTAATAAATGAATAATCACCTTCGCCTGAGCAGATGGCATCAATAAATGAAAATTGTCGAAGTAATTCCTTACCCATAGTTTCTTCACAATTTGCACCGCCAAAAATAATAAATTTATCTGGAAATTTCTCTTTTAGCCTTTTGGCTAGACTAATAGAAGCTACATTTTGTTCAAAAACACTCGTAAAACCTATGACAGAATATTGATCCCATTCTATGTCTAGTAAACAAGAATCAAGAAAACGTTCAACATATGCTCGTAATTCACGAATGACGCCAAAATCCTCGTCCGAATTACCCAACTGATCTTTTGCTTCTTCAATATAGGAATCTAGAGTATCCTTACCAAATAACGATTGAGAGAAGATCATTTCCCCAGCTAAGGCATTACTAGAAAATGTAGTTCCTTCTGAAATTAAATCGTATAATTCTGGGGAAACTTGGTCAGCAAACTTTAAATTTAAATAGTGCACGTCACATTCGATATTGTTTTTAACAAGACCGGCTTTAAGAAGGCTTAATCCTATAGAAGGTCTGTACAAAGAACCGAATGGCATGTTTATCAATGCTACTTTCAAAACACTTCCCCCAATCTATAACTTTTCACCCTATCAATAATAATAGTCATCAATAATTTTATAGATGGAGTGAGCATTAATGGTTTCCTTCGATGAAATCATCATTGAATTGCGGCGAAATAACATCTAACGAAAATTCATTTGTCTCTGCAATAGTTCCTTTGGCCTGAATAAACCCACTTACATTTACCAATAAACCAATGGATAAAAGGCTTGATAACAATATTTTTTTCATATATTTGTCCCCCTGATGTGATATAGTATCCCTATAACTAATGGATTATTTTTGATTAACTTCATTATGAAGTTAGTAGGAGAAAATGAAAATATGCATTTGTGCAATAATTTGTAAATTCAATGGATAATTTATCAATTTTTGGAGGGGAATATGAACATCGTTGATAAAAATATTGAATATTATCGCAAGAGAGCGGGCATGACTCGAAAGGATTTAGCAGAAGGCATTTGTGATGAGTCTACATTATTTAGAATTGAAAAAGGATCTCAAAATCCAAGACTGGATTTGTTATTTGAAATTAGCAAAAAACTTAAAATACCTTTAAAATTTTTAATGAGTGAACTGCCATTCAGTGACTTTAAAGAAATAGAAAAATACAAACAACTTTGCAGAGAACATACATATTATCAAGACTACGAAGCCCTTTCCCTGACGATTGAACAATTTGAAAATTTAATAGAGCAAAATTCTGATCATGTGGAATACCTTACTAACAAAAAATTCATCACTTGGAACAAAGCGATTCTTCTCCATGTTCGTGATAAGAATTTAATAAAAGCAGAAGAACAATTACATAGTATTCTTGATACAAAACTTAGAACAGAATTCGACATCGGCGTCTGTAATTCACTTGGACTGGTTAAATTGAGTAAAGATGGCGTCTCGATCGCATTAGAATATTTTAATAAAGCTTATGCAGCCATCGAAGAATTACCTCAATTAGAAGATCATACACTAACCCCGCGAGTTGCCTATAACGTAGCTTATTGTCACGTTAAAAATGGGCAATTTAATGAAGCTACAACTCTCGCTTATCAAATCATTGGTTTACTGGAGAGCAAACAGTTAAGTTTTATTCTTGGAAAAACCAAACATATGCTAGGGAAGATTCATAAAATGTGTGGGGAATATGAACAAGCGAAGGAATACTTACTAGAAGCTCAATTCTTATTTCGACTAGAGAAAAATGAAGCTTATTATCTGAAGACGGAAGAAGACTTAAATGAAGTTCGTTTGCTTTTAGAAAAGTGAAGCACGGGGACGGTTCTCCTGCTTCCTTTTTGACCAAGGTGAAGCATTAGAATCCCCTCCTCTATCATACTTCATGATCATAGCCACAAAAAAGCACCACTCCCAAACATGGAGTGAAGCTCATCTAGACCTTATCCGTAAAGAACATCCTTCAAAATGGGCGAAAATATAAACAAACAAAGGGACGTATCCCACCTTTGTCAAAGTGAGGTACGTCCCCCATTTATCTATTAAATAATAAACTGTCGGAGGGCCGCGGGGACGGTTCTCGTGCATCCTTTTAAATCAAAGCGAAGGGCAACAGAAACCGCCCCCATGCTTCTTCTCACCCCAAACCAGACCCCATCCATCCCTTTACCCTCGCAATCTTCACGGCATCGAGACGGTTTTTCGCTTCTACTTTTTGGATAATTTCAGAGATGTAATTTCGTATGGTGGGAGGAGATAGATATAAGAGTTTACTCATTTCACTTACGGAGTAGCCTTCCTCGAGATGGATGAGGATGTCTTGCTCCCGTTTCGTCAATGGATTCATTTCTTCAAACATAGAATGGGAAAGTTGCGGACTGAATACTTTTTGACCTTTTAATATGGTTCGTAAATGGACAGCCAATTGGGATACGGGAGAATCTTTCAGAAGATATCCGTACACTCCTGCCTGGATGGCCCGCTGCAAGTAGCCGCTTCGTGCGAAGGTTGTCACGATGACCATGCGGCAAGTGTGCCCTTCCTCTTTCAATGCTTCCGCCACTTCAAGGCCGCTGACGATGGGCATTTCGATATCCAGGATGGCGATGTCAGGGGATGTCTGCCTGATGATGCGCAGGGCTTCTTCGCCATTTTCCGCTTCGCTCACCAGTTCAATATCCGGTTCTAAGGATAATAACTTCCCGATTGCACCTCTTACCATTCCTTGATCTTCTGCGATGACGATTCTCATGCTCTCACCTCGCTTCACTCATTGGCTTTTCAATTTTTGGGACTGAAATGGTTATCTTCATCCCTCCACCGGCATTGGATGTCCAGTCTAATGTCCCTTCAATCATTCGGAGACGCTCCTTCATCCCCATCAAACCGCTTCCATCATGCGTCCTGTTCACACCCTCCATGCCAACTCCATCGTCTTCAATCTCCAGGAGGAACGAACCGCCAGTCTCAACCATTCTCAGCCAACAATTCTCAGCTCGACTGTGCTTCACAATATTGGTCACACATTCCCGAAGGCACAAACCGAGTATTTTTCCATTCACGAGAGGTATTCTTTCGAAATCCATCGTCTGGACATGGACCTCTATTCCCGCTGACTGGAGGAACCGCGAGACTTGCATCACTTCTTCTGATAGTTGGACAGACTGCATGTCACTGACCAATTTCCGCACTTTCATCAGGGTGTTCCGGGAAATGTCCTGAAGCTCGCGTACCTCCTGGATCGCCTCATCAGGGTTCCGGCGCACAAGCTGTTCCACGAGTTCCCCCTTCAAGGTTAAAAGGGATAGAGTGTGCCCGAGCGTATCGTGCAGATCCCTCGCAATCCGTTCTCTTTCCTCGATTTTGATGAGGCGGGCAATTTCTTCATTCGCTCCGAGAAGCTCTGTTTTAATTTGATTTGAAATCTGTTGATTACGGAGGAAATACGGCAACCCAATGAGAAGGATGAGAATCGGGATCCAGGACAAATCCTGTGTTCCTAAGTTAAATTCAACATGAACCCATACGGAAGCAATATAAAAAGCGACCATCGAACCAGTATAGACCGTGATCCTTCTAAACGAAGGAAGGAATCCGGTCACAATAGCAGGGTACAGACCGAACCAGATATTCCACGGATTGAAGAGGACGATCAATCCCATCACACACATATGCTGCAGCACTAAGCCTGGTTCACGATATTTCACGTGTGACGTGCTTTTCCAAAAGGCAAGGGCCAGCAACAGAAAAAGAAGATACCCATACCACTTATCTCCAAAAGGCAGGAGCAGCATATAGAAAGAAGGAATGATGAGCAGCCTCCACCAAGGAAACGTTGCAATTGTCGGCATTCGTCATCCCCCTCCCTCTACAAATCTCAAGATTTTGTTCTTCTGACCGTCCGATCCATCCAGCCCGGAAGCCAGGCAATGGAAAGAGTCGCCACAAATCCATGCAGCGTATTCGCTACACCGGCAATACCCGGCTCTGCAGGAAACGCCCAATCAAACAGGGAAAGGGCCAACGCCACCCCAATCGTGATGAAGGCATACATCCATCGCGGTATTGCACTTTGCTTCTTTAACTTCGCGTAAATCAATGCCCCGATTATATTCACCACTACCGACATCAAGAAGATCGACACCGGCGTGATCTTCTCAAATGTAACGTCTAACAAAAAGCATAGCAAGTAATACACCACGATCGCTGCCACACCGGAAATCACCCCCACCATACATCCAACCTTAACACTATTCTTCATACATTCACCTACTCTCATAAACTAACAACCTGCTTACATCGTAGCATGTGGGAATAGGTGGAAATAGTGATAAATATCATTTGGTTGGAAGCATGGGGAAGCATGGGGACGGTTCTTGTGCTTCCTTTTCATCCATAGAAAACCTCAAACCTATCCTGACTCCTCACCCAACAATTCCACCAAATTTTTATGAGCCAAGGGACCTGTCCCTTCGACATCACAGTTAACACAATATCAAGGTAGTATCATCTTTCCATTTCCACTATAATAGGAGGAAGGAGGTGAAAAAAATGGACAAACAAATCGTGAACATGTTAACCGATATTCAACAGAATATCAAAGAGTTAGACAGCAATGTTAAGGAATTAGACAGTAACATGAAGAAGTTCGACGGTAAACTGAAGGAATTTGGAAACGATTTGAAAAAGGTAAAAGAAACAGTTAACAGAATTGAAACATCACAAACAGAAGATGTCATTGCTTTGTTAAAAGTAGGCAGCCACCGTTCTGAAACAGACTTTCATTATCTGAACACAAGAATCACTGAAATTGATAAACGGGTCTTCACCCTTGAGAATCGAGCTGAAAGGTAATTGTCATTACGCTAAATGAAGCGATCACGATTATCTTATCCCCACTCTGCGTTCCTCTCACCATGATCCACACTCCATTTCTTCGTTTGGTAAACCATCCCATTACAAATCCAAAAAAGGCGTCTGACCTACTTGGGTCAGACACCATTTTTTCACAACTCATCACCTTCACACCTTTATATTCCGACCTTTCCACCTCACAGAATGAAACACATTCACCCGGACAAAAGAATAAATGAAAATCCCTGCAAAGAATAAAAAGAATAGAGGATAAAACGGGAAATACCCCAATCTAAAATTCCCGACCCGGCGGGCAAACCAGGCTGTTTGAACGGCATAGAGGATATACAATACCCCATAGACGATCATAGCGGTGGTATTTCCCACAATAATCGAAGAAATCAATGAAGACGCGGTGGTTAAACTGCCCGTTATCCAGAGAATGACCATCAGCATAACCACAGGATGAGTGGACTTGGATCCTACGGCAAAGCTTTTGCACCAGCCTTCGATCAGGCTGCCCACCCCTTCCGGATACATGCGGAACGAAATGATTCCTCTGCCTCCAAGGCAGCGAACGGGAAGGTTCTGTTCAAGAAAGGCCTCCCCCAGGGCGAGATCATCCATGATGGCCCCTTCGATTTTCTCATGCCCTCCGGATAAGAAGTAGTCGTCTCGATTACATAGAATACATGGACCGAACGAACCGGCGGCTTTGAAGCGGGATCCCCAGACGGTAAAGAGGTTCATGCCCACCACCACGATGATGTTAAAGACAATGGAGAGATGCTCATACACACGCTGCACTGTGTGATAGGGCTGCAAGGCGAGGATCCCCCTTGCTCCTTTTCCTTGGTAAACATGCAGGAGATTACGTAGTCCATCCACACTCATGAATCGGGTATCGGCATCAAGGAACAGCAGCCAGGTTCCTTTTGCCTCCTTGGCCCCTCGCCAGCAGGCAGACGATTTCCCTGCCCCGTTATTCTGGAGGACCGTGACTCCGTAGCTTTCTGCGATGGCCGCGGTACGATCCGATGAATCGTCATCCACCAACAGAACTTCAAATCCCTTGAATCGCTGCTCCTGCAACGACTGCAATAACGGGGTGATCCTGCCCTCTTCATTCCTTGCAGGGATAATGATGGACAGAAACGGCAACTCCTCCGTATTTTTGGAGGTGAATCTCGGAACCGGCAAGGACCAAAACAGGATAACGGCAATCGCAACCCCGAGGCCCCCCAGGATGAGATTGATCACTTCTGAAGCTGTCATATAACCTGCCTCCTTCCTCTACGGCTAATGTGACAATCCCCGTTGAGGCTGTATGTTAGATGAATAATCGTACACATGGCCCGTGTCATCCTGAATAAGTTCCTGTGCCGTGATCCTGGCTGATAACAGCACGATCGGGACGCCTGCACCCGGATGTGTACTGCTTCCGGTAAAGTACAGATTCTCACAATGGCTGGCCTTGCTCTGTGGACGTTTGTGATTGCTTTGATCCAGTGTTGGCTGCAAGCCGAATGTGGCCCCGCGATAGGCATTGAATTTCGATTCGAAATCCAGTGGTGTCGTATACGTTTCGGTGACAATCTCCTCCTCAACGTTTTCAAAGCCGGGGATATTCTTTAATTCATTTAAAATGTAGTTTCGATAATACGAAATGGTTTCCTCATCCCATGTATAGTCGGCTGTGGCAATATTGGAAACAGGCATCAGAATATACAGACCGTCCTTCCCCTCAGGTGCAAGAGATGGATCCTTCTTGGAAGCGATGTACACATAAAAGGAGGCATTCGTCAGTTTCTTCCCATCAAAAATATCTTCCAGATTCTGATTGAGCTTTTCGTTAAAAATAAACGTATGTACATGATCGACCTCTTCATATTTCCTGTTCATCCCGAGATACATCAAAAAACAGGAACAGGAGTAGTTCATGCTGTCGATCTTCTTATCCGTAAATCTGCCCTTGGAAGCCTTGTCCTTCACCAGGTGTTTCATAGCGTAAGGGAAGTCTGCGTTACAGACCACGTAGTCTGCAGGGATTTTCTTGCCGTCTATGATGATCCCGTCCGCCTTGCGATTTTGAATGGAGATCTCCTCTACAGCCTTGCCGTAGTGAATCGTTCCTCCAAGCTCCTTGAAGAGCCTCTCCATCCCTAAAGCCATCGTATACATTCCGCCTTTGATGAACCATACGCCATATAAAAATTGAATCATCGGGATCATCGTATAGAAAGATGGACTTTTTAGAGGAGAAATGCCGATGTACAATGTTTGAAAGCTGATTAACTGCTTCAGCCGCTCATTCTTGATGAATCTCCCCATAAACGTGTCTGCCGTGTCGTATGGTTTCATTTGCAGCACTTTCGTCAACAGGGGGAAATTATAGAAATCCGTTCTCTTACGGAAAGGTCTTTGAAGAATGTGTTGCTTGGCGATGACAAATCGTCTGTAAATTTCATGCAGGTATTGAAAAAAACCTTCCGTATCCTCTTCGCTAAGGGATTCGATGGTCTTGGTCATTTGGATAAGGTCTGTCGAAATATCAAAAGGCTGGTCGGGAATATCAGTGAAATAGGCCCGGTAAATCGGATCCAATTTTTCCATGGGAATATAATCATCAGGGTCACGTCCGCATAATTCGAATAGTTCCCGATACAGTTCCGGCATCATGACGATACTCGGACCCAAATCAAACGTGTAGCCGTCCTGTTTAATTTGATTCATTTTGCCCCCGGGGGTGGATCCTTTTTCATATAACTCCACCTCGTACCCCGCGTGCTGAAGCCTGATGGCACTGGCAAGTCCCGCAACACCTGCCCCCACGACTATCACCTTCTTACTCATATGCGTTCCCTCATTTCCTTACATTAGTCTGCTTGATTCCTTGCCAAGTCCTGACGTGATGGCCGAGATGCGCCCCCGATTGTAGCGCTGAACCACGATGATCGGAAGGTTGAAGACGATGGCATACAGGATCATCACCCATCCTGCCCATGCTGGATTCCAGATGAAGAACAGCGGAGCAGGGAGAATGGAGAGCAAGTGGGTGAATTCCGCGCGTTTCGTTTCCGCCGCAAACACCATCAGGTCCCTCGACTTCGTCCCATGCAGTCCTTTTTTGCTGTATCCCTTTTTCAAAAAAATCGTGCCATCGAGAATAAGCCCCTTCCACGTTTTCACCCGGAACAAACGCTGCCACAGTTTTCCCGATTGTTCAAAAGCGAACGTCCGAAACCAGAAATGGTCTTCCAGAAACCATGAAAAAGGCAGTTTCAAGCATATGGCCGAAATGGCGAGATGAAAGAACGTCCAGGCAAGTATATCGATGATAATGATCCAATGGACAGGCAGTGATACGATCATGACATCACCCCTTGGTTTAAAAGGTTCAATAGTTTTGCTACAAACGAGAAAACCAGCCTTTCCGATAACGTCTCCAGAAAGGCTCGATCATCTTCAGGCAAGGGATGAATCCCTCTCCACAATCTGTTCCCCTACAAGCTGACCGCTCAATGTCACCATTGGCATTCCGCCGCCGGGGTTCACCGTTCCCCCGACAAAATAGAGGTTATTGTACCGTTCACTCTGTTTCGGATGCTTGAACCCTTTATTCTTCTTTTTGTCCGACACGGTCCCATAAATCGCCCCGCGGTCGGAGCCATAGGTGCGCCTGATATCTTCCGGTGTCCACATATCACGAGTGACAATGTTGTCACGCAAGCCATCGAGGCCCATTTTCTCCAATTTGATGAGGACCCGTTCAGCGAATTGTTCATAGTCGGCTTGAGTATACGGATTTTCATCCCGGATAAACGGAATATGAGGCAGCACTTTGATGTTTTCATGCCCTTCAGGTGCCTGTGTCGGATCGGTCTTATTGACGTTTACAAGATAAATGACCGGATCCTCCGGTAATTCACGGCGATGGAAGATCGATTCCATTTGCGCCTTCATATTTTCGGCGAAAAAGAAATTATGATGGCGCAGCTGCGGATAACTCTTCTTCACGCCGAGATGCATGACGAGACCGGAACTCGCCGGTTCAAATTTCTTTTTTAATTTTTTAATATAATGGCTGTCTTCCTCCAGCAAGCGCTCGTATACCGGAATGACTTCCATATTGGAAACAAAGTAATCCGCCGTGAGTCTGGTCCCGTCTGCCAAAACGGCTCCAGTGATTCCGCCATCCTTCTTTTCAAGCTTGACGATGGGCTTTCCAAGATGGAAGGTGACCCCTACTTCTTCCGCAAGCTTCACGAGGCCGTCGGCGAGCTTGTGCAAACCGCCGGGGACATACCATACGCCCTGGTCATGCTGCATGTAGATCATCATATTCATCACGGCCGGCGCATCGTAAGGGGACGAACCGACGTACTTGATGAAATAGGAAAGCATATCACGGAACTGTTCATTGCTGATCCGCTTATCGAGGGATCTATGTACGGTCGATAACAGGTCAAAGTTCTTCAAGGCGGAGAACAGCCCCGTATGCTTCATCATCCCTCTCGTCGAATCAACACCGTGCTTGAATAAGGTTTTATCCGTCATATTATAGAGAGTCTTCGAATAATCCAGCAGCTTCTGATATTCACGAATGTCCTTTTCAGTGAGAGAAGCGTTCTTCTCCCGCATGTCTTTCACATCTTCATATAAGTCTATGATATTTCCATCGGGAAAAAAGGAGCGCCATTGATGATCCAGCTTCTCAATCGGGACATAATCCTTCATGGACTTTCCGCTGGCCGCAAACAATTTCTCAAAGATATGGGGCATCGTTAAAATGGACGGGCCAAGATCAAAACCAAAGCCATCCTGATCGAGCCGGTTCAACTTTCCTCCAATGTGATCGTTTTTTTCATATAAAGAGACATCGTACCCAGCCTGTGCCAGTGAAATCGCAGCCGACACCCCGCCGAGTCCGCCTCCAATGATAAGTACCGTTTTATTTTTCAATGGTCACCGTTCCTCCTTTTCGGAAATCTTGTTTGAAGCATGTATGTTTTCAAAACTCGCCTGTCCTTGTGCCAGTTCCATCTCTATCTCCATCTCCTCCTGATCCACCTCTGGATCATCGAACTATATTCTGTTTGTTCAGACTTTTCTCAGCATCAAGTCTGTACATTCTGCCCTTATCTTATACCCTTTCTCCCTTTAAAGGAAAACGTTGGATGTGTTTTGCGGGAGGCGCTTCGGCCACAGCCTTGATTTTCCCTGCGATCATTTGCCAGGCTTCTTCCGCCTTTTCTTTAGGTCCGAGATGGGTAAACGCATGGGAACAGCTCCTGAATAACTCTTCTTGCACATTCACCCCTGCTGCTTTTAATTTCCCCGCGTAACATTCAGCTTCCGGCCTGAATGCATCGGACTCAGCAATGAGAATCAGGGCTGAGGCCAAGCGTCCGTTAACCTCGGCACGGACAGGGGAAGCGAGAAGATGCCCCGCCTGTTCCTTCACAGGGAGATAGCACATATGGATGAAATGGGCTACCCCCGGAAAGCGAGAACGCCACCAGCCCGGTTCCGGCTTCTCCGCATGAGGGGTGACGAAATCCAGCATCGGGCATGACAGCACTTGGAGCAGAGGCTGCTCCTCCCCTTTCTCTTCAAGGTAGAGACAAAGGGCTGCAGCGATATTGGCCCCTGAGCTTTGACCGCCCACCATGACCTTTTCTGCATCAATCCCCAATTCCTCCGCTCTTCCCTTCATCCATTGAATAATCTCATAGCCCTGTTCAATGGCTTTCGGAAAAGGATACTCAGGTGCCTTGCCGTATTCGACATTCAGAACCACGCATTCGGCCTGATTCGAAAGATACCGGCAATACGGATCATCCAGCTCCTTATCATTCATTATGAAAGCCCCGCCATGGAAATTGATATAAACAGGGAGCCTTTTCTGTTTTGCTGTAAAAGGATAATAAAAGGAAATGGAAGTGGGTCCGACAGATGTTTCAACGAACATATCTTTTTTCATTTTTACTTTCTGCTGAGGAATCATAGGTGGGTTTTTGGATTGATTAGAATAGAGGCGCAGTAATTTTGCGATAATCATAGGGAACATACTCCGAACCTCCCTTTATGAAAAGAGTATCTAGCATTCTACTACAATGGAGAAAGTCCATCTTTCGTCTGTCTCTCACACTCTTTTCACTATTCCCTGTTTGTTCCCCGGAAAAACTAGGAAGGTTCGATATGACAGTCCGTTTGTAGAGATTAGAATAGATCAGGATTGTTAGGCTTTCTATTATCTAGTATTCCACAAAAAGCGGGATAACCCTTTTTTGTGGAAGCATGGGGACGGTTCTCGTGCTTCCTTTTGGAGGAAGGAGATCAAAGAGCAAGGTTTCGTGGCTTCAATAATACAAGGGACCTGTTCCTGTGGCTATCTCTGGTTTAGACTTCGACTAGCCTGTAAAGTTACAAACCAGAATACTTCACACATAAATCAGCTTCATAATGACGGCAATTGTAACAAATGGAACCGGAATTAATGGGACTATACTTAATAAACCTATGTAACTACCTTTCTCTTTTCTGTACTTAAACATATAGAAGATGTTAGGGACGATAAGAATGAGAGTGATTTGCGCTATTACTGCTACCATATCTGTTGTATAGGTTTCTACATCCCCAGTAAGCAAGATACCTATAACAAATATGAGAGCCAGAACCAAGTAAGCTGGAGATAATTTCAAATTGAATCTTAAGAATCGTTTAAATATTTCATCACCCCTTTCTAGAAGCATGGGGACGGTTCTCATGCTTCCCTTGACTAACAATAAAAATACCATTCTCAATCGTCCCTGAGAATGGCATTATATTCTTAGTATGTGTTGTTCAATGATGGAAGTCATCTCTTCAAACGTATATTTGTGATTCACAACATCCACAGTAAAATCTTGTTCTTCTTCGATTCCCATCGTCCATTTATAATGATTGATCTTCAGGAAAACAATGAGTGAAGCAAGCGCCGTTCGTTTATTGGCATTATGAAATGCATGGTTTTTTGCAATGGATTCAAATAGAGCCGCTGCCTTATCATAGATTTCAGGATAAGCATCCCGACCAAACGCTGATTGTTTTGGACGGTTAATGGCTGAATCCAGAAGGTGCGCATCTTTAACCCCCACTGGTTCATTTGGAGAATACAGACGAATTTGAATCGTGTTGATTGCAATCACCTGATTCGTTGTCAAATAAATGATGTCATTCATTATTTATCCACCAATCCTTTAAATGCCTGATCATGTTCCTTTATCACATCATTCAAGATGTCCATGAATTCAGCATCGACGCCTTCAGGGAGTGTTAGCTGTTCCTTTTTCCTCAACACAATTTTCCCTTCTACGACCTCAACCTGCACATCGTCTCCCTGTGCTAAACCGACTTGCTTAAGTAAGTCAGTTGGAATTGTAATTCCAAAGCTATTACCTATCTTTGTAACTCTCCGTTCATACTGTTCCAATTATCTCACCTCTTCTCATAATGTTATAACCATTATAACATACTAACGTAAGATATTCACCGGGCATAAAGCTCAGTAGAAGCACAGGGACGGTTCTTCTGCTTCCTTTCTCTTTTACCAGAAACCAAGCACCCTACACTCCTCACCCAACGAGAATCATCTAATCCAATCATTTAATACGAAAAAAAAAAGATAACCTCCCTCAACTCGAACAGGTTATCTTTTTCTATCTGATCACTTTAATACCCTTTTCACCAATTGCAATTCCTTTTCTGAGCATCCCGACTCCCCATATCGTACCTTCTCATAAATAGGGATAATCTCCATCGGTCCGTTAATTCTCTTAAACCACTCATTGATCGTTTCGGCAGGTCGCTTCTGATTGTGTGTGCCCAGTGTCTTCTCCCATTTTTGTAGAGATTTCCTTACCAGATGGATGTTGCTTTGACTTTCTCTTTTAAGAGAAGGTGAATGTTCTACAGCTACCTCCTCATCATTTTTTGCTACAACAGGAGATGAAGGAGTTGATTTGTCTTTCCCTTGCTGGTTCTTACGATACTTTCTATAGATGAAATAACCTGTTATCCCTGTACATAAAGCCAATACCGAAAAAAGAAGATAGTTTCTTTGATTATTACTCGTATCTTCCCCTATAAACGGAGAGAGCACAGCTTCTAGTAGGGGCTCTACTTCCGTTCCCTCCTGCGCTTCCTCGTCCAGTTCGGTATACTCCCCAGTAAAATGATTCTGTCCCTTCATCTCAATATCTTCATCTGTAAACAAATGATCTTTTACACTAGAAGAAAGCGTAGTAGAAATAGAAGTCAGGGAGAGGCTGATCAAACAGGCAATCAACAAAACGAAAGCGATCGTCATCATTCTATACTTCATGCCTCTTCCCCCTCATCCCTTTACCTGTATCCAGTTGGTTTTTTTATCATCAGGCGCCGTCCCAACGATCAATACTGATGATTGTGGATTCTTATCCCTTTTCACGTGGTCGAAGAAGTGATTCGTTGATAGGAACGTCCCATTTGTATGAATGAAGGTAGTGGCTTTATATACTTTCTTTATTTGTTGCATGTTAGAAAGATTCTCCACTTTTAATATGCCATTTTTATGGGACGCATAATTCACATAGAATTCGATATGGCAGCCTTCTTTTATCAAGAGTGAACATAACGCTACTGAGTATTCAATAAGGGACTCCATATCTTTTCTGATGAAAAAATTCCCGTTTCCTACAAAATTCAGGAGTACGGAATAGACATTCCCCTGTACCTTTTCATATTTTTTAGCCACTATTTTATTTTCCTTTGCAGTAGCCAGCCAGTGAATATGTCGAAAGCTCTCATTTTCATAGTCTTTTGTGCCGATAATGCTCAGTTCATCCTTATAAAAAGAGTAATGGGATGATTGATGACCAGAAACAACCGAGCGGAAATGAAGCTTATTTAATGACTGGAACGGAGGATATATTTCAAATACCGGGAAGCCCTCACTCGCATATTCAAGTCGATAGGAGAGGAGTGTAAAGGGGTCCGCCACGATGATTTCAAAATTGGACCATGTATGAAGACCTCTTCCTTTAGCTCTCATTCTCACAGGAATCGTCTTCTTTGACCTTGGAGGTAAATCAACGACTACTTTGTGGACGGTGGATTCCCTCTCATCCGATTGAAGAAACACAAAGCTCTGATCATTCTCACTTTCCATCATGAGCTGCATGCGGTATATGGGAAAAAGGGAATCATTCGCTAGTTCAATGTAGAATTCCTCTTCATCCCCAACACTCGACGCAAGGGTATACCTTTTAAATTCCCACCGGATTTTTGTATGTACGTAGTGTAGGTAAACCCTGCCGATTGCCATCAAAACGAGAAATAACGCTAATAAAAACGAGAGGATACTGAATTCAAAAAAACTGGTGATAAGAAATAAAATGAATACGAATAGTAGAAAATGTGGAGAAGAAACAAAGGACTGATCGACTTCCGCTCTCATTTATGCCTCCACCGGAACGGTGACCCCATCCATAATTTCCTGAATAATATGGCCTTTCGTCGCTTTGACCTCTCCTTCAACATTCAATACGATCCGATGACTCAATAAAGGTTGGGACAAAGCCTTAATATCTTCAGGAGTACAATAGTCCCTGCCATGAATATAGGCCCGAGCCTGGATGGCCCTCATGAATGCCAATGATCCCCTCGGACTAACTCCAATGTCCACAAATTTATGCTTTCGGGTGGATTGGATAATGTCTAACAAATAATCCTCCATATCATCTGAAACTAGTACTTTCTTTACTCCTTCCTTCATATTCAAGACTTCCTCTACACTGATCACACTATCGATTGAGTCCATAGGATTTTTCAATCTAAATCGTTTAAGCATCATTTTCTCATGTTTAGGAGAGGGATAGCCTTGTTTAATCGTTAGCAAAAATCGATCTAATTGTGCATCCGGCAAAGGAAATGTTCCTGTTGCATCAAACGGATTCTGAGTCGCAATCACGATGAATGGTTGGGGAAGTGGTGCAGTGACTCCACCCAATGTCACATTCTTCTCCTCCATCAATTCCAATAAGGCCGATTGGGTACGCGGCACGGCCCGATTAATTTCATCGATTAATAAGACGTTACTAAACACAGGACCTTTACGGGTCTTAAAATCACTTTCCTTCATATCAAAGTACTCCTGGCCAAGGATGTCCGATGGCAAGGTATCCGGTGTAAATTGCAGTCGGCTGAATGTGCCCTCTATACTTTTCGAGAAGCACTTTGCCATCGTCGTTTTCCCGGTTCCAGGTACGTCCTCAAGTAAAATATGACCATCACTTAATAACGCGATCATCATTAATTCAATTTCGTTTTCTTTATCCACCATGACTTGTGAAATAGTCTCTTTCATTTTCTGAAGCATATATCTTCTCCTTTGAGTGAGATTATAGTAGTCAGTATAAGTATAACAAAAAATCCCAATATTTTATCCATTTTATGGTTAAGTGAGCACAGGGACGGTTCTCCTGCTTCCATTTCAGCTACCAACACCCCATACACATTCAAATTACCCCATTCCTCCCCCTATTCCCTCAGCTATTCGTGAGCCAAGGGACCTTTCCCCCGGCCTACTTTAATACGCCGAATTCAATGGCATGAAAACCCTTGAACTTTCATCTATATAAATTAGACTTAAAGTAATGACCATATAGAGAGGAGAAGCATATGTGCAAAAGAAAACACTCACATTCAAGCTGTCTGATGACGGATACTATGAGCTCCTCAAATACATGCCCTACTTTAGAAAAGTTCACTTGTTTGGAATTATAGGCGTGTTCGTGATCTCCGCAGTATTATTTTTGTCCTTGAATCATTCATTTCAAGAATCAGCCAGTACATCTTCCCAACTGATATTCGAGCATATATTGCAAGTAATGTTTCCAGCTCTATTGGCATTTGGTATATCCCTTGTGGTACTCCTGGTGTTCTATCTGTATTTCCGCTTCCGAATCAATGCTTTCCTGAAAAAATCAGCCCGTCGATTAAAAGAGAAGTATCAACCAGCAAACGATGAGGAATACATCATTGTGTTTGATCGGGATCAAAACGCCTTCTTCCTTGGAAATCGACAACAGCAGATAGAGATTGGTCAGAATTTAAAAGTGGTATCTACTTCTAGTCATCTTCTTTTTTATGATGGGGAAGGGAAGTCTCAGGAGAAGTTTTATATTCCTAAGGATGGGGATATAGAACATGAGGAAAATGTAGCTTATATGACGGATTACTTAAAGAAAACCTCTGGAGTACAGTATGAAGAAAAAGGAAAAAGACCGTCGTGAATGTGTCCACGACGGCCTTTTCCCTTTTCACTCCTAACACACACTATTGTTTCTTCTGAATCCAATGCTCCCAGGTATGCAACCCTTTTTCACAAAGAGGATTCGTATTTTTCCCTTCTTGGAATGCTTTGAATGTCTTGCCTGGAAAATAGGGAAGCGGGATTAATACCCGGTTTACTTTGCTTTGCTCTTTCCAACTCATATACATTTCCTTTAGGGATAATATTTCCGGCCCCCCGAAATCTTCTACTCTGCCCAACGGTCCATTTTTAACTATTTGAATGAACGTTTCTGATACTTCATCTACATCACAAGTTTGAAACTTCAGGTTGGTAGGTACTATACATATTGGGAATTTCGCAAGAATGCTTATTAATTTGTCTACTAAGTTATGGAACTGTGTCACTCTCATAATAGAATAGGGAGTGCCACTTTCCATGATCATTGCTTCTGCTGAACGTTTTGCCCTGTAGTATTTCATTGGTATGTCATCTATCCCAACTATCGAGGGATAAATAAAGTGCTTCACTCCGTTTTTTATGCATTCTTCCAAAAGGAGGGACGTTCCCATCACATCAACTTTCTCCGTGTTTTTTGCTGGACTGGTAGCAGCATGAAATACCACCTCTACACCAGAAAGTGCAGTGCTCAATCCCTCACCCGTTTCCAGGTTGAGGTAGGTCCACTCAGCTGGTGATAAAGATGGTCTGTTTCTTGAAGCAAGCACTACTTCATAGCCGTTTTCCTTTGCCAAAGCTGCGAAACTACTACCTAAGACACCTGTACCACCAGTCACGAGGATTTTCATATAAGGATCTTTCCTTCCTAATTAAGTATATTCTTTATAAATACGTGATTGATGTTCCCGCCATACTAAAAAATTCAAAGGTAGTTACGATATTAAAAGACTGCAGAGTTACAGTGTTCTTTCACGGTCATCACCATAATAAAAAAGCCCACAAACTTGCGGGCACACCTCTCACATCAAACCAGAAAACCACAATCCCAATGTCGTCCCAATATAATTCCCAATAATATACCCCAACGTACCCACTACAAGAATCGGTCCAATCAAATCCTTCCACCCTTTCGCAATGGCCATCGCAGCAGCCGTGGTCGGCCCTCCGACATTGGCATTGCTTGCGAGAAGGATCTCTTCAAGGTCATACTTTAATAGCTTTCCTGCAGTCAGTGACACAGCCATGTTCACTACGACAATAATGAACACGAATACTAGCAGCAGCGGAGCATTTTGGACAATGAGCGGAATCGATGCCGGAATCCCAATCACCACAAAGAACAAGTAAATGAGGAACGTACCGATTTCCTGGCTTCCATTAATCGATTCAAAGTACTTCGGAAACAGGGCAAGTGCCAGGAATGTCAATGTCGTCAACATTAAGTACTGGTCGCCGAACAACCCATTCAGCAAATTGAGGAAAAAAGACGTCCCTTCACCGGAAGGAATTACTCCGTCCAGGAATTCCGCGATTTTAAACGATACCATCACCAGAAGGAAGGCTGTCCCTACAGACAAGGCAATATCCTTTAGAGAGATATCCTTCCGCTCCCAAAAGCTTTCCGCAAGAGTCTTTCCCTCTTCTTTCATTCTTCCGCTCTCCACGTTTTCCACATGGGGTGCGTTAAACCTTCTTCTGAAAAAACTCATGGCAGGGATCATCATCAGAACAATGAAATAAATCGCCATCATTAAATTATCCGCGACCACGGCGGAAGAAACCATTTCCCCAGGCGCTTCAAACTTTGCTGCCATCGCTGCAAAATTGACCCCGCCGCCAACATAAGAGGCACTGAGCATCGCACCAATCTTATCAAGGACCGGTATATGATCCTTTAACAAAAAGAAACTGATGATCACCCCTGCAACCGTACCGATGGAGCTGATCAAGAAAAGAATGAGAAGCCGTCCACTTTCCTGCCATATCTTTTTAAAATTCACATGGAAAAGCAGCAACGGAATCGCAAGGGGAATGATGAATGTCCAGACAGCATCATAAACAGGTGAGGCTGTTGGAATGACTCCCGTATTTGATAGTATAATAGCCCCGATCAGCGCAACAATCGCACCGGATATCTTCGCCGCCCAGCTGTAGCGCTGTTCTAAGTAGATACTTGCTGAAGCCCAGACTACTATAATTCCCCATAATGTTATGTAATCATCTGCTTTGATAAGTGTCCCTTCCAAAACGTTTCCTCCTTTTTACAGTTATTCTCACTATCCATATAGTACCTGTAGTAGGTGGAAAATTCAAAATATTATCGATAGGAAGACCCCCTGTATTTTCCAACTCGTGTATACTATTTATAGAACAAATCAAAATCCGGAGGGAAAAACATTGTCTATAGCAGCCTACTCAAAGTTCAATCAATATAAAAATAAAATCCATTCATTAGCGAAACCGACCTCAAATGAATCCCTTATGAATGAAACATTCCTATTAGAAAAAGACCCTAAGAAGAAACTCGAAATCTACTACGCTCCTTTTGAACACCTAAACGAACAGGCCAAAGTAGTCATCGTCGGAATCACCCCTGGCCTTCATCAAATGAAAAAGTCATTTGAAACAGTATGGAATCTAAAAGATGCGAACCTCACTGACGAAGACGTTTTACACGAAGTCAAGAAGAACTCAAGCTTTGAAGGTCCGATGAGAAAGAACCTCATCAATATGTTGGATGAACTTAACCTTCCCAATCACTTAGGGATTTCATCCACAAGTGAGCTATTCGAATCATCCAGCCATCTGGTACAAACCACTTCCGTCCTCCCTTATCCCGTTTTCTATAACGGCAAGAACTACAGTGGCTCCACGCCAAACATCGTAAAGACTGAGGTCCTTAGAGAATACATACTACAATCGTTCCCTAAAGAAATGGAGCACCTAAATAACCCACTGATCGTTCCTTTAGGTGTGAACGTCTCAAAAGCCCTTATTTATCTTGCAGAACAAGGTCTTATTGATTCTACGTCCATCTTAAACGGCTTCCCTCATCCTTCTGGAGGAAATGGGCATCGGCATAGGCAGTTTGCTGAGAATAAGGAGGAGATGATGAAGAAAATGGAGGCTTATTTTAATAAGGTTCAGCTAGCTTAGGAGTGAGTCAATAAACTATGCATGGCATGCTTGTGAAACAAATCATCAGAAAAATAGAATAATAGATTGTGAGACAGGAATCGTATAAGCAATGGAGGGTAGATATGGCGTTTAAAATTTACATCATGGTTTTGTTGGTCTTTTCGTTGGCGAATTTGGTGTTTTTCATCTTTTATCCCTTAAAATATCATTTGTCTCTTCGGACACTCAGGAAAACCCTTTATACATTGTTTATAGGAGCGATATCCACCGGTTTGTTGATGGATGAACTCCAATTGTCTAATTGGGAGTTTATCTTGACCTTGACTGCAATCGTGATTTTCATGGATTTAGCCATTCTTCTCACTCCGAGCATTATGAAAATTTGGAGTGCCGAGTTTCAATATACCGATTATGTGGAAGATATTATCAAGACCAATGACAAAATCCATAAAGCCATGGTCTACCGAGTTGAAGCAGTTTCTGAAATAATCCAGAAAAACAATGAGCTTCTCTCACCCTTAAGGGGTTACACGGAACAAGAGTTAAAAAACTATCTGGATATGTATGCCGAGAAGTTCGGATTCAATGTGCAGATTCACCGGGTCCGGGGTATAGAGTTTTCAGCAGATGACGTAGATCCGGCCGTGAAAGGTGGTTTGGCTGCTGATGAGATCCAAGCACTTGTCGAAGCCTATCGCTTAACAGAAGGAATCAGGATGACAGTAGAACAAATCAAGACCATAAATAATTTTGACTTAAACAATGAAGAAGAGGATGTAGAAAGCCTGGCACAATCTGCTGTCGTGTCCCTTGTTGATGACGAAAGCATGCTTGTACCGGTATTTATGAATACAGACCAGTTCATTATCGTCTTAAAAAAAGAAATGGGTGATGTGTTAGAGGTAGATGCGATCCACATCACCAATTTAATCTATCTCTTCTATTCGCTTTAAAACGAACCGTGGTATAATGATAGAAAGACCACTTCATTAAGGGAGGGTTTTACATGATCGGACAATTTAAAGAAAAAGATTCAAGAAAAGGGAAAGTAATCACAGTAAACGGCCGGCGGGTAAAAGTGTCAACCACTGCTTCCAGAGTGACCCATCTATCTGAGAAATCAACGAGTAAAATGTCACGGAATGTCCAGCAGTTGAATAAAAAGGTGTTGCAATTTATCAACAATCAATAGAAGTAACTAGACTCGCAGGAAGCACAATCATGCATCCTGCTTTTTTATTTAGTAGTATACTTCTTCCCCTTCCTGAATAAGATGGATAGTAATGAAACCCTGACAGGAGGGAAAAAACATGGACAAGAACCCAAATAAGAAACCAACCCCCAAAAAAGTCACGCATCTCAAAGGCGAAACCAAAATAGATAAAAAGAATAAAGAAGCCCTGAAAGTCATTAAGTCAATCAAAGGGATGTTTGGATAAGGTAGTGGATAGACAGCAGGATGCATCATCCTGCCGATGATTAAGTGATCGCTCCCAAGCTGAATGATCTGTTCAAGCCTGCATTCCATTTGGATGGGGGCCTCTTTCACACGCTTCGGCCTCACAACGACACTGTCAACCCCCGTCACCCCCGCCGCTTCAAACTCACCAACGCTGCTCGTAAGGTTTTCAGCACTCTTCTGCATTTCATTTCCAAGAAATGTAATCACGACATTAATCACAAATTCTTTCTGTCCCCGAATATTAACGAGCGTATCCTTTTCCGGCCCTTCCCTCTCTCCCACACCTGGTCCAACAGAAATCGAGAGCATAGGCGGATTCCTCGACGCCACCGAAAAAAAGCTGAACGGCGCAAGATTCAATTCTCCCGATTCGGATATGGTGGACACCCATGCGATGGAAAAACGGTGCCTGACCCCCAGCACGCTAAAGCTTTACCATGCTGGGCATCAGGCACCAATCTTTAGTTCAAGAATGTATAGTTATTATCAATTAGAGGTCCGTCCCTCTAATGCTCTTATTGCGCTGATCGCCCCTATTTTTGTACAGACAGTAGCCCCCACGCGATTGCTGATTGAAATGACGTTCTTTAATTCTTCGAAATCCTCCAGGAGGGCTTTCGGATCTGGATAGTGATTGAATTGATGCAGTGTCGCTCCAACGAATGCGTCTCCTGCCCCCGTTGAATCAATGGAAGGAACGGGAATGCTTGGGACGATACACGATTCTTTTCCATTTGAAACCAGTGTTCCATCCTTCCCTAGGGTGACGGCTACCGTATTGGCTCCCAGTCTATGAAAACGTTCGACTCCATCTGATAGATGGGCGAATCCAGAAATGATCTTACATTCCTCTTCGCTTACTTTGACGAAGTCTGCTTGACTGATGCACTGTTCCGTCACCCCAATGAATTCCCCCTCTCTCCCTTTCCATAAGTCGCTTCGAAAGTTCGGATCGAAGGAGACGAACTTCCCTGCTTCTTTAACCGTTTGGATAAAGGATACGTACGCGGAATTAAAGGGATCATCCAATAAAGCGGTAGCTGATCCGAAGTGAATGATGGAAGATTCCCTCCAGCTGCTTTCATAAAGCTCTTCCTTGTTCAGATGGGCATCCGCCCCACGATTAAACACGAAATCTCTTTCCCCATCTTCTTTCAATGATACAAATGCCAGAGTCGTAGGATGATGCTCATCAAGAAGAATGGAAGAATCATCAATGGTAAGACCTTTCATAGTCTTTTTCAAAAAATGGCCGAAGGGGTCATTTCCTACCTTACTTAGGAACCTGGCGCGCCCCCCAAGTGTGGTAATGGTGGCACACACATTAGCCGGAGCCCCTCCTGCTTGCTTTGAAAAATGTTGTCCTTGAGCCAGGTCTGTATTGATATCAGTACAAAAGAAATCGATGAGCAGTTCACCGATGCACAGGATCGTGGATTCATTCATATGCTCATTCTTCCTTTCCCCAGATAGAGGAAAGCTCGGTAACCGAGAGCTCTTCTACCTTGGAAACACCTCCACGGGAAGTGAGGGAGAGGGTGGTATTCGTTCCCTTCGGAAAGATAAGATTCGTTAATACTCCCCGTCCTCCCTGTGCGAATACTTCTAAGGAAGATGAGTCCAAGAATAACTGGAGGTTGAGCGTATCCTCCATTAATGCCACAGGACATTCGGAAAATGCCGCAAAAGAATCCGAAAACGCGTGTTCTCCTGACTGAGTCCGATCGACCGTTAACAATTGGTTAATTCGATTGTACCGGATACTCGTTTTCTCATCGGATGAATGGTGGATAGTCAAACTGAACTCCTCTGCCTCTTTCAACGTTACAGCCAGATTCACTTCCACTAATTCATGATTCACATCCATTAAGGATGCTTCTTCCGTTACCTCTATTGCTTTAGTGACCTTTGATTCTTTTCTGATTCCGCTGATTTCGGATACAGGTTTTTGTAAAAGCTGAACACCATCTGCATTAGAAATCAAAGTCAATTCTCGAGGCAGCGTCATGGCTCCTCTCCACGTTTCAGTCGGAACCTGGTTTGCATATCTCCAGTTGTTCATCCATCCAAGACAGATGCGTCTTCCGTCCTTTTCAGGAATATCAGACCAACTTACTCCCGCATAATTGTCCCTTCCGTGATCAAGCCAGAGGAGGGTGTCCGCACCATGATGGTTGATGAACGTCTTGCCGTCAAAGTCACCAACAAAGTACTGCGTTCTTGACCCTTCCTTGAAATCGGAATTGTCACCAATGCTCACCAACATCACCCATTTCACATAATCGGGATTTCCGTCGACCATAAGTGGAAACAGATCCGGGCATTCCCATACTCCGGAATGGGCTCCTTCTTCCTGGCCGAATTCACTGGCGAACTCCCAGTCGATCAAATTAGGTGACGTATAAATGGTAATCGTCTGACCCGTCGCAAGCACCATGATCCAACGTCCAGATCCGTCATGCCAAAATACTTTGGGGTCCCGGTAATCGGTAATGTCTTCATCTGATAGGACAGGATTCCCCTCATATTTCTCCCACGTCCTGCCATGATCAAAACTATAGGCCAGACTTTGCCTCTGTCTTGGACGATCGGAATCCGGATATGTGCCCGCACTTGTATAAATGGCGACGAGCCCCCCATTCCCCTCTTCAAAAAAACCCGATGTATTCTTCCAATCCACCACGGCGCTTCCAGAGAAAATAGCCCCATGCTCATCGGGATAAAGAGCGATCGGCAGCTCCTCCCAATGGATCAAATCACGACTCACCGCATGCCCCCAGTGCATCGGTCCCCATGTGGTCCCCTGTGGATGATATTGAAAGAAGAGATGATATTCCCCTTTGAAATAGACCATCCCATTCGGATCATTCAGCCACTTTTCCTTCGGGGAAAAATGAAATTGTGGACGATAGGTTTCTGAATATAGGCTCATTTTTTCTTGATAATGATTCGTCATATGGATTCTCCTTTTGCATTTGAAAGGCTGCACGATTGCCTGGGCAAGGTACAGCCTGAATGTAATTATGATTGGTTACGGTCATATCCATCCTGCTTGATTTTCAGCCACTCTTGTAACCCAAGGCGATCGAGTTCTTTCAAATAATCCGCCCATTCTTCATCAGCTTTCCCGTTGGTGATCCATTCCGCCTTTTTACGCTGGACATAAGCAAGTAAGTCAGTCTCGATCTTCGAAAGCTTATCTAACTCTTCAAGGGAGAAGAATACTTTTGGATAGATATTTTCTGCCTTCATATCCGGTACCATGACATCCTTCATGAGTCCCAGTCTCCAAGCAGCATCATCCGGTTTTGTCGTCACGGTTCCATAGTATTCGTCCAGTATTGCCAGTGGACCGCCGACGGATGTTTTTTCCCTGAGCTCAACAGGGGCCGTTCCTTCTAATGGAAGGTGTTTTAATGAATTGCTTGCACTATCCATTTCGAAGATGTTCTGCTGTTTGTCATCCCCATATGTTCCCCAGTTATTTTGAACCGATTGAAGCGGGTTATAGAATTGATCGATCCACTTCGCCGTCAGTTCAAGGTTCTCGTTCGCACTCGTGATGACCATTCTGTTCCGGTCAAATCCCATACCGTTCGTTCTTGCCACATTCTTCGTTCCATCAGGTCCTTCAAGGGCCGGCATGAGGTCGTATCGATCGTTCATACCCGTGATATTGGCTTTATCCCATGTGAAGTACATGCCGTAGCGTCCTTCTTTCCCTTTCGACAGGTAGGTGTTCCAATCCTGTTCAAACGCTTCTACGTCAATCAAATCTTCTTTATATAATTCATTCAAATAATTGATGGCATCCTTATACCCTTCGTCGGCTGCCGTCAGCTTCACTTCGCCGTCGTTGGTGACAACCGTGTGATCCCAGTTCTCACCGAGTCCGAATGAACCGAACAAGAAGGACACATCTTCACCTCCATGGTTGATGATGAAAGACATCGGGATTTCATCTGCCTCTCCATTCCCGTTAGGATCCTGTGTCTTAAATGCTTTCAGGACTTCTTTAAGTTCATCGGTTGTTTTCGGCATCTCAAGCCCCAGTTTATTCAGCCATTCGACATTGATCCAAGGGAAGTCATCAACAGAGTGGATGCTTACCTTCCCTGAACCAAGCTCTTCAATCCAAGGAAAGGAATAAATATGTCCATCCGGTGCCGTCATCATCGAACGATATTCAGGCGCAGCGTCCAAGACCTTTTTCAGGTTGGGCATATGCTCATCAATCAGATCCTCAACAGGAACGATCGCCCCATCCTTCGCAAGCTTCAACAGCTCATAGTCACTGTATCCCGCATTCATGATCGCGTCTGGAAGCTCGCCGCTCGCGACAGCCAGATTCCGTTTTTCATTGAAGGTTTCCCCTGCTGTATAATTGGTCCAGTCGATCTTCACTCCTGTTTCTTCCTGGAGCCTTTTGAAGATCAGCTTTTCATTTGGATCATCTGGAGCAAGTGGTGAGCTCGATGTCATCATCTTAAGCGTCACTTGTTCCTCCAGCGGAAACTTGACATTTTCCAATTCATAATTCTCAGAAGAAGCACTTTCACTGTTGTTGCTGCATCCTGCTGCAAGCAGCATGCCTGACATTAGAATCGCCGACATTGTCTTTGTCTTTTTCCCCATTGTTAAACCCCCATTGATAAAAAATAGATTATTTTAAAGATCCCACCATAACACCTTTTTCAAAGTATTTCTGGAAGAATGGATACATAATGATCAGCGGCAAGCTCGCTAATACGATGGATGAATACTTGATCATCTCTGAAATCCTTTGCAGTTCAGCAGCTGCCTGTTGATCCGCGATCATCCCCGGTTGGACCTCATTCTGGATCAGAATCGATCGCAGGACCAGCTGTAACGGGTACAAATCCCGGTCTTCCAGGTAGATCATCGCATCGAAATATGAATTCCATTGTGCGATGAACGCATAGAGCGCAATGACAAAAATAATCGGTTTTGATAATGGAAAGACGATGTTCAAGAAAATCTTGAACTCCGAAGCCCCGTCGATCCGTGCAGCTTCCTTCAACTCATTCGGAATCGATTTGAAATACGTTCTTGCAAGGATAATGAACCAAACATTGATGGCATTGGGAAGGATGATCGCCCAGATCGTGTTCAGCATCCCTAAGTCCTTCACCACCATATACGTCGGGATCAACCCTCCATTGAAGAACATCGTGATGAGAAAGAACACCATGATGAACTTTCGTCCGACAAGCCCTTCAGCCGAGAGGGAATAGCCGGCAAAGATGCAGACACTCACGGTGATGAGGGTGAACCCGACAGAATAGAGAATCGAGTTGATGAATCCTTTGACGATGGTACCATCTTCGAAGATTCGTTTATATCCCTCGAGCGTCCAATCGGAACCGCTGATGAGTAATCCTTTTTTCACGAGAACATTCGGCTCAAGAACCGAAGATAGTAGAACGTAAATCAAAGGGAACAGAACGATGATCACGATTCCCCCAAGCAGGATTTTGTTAATGAAAAGAATGAGTTTATCACTCCTGGTGTATTGGTACATCTCGTTTCCCCCTTTCTATAAAAGACCTTCGCCTTCGTTTAATTTCTTGACCACACGGTTGACGAAAACCAATAAGATGACATTGATGACGGCATTGAACAATCCTACTGCCGTGGCGAATGAATAGTCACCAGCCTGCAGCCCCCGCTTGTATACATAGGTCGAAATGATTTCGGAGGTTGGAAGGTTCATAGATGTCTGTAACAGATAGGCTTTCTCAAATCCAATCGCCATGATGCCCCCTGCAGCCAGGATGAACAGGACCGCCATGACAGGCTTTAGTGTCGGAAGATCGATGTGCCAGATACGCTGCAGCAGGGACGCCCCATCTACGGTTGCTGCATCGTGGAGCTGGGGATCCACATTGGCGAGTGCTGCCACATAGATGATCGATGCCCACCCTGCACCTTGCCAAATCCCTGACCAGATATAGATGCTTCTGAAGGCATCGGGATCAGACATGAACGAAATCGGCTTATCCGTAAATACCGACAGCATCGCATTAATGGGGCCGGTAGGTGATAGGAAGAGAAAGATCATCCCCGAGATGACGACGACCGAGATGAAATGCGGTGCATACAGGATGAGTTGTACATTTTTCTTTACTCCTGCTTTTCGGAGCTGATTCAGCATGAGTGCAAGGATGATGGGAATCGGAAATCCGATCAGTAGCTCGAAGGAACTTAATTTCAACGTATTGATCAGGATATCCATGAAATTCGGAGACGATAGAAAGTCCGAGAAGTGCTTCAACCCCACCCATTCACTGCCATTGATCCCCCTGATGGGACTGAAATCCTTAAAGGCGATGGATGCGCCATACATGGGAACATATTTGAAAATGATCGTAAGAATGATGGCCGGTGTAAGAAACAAATAGAGAATATAGTTTTTCTTCATATAATGGAGCTTTGATTTGAGTTTCGAATCTTTCTGTGTTTCTGTTATGACTGGTGTATCTGCCTTCGCAAGTTCTTGCAATCGTTTGACCCCCTTTATAAAAAATCAAGTTGTGTGTAATACCATGACCTGCCTGTTGAGTTCACTTTACTAGAATCCCAAAATGAAAACGTTTACTATTTTCGGAAGCAATAGTTTAAATATTTTGGAAGTTCACGGCAAACAAAAAAACCTCCGGCGTCTGCCAAAGGTTTCTACTTTAAATCATTCAGTTCTTCATTAATCGTTCTTACCGCCTTATCTGCTGACGTTTTGACATCTTTCCCTCCGATCCCCACGTCTTCAAATAACGTTTTGACCGCTTCACTCACGACAGGATAAGCAGGGGTAATCGGTCGATTCCTTGAGTTCTTTTGTGCCTGTTCCACAAAAATATTCTTAGGGTACTCATTGAATTCAGGAAAGGCTTCGGCAACAGAATATCGCGCAGGAACATCACCGGTGATCTCCACATACTTCTTTGCCCCTTCAAAGCTGGTGACATATCGGACGAACTCCCATGCTTCATCGGGATAGTCGGTTTCAGACGATATACCGAGGGACCAACCTCCGTTTGGAACCGCCTGTTCGCTCCCTTTTGGCAGGGCGGTAATCCCGAAGTCCTCACCCAGTCGGAAATCAGGATTCATACTACTGAGACTCTCCACCATCCAGGAACCGAGGACGGTCATGCCGAGCTTATCGGTCTCCAAGGCCTCCTCGGGGAGTTCGACCTTGGCCACCCGGTGTTTCTGATAGAGATCCTGATAAAACTGCAGGGCTCTCAGGGAAGATGGAGAGTTCAAATATCCACTCGCTGTCTGATTGTCCGGATCCAGGACATCTCCTCCAAATTGCCAAAGGATAGGCATCTTGAAGTAGGAAGGTGACTCCCCATCCGGGAATCCTTGAGCGGGGTCGATCCCCGTGATGTCAGGTGATAAAGCAGAGATTTTCTTAGCTGCCTCGAGAACCTCCTCCCAAGTCAACGGGTCATGTGGATTTTTGGAAGGGAGGGGTACCCCTGCTTTTTCGAACAAATGGATATTATAAAAAAGGCCGACACTCGACTCTGCAATAGGTGATAAATAGATTTTATTCTCGTATGTGATCCCCTTCAACGTAGGGGCTGCGAGATCCTCGATATGACCTTCTTGTTTCATATAATCGTCCAGGGACATCAATCCACCCGCACTGGCATAAAGGGCGAGAGTAGGCGTATCGATCGTCAAGATATCAGGTGGATCACCCGCTGCCATTTCGGTTCTTAGTTTCAACTCATAATCACCATATGGTACAGGAATCATCTTCACTTCGATCGTAGGATGCTCCCTATTAAAGTCAGCCACCAGCTCTTCATACGCCTGATTTTCAAGTTCTGTCCCTTTGTTTCTCCAGAATGTCAGGTGGATTTTGGCTTGTTCATCTTGTATTTCACCAGCCTTATCCCTGCTGCTTTCCTTGAAGGAGGTGAACGAGAAGATGCTGTAAATGCCGGCTATCAACATGAGTAGCGCAGCGAGAACATAGATAATGGGCAATTTATACTTCATCGTGCCTCCCCCTTATCCTCTGTCATGGATTTCCGGTAATCCAGTGGTTTCTGCCCAAATCGCTTTTTGAACACCGTACTGAAATATCCGGAATTGGAATAGCCGACAAGGTGGGCAATTTCGATGACCTTTAACTGCTCATCCATCAACAGGGAACGGGCTTTTTCCATTCGTAGGTTGACGAGATAATCACTAAAATTCTGTCCTATCAGTTCTTTGAACATCTCCGATAAATAGGCGGAGTTGATATGGAATTGATCAGCAAGGGAGGTGAGTGAAATTTCATTGGTGTAATGCCTGTCCATATACCGCCTTACATTCTCCACGATGGCAATGCCATTAGAGGAATGGCGGGTTTCACTCACCTTTTCCGCAATCACTCTTGCAAGGTCCAGCAGTTCTCCTTTAACCCGGTCACGGGAAGTCAGTTCCCATATCCCCAGTTGACAATTCCACATCTTCTTCTTCAAATCATCGGTATATAGATCATATTTTCTTGCCATTGATCCAAGCATGAAGAGCACCCGGCTTGCTGCAAAAGAATACGACATCACTGATTGCCGGTCGCATTCAGCAAGAGTTATCAGAAGATGTTTTTTGAAGCTCTCGAAATCCCCCTGCTCCATACTGTTGGACAGCTTCCACTCTGCATCCTCAGTGAACTCTGCAGTCTGTTTATTCGATGTCCCGTCGATGAGCTGGGACATGACATCAGCTGAACTTTGGCTCCAGGAAAGAAGGGCCGAAATATATCCGTTCTTTAATTGTGACAAACCCCTGACCACTTTCCCCAGTCCGATGACCGTTTCAAGATTGAGATAGGCTCTGACATTCTTTTGCAGCTCCTGAACAAAGGGAGGGACTTGATCTCCCCCTGAATGATGATGACATAGAAAATGAATCATATTCGGATAACTCGTGTCATAGAAGGACATGATGCCTTCATGCTTATAGGATAATTCTCTGCACAACATCTTGAACGGCAGAAACAAATCCCTCACTTGTTCGGAGTCACTACTTCGAATCTCTACGGTAATGAACTGGACGACCGTGTCCTCACCCACCAGCACATCAAGCTTCAGCTGACTCAGCCTCTCCTTGGAAATATTCTTCTCCGCCCATTCATCCTTCACCAAATGAAGAAGGTACTGCTCCCTCATTTCCTCGGCGTGGAATTGGTTCATTCTATCCGTTTCCATCCTTCTCTGCTTCTCCACTTCAATCTCGCCCTTACTTTTTCTAAGGGCAGCCGTCAATTCCTCGGGATCGACCGGTTTAAGCAGATAATCCTTTACTCCTTCGACCAAAGAGGAACGGACATACTCGAAATCTGCGTAACCCGACAGGACGATTACCTTGATCTCCGGATACTTACCCGATAACGCTTTCACAAGTTGCATCCCGTCCATGACCGGCATCCTGACATCGGTCAGGACAAGATCAGGCATCACCTCTTCAATGACCTGTAACGCTTCCTTACCATTCGAGGCTTCACCGGCAATAAAGAAGCCTTCTTCTTCCCAATCCACTTTCCAATTCAACCCTCTTCGGATTTGAATCTCATCATCGACCAGAATCACTTTCAGCATGAAGATCCCCCTCTCCACTTTTTATGCGCAAGACAATGGTTGTACCTATATTCTCTTTAGATGTAATGTGATAGGTGAAATGTTCTCCGTAATATAGCTTCAAACGTCCCAGGACATTTTTGAGCCCTATGCTTCGTCCTTTGCTTTCAAGTACTTGACTGGTTTCATGACGACTCAGGTCACGTTCCAACTCTTCCACAATAGACTCAGGGATCCCTATTCCATTGTCCTCAATCACAATTTCCACCCAGTCATCCATTTTCTTCGTCGCAATGCGAAGAACGGCCTCGGTTTTTTCTATGAAGCTATATTTCACAGAATTCTCCACAAGTGGCTGGATAACGAACTTGATGATCGGGAGCGTAGAGGCTTCAGGATCTTCCTCAATGGAAACGGAAAGAGCCTCTTCATAGCGCAGCTTTAGAATTTCCATAAACCTCCGTATATAGGTCATTTCTTCTCCGAGGGTCACCATGTCCGATTCCGTATTGAGGGAATAGCCCATAATCCTCCCTAAATGGATTGTGACATTGATCACCTCTTTGTTCTTCCCTTGAGCTGCGAGACCACCGATGGTTTCCAGTGTATTATTGAAGAAATGGGGATTGATTTGCAGGAGCAGCGCCTTGTATTCCGCATCCCGTCTGCGGATATTGGCTTCATATTCAGTTTCGATCAGAGTGTCGAGGCGGTCGGTTGTCTGGCCGAACACATCTACCACATAACCAATCTCATCATTTGCTGTCTTAATGGAAGGAATCAATTGCTTCGCTTTCTTAAATTCTCCCTTTTCAACCAGCTTCATGGCACCGGTCAATTTCCCCAAAGGCTTTACGATAGTTGAAGAGAAAAGATAAGACGCCATGATCGTCAATAAGAATATCCATCCACTCGTCAAAAGGAGATTCCTCTGAAGCTCATTAATCTGAGAGAACAGTTCGGACTTGGTAATTTCACTGACCAGCACCCAGTCTCCTACTCTTGCCTTCTGATAGAAAATCATATACTCTTCTTTCTCGAAAGGGACCTCTATTAATCCCGAGCTGTTTGTTTCCGTCTTAATGGTCTTTAAGCTTTCTTTTACCACCTTCTCTGGTGTATCGATGGTTCCTGACAGCACATTTCGGCCGAGGTTGTCCAGGAGATAGACTCTTCCGTTCTCACCCAGCTTAATCTTGCTTAAGGCATTCTCAAGAAGGGACGATGGAAAGTTCACCTTGATCACCCCAGATAAATCAAGGGTATTAATATCAAAGAGGGGTAGAAGATAACTATTCACATGATCCGCTATCAGATCATTATGAGACCGAAGCCAGCGCTGGTCATCTTTATAGAAATCATCGAACCAATCTGTTTTCTCCAGAGGAGGAAGATTCCCGGCAGTCCCAGTCCCATCATTGAGGTAAACCGATACGGACATCGACTTGGAATTGTTGATCATCATTGAAGATAACTCCGCCTTTAACTGGTTCTTCATCAGGAGACGTTCAGCATCCGTTGCCTTCCTTTCATCCTCCTCGGACTTGATCCATTCCTGAGTCGTAGGGTTCACCAGTACCTGCTTTCCTAAATCCTCTGCCTGCGACGTGATCGAATCAATATACAGGGAATACTGCTCCATCATTTCAATCGTCGAACTCGTCGTACGTTCCTCCATAATGGACGTAAACCAGTTCGGAATCAGAATCGACAGAACTAGAAAAGGAAAGGTCAGCAGCAAGGTGAAGATCATAAATAATCGGTTGCGAAGTGAGAAAAACATATGGCCTCCATGGTTAATGCAGAATAGGATTCTATTGTTTGAAAAGTGAAACTACTATTCTACTAAATTTACCATAGAATAGGTGGGGTGAAAAAGGAGAAAATAAGAAGCACAGGGACGGTTCTCCCGCTTCCATTTCACCCACCTAACACCTCATCCTCACCCAACTCCCCCCACTAACCCTCTCCCTCCCAATCAATCCCCCATCCTCCACCACACCCACCATATCCATCATCACCGCAAACCCCTGATCCACCCCACTCAACACCCCAGCCCTTTTACACCCCTCCCACAACTCCCGATAACTCACCAACACATACCCATCCTCACGCCTCTCCCGCTCCTCACCCAACAATCCCACCAACACCCCATACACCTTCAAACTCTCAACCCGAAAATCCAACTCATTCACCTTCGCATACCCCGTCACCAACATCCCAATCCCTCCCATTTATCATCAGTGATCCAAGGGGCCTTTCCCCCAGCCCCACTCAAACCGAAGCAACAGAACCGTCCCCCTGCTTCATCCATCCCCCACGAAACCGCCCAAACTCCCTCACAAACTCCAGCTTCACCGTCCCCACCGGCCCATTCCGGTTCTTAGCAATCTTCACTTCCACTTCCTGTCCGTTCTTCGAATCCGGATAGTAGTAATCATCCCGATACAGAAACAACACCACATCCGCATCCTGCTCGATATTCCCTGAGTCACGCAGATCCGACAGCCTCGGCCGCTTATCATCCCTGGCTTCCACTCCCCTCGATAGCTGCGACAACAGAATGATCGGAATCCCAAACTCCTTCGCCATCCCCTTCAGCTGCTTCGTAATATGCCCAATCGCCAAATCATGCCGGTCTAACCGCTCCTTCACCGTGATCAGCTGCAGGTAATCAATCACCACGAGAAACGGCTCCGTCGGGTACTCCCGCTTCAGATTCATGATCCGCTGTCTGATCTCCGGCAGGGTGATCATCCCATTTTGCGAGAGTTCAAGCTTCGCCTTGTACACCGCGTTCATCGCCCCGTGCATCCTCGGCATCTCGTCCTTCGTCAGATACTTATACGGATTCTGCCATTTCATCATGTTGATATCCGTGATGCTTGAGAGAAGTCGCTGCATGATCTGCCTCGAACTCATCTCTAAGGAAAACACCATGCTCACCCCTTTCTCCCTCGTGCACTCCCATGCAAGCTGGATGGCAAAAGCCGTCTTCCCCATGGAAGGTCTCGCCGCCAGAATGATGAGCTCCCCTTCCTTCCACCCTCCCGTCAGCGCATTCAGGCTCTCGAATCCCGTCATACTCACAGTCCTTCAGATGCCGAAACCAGATGATCGCCGTATCACGACTGAGCAGCCGGTGAGGATAAGCCCCCTTGATCATCTTCACCAGCTCCCTGAACTCACCCGAAGTCATGCCTCCGTCACAATCTCCTCAAGCCCGTCCAAGAAGTCATCCATGTCCTGCATCGCTTCCCGGGGAGTGATATACCCCTCAAGAGCCTTCTCCAAATACTTCGGACTGTTGATTGTCAGTTTCGGATTAATGCTCTGCTGTCTGTCAAACTCCTCATCCATGAACACAATCAGCTCCTCCGTCGACAACTCGCTCAAACTGATCCGCTCCATCGCCACATAATCCATCGGCGTCAAGATCAGTCCTCTCTCCCTCCTGCCAACGAAATGCCCGATCAGCGCCTGCAGCCTATTTACATCCTTAGTGTCTCTAGTGGCAGTGGTGTTGATGTTGTTGTTCTCTAAGATCTCTTCTTTCTCTAATTTCTTAAGTCTGTTTGCAGGTTCTCTCCGCACCTGTTTCACATCCTTTTCGCCGCACGAAGACCCTCCGGAACCAGCCCCATCATCAGGCTGATCATCACCGGATTCCTCACGTCCCTCTTCCTTCTTAGACATCCCCACTCAACTCAAATACTCCGCACAGGCAAAATCTTTCGTCGGTCTCAGCGTAAACACATACCCATGCTCATACTTCTCCGCCTTCAACCACCCACACTTCTCCAACCGCTTAATAGAACGCTGAATCCGCGAATGCGAATACTCATCAATCTTCTTCCCATTATAGAACCACAGATCCTCCCGCAGCTTCCGGAGCGAACGCACATACTGCCTCTCCCCAACCTGAACCCCACCTTGATACGTTGCATTCAACAGAATCAACACATACAACCGAAGATCCTCCGGGTGGTGAAACGTCTCCTTATCCAACATACCTGTCTCCAACTTTCTCCATCCATTCATTACAATCACTCCTCATTCATTTTGGTTTCACCCTTTATATAGGGGGATGGGAGTGAAAGGGACACCCTATGGATAAATTTTATATAAAAAAACATTCGGGTGGGGTCCGAATGTTTGAAAGGGAAGCACGGGGACGGTTCTCATGCTTCCCCTTATGATCTCTGAATTAAAATTCCGCTTAAATGATTCTAATTTATGGTATAATTAGTTACTGTTGATCAGGATGACTTGATAGAAATAATGATAACAAGGGACGACAAATTCCTTAATGAAGAAGGACTAAGAGATTACTTTTGTTTAATAGGTTCTTTACGATCAAATTGGCTAGTCACCTTTTCTATCCCACGAAAGGCCCACTTCAGCATAAGTTTTGATGGAATACCCCAACAAATACATATTCAATCTATGCTCCCATAGTAAGGACCGACCCAACAGAAAATAAAATTAGAAGATAAGCGAAACCAAAAAAGGTAAGGAGCTTTTCCATGAAGGTATCTCATTCAAAACGCTTTTCCCGGCTTAAGATCATACTGATTATTTTATTCGTTATGATAATTATAGGTAGATTTACGTTAACCACAGCACAGATTGAGGGTGAATCAATGCTCCCTACGTTTTTTACCGGTGACAAAGTATTTATTTCTAAATTCAGTTTGATTGACCGATTTGATATAATTGTTTTCAATTCTCCAATTGAGAGTCATGTTCATATTAAAAGGGTAATTGGAATGCCCGGGGATGAAGTCCAAGTGAAAAATGATGTGTTGTATGTGAATGGGAAAAAATATAAAGAAACCTATCTCAATGAACATTCAACAGAGGACTTAAAAGTTACAGTTCCCGAGGGAAAACTCTATGTTATGGGCGACAACCGTCGAGAGAGTAACGATAGTCGTCTTTACGGATTTATATCCAAAGAGGCAGTCATAGGAGAAGTGAAATTGAAATATTCTCCACTTAACCAATTGTCCATATTTAATTAAAGACCTCTAAGTGGGTCGTGTATATTCTTAATAGGCATAAATGCCAGCTAGAAACCTTAAAGTTGAAAACAAAAGCCCTGCAAGATAACTATAATGTTAACTTGCAGGGCTCTTTCATATAATATGGAAGGGTTGAGTCCAAATAAACCACTTGATTAAATTAGTATCTTTTTCATATTTGATGATTATGCGAATAGCTTAAAAATATATTTGACTTAGGCTTTTAGCAGTATTTACGCCGAGACTTTCATTCATTCCTCTTCACCCTCACCAATAATATCCAAGGCTTTTATTGCGACGAATATTTCATCAGGCACCTTTGAAGAATCTACAGTATCCTGTAGCTTTTTACGCGTTTTTTCCTCATCAATTTTTATCAATTGCTTTTGGCTAATTTGATTTATTCTCAATGACATATAAGTATCATACGTATTTTGTGGGATTAATTTAGTATTAATGTTAGAAGCGTTCTTTGCAGAAAAACGATTTAAAAGAACGTTGAGATACAAATAGACATAGTCATTTTCCTCTTTATAATTTTCTTCTACAAACTCATATAAAGCTATTTGAATATCCTCATTCACAAATCTTTTTACATCCTTTTCAACGCCTAAATTATTTGCAGTTTCTAATAAGATTAAGATGATGCTAGGATTTAGTGTTTCTTTGTTTATTTCTTTTTCCAAACTCTTTACAGTGAATTCCTTTATTTCTTCAAGTTTAGTTTCATCTTCTACTATCTTATAACTATTTACTACACTTGGTAGATATAAAAATAGATACTCCCAATCATTCTTTATTTCAACAAATGCTGAATCCAGGAACTTCTGTAAGGAAGGCTTATTGAAATAATCAACCGAATGATAATGGTTAGCTATAGTGATACCTTGCTCAGTAGCTGCTAAATTAATAGTTGAACTAGGATTACTCCATCCATTCTCTAATGACATACTTACTAAGAAATCAATGATCACTTTTTTATCCTTTTCACTAATGGAATCTTCAAAAACAGACAAAAAATAAAATAAAAATTCAGTGTTAACTTTATTATTCATATAGTCTTCTATTACCATTTTTACTTCTTTAGATTTGACAGTATGAGTAAAATCTTTACCTGATATCTGTTTCAGGTAATATAAGTCAAGAAGGCTTTGGAAATTCAAATCACCTATCTCAATATTATTATTAAGCTGATTTAAGGTATCTTTACTAATATCATGTCCCAATAAATGATAGAGATATGCATAATAGACTACCTTATCGTTAATAGCCTTTTCTAATAAATCCTTATGATCAAAATCACCAAATGAAGATAAATTGAGATACTTTTTTGATAAAATTAATACTTCATTTGCTTCTTTGTTATTCCCAAGTTGAATTAAACTGTTCGTTTTCTCTAAGTAATTGATTATTTCTTTTCGGTTTTCATTGGAAATATCAAACTGATCTTTCAAATATAAATATTTCATTAACTTTCCTTCTGATTCGCTCCGTTCGTCCCCATCTAACATTAATTCATCTGTATTTATCTTATCAATCCAACTCACTAGTCCATCTTTATTATGTATTTTAATATTATATGTATCTAGTATTTTCACTACCCAATAAGTATTGTTTAGATCTGGTTTTTCATTATTCGTAAAACCACTTTCAAAGTCACTATCCAGATAATTCAATTTTGATTTCAATAACAAGTCTTGAACATTTTCGTTTAATGCCTTTTTTTCAACAGGATCGCTCATACACCCTGTAAGTAACATGATTATAATTGAATAGATGATAAATTTCTTCATGTAAACCTCCAACAAATGAAAACCTCAATTAGTTACGAATAACTAATTGAGGTTTATATTCATTAAAATACTCTAGTATATCCATCGATATCTGATTTAAAACCATTACTCACATCGATATAAGCTGATGGGTATATTCGAATACTCGTAATTGTTCCTGCTACAGGAACAACATCTTTGTAAGATACTGAAACTACTGTTCTATATCCTGTTGCATAACCACTGTATGTGGTATTTTTAGCGAAGTCTGCTGTTTCAGAAGAGTATGTACCAAACCATGATCTTTGAGAATGTTCTGCATATCCAGTAACCCAAGCAGAATCAATTGTTGGACTTCCACCGAAAGCGTCTTCAAGGTTAAGTGCACCCCAACCATTATATGTAAGAGTTCCAGCTCCTAGCTTAACAGTTCCCTGCGTTGCCAATTTAACTCCACCATGACTTGCCGCGTGAGTTGAATAATTCCAACTCGCACTTGTAAATGCAGCACTTGCGCTACTAGAAAAAAGTGCTCCGAACGCTAAAAAGGATAAGACAAAAATTACAGACATTTTTTTTCTCATATGCTCACCTCCTATCTGTTTCTATTATTACTAATTATTTCAAAAACCTCAAAGCACATATATACTTATAAAACCAACTGACCGCTAGTAAAAATACATAGTTCTACTATTTTCTACATATTCTTATAAATTCTATTCTTCTAAGAATAATCTTCTATAGAAACAATTTATAAGTCATTACGCCCTTGAAATTTTTATCATACCTATAATACTTTTAGAACCAAATCCCTCAGTCAAGGAGATCTCTTGGTGGGAATTCTGGTATGAATTATATATTAAATGAATTTTTTTAGTGAAGATTTCAGAAAAGAAAAAAGCAAGAACCCACCTATAGTTGGGTCCTTGCTCTTTTGAAGATAGAGGTTACTATGTTAATCTGTACAGATTATTCCATTGGTTATAGATACAGTTTTCCGAGAGCAGTTGGAGTAATCTATGGTTGACTATTACCTACTTAGTTTTCCTCATTGAAGAAGAAATTATGTGATAATCTTGCATTTTCTCTTGTATCACCAAATTGTTCCGTGACTGAATGAAAATATTTCGAACCTTTTAATAACACCAACCTGTTAAATTTCATCGGTACAAATTCAATCAATTCCCATTTATTCATATCATTTGTATCTGGATAAACTACTTTTTGATCAAGATCTTTAATGCTGGAGTACCCTTTCTTGTTCAATTCTCCCTGTGCAGGAACACAAGTTAAGCCGCTATCCATATGCTTATAGACTCCCAGTCCCCCTTCACAATGTTCATCCAGTGTAAGGTATACAATTGCACTCCAGGTCGCTTTATCTAAGTGAACAGAAGAAAGAGACTCTGAATTTCGAAGAGAATACCGAAACTTTCCATACGTTAATTGATGAGGATTAATTTCAATATCACGCTCTAAGTACTTAGAAAACTTAGTTTTGTACATTTGATTATAAAAAGAGTGTTTACTTTCAAAGCCAGGTACATTCTTATTAACAAATTGTAAATACTCTGCTTCCAACGCCAAATTTCGTATATTATATGGGTTATCATAAAAATCATCTACCACAATCAGATCTGTTTTTTCCATTGCTTATACCTCCCTTAACATCCTTTTGTTACTAACAACCTTTATAAAAACGAGTGTGCCTAATAGTCCGTACACTAATAGGATCATTGCAATATAGTAATGATTTAAAAAAGCACCTATTATTAGTGAAAAGGATCCAGTCATTGCTGCCCCTCTTCCAACTAATCCGTTTATTGCCAAAAACGCACCTTTATTGTTTTCTGGTATATACTCAGATAGATATGTCTTCTTTATTGGCCAATAAAGCATCTCACCTAAAGTTGCTATCAACATGGCAATGAATAAAATGGAATAATTAAAATTAATAACCAATAGCATATAGCCAAGGACATTTAAAGAAATCCCTATTATTAATAGATGCATTCCATTCATATTCTTCACCCATTTAGCTACACTAAGACTTAGCAACATGATCAACAATGCATTTTCCGCTCTTAAAAACCCATACATTTGAGTACCGCTGAGTGAAATTCCGCCTATCAGTGTTTGACTTTCAATTAATTCAGATAAGTTAACCCCAAAATAATTCTTCGCTTGGGTTTCTACCGATAAGATTAGGAATGAGGCTAACACAATTAACAAGAATGCCTTATTCCGCTTTACGATGGATAAATTTTGAGCAAGCTTGGATAAAGGAGATTTGGATTTACTTACTCCATCCATTGTCATGGACGTTTTCGGTATGCTTTCTTTTATAAAATACACTACTATAAATAAAGAAACGGACGATATAAAAAAGCACAGCAAGAAAACATAAAATTTATAGTCTTCAAAGAAGTAACCACCTATAACCGAACCTAAAAATAGGGCCGTATTTAAAGTCCAGTATTCAATACTAAAGATTTCTTTCCTTTCTTCTAATGTGCTTACATCCAATAGCATCGCTTGATTTGTAGGGACCGAAATACCTGCAGTCGCATTAATAATAACAAACATAACAAAGCTTATTTCAGCTGAGTGAAAGAGAGTAGAATTAGAAAGAACAATGATCCCTAAACTTACTAATCTTATAGAACCACAAATAATAAGAGTTTTCCTTCTACCATATTCATCAGATATATGGCCACCTAGAAGACTTGAAATTATCCCAGATGCAAAGTAGATTGAAAGTAAGATTCCGGCATTCGCTATACCAAACTCCCCAGCGAAATAGATAGCCAAAAAAGGGAGCATCATATTATAAACAGCGGAACTCATAAAAGCATCGATCATCCTAAATTTAATATTAGGATGCAGTTCTTTAAATTTCATAATTAAACTTCCTTTTATTTTCTAGATTCTTCATTAAGTGTCTTACGACTCCAAGAACCCTAACCTCTTTTTTCTGATCAGGTCCAAATAACCTATTTAAATTCATGTGGATTAATTCCCCCATAATTTGATAAGGATCCACTAGTATTTCGTTTCGACTATTGGTTGATGAAATTTCCTTTATGTAACTACAAAGTGCATGTCGCCGACTTTCTAGGCCAACCCCAATAAAGGCAGGAAGTACATCAAGGTTCATTTCTATTTCGCTTCGTGAGCAAATAAAGCTCTTCATATAAACGGTCTTTCTATCTCTAAATTCCTCTAAATTACTTTGATATGGAACAATTGAGTCAATCCACGACACCACTACATTGTGTGGTAAATGAAACGTATTTATAATGTCATAAATACTCATCACCGCTATATCGATTTTGCTCCATATAGATCCACTCTCTAGCCTAGAATCCAGCCAATACATGATTGATTCACTATCTGCTTTGAACCATTTTTCAGCATAGTTCAATAAATATCTTCCACCATACTTTTGTGTTTCTGGCTCATACGTATCAATTACGATATTATTTACAAAGGATTTATTTAGAAGCCGCAACTTTTGTAATAAATAGAATATAATTTGTTCAGTGGCTTCTTCTGATACTGTTTTTATTCTTAGCCTAATATGTTTCCGAGGATCTGAATACTTCAGAAAATACCAGGTATCAATAACCCCTTTACTATATAGCTCTTGTATCCATGATTTTAATCTTCCTTTAATAAAATCATCTTGAATGGTACCAGACATATATATTCTTAGAGAAGTCCATATCTCTCCAGGAAAATAATGTACTTTTTCATCTGGCACCATCATCAAATTCTGCTGGCTGACACTGCTCTTATAACGATCATTAGACATTAAAGGCAAAACAATTTCTTGTGAATATCCATCACTGTTATTTCCTTTGAAGTTCTCATTTGATTCCACCATAACCAAGGATGCATTCTCTTTCAGCCTCTTAGCCTCAACATGAATTTTCTGCAAATCCCTCAAATTATCCAAATTGAAAACTAGTCTGTTTGAAGTAGTACCTAAATGAATATAAGTCGGTACCTTGTTTAATTCCTTCCATTCCTTGAACTTCTTGATGAATGATTCAAAAGAATCTAATCTGTCTAGATTTATTAATGAAAGGTTAAAAAGCCACCTGGCAGAGTATAAAATAGTATTTTTGTACCTAACTCTTGGTAAGGAATTCAAACTTTCTAGCCTTCCCCAATTAAAAGGAGTCCAATTATTTTGGTTCTCATACTCTAAATCACAAAGGAATCTAGCAATATCCGGGAATGACTTGTGACTTAGCATATGATTTTTCACAGGTATGACCTGCTTATTTAATTTCTTTGACTTTAAATAAAAAGAGTTTTTTTCAACTCCCACTAACAAATCATCTAAATCAATAATGTGGAAGTCATTCGATCTACATGAATTAATTGCGATGTAGTAATGGAATGGAGAGGTTTTAGGCAGAACATTTATGGACTTGGAATTTATAGGAATATAATCTATTTCTGCATATATTATTTCTTCATCTGTCCTCCTCCTTAACTCCGAAAAGATCCTTTCATCAAATTTTTCATTAAGACGATGATAGAAAGAATTAAACCTAGAAAATGTTTTGCCAGCTCCTCTACTACCAACATTTGGACCAAGAATAATGGAATAGGATTTATCCTTACCAGGAAGAATCGTTTCCTTAATATATTCAAAATAAAGCTCTAATGAATTAGGTTTATTCTTATTTTCTTTATTATATGTAAGCTTATGTATCAGATCATCGGTCAGTATTAATTCTGCTTGTTTATTAGATGTAAGGTGCTTTAATTCATTAAATAATATTGCTTCCTTCTTATCAGTATTCGCAAATAGCTTCTGTCTTACTTTGTATGGGGAACCTATACCTAAATCTTCATCCAATAGTTCTTTTAATGGGATTTCCCTTCTAACGCCATATTCTTTTATAAATAGTTCTCTATAACTTTCTATTTGGTTAAATGACTCATCTTTCCTTGATAATTGATAAAGAACTTCCGCTACTTCTTCAATCTCAGCACCGACTTCTGGAGGTAAGTTACCTGTTTTTTGTTGTTCATATAAATTTACTGCAAAAGGCAAGTTTATTGGATATTTCTCCTTTAACCGTCCCCCTATATGTTTCAAAGCATGTCTTCCTGATCCTAACTTCATGGCTTCATATTCATCTAGGAGTTTATGGATTTCTTTTAACTCATTAAACTGTTTGGATTCAGTGATTAAACTTTTCTCATGTTCCGTATAGTTGGATTGACGCATTGAAAAGTAATAGGAATCCACTTCAGAAATAAAAAAACTCCATTTATATAGTTTCAAGATAAAAACTTCCACTTGCTCTTTATGAATTGATTCAAATTCATCATTAACTATTTTGATTACTTCACTCAGCAATGTTAACTCCTTAAACTTTTCATATAGGAACATAACGAGTTTATCCTGCTTTATATAATTTTCACTAAATTTCCCGTTCATTTCCTTGTTTGGAGCTAGAACATATACTTTTCCTTCTTTTATAAATAGGGATGGATTAACTTTAACCTTAAGTTTTTCGAGTATTTCATGATTATAAACCAATTCTTTATTAAATAATTGCAACCATTGACTATCAACATCTATTTCTTTGTTATATGAAGACATGTGTGTATAAGAGACTTCATTACCAAATTCACCGAATCCTACACTTGACATTAAACCAAAAGGTGTAGATCTTGAAGACATTCTATTCAAATAGTTCATTAGGCTCTCCACTATCTGCGTCTTCTGTTTTATACTCTTTTTATTAAAATGATTTACAAAAGTTGAAAGAGAACTACTTGATACTTCTAATGCTTCCAAAAAAAATTCTTTCATTTTATATTGATCTAGATATAAAAATATCTTTTGGAAGTTGGACTCAGGGTCATCATTAAGCTCACTATTAATTTCTTCATATAGTCTGAAGGGTATCTTAGATGTTCTTGTCATAAAGAAATCAAAGTGTTTAAACGTTGTCTTTGTTTTTTCATTTTTTTTTAAATTCAAAAATTCCTCTCTCCCACAAAAGAGAACGTTAGGGGTAACACCGCCTAACGTCCCTGTATATATTTTTACATTGCTTTAAGAATTGGGCTTTCCCAGCCTGTTTCTGTATCAGCTGCTCTTAACGGGCTCTCCCAACCTGTTTCTGTGTCGGCTGCTCTTAACGGGCTCTCCCAACCTGTTTCTGTGTCGGCTGCTTTTAACGGGCTCTCCCAGCCTGTTTCTGTATCAGCTGCTCTTAACGGGCTCTCCCAGCCTGTTTCTGTGTCGGCTGCTCTTAACGGGCTCTCCCAACCTGTTTCTGTGTCGGCTGCTCTTAACGGGCTCTCCCAGCCTGTTTCTGTATCAGCTGCTCTTAACGGGCTCTCCCAGCCTGTTTCTGTATCAGCTGCTCTTAACGGGCTTTCCCAACCTGTTTCTGTATCAGCTGCTCTTAACGGGCTTTCCCAACCTGTTTCTGTATCAGCTGCTCTTAACGGGCTTTCCCAACCTGTTTCTGTATCAGCTGCTCTTAACGGGCTTTCCCAACCTGTTTCTGTATCAGCTGCTCTTAACGGGCTTTCCCAACCTGTTTCTGTATCAGCTGCTCTTAACGGGCTTTCCCAACCTGTTTCTGTATCAGCTGCTCTTAACGGGCTTTCCCAACCTGTTTCTGTATCAGCTGCTCTTAACGGGCTTTCCCAACCTGTTTCTGTATCAGCTGCTCTTAACGGGCTTTCCCAACCTGTTTCTGTGTCAGCATTGTGCCAACCATTACCATTTTCGCTCATACGTAATACCTCCTATTTAGTAGTGACTAACCGAAATCCAAAATATACAATATTAAGATAATATCGGCAATTGTCATTATAATACAAAAATCTTCCTTTTCATTAAGATATAACTAGAGTTATTATTTTAATTTTCAGAAAAAATGAGGTGACCTAGTTGAATAGTAAACTAACAAGACGATGAAATATGCAGAAAACATAGTATGAGATCAATTAAGAATTGCCCTCGAATTACTTAAGTTCATTCTTGATAAAATAGTCATCCACAATGAATTCCCCGAACGTCATGCCTCCGTCACAATCTCCTCAAGTCCTTCCATGAGGTCATCGATGTGCTCCATGGATTCCCGAGGAGAAATGTACCCCTCAAGGGCCTTCTCCAAATACTTCGGACTGTTGATCGTCAGCTTCGGATTAATGCTCTGCTGTCTGTCAAACTCCTCATCCATGAACACAATCAGCTCCTCCGTCGACAACTCGCTCAAGCTGATCCGCTCCATCGCCACATAATCCATCGGCGTCAAGATCAATCCTCTCTCCCTCCTGCCAATGAAATGCCCGATCAGCGCCTGCAGCCTCTCTTCTTCCTTAGTGCCGTTAAGGTTGGTGGTGTTCTCCTTCTCTTCTTTCTCTAAGTTCTTAAGTCTGTTTGCAGGTTCTCTCCGTACCCCATTCACATCCTTTTCGCCGCACGAAGACCCTCCGGAACCAGCCCCATCATCAGGCTGGTCACCACCGGATTCCTCACGTCCCTCTTCCTTCTTAGACATCCCCATCCAACTCAAATACTCCCCACAGGCGAAATCCTTCGTCGGCCTTAGCGTAAACACATACCCATGCTCATACTTCTCCGCCTTCAGCCATCCATCCCTCTCCAACCGCTTAATCGAACGCTGAATCCGCGAATGCGAATACTCATCAATCTTCTTCCCATTGTAGAACCACAGATCCTCCCGCAGCTTCCGGAGCGAACGCACATACTGCCTCTCCCCAAGCATCACACCGCCAACCTGAACCCCGCCTTGATACGTCGCATTCAACAGAATCAACACATACAACCGAAGATCCTCAGGGTGATGAAACGTCTCCTTATCCAACATACCTGTCTCCAACTTTCTCCATCCATTCATTACAATCACTCCTCATTCATTTTGATTTCACCCTTTATATAGGGAGATGGGAGTGAAAGGGACACCCTATGGATAAATTTTTTATAAAAAAAACATTCGGGTGGGGTCCGAATGTTTTTTGGGGAGTTATAGTATTCTATCTTCATAAAATTAGTAGAGAAAGTAAAGGAACCAAAACCTTATCACCTTAGTGAATTCTCTTTTTTCAAATTAAAGAAGTGAGTTAGAATAGCAGTTATAATTACTCCACATGTCGAAATAATTAGTGTAAAAACATTAATATCATCCATCCCATAACCTTCTTTCTTAATGTACTTTTGTACCTTATCATACATATCTTAGATACATTACATAAACATAAGTTTTTCCCTCGCTGACACTACTACAGGAATTAAATTTCACATGGTGTGTGGATGAATCAACTATGGGTTATCCCGCCCAATGACCCAAGTGATAATGTAGTATTACCCCCCATATCTATTACATAATATAAAGAGACTCATTTGGAGTCCCTTTACATGCCTTATATTTCTTATTTGATTCTTCATTGCACTAGTCTTAGAAATGCATTCAACCTACGCAAGGATTTACTATTTGCATATAACTCTGACCAGATTCTATATCCTCAACATAAAAGATGAATTTCTTTGTCTATACTTAACTATGATTTCTTTTAATTCATCAATACTTAATACTTCGTCTTTTCTTCTATGAACCATTCGATGACAGTTAGAACATAATGGAACTAAATCCGTTTCGGGATTTATCTCAACTGATTCCTCTAATGTACTTAAAGGTTTAATATGGTGAATTTCAATGAAGTCTCTACCACGCTCACCGTAAACTTCTTCAAAATCAAATTCGCAAGCATGGCATATTGTTCCATGCTTTTTAATAGCTAACCTTCTATTCTTAGAATCTCTTTCATAACGTTTTCCATAGTAATACTTTACATTACCTTCTATTCCGCGCCCTTCTTCTACCTCTTCAGCTTCAAGATCAGAATTAATAGTATTTATTAACTCACTGTCGTCTAAAAGTGTCAGTAAACGGACTGTGTCTTCAAAGGCTTTCCCCTGTTCTGTTAATACGTCTATTACTTGTTTTAATTCTTTACCTTCAAAGATGCCCTTATACTCTGACTTTATCCCTAGAAAATGGAGGATGCCCATTGATTGATAACCCTTGCTCTTTTTTTTATCTAATCCAAGAACAGTTTCATCAAGTTCTCTATGTGTTAAACCATTGACAAGATGTTCAAAAATTATTTCACCCTTTAAGTAGTCCTCATAGTTATTAAATTCTCTAGCTCGACCACTTGGATTCAATTCTGGTATATCAATATTAAAGTCGTCTACTTTATAGCCAAATTTGCTTAGTCTACTTTTAGCAATCTCAAGCTCTTCTTTACTAAACAAAGGTATAAATTTTTTTTGTAATATTATCGCTTCAGTTGACAAATCTAACCTATTAAGTTCCCATAGCTTCTCAAAACCAGTTGATGTTTTATTGATTAGTTTTTTTGCAGTTATGTACCCACCTTCAGTTGATAACATTTGATTGAATATAGTTGGATTGTATCCAATACTTTTAGCACTTTTGGCGGCGTCTATTAAAGCTTTATGTAAGTCAACTTGTAATTCTTGTTTTTCAGACATTTAATCCTACTCCTATCCTTTTAAACCTTTGAAATTAAGTCCATCATATCTTTATTTCTACATGTTTTTGCAACTTTGGAGTTTAGTTGAAGGTGGCTATTAAGTTTTGTCACCGATTTATTTAAAATGGAAACTATCGAAGCTTATACATTCTCCAAGTTGAATCTAGTAGCAAGAGTACCTTGGTATATCTTTTTGTCCCATAAGTTTGGTTTTACACTATTATGGTTATTTGTTCTATTAACTACTTCTTTTAGCAACTCTTGATTTTGATATAAACCAGCATATAGCGCTTCAAAATACCTAGCAAACAATAAATCTTTTCCCCAATCATCTTTTCCATAATTATTACTTGGAGGGTAGTTAAGGTCTTCTTGCAGTGTACACCATTTTATAAATGACACTATTTCAGGCAATCCATACCCACTGTATGTACTTATATATAGCTCTTCTTCATTAAAATTCAGTCTTTTTAACGGTGGAAAATCAAAGTAAAGATTCTGTAATATTATTGCCAAGAATTCATAGGCTCCTCTTCTTTTGCTATCATAAATAGATGCAACCTTATTATATAAATCCTCAACGATTTCCTCATGCTTTGGGGTACTGTAGTTATTAGAACTGCTTCTTTTTAATCTTATTCTAATATCAAACCTCTGAATATCGTCTGTAATATCTCTTGTTAGTCGATGTTTGTATGTTAACCGTCCGGGTACTCTAAGTTCAATGCAATGCTCATTTATCGTTCCTTTCCCATATACAATAGGTAATTCAGCAGGAGTATCTGTAAGAACAAAAATTTCCCCTTTTCTATTTTTAAATGCACATTTTCTTAAGGAAGTTTTGTCTTTCATTGCATATAGATTTTCAACATACTTCTTTAATTCAAAATAGTTTCTGATTTCCACTTTTAACATCACTCTTTCAGATTTTTCCCATTCAACAGGGATCTAATATAAATTTAACATAAGAGTGAATTTCAATGGGACTTTTTTCCTTAAATTATATGTTTATGCCCAAATTCCCCTTCCAACTATATCGCTGTTTTCTAACAATTTATTAATTGATAAAATTTTCATATTATTAATTTTTACAGGGAGAGGTTTCATGGAGGTAACTGAATCTAAAAGGGTAAATATCGCTTAGCAATTAACTTGGTTTGGAGTTTAAGTAATCGTTAAATGTAGCATTCCTGTTCTCAGTCTCCTCATTTGATTTCGGAGACGGAATTGATAGGGTCAAAAGTAGAAACTATATTGAAAGTTTAGTTTTAGTAGTTATTTTTTTAGCTCCTATCCTAACCAGTGCATAACCATATTTCACTGCATTTTCCTCCGATAATTATGTCACTAAGTTATGCCACCATCTTACACCTTGATTTTACTAAGCATGGAAATGGGTATTAATACTTTTTAAGTTTTGTCACCACCATAGCCTGATTAGTTAAAAAAACAGTTCGTAGAAAGCGAACTTTTCAATATGTTCTCAGAGCAAAAGTATCTTTTATTGATATTCCGATTTAATCTTGCTGGTTCCAAGTTCAATAGAATTTGTCATGTAAGATTAAAAGCCCAAGACGGTGATGATAAAGTAATGCTTCCTGAAGGAAAATGGATTACTAAACAAGGCTATTGGCTGGATAAAGAGTATATACAAAAAAGATTAGATAAAAGATAAATTGTAAGCCGCAAGTTCCTTCTTGTGGCTTTTTCTTTTAAGCCCAAAATATTTATATGTAGGAACCCTATTGAGCGATGTTTATCTCTCCCAAAAGCTAGGTAGTATAAACATATACCATAAAAAGGAGTTCGTTAAAATGAAGAACCCTAAAACAACCGAGGACAGAAGTAGAATCATGGGGTCCATCAAAGCTGTCTCGAAATTGGAAAACATGGTGACCGAGGAATTGTGGAGCCGGGGTTACAGGATTCGTAGAAATGTTAGGTCATTAAAAGGAACGCCCGATATCGCCATAAAAAAGTATAAAATAGTGGTCTTTATTGACTCCTGCTTTTGGCATCTATGCCCGATTCATGGCAAGATACCTAAATCCAACGTCGAGTTCTGGACTGAAAAGCTTACCAGGAACCAAGAACGAGACAAGGAAGTGACTGAATACTACGAGGAAAAGAAATGGAATATTTTGCGCCTTTGGGAACATGAAATACGAGGGGAATTCGAAACCGCAATTCAAAAGATTAGTGACTTCATTGATGAAGCAAAAATGGAATATAAATAAAGAACTCTCCTAATCAAATCAGAAGAGTTCTTTTGCTCATTGTCCATCGGTTTCCGAAAATACCAAGTCAAGTTCAACTTGATTCCCATCTATATTTTCTTGCTCGATTTGCGATACCCGTTTACCCATGCGCTCTATCAAACCGACGACCAAGGCATTCCCCATACAGAAGTATCTCATCCGGTCGGTCATCCCCTCCGTCCAATCATCCGGGAATCCATTAAGGCGCTCACATTCGACCGGTGTCAGGATACGAAGTCTTTTCGTCTGTGGATCTTCCACTACATGAGTGCTCCGGTTGACAGTGCCTTCGCTTGTCAACATCGTCCTTCCTGGCTTGTCTAACGCCTCAGGGAAAGCCATGCCACCTTCGGAGAATGTGTATTTATGGCCTGTGGCTGACGTCCTTTCAATCCTTTTGGGACCTTTTAAATACGTGAACTTTTCAATGGCCGCTTCCGACAAATAATATTTTTCGTCAACGTCAGATTGAAGGATATCCTTCAATGGAGTCGGTGAATCCTCTAAAGGTGTGACTTCTTCCGTATAAACCAGATCGTCTCTCATGATGCCGGCATTATAGTAACTCATCGAAAATTCATCTGAGATTTCAACAAGGTCCTTCTTCATGATAAAAGATTGAGGCTTTTTCTTTTCAGAAATACCTTCCTTCACAGGGAATGCCTTCGCAAAGAAGCCTTCCCCGTGTATCATCTGAGTTTCATCGAACCCTCTTCTATTATCGACATAAGGGGTTTCATTCTTAGTGGCAAAAATGAAGACCCTCCTCCTTCTCTGGGCTTGTCCATATTCAGCCGCATTGATGACTCTCCACTCCACTGAATATCCCAAGTCCCTGAAGCTCGCCAACATGATTGAGAAGTCCCTTCCCCGTTGTTTGGAAGGTGACTTCAGCAATCTATCCACATTTTCAAGCAAAACATATTTTGGGCTAGTCTCCCTCATCAGGCGGGTAATTTCCCAGAAGAGGACCCCTTTCTTACCTTGCAGCCCCTTTTCCCCATTTAAACTCCTCGCCACTGAATAATCCTGGCAAGGGAATCCACCCACAATCATATCGATATCCTCGTTCTTGAAAGTCTCTCCATCCACCTTGCTGATATCTTCATTGGAATGTTCACCTTGACCTTCAAATCTACGTGCATAACAATCGAATGCATGTTGCGCCTTCTTGGAAGGCTCCCATTGGTTACCCCACACAACATCAAAACCGCCTGCAGCCTCAAGACCTATTCGGAAGCCGCCGACTCCGGCAAATAATTCTATTACATTTATCATGACCGAACATCCTTTCGGTTTTTTACTTATTCATATTATATTAAAAGTTGTCCAAAAGATCAACTATTTTGTTGAAGAATATTAAAATTCATTGGAATTCATTAACTTACCACAAAAATATATTATAACAGAAAAAATGTTAATCAATATAGTGCAGATTATAGTAAATATTTCTGATATCCAGTATATAAATCTTAATTAATAGGGTTTGATATAGTTACTTTGCATACTCAATTCCCCTTTTAAATATTACACACCATATATATGTAATATTTGGTAAACTGTTATTATTAGTTTTAAATGGTTTTTTTGTGATTTGAAGAATTAAATCCCTACAAACGTGGTGAATATATTAATGGTAAATAAAGTAAATGAATTCTTAAATAATTTTATGGAAGAAAAACTAGAGTTATTATGTGATGAACTTTTATCAGAAAAAATGAAAATGAAATATGGTCTCCATTACCACTCCTACGGTATCTCTTTTGAAAATGTTTTTGCAGAACTCACTTTTATCCTTATGTATGAAGAAAACTCTTATGAACTTTTTCAAAATCACCTTTTTAGAATGGCTTATTGTCTTCTCGAAAGAACGCCAATAAAAGAACTGACTTTACTTTCAATGGGAATAAGTAGGAAAGATGTATATGCAAAAGAGGAGTCTCTTTTACAAGAAATTTCAAGAAGAATTATTGAACTGGCAAATAAAAAAGTTCTTATCCTCCTATCATTACAATCTGATGAAATCTATGACATTTATATTCATCAAATATTAGAACACATAATGGCCATCCCCTGCGGTATAGCCAATTTTGAAGATTATAAGATTCAAAGTTATTGGGATGAATTTTGTGTAATTATACAAGAGGGTTACGACTATCACCTAGGATTTTTCTATGAAGAAATCATTGATTATATTTTGGGTGTATTAAGAAAAGTTCCTATAGTAGAATTGAAGTTATTATACTCAGGTACTGATGAGGTGTGGGACCAAGGGCATCAAAATCCTCTTTCTATTCATGAGGGGACATATGATTCAATTGCTAACAGGATGTTCAATTTAATCTCATATATTGCATCTTCAGAACATATTGACCATATTTTGTTTCCAGAATTAGAAGGAATCGATGAGTAGTATATGAAGAAAGCAAATATCAATTTGAATTGTTCTTACTAACGAAAGGTATGATTCGTTTCAATAGATAAACTAATCACGGCTTCGGGCTAATTGATATCATACTAATCACTCGTGAGTATTTTGATATCTGCTCCTTTTGGTGCAGCAAAACGTAAAAGTCATTTCAACGTGAAATGACTGATGTAATAATATAAATCGTCTTCCCTTTTCGGGTTTTTTCATGTAACTCTACCCTATTTAATATTATTTTAATGATTGAAAAAATGGGAGGACTCTTTGAAAAAAGCAGAAAAAACTCATATGTCATATGTCAGAAGAAGGCTTTAGCAAGATTAAGCGGGGTAAGTTGTACTGTCAAAGTATAAACCATTTTCTTTCCTATCAAGCATGGCATGACAGTTAGGACATACTGGGATGAGGTCTTTGATTGGATCCACTTTGTAGTCTTTTTGGATTTCATGAAGCGGTACTATGTGGTGGACATGAATGAAGTCCCTTCCGACCTCCCCATACATATCCTCCAAGTTAAGCTCACAAATTTGGCACTCGACACCATAATACTCCATACATTTTTTACGGCCATGTGGGTTTCTTTCATAAACATTGACATTGATGGTAATCGGGTTAATCATTTCATTTCTCCTTATTATAAAGAGTGAAGCAAAGCGCCTTAAAACTAAAAGAACTCCATATCAAAAAGAGGAACCCTACTCCATCAAATAAGTAGATACCGACTATCCTGTAAGAATATGCAGTTAAGCTGAATGGGGGGCAGGCCCCGTTTTAAAATACTTTTGCAGTATATCTTCGGAAAAATAAAGCATGCGAACGAAGTCGGAATTGGTTACATACTTAAATACTTATGATGAATGGATATTTGTCAATATTATATAAAATCAAATACTAATTCTTATAGAAAGATTATCAAAACTTAGCTACCACGTTATTACAGCCATTGATATACTATATATAAACAATTATTGATAATATTGTAAGAGGGGTAGATTAGTTTGAGTAGTGTTTATAATTCCAAAGAGAAAGTACACAAACGAGCATTGGAAGCAATCGGAAAGACCCTGGGAGAAATTGATGTTAAAAGAACTTTGAATATTAATAATAAATCTTATCCAGGTAATGTAATAGAACAAATCTGGTTTGATCACCCAGCGGATAATAATGCAGATCCAGACTTTCCAGAAGCTGGAGTAGAATTAAAGGTCACTCCAATTGATATACAAACAAAAAAAATTAACAAGAAAAAAATCACAAAAATCATTGCTGGGGAAAGACTAGTCTTAAATAAGATTAATTACCAAAATGAATTTGGTAAATCGTTTGAACAAAGTTCATTCTGGCATAAGAATAAGCTAATCGAATTAATTCAATATTATAGACGTGATGTAGCAGATAAGAAAAAGATTTCTAGTGGAGAGATGATAGAGGATAAGACAAAATTTCGAGTTTCATACGCTAACCTTCTTACAATGACAGAGTTAAAAGAATTTGATTTGCCTAAAGACACGGTAATAAAAATCCCTGAAAAAGATTTAGAAATCATCAAGCAAGACTGGAATAAAATATCCGAACTCATAAACTCCAGTAAAGCTCATCAAATATCTGAAGGGATTACAAATTATCTAGGAGCTTGTACAAAATCAACAACAAGTGCTGTTTTTACAAAACAAAAGAATACAACTGTCCCTGCGAAGCCTAGAGCCTATTCATTTAAAGCAAAATTCATTAATGAACTTATTAATAATCATATTATTGGTAAAGACCACACCGATGCAATTGTAAGCATTGTGAAAGATGTTAGTGAACTAAAAAGTAAAACTCTGGAGGAAATAATTTTATCTAGGTTCAAACCTTATTACGGTATGAACCAAAATGAATTAATACAAAAACTTGGAATCAGAATAGGAAAAAGCCAACCACAAAAAAACATTAACAATATGATAATTCGTGGTATTCTAAATTTGCCAACCACTACAGATGAAGTTACATCAGAAGAAATTGAAAAAGCAGATATTAGCTTAAAAACGGTTGCTTTAAGGAATGGTCAACCAAAAGAGCATTTTAAATTTATGGGAATCCCTTCATTTATCAATCTAGTTAACGAATCATGGGAGGAATCCTCAGTAAATGATTTCTTAGAAAGAAAAAAATTTCTACTCCTTGTCTTTAATGATCTCAATAAAAAGAAAAAGGATGGAAAGTCTTACGAAGCTAACCGTGAGAAAATTATTTTCAAAGGCGCTACCTTTTGGAATATGCCAATTTCTGATTTAGATGGGACAGTACGGAATATTTGGGAAACAGAAGTAAACAAAATGAAAAATGGTGTTGAATTAACTTTTTCCAAAAATGATAAGGATGAAATCAAAGTGAAAAATAACTTCATTAAACCCTCTCTCGAAGCTATCTTACATCTTCGTCCAGATGCCAAAGTTGCACAATACAAATCACAATACTATAAAAACGTGGTAGACAACGGTATTCCTAAAAAGAAATTAATGAATAATGCCAGGAAATTACCCAGTCCAGCTAAATGGATAAATCGACCAGAAAATGAAAAAGAAAATTTCACAGATGATTATATGACAAAACAAGCTTGGTGGTTAAGTAAAGATTATATTTATGAACAAATTAAAGGTATGCTGTAAAGTATTTATCGGGGGGATTATCATTAAAAAACAAGAACTAATCTTATTCAAAAATAAGCAAAAGTACAATTTTATGATTATCGGATTTACCCGTGCAGAGGAATACGGGGAAATTTACTTTACCAATCACAATAGGCAAACTTCTGTTTATAGAGGTTCCGATGTGAAGGAAGTTATTAAAATAGCCAAGAGAGGAAGCATCAGCTCAAATCATTGTTCTTAATTTGAGACGAAATATCCCATTCTACACCGTTACAATTAATTAGAAGTAAGTGGGACGGTTCTACTGGCTCCGAATTAAGAGAACCGTCCCCTCGCTTCCTTCAAAGCTGTTTTGTTAGTTGGCTTCCACCTTGCTTAGAGATTTATTTATTCATATAAATTAGATGAGTTACAAATTTAATTGAATCAATCCTCTACCCCATTCAGAAATATCTTTTTCTCAAATCCCCCACGCTTCCCAGCCTTCTCTACCCGAATTGCTTCCACTTCTTCGATAGAAGATTCATGCTGCTTCGCCAAAGACCTGATAACCTCCAACAAATCAGCAAGCTCTTCCACTGCTTCTCCATCTGTTTCAGCCGCACAGAACTCGTCTAGTTCCTCATAAGCCTTTACTTTTAAATACTTTATGTAGTCTTCATCGTTGAGGATCCTTGTTGAAAACCCCTTACCTTTACTTTCAATGATCTGTGGGATTTTATCCCGTATTAACTTGTTGTAGGTCGGCATGCTGGTGACCTCCTATAGATTATATTATCTATATTTTAACATTTAAATGGAGTCCATAGAGCAAAGATGGGTTTTTTACCAATTCTCAATTCCTATTAGCCACCTGAATGTAGTAATCCCTTTGAAATAACCAGTGGAAAAATAAATTTAATTTATTTTACATAATTTGTAATAATCCTACTTACTGTTCGTGGTGCATGATTTTCCCCAATTTGATAATGGTTCTAAAAAGGGGAGAATCCTTTGGTAAAAGAAGATAATAAGCCTTTTGCGGAATTACTGGGTAAGCTACTGAAGAGAAGAAGGGTTGAAATGGATATGACCCAGGCTGAGTTTGCCTGGATCACTAAAATGTCTGAAGAAGGCTACGGAAGGATCGAGAGAGGAGAAAGTATTCCAACCTCACTAACACTAAGTAGAATACATAATAATACAGGAATTAGTATTGACCGGATTTTTCAGGAAATTGATAGATTAGAAAAAAAAGAATAAGTCAGAAGAAGAATGACTTGGTAGTTAATCGGGGGGCTTACCATTAAGAAACAAGAATTGATTCTATTAAAAGGGAAGCACACATATAATTTTTTGATTATCGGCTTTACCCTTGGACATGATTATGGGGAGATATATTTTACAGATCATAATAGAAGAACTTATATATATAGGGGTTCGGATGTGAAGGAAGTTATTAAGCTAGCTAAGAGAGAAAGCTATGACTTACATAGGAAGTAAGCCATAGCTTTCTTTATTGTTTTGTATCTTACCATTGATATCTAACAAACCTCAAGTAATTTCACTGTTAGGTTGCTTTAAGAGGCAATATTAGCTGTTAAGAATGTGCTACAGAATTAAAACAATTGTTGCTTCTCAGTCATAGAAATATAATCTCTTAAATCATCACTAGAGTTGTAAAAGTCCTCAAGTAAAAGCTCTTCAACCTTTTCTCTTAAACATATTACCTTAATCTTCTTGATTCCATCATGATGTACAAGATAGTCTTTATCTTCTGTTAAAGTATATCTACCATCATCTGCATCGAAGTTAGTATATCCTTCTTCTTCAAAATCCCAACATATTAAATGTGAAACAAGCACCATCGAGTGTCCTAAATTATCTTTCTCACCTAGTTTATACTTTAATTCCACATAGGAATAAGCACCTTCATTATTATTTGAAAACTCAGTCCATTCACTATTCCATTTGCTCTCAAAGCGGACCTTCATATTAAGTGCATTATACAATGAACCCTTTTTAATCTTAGCGACACAATCTATTCCTTTAGATTCGTTATAATCTAATAAAATAAAGTCAAATTTATCTGGGAAAAGATTTAAAAACATGTATAAAACGCCATATGTTTGTACTTCATTTAAAGGCTCAAGTAAGGTACCAGTGAATGGTTTTTCCTGAGTTAAAAAATTCGACTTAATTAATCTTCTATTTTTACTTTTAGCATTATTCACACGATTAACTAATTCATTTGATGGTTCAATTAATAGTTTTGTCTTTGAGCTAATAATACTTTTAAGTTGTGCCAGTTTCTGCGAAGCATCTTTTACTACATTCTCAATATTACTAATTAATTTTTCAGCACTTTTGGTTTCGGCACCACTTAATTTATTTCCATCAACTATATTAGTAATAAATTGGGATATATAACCATTTTGTTTATTCAATTCTGCAACAGCATCCTTAACAGGGATTAAATCAATTTGGGTACCTATAGATCGGGCTTTAGCAATATTATTCTCAATTTCAACCTCATAATAGTTCGCTTCTTCAGACTTGCTTTTAAGACGGGAAACTAGCGGAGCATTAAGTTTTGGTTCTTTTTTTGGCTTCGCTTTACTTCTATAGTTTTTTGTATAACTTGACAGTGTAGTATTAACCTTCTCGTTGATTCTATCTTTTATCAGTGACGCTAATGAGTGTTTTAAGTCGTATCTATTTTTGTTAACTTGAATTCCAAGAAAGTCATCAAATATAGGTGAAAAAGCCATTTCAAACCTTAAATAGTTCAAAGATGGATGATCAACACCTAATATTTTCGCTGCCCTACCTATATAACGATGGTTTCTTTTAATATAAAAACCTGAATCTTCAATAGAAGGTAACATGCAACCTGGTAAATCTCTATTTACTTTACTTTTGACACTTGCTATTAAGAAAGCAGCATTTAAATGATACATATTTATTATAATTTTTTGACTTAAAAAAGCATCATCACTTTCAAAGAAGGCCCTATATTTTCTCTTTATACTTTCCTTCACATAGGAGTCTTCCATTTTTAATATATCCTTTAAGGTAATTTCTATTCTGTCTATTAACTTTGAACCTATTCCATACTCTACATATAATTCTTTTCTTAGAAATGGATCAATGGCCTCTACTTTTTCGTCATTGATAAATATATTAGTACCCATTTCTAAGTAATCACTATAGGTAATACCAAACTGCTTCAGCAGACTATTAACTATACCAGGTACACCATCTGCCTCAACCTCGGATTTCCTTACTCCCTGAACATGAACGACAGTTCTTACATTGAATTCAGGATCATCTAGATTTAGTTCTTTATCTCCAACTGTTATTTCAGGATGAAGTTTCGCTTGATAAGTGAAAATTTTGTTTGAAATATCACTGCCTTCCAAACAATTCATCCACCATCCCGATTCTTTGGTTCTAGAATAAAAGTATAATCTTGTTCCTACGTTCAAATGGGAAGACATCCCATAATGAAATAAGCCATTTAATGAATTTAAAGCATTTAAATTACGAAACCTTTTGGTTTTTTCTTTTCCAAAATCGAATACTGTATCCACTAAAGTTCCAGGTCCATTATCTAATATTAGATAGGAATACCTTCTAGAATTATCATCTTGCTCCCCTATTCCATCAACGTTCTCCTTGTCACCCTTATTAAATTCCTTTGTTTCATTATAAATTTCTTCAAACACATAGATTTTTATTTTTCTATCAGAGTTAGTTATATCCGTAAAGTAAAAAGCATCACATGAGTCATCTGTTGATTCCATTAGCGCTTCAGAAAACTTAAAACCGGACTTTCGTTTGCTTATATCTATTGTTACTTCTTGTTTTTGTTCTTTCAGTATTTGTTTTGATTTGCTTACACTTATACTTAATACGTTCATGACCACATTTCCCCCTTACAAACTAAAATGAATTACTATTGAAAATTTTCTGTTATATTTTATAATTATAATCCACTTATTCCGAATTTGCTGGTCTTACTGTTAATTATGTTTTGAGAATGTGGGCTTTTTGGACATTAAATTGCATTCTCTTTAGTGCTTTAACATTGTGTACAAAATTTAATTTTGAAAAGAAAGGAATCCTATTATGGATTTCTTTCTCACCTTCATATATGATAGCATACACAATTGTGTAATCCCCTGGGTTGAAGGCGTTAGAAACAAATACGTTCTCAAATTCATCATTTTCTCCCTGATTCTCTTTTATCTTTGTTCTGATTGTAGGTAGTACTTCTTCAGGAAAATTTACTAGAGTTTCAGCGCTAATCCTTCCTTGAGAAAATAAATGGCTCAAAGTAGAAGAACTACTCCAAGGTTTCACATGGATCAAATGCTTTTCTAGTGATAAAAGATCACAAAGTTCAAATCTAGCATTGTCTATCACTATATTAATTCTATCCATGCATAAAAGGCTCTCATGATTTTCAGCTGCAGCAACGTTATAGGCATTCTCAGTTTTGAGAGTAGAACTATCGTACTCAATCAAATCAATGTTTATTTCTTCTATGTTTTCTATATAAGAATTAATTTGATTTAAATACTCTTTATCGATTAAATACCATTGACCGAGAGTTAATATGAAGTAGTTTTCCTCATGTTCTACTTCACCAATTAAGCAGTTATATACCGGCCACCGATCAACTAACTGTTCAGTAGACGAATTAAATACTAAAACTTTATCACTCTTCAATTTCTTTAAAGAGTATCATTATCTCCTTTTGGCTTTTTATTTCCAATATACGAAGCTAAACTTAGCTCATCTTCTTTATTGCCAGTTGCTAAGAATGAATACACTAAATGGTCCTCCATATTTATTATTTCCGGAGGCGCAAGGTGAATTGATTCATCCTCAACACCATTACGATAGCATTCATTAATCTTGTTAACTAAACCAGCATTTAACGAGTTAATTAGTAAAGGGTCCTTTATTTCAGATAGATAATCAATCCATTCAAAATGTTCTTTATACCTGGTGGATCGACTATCTTCCAACACCCTGTCACACAAATCTTTCAGGGTAGCAAATGAGAAATCATAATAAAAGTGAAATGGATCTCTACCGGCAATTACCTTTCCATATCTATTGAAATCTCTGGCTTCAGCTGTTACAGACTTCAATAAATCCCTAGTATCATCAATGTTAAACTCATAAATATTTGACGATTTGCTCGTTTGTGTTCTGGATTGAACAGTAACAGTGTCAATTGTAGACGAATCAATACTTTTTAATTTACTTACTTCACAGTTATTAAGCACTACTTTAAAACCAAATCCCCTTTCATATGATTCTGGTTTGAGCATGTGCTTTCCATGTCCAAAAACAAAAGCAAAGATTCGTCTGCTTCTTTTAATAAGCAAAACCAACCTTGTAGATTGATTATTTAAGCTCGGTGGATCGGTCAACCCTTCCTTCACTTCCGAGTACCAAGAAGGTTCACTTGAATCATTATGACCAATGAATACTTTACCATTCAAGTCAAGCCCTTCTCTTAATTCAACAACCTGATCATATTTTTCATCATCTAATACATCTTCAAATTCGGTATACTCTTCTTTTATTAAGTAGACAGTGTATTTTATTTTGGACGAATCTGACATTTTGCGGCCTCCTTACTTTTAGGGTAGTGAAGGTTAAAAAGTTTTTCGTTAATTACATAAATAGTTGCTGACTGGATTTTCAAAAGTATAATGAAATTTCCCCAATCTTGGTTTTTACTATGTAATATTATGGTAACATAAAAGGAGTATTTTACTAGTATTCAATGAAACGAGGAACCATTTATGCCTATAGTAGAAAGAGATTACTGGAATGATGATCGTTATCGGCCTAAAAGCAAAAAAACTCCCAAATGGTCATGGGGAGTCACCAGATTTATCCTCTTAACACTTTTCATCTGTGGATAACCAATGAAACTCAACGAAATCACATGAAATCCTTTCTACTTATATAGAAGAAAGGATATTTACGTCCATTAATGATTGAAGGATTGCAGAAAGCTGATCTGCGTTATCATTGAGCAGGATGGAACGTTGACGTATTGGCTGAAGGATTATTATAGGTGGGAGATTGGAGTAGGGATAACAGAAATTGGTCCGAACTCTCCCTTTTAATGGACAGACTTTCATTTTGAAGATGTGGTCAGTCCTCCGTCACAATAACAAATTAGTTTACCTAGGTACTAAACACAAATTCATTAACAATAAATTAGAAACGAATATAATAGGTTAAATTTCTACAAAAAGGAGACATGAACTTGTTGTTTGAATTCTTAAATAGCATAAATGAATATAGGAAAAAAGAGTGGGTCAAAAATATAGTATTTGCTCTTAGAATCTTCTCTACTATTGCATTATTAGTTACAGGTATAAGCCTGATTACACTATCTATTGGGTATGCTTTTCTATATGGATATTACTTTAGTGGAGATGTCTCTTCAGCAACATCAATCATGGAGCTAATTACTGTCATCGTTCCTTTTAACAAGTATTCTATAATAGTGATATGCACTTATATAGTTCTTTCTGTTGTATTTATTTATTCTTTGATACATGTTATAAAAACGAAAAATATTTTACTTATATTTGTTTCCTTAATATTCTTCGCCGTATTCCAATATTTATTAACGACCTTTTTCACTGGAGAAGTGAACTTTGAGAACCTTTTATATACTCTTTCAATGTGGTTTCTACCCGCAATATTTTCTAGCATATTTTACTTTGCATTTCTAACCTCGACTAATATTCTCTCCTGTAGCTCTGGGGCAGCACTAGGAATCGTGATCTTTTACTACTTAAATATATCAATTGAAATAAATAGTGACCTTGGTTATTTGATACTTTTATTCTTAATACCCTTTACTGGAATAACAATTACTTTCCTATATAAAAAATTCAGGGTGCTACAACGCTTTGTTCTCATCCCTTTATTTCTATGTATATTTTATTTAGGTAATATATCTCTATTAAGAATAGATGATACTAACTATTTAATAATTGCACAAATATTAATAATAATATCAGGTTATTCTGCATCATTCGTAGTCCCTAAAAAGTGGTTCAATACCTCCAATCATTCTCCTGAAAATGCGAATGACGGTTTAGAGGAGAAAAAGGGGTTTGATAATTTCGTTCACTTTTTTGAAAAGAATAATAAATACACTCTGTTAAACTCTTTTTCTATTCTGATACTTACTATTCTAATCATAATACCTTCTTCATCTTTAATAACAGGGAAGTACATTAGTAGTTTTATACCTAATCAATCAATAAAAAAAGAAAAAGTAATGATTTATAGCAAACCATTGTATGAAGGGAATTCTACTAAAGACTCAAATGAATACAACGATGATGAATTAACGGGAATAATAATCGCTATTAAGGATGATATTATTTATTTATCAAATGAAAATAGACGATTAGAGAGGGTTAGGACACAAGAATTTAGAACTTTTGTTAAATAGCTTCTAAATATTTTGTAAAATCCTTTAAAGATTATCACTCCTTCTGCATATAATCCTTCAAGTTGCATTAAATCAGCCTTTAAGATTTTATCTTTTCTAAATGCTGACAACTTAAACAAGAAATGGACAAGACCTCCCCTTGTCCTCTACTCCTCAATATAAGGCAACTCCCTCAAATGCCCTGTCTGCTCCACCATCACATAATAAAACTCTCCATACTCCACCCAGCGCAATGGAACCTTCATCGTAAGAACATTCTCTTTATTGTAAACACTGATCTGCTTCTTATCATACGTCACCTTCTTAATCTCCTGAAGGGGAATGCTCTCCTTCTTCTCACCCGTGACCTTCCTCAATTCCCTGCCCACAATGACGACGGCACTCCTCTTTTTCTTCCATAGTTCATAGAGGGTCAGGATCCCTCCAAGGAGAGTGAAGCCGACGGAGATGTAGACTTCGGTTTCCGTGATGCCATTAATGAAGACCCTGATCCAGTGGGAAATCAGGATGGCATAGAAGAACCACAGGCCTTTAGGTAGGCTTGGTGAGCTCTCGTAGTAGACGGTCTCTTCATTCTCACGTGCGTATTCTTCCCGTTTTTTCAGGAAGTGCTGTTTGTGCTCCTCGACGGTTCTGTTTTGTATCTGCTTGAGGTCGGTATGGGTGCCTTCCCACATGTCCGCACTGTCACCTTCTTCCTCAAGGCTATGTCCTCCCACCCAGGCAGCGAGTACCTCGTCCCCATGGGAGAAGCTCATCAGATAATAGCGCAGGGGCTGACCGTATGAGTTCACGGTTTCCACGGAATCGACGACCTGAATGTTTTCCGGAAAGATATGTAGCTCCTCTCCTTCTTCATCTTGCAAATGGACCAGATGGTTAAAGAGATGTGCCTTGGCAAGCACCGGCTGCTTCGGACTGACCGGGAAGAGATGCTCTTTATTGTGTTCCGCGAGCCCCCAGTACATCATTTCTGCACTTTCGACATGGGTGGAAAGCGATTGGAGGATGTCCGGTTCAACCGGGATGTTCTTATTCATCGCAACCACGACCGCATTCGTGCTGATGCGTGGATCCTTGAACGACACCGCCTCCTTCAGGAAACCTTCTGCCTCTTCGGAGTAATAGAAGTTCATCAACCCGATCAGTACATTGAGGCGGTACCTCAGCCGGAAGTACGACTCTTTCCACGATTGATACGCATAGTTGGACCGGTATTCCTTGTAGTACTTGAGGTACTCGTCCCGAAGCTTCGCATAATCAGCCAGCAGCAACGGAAGGATCCTCGCTCTCTTATACCCTGCCTCCACTCCCGACTCATTGATCGCTGTAATGAAGTCATAGTACATATATTTATAATAAGGGGATTCCAACTGATCAATCGTCTTATCCACAATCCCCTTCAATAGCACGGGAAACTCACACAATTCCTCAACCGGCAGCACGACTTCCTCATGGGTAACCAACTGCACCGTCTTGTCATGAATTTCCTGAAAGATCCCCTCATCCTTTGTCAGCAGCAGACACTCAAGAGCCCGCACCTTCGCATTCGGATCAAACCCATCAAAGCGCAACAGCATCTCATCAATGATCTCAGGCATCGGATAATCACACACAAACTCCACCAACCCAAGGGAAGGATTATCCCACACATCCACCCGCTCAGGAAACGTTGAAGCCGCCTCTTTCACCATATCCTTCAACATCTCCACCCGGATCTTCAGATCATCCTGCCCCTTCAACTCATACAACTTCCCAAGCGCCTCATACCGCGTCCCCGGATCCGCACTGTGCAGCTGCTTCACCAAACTTCTCATCTTGATCTCGTTCATAGGTACCCCTTCTTAGTAAGAAATTTGATTATTTCTTTGTTATTTTTTTATGGGGGAGGGAGGAGTACATGTGTCTTTGGGACTAGGTAAATAAAAAATTTTACAGTTAGAGTTTTCTCCATTTAACATAAAAAGAAGCACGAGATTCGCCCTCGTGCAACCTTTGTTAGAATAAAAAAATAAAACACCTGCTGCCTAAATACAAGCAAGTGTTTTAGTAATTTAACTAGTAACTGAATTTAAAACATTATTGAACTGGCCCCATAAATTCAGTAATAATAAGAATATGTTCTTTAAGTTTGACTTTTTTTAAGTTCTCGACTTTTTCTTCTCCACCTAGACCTAGAAGAGGTGTATAACCGAAGCAATCTTCATAAGATAGTTCTCCAAAGTTTTCAACAGCTTCGGGATATGGTTTCCACTTCAAATACTCATCTCGAAACTTTTCTGATTCTAAGCTACTGAAGAAATGCAAAAAATTCGGCATAACTGTTTTAATTACTCCATATCTAAAATTAAGCAATCTTACATAACCATCCGCCCATAAAACTAAATCTCCCATTCCAGTAGCAAATAGCACGACAGAATCCGTATATCTTTGGCTACACTCTTTTAGAATATCAACGTACTCTTCTGGATTAACACTTTTCAAGTACCCTTGCATAAAAGTTCCAAATCCATATTCCTGCCACATATCTATTATTTCTTTTGGAACAAGATTTTTATATTTTTCTATTACTACGCTTGGAACATTACTTGTTATCTTAAAGTCATTTAGTGTTTTTTCCATACAATAAACCTCCTTAATGTGTTAATTTTACATTTAAATAGGTGTTTTCCAATTGCTCTGGTGTCATATTTTTTGCCATTTCCCGTATTTTTTCATCGATAACATCAATTCTATATCTCCATTGAGATCCAATTGAAGAGTTAACTCCCTTATGCCCCATGCCACCAATTTGATCCGGTTTTCCACCTGCAATTTGATCTGGATTATGAAGCGCCGCTTGAGTATTCAGCCATTCTTTAGCTTCACTTTCTGCTTCATCAAATGATTTCCCGTTATCCATTAGTTCTCCAACCTTATCAGAAAATGCTTCCTCTCGAGCCGTTTGTTGAGCAACATTGCCTTCTATCGCTCGTCCCTCAGCAATGTACCTATCTCTATTTTTCAGATATTCGTCAATCGTTAATTCATTCATACCTTTTTCCTGATCCTTTAATTGTCTCACAAACTCTTCTGAATCATATTTTGCATTGTACTTAAAATTAACTTCTATTTCTATAACTCTAGGTGCATGTTTTAAGTTCTTCCCAGAAACCACCACATGCCCATCCTCATTCAACAACACCTTCCCCATCCTCGAGAAAGTCTCCGACTGAGCCACCCTCGAAACCGGACCGGCCACTACCTTTTGATAGGTCTTCTCCATCACCGATTTCACTTTCCCTGGATTCAGGACATGTTTGGTCTTCCGGAACAGCTCTTGAAGAAGTCCAGAAAAAGAGTTCAATCCCAGTGCCCTTTTTCCGGTTCGGGAAGAAAGCAGCTGATGTGCGGTGTCTTCCACTTTTCCAAAGGTGCTTTTGACTCCGTTGTGGATGAAGGATTTGATACTGGCCGTCGTCATAACGTTGTAGGGTACGTCCGTTTTGGAGCTCATTTTGCCGGCTTTGCCCATCTTGCCGACTTTGTCTACGCCTTTCGCTCCGAAAATGGATGCGGCGATGTATGTTCCCGCGTAGGAAAAGTATCTCGCCCGGCTTCGCACATCTCCGTTGACGACTTCTTCTTCAAAGGATTGTTTCAGGTCCTTCCATATGTACTTCGCCGTGTCGATGGGGTGAAGGACGGTATGAATGATGCCTTTGAAGAATCCGATGGGATCGGTGAACAGGGCGATGAGCGTGTCAACGAGATCGCTGACGATATCCACAATCGCAAACAGGGCTCCTTCCACGGTCCCAAGAAATTCGGATACTTTATTTTTGACCATGACCGATGTAAACTCGGATAGTTTGAATAGAAACGATGAGTCTTCCTGATGAGCCTTCTTCTCTATTATACCAAGCTTTCCTTTTTGAAAAACAGTTTGGAGCCGAGCGATTTGCTGCGTCATCGTGTGGACCTGTTCTTCAAGGGAAGATAGAGAGGCCGTTTGAGTATGGTCGAACTCATGCAGCTTTCGGAGGCTGAGTTCTTTTTCCTCCTGGGCATGGGTCACCTGCTGTAAAAACGACCAGTCCTGGATTCTTGGCACCGATACGATGTCTGATACACTTCTGATGGTAGCATTGGCTTCCCCCGTCAGTTCCACCGTTATCTGCCGTGCCCGGTGAAGCCCTTCTTCTACTTCATTGTCCAGAAAGCTCTGCCTCATGAACCCGTCAGGCGATGGCTCTAAGTGACCTAGAGCCTCCTTCATCTGCCGAATGACGGATTGATAGTCGGATAAAAACAACCGGTACTGTTCCAACATGGGAAGGTGCTGACTCCGGTAGAAATCCCGGATTGCATTCCCGCCCTCCCCCTTAAACGCATCATCCAGATTGACCACGTCCTGAACGGCTCTTTCCATCTGTTGTACCTGATCTTTCTGAGAGGACAGGGTTTCTTCTATTTCGTTCATTCCATTGTGAAAGCCGTCAACATCCAGTATTTTCATAGAGTGCCTCCCTTACCGGCTCAAGGTCATGGTAGAAGAAAGAGTGCGATCGGTTTCTTCCATGCCTTCTACAGAAAGTTGCGTGGCCGCCTGGTTTTCCATCAGAAGCTCTTGATAGCTCTCCAGCATCTTTTGGCATTGTTCATTGAGTTCATTCAGCTTGTTGATGACCTCCAGTTCATTCGCCCCGCCAATCTGCTTTGGATACGTCGTATTCCAAGCGTCAATCGTCTGACGAAGCTTGGAAAGCGCCCTCTCCGTCTCTGAGTACTGAATCTGGATTTCAGTGTGCATATGATCGGTCCTTTCTATATAAATCTATTTATTTTTAACATCCTATAAAATTCCAATTCATAGAATATCGTACCATCGTTTCTGTGGTCATTCTATTATGAACCAAGGTTTTTCTAGAATTAGGAAATAGTGCTCATTTCTTAAGTAACAAAAAAGTAATTAGACGTATTCTTTATTAAAAAGAAGCATGAGAACCGTCCCCATGCTTTCCTACCCATTTATTTTTGGCGAATTCAGCTTTTATACACAAGTAGGAAGAACTAAAAATCCAGCTATAGTTAATTGTATATTTCCAAGAGAGTCTATTTCGATGGCATATGATCTAGCACCTATACCGATTTGGCAGAAGTCAGGACAAGGAGTGGGAGTACAAGTGTAGCAGATAACATTGTTGACGCAGAATGTTTCTCTATTAGCTGCAGTAACTAATCCAAAACCGCAGTTTGGAGTGGAGTGTATACTTAGGGAAAGTCTTAGGGAACCAACAGCACGTACACGATTTACGGCAATCTCACATCCTGTAATTGGAGGCTCTCCGGGACATGGACTCGTAACGGTTGCACCTTCAAGAATACAGGGTTCAGGAACACAATGAATACAGCAAGCATCAATGGCAAAATCAACCTCTATACTTTCATATCCACATGAAGAAAACGGTGTAGCCGTTCTTATACGAAACGGAACTAGACGATTACAAGGTGCTGAACCGCAGGAAGGGACAGTCACTTGTTCTCCTGTTTCACCCTCAAATCCTTCATTTTCTTCTTTGAAATTTTCTATAGCTTTTATAATTCCTGGACGATCCTCTTCTACTACATTTATAAAATATATCCCGTTTTCATCAATAGATTTTTGCAACTCTTTCATACTATTACCTATTTTCATTACTTTTTCTCCTTTTAAATTTTTGTAACTTCCTGAAGCACTTATTAATAGAAGAATCTACTATCAGGGTCTGCATGAATGTCACGTTCAATTACCGTGGAAAGTCCCTGCATTTTTTCATTTAAGTGAAATGACATTTCTTAAAGATGAATAAAACCCATAGCAATGACTTACTATGGGCTCAAAATTCACAAAGAAATACACTCCTGTCTGAACCTCATCCGCATATAAGCACACTCTCTATAAGAGATAGGGGCTATAAGATGGAGTGAAGGGACAGAAATTCATTTAGTCCTTTTGATAGATTCTTTTCTATCAAACGATAAACCCTTTAAACATTTACAAAATACTAGCATTCCAGAGGATTACGATAATACTCGTGAGGTGGAAAATGGAACGTCCCACCTATAACAAGGATACGTTGACCTTCTTGAAATATAAGTGTTTGAGCATCGATTCCTTGCAAAGTCAGTTCTACTTCTGAATCATTTGATTTTGCTGTATAAAGTACCACGCCGTCCGATAATGAGCGATCCCAGTTTTTATCGAAGGTTGCTAATAAAACACGATTGGATACTGAATAGTTTGTTTTAATAGTTTTCATGAAATCACCTCCTTTCTTTTAATACATTATGCAAAAAGGGGAAAAATGGGATTTCGTTTGCCTATTATGGGGAAAAATGATGAATCCACGGATTTTTAATTCCTTTAGCCTAATAAATAGACTTGCCTATACCAATCTTTCATAATGACATACCTTATAGAGTAACGATTGAAAGATAACAGGAGAGAAGTCTATGAAACTGAAGCATGAAGCTGTTAAACAATTAGAAGATAGATTAAAAGTTCAATTGGGCTAGGAAGTAAAAGAATTGAGAGATGATCTGATCTATTAAACTCAAAAATAGGTGATGAAGTAGGGGTTATGACGAATAGCGGTAAAATGACATTTGGAAGTGTGGCTTAAACTAATGATAGAAAAGAGGTGATATTCATGAAAAGTCATTCAATAAGCGATCAGTATGAGAAGTCTGAAAGCCTCCTTAAGTATTACAATGCAGTTGAAACCTCAAGTACATTTTTAAAAGTAATACCGGTGAGTACTACTGAAACAGGGCTTGAAGTTCCTTTGAGTTTAAAACGTATTTGCCCGGGAGATCAGATAGAACTAATTGCAACCATTAATTGGTTAGCTGCGTTAGGAGGAACTCCTATTGTCGCTGCCCAACAATTTCTAAGTACTGAGGAGGTAGTGACAACTGTCCAGACAAACATACATTATTTGCTGGAAGTTCCTATTGTCTTTACTGTTTATCGTGATGGTGTATTCATGCGCCAAACAATGGATTTTAGAACACTTTTGTTCTCATTCAATATTCCAAGTATTGTCATCACGGATTTTACAACTATAGGGGATATCGTTCTCAGACCATTATCTCCTACTATTACAGGGGCACCTCCTTCAGCAACCACGACATTTCAGTGTCTTGATAAAAACCCATTAAAAAGTGATCATGTGTATAGCATAACTGCTCAAATACCCAGTTTTTCCCTAGTGACATTTACACCTGTTCTAAGTACAACATCCACAGAAGTTCCACTCATACCGATAAGAACTGCCTGGACTATACCTTATTCTAAGTTTGCTGCCGTTTCGTCCGTTCATTTTACAGGAAAAGTCATTGTTGAAAAGAATGAGGATAATTAAACATCCTGGAGACGTAGTTATGTTCACTTTTTAAAATGAAATTCTGTAAAACTCCGTTGTTTTTTGCACATCGTTGATTCGAGTTGAAGTTGGCCAATCCAGGTGTTGCTGAGTACCTTCAATGAAAATCAACAAACACAATTAAGAGATCCTAAAATAATTGAAAGGAGGTGTTAATGATGAACTATCAATCAAAAATCGGCCACCATGGGAATTCTGATGAATTGCTAAAATATTACGATTCAATTGAAACATCTTCTTCATATTTAAAAATGATATCAAATAGTGGTACCAGTGAAACACCATTGGATGTTGCATTAGACTTAAAACGTATCTGCTCACATGATCGGATAGAATTAATTGCCACAACAAATTGGCTGGCGCATTTAGGAGGATCTCCTGCTGTCCAAATTACTATCCCAAGAACTGATCAGTTGTTAACAACTAACCTAACACCCTTATATTTTCTACTAGAGGTACCAATCACATTTAATGTGTATCGTGATGGGGTATCTGTATACAAAACGACGGATTATCGAACACTTTTGTACAATGCCAATATACCAAGTACGGTAACATCTATTACGGGTGTCACAAGGCTAGAAAGTATCGCTCTCCGCCCTGTAGCAGCCACTTCTACTGGGACACCGCCTGCAGCAACCACCACATTTCAATTTATTGATCAAAACCCATCCAAAGAAGAGCATGTCTATACCATAAGTGCGCAAGTAAACAATCTATCACTTGTAACATTTACACCTGTTTTAAGTACAACATCCACAGATATTCCAGCAATCCCGGTAGGCTATAATGCGAGTTATGGTTCACTGTCTTCTTCTGTATCGTTCGTTAGTTTTTCCGGAAAAGTTTTTGATAAAATGGAGAATTTTTGTAAGGGTGACTATGAATGAGAATGTCGGTGCCGCCAAGGTGGCCTAGTATACTTATTACAAATACTCCATTGTGACATGACAAAGCTGAAGGCTGTCCTTAATGGACAGCCTTTAAAAGTGAGCAGTATAAGAGCTGATGCTATTTTAATCGCCTAAACATACATACTTTTTTATAAAAATCATGTAGTTTTTGAATGGCGCTTCCGCATCAGATGGATGTATGAAAAAGGTGACTTAAGTCTTCTTCTTCAACTCTGCCATCAGAGCGGATGATCATCTTTTTTGCATGAGGTTCCTTAGCTGAAGGTTCAACAGAATCTTGCAGAGTAGGTAATTTAGCTGACACAGAATCATGCTTCTTACATGAACTGTCAGAATCCGGGCATGGGGTAATCGTTGTATTCCCTCCATAACCAGCGAAATAAATGAGTTGTACTTCACCAGAAGGCGTTATTCCTAAAAATGAAAAATAAGACACAGCCTCTTCCATTATAAGGGTAAACCCCCCTTCTACATCTGAAGATCCCGGAGTGGTGATCCTCCCCGTTCCCACAACCGTTAAATACTTGACGTCATTTTCTTCCACACACACTGGGCTGTTTACACTACTAGAACTAAATTCAAATGTTTCAAAATCAAACGTAACAAAACTATCTTTATTCACGCAATCAGGACAAATACTTGCTTGGAAACGAGCTGCATTAATAACTCCGCTACATTCACACTTCTTCTTTTTGGCAGAATCATTACAATGCACGTTTACCACCTGATTAATATTGATTCCGCCTTGCGCTTTTATCAAATCCATTAATTCATTGCTATACATAGCTTTTTTCTTTTTTCCCATCTATCATTACTCCTTTTACTCCAATCTATGAGAAACTCCCTTTAGCTGTATAAGCGATTGTACCTATATAAAAAATCTTAATGGAATTAGTTCGAACTGAAAATACGATCCATGTTCAAGAGGGTGTGCAGGGGGACTGACCCCAAATCTTCAGTAAAAGAAGAGATTAAGTATCAACAAAAGAATTATCATGGCTCTGACCCAACAATTTGGTTTATACTGGGAACAGGCAAATGGTGTAGCAAGCATCATACTTGTTCCTTGCTTCTATTAACAATCTAGAAAGGTGTGTCTGAAATGAAATACATAGTCGGCATGTATGTGGTTATGTCTATGATGATATGTGTGAATTTGATAAGTGGATATCTATTAAACGGAGAGTATTGGGCGATCGCCTGCTGGGTGCTTACCGGGTTGTTTTTCTTTGGCACTTTATTTTTCATTAATGCTAGATATGTATTTTCGAAGAAGAAGGTTGAAAGTTAAAAGAAGCACGGGGACGGTTCCCGTGCTTCTTTCTTTAAAACGTTGCAGTATTATTCGCCTGATCCGCCTTCACACAATCAATCGCAATCACAAGCGCCAGGATCACAGTCTCCATCTCTTCCTCCAGTATCTGCACCCTGTAGCTGTCCCCCCAACTGAACCATTCCTTCCCTACTTCGCCTACGACTCTGCCTTGGTGCAGTACCTTAAAGTTCATATCCATCCAGCTTCCTTCCACTTCAATGCCTTCCGCATCAATGGAATACTTGGCCTTCAGAAAGGATAATTCCTTCTTGATCGTCACAACCTCTTCACCATTCACCTCGACAAAAAATGTCGGCAGAAAGCTCAACACCTTTTTCGTGATCAGGGCTACTTCATCCCGATCTTGATTCATAATGGTGAATGTCTTCGGGACCTTCATAAAACTTCCCTCGACATAATAAACGTCCTTCTCATCCTGGTCCTTTACGGTGAATTTTTCGCTCAGACTGAATACTTTCTGTTTGATGTAAAGCTCTTTCATAGTAGTGCCCCCCATTTTATTCTCTCCTTTATATACGATTGAGATGGGGATAAGTTCCAGTCATTCTACAAGTAAAAAAAAGCCGTTCCCTCACAAAAGGAACGGCACATACTCTCTCTTTATCTCTCACACGCCCAGTCATCCTTATCACGGTCATGCTTCCGTGCATATGCTGGATGATCGGAAGGGACTCCATCCGGATAGACTTTTCTCAGTTCGGTACAATTTTGATAGTACTCTTGTTCTTGAGCAGCTGCGGGTTCTTCCGTTGAGGCACTGGAGCTGGAATTAGATGTTGTCGTTGTTTTCTTTTCTTCCTTTGCATCCAGATCCCCTTTGGTCGTACCATTTTCCCCGTATGCCCAGAGACCCGTTCCATTCTCCCTTGCTTCCCGGGCAAATTTCACGAAGTAGTCGCTGTACTTCACATCCGGATTGTAGGTCGACGGCTCTGCATATCCGTTTAACACCAGGTCGGCATTGAACATCTTCGTCCGGATTTCTTCTTCGTCCATGTCATCCTTAGGAATCTCAAGCCAGATAAGACGCAGGGAACGATTGTAACGGTCCGTTTCGGACACATCTTTTTGGAGCCAGACCGTCTTACCTTCCAGCTTTTCGGTCGTATAGTTACTGGCTTCTTTTCCGTATTCTTCTGTTCTCGTTGTGGACTCAGGGGTGTTGACGCCGATGAAGCGGACTTTTCTTCCATCCTTCAATTCGACTGTATCGCCGTCCACCACGCGGGAAACCAGCACTTCTTCTAATCCGAATGTGTCGGCAAGCTCCTGCTGCTCTTTCTCAGCTTCAGCTTTTTCATTTGCTGCCGTATCTTCTTCTTCCTTGGCTTTCTTCTCTTCTACCGCTTGTTTATCTTCCTTTGCCTTTTGATCGACTTCCTTATCATCCTTCTCAGTGGTTGCTGCTTTATCCACTTGATCTGATGGAGCTGCACAGCCCCCGAGGATGATTCCCAGAATTCCGACCGTAATCAACCAGCCTGGTTTCCTTAAGAACATCCTTCTGCCTTTTCTCTTTTGAGAAGTTTGGTATAAGCTAAACCCCACGATCAATAATCCAACCCAAGCTAGAGGCGTTATCATCGTCAGAAGCATGGTGACAACGATGGCAACGGCAGCCAAGATCATACGTGATCCGTTCATTTTAGCACTCCTTTTTCGTTAAAAAAATTCTTGATCCCCTTTGGCTGACCGCAAAATTGTTTAACAGATTTGTATGTTAATTGTATTATAAAATTGCTTATTTATCAGATAATAACGAAATTTTAGTACTTCACGAGTAAAAAAGGAGAATCTACGGAAACTTGGGGACCGTTCTATCGCTTCATACAAAATGAAAGAAGCACGAGTCGCCCCGTGCTTCCGTACCTCTCATTTTCTATTCAGTCAAACCTCTATCCCAGCAGATATAATTCTTTTAACGTTTCTATAAAATCATCATCGTTTTTCACTTCAGTCTTATTAATAAGAGCATAAAATTGGCTTAGTTTAAAAGAAAAATTATATAAAACAATAGCTGCACTATTCAAGTTTCTAGATTTAGTTATGTACGTCTTAGAATCACGCTTTCCTAAGAATAGAACATTGTACTTATCGTTCGTACTTTTTTCTAATATTATTTTATCAGGCATCATTTTTAATAGTGAATAATAGTTTCCATCTAAAAATGTTTTTAACATCTTTTGAAGATCATTTAGTGATGCTACATTTTCAACCGCAATGTGACCATCTGTATTATATTTTCTTTCTTCTAATTTACTCTTTGATAAGAAATATAGAGCTATGATGGATTTATATTTATCAGTAAATACATCTACTTTGTATTCATTTCCATCGTTAACCTCAAAAAGCTCATAAAGGTCCATTCCTTCATTTAAAGTTAATTTAACGGTGGTTTCAGGATAATCCCCTCCATTTACTGGTGCGACGCAAATAATATCTTTTTCATTTTTCATTACTTTAAATTCCGTCTCAATGAAATGATATATACCATTTATGGCCACATTCTAGACTCCTTTTTGTTTAATGTAAAAAGAAGCACAAGATCTACTCCTGTGCTTTATGTTCCATCAACTGCTTTATCATTTTCCTTCACTTAATAAAAATCTCAATATCATTATCATCAAATTTATTTTCTAATACTCCATTTTCTAAATATGTCTTTTCCACTACTTTAAGCAGGTGAAGAGCATATGCCAGTTTGTACATTGCAAAGATACCCCTTTCTAAATTCAAGGGCAATGTAGAAAATTTCCTATTGTTTTGTTGATCAATATAACTCACTACCATTTTACTTTCTGACACCTCGGCAAAAATTGATTGCGGTCTCATTTTAGTGAAACTATAACATTCCTCCCTAATGCCTAAAGAATCAAAGAACATCTTTGTTTCTTCCCGGGTTTTTAAATTTCTAATAGGGTTATTAGGAAAATGAATTTTCTTAAAATAAAATTTCCTCAACGTCTTTAAATAGAAATATTTAATTGCATCTTCTTTATTATGGAATTTTTTGATTTTATCTCTTTCTGGGGAAGGCCGATTTTCAAAGTTCATCTCAGAATAATACCATTCATTATTATTAGCCTCTAATTGATTGTAATTTTCATAGTATCCAGTTTGTTCTCTTATCGATATATCATCTACAAGGAGGTTTATACCTAAATCTTTACATATACGAAGTAACTGTTTAGTGTTCAAGGAAATCTTCCTTCCCTTCATTACTCAATTATTTTCTCAATATACCCGTAATCTAGCAAATTTTCTACTGTTGCTTCGACCATATTTCCATAGTCATCCATAATTTTAATTTGAGTATTATATTGTACTCCATAACCTAACTCATCAAACCAGGGGGCAATCTCTCCAGATCTAACTTCAAACCCATTAATTATACGGTATTTTGTGTATGGCTGATCCTTCATATGAGGGGGTAATGCCCTTTTTTCATAACTTGTCCCTACAGGAGAAAAGTATTTGCCAGTTGGATTACTTCCGTACCTATCAATTTCATTACCTGGTTTAAGGGTTTCTACCTTATATTCTCCTTTAACGAAACCATCAATATTGGGATCTCCTTTTGTCCCTGGCCAGTTTATTTCTCCAGTCTTCTGGTCATAGTATTTAGGATTATCATAAACATGTTTATATTCTATATAAAGTTCTTCATGCGGAGAATACTTCCACCCAGCGAGTTTATTTTTATCTTTGTCGGTTATGACAATACCGGGTTCATCATCTGTATAAACCTTTTTCCTAGTTCCACTTTCCTGGACCTTAACATCACTTTCTACAGAAAACCGACTCCACCCAGGCTCTCCACCAACCAACATACCATTATCAGCAGCTACCATCGGCCGGTTATAAAGATCATCAACCCCCAAACGAATCTGATTCCATCTATGAGTCAATGAAACCTTCGGAACTGTCCTAGGTGCAGGAGTTGGTATATTCGTGCCACCTTTCACTTTCAGCCCGGGTTTGGCACCTCCGACAAGAAGTGCTGCCAGGCCAAAGCTATTCATCCAGTGTTCTTTGGAGTAGGTGTCTTCTGGATTGACTGCCCCGTTGAAAAGGTCCATCCCACCCATCGTCAGGTAGTTGATAAAGTCAGAGCCGGATTCGGTTGCTACCTCCGCTCTTTCATTCAGACCACTCATAAAGCCTTTGCCTAAATCAAGGCCGCCAGCCGTAATATAGTTCCCAAAATCATAGACGGAGTCAAACTTCTCTTCATTCCGTTTCTCCATCCCTGCCCAGAGATCCTGTCCGATTTCCTTAAAGCTGTTAAGGGATTCCATGAACGGATTCTCATTGACTTCTTCTTCCAGAAGGGGCTTGGGCTCTCTTGCCTGTTCCTGGGCTTCCTTGAATTTCAAATAAGATTCTGTCTCTGCTGTAATATCATCCGTTAGCTGATAGGTATCACTGGAGTAATAAGCTGCTGCATTGAAATAAAGCGGTGATATGTGACTGCCCTGCGTGGACGAGTCCATTAACTGCTTCATAAGACTTGTGAGTACCTGTTCACTGGTTTCTAAATGTTGATATTCCTGTGTTAATTCTTCATCAAATTGATTGACGGCGTCAAGTGTATCTTCTCGCTTCCTCCTCGCGTCTTCCATATGGGCATCGAACCGTTCCCTCGAAAAGACGTTCAATGGATGGATATCGCTTATACGATTGAGGATTCCTTGAAGTTCCTGCTGTTGTGCAGCAACCATTTCATCTGATCGTCTCTCACTCTGTCGGAGATCTTCCTCCAGGAATGGAAGTCCCACCGATTCCCTGCCAAGGTTTCTTCCATCGGCGTCACCATGAATGCCGTCGAAGAAAGCGATGTTCCTTTCAGCCAGTTGAATCCAAACCTCAACGACATCGATTTGAGCGCCGTAGAAACCTTTAATGGCATCGGCACCCTTTCCCTGGAATTCATCGTCTAGGTCCACAATGGCTTGAAAAGAGTGTTTAAGTGTTATCAGTTGATCTTTTAATGTTTCGTATTCATGTCGGCGTGATGACATTGCGTCGAGTAAAGTAGGGGCTTCATATACTTTCAATGGTCGCGTCTGCCTTTCTTTCAGGATTTAGTTACAGCTTCATCCTGTTGTTTTAAAGCTTCTACATTCGCTTTTGTATCTTGTATATTCTTTTCAACAACGGCGATGTAGTCCTTCAATATCTGGTGAATATTCTGTTCACGTTGGATCCATGCATCTGTATAATGCAGCTTGTTCCGTCCCAACTGCTCTTGTGCAGGTGGATTCAACTGTAGCCGTTCCAGATTGTGCATCACTTCATTCAGTTTTGCCATGACTGCATGATGGTTGAGCTTGATTTGCTGTGCTGATCCCCCTCCAGATCCCGGGTTCACATTCATCTAAAACAACCTCCCTTTCAAGTCACTGAGTTTATGAGAAACCTGCTCATAAAAATCTTCCCCTTTGGAAAGTAAATGTTCTGCATCTTGAGCCAAATGACCATAGAAGTTCATTACACCCTGCTGAGCTTCCAATACATGAATCTTTGATTCTATTGAACTGACATACTCGTCATAGTTTTCATGTCCGATTTGCCTCATGGCCTGGAGGGCAGAATCCCGTTCCGTTTGATATTTTTCAGACCTTGGGCCCATCCAACTTTTATGTAATTCCGGCTGTTGAATTAGTTTAATTTCACTAAGTAGTTGACTTTGCTCATGCAAAATGGCGTTCTTCGCTTCCCTCAACCGCGAAATCTTTTCCTGAATATCGCTCGATTGGGAATGGATCACACTCTGAATGTAATTTAACTCATTGTAGAGTCCCATTTCGGCATCTCCCTTACCAATTAATCCGCTAATATACCTATAAAATTCCAATCATCTTTGATATCGTACCACCCTTTTGTTCATCATTCTACTCAGCAATGAGAATATAACAAAAAAAGGAAATTATTCATGATTCTTTTGTACCACGATATTCAATATCTAAAACCTTTTGGGAGCAAGGGGACGGTTCTCCTGCTTCCTCCTCATTAAAAAGAAGCACGAGAACCGTCCCCGTGCTTCCTCTCATTCTATTATGTTGTTTTCTTTTCACCCATGTTAAGAAAAACAGGTCTGTCCGCCTACTAAAATGGATGAAATCCACTGAATCTTTCTCACTTATTGAAACATTCAAATAAAAATGGGCTTTTGTCCCAGGAATGAGTCCCCTCCTCTTCCTCCCTCTATTTACATTCATTTACAACAAGTTAAAAGTGGGCTCCTATAATATGAACTGTTCGATTCAATAGATTCATGAAGGGAGTCATCCATATGACGAATGAGAGATCAATGGAAAATTGGATTCAAAAGCTGAATGTAGAGACCTTATATAAAGGGGTCGACCGCCGCAACTTCCTTCAAGGGGCGGGGAAAGTCGCAGGCATTTCCCTGGGGATGGCGATTGCTCAATCGATGGGCGGTTTGTCTGTCTCGGCAGAAGAAGCCGGATTTCAGGATTTCCCTTTTTCACTTGGGGTAGCTTCCGGTGACCCGCTGCCGGATAGTGTCGTATTATGGACACGTTTAGCCACTGACCCCCTTAATGGCGGGGGCATGCCTGACCGCAAGATTCCTGTGAAGTGGGAAATCGCGAAAGATGAACATTTCCGGCATATCGTGCAGCGAGGTACGGAAGTGGCAAGTCCGTCCCTCGCTCACTCCGTTCATGCCGAGGTTGGGAACCTGGAAGCAGGCACGGTGTACTATTACCGGTTCAAAGTCGGAAAGGATTTCAGCCCGATCGGAAGGACGAAAACCCTACCTGCCTTGAATGCAGATGTCTCAAGCCTGTCCTTTGCCTTTGCTTCCTGCCAGCAATATGAGCACGGCTATTATACGGCCTATAAGCATATGGCCAAAGAAGATCTTGATCTCATTTTCCATCTTGGAGACTATATTTATGAATACGGCCCGAATGAGTATGTAGCTAAATCAGGAAATGTACGAGACCATAAAGGTCCTGAAATCCGCACGTTGGAGGACTACCGCAACCGCCATGCCCAATACCGGACGGATGCCGACCTCCAGGCTGCCCATGCGGCTTTTCCATGGGTGGTGACATGGGATGACCATGAAGTGGAAAACAACTATGCCGACATGATTCCTGAAAAAGGCCAGTCTGTGGAAGAGTTCGTGAGGAGGCGTGTTGCAGCCTACCAGGCCTACTATGAGCATATGCCGTTAAGGAGATCTTCCATGCCTCATGGAGTGGACATGCAGCTCTACCGTCAGTTCTCTTACGGAAACTTGGCCAATTTCATGGTCCTCGATTCCCGTCAGTATCGTTCCGATCAGGCAAATGGAGATAAAAGCTCTCCCCAGACGGCAGAATCCCTGGACCCTTCACGCACCTTGCTGGGCCGCGAACAGGAACAATGGGTGCTTGATCATCTCGGCAGCTCCAACAGCTCATGGAATGTACTGGCCCAGCAAATCTTTTTTGCCAAGAGAAATTATGGTCCAAGCCCTGATCAACCGCGTTACAGCATGGATGGCTGGGATGGCTACACCCCTGCCAGGGAACGCATCACGGACTTTGCCCGTCAGAAAAACATGGATAACCTGATTGTCCTGACAGGTGATGTACACGCAAACTGGGCCTCGAATATCCTGGCAGACTTTGACGAACCGTCTTCCCCCTTGCTTGGAGCCGAGTTTGTCGGCACATCGATCACATCAGGCGGGGACGGTGCAGACAAGCGCGCTGACACGGACCGCATTCTTGCCCAGAACGAACATATTAAATTCTTCAATGATTATCGCGGATATGTCCGCTGCCATGTCACGCCCGCCCAGTGGAGAGCCGATTATCGTGTCGTTCCTTTCGTCTCGAGTCCAGGCGCGGATATTTCTACCAGAGCCTCCTTCGTGTACGAAAAAAATGCAGAAGGACTGAAGGAAGTGTCAACGTCAACCGTTCCAGAAGGGAAACCCTTGTCTTCCGAGGTGGAAGACGATCGTCATGAAGCGCATGCCCGCGCCCATAAAAAGCAAGCCCAAAAAGGCAAACATATGCAAATGAACTAGCACCAAGGAGGCTGAGGCCATGAATGATTGCAACCAACAGGTGATCGGACACTTGGAAGAGCTCAGGAGCCGCGCCATTAAAACCGTACTCGCCTTTATCGGTTTCCTGATCGTGGGGCTCTCTTTTATGAAACCGATCTACGGATGGCTGATCAGGGATATAGACATGAAACTCGCGATCCTCGGACCGAGTGACATTTTGTGGGTGTACTTGATGATCGCATCCGTTTTCTCAGTCGCTGCCACCATCCCAGTCGCTGCCTATCAGATCTGGCGTTTCGTGTCTCCGGCTCTGAATGAGGCAGAAAGAAAAGTCACGTTACGCTTCATACCCGCCTTGTTCTTTCTGTTCATTTTCGGCATCGGGTTCGGCTACTTTCTACTTTTTCCGATCGTCCTGAGCTTCTTGACCACCCTGTCAGCCGACCAATTTGAAACAATGTTCACGGCGGAGAAATACTTCCGATTTATGTTACACCTGACCCTGCCTTTTGGATTGTTATTCGAAATGCCATTAGTCATCGTCTTTCTGACGGTACTTGGCATTTTGGATCCTTCCAAGTTGAAAAAATCAAGAAAGATCGCCTATTTCCTGCTGATCGTCATTTCAGTCGTGATTACACCGCCGGATTTTCTTTCCGATGTATTGGTCATCCTGCCGCTCCTTCTTTTATATGAAATCAGCATCACCTGCTCAACCATGGCGTATAAGAAAAAGGCTTCCCCTTCTGCGGAGTCAAATGCAGGTCAAGAGAATGTTGCTCTATGAAGGAAGAGGCTCGGAATGAACAGAAGAGGCTTCTTGAGTGTAATCGGGATCGGCACATCCGTGTACCCACGCACAAATCAAACTGACAGGAGGAGAAATCTATGCTTACAAATATCGGAATCCCGGGATTAATTCTCGTACTCGTGATCGCCCTGATCATCTTTGGCCCGTCAAAACTACCGGAAATCGGACGGGCATTCGGAACGACCTTAAAGGAATTCAAAAGTGCTACGAGCGATTTAGTGAATGGACATGACCAGGAAAAGAATCCTTCAAAAGACGAAGGTCAACGACTGACAGCGGTGGAAAAAGACAAGCAGCATACAGGCAGCTGACCTGCCACATCAAAAACCGCCCAGAGCTTCTTAGCCTGGGCGGTTTTCGGTTTCTGGTATCCATTTCTCTAACCTCTTTTATGTAGTTTTCATATACTTCCCTTGCCTTATCCGCTCCTGGCATTTCTTTCGTTATTCTTTTATGTAGATCACTTAGCAAATAAAGCCCCCTGAACAAACAACCTGCAATGATGCCGAAAGCCAGGATGCCGCCTATCCAGGGCCCGGATATAAACAAGATCAAACCTAGTATACTGGCTGAAAACACCGATAATAGTAAGTACAAACGAATAGATCCCCCTTCTCTCTTATGATTTATTCGTCTAGGATCGCGATCCAGAGGGACAGGTCCCCTGGCCTACTTCCGATCCCCACCATGCCTCACTCTATACAGAATCGAAGCAAAAAGATTAGCCAAAAAGAATAACGGGTTCCCCTGCATATTCCCATGAAGGCTCAGCTCACCAACATTCATGGCATCATACATTTCTCCCTGTTTCTTCCCTTTTAATCGGTTCTTCTCCTCTTCAGCTTTTAAAGCGATCAAGAAGCGATATTGCATAGGTAAGATCAATAGGGAAATCAGTACATATAAACCGATAACAGCTAGAAAGATATACACTTCCAATTTGACTGCCTCCTTAAATCCACCACTGTTTATTCTTTATATATGTATACGTTTAAATGGATTGGAAAGTTTCGTTAATGGGGAGCAAAGGGACGGTTCTCCTGCTTCCAATTTATAAAAAAAGAAGCACGAGAACAGTCCCCGTGCTTATATAAACGTTTACACCCCCTGCAAGATATGAATGTTCTCCTTGATGTGTTCAACCTTCTTCATTCCCACCATTGTAGAGAAGACACCTTTGGTGGAAGTGACCTCCGTTAACATACATCTTGAATCACTTGCCCCATCAAACCCCTTCCCTAGATGAAATGGAGCATTTGTTGTTGAATAGATTCCCAGCTCATGTGCAGCTTCGAGGACAGAAACCCACTTTCCATTTACCTGTTGATTCTGTTTTAGAATTCCCTCATTCATATGCTTATTCAGCGGAAACTGGATGAATTTGAAGTGATGCTCTTCCCCTGCCACTTTTTTGGCTATATTTATAACCTCTTCGATTGAAAGATAGCCCTTTTCCGTAGGATCTTTGAGAAACCCGAACCAGGTAGCAAACCCATAATACTTAATATTCCCTAGTTGCACTTGATTTTCAAAGAAGGAAAATAACTTTTCCAGTTGGGTATAAAAAAGCGTCGGTCCAAGGACCATCATGGAGATCTCTGGGTTATGGATATAATAAATATCAATCGTTTCTAAGTGAAGATGTTTCTTACTGGTATCAATGGCAAATTGATAATAATCGGGAGCTAACACATGCCGATGGGTATCAACGCTATTCACGTCCGTTTCTTGAATAATTTCACCTTCCAACAAGACTTTTTGTAAAAAATCAGATGGGACCAAGCTTGCCTCGATGTCCCCTGGAATGATGCCTCCTTTGGTAGATACAATCACCTCATCTCGCTTAATTGATCCCCTCTTGATTAACGACTTTAAAACATAGCCGACATCTCTTTCAGATCTCATCCCGCGATAATTAATGGCCGTATCGATGAAATTCAATCCATTCAACAGCCCGTACTCAATCCCTTCACGATAAAGCATTGAGTCTTCCTCATTCATTTCCCCCAGATGAGTCCCAAGCGCAATAGGAGAAGCGCAAAACATTGGCGATTCTCGACAAGCCAAAGAAAACCTACTCAAATAGTCACTTGTTCCACTTAAAGAAGCATAACCGGAAATCATTCACATCCCCCCTTTATGTTCTTTCACATCATAAAAGAAAAATAATCCAAATTACAGACTGAAAATTCCAATAATTATTTGTTATAATAAAGATAGAAGCAGAAGACTGAATTTGGTCTCCTGCTTCTTTTTTATGGAAGCACAGGAACGGTTCTCCGCTTCCAACCCATAAAAAAAGGAAGCAAGAGAACCGTCCCCTTGCTTCCAACTCCTTACTTCAAACTCTCCGCAAGCTCCGTAAAGATAACCCCTAGCGCATAAGCACCTGCATCCGGATGTCCAAGGCTTCGTTCCCCAACCGTACCGGCACGACCCATCCGGGCAACGATATCTTTGGTTTTCTCGGCTCCATCTATAGCGGCGGCTGCTCCTTTTTCAAACGCAGTCTTGAAGTCATCTCCGTTCGCTGCACTTGCCGACCAGGAGTCCGCACATGGAACGAGTGCGTCCACGAGGGTTTTGTCCCCGACCTCTGCTCCTCTGCCGAAGGATCTCTCGCCTGTATCCTGGATTCCCTTCACGGCCGCCTGCAGCATATCCGCGAATTCTTTCACGGTCAGTTCCAATCGGTCCCCTGCCGATTTCCCTGCCGCACGGAATGCAGATCCCCATATCGGACCGGAAGCACCGCCGCAATATTCCATGATGACCATGGAGCTTGCATCCAGGAAGCCGCCGATTGTGAGGTTTTCTTGACTAAGGATATCCTTCCATTCCCTCTTCAATTGCTTGAACCCTTTGGAGACGCTCATTCCGAAATCCCCGTCTCCGGCATGTGAATCCAATTCACAGAACGGTTTTTCATTTTTGATGATCGTGTCGCTCATTTTATCCACCAGGTAGATGATGTTTTCGAGTGTTGCTGTATTATTTTTTATTACAGCATGTTCTTCCGGTGTTTCCACTTCAAAGGAGACGGGTTTCGCTTCTTCATCTTCCTCAAGGTCGATATACTCCACACCCGGTACCGGTCCATCCACCCTGAACGCAGGCGCTGCGCTTTCACTGGACAGCAATGTTTTCAACTCTTCATCCAGCTTCATTACGGTTAGGGAAACACCTGCCATATCGATGCTTGTCATGTAGTTGCCGACAAAGGCACGGTTAATGGATACCTTTTTCCCGGACAGAATTCGGGTAACGCTATTATTAAAGAGATAGAGCTCCTGAAGCGGCGTACCACCAAAGCCGTTTACAAGAATCGCGACCTCGGAAGAATCCCCCTCTTCCATTTTCAGATCCTTCAGAAGATCGTTGACCATCCGCTCTGCCAGTTCGTCCGCAGACGCCATTTGTTCCCGTCTTGTTCCCGGTTCCCCGTGAATTCCAACACCGTATTCGATTTCGTCATCAGCCAATTTGAACGTAGGAGATCCACTAGCTGGGACGGTGCAGGATGTCAGTGCGAACCCAATGCTCCGGACATTTTCTGCCGCCTTTTCTGCCACAGCTTTCACGGCCAGCAAGTCCCTACCTTCTTCCGCAGCCGCTCCGGCGATTTTATGTACAAACACAGTTCCCGCGACACCACGACGCCCCACTGTATAAAGGCTGTCTTCCACGGCAATATCATCATCCACTTTGACGTATTCCACAGGGATGCCATCTTCTGCAGCCATGTGAGCCGCATTTTTAAAATTCATGATATCCCCACTGTAATTCTTAATGACGAGCAGGGCTCCCCTTTTACCAGCCGTTGCCTTAATCGCCTGATAAACCTGAATCTGTGAAGGCGAGGCAAACACATCACCGCACACGGCAGCGTCCAACATCCCTTTCCCCACAAGCCCCGCATGTGCAGGCTCATGACCACTTCCGCCGCCGCTGATCAACGTTACCTTATCTTCATTCAAATCCTTTTTCTTCATCACCTTATACTTCTTCATAAACTCAAGCTCCGGATGAGCCATGGCCATCCCATTGCACATCTCCACGACCAAATCTTCAGGTTCATTCATGACTTTCTTCATTCATAACTCCTCCTTCAGTTTTGTGGTTGCTCAAATTATCTCACTCACCACGTGAAAACGAAAGGAAGAAGCATGGGGACGGTTCTGTTGCTTCTTCTTGGAGTAGAAAAAAAGCACGAGGTCCGTCCCTCCTTGATCTTAAATCGTTTTTGTAGTTTCTCATTATGATAAAATTACATTATCAGAATTTTATAATTAATCGACGTGGTTGATTACAGAATGCGGAATGCATCGGGGAGGAGAAACATACATGAATGAGACTTTAATCCACCAAAGAATTGAGCAGATTTGGAGAGCGGAATCAGCGAAAGTAGTAGCATCCCTTACTCGGATGGTGAGGGATATAAGCATTGCGGAGGATCTTGCTCAAGACACACTGATCATAGCGCTTGAGCGTTGGCCAGTCTCTGATATACCTGATAACCCTGGTGCATGGCTGATGACCGTGGCTAAACGAAAAGCCATAGACATGCTTCGCAGAAAAAAAAGACTGGATCAAAAATATGAACAAATGGCTCACTCAATGAATATTCATCATGATCAAAACTGGACTGATGAAATGGATGAAGAGATTGAGGATGATGTACTGAGGCTGATTTTTATGACATGTCATCCGGTGTTATCAACAAACGCACGTGTAGCTCTTACCCTAAGACTGGTTGCGGGACTGACAACAGAAGAAATCGCAAACGCGTTTCTTGCACATGAATCGACGATTGCCCAGCGTGTGGTTAGGGCAAAACGAAAACTTGCGGCAGTCAAGGTTCCATTCGATGTTCCTCAGGAGGCAGAGTATGCAGAACGGCTTTCTTCCGTATTGGAAGTGATCTACCTTATGTTCAACGAGGGCTATTCGGCTTCTTCGGGTGAACACTTAATTCGAATGAATCTATGTAATGAAGCATTAAGAATGGGAAGAGCTTTAGCAGATCTCATTCGTCTGGAACCGGAAGTTCATGGTCTTGTTGCGCTAATGGAAATACAAGCATCTCGATTTGAAGCCCGAACGAATACGGAAGGTGACATGATATTGCTGTTGGATCAGAACCGCTCGTTGTGGAATCAGGAACACATCAACCGGGGTTTTGCCTCACTAAAAAAAGTAGAAGACTTGGGAGGCACAATCGGAATGTATGCATTGCAAGCTGCTATAGCTGCTTGTCATGCAGAAGCGGCCACACCAGAGAAAACGAATTGGGAGCGAATTTCCACTCTTTATGATGCACTTTCAGAAATTGCTCCTTCTCCCGTCGTTGAACTGAATCGGGCGGTTGCCATTTCAATCGCCTATGGACCAAGTGCAGGGTTGGAGATTGTCGACTCTTTACTTATGGACCCTGCGTTGAATAACTATCATTTACTTCCAAGTGTCAAAGGCAATTTCCTCCTGAAGTTAGGAAAAAAGAATGAAGCATGTAAAGAATTCCAGCGTGCTGCTTCGTTAACACAAAATGTGCAGGAACAGAAATTTCTATTGAAACAGGCTAAAGATTGTATGAAATAAAAAAATAATTAATAGTTATGTCGATTTTCCGATTTGCTGATCGTTGTATAAATAGATACAAAAAATTCGAATGACCTAGGAGAGATAAAGATGATCTTTTTATGTATGGGCTATTTTAACTCTGAAAAAATGGATGCACGTCCAAGTGCGGAGATTGAGGCTGTGATGGAGGAATGCCAGCCTCACACGGAGAAATTTTATGAAACCGGGAAGGTGCTCCTTGATGCAGGTTTGGAGTCAGAAATCAAAAACTTGCGCCGTGTGGACGGGAAAGTCATGGTAACAGATGGCCCATTTACAGAATCAAAAGAGCTGATCGGAAGCATATTCATTTTTGAAGCAGAGAACATGGATGAAGCAATAGAGCTCGCCTCTATTCATCCGACCACGCAATTGAATATAGGGGAAGAATTTGGGTGGCGCATCGAGATTCGGCCTGTTCATTACTTTAAGAATGATAAGTAAGCAGAAATCAAAGATGGGGGAATGACATGAATGACCTTACATTAATTGAAACATACAAAAGCTTTTTACAATCATATTCTCCTGAGCAGCTAAGGTATATCCCCGAACCAGGCGTCTGGTCCATCGGTCAAATGTATGACCATCTCCTTGTCGTGGCTCATGAGTATCTGGACAGTGTGGAAGCCTGTGCGCTGGCTGGCGGAGAGCAAACGGATGGGAAAACAGAGTTTGGAGAATATTTATTTAAAAATGGTGGATTCCCGCCAATTAAAATCCAATTACCGCCAGAACTTAACACTGCCCCGGACAATTCAAAAACGAAAGAGGATATTAATTGTGAGCTCGATCAACTAATGGAACGAATGAAAGAGTTGAAAGCCAAGGTAGATGAAATCAACCCAAACTCCAAACAGAAGCATGGAGGCTTCGGATGGCTGAATGCCCAGGAATGGTTTGACCTCGTTGGAATGCATTTCCGTCATCATCTGCGGCAGAAATATGAATTAGATGAAGCATGGGTGAAGCACGGGGACGGTTCTCATGCTTCCATATAATATAAAAAAGAAGCAAGAGAACCGTCCCCTTGCTTCCTTCTATTTAAATCGTGCTCGTATCAATCACAAAACGATACTTCACATCTGAACCCAATACCCGTTCATACGCTTCATCGATGTAATCGGCCGAAATCACTTCAATGGAAGGTACGATTCCATGTTCCCCGCAGAAATCGAGCATTTCCTGTGTCTCACGGATGCCTCCGATCAGGGAACCGGCAAATGAACGGCGATGGCCGATCAATGAGAACACATTCACTTCCAATGGCTCTGCAGGCGCACCCACATTCACCATTGCCCCATCGAGTGTCAGCAGGGAAAGGTATGCACTGATATCAATCTTGGCGCTGACCGTGTTGATGATCAGGTCGAACGTACCGGCAAGCTTCTCGAACGTCTCAGGATCGCTCGTGGCATGATAGGCTTTTGCCCCAAATTCCAAGCCGTCTTCTTTCTTATTTAACGTACGGGAAAGGACCGTCACTTCGGCTCCCATGGCATGTGCGATCTTAACCGCCATATGACCAAGTCCACCCATTCCGACAACGGCTACTTTCTTCCCTGGCCCGGCATTCCAATGGTTCAGTGGAGAAAAGGTCGTAATCCCTGCACATAATAGAGGTGCCGCCGCATCCAGCTCGATGTTATCAGGGATGCGAAGGACGAAATCTTCTTCTACAACGATATGGGTCGAATAACCGCCTTGAGTCAGCTCACCATATTTGTCCACTCCTGCGTACGTAGGAATGTTTCCTTCCAGGCAGTACTGCTCTTCCCCATCTCGGCAGTTCTTACATTCGCCGCAGGAACCAACCATACATCCTACTCCTACCCGGTCGCCGGCTTTGTACTTCGTTACCTCGGATCCGACTTCCGTTACGAACCCCGCAATCTCGTGTCCCGGAACAAGTGGATACTTCACTTCTCCCCATTCACCGTGTGCTGTATGGATATCGGAATGGCAGATCCCTGCATACTTGATTTCAATCAAAACATCATGCTTATCAAGATCCCGCCTCTCGATTTCAGCCTCTCTGAAAGATTTGTCAGGACCGTCTACAGCTCGTGCTTTAGCAATTACCATGAATAAAAACCTCCTGTAATAGTAGCTTTCAAGAGACAGGTGAACAAACCTGATGAACTCTTGTTATCTCCATGGTAATCCCTATAGTTAACTCTAGGTCAAGAGATAACCCTCCTTGAATCTGTTTTGACAGCGAGTGATGACCGTGCTACGATTTTTCCATAAACATAGAGTTAACTCGACGTCTAGTTTTTTCGAAAAAGGAGCGCGAATATGAAAACTTATTCCATTGGAGAAGTGGCAAAAGAACTGAATCTCTCCATCTATACCCTGCGATACTACGACAAAGAAGGCCTCATGCCTTACGTTGAACGAACAGAAAATGGCACCAGACGATTTAAAGAATCGGATATCTCCGCATTACATATCATCGAATGCCTGAAATCCACCGGCATGCCCATCAAGGAAATCAAGCACTTCATCGACTGGTGCGCAGAAGGCGATGCCACCCTGCAAAACCGTTATGACATGTTCCTCGAAAGGAAAGCATCCGTAGAAGCAAAGATCAAAGAACTCCAGCAAACCATGGAAGTCATCGACCATAAATGCAGCTATTATAAGACCGCTTTAGAAGCCGGTACGGAGGAGGTGCATAGGAATAAGAAGATAGAAATTATTCATCCGTAACGCTTCTTCTAGGGAAGCAAGGGGACGGTTCCGCTGCTTCCGTCTGACGTAAAAAAGAAGCACGAGAACCGTCCCCATGCTTCCCGTGCTTTTCACCCCTCCAACACTTTCCCAACCATCAATCCCATAAACGAAACGACTTCTCCCTCACCAAGCTCTTCCCGAATCCAATCAAACTCACTTTCTAACAGACTCGCAATCTTCCGCACCGCTTCTCCATGGTGTGACGGTGTCATCGCCTCATAAATCTCCACTACACGATCTTGACGCTCTTGTGGCAAATCCCTGTGAATCGTTTTCAAACCAAGCACTGCCCGCTCCTTTGCGTACCGGGACAGCAGAATGATCGTCACACATCTCATCGAGTGCCGCAGCATTTCCACAGCCCACGTAGCATTCCCCCTCGCCGTTGCTTTCTGATACTGAAACAGAAACCAGGCGGCGTCGAGGACCTGATCCGTGAACTCCTCATCTGAAACGGTGAGGTTTTGGGTAGATTCATATTTTCCCATCAAATTGTCAGTATCGTATAACACCGTAAAGAAATCCTTCTCCTGTATGGTCTTCTCCGTCACCGTGAACAGATCGATGTGCAGCCAATCTTCATAAATGGCGATGATCTGCGGCGCGATGATAAAAATGTCATCGTGAAAGATGAGGTCCTTGTACGCTTTCAAATGATCGAGGCGGCGGGTCAGGAATCCCTCTTCTTCCCCTTCCTCCACTAAACAGTACAGGTCGATATCGGAGTGTTCATCGTGTTCTTTCCGTCCCATGGATCCCTTGAGGAATACGCTCCGGACGCTTGGATCTTTTTTTAGGCTTTCGAGTACTTTTTCTACCGCTGCTTCTTGACGCATTTGCGGGCCCCCTTGGTTAAAAATGTATATTACGCCATTATACATTTTTCCAACGTAATCGTACATTCTTCTATTTAAAAATTTAGAACCTCCCCTTTACCAAAAATTCATGAAGGTAATTATTTACAATAAATCACAAGGAAGTGCTTTACATTTCAATCCTATGAGGAGGAATAGTTTTATGAAAAAGATGAGTTTTCTATTTGCTGGGGCCCTGGTCATGATGCTTGCAGGTTGTGGTGGGGATGCGGCTGTCGAGGAACTGGACAAAAATGAAACGCAAAAAGCCGAGGCTAAGACGACGAGTGCGTCCGAAGAAAAAACAGAGAAAAAAGCCCAGGAAGAAGATATCTGGACGTATTACAATGACGCCACCTGGTCCGATGATTACAACGGTTTGAAGATGGAAATCCAGAAGGTGGTCGTGAGCGATAAAGCCCCTACCATGGAAGACGAGAACGCCAAGGGGTCGGCCGTCGGTGTGAAATTCAAAATGGAAAATACAACCGAAGGCAAATTCACCTTCTATCCGGACCAGGCCGTCCTCGTCACGAGCACCGGTGAACAAATTGACATGCCCGACATGTGGGTATCAGACAGCATCGGCGGCGAGATCGATAAAGGCGTCATCAAGGAAGGCAATATCATCTGGTACCTGGAACGGGGCCACGCCGAAGACATCGAGTGGATCAAGATGGAATTTAACGGGCATGGGGGAGCGGAAGATGATTTTGAGAGTGAAATGAAGGAATATGAAGTTGAGTTGCCACTGAAATAGAAGATGCAAGGGGACGGTTCTTCTGCTTCCATTTCATAAGAAAAAGAAGCATGAGAACCGTCCCCCTGCTTCACTTCACATCATTAAAATAGTCCACCTGAAGAAGCCCATAGACCGCACAGTCCTTATACTGATTCTTCGCATTGCGGATCATATGTTTAATGGTTCCTTCTTTTTGCATTCCCACTTTACTCATAATCTTTCCGGAGGCGGGGTTATCCGTATTATGTGCTGCTGATATCTTATGAATGTTCATCGTTCTAAAGCCAAATTCGATCACCGCACTCAAGGCCTCGGTTCCATACCCCTTATTCCACCAATCATAACCGATGGTATACCCCACTTCACAATTCTCCGTCATCGGGTCAAAATGAAAAAGGTCAATTGCCCCAATCAAATCCCCACTTGATTTCAGTTCGATTCCCCAATAACAGAATTCTTCCGTTTCATACTGATCAACGATTTCCGTTACCCTCTTAATGGTTTCCTCTACAGACTTGTGTGCTCCCTTAATGAGATTATCCATCACGCGATCATCGGAAAGCCAATGGTCGAAGACAGTTTGAGCGTCTGAACCTTCCAGCTTCCTCAGTACTAATCGGTCCGTTTCTAACGTTGGTGTTCCAGAATAATGTATCATTTCTTCACCTACTTAACCCATTCTTATCCATCCCTTACCCTATTCTTCACCTTAGTTGGAAACTCCTTCTTTCCCTATGGGTCCACATGAATCTCACAAAAAAAAGAAGCAAGAGAACCGTCCCCCTGCTTCTACTTCAACACTCCCAAATACTCCTGCCACGGCCCCACATCTTCTGCATATCGCTTCGAAAACACCCTCACGATTTGTGACAGATGGGTCAGATCATGAACCACCCAAGTCGAGATGAGCTCACGGGCGGTGACTGTACCGAAAGCAGGATGCACACCCGTTCGATCAAGGGCGTTTTCGTGCTGAGTTAATAACTCGTTTAACATATTGATGTTTCGGGATCGAAGGGTGGCAAATTCCTGTAGCTTCTCCGCAAGAGTTCCTGAAGCATTTCCATTCAAATGTGAATCTCGATCAAATACAGGAAACACTGCATGTTCACCTTCTTGAAAAATCATCTTTAATCTCGGGATCCAGTTATGTTTTTCCCCTTCATTGAGATGATCCACTACCTGGATCGCATTCCACGTTCCATCGCCTTCGTTGCACTCAATCCACCCTTTTGACAAACCAGTCAGGAAATGTTCAAGAGTGACCGGAGTGCGTTCCAGAATCTCGATTCCTTCATTTAATGTAAAGCTCATCCTCTTTCCCCCTCACATTTTGTTTACACCTCTTCCAATCCATCATACTCCAACAACTCCCCCGGCTGGTAGAATTTCTCAAACAACACACCGAGGAAATAGGCAAACAATAAACCGAATCCGATATGGATCATGGTGAATTTCATCCCAAAGGAGGCCAGCTCGTAAATCACGACCGGCAATTTCGATGTCGACCAGACTCCGAGGAAGAAGACGATGTAGCGGACACTTGCTCCTTTTTTCAAAAAGAGGACGGCCATGGGAAAGGCCACGTACAACGGCCCCGCTGCGATGGTTCCGAGTAACAGGGAAAAAAGGATGCCATAGAATCCCGAGTCTTTCCCCATATAGCGGATCATCGTTTCCTTTTCCACCCATTTGTCCAATAATCCCACTAACACGAGGACCGGTGGCAGCAGGAACAGCATATCCAGCATGCTGTTCCCCGTCAGCACTGCAGCCTTCCATCCTGCTGACCTGTTTACACTAGTCAGAACGATTAGGCCGACAAGGAGAATAAGAAAGAATCGATATCTCTTTACCTGTTTCATGCCATCACCACCCAAATCAGAACGGCGAATAGAACAGACATGACCACGGCTGCCCCATTACGCGCTATCGCAAAACTACGTCCAAACACCTTTTGTTCCATAGGTAACGTGACGATCCCGACGGCCATGAACGATGCCATCAAGGCTGCCACCTGGGGAAGACCCGCCCCGTTTTCCACCAGTGTCGCACCTAGTGGAAACACCACAAAGCTTGGGATAAGGGAAACAGAACCAATGACCGTGGAGTAGACGACCCCCATGATGCCCGATTCCTTCCCGACAATGGAAGAAATGAGTTCAGGTGTGAGGATGGATAATGATAAGCCGACGAACAGCATAATCGCCAGCACATCAGGCATAATATTGCTGAACATTTTCCACGCCTTCAGGATGGCTCCTTTCGTCTTTTCCCTGTCTTTCCCGAATGAAATTCCGGTTAAGATAAGAGCGGTCCCGTAAAGAATCAGACCGTTAATCATGGTTGGGTCCCTTCTTCCATTCCTCATATTTACCTAGGAAAAAGAATAAGTTCTTGATCTTGCTTTCAATATCTTCATGAAAGTCCTCCATTGTCCTTTCTCCCGTTTCAGTGATTCGATACATCTTGATCGGCTTCTCCCCTGATGTATTGAAATAAGACTCCACGGAACCTTCCGTCTCCAATTTTTTCAGAGTGCGGTAAATGATCGCACTGTCAATGGGGTTGACCGGAATTTCATCCTGACACTTCTGAAGAAGCTGACCACCGTAGCAATCCCCCTCTGTTAAAAACATCAAAAGAAAGGCGCCTGTATGTCTTCCTGTATGTTTCATCTATGATGACCTCCTACAATATGATTTAAACTGTTAAAAACAGTATACTGCTAATAACAGTACACTGTCAATAACAGTATACAAAATGGAAGTAACAACGAGTTCAACATGATACAATAAACAGGAAAGTATCATTTAAAAATCAGGAGGGAATACCATGTTCACATCTAAAAATGATTTCCTACAAGAATGGAAACAAGAAGCCGCAGTCACCCAAAAGGTAATGGACGCACTGACAGACGAGTCACTGAAACAGGAAGTGGCACCTGACCTATACAGCATTGGAAGCGTTGCCTGGCACATCACGGGAGCTACATACTACTTCCCGGCTCAAGTCGGCATCACGTTTGAAGTACCGGATCTTCGCAAAGACGCACCGACATCCGCTGCCGAAATCAGCGAAACGTATAAGCTCGTCAGCAACCGCCTCGTAGAAGCCGTTTCTGAGCAAGTATCAGATGAGAAGATGAACGAAATGGTCAATCTCTTTGGAATGGAAATGCCGGTTCAAGCCGTCTTCCGCTTATTGATTCAGCATCAGGCTCATCACCGTGGTCAGCTGACCGTTCTCATGCGTCAAGCTGATTTGAAAGTGCCTGGCGTGTATGGTCCGAGTAAGGAAGAAATGGAAGCGATGAAGGGATAATGAGTGAGTGACAGCCGGCGAGTGCCGGCTGTTTTTTTGCGTGTGCACGGGGACGGTTCTTCTGCTCCCATTTTCTCCAAAGAAGAAGCACGAGAACCGTCCCCGTGCTTCCCTTATGCCAATGCCTCATCCTCCTCCAACACCCTTTTCCGTAGGTCCTGGATGAAAGGCTCCGCATCCTCCATATAAATTAACGCCTTCTTCACCACTTTCCTCTGCCCGAAATAGCCTCGCGCCTCAATCGGTTCCTTGAAGATGATTTCATACCTCAACTCATCGATCATCCCGAAGACGCGGGTGAACACCCTTGGCAGCATGGCGACATGAAACACATTTTTCTCATGAATGATGCCCCCGCTTTTTGCATATTGGGTCCTGGCCGATTGAATGGCTGCAACATCATTTATATTAAAACAAAGGGACCTCCGCACGCCGATTTTCATCTGTACCCCGCTCCCCTTGAACGCAATCGGTGAGTTCCGGACAAGATTATAGTCCCCGAGCATATAAAGAATGCTGTAGACATGCAGTACGACAAGGATATCCGCCCGGAGTGGGTCCACGTCTTTTAAATAGTAATGAAACGCGAATGCTTCAATCACCTGTTCATGAAGAAGCGCGATGAACAGCCAGAAATAATTGGAGCCTTTGTGATAGGCATAGGTTCCTTCCGTCCGCCTCACTTTCCACTTGAACAGGGCATAGTAGAAGACAATTGCCTCTTTCTTTAGAATCGTGATGAAGGGATTCTTCTCCATGTCTCCTCTTCTATATTTTATAAAAAGAATGATGGCACCGATGTCCGCCAGTACAATCAGGATAACGAGTGAGATGATCAGTTGAGTGTCCATGGTCTTCCTCCTATATCCAAGGAAATATCGGTTGGGTGGCGAATTTAATACCATATATATCCTTTTTATCTTAAAGGTAAGGTATCCCGTGTAGGATGTATAGGGTTATTTACCGTATTTTCTTTAATAGACAAGGGATTGTGACAGAATGGTTAATAAATGGAAATTGGGGAGGAATTTTATAAACTTGTTTTAAACGTAAAAGCCAGGTGGACAGTCTATCATGTTCACCTGGCTTTTATTACGACCTATGCTCTTTTTCTTATTTCAAATTCTCCTTCATCCAAGCAGCAATCTGCTGTTCATCCGTGGTCGGCTTCTGCTCAAGCTCTCGGATCACCCGCCCTTGCCTCTCAGTTGAATGGTTTTGACTTAGCTTCGCCTTTCCTTCCATCTGATTGATGTTAATCTTGAACCCTTGTACTCCCTTGCTCATACCGGCGATCAGCGCAGGGTCAAGATTCCCCAGGCTGTAGGAACTGTCGGGGGCTTCGAACGTTGATACCAATTCATGTAGCGATTCGACGAGCTCATGGTCGTCCTCGACAAGCTCGACTTCTCCGTACACATGGACCGATACATAGTTCCAGGTCGGGACGGTTTGATTCGTCTCGTACCAGGACGGGGAGATATAACAATGAGGACCGTGGAAAACGGCCAGCACCGTTTGCTGTTCGATTTCTTTCCACTGGGGATTCGGCCGGGCAAAGTGTCCGTATAAGTGCGTTTTCTCCTTGTTTAACAGGAGCGGTAAGTGCGTCGCAACCGGCTTCCCATCGTGTTGGGAAAAAAGCGTCGCAAAGCTGTGATCTTGGATGATCTTGTACGCTACCGATTGATCCGTGATCTTAAAGTCTTTTGGGATATACATTGTGATCCACCTTTCTTTTTAAGAAAAAGGAAGCAGGAGAACCGTCCCCTTGCTTCTTTAAAACCCAAATCTCTCTTTTGCCTCTTCACTTGCATCGGGCAGCTGCATCCCTTTTTTCCAGATCAGTGTTCTGTCATCAGATGTTCCGAAATAGATCGCTTTGATTTTCTGACTCCGGATGTTTTCCTGTTCGGGGATATCGATGAAATCATACCCTTTTTCCAAAGTAGATAGAGGCTGTGCTTTCTCCTTCACAACCGGACGCTTCGCAGTGATGTAGAAGTCCCCGTTGTCGTCCAGGCTGTATTTTAGGGTATTGACACTGTAACCATCATCTATGTTCAGGTGATACATAATTTTCCCGTCTCCCGTTTCACCGACATCACTGATTTCCGCCTTGTCTGCCGGCACACTTGAAATCTGCCATTGGAATAAGCCGACATAAACGAGAAGCAGGACAGCAATGGTCAAGGCGGAGATGAAGACCCCTTTCATAAATGACTTCTTCCTACCCTGTTTCCAAGTAGCGGCCATCCTTTTGATGAGGCGGTCATCGGTTGTTGAATCCACTTTCTTTTTTTCCGTGATGAGCAGGTCTGCCTTCATCCGCTTCCATTTCATTTGACACTGTTCGCAGTGTGAAAGGTGCTCTTCTACGATATTCTTGCTTTCCTCACTGCATACGTCATCTACATAAAGCGGCAATATATCCTCAATGATTTCACACGGTACTTCCCGCATCGTCATTCCTCCTTCACAACATCCTGTATTTTTTGTTTTGCCCGGTAAAACGTGACCCTTGCCCAGCTCTCGGTCTTTCCGAACAGCTCACTGATTTCCCTGAACGAAAGCTCCCCGAAGATCCGCAGGGTGAATACTTCCTTATATGGGTCAGCCATGGAATGAAGGGCTTTATGGACAAGGAAGGCGGCTTCTTTGCTTTCCATCAGCTTCTCGAGGATCAAGTCACCGGGTTGGTCCTTCCCCTCTTCCGTGACATACCGCTTTTGCTTGGAGTAATGGGTGAAGTATGTATTTTTTGCAATCTGGCACAACCATACGTTCATCTTAGAATGGCCTTGAAATGAATTCATGCTCTTCAATGCTTTGAAAAACGTTTCCTGAGTAATTTCTTCCGCAAGCTTCTCATCACGGCTCAGGGAGAGTATAAATGCGTACACTTCCCGGAAATATTGATCATAAATCTTTTCAAACTCTTTCACCCGCCTGCCTCCCTTCCTAAGTAAGACTGTGATGGAGTAATTTTGTTACAAAAAAATTTGGAACTTATATTAGTCAATTTTACTGGACAGATATCGGAACGGATACAATAAAATATGCCAAGGGGACTGTTCCCTTGGCATACCATTCATTAGTGGGCTCTCTGAATCTCAAAGTTCCCCGTTCACCTTAAACCGGCTCAAATCCCCACGCAGATCCCGTGACATGCCATTGAGCATGTTGACGTTGGAGGCGATTTCCTGCATGGAAGCGGCTTGCTCTTCTGAAGCAGCACTGACTGTCTGGATGCTTCCCGACGTCTGGTCGGCGATGACGGCAATGTTCTCGATCATGGTCAGCATGTTGACGGTGCTTGCGTTCACTTGCTCGATGATGGCTGAGACTTCATGGGTCTGGCGGGAGACATTCTCGATGTCGCCGGTGATTTCCTTGAAACTGTCCCCCGTCCGGTCGACCATCACGATGCCGCTTTCGATGATGGTCCTGCCTTGATTCATCGATTGGACCGCTTTGTTTGTTTCCGATTGGATCTCCTGGATGATGAAGCGGATCTTGTCCCCCGCATTCCCGGATTGCTCGGCAAGCTTGCGGACTTCCTCTGCCACGACCGCAAATCCCCTGCCGTGTTCACCGGCCCTTGCTGCTTCAATCGTTGCGTTCAATGCAAGGAGATTGGTTTGATCGGCAATGCTCGTGATCATCTTGACGATTTCGCCGATTTGATCCGATTTGCTATCGAGAGCTTGAAGTAATTCAGATGTCTCGCCAACCGACTGTCGGATTTCCTGCATGCGTTTAACCGTATCCACTGCTGCCGCATTACCTTTCGCCGCCTTGCCGCTTGCCGACATAGACGTTTTAGCGACGGATTGGATGGCTGCCGCCGATTGTTCCATTCCTTCTGCGATTTCCTTGGAGGCAATCACAAGTTTCGCAGAGCTTTTTGCCTGCCCCTCGGAACCCGCTGCCACCTCCTGGATGGTGGATGTGATGGCATCAATGGCTTTGGTATTTTCTTCTGCGATGGAATTTAACTGGGTTGAATAATCACTGACCTTTATCACGGTCTGATTGGATTTTTCAAGGAGATCACCAAGGTTCGCAACCATCTTATCAAATGAATGCGACAGTCGGCCGATTTCGTCATTGGAACGGCTATTAACAGCTACCGTCAAATCACCCTGGGCAGCCTGCTTGATGGCTCCTTCTACTTTGTTCAATGGATTGATGATAAGAAAACGTACAAATAATGAAATGATCGTTGTGGTTACAAGTAATGATATGAGTGTGTTCACATAAACACCGTAACTGCCATCGATATAGTCTTTGATGAGGCCGTTTATGTAAGCGGAGATGGGGGTGCTGATCAGCAAGCTGATGACGATCGAAGCGATCATCTTGAAATCGATCCGTTCTAATCGCCTCAGTGAAATTACGGAAAAATCTGTCAATTCAGGAGACTTCTTTGCTTTTAGCGTATTCATTCACATTCCATCCTTTCGACAGTCCAGCCGCCACATTGTATTGTTATTATCTTAAACCCAAAACGACACATACCTTCCTCCCCTCAAAATTCCAATTATTTTTGGTATTACATTTTAACTCTAGCACTTCTGACACGTTTCGACAATTACTTTATTACGCTAAAACGAATAATAAGTAAGACTAAAGATCTATTCTTATAATTCCTCAACCATCCATAATCCACCTTTTAAAAAACAACCAAGGGACCTGTCCCCGCGGTCCCCCATGTGCTATAGTATCCTAGTATCAATTGAGAACGGAGTGAGCACATGAATTCAACAACGAAAGAAATCACACTGATCATCATCGGCTCCTTATTCTTCGCCCTCGGAGTCAATTTGTTTGCGATCCCGAATGAGCTGGGGGAAGGTGGCGTGACGGGGATTTCCATGACCCTCTACTATGTATTGGATTGGTCTCCTGGTATCACGAACTTTGTCATGAACGGCATCCTCTTGGCGATCGGATATAAGGTTTTAAATAAACGGGTAACTTGGTACACCATGCTTGCCATCTTCTTTACGTCCCTCTTCATTCAATTGACAGAAGGGATGGGAAATTCCGTCGACATCATGCTCGGCACCGTGTTTGCAGGTGTGTTCATCGGGATCGGACTAGGACTTGTCCTGCGTTCAGGTGGGACGACGGGTGGGTCCACGATCATTGCCCGCATGCTCAACCAGCAATTCGGCTGGGCCGTCAGCACGACGATGTTCGTGTTCGACATCCTTGTGGTGCTGGGTTCCTCGTTTGTCATCGGAATCGAGAATACGATGTACACAGGGATTTCCATCTATATCAGTACGAAGATCCTTGATTACCTGATCGACGGCTTCGATACACGAAAAGCCGTTACGATCATTTCCGAGGATACCGACGCCATCGCCGAAAAAGTAAGCGCCGAAATGGACCGAGGCGTCACGGTCATCAACGCTCGTGGCCATTATTCCAAGTCATCGAAAGACATTCTCTACGTCGTGATCAACAAACAGGAGCTCTTTCTCCTGAAAAAAATGATCCAGCAGATTGATGAGAAAGCATTCGTGGTTGTACATGATGTGCGGGATGTGTTTGGGGAAGGGTTTACGTTTCCGAAGACGTAAGAGAAGAAGAGGATGTCCAGTGGACGGATTGCCGTCACGAGGGACATCCTCTTTTTTTATGAAAGATAGTAAAGCTTGCTCCATCACGTTTCATTTCCACACCCATGCTTGTACCAATCATACGTCTAAGGAGCAAACAACACTGTCTTAGTCCCTACCAAAGTATTCCCGTTACTCAGATTTACGAAGTAGTAGTTGGATGCACCGTCAAGTGTCAATTGCCCTGTCCAGATAACCCCATTGAATTGACTATTGAATATTCCTGTTGGCGGCACATCCGCTGTAGTATTCGGGATGGTTACATTGCCCCGGAACCATGTGTTCACAATATTGCTATATACTGCACAGTTGATTGCTCCATCTGCCCGGCAGTCAAACATACGCTGAATTCTTAACCCGGTATGCGCTATGGTATTAATCCGGCTATGGTACATATACGTGTTCAATTGTCCAGAATGAAGTACCTGCTGAATGCCTCCCAGAACCCATGCATTAAGCAATTGAAATTCAACCGTTGAAGACCCGTCTGCTAGATTCATACTTTGGAAGGTGATATTTCCACTGATAATGGCTCCGTCTGTATACCCAGTGTTGGTACTAACCGTCGTCCCATTATTAATCGTTCCTACTACCGTCACAGGTCGGGCAACAAATGCGGCGCCTTGAGAGGAATAAAAAGCCTCAGCGGCTGCACTTACCTGGACTGTAATGTTTCTTGGAACGGACGATTGAAAGTTTGCAAGTGTCGAATCCCCGAGCTGCCACGGCCCGAATCCCAGCAATTGAACATGCCTTGCAGGTGGGATGACCACATCTTCGTTGAACGAAGAGTTGATGGCAATCAGGATGATGATCCTCGCCCTCATCCCGAACTGGACAGCTTCCGGACTGTTGACCCCGGCGTTGATTGCCGCCTGGAGGGAAGTGTAAGGGTCAGATGGTGTTCCGTCTCCCGGCCCCGGTGCATTGGAATCAGCCCAAATGATCAGTTCTCCCCATTCAAAGACACCCGGTCCTTGTGGTCCCTGCTCCCCCTGGATTCCTTGAATTCCTTGGGGACCTTGGTCTCCCTGAGGGCCAGTGTCTCCTTGAGGGCCAGTATCTCCTTGAGGTCCTTGCACCCCTTGTGGACCCGGTAATCCCTGAGGTCCTGGGGCTCCTTGTGGCCCCGGTGGTCCAGGCGGCCCGGGAGGACAATCACATTTAAAAGGATAAAAATCACAGCTTTGAGGAGGAAGCGAGACTGAATTCGGATTTACGCCACCACCTCTTCTAAGCTTTGGTAATAGATGGTCATAGTTTTGTTTTTTCATAATATTCACCTCTATACCATACTATTCAGTAGAGCGAAAGATGTATGGACGTATGGGGTAAGCATGGGGGTAAGCATGGGGAAGGTTCTCTTGCTTCCTTTTGTACCAGAGGGACAAGTCCCTTGGCTCAAGTGGACCGGGGAACCTGTCCCTCTTTTAATCTATGTAAACACTCCACCACGATTTCCGGCCTATCTTTATGTACCTCATGGTCACTCCCCTCCGCAATGACAAGTTTCCCTTTTTCTGATAACTGGGCAATTACGACTTGCAGTTCACGCCACACCTTTTCATGAAGCAAAGCTTCCTCTTCCGGTATGCCATATGCAATGTAAGGCTTGGCAGAGAATTCTTCATCTCTTGCGAAGACAATCAGGGGGATATCCGGAAATGCTTCACCATTTTTGATTTCTTCGCTGCTGGCAGACCAGTTGGTAAATTCATCGGCAATCGTTTGGTAGAGGACAGGGTTAGTCAGAAACGCTTCATCTTCACCTAACAATTCTCTATTCCTTTCTTTATACCATTCTTCCAATTCAGCTCTGCTTTTCCCTGCGATTTCCTCGTTATCTTCAATCAGTTGCTCCAACGAAATCATAGAATACATGACCGGCAGATTGAGATCATAGAGTCGTTGAAAGTTGTGGGAGGTCGCATCGATGAGGAGAACCCCGTCCAGTTTTCCAGGGTACATCCTCGCATATGCCTGAGCGCATAGCCCGCCGAATGAATGGCCGGCTAATAGAAACCGATCGATCTGCAGATGTTCCATCAGGTCATTGAGCTCCCTTGCGATATTCGCAGTAGTCCGAGGCTCCGGCGATGTCCCGCTTTTCCCATAACCTGCCCGATGATACAAGATAACGGTAAAATCGTTCTTGATCCTGTCCACAAACGGAATCCAGCTGTAGAAGGAATTACCGATTCCAGTTTCAAGGACTAGGGTCTGCTTTCCTTCTCCTATAATGTGATATTCCAGATCGATTTCACGCATGGTACCACTCCTAGATTCAGAATTCATACGTTTACTAGAGCAAAGTTAGAGCCTTCCACCTTTCTATGACTCTACTCCATTTCCTCATACGTCCTCCCCGCAATCTCCACCTCATACCCCGCTTCAAACTGCCCCATCAACAACCGCAAGCCATTCTTCCGGTCTTCCACATTCCCGCCTTCATTCAATAACTGCATGCCGTACGAAGCGATATCCGCCACAACCCGCTCATTCCGGTAATACGCGAGAAGGACCGGATCCACCTCCACTTTTCCATAACCCTTGTAGAAAAGATCAATATGCTCACGACGTTCATCCTTGAAGCACAACCCCAAGCCCACTCCCGGGAACATCAAATCCCTTTCAACAGGGGCCATCACGGGATCGTCCCAATCGACGATGAATAGTTTTGAATTCCCATCGATCATTACATTCCCGGGATGGATATCCCCGTGGCATAAAACAAATCCACTTTTATCATGATCCTGCAGCCTCTGTCCAAGCTCCTCCGTCCGCTCGACTAGGGTCAGGATGTCCCCGCGCTTTCTTTTCCAAAAATCAATGAGTTTCTCTGCCACTTCGTCACGTGGAAGGTCTGAATCCATCTCCCGGTCGATTTCCCTGACTTTCTCACACCAGGGACCGGAGAAATCTTCTTGGCGCAGCTGCTCCTGAAGGTCATGAGGGACCCCTGCAGAATGAATGGATTTTAGGATCTGACCAAAACGAATCGACTGTTGCTCGCTTAACGGTGATTCGAAACCCGTTCGCCCGTCTACGAATGGCGAGAGGATCCAGTGGTATCCTTCATCATGGACCGCCAGCTCATCATTAGTGGGCTGGATAGGCGGTATGACCGCGTCGATCCCTTGAGTGGAGAGGAAATGAACGATCCGGATCCCCGTGTCATCAAAGGAACCTTGAATCATTTTTAGAAAAAAGACCTCGCCATTCCACCCAGCGACACGATAAACTTCCGCTTTCGGATCATGTCCGATGGGCAGGAACGTCACTTCTTTCGCTGCCACGTTAAAATGTTCTTTTAATCCATCTATGATTTTTCCCTGGTTGAACTCAGGTTGTGTTAACATACATCCGTTTCCCCCTTCACAAGCGCCAGAGGGACAGGTCCCGAGTCTCAAAATGAGCCGCGGGACCTGTCCCTCTGGTTTTATACGGTCCTGAATGCCGCAACCGCCTCGATTTCCACCAACTGATGTGTGTATCCGAGCACTGTCACTCCTGATAATGTACTCGGAACATCATGATCCCCAAACTCTTTTCTTATCGACTCCCAAGCCGTCACTAAATCGGACTGTAGATGAGAGGCTACAAGGACCCTGGTGTAAACGACGTCCTTCAGGGAGGCACCGCTCTCTTTCAGTACTTCCTTCATATTCTCCACACAGAGCTTGGCTTGGAGTTCATAATCCTGTGCATGAGGGACTTCTCCATTTTTATTTAAAGGACAGGCTCCCGCTAAAAAAAGGAGGTCCATGTCTGAAGGTACTCTTGAAGCGTAGGCATAATCAACATGTGCCAATTGTGATGATCGAATAAAGGATATTTTATTGTTCATAGTGTTCCCTCCTCCCATGACGCATCAACACCTCACATACTTCCGCTTAAACCCGATCCGTCCCTTCTCCACCTGCTTCTGAATATCATCGGCAGCCTTCAGGACACTATTCTTCTTCCCTTCCCTGACCATCTCGACCGGTCCGATTTCCTTTGCGGTCTCGAGGGCCTCTTCATGAAGGGGCACATACGACACTCCCACGGTCCCGACAAAGTTATTCATCGACGATTTCGTCCGTTCGGGGGCATCGTGGATCGTGTCTTTCACGTTCTGGAGCATCCCCCGAAGCTTCTCTTCGGAAAATTCTTCATCCTTCCGATTCCCAAGGAGCCAGCAGTAGCAGCTCCAGCCCGCTGACATTTTCAATTCGTCCCCGCTTGCGATCCATTTATCGGCGACGTCCTGTGCGATAGGGGCTTCTGACAAGGTGACCGCCACCACGTTATCGGAGAGCATATAGAAGTACGCCCCCTCGATCCAGCGGTCAAAGTCCGCTTCGGTCATCGCTTTCGGGTCGGCAATGACGCCGGCAAAGTACATGGCATCGTAATTTCCCGTAGCATATAATTTCTCGGCGAGGGCCTGATCCTTCTTGATTGTCTTAACCATCGGCTTCATGGCACCCGTCGCGACGCCAAATACCGGCTCACGGGCACCGTTCGATAGGTACATTTTCTTCGTTCGTTCCTTGCCGAGGGCTTCCAGTTCCTTCATCACCGTTTCCAGATCCATTCCATCCACTTCCTTTATTTATCCATCTTATATGTATTCTTCTTACATCGCCCTGTCCCTTTTATTTTTTCTATTTTTCACGAAAGCAATGAGAAGGAGGAGGATCGGAATGACGACAAGCAGAGGCATATGCAGCACATACATGGCTACCTTCAGCCCTTCATGGATATGTTCCTGAAAATTGCTCGCAATCGACATCGACATGAATAGGACGATCAGGCCGAGTGGATAGGCGAGTCGTGATGGCGATTGAATCTTGAACACGCTTGCCGTTCCGATGACCGCCGCATAAAAAAAGATGCTGATCTTCAAGAAGATCCCGATCACCAAGCCAAGCATAAAGAAGACATCCAGGCGTTCCAGAAAGTCGGCCACCTGTATCGACTGTACCGTACTAAGAAGGGGGAATTGGGAACGGGCTGTGAGATCCACCCCGAGGACGCTGATATTGATGAGCATCGTCAGGATCAGGTTGATCCCGCTCAGTCCCGTCGCACAAAACATCGTCAGCTTCGCCTTCTTCGGGTTATTCAGGTACGGCAGGATCATCGTAAAGACAAAGGCTTCCGTAAACGGAAAATACAAGGTTTGGGTGAACGTCACTTTCAAGACCGGCATCAGCCCTTCTTCCAGGACCGGCTGCAGATTGGTCATATCGATCAGACCGGAAACGACGATCAGGATGAATCCAACGACTGAAAGGGTAAACATGAACATAAACAGCAGCTCTCCCGACCGTCCGATGACTTCGATCCCTTTTCGCACCGTATAGATAATGACCAGCATCAAGAGGGCATTGGCAATGAACAGGGGAGTTTCCGGATACGCAAAGGTCAACAGCATTTCACCAAAGTCCCGGAGAACCCTGGACGCCTCATACATGAAATAGAACAGATAAAGGAAGGCAAGGACCGTCCCAGCCACTTTCCCGAGAATCTTCTGCATGTATTCCGTCGGCAGGAGATCAGGATAATACGAGTACAGTTTATGGTAGACGAGCAGCAGGACGAAACTTGCGATCATCCCGAACATGATCGCAAGCCACGCATCCTGTTTCGCATCGATGGCAAGGGGGACCAGTAAAGAGCTTCCCATTTCAAACAACACCATTAAGACAAAGAGCTGAATGCTACTGATTTTCGCCTTTTCCACTGTACGGGTCCCTCCTTTTCCTCACGCTTCTTCTAAACTTGAAAGAAACGATTTATTCCTCAGTCCGGCCCGGCGGATGTAGGCTTCCACCGTAATATCCACCTTTGCATCCGGAAAATAAACCTCATTCCACATCTCTTTAAGCTTATTCCAATCATCCGGTCTCGAACGGCGGATGACTTCGTCAAAACCAAAGATGTCCGCTTTATTGGTTTGGGCCTGTTCGATCGCTTTTTTCATTTCTCCCTCTATCTCTTTCTCGATCTTTTTCTCCATCTGTGGGATCATCTTCCCACCTGTTATGTCGATGGGTTCACTCATCTCTCCTATGCTTCCTTCGACCCGTGTATGAATCGAGATATGTGGCCGGCCGTTCTTCATTTTCCCTGACACGGTGGTTTTTTGCCGGTTCGTTTGATAGGCGATGACCTCTTTCTTTCCTTTCCAATCGATGTTGATGTCCGTTCCCTGGATCTCGTCCCTGATCCACACGGTCCCCCTTGCCGATTTGCCGTATTGCCAATCGACTAATTTCCCGTCTTTGATAATCGCGATCCCACTGGATTCAAGGGTTGATTCAGGCTCACTTTCCTGGATATTTTCAGGCAGTCCTGCGTGCTTAGGATCGCCAAGGAGACGAAACCCCGACACTACGGTCGCCCCTTTGGATGAATGCAGCCCTTTCATCACATCCTGAATCGACGTCTTTACGTTATGCCCCCATTTCTTCTGGGAAAATTCCAATGTCTTCAGCACCTTATTCGCCGGAATTTTATCAACGGGGGTCAAAGTCCGGAGCAGTTCTTCTGCCGAAGAATGATTCGCGATCACCATAGTCGTCGTGATCCGGAATTCATGATCCCGGTCGATGGCATCGATGAATGTCGCCACTCCTTCTTCCCTCGCAAGATTCTCCCCCATCACGACCAGATTGGTATGGGCATAATACAATCTCCGGGAGATCTTGCTGGATGCGCGCCTGCTTGCTTCTACTAAATTGTCCCCTGTAGCCGAATAAATCGTCACGGGCGGGCTTTGAGAACCGCCGCCCCGCATGCCTCCAGCTACGTTCCCGGGATTAATGATCTGAAGGGTCATGACGTACTTCCCGTCCTCCGCTTTATCCACACCCATCGCGGCCACGATGGCAAGATCGGTCAACTCTTTCTTACTCCAACAGCCGGACAAAAAGAAAGAAATGGACACTAGAATGAAGAGAATCTTCATTTTACGAGCCATTGTTATCCCCTCCTTTTCCCTCCCCGTTGACCATTGTACGGGAGGCAGGCGATTCCGGACCTTGATTGGTCCCTTCCCTTACCGCATTGGCGCTTATGAGACGCGGTCTCTGCCTGAGGGTCCACCAGGGCAGCCGCACAAAGGTATCTTTATTATTCACCGGGATGAATGGAGCGAACGGGGCCATATAAGGCACCCCAAAGGAACGGAGACTGCATAAATGGACGACCATCAAAAGGAAGATCAAAATGATCCCGTAGAAGCCAAAGGTCGCGGCACCGATCATGAATAAGAAGCGGATGAGACGGGCCGAAATCGCCATATCAAATGATGGCGTCGCAAAACTTGCAATCGCTGTGATTGATACAATAATGACCATCGCCGGTGACACAATGCTCGCTTGCACGGCTGCCTGTCCGATAACAAGGGCACCGACGATCGAGACGGCAGAACCGATCGCTTTCGGCAATCGAATCCCCGCTTCCCGCAGGATTTCAAACGTGATTTCCATCAGGAGGGCTTCCACGAATGCCGGAAACGGAACCGATTCCCTCTGGGCGGCAATCGCGACAATGAGGGTCGTCGGCACCATTTCCTGGTGAAAAGTCGTGACCGCCACAAAGGTCGCAGGGGCAATCAGGGAAATCGTGAACATCAAGATCCGCAGCAGCCGGATCGATGTCGCAATATCGAAACGGGCATAATAATCCTCTGCCGACTGGAAAAATTGAATGAACAGGGCAGGGGCAATCAGCACAAAAGGGGTTCCATCCACAAAGATGGCGATCCGTCCCTCAAACAGATTCCCTGCCACTACATCCGGCCGTTCCGTATTGAAAATCGTCGGAAACGGCGTCATCGCTTGATCTTCTATCAGCTGTTCGATATACCCCGATTCCAAAATGCTGTCGATGTCAATCTTCTTCAACCGCTGACGGATCTCCTCGATCACTTCTTCATTGGCAATGCCATGTATGTACATCAGCGTCACATCGGTCTTCGTCACGCGGCCGATCTTCATGGACTCAAGCCATAAATCAGGGGTCTTGATGATGCGCCGTACCATCGCCGTATTGGTCCCGATCGATTCCGTAAACGCCCCCTTCGGCCCGCGGACGACCATTTGTGTGGTGGATTCCGATATGGAGCGCGTTTCGCCCCCTTTCGTGCAGGCACTCAACGCTTTGGCTGTCCCGTCCACCAGGACAATCGTATCACCTGCCATCAACGAGCCGAACAGCTCCACCCACTGATCGGTCGATGACATATTCCCCACCGTCATCATGTCATCCGAAATCAGACTGATCGCATCGCCTTCATTCAACTCTTCCTTATGATCATCCTTCATCATGGACTGCAGCAGGAACTCCTGAATCGATTGATTGTCAACGATCCCTTCCACATACACGATCGCCGTTTCAATGGAGGCATCCTTTCCCATTTTCAACCGGCGGATCACAACATCTGAACTGTTCCCCGTTTTCTGCCGGATCATATCGAGATTGACGGATAATGAACGCTGTATATATTCTTCCGAGGTATCAGAAGCTTGGTTTTCTGATTGTTGGTTCTTCTTTGGTTTACGACCTTTAAAGAACGAAGACATAGATTCCGGCACCCTTTTCTCATTTTTTATTACTGTAACCAAATGAGGGGTTTTTATGTAATTTTTAACAAAGGAATGAACCTCCATCCATGGGAAGAACCTAAGGATAGGAGCGTGATCAGCATGAAAATCATGGGTATTACACTATTAATGATGGGATGTTTAATGGGGTTTTCGTTAGGCCTCGATATTCTTCAAGGTTTCGACGTGTCAGATGCCTGGCAAAATGCCGTCAGTCCCTTTCGCGTCATGGAAGTGGCCGAATTGTTTGTCCTCTTCATCCTCCTCTTCCTCTTTTTTGGCGAAACGGCTTATGAGGTGATCAAGAAAAGAAAGAAAGGATCTACCAAACCATGAGCCCTTCCCCGCTCCTCCCCTCTTTCAAACCACCCCTTGTAAAAATTCACCATCCAGAGAAGCTTCACGCTTTCAATAACCATTCTCATCTTTTATAATGATAATTAAGAATTATTATAATTATCACACTATTCATGTGATAGTTTGCTTTGCCCCATATTTTAAAACAGGAAGGTGAATCGTAATGGAAAAAGAAAATCGCCCTGATCAAAAGGATCACTCCGCAGCATCCGGAGAATGTCCGTTCACTCATCACAAGGACAGTGCCATCACGACGACGACAGCTCCTGGAGGTACGACGAACAAAGAATGGTGGCCGAACATGCTCAACCTCAGCATCCTTCGCCAGCATGACCGGAAGTCCAATCCTATGGGGGAAGACTTCAATTATAAAGAAGAATTCGCAAAGCTTGACTATGATGCATTGAAGCAGGATCTCCACAATCTCATGACAGCCAGCCAGGATTGGTGGCCCGCCGACTACGGTCACTACGGTCCCTTCTTCATCCGTATGTCTTGGCATGCAGCAGGTACATACCGCGAAACGGACGGTCGCGGAGGCGGTTCATCAGGTTCACAGCGTTTCGCTCCACTGAACAGCTGGCCGGATAACGTCAACCTCGATAAAGCCCGCCGCCTGTTATGGCCGATCAAGCAAAAATACGGCAATATGATTTCATGGGCGGACCTCCTCGTCCTGACTGGAAACGTCGCCCTGGAATCCATGGGCTTGAAGACATTCGGATTCGGTGCCGGTCGCGAAGACATCTGGCATCCGGAAGAAGATGTGTATTGGGGTAACGAGAAAGAATGGCTCGCCGACAACCGTTACTCCGGTGACCGGGAGCTTGAAAATCCACTCGCTGCCGTCCAGATGGGGCTCATCTACGTCAATCCGGAAGGACCGAACGGCGAACCGGATCCACTGGGGAGTGCCCGTGATATCCGTGACACATTCGGACGGATGGGGATGAACGACTATGAAACCGTCGCCCTGATCGCAGGCGGTCACACATTCGGGAAGGCCCACGGTGCGGGTGATGCCGAGCTTGTCGGTGACGACCCGGAAGCTGCGGACATCGAGAATCAAGGCCTCGGCTGGATCAGCTCATACGGAAGCGGAAAAGGCCGCGACACGATTTCAAGTGGTGTCGACGGTGCCTGGACAACGAACCCGACGAAATGGGATAACGGCTACTTCGACCTTCTCTTCGGCTACGAGTGGGAGAAAACAAAGAGTGCAGCCGGCGCTTCCCAATGGACACCGGTCGGCATGACCGAAGAACATATGGCACCGGATGCCGAAGATCCATCCATCAAAGTGAAAACGATGATGACGACGGCTGATATGGCCCTCCGCATGGATCCGGATTACGAAAAGATTTCCCGTCATTTCTATGAAAATCCGGAAGAATTCGCCGACGCCTTCTCCCGTGCCTGGTTCAAGCTCCTTCACCGCGACATGGGACCAAAAGCGCGCTACTGGGGTCCAGAGGTTCCGGACGAAGAATTGATTTGGCAGGATCCGATTCCAGCCGTGGACTACGATCTTTCCGACAGTGAAGTCGCTTCGCTGAAACAACAGATCCTTGACACCGGCCTAACCGTAAGCGAGCTCGTGAAAACCGCCTGGGCATCCGCAAGCACCTACCGCGGTTCCGACATGCGCGGCGGAGCGAACGGTGCCCGCGTCCGTCTCGCTCCTCAGAAGGACTGGGAAGTGAACGAGCCGGCTCAACTCGAAAAAGTTCTAGGTGTCTACCAAGATCTTCATAGCAAGCTTGATAAAAAAGTCAGCCTTGCCGACCTGATTGTGCTTGGCGGGAACGCTGGAGTCGAAAAAGCAGCGCGTGAAGCAGGGTTCGATGTGACCGTTCCATTCTCACCTGGACGCGGCGATGCAACGGCGGAACAGACCGACGCCGAAAACTTCGGCGTATTGGAGCCAGTATCAGATGGCTTCCGCAACTATCAGAAGCAAGAATACGCCGTCAGCCCGGAAGAAATGCTCGTGGACAAATCACAGCTTCTTGGCCTGACTGCTCCTGAAATGACCGTCCTCATCGGCGGCATGCGTTCAATTGGCGCCAACCACGGCGATTCAAAACACGGCGTCTTCACGGACCGCGTCGGTGCATTGACGAACGACTTCTTCGTCAACCTCCTCGACATGGGCATCGAATGGAAACCGGCCGGCTTCAATCAATATGAAGGCCGCAACCGCAAGACCGGTGAAGTCGTGAGAACAGCTACGCGCTTTGACCTGGTATTCGGCTCGAATTCCGTGCTGCGTGCCCTGGCTGAAGTATACGCGCAGAATGATAATCAAGAAAAATTCGTCCGTGACTTTGTTGCCGCGTGGGCAAAAGTGATGGATGCAGATCGATTTGATTTGAGATAATGAGTAGTGGGCCTCTTCCTTGATGGAAGGGGCTTTTTTTTGCACAGTCCCATTTCATCCCCCCACAATTCCATTGACAAATCCCCCTCCCTCCATTATTATCAATATCGATAACAATCACAAAAGGATGTAATGGAATGACCCAAATAGATACCGACCTATTCCTCCACCCGGTCCGCATGCGGATCATCCAACACCTTTCAAAGGGAGCCGCGACGGTACATGAGCTGAAAGAATGGATGGCAGATGTCCCCCAGGCCACCCTTTACCGGCATTTAAATCGATTGACAAAGAATAAGATCATTCATATCGTCGACGAACGGAAGATCCGGGGAGCCGTCGAGAAAACCTATGCCATGCAGGAAGACAGCCCCTATATGACCGTGGAAGAATTGGAGCAGCTGTCAGGCGAAGAACATCTTAAATTGTTCATGACCTTCCTATCCTCCGTGACAGGACAGGCCAGGAGCTATCTTCTGAACGACCCGGATCTTGCCCGGGATTCCTTCGGATATAACCAGCTGGACCTTTACGTGACACCCGATGAGCTCAAGGAGTTGACTGCAGGCATGAATGAGCTCCTGAGTAAATTCAAATCGAACAGACCGACGGATGGAAACGAAAAGATTTCCCTCATCCAAATGCTTATCCCAGAACCCAAAGGACGTGACCACACATGATAAGATCAACATTTTACCGAAAAGTATTCGAACTGAACGGCCATCCCATCATCGCCAAGGGATTACGCTCGTTCGCCCAATCGAAAATGAGCAAACCGTTCATCGCTTCTTTTGCCAAAGTCTATAAGTTGAACATGGAAGAAGCTACGCGGGAACTCCGTGAATATGGAACGCTTCATGATATTTTCACGCGGGAACTGAAAGCCGATGCAAGGCCGGTCGCCGATTCTCCGGATGCCTTCGTCAGCCCATGCGACGCCTATCTATCCGTCGTGGATGACTTGACTATGGAAAGCACCTTCACGGTCAAAGGTCAGGATTATACGGTGGAAGAACTCCTAGGGTCCCCGGCCAAGGCAGAAGCCTATGCCGGCGGGAAGGTTCTCATCTTTTACCTGAGCCCCACCGATTACCACCGGGTCCACGTACCGGTCGATGCACGGGTCGAGGAAGTCTACACACTCGGTAGACATGCCGATCCCGTGAATGAGCTCGGACTGACGCACGGTGTCCGTCCCCTTACCCGAAATTACCGCCTCGTCTCCCGCTTTGATGTGGATGGATCGCCTCTTGCCCACGTCATGGTCGGCGCGTTGAACGTGAACTCGATCGTCCGGACGAATATGAGTGACTTCGTCCACCGGGGAGATCCTTACGGGTACTTTTCATTCGGGTCGACGGTCGTGGTTTGTGTGCCGAAAGGAAAGTTCAGCTTCACCCGGGAAAGAGGACCGGTGAAGATGGGTGAGGAAATTGGGAAGTGGCATTCATAAAAAGGATGCCTGCTCCCGATAAGGTGGGTTGCACAGATTGGTGGAGAGATCGCGTTCAGCACCAGAGCTGAAAAATAACCGGAATATCTCCGCTTAATTAAGAATGAAGTGTTAAAAAGGCTGAAATAGACGGAAAAATTCCGTCTATCCGCTTAAAAATTACAAATATAATTGTTTTTTTCTAGGTGTAAGCGGAATATCTCCGCTTATTCACTACCAAAACAGACTTCATCCTACATGTAACCGGAAAATTTCCGCTTATTTTACCCTACCTGCTTCTACTACAATAACCGTCATTAAAAAAACGCCTGTTCCCCACAAGGGACAGGCGTTTTTCCTATGTGACCGGGCATCAAGCCCCGATACTTTCCCGTACTTCTTCCTCATTACCTTCCGTCCGCTTCTCCAACTTATACACAAGCACCCCGCCGATCAACAACGCGATCCCAAGCAGCTTTTCCCAGGACAATGAGGACGGTTCAAACCCGAACCAGCCTCCCGTGTTGACGATGAACGCGATCGTGATTTGCGAAATAAGTGCGATCGAGATCGCATACGCCGGGCCGATGAGCGTGACTCCCCTCATCAGGAAGAACACGATGCCGACTCCGAACACTCCGCTGAAAAGAAACACGGGATCGACACCGCTGAAGTCAAATAGACTCTTATCTTCCATACTATAAAAAACCGGCAGTGAACAGACGAGACCGAGTCCCAGAACCAGGCTTGTCGTGGCCCATGGTCCCGTCTTTTCACTGACACGTGCGTTGAATACATTTTGTAAACTGATCAATATACCTGCGATAATGGCTAATCCGATTCCGAACATATAAGACCCTCCTTATTCATAGATGTTCCCTTTTGCAAGGGTGCTGAGTTTTTCCAGATCCTTAATGGTGATGGAGCCGTTGACCCGCTCGATGAGGTCATCCGTCGCCATCTTCTTCAGCACCCGGTTCAGGTGGCGGTAGCTCGTGCCGATCCATTCGGCGAGCTCCATAAGGTTCGACGTATGCATTTCCTGATGGAACATGGTCCCTTCCCCTGCTTCTGATATCGACAGCAAATAGCTTGCGAGGCGCACTTCGACGGGGTACAGCATATGCATGCTCGTAATATGCGATTCCGTATAAAACTTGTGGGCCACCGTATCAAACAGAAAGCGCATGATGGCGGGATTCTCCTTCTCAAGTCTTGAGAGATCCGTGAACGGTACCGATAAAAACACCCCGTCCGTGACGGCTTCCACCGAATTGAGAACCGCCGTTCCCTTCGAATATTCCACATCCCCGATCAGGGCCAGTGGCCGCTTGAACCGGTTGATCAACAGCTTGCCTTCCGGTGTATGGGTGAAAATCTTGATCTTCCCTTCAATAAGGAAATACAGTTCATCTAATTCTTCTCCTGTGGAAAAAAGGACATCTCCTTTTTCAAAGGAATAGATGTTGATATGTTTTCTGAATTCAGCCGGAAATAATTCGTCCAGCTCAAATTGAGTGATATAACGGTCTGGATTTGCACCTTGAATTTCTTTCATCATCCGACTCCCTTTCTACAATTGAAACAGGATGACTCCTGCAAGCATCATTGTAAGTCCGACCACCTGCCGCGTTGTGACCGGGATCTTCTTTTCCGCGAACCATCCTTTAGACTCGATGAGAAAGGCCGTCCCGATCTGTGCCACAAGCAGAATTGCAATCGCTGCTGCCGGCCCGATGCTGTGGATCGCCGTCAGCTCCGAGAACACGACGATCACGCCGAACGTACCTCCGATCAAGTACAAAAACGGCACCTTTCTGAAGCTCTTCCCTTTTCCATCCCTTGTTTTCATATATATGGTCATCGAAATTGCAAACGCCACGAGGTGGACCATCGACGTCGTATGCCACCCGCCGATCGCATCACTCATCCGTGCATTGAAGATTCCCTGCATCGTAATGCAAAGACCCCCAAACAGGGCAAAAATAGCACCTTTCATCGTTCGTCCTCCTATTCTTTGTTCTATTAAATAGGAGGTTGTGTTTTTGTGAAAGGACATATGTCCTAAGGTTGTCCGGATGGGGAATCGGGTATGCGTTTTCATGTGTGATTCCTGGCGTCTGGATCATTTATCAGCCTAAAGGGATTTTATCAGCCAAAACAACCCCAAAATTCCCCTACCACAAGAATGACATCCGTCCCTTCAGCACATACTATCCTATCGATACTATCAAAAGGGTGAGCGGAATGAATCAGAACCATTCAGGCAATTTAGCAGATAGAGTCTCAGGGATTCTTGCATCCTTCGGGGATAGTTCGGATGTCAAAACCCGTTATTTAAAGTTACCCGGCGACCAGCTATCTGTCTGCCTCCTTTACATAGAAAACATCGTGGATACGGTGGCCATTCATGAACATATCATTGAACCTTTGGTGCAGAAACCGGTGCCGGAGGGAGAGGGATCACACCTCCCTTTTATCATACAAGAGGTCCTTCAGATCTCTGATATAGAGGTCGTCAAAGACATGGACCAGATCCCTGATAAGCTGGTGAATGGGTCCACCATCATCCTCTTTGATGAAGAGTCAGACGTTCTTTCAGCTGACACCTCCAAATGGGAGGAAAGGTCCCTCTCTAATCCAAAGGGTCAGCGAACGGTACAGGGTCCAGATATCGGCTTTACTGAGAGCCGAAGCGGGAATGTGGCTCTCATCCGGAAATACATCAAAAACCCTACGCTCCAGGTCCATACCCAAACCTATGGGAAGATCACCAATACGTCTGTCACACTTGTTTACCTTGAAAATCTGGTCGATTCCGAGATATTATCCAGCATCCAAAAAAAGCTGAATGAAATGCCCTATGATTCAGTCATCGGTTCGAATTATATTAACGAGTATTTGACAAAAGAATCAAAATCCCTTTTCCCGTTAATCTTGAACTCTGATAGACCCGATGTGGCGGCAGCGGAGATATTGGAGGGGAGGGTGTGCATCGTGGTGGACGGGACCCCGTTCGTTCTGATTGCACCTGCTGTCCTCATCCAGTTCTTCCAGTCACCCGATGATTATTATTTAAGCAGCGAAGCCACCAAATATGTGCGGCCATTGCGGTTTATTTTCTTCTGGTTATCCCTTTACATACCGGGTTTATATGTTGCGTTCACGACCTTCCATAAAGGTCTCTTGCCCGTGAATTTATTGGTGGGATTTACTGCGCAGCAACAATCCGTTCCATTTCCCACCGTTTTTGAAACACTTCTTGTATTGACCTTGACCGATGCCATTTATGAAGGATCAAGCCGTCTCCCACAGAACCTCGTCATCACCATCTCATTGTTTGGTGCCATCGTTTTCGGTCAGGCATCAGTGGAAGCACAGCTTGTTCAGCCCGTCACCCTGGTCATCATCAGTATTTCGTTTATCTTTTCAAGCATCATCCCGATTGCTTCTTTAAATTATTCGGTCCGAATCATTAAGATCAGCTTGATCTTGATCGGGGCCCTGCTTGGATTATACGGGATCGCCCTATTCACATTACTACTCTTGGTTCATCTCTGCTATCTGAGATCGTTCACGGTCCCTTACCTTGCGCCGATTTCCCCATTTTCACGTCAGGACATGGATAAGGATGTCTTCATCCGGAAGCCGATTCCTGAAATCAACCAAACCGTTCCTGTATTTCATAAGGAGGAACAAATGGAAGAGCCGCCGAAAAAGGAGAATGACTCGTGAATCTATCTAAGTTGCGTCTCATCACGATTCTGTTCATCCTGTTGGGAACCATCGTCGTGGGATTTATAAGGAACAACCAATTAAACGAAGTCGAACTGGTGTCAGGGCTAGGAATTGATCAATTAGACGGTCAATATGCGGTTACCCTGCAAATCTTTAACCCGTCTGCCAATCAAAAGAACTCTGTGGATCCGACAGGCGGATTCACCTATACCCAGATCGGCAAGACCATACCGGAAGCCATTGAAAAAATTAAAAAAGAAAGCTTGAAGGAACCGATTCTTGATACTCTGCAAGTGGTCACCCTGAGCGAAAGGCTTGTGAAAGAGGAGGGCTTGAAGGAAACATTGGATTTTCTCGTCCGCAATCCCCGTATACCGGCAAGCATTAACACCATCATCGTTAAAAATGATAGTCCTGAATCCTTTTTAACCTTGTTCACACCCCAGGAGAAACTGACTGCCCTTTATACCAATACGATGCTGCGGAATTCAAAAGCCATCTGGGGAAGTCTCGTGAACACATCATCCGAACGCATCCTAAGTTATTTAACAGACCGTACGTCGGATATCATCGTACCGTATGTGGAAATTCATGGCGACATCGCTAAAGGGATGACGAAGGAGAATATAGAACGTTTCTCCCCTGCCTCCCATGTTTCCCTCGAAGGGTTTGCGACGTTTAAAGGGGAGAAGCTGAACTCCTACTTGACCAACGAGGAAAGCAATACATTAGCGCTTATGAGGGGAGTTAACCAGGTTGTAAACATTTCCGCTCCATGCGGGGATTCAAATGATGAATTCACAATCAAGACCATCTCCACCTCTGCCTCCTTGAAAGCAGACACTGAACCTGTTTCATTCCGCCTGAAGGTGAAGATCAAAGGAAACCTTGATCAACTCGGATGTGGGAAGGATCTTACAAAGCTCTCTTCCCTAAAAACACTGGAATCTCAATTAGAAAAGAAAATCAAATCCGATATGGACGCAGTCATCAAGAAGTCTAAGGAAGACGGTACAGACGTCCTTGGACTGAAGGATGCCCTATACCGCCAAGAGCCGAAGATGTGGGAAAAGAAGCGGAACGAGAAAGATTTTCTAGCGACGGTGAATGTGGACACAAGTGTCACAGTGGAGTTCATTCGATTCGGTCACGTTAAACAATAATCCAGAAAGGGGGCAGAAGTCATGAATAAGGTATCCATGTCCGCACTTGAGTTATGTTCCATGATGCTTCTTTTTCTTACAGGGAGCACGATCGTAGTCGGTTTGAACTTTACCGCCATGGAAGACAGCATTCTGGCGATTGCCATGGAAGTAGGGTTTGGGATCATTTTATTCTACTTCTATCTTCTTATCGTGAAGAAGAGCTCCTGGAAGGAATTCGTCCCCCTTTTGGAGATGGGGTTCGGTTCCTTCTTGGCCAGGATCATGGCCGTCTTATTCAGTTTTTACTTTTTATACATAGCGGCAAGGGTCATGAATGATTTTGCCTTTTTCACGACCCAGATCCTTTATCCGGATGCCCCAAACTGGATTGCCTCCTTCCCGTTCTTACTCGTTGTCGGCTATAGCACGATGCTCGGAATTGAAGCGATCTCCAGAAGCGCTGTCATCATGACCTTCTTTTTTCTATTGATACTGGTCGTATTATGGCTCCTCGGTTTCTTTTCGGAAGAATTCCAGGCAAGGTACCTTCTGCCACTCTTCTCACATGGATGGAAACCCCTTGGGAAGATGATTTTCCCTACAGGTCTGACGTTCCCTTACGGAGAACTGGTTGTATTTCTTGTATTCTTGCCGTACATTGCTAATAAAGAGAAAGTGCAGAAAGTCGTGTGGATTCCCATCGTCATTGCAGGCCTGATCATCATGATCACCATGGAACTGATCATAGGGATCCTTCATGCCCCCTTCGCCAACACCTACTATTTTCCTTTTGTGAAAGCGATGGAATTGATCTCATATTTAGGGGTCATCCAGCATATGGAGGTCTTCACGTACCTCCTATTGATCGGTGGAGGGTTCATTAAAGTATCAGTATTCCTCTACGCTGCACGGGTCGTCCTCACCCAACTGTTCAACAGGAAGCAAAAGAATTGGCACGTCTTCATATTAATGGCGGTCGTGTACCTCCTCTCCCTCCACCGAAGCAGCAACTTCGCAGAGCATTTATATGTGGGACTGAAGCTCGTCCCCTACTATCTGCATATTCCGCTTCAATTCATCATCCCCTTTTTATTGGGCATCGTGGTGTTTTGGCGGACGAGAAAACGAGCTTCATAAAAGAGACAGCCAAGGGGACAAGTACCGTGGTCTTAATTGAACCAAGGTACCTGTCCCCTAATTTTTTTCATTTTATTGGCGAAATCCCGAGATCTCCATTTTCATTGTTTGCACACGCATCCGGAACAAGCCTACTTTCTCTCCGGAGCCCCAGGAGGATTGTAAAACGGCGGGACTCTGAGCCATCCCCTTGAAATCATCAAATTCTTCAACGGAGCAGCGAATTTCATCAAGTTGATTTGAATGGAAAAGAACATCAGCCCGACATCGGTCCGGACGGTCTTTGACATGGCCTGGGCGCAATAGGTGATGGATGCTGCCACCTTGGCTGAGATGAGATTCGCAATCTCGTCATCGGACAGCCTGACCCCTTCCGGCACGGCGCTTTGTTCTGATAACGGCTTTCGCGGGTTGACCAGGGGCAGTGGGACCCCTTCCTTTAGTAGGAGTTTCTCAATTTTTTTCGTATCCAGCTTGCTTCCTTCCAATGCGCTCTCTAGCACATGTTTCAAATCCTTATCCGTCGTGGTGTTCAGTCCAATCTGATAAAGAGCATGAGCTTCATGAAATGCCGTGAATGCAGTCCAAAGATCCATCACCTCTCCGACATGGAGGGGTGGCTTTGGTGCTTCATCTGTGAAATTTTTCATGATGGCTGATATCGCTTCTAGTACGTGGGTCATTCTTATACCTCCTGGTTGCTTGTCCGTACTATTATTCCTTTTTTTGTCTTTGCCATGCAGAAAAAGGGAAAGGTACTGAGTACCCTTCCCTGGTCATTTTGTAGGGGGAGCATTTATCAGCGAAATCAACATTTCTCATCCATCTCGCTCTACTCATCCACACCCAATCCCCACTTCACATACCCCATCAACCACTCCGTCTGTTCCTTCAACTGAATCGTCTCTGAGTCCAGGATCGCATGGTCCACCGCCATCCCATCGATATGGGAGATGATGCTTTTGGCAATCACTTCAGGATCAAATCGGGGTGTGAATTCCCCTGCCTTAATGCCTTCTTCAATGATGTTGAAGGTCATTTGGTAGGCCTGAAGGAATCGCTTCCTCGCGTGTACTTTCCTGCTTTCGTCATTCCGCCCTGTAATGAAGTATTCGAGCTTTGATGGAGCGAGGGCATCCATGTTATTCGTCGCCTGTTTACTCTCCCCAAGAAAGCTCATCAGAAGGACATCCCAATAGCTACCCTGCTGCTTCAACATGGCCTGGATGCTTCCTTCGATGACCTCCTCCTGCTCCCCCTCGATCAATGCCTCGAAGAGATCTTCTTTGTTTTCAAAATACTGATACAATCCACCACGGCTTACACCGGCCCGCTCCATGACGTGTTTCATGGTCGTGTTTTCATAGCCGTGCTCGCAGAAGACTTCCCTTGCGGCTTTCAATAAGTTAGAGCGGCGTTGCTCCTTGTGCTCCTGACTGACTTTCGGTGACATCCGTCTCCTCCTCTACTTTGTTTCTTACTGCAATGGATACAAAGAATAATATGATTAATAATGAACCGGTGATGATGAAAGACGGGATGATCCCGATCACGGTGGCAAGGGCTCCCCCTGCCAGCGGTCCGATGATCGTGGCCGTTGTCGTGGTGCTATTGACGACCCCGAATACCCTTCCCGTCATATGAACCGGCGTCTTCTCCTGGGTCGCTGCCTGGAACGGGATGAAGACGAGGCCGGCAGATGCCCCTGCCATCAAGCCCAAAGCGGGAACCCACAGCATCGACAGGCGGAGGTCATAATGCGTAAGGACCCCCATCAAACCAAATCCCAACCCGATTCCGAAAACACCGACACACATATAGACGAATGCGTTATAATCGGTCTTGTTCGACAGATAAATCCCTGTGATCAGCATTCCGACACCTGCACTTGCCACCAGATACCCCAGGAGATTCGGTGAAACATCCGTCAACTGTCGAAGCAGGACGATGAACTGAGAATCTGATAGTTGGAGAATCAGCAAGCTGACCCCAAGTAAAAACAATCCATATAATAAGAAACGGCTTTTCTTAATGAATGAGAATCCGACTTTGATTTCCTCTTTGAAGGAAGGTCCGTCCCTCTTCTCCTCTTCCACTTTCACTTCTTTCACGGCTTTTGGCAAAAGGAAGATGAAGATCGCCGACAGGAAGAAGGTGGCGGAGTCCAGATAGAAGACGTTGTATGTTCCGATCAAGGACACCAGGATCCCGCTCACGAGCGGCCCGATGACCTTTGTGCCTGAATCGATGGTGGACGAAAGCGACATGGCCCCCTTGATGTTTTCATCTGCCACAAGTTCCTTCAGCTTCCCATTCTTTGCCGGAATGAACACGGAGGAGAAAATCCCCGTCAGGAACAAACAGCCGTACACCATCCACACATTCGTAGCAAGCGTCAGGAGCAGAATCAGCACACCCCTCACCACATCGGAAAACACCATCAGCGTCTTCCTCTCCATCCGGTCGGCAATCGTTCCCGTGATCGGTCCGAATAAAGCCATCGGCAGCGCCAGGCTCAAGATGATCAACGACATCTGCATCGGTGTTGCTTCCCATTTTAACCCAACCAGCGTAATGATCGCCACAATACTCAACCAATCCCCAAGTCCCGAAATCGCCTGCGCCGTCATCAACGTGATGAACCCCTTATTTTTTCGCAAAGAAGATCCCATTTCCCATCGCCCCTTTATTAAAAATGACATTAGTGTCGTTTTCTTAATCTTAGTATATCGACACGAGTGTCACTTTGCAACCGGCTTTTTAAATTTTTTCAAAAATACGCAAATAAAAAGCTCATAGTCCCCATGAGCTTCTTTCTACCTCTCCTTGTTCATATGTTTTTTCCCTTCCTACATATTCGACCTTACTCCAACAACACTGCATAATAATACCCTGCATCCTGAAGAGCAGCCCGCATATCCATATAATTCATCAATGCAAAAAATAGCCCAAGACCACCCATACAGGCAATGAGGATCGAAGCTAACCTAGGAACATGTTTTCTTTTTTTATAAAAAATAATTGTAGTAAGGCAGACAATGATAAAATATCCAGCTGATATGATCATGGTGAATCGGTGACCTGCAGCTTCGTTTACCGCTTCCCGAAAACTCTCCAGTGCTTCTTCGTTTTCATTATTTTCCTAGAACGTCTTCTTACGTTTCTCATGCCCGATTTCCCAAGTTAGCGTACGACCTCCCATGCTCATTTGATAATGGTACCCACCCGCACTTCCTTCTTGTATCACCTCGGATGTTTCGGCATTGATCTGTAGTGGAAAAAGTATGAGCAAGAACAGTAATATCATTGCTTTTTTCAACATAAAATCCCCCTCTTCTAAAACAGAATCTTTTCCCTTGACAAAAAAACGCATTTATATAATAATGAATATCGAATTAGAATTATTACAATCTGTTAATGATTCTCAATCACAACCACTACTAGGAGGAATTTACACTATGTCATTAATCGGTTCACAAGTCGTACCATTTAAAGCAGAAGCATTCAAAGACGGTGAGTTCATCACTGTTACAGACGAAAGCCTGAAAGGTCAATGGAGCATTTTCTGCTTCTACCCTGCAGACTTCACATTTGTTTGCCCAACAGAACTTGAAGACCTTCAAAATAACTACGATACACTTAAAGAGCTTGGCGTAGAGGTATATTCTGTTTCTACGGACACGCACTTTACACATAAAGGCTGGCACGACAGCTCTGAAAAAATCGGTAAAATCAAATACGCAATGATCGGTGACCCGTCACAACGCATCACTCGCGGTTTCGATGTACTTAATGAAGAAGATGGTCTTGCTGACCGCGGAACATTCATCATCGATCCGGATGGTGTGATCCAAGCAGTTGAAATCAATGCTGGCGGAATCGGCCGTGACGCAGATATCTTAGTAAGCAAAATCAAGGCTGCACAATATGTGCGCAACAACCCAGGCGAAGTTTGCCCGGCTAAATGGCAGGAAGGTTCTGAAACACTTAAGCCAAGCCTTGATCTAGTTGGTAAATTATAAGGAGTGCTGAACATGCTTGAAGCAGATATTAAAGCACAATTAGAACAGTACCTGCAGATGATGGAAGGCGACATCGTCCTGAAAGTCAGCGCAGGCGACGATGACACATCGAAGGAGATGCTCTCTCTTGTGGAAGAGCTCTCTTCCATGTCATCCCGCATCTCAGTGGAAAAAGCAGAACTGACCAGAACACCAAGCTTCAGCGTGAATCGTCCTGGTGAGGAGACCGGCATCACGTTTGCCGGGATTCCCCTTGGACATGAATTCACTTCCCTTGTCCTTGCCCTCCTGCAAGTGAGCGGCAGAGCACCGAAAGTGGATCAAAGCGTCATCGATCAGATCAAGAGTATCAAAGGTGAACACCACTTCGAGACGTATGTCAGCCTAAGCTGTCATAACTGTCCGGACGTGGTGCAGGCACTGAACATCATGAGTGTCCTGAACCCGCACATCACCCATACGATGATCGACGGAGCTGCGTTCAAGGAAGAAGTGGAACGCAAGAACGTCATGGCCGTTCCTGCTGTCTACCTGAATGCGGAATTCTTCAACGGCGGACGTACGACGTTAGAAGAAATCCTATCTAAAATCGTGGAAGGTCCCGGTGCGGATGAGCTATCGGATAAAGATCCGTATGACGTCCTTGTCGTCGGTGGCGGACCTGCAGGATCCAGTGCGGCGATTTATGCGGCACGTAAAGGAATCCGTACAGGAATCGTCGCTGAACGCTTCGGCGGTCAGGTCCTTGACACGATGAGCATCGAGAACTTCATCAGCGTGAAGCAGACGGAAGGTCCGAAACTTGTGGCGAGCCTTGAAGAGCATGTGAAGGATTACGGCATCGATGTCATGAACCTTCAGCGTGCAAAACGCCTCGAGAAGAAAGATCTTGTGGAGCTTGAGCTTGAAAACGGCGCCGTCCTGAAGAGTAAGAGTCTGATCATCTCGACAGGTGCACGCTGGCGCAACATCAACGTTCCTGGTGAACAGGAGTTCAAGAACAAAGGAGTGGCATACTGCCCTCACTGTGACGGACCACTGTTCGAAGGCAAAGATGTCGCTGTCATCGGCGGAGGAAACTCCGGTATCGAAGCAGCCATCGACCTTGCAGGAATCGTCAAACACGTTACGGTCCTTGAGTTCAACTCTGAACTGAAAGCCGACGATGTACTGCAAAAGCGTCTTTTCAGCCTGCCGAACGTGACGGTGATCACGAACGCACAAACACAGGAAATCACCGGTACGGATAAGGTGAACGGCATTACCTACACCGACCGTGATACTCATGAAGAGAAACACATTGAACTGCAAGGCGTATTCGTCCAAATCGGTCTCGTTCCAAACACGGACTGGCTAGGCGACCTTGTAGAACGCACGAAATTCGGTGAAATCATCGTGGACAAACACGGTGCCACCAACGTCCCTGGCGTATTCGCTGCAGGAGACTGTACAGACAACGCCTACAACCAAATCATCATCTCCATGGGATCAGGAGCCACCGCCTCACTCGGCGCGTTTGACTATCTGATTCGGAACTAAGGAGATTTCTTACTAAAGTCCGTCCCTTGATTTGAGGGACGGACCTCTTTATGTTTTAACCCCCTGACTTCTCGTCTGAAAGCGGAAGTCCTTGCATCTTCTATTTCCCTTCCTTATCAATCCACTAAATTTTAACATATATATTCTATCATTGCCTGCTAATACGGGAGGGACGGATCTCTGTTTCACTGAAACAGAGGTCCGTCCCTCCCACAAAGTTTATGAAGACTTTAAATCTATTAAAGTCCTTATCCAATATGTGCGTTGCTTAATCCGTTAATACTTTGAAACTAGTTGATGGTAACCCCTGCACTCGCGTACCCTAATACGGTACCTACAAGTGTAATCCCTGTTACAGTAGCAGAGAACACCATTAATAGCCTGTCCCCCTGATCAACAGTGACTGCTAGATCTGATAGCGCTCCTCTACTGACATCACCAAGGGTAATAGGGGCAGTAATAGTGGGATTTAAGGAAACAAGGGTCTCGGGGATCGGATCGAAGGTATTCGTGGAAGGATCGGCTGAACGATATAACTGAGCTATGATAGTGGTATCACCCACAAGGGTTACGGAGGCAGTCGCACTAAAGAATGCAGACATGGAAGTGATGGTCCCTCCCCTGGGAACTGAGAAGGCAAAGTTTAGTAGCGTTCCTCCAGCTCCGGTCAGGTCAATTTGTCCACTTTCAAGTAGTGTCACCCCGGTAATACTGTTACCAAAACCTACAAGACTTGTCGTACCTACCAATCCTCCAGCAACGGTGGTCAATGCAACTGGAAGTCCAGAAGCATAGGGAATAATAGAGCCCGCGCCTGGAACTCCTGTATCTCCAGTGGCTCCTGTTTCACCTGTTTCACCTTGTGGTCCTGGTGGTCCTTGGGGTCCTTGGGGCCCTGTGGCTCCGGTTGGACCAGGAGGACAATTGCACTCATATGGAAAGATATCGCAACTCTCAGGAAAGAAGCTTGCGCTTGCTGGAAAATTAGTCCCTCTTCTTAACCTCGGTAACCCATTTCTAAATTGTTCTCTCAATTCTTTCACTCCTATTTGAAAAGATTTATTAAACTCAAGATTTACTCTTTCCCAGCCCACCCTTTCTTTATGAGTATTGAAAAAAACACTTGTGCACTTAAACCCCATCCTGATAATTGATAACACATTTTGGGTGGTTTTTTCTTAGCCACCTTTCTCTATTACTCTATCCTATGTAACGGAAATAGAAAAAACCGTCATATCGTCTATATAACGGTGCCTATTTTCAAATATATTCCATTTCAGGAATCCTAATCAATAAGTTCCTCCTTATAAATAAGAAGACTGGGGACGGACCTCCATTCTGCCGAAAGGAAAATCTTCAGGATTCTGTTTGGAGGTCCGTCCCTCATACCAGTTCCTTAACTAGAGTTCGAAGTCTATGATTATGCTTGCTTTGTCGTCGCTTTTTTTGAATCTGGCGTAGGTAATACATTCGGGGTCTGATTCTTCGAGATCAATCAGGTCGGCAGCATATTTCTCGATTCCTTTTTCAAGAATACTGCACGCTATGAATTCCCAATATGATTCTCCTTCTGGTATCGATTCCGCCGGAAGAAATAATCCATCGGTCAAGAGGATCAAATGGGAGAGCCCGACTTTGTTGATCTTCCCGTATTCAAAATACTTGACCGCTTCCGGCTCCCCGTTCAGGACTCCATATCCCCCTTTCGCATTGCTCAGCTGCCTGTTTGCAATCAGCTGTTCCTTTACATGGGGCATAATTTCATCCTTCGTCCTGAACCCCCGTCGGATGCACTCCCTCCACACTTCAATCGCCGTCTCTTCCAGGTGCTCCACCTGCAGCCTTGTCAAGGGACGGACCTCTCCGCTCTCGTAGACGGCAAGGATCATACAATCCCCGGTCTGGATGAACTCGATCCCGCTATCCTGCACGCGGACCGCTGCAAGGGCCGTCCCCCACAGCTGCTCCTTCCGATTGCCATCAATTTGATAGTCTGTCATTTTCATATGTAAACGTTCATTGATTCTGGTCAGTGCTTCATAGAGTGACTGATCCCCCGACTCCATTGATTCAAGCTCTTCTTTCACCGTATGGGAGGCAATGTATCCTCCTGTTAGATTCTCTTTGGAGACGAACGGAACGAGGGAGGATACGCCGTCTGCGATACCAAATAGAGACTGTTGCTCATTGAAGATCAAAGCATCCTCGTTTAGAGGTCCTTCCCCCTTGATGGTGATGTGGTGCAGTTTCATGTGAACACTTCCTTACTAGAAATATACTTTTATGTGAAAAGATCACTTAGGAGCCACTTATCAGCGAAACTCCGAATATATCAGCGATTCCTAAATCCGTTTCGGGACCACATCCCGAAACAAAAAGCGGTCCCGCCCCGTCACCACGTCCGGGGTCACTCTCTCGTCCCCAAGCTCGTACCGGATTGGAAATTCAAGATTCGGCCCGTCAAATACAAATGTATGGAACTCTCCATTCTCTCCGCACACATCGCAGTTCTCAGGATAGTCCCTTAGGAAATCCGCATCATATACTCTTCCCGCAAACGACCGATCAAGCTGTTCCATGTCGATACAGGTGAGCACAGTCTTGAATCCGCGCTCGATAAACTCGCGACCTAGTTCCCCAACATCCCGACCCCATAATGGAAAAACCGGCGTAATGCCCGTCCCTTCAAGCATCTTCTCCCGATATGCCCGTACATCCGCAAGATGAATATCCCCGAAGACCATATGCGTGACCCCGTCCTCCAGCATTCCGGAAACGGCTTTCCCCATCCGATCCTGATAAACTTCATTCGGACAGTCCTGCGGGATCCATACCTCACGCAGCGGAATACCAAGGGACTCCGACTGCTGCTTTAACATCGCATACCGGACCCCATGGATCGACACCCGGTCGAACCCTTCCGTCAGCGTCACGAGGAGCGAGTCCACCTCGTATTCAGGATTTTGCTGTATGTTATATAATGCCAGAGTGGAATCCTTTCCACCGCTGTATGCTATGACTGTTTTCATGTTGGCCCCCCTGTTTTCCAATGAGTTTTCTCACTATTCATTATTCCAAATCTGGACGGGGAACTCAAATTTCTTGGCATGAAAAAAAGAGGCTGTGAAGCCCCTTTTAGTTGATGATTTTATTATTAATATAAATCTCCCCTACTCCTCCCTATACTTATCCTTCACCACACCAGAACCGAATCCCCCTCCAAGCATAAGAATCAGTGGACCGAAATTCCACAAAAATGAACCGCCATATAAAGTCGCATCCATCGGGGTGAAATGATTCACCCCCAGGACGATCAATTTGATGACAAGTAATATGAAACCTATTAAAAACAACACATCGAACATAAATTTAACCCTCGGATAAGCGAGTTGTTTACTGTCTTGAATGACCTTCTCCTTCAACTCTTCATCACTCCTCAATAGTTCATCAATTGTCACTCCGAACAAGTCGCTCAATCGGATAATGATTTCGATACTCGGATAATTCTGACCGTTCTCCCATTTCGAAACCGATTGTCTGCTGACAAACAATTGCTCTGCCAATTCACCCTGGGACCACCCTTTATTGGTTCTCTCCCTCTTTAACTTCTCACCGAAAACCATTCCATCAGTCACCTTTCGCTGTTGATAGTTTCATTGTTGCCCATCATCTTTCAAACGTAAAGAACGGGATCGTTGCACACACCCGCAACCCCACGTTGACATGGGGAAATCCCAGTTATATCAATGATTTCGATATCATTTTCCACAGGGAAAAAGTGGCCCAGATCATCTTCATTGATGCCGGAAATCAAACTCCTCACCGGGTACATTCAGCGTTACTCCATTGATCACGACCGTATCCTCATCCGTCCACGAAATCTCGGCCGTCTCTTCCCGATAGTTCCAATAAATATTTTTCGTCTTGTTTTCTTTTTCGTTATCCACCAGTTCGCCTCTAACCCCATAAGAAGTCGTAGCTCCCCCATTGGTGACATATGCCCGCAGCGTGTATTTCCCATCAGGAGACGCTTCTTCTGTCAAAAACTCCCCTTCCGGCAGCCTGTTCATATCATAAAATGCCCAATAGACTGCATAGATCCCAAATCCAATCACACAAACAGCAAAGAGACCCAAAACAGTAAAGACCACTTTCTTTTCAGTTTCAACCCCACGATTTGGTCCCATATATATTATGTACTCCTTATAAAATGCCAGTATTATTCTTCCCATTTAGCCATTAACCACCGAAATCCTCTCGCCTTGCCCCTGCATGAGCAACCGTCCCATCCTGGAGGGACGGACCTCCAATTTCCAAACACCCCAACTCTTAAAACCCGATTTTGAGGTCCGTCCCTCCAATAGAAACCCCGGTCTCAATATAACCCCTCACCAGCTTCCATCCTTCTTTTCGTTTCTTAAAGGTGTTGAAGAACATGTTTCCCGTTTCCATCGGTTTTCCGTCCAGTACGATAGTGGCGTAGAGAATAACCATCGTTTCATCCTCTTTCATTGTAATGACCGACACTTCGCGAATGTCCCATTCTGCTTGTTCGCCTTTCACGTAGGCAAATCCCTGCTTCCAGCCTTCTACCGATTCCTCATATCCGAATGCCTCGATGTCTCCACCCCTGACTTCCCTCGCTTGATAATCAGCGGAAATGAATGTCTCCAATTCTATGAGTGATGAATTCTCCCATGCTTGTAAAAATGCGTCAAGAGCTGCTCGAAATGATTGATTGTCCATTGTAACCTCCTACACTTCGTTTCTACCAATTATTTCAAATCGAAGACATAAACTCAATCCCTATAAAAAAGAAGCCCGACTCATTCGTCACGCTCCCCATACTCTTCATAATATTTTTCGATTTCTCTTCCCTGTGCTGAGTATCGTTCATTTCCGTTTAGATGGAAGTCTTCCCCGCATGCAGATTTCGTCACCTGGAATTCATCGTACGTCATCTCATCCCCGTCGGATTGAGTCACCCTGCCTCCTCCGCTATGATAAATGCATTCATCTTCTATCAGAGCATGGTTCCCTTCTTCATCCACATAGAAATATTGATTTTCACTCACATGGTGGACTTGATCTTTTGTCGAAGTCCGATAGACTCCGTATCGTTCAATATCCGTCCTCATGAGGGTAGGCAAACTTTCAATCCCGACTGGAACGATGGAAAACCCATTCTCTTTTTCAAGTGGTGGCTGATCCGCAACGCCATAGAAAACAACGATTGTCCCCTCATGTCCTTCTTGGATGAGGTACTGAGACTTGATCCCTTCTTCCCTCTCCTTACCGGGTATCCAATTTACAGCTACAATCACGATGGCTAAAACAGTCACAACGCTTCCTAATTTCAGGTAAAACCTCTTGTTATCGGAATCAACATTAGACCCATGCTTCCTTTTCAACCATTCATCTATGAAGAAAAAGATCACCGCACAGATGACGGCGAACCAGGCAAATCCCTCGATCACAAAGTATGTAAGACCGCCAAATAGAGCATGGATAAATCCTGCGGTCATCAACCGCCCTTTCCATATCTTTTTCGTCAGCAAATCAGACAGCAGGGACACAGGAATTCCATATGCAACATTTCCGGCCAAAGCATAGATCAGAACAATCGGAAAGATCCACAGCCCTCCGTCCATTATGCTTATGACCATCATAAACGTTGAAAGGATCAGGGAGGTATAGAGTGCTGCTTTGATTTTATTCACCTGAGAAACCTCCACAAAGATATTGTGAATTACTTCACAATTAAACTTTACCATATAATGTGATTTCTCTCAATCGCCAACTAAAGTAGCTTTTTATTCCATTTCACCATCAACAACAGTACGCATCCATGAACGAGAGAAACCAGTACAAGCGTCACGTAGGGAGACATTCCATCCCAGGCATCCATGATATACGGTTTGTCAGAGACTGTGATGATTTGAAAGCCAATCACGATCATAAAGATGACCTGATAGAGGGCACTAGGATACATTCCGCCTTTTAAAAAAACTCCTTTAAGGTGCCAGACCCTGATGAAAAGACCGTTTACAATTAAAGATAAGAAACCGGAAATTAGGAAGGTTCCCCACGAAATTGTATTGCTCAGAATGTCAGTAAAATTGAATATACAAAGGCACATAAGCAATGCCCCCACCAAAGAATAAAGAACCTTTTTTAAATCGACTCACCTACTTCACATTATTCACCTAGTGTAATTTTACACGAAAAGAAGAATTGTTCCAATATTTTCTTAAAATAAGGCTTCAATATGCTCTTACCTGTTTAATCTACTTCTAAAAGGGAAACAAACAACTACAACCAACAAAAGGAGGAATTCATTATCGCACACGATCCGAAACAAGCAGCGGCAAATATGAATGAAGACAAAAAGGAAGAGATTATGCAGCATTTCGATTCTTTCAAGGATTATTTGGGAGATCAGGTTCACAAAGGAGAAAAACTCGGACTGAGTGAAGAAGCTCTATCAAAAGGGGCTAAGCGCGTGGCCGATTATTTAGCGGAGCATGAGGAACCGCGTAACCGGGAGCAGAAAGTGCTGAATGAAATGTGGCATGTAGCCAACAAGGAAGAGCGTGAGCATATGGCTCATGTATTAGTGAAACTTGCAGATCAAACCAATTAAGATACACAGTTCCGAGCCCCCAGTAGAGAGATCTTTGGGGGCTTTTCCTATGATTAATGTTGTTCTTGTAGAATCATCCCTATTTGGGCCAGGGCCTCTTTCACGTTAGCCACCGTTGGAATCGTGGATAAATCGACCCCCACCTCAATTGCTTCAACGGCTAATTCCGGTCTAATTCCTGATATGATGGAATGCACACCGAGCAGGGATAATACGTTCGTAATCTTGAAGAGATAATCGATGACCATGCGATCAAGCGTATAAACACCGGAAAAATCAATGATTAAGCGATTGACGTTTTGGTCCCTTACTTTGCCCGGAATTAAATCGAGGAGCGTCATCGCTTTCACTTGATTTATCTTCCCTCTTAGCGGAAGAACCGCCACATCATCGATCAACGGTACGATGGTCGCTGACAATTCATTGATTTCTTCATTCATGTCATGTTGATTCTTTTCTGTTTCTTTCCGACTCGTGATATCCCAGACGTATGTTTGAATCGCCTTCGTATCCCCAAATTTCACAGGGTGGCAATACAACTCGACCTCCACTCTCGTCCCATCCATCCGGAAGACGGTCTCTTCAATGACATCCGCCGGTTTTCCATATGCAGATTGAATCCTCCGGCTGATCGCGGCCTTTGAGCTTTCCTGGAAAATATCGAGGGGGCTCGCACCCATCATGCTTTCTTTGGTGCTTCTAAAGAACTCTTCTGCTGCATGGTTTATGTACAGGACCTTATAGTCCGTATGGATGATGAGTGGATCCCGTGAATATTCCATAACTTCTTTATAATCTACTTCTGCAATTGAAACATTCACTTTATCACTCCTTTTCCTTCTACGATACAGGTTGTTTTAGTAGATAGCAAGGATGATGGTATTCCCTGCCAATCTCTTCCCCATAAAAAAAAGCCAACACATCACGTTAGCTTTTCTACTTACTATATTCAACCGGTTGGTTCCTTTTTTCTAAAAATATACTCAACCATTCCTCTGATCAAATAGGAAAGAACAAAGTAAATCACAAATGACCACCACATTTTCCAGTGATAGGTCCTGTAAATATGGAGCCATTCAAATAGAGTCTCTCCAACAAATGACGCTCCACCGGCAAGAACAAGGGTGGCATAAAAGAACGGCTTCCCTTTGGGAAAATATCTATATAACAGCATGAAGGTGACCGGGATTAAGGCATAGTCGAATAAGTATGCTTTCGGCAGAATCGGGATCAGTTGTCCAGGGTATCCCCACATTCCAAGATCAAACCCAAATCCGTCTAAATTGGCGGCAACGATGATCCATACAAGTCCAAGAAATAGCAGTTTTGGCTTATTCGTTTCGTTTCTCGTCAAACGAATAAACACCACCCAGGTCAGGATGAAAAGAGCGAGGGTGAACCACCAGCGAGGACTTAGAAAACAATACTCCAGCCAATAGTCGATATTCTCCCGGGTAACTTCCAAAGACTTCTCTCTTATTTGATCATATCGTTCTTGCATACACTATCCCCTTTTAAAAAACGCCCTCATAGATGATCTAAGAGGGCTCTGAATGCAGGCTAACTAATTCGAAAATAGTATTTGCCAATCAAGAGATAATATTCTCCGTCATGGTACAAATCCCCCACTCCTCACTATTTTCTAAATTTTTCGTTTAATCGACAGGAATAAGAGGTAGGGTATGTATGGAAAGGCTTACCGTCCTATGTTCAGGGACGGACCTTGCAAAATGTTGAAAGGAGGATTCCATGAAGCGTCTTAGTTTCGCTATTTTGCCGGCTGTATTGTTCCTCACAGGCTGCAGCTCTTTTAAAGTCCTCGATCCGAAAGGAACCGTGGCCGAACTTCAATTGAACTTATTTCAAATTTCCATTGCGATCATGCTGCTGGTCTTTTTTGTCGTGTTTTCCATGTTCGTGTACTTCACGTGGAAGTACCGGGAAACGCCGGAGCGCCGACATGTCACTCCTTCAAACGTCAAAGGGAACAAGAAGCTTGAAGTGACGTGGACCGTCATTCCCATTCTCTTATTGGTGATTCTCGCCGTCCCAACAGTGAAGGGAACCTTTTCCCTTGCAGAATCGGATGAAAACAGCGATAACCCTCTGAAGATCGAGGTCACGGGACACCAATATTGGTGGGAGGTCCACTACCCCGATCAGGGCATCACCCTTACAAACGAAGCATACATACCAGTGGATCGGCCTGTCGTATTCCAGTTGAAATCCGACGATGTCATTCATTCCTTCTGGATGCCAAGGCTTGGCGGAAAAAAAGATCTCCTACCAGGAAAGACGAATACGCTGACGCTGAATGCCTCAGAGGAAGGCGTCTACAAAGGCCAATGTGCCGAGTTATGCGGGGCTTCCCATTCCTATATGAGATTCCAGGTTCAAGCAGTCGAAGAAAGTGAGTTCGCTCAATGGATCGACCAGGAAAAGAAGAAAAAGGCACCAGATGCGGTGACCACGGCATCTGAAAAAGGAGAAAAACTGTTTATTTCCAAGTGCTTAACCTGTCATGCGGTATCGCCTTCAGAAAGAAGCAAAGGACCGAATCTTTCCGGAATGGCCGGTAAAGAGCGGATCGGGAATGTTCTCCCCAACACAGATGAAAATAGGAAGAAATGGATCAGGGACCCGTCCTCATTCAAACCGGACGTCAATATGCCTTCGTTTCCTGACCTGACAGAAGAAGACCTTAACGCCTTAAGCACGTATCTTTCCCAATTAGAATAGGAGGTGGAGAATATGGATATCAAGTACACCCTTTTCGGACGGGAATTCGTATTCCCCTCTGATATCGTTGCGGCAGACATCTCGATCATCCTCATGGCCGTGGCTGCCCTGTTCTTGTTGACCCGTTATAAAAAGTGGAAGTGGGCCTGGGACTGGGCAACCTCCACTCACCATCATAAAGTCGGCATCTTATATCTTGCGGCAGGAGGGGCCTTCTTCCTTCGAGGTGGTCTGGATGCCCTGATCATACGGCTTCAGCTCGCCCTTCCCGAGAATCAATTCTGGGTCTTCCAGGGTGAAAAGTATAACCAAATGATGACCACACACGGAACGACGATGATCTTCTTCGTCGCCATGCCGTTATTGATCGGGCTGATGAATGTCGCCGTTCCCCTTCAAATCGGTGCCCGGGACTTGGCGTTCCCCCACCTCAACTTGTTGAGCTTTTGGCTGTTCCTTGTCGGAGGGGCATTGGTCAATATCAGCTTCGTGCTCGGTGGATCCCCTTCCGCAGGCTGGACGGGCTATGCCCCCTTAAGCCTTGATGTGTATACCCCGGGTCCCGGTCTCGACTATTATGCCATCGGAATCCAGATCGCCGGTGCCGGGACGATCATGTCCGCCATTAACTTCCTGGTGACAATCATTCGCAAACGGGCCCCGGGGCTTACTTTTATGAGAATGCCATTATTTACGTGGTCCTCCTTCGTGACATCGATCCTGATTTTATTCGCCTTTCCCGCCCTGACCGTCGCCCTGTTACTCATGACGATGGACCGGGTGTATGGAACGGCTTTTCTGACGGGGACTGAGGGAAACCCCATCATATGGCAGCACTTATTCTGGATCTTCGGTCACCCGGAAGTATATATTTTGATTTTGCCGGCTTTCGGCATCTTTTCCGATGTGATCACGACCTTTTCAAGACGTAATCTGTTTGCCTATCCGGCCATGGTGTTTGCCCTCGTCCTGATAGGGTTTCTCGGATTCATGGTGTGGATCCATCACATGTTCACTGTGGGGCTCGGGCCGATCTCAAATGCCATTTTTGCCCTCTCCACCATGTCGATTGCGGTTCCGACGGGTATTAAAGTATTCAACTGGCTCTTCACGCTGCGGGGAGGGGTCATACGATTTAAGACCGCCATGTTATTTTCACTGGCGTTCATCCCTACCTTCCTCATTGGCGGTGCGACGGGTGTCATGCTTTCATCGGCCCCTGCCGATTATCAGTACCACGACAGTTACTTTGTCGTCGGACATTTTCACTATGTCATCGTTGGCGGGACCGTCCTCGGGATCTTTGCAGGAGTGTATTATTGGTGGCCGAAAATGTTCGGCTTCCTGCTCAATGAAGTATTGGGAAAATGGCATTTCTGGCTTTTCACCATCGGCTTTCATGTCACCTTTTTCCCCATGCATCTCATGGGATTGAACGGGATGCCCCGCCGTGTGTTTACGTATTTAAAAAGCGACGGATTAGGAACATTGAATCTCATCAGCACAATCGGAGCCTTTCTCATGGCACTGGCTGTGATGATCTTTCTCTGGAATATTTTCTGGAGTTACCGGAACGGAAAGCGTGATCTCACCGGTGACCCATGGGAGGGACGGACCCTTGAATGGTCAATTCCATCACCGCCGCCACTGGGCAATTTCATCAAGCGTCCCCTTGTCACCACGATCGATCAGCTTTGGTATGAAAAGCAGGAAGGGGATGGAACCATTCGAACGGCAGAGGAAGAAGACATCATTTTCGTATCGAATCCTGCGGCACAGCCGCTGATGCTTGCAGGATCCCTGTTCGTCTCTTCCTTTGGCTTCATCTTTGGTTTCCCACCCCTGCAATGGTTCGGTTTTGCCAGTGTAATCGGAATGCTGACGCTCCGCTCCTTCACGGCCGGACGCACATGGACGCCTTATACGCCTGATGAACTGCGGGCAGAAAGGAGGAAAAGTTCCCAATGAGTCAACACGCTTTCGAAATCGAACAACAGCAGGACAAGAAGCTTGCCATGTGGTTCTTTATCGCGGCGGAGGTCGTCATCTTCGCCTCCCTGTTCGGGGTGTACTTAACCCTTAAATCCCATCTATCCGACGGTCCATCCAGTGAAGAAATGCTGGAATTGAAGAGTGTCGTGATCTCGACGGTCCTTCTTCTATCAAGCAGCTTCACCATCTATGCCTGTGTCAGCTCGAGTGAAAAGGGAAAAACGAAGCAAACGCTCCTTCTATTACTACTGACCCTTCTCCTCGGAGCCGTCTTTCTGATAATGGAAGCAAGGGAGTTTTTCCACTACTATGAAAAAGGATTTGAACTGGACACGAGTCCATTCCTATCCTCCTTTTACCTATTGGTCGGGACACATGGCATGCATGTCCTGGCAGGGGTCATCTGGATGGGAATCTTACTCATACACTTCGGAGTGAAAGGGGTTTGCCGGGAAACATCCTCAAGACTCTCGGTGTTCTCCCTTTATTGGCACTTCGTGGATATAGTATGGGTCTTGATCTTCACCCTCGTCTATCTGTTTGGAAAGGTGGGATAAACGTGAAAAAAGCTGCTTTCTTCTTCCTTTATATCATCGTGATCGGTTCCGCCATCGGGGGATATGTACTTGTAGAATACAGCAGGGAGCAACTTGATCGTTCCACCCTTCTCCTCCTGCTCTTATCCCTTGCCATTTTATCCATCTGCCTGCAGCTGACAGTATTGATGAAAACGAAAGCATCCCTGACAAAGTGGAAATGGCTTTCTCTATCGAGCGGCCTGCTTGTCGGCGGGCTGACTTTCCTTTATTTAGTTCTTTTATAATAAAAATTGAGGGGGCAGATTTGCTCCCTTTTTCATTTCATCCCCATTACATTCCCGATAGTTTAAACATATATGTAAAACACAACTTTTCTCCCTTCCCCCTCTCTTTTACTCATGTTAAAATAAGCCAAAATCAGACAAATAATCTTCCCTTTTCTGAAAGGAGATGTAGAGAATGTCAGAAAATAATGAGCTGTACACCATTTTACGGACACTGGAGACCTATTCCCAATGTGACATCACCCATTCATTTTCTGAACATGATACTGACCTATTGAAGGTTTCTTATTCCCATGAATCCAAAGTCTTTGTCGTCACACAACATGACTCTGTGGAAACCTATCCGGACCTATCGTCCGCTTTAGCCAGGTTAGAATCATTATTAGACGATTTGAAAAGCCTTGCTCGATAAAAAACATACGATCACAAAAAAAAAGACCCGTCGCGTCTATCGATCGACAGGTCTTCTTTCATTTCAGGAAATCATCCGGTGCTAGTTATTGTTATTTGAGTTGTTTGAGCGGCTGGAGTTGCTTGAGTTACCCGAGTTGCTTGAATTACTTGAGTTACTGGACTGACTTCCGCCCTTCGCTCCGATTTCCTGATAAAACTTCTTATCGTGATTCTCGGACGTCGCTTCTCCGCCTTTTTCACCAATCTCCTGGTAGAATTCCTTGTCATGATTCTTCGCTGTTTGTTCCCCGCCTTTACGGCCGGCTTCTTCGTAGCTCATTTTGTTGTTGTTGCTATTGTTGTTATTGTTGTTGCTGTTATTGTTACCACTATTGTTGTTATTGTTGTTTGCCATAATAAAATCCTCCTTAAAGTTAGTACCGTTTATATTCATGAAATCACCAAGGACTCAGATTCTAGTTATTTGCTGCTGTTTGAATTATTCGAGCTGTTTGAGCTGTTTGAATTACCCGAGTTGCTGTTGCTTGAGTTGCTGGACTGACTTCCGCCTTTTGCTCCGATTTCCTGATAAAATTTCTTATCATGATTATCTGAAGTGGCTTCTCCACCTTTTTCACCAATCTCCTGGTAGAATTCCTTGTCATGGTTCTTCGCTGTCTGTTCCCCGCCTTTGCGGCCGGCTTCTTCGTAGCTCATTTTCCCGTTGTTACTGTTGCTGTTGTTGTTACTGTTTGACATAAATAAAATCCTCCTTATGTTTGGTTAAATGGTGTTGTACGATTGTACATTGGTTATATACCTCGTGAAACGAAAGATAAACAGATTTGGGGGTTTTTAACATTTATGTAATTTGATTTATACTTTTGGGGCATAGTTCCTTTTATTAGAAGTGCTTCCCACGTAGGTGTATGATGAAGTTACACGAATTGAACGAAGGAGTCTTGTAATATGGAATACATCAAGCGGGGAACATCTGCTTTCAAGAATGCAAACCTGGCTTTGTTTGCAGGAGGATTCAGTACGTTCGCGATTCTGTGGGGGACGCAGCCCCTGCTTCCTGAGATCGCCCGTGAGTTCAATGTCTCCCCGGCCACATCGAGTCTCACCCAATCGTCCACCACCATTGCCCTCGCGATCAGTCTGCTGATTGCGGGATCGTTATCGGATGTGTACGGCCGGAAATCCGTGATGACCTTCTCATTACTGGCCTCTTCTATCCTGGCCATCTGTACGGGATTTGCATCAGGCTTCCATATGCTCGTCATTGGCCGGATCCTCCAAGGGATTACCCTTGCAGGGCTTCCCGCCGTCGCCATGGCTTATCTTGGTGAAGAAATCGAAGCGAAAAGTCTCGGGATGGCCATGGGATTGTACATCAGCGGGAACTCCATCGGGGGCATGTCCGGACGGATCATCAGCGGCATCCTGACCGATTATTTCAGCTGGCAAATTGCCCTGATGGGAATCGGGGTCATCAGCCTGCTTTCAAGCATCATTTTCATGGTCCTGCTTCCAAAGTCTGCCCATTTTGAGCCCCAGAATTTTAAGCTCACGTCCCTGGCAGGCTCCCTGTTCAGTCAGTTTAAGGTTCCGGGACTCACATACCTGTTCATCATTGGATTTCTCTTGATGGGCGGCTTCGTTTCCCTTTACAATTACATCGGATTCGAGCTGATCGCACCACCCTACTCACTCAGTCAGACCGTCGTCGGCTTCATCTTCATCGTCTACATCGTCGGCACGTTCAGCTCCACGTGGATGGGAATGCTCGCCGATCAATTTGGAAAAAAGAAAATCCTGCCCTTGTCGCTCGTCATCATGTTAGCAGGCGTCGTGACGACCCTGCACCCGAATCTATGGGTGAAAATCATCGGAATCGCCGTCTTTACATACGGTTTCTTCGCAGGACACTCGATCGCCAGCAGCTGGGTAGGACGATTAGCCGTGCATGATAAAGCACAGGCGTCGGCACTCTATCTGTCTGCTTATTATGCCGGATCCAGTGTGGGAGGTACTGTCAGTGGAAGCTTCTATCATCAGTGGGATTGGGCAGGTGTCGTGGCGATGATTGTTGTTCTTTCCGTTGTGTCGATCGGGATATCATTTAAGTTGAGGAGAAGGGACCCAGTGCGAGCTATATAAAAGAGGACTTGCGATGAAGTCCTCTTTGTTAACCCAATCCATAATTGTTTCATCTCCACACACCCTATCTTCCAAATAACTCCGGCAGCTGAATCCCCAGATCGAACAAAACGCTCGTCACAAGTAGGATTAGTACCGGGATGATACATAGAATCAATAACAGAGACCACGCTTTATTCGCATGGCCCTCCCTTTTTTTCTTCCGATATAGTTCTTGGATCCGCTTCTGCTTTTCGTTTGTCATATTTCCACCTTTCCACAGCACCTTCCTTGAGACTCCAATAGATCTCAGTCTCTTCATCGCAGAAGAACCCTTCCAGATCAGCTGATTCAACGATTCTCTTTATCATTTTCCTTTCACCGCATATCATGGAAAAATGACTGTCCCAATGAGTGGTCACAAGAATTTTTTGATCGTGTGTGAAGAGATTTCGACAGTCCCGGTGAAGGATGATACCATCATCGTTTATGACATCGTCCATGTATTCAAGCTTTCTTTCTGTGCAAAACTCATCTCCGCACCATATCCATTCATAGCCTTCTTTTTCCATGGCACGAAGTACATCCTCGATGACAAGCTCAGGTAAAAGCCCCTCTGAAGGAAACACAATCTTTTTCTCCTCGCATATGTGGATGATACGGTTGGCCAGAGTTTTATTTTCATATTTCTTATTAAGTCCAAGGATGATACTCCTAAGTCCGATATCAACCTCTGCCAAATTCGATAATCCGGATATGTCGAGAAACTCGTTCCACGTCATTTTTTCACAAGTATTCACAATCTCCCTTTTCCCTGGGTAGGTATCTGGATTAAATAGTTCAAAGTCGATGCTAAGAGGTTTAATAAATGGATGGAAGAAGATGAATACCTCTTCAAATGCATCTCTATAGAACTCTTTAATCGGTATGTCAGCATCTGCACACACCGCATATAGATGTGGTTTGGGTAATACTCTTACCTTAGACATGCACTCCCTCTCCTTCCTATATAATTTCCTTTTCCAATCCGACAAGAGATTGTAACACCAGGAACGTTAAGAGCAGGATAAAAATCGATACAAGTCCCAAATCTCTTCTCATGTCCGTCTCCATTCATACTGAATATCCGGCAGATTCTCCTCATTTTCGTGACCTCTGCCGATCACCACAAACCCGTTCTTTTCATAAAACCTTTGGGCGTTCTCATTCACTTCAAAGGTATAAAGAGTCAAACTTCCCCTGGACTTCGCTTTCACTTTATCCAGCAACATCTGACCGATTCCGAATCCTTGATAATCAACGTGAATGTAAAGCTGATTGATTTCCGTTCCATTATACGCGGCCATCCCAACGACTTTTCCGTCTATCAATGCCAAATCAATTTCAAACTCTTCAGGCAGGATTTGGGTTAAAAAGTAGATGTGGCTTTCCACACTATGCTTTTCCTTCTGTCCAATGGCTCTTTCTTTGCTTTCCCTCCACATAGCCACCGTTTCTTCGGCATACTTCGGGGCAAAGGGAATGATATCTGCTTTCATCCAAGCACCTCCTCAGGAGTCCTTCGTGTATTGAAAAGCAAGGGTTGATAATAGGAATGACAAGGCGATGAGGATTGGCGTTACAATAAACAGCATCGCCATATCGGTTTTAAAGTTCCACGGCACGAAAGCCTCCCACAAGAAAGCCGTCCCTTTCCATAACACGATAAATATGAACAGCGTGAACACAAGGTAAATGAGCCTTTTCACCATTCGTTTCTTCACGGTCCACCTCAACCCTTCTTTTTATCTTTTAAAATCGTAAAAATCAAAAAGGAGATCAAGATTAAAAAGACAACCCCGACCCCGCTCAGGATATCGATGATGTCATTCATAATCATTTTAATCGAACCCTCCACACCTTTTTTCTAATTATTTCAAAAAATGGAATCCTTCTCAATCCTTTTTTTGAAGCAAAAAACCTCAATCGATGTAACTGGAGAATTATATGAGTTATGACGAGCTCCGGCTAAGTGCTTCCCAGCAGAAACCATTCAGGAAATGGTGAATGTGTGAAAAAAAGGGGTGATTTGGAGATGATCATGGCTATTTTTAACGAAATTTATAGCCCCATCAAAAAGCAAAAGCCGGAAGACTCCCCTCTTCCGGCTTCACTCTCCATTACTTTATGATCGTGGATCCCTGCAGCAGTTCCGGCTTCGCGCCAAGGATCAATAAGAATAATTTCGAGTCACTGATTTGTCTGTGCTTTTTCATGATGTCTTTCAGCTGAACGATATTTGGGTGTGCCTTCAGTTTCTGTACCTCGTCCTGATAGAGTGAGAGGATAGACTCCCGGACAAACTGTGGTTCGTAATCCGGCAGCTCTTTGTCACGGAGTAAGGACCCCATGTAGCCATACTTCAGCTGAAGTTGCCGGGTCAGGCTTGTGACGTGGACGAGCTGCTCATTCAGTTCAGGGTAATCCTGTTTCAGGGCTTCTACATCTTTTTTCGCTTCGTGCAGTTCATTCATTCCTGCTACCATCAAGCTCATGATGCCTCCCCTCCCATGTTCCAAGGTTTCTCGAGTCCAATGATGTCATTCAGGATCTTACTCTGCTTGCGGCGGACCCTTCTTCTTTCCGCACGTTCTTTTCCTGATTCGAACAGGAATCTTTCTTCTTCTGTTTCTGGTACGATTTCCGGTACCTTGACGGGATTTTTATTTTCATCAAGTGCAACAAAGGTTAGGAAAGCGGTCGCTGCCATTCGTCTTTCACCTGTGATCATATCTTCGGCAATCACTTTGCAGAAGATTTCCATCGATTTATTCCCCACATAGGAAACGAAAGATTCGACGCAAACGGAATCGCTTTGATGGATCGGATACAGGAAGTCGATGGAATCCGTTGACGCCGTCACACATTCCTTCACCCGTGCATGACGTCTGGCGGATAGCGTCGCATTATTATCAAGCTTCTTCATCAAAACCCCACCGAACAGGGTATTGTAGTTGTTTAAATCATTGATCATGACCTGGTCCGTACTGACGACCAGACTCTCTTTCGGATGCTTCTTATTTGGCATGAAGAACAAGTCCCTTCTGTTTGTGTACTGGTATTTCAAACGTTTGATACCCAAAGTGTACGCCCCGAATCAGGATAAGTGAAATGAATGTTCCTTATCATCAGCATAGATGCTGTCTATGCAACGGCTTACAATCGGATGGTATCAATCTCCATTTTTCCTAAATGAGGGCAAAAAAAAGAGCATTCCTCAGTCGGAAATGCCCCCCATTAATCGTTCCTGGGTAAAGGTGAGCCACTCTTTCGTGGCATACGATAAGTATTGATTTTTCCTCCAAATGATGGCGAGGTCCCATTCGATGACAGGTTTAACGACCCGGATGGATACCAAATCCTCCTTCAACTGTTCATAGACGCTATAAGGCAGGATTGAAATCCCAAGCTTAGCCTCGATCATTTTACCGATAAAATCCCATTGAGAGCTTTCTGATACCACTTTCGGAAGAAATCCAGCTTCTTTACACGCCTCACGGATCCGGTCATTCAACGCGAAGTCCTTGTTAAAAAGAATGAGCTGTTCATCCTCGAGCTCCATTAATTTCACCTGCTTCCTGCCCGCTAACCGGTGCGTCCTTGGCACCACAACCCGGAGTTCTTCCCTCATAAAGGAAAAATGATGAAAATCCTCCTCAGCGGCAGGCAGCACCCCGACGCCGACATCAAGTTGATCGGCAAGAATATCCTCTTCAATCCGCTTCGTCCCGTTCTCGATCAGCTGGAACGTGATGCCCGGATAGAGCGCATGGAATTCCCCCAGAACCTTGATGAACTGCCCCGCATCCATGATCGGCGGCAAACCGATGCGGATATGCCCCCGCTGCAACCCGATCAGGTCATCAAGCTCATGCTGGACATTCTCGAACGCCTTATCGATCGTCTGAGCCTGGGTCAAAATCGCCCGCCCCGCGTCCGTCAGCACAAGCTGCTTCCGGGAACGGTCGAACAGCTCAACTCCTAGCTCATCCTCCAAGTTCCGGATCATCTTACTGATCGTCGGCTGCGTCACAAACAGGTGATCCGCCGCACGGGTGAAACTTTTGAATCTCGTTACTTCTATAAAATATTTTAAGTGTCTGATGTCCACTTGAGCACCTTCTTTTCTGATATCCATTCCTTTATAATCATAACAAACTCATTATAAATGTTAAGGACGGGGAATTGATTGAGGAGCAAACTTTGACTAGTTATCTTCATACTTGAGATACTTTTCATCGCAATCTATTGAATAGAAGAACCAGCCAAAGGAAAATAAGCGGAGTTTTTCCGCTTACTTTCAGAATCAACCTTGTTTTTGGGGTGAATAAGCGGAGTTATTCCGCTTACGCACAGAAAAATCACCTATTTTTTCACTTTGAATCTTAATAGGCGGAATTATTCGATTAAGTCCATATAATTGTGTAAAAAGAAAGAGTCATTTTATTCCTTCTTGTCAACACTGTTTTCAACGACGATAAACAATGAGAAGAGGAATAAAGATGACTCAATTACAGTTTAACCTAGATTTGGATTCTTTAAAAGAAGCAGTAATAAATTCTAACATCGAAACGGTGGTTCGCTCAGCCATCGTCCTTGTATTAAATGAATACATGGAAAGGGAGAGAGACCAGTACCTACAAGCAGCTTCCTACGAACGATCTACTGATCGTTTAGATTATCGTAACGGATACTATGAGCGTGATTTCACGATGAGTGTTGGGAAGATCAAATTGAAGGTACCACGCACCCGTAATGGAGATTTTTCTCCTTCCATATTTGAAAAGTACTCACGTTGTGATCAAGCTTTTGTTCTTTCGATGCTTGAAATGGTGATCAATGGTGTTTCTACCCGTAAGGTTACTCATATTGTGGAACAGCTTTGTGGTGAAACAGTTTCAAAATCATTCGTTTCTTCCCTGACTCAAAAATTAGATCCTATCATTAATGATTGGGCTAAGAGACCTCTGAACGGAACTTATTTTCCATTTATATTTGTAGATGCCATGTATATAAAAGTTCGCGAACACCATCGTGTCGTTTCAAAAGCCGTCTACATTGCGACAGCTCTTACTGAGAAAAATAATCGTGAGATTTTAGGATTAATGGTCGATCATGTCGAGAGCTACGAAAGTTGGAGTAGGTTCTTTCAACAGCTGAAATCGCGCGGTTTACAGTCACCTAAGCTTGTGATTTCAGATGCCCATAAGGGCCTACAAAAAGCCGTTCTCCGTGAATTTATTGGAACCAGTTGGCAGAGGTGTAATGTACATTTCAAACGAAATATTATTAACCAACTCCCTAAGAAAGATTCCAAAGAAATTAGAACGATGATTAAGCGGGTATTTGAAGCCGTCAAAATCGAAGATATGAGGAACTTTAAAGAAGAACTGATGAGTCAGTTTAGCGAGAATAAAAAATATGAAAAAGCGTTGGCCATCTTAGATGAAGGCTTTGAAGATACCATACAGTACATGGAGCACCCAGAGGAAATTCGACCACACATTCGTAGTACAAACAGTTTGGAACGCTTAAACCAAGAGGTTCGAAGAAGAGAAAAGGTCATACGGATTTTCCCTAATACGCAGTCAGCTTTTCGGTTGGTTGGGGCAGTATTATTTCATTACCAAGAGACCAATTATTCAAAAAGAAAATTCTTTTAAAAGCCCTAAGCATTTTTGAATGAAACTTCCCATTCGAATGGTGTCATAGCCAGGGCAGGCTGTCAAAGTGAGGAGCCTTTGACAGCCTGCCCTGGCTATGAATAAATTAATTATGGAAGTTTCGCAAAAAAATGTTGAATGGAATACCTATATTCAATTTACAGTTAAGAAAGACAAGTATGGAATTTACACAATATAAAGGACTTGACTAATTATTCCGTCTATTTCAGGCATTTTCACCTAGTAATGGCTAAATAGGCGGAGTTTTTCCGTCTATTTGTCGGCTCTGGTGCTTAACCTGATCAATGTTTCCCTACTCTTTCTTCCAAACATACCTCTTCCCGACCAGTTCAAAACCCGCCGATTCATACAGTCTATTCGGTGCAGGGAATTTTTCCGGCATGCCTGTATACACCGTCGCTTGAGTGGCTCCCAATTCTTTCGCGGCAATAAGTGATGCTCGTAACAAAGCTTTACTTATCCCTCTCCCCCTGTACTCAGGAAAACAGGCGACCGCCTCAATCGTCACCAGCTCATTCCTTTTATCATATCGCCCACTGCATAACGCGACAATCTGGTCATCAGGACCCGTCACGACCAAATCCAACTCTTTTCTGTAGGTGGATGTTTCATAGAAACGCTCAAACATCGTCTGATTGAATAATAGACCGTAACATAGTTTATAAGCCTGAAAGACTTCTTCATGCTCCTGAAGATCAGGGACGGACCTGACCTCATAGCCCTTAGCCAGCCCGAGTCCATCTACCGTTTGGCTAAGATCGAAATCCCTTCTTACCCAGTATTCCTCTGACTTGAGGAATACCCTCTTTGACAGAACTTCTTCAAAATCTGAGTCACCGTCATAAACCTCCCATTCCATCTCAGGAAAACTGTTTTCCCCCACCTCCACCATTTCGTCAAAAATGAATCGGTTATCGGCAGCTACATAGAAGGCCCCTTCTTCAAGAACCCCGACTAATCGATCGCCATTAAACCAAAGGTGTACTTTCTCCAGTACTTCATCAATCGTCTTAACCTGATCTCCCAATCCACATGAAAGGGCAGTTTGAAATTCAAATAGTGTGAGATTATGATCAAACCTCGTCTCATAGTTACCGTACTCTTTTTCCAGGAACTCTCGAATTTCGTCATAATCTTGTATACCTTCGTACTGTCTATGTATGACCGCCATATTCCCTCACCCCTCTCCTTTAAACCCCAATCCTATCTCCCCAAGCGCCTTCTTAAGCTTCGGAATCGACGACGGCCCCATTCCGTGAAATGCCAGAACCTCCTTCTCACTGAACCCAGCCAGTTCTTCAAGCGTCGTGATCCCGTTATTCGCCAACGCTCTTCTCGCCGGGCTTGAGAGCACAGATTGAAATCCTGTGTCAGGTTTCCGTTCTTTTTCACATACTGGACAGGTCGGACAATCACTTTTTTTCACAAAGGTATGTCCGTTGTCACATATCTTCACGTTTTCCTTGAAAGTCATGCTGCCACTCCTTTCTTCTCTCGCATCAGTGTCAACGCATTTACTAGAATCGTGACGATGATCAGCACGGCAGAAGCGAACGCGACGGCTCCCGATGTATCCATGAGCGCCGACCAGTCCCCGATTTTGACCAGATGATGGTGATAGAAAATCTGGAAGGAAAGAGACAGGGCGCACGCTCCCATGCTCATGACGGCAAGGCTGAGTTGATTTTTTCTAAATGTTACGAACGGAAGTGTCCACGCCAGAAGCCCAAGCAGCAGGCTGCCGACATTCAGCCAAACGATCATGCCATTTCCCCCTCTTTTACCTTATTCCTTGATCTCCACAACCATGAAGTTAATAGGAGAACTACCCCAGCACACGTTGCAATCAGATGGTACCCAAGAAGATCTCCCGTTTTTATATATACAATCGCAAGCGTCCCACCAAAGATGATCATAATGGAAAACGACAAGCGTATGAGATACGTATTTATTTTCACATAATCCCCTCCTCCCCTTCATTATTCCAAAATATGTTAACCTATTCAATCCTTTCCTCATGGTAAAATAGAAAATATAACCAAAGGAGTCTGGTAATGTGAAATACATCATGATCGGGACGGCTTGTCTGATGGTCATCGGGATCATCGCAGGCACGTACTTTTTTGAAAAAGAACCTAAAGTAAGTCAACCGGAGACGGCGGAAATACGTGATCCCGGTCCCCCTCCACTTCAATCGGTGGATGAAACGGCACCTGTAGGGTATTCGCTCCAACAGGATCAGCTGCAGATCACCTACAACCATGGAGAGAAGTGGATTCAAGTACCTGTAGAAAAGGAGAATTTATTCCAAGGGGAGTATGCCGGGAGTGAGGATGAGCTGATACCGGATAGCTATATCCTGACAGAAGATCTTACTGCCTTCTTATATGCACGTGATTATTCCGTCGATAAAAGCGTCCAATTGCTTTTTTCAAAGGACAAAGGAAAGACATGGGAAGATGCCAAAGTCACACCCGCTTCTCCGCCCATCCGTTTCAGGAAGGTCGGCTTCCTCAATGAATCCTTCGGCTATGTGATTCTTTCTGCCGACCGGACGATGTCACAGGAAATGATCACGGTCTACTTATCCGAAGACGGCGGGAAGACGTGGAAAGAGATGCCGCGTCCTGACATCACCCGGCTCATCTATGACGGGGGCTTTGTCGACGAAGACACCGGTTTCCTCTCCTTCGGCATCCTTAACCCGGAAGAACCGGACCTGCATGTCACACAGGACGGGGGGAAATCGTGGAGCAAGGCAACGATGGAGATCCCGGATCAGTATAAAAGGATTTTTGTCATAGCGGAAATACCTTTCAAAGAAGAAGATCACCTGGCCGTCTACGTCAATCAAGGTACGAACGGTGACTATGAAGGCGGAAAAGTAAAAGGGAAATTCATCTCAGATGATCAGGGAAGGACCTGGGCATTCCAGGAGGAGGTCCGGCCAGATGAAGACTAAGAAACTAACCGGACGGATACTTTTCATCTTATCCATCGCACTGTTCATTTTCCAGATGGGGTACCTCTTCCTTCACACATCATATGAATTGGAATACATCGATCATCGCCTATTCTATGCATTCAATATACTGATTGTGGCGGGCATGGTCGTTTCTATCTTCCTCCTCTTTACCATTCCAAAAGCGTGGAAGATCGTCTCATACGTGACAGCAGGTATTCTTATCCTCCTTCAAGGGGGACTCATCCTGAACCATGGTCAGCAAACGAAGCAGATTGTAAGCTTTTCACCAGATATGAAAAATCAGTTCGTTTTAAAAGAAGACAGAAATACGGGGGAAGCCGTATATTACAGAACCTATTACCGGATCTTCGCCCGTCCTAAAGAAGTCCTTCCCTACAAAACACAAGGGGAATTCAAGCTGAAGTGGCTTGAAAATGACATTGCGGCATTGACCTATCGTGCCTCTGACAACAGCCTCCATCAGTATATCGGTACATACGGCGCAAGGGATTCGGGCATTTCCTATTCCTATGTGGGACCGACGATTCAAGGTCAGTGGGAAGGAAACGGTGCAAGAATCGACAGCAGGCCAGAAGGAATCTCCGTCAACTACAACGGAAAATCCGGTCAATATAATTGGGACAATGTCGTCCAATTCGGCACCATCGCCATCGTCCTGATGCATGATGGGGAAGCGGAATGGACCATCGCGTTGAATGAAAATTTCGAAAGCCACTCCAATGATCCTAAACCTCCTTCAGGGGAGATTACCTTATATCAAGCCAGTACGGAATCTGTAAAGCCGGTCAGGCTTATGTTTGTGAAATAAAAAAGGCAGCCGTGATCGTTTCGACGATCACGGCTGCCTTTAATCTTTTTAGTATTACGTTCTGCCTCTCCAGGGGGTATCCCTGCAAGTGCTTAATCCACCTCTACCTTGTCAGACGGAGCGGATTCCTTATCCTCGATATTCACCGTGGTGATGTAATACGAATCCCCCTGTTCGGCTTCCTCATCGAAGAAACTCTTCCGCTCATGTGCAGAAATACTTGCGATATGTTTGTACTCTTTCGCATCCGCGTCCTTTTTATAGACTCTATATCCCATGACCGTATCACTTTTTACCGAATGCCATGAAACCGACCCTGTGTCTACCTGCACGGTCGTTGGAGGTTCTGGAGCCTTCGCTTCATTGACGTTCGTTTCAGAAATGAGTTCTGTATATACGACAAGCCGGTCCGGATAAAGGTGCTTGTCATGATTGAACGTTCCTGTGCACGTAATCACATTCAGGTTGCGTTTATCCGATGGTCCGAAGATTTTCTCGATCGGCGCTTCATCACTCGGATAGCTTTCCTTCGACTTCACTTCATAGGTTCGTTTCATCCCCTGTTCATCTGTCACGATGACCTTTTCCCCTATTTCGATGTTCTTGAGATAAAAGAAGATGGCCGGTCCTTTTTTACTGTCGACATGACCTGCAAGAACGGCATTTCCCTTGGCTCCGACCTTTACACCGCGATCGTACCAGCCGACGACATCCGTTTCTTCTGGCACTTCCATTTCCCCGTTCTCAAGAAGTCCGACTGGGATGACGTTCGTATCGATGTCCATGCTCGGGATCTGGACACGGGAAGGCGTAATTCCTTCTTCTTGAACCTTTACCTGCTCTTCAAGCTCTGTTTTCTTCTTCTTTAAAGAGTCAAGAAGAACAAATTCTTCTTCCTTGTGGGCGGTACCCACCCCGCTTTTGGCTTTTTCTTTTTTCACTGTTGGTTTCTCCACTGATTGAGCGGTGCCGGTTTCTTTCTCCGGTCCGTTTTTGGCAATGGCCTGAAAGCTGACTGCCCCGATCATCAGGACTGCGATCAGGATGATAAGCATTCGTTTCTTCATCGTATTCCCTCCACTTAAGAGAAGAGAGAAGAGCAGGATCCCGCTCTTCTCATGGCTCTATGATTATTGTTGATCCGCAAACTTCTTCTTAATGATGATTCCACCTGCCATCATTGCTACCGCTACAAATGTGATCCAGGCAGCCATTGGCATTCCCTCATCGGCTGCTCCACCCATTCCGGTGTTTGGCATTTGTTCCGGCATGTCACTTGAGGCAAACTTCTCAGGGTTTTGCTTCACAATCGCATCTCCAAGAGCTTTCCCTACACCGAACATGAACGCATATCCTTCACGGAATGTATCGGTGCTTGCTTTATAGTCTTCTGCTACATAGGAGTCGAACGCTTTCACGACTTGATCTTCATGTGTTTTAAGAGAAGAGATGGCTGCGTCTTTCGGAAGATTTCCTTCTGTTGCCGTTGCAAGGAATGTACCGAATTCTTCCGTGAACATACCGAGGCTGTCTTTCGCTGCCTTCACGCCTTCATCGTCACCAGCTAATGTCGCGCTCACAAGGTCTGCCTGCGCATTGATGTGCTCACTTGTCCATAATTTCTTGAATTGTGCCGCACCTTCTTCACCATAAATGGATCCGATCGCTTTCGTCCAAGCTTCTGTGTTCATATCTTCTACCCAAGTCGCTGTATCATAATCAGGCGCTTCGTTGACACCCTTTTGCATACTCATCGCTGCCAGCGCAAAGTGTTCTGCAGCCAGATTATTGAGTGTAGAGCGTAATTCCGCTGCCGGAGCATCTACTTTCGTGTTATTGAATTTATCCGGCATCTGCGTCACGATCGCTCCGGATAATGCTTTTGAGATATCGAACATTCTGTCGTACCCTTCTTTGAAGTTCGTTTGATATCCTTTGTAGTCCTCTTCTACATAGCTGTCAAATGCTTCGATGACATCCATTTCATGGGCTGTTAAAACTTCTTTCGCTGCCGCTTCTGGAAGATTTCCTTCTGTTGCAGTTGAAAGGAAGCTTGAGAATTCATTAACGAAATCCTTTACTTCGGCTTCAGCTGCTTTTCTCATTTCCGCGTCGTCTGATTTTGCTGCTTCCACAAAATCCGGTGAATACTCATTATGCCCCGCAAAGATCTCTTCGAATTTCTGAGCCCCTTCTTTACCATAAATCGACTCAATCGCCGGTGTCATATCCAGTGCATTTTGATTAAGTGCTTCATAAGCCTCTTTCTCATCCGGTGCGTCTTTGTAATCCTTCACCATGGCGTTGACCGCTAATACATAGTGTTCAGATAGTAATTGATCCAGTGTAGAACGAAGATCGGAAGCCGGCGTCACCGCTGTCGGTGTTTCTGCCGCAAAACTTGCCGTTGGAGCTAGTAGAGATAATCCTAACATCGGTGCTGCAATTTTCTTAAGTAATTTTGTTTTTTTCATTATTTGTAATCTCCTTTTTCGTTTTGTTTTTTGTATTCTGGTAAGATAACGTAGGAGATTTTGAAATGGATCACTTTTTTTTAAAAAAACTTTTCACCGGTATGTAATGTAAAATACGATAGTTTACATTTTTAAAAGAAGAACCTTGAATTTCAGACAATTCATTAAAAAAACCAAACATGCAATAAAGAACAAACCCCCTCTTTTCACCATTATATTTGGTATCCATACCTGCCTTACCACTTGTCCCACCTACCCCATGAACAAAGAACTTTCCAGCTACAGACCCGCTAAACCCGTTCTCAATAACACATCTTCATTACTGGAATTTTCGGAATACGGTAATCCTTATTAACATACCAACCTTAAGACCGATAACTACTATATAAAATAGGAGGTGTTTTTTATTATTATTTTAGAAAACCAAATTGTTTCACCTTTATTATTAAAGACTGCGATTGATTTAAAGCTCCCAATCTACTACGATACGGACGGGCGACATCCGATAATCCATGAAGAGGATAAGGTGCTGACCAATTCTGAAAGTTGCTTGACCGTTTTGGAAAAAGAGGCTCCTTCCCATCCTTTCTCCACCGCATCCAAGCTGGTGAAGAACAAAGCCGGTTTCCGCCAATTCTTATCAAGTGTATACCCAGACTATTACTTCCGCCTCATCTCCCTTGAAGACCTACTTCATTTGAACAAGGAAGAAATCCCTTTTCCGGTGGTCATTAAACCGAATAAAGGATACTCAAGTATCGGTGTATATATAATCGAAACGGAACAAGAGTGGGACCAAGCTGTGGAAAGCTTATATGCAGACCTGATTCTCACAAAAAATACATATTCAAATGCGGTTGTTGACGGAGAAGAAATCATCATTGAAGAATGGATTGATGGAGACGAATATGCCGTGGATTGTTATGTCACTCCATCCGGTAAGCCAGTGGTCCTGAACATTCTTAAAAGGACGTTCATGAATAACCGGGACACATCAGACAGGATTTACTTCACGTCGAAACAAGTAATCAACGAGATCAAGGAAGAAATCGAGACCTTCCTCCACATGCTAAGTGAGCGAATGGATGTAAAGAACTTCCCTTTCCACCTCGAAGTGAGAAAGAGCCGGAAAGGGATCAGAGCCATCGAACTAAATCCACTACGATTTGCAGGAGCGGGAACGACCGACTTGAGTCATCACGCATTCGGAATCAATGGAGCGGAACATTATTTTCAAGATAAAGAACCCGAATGGGAAGACCTTTTGGCACAGAAAGGAAATGAGGTCTACGGCTTCTTCTGTGCAGAGATCCCTTTGGAGATCAGTAAGCATTTTATTGAATCCATCGATCATGAAGGACTTATGAATAAATTCAGCCACGTCATTGAGTACCGGGCCATTCAGGCATCCAATGACCGGACTTTTGCCGTAATCTTCTTCCAGACGGCTGATCTGGATGAATTGCAATCGTTATTGCATCTGGATTTATCCACTTTCATCACGTTAGTTCAAACAGAGGAGACGGCCGTATGATGAAGAATTTATTCAATCCTAAAAAATCGATTCAAGCACAACTATTCTTAAGTTTCATTATCCCCTTTTTCATTTTAGGCGCACTTATCTTTTTATTTATACGATTCTTGACGGGGTACATTTTTGATGAGCATGTATTGCCACAATTTGATCAGTTGTTGACGATAAATGGAGAAAATTTGGCTAGGTCCATCGACGAAACAATCGTGAATGAAATCATCCTAAATGAGGATCAAAGCAACGGGGCCATTGGAAGTGAGTTAGACCAGTTTATTGAAGGCAGAGAAGGCATTGAGTATGTGTATGTCCTCACACAAAAGAATGGAAAAGATTTCATCGTAGGACTGAACGACAGCCCTGACACAATGGTCGAATCCCCCTTCACCGATGATCAGGCAAAGGCATTCACCAACCGGGAACCAGTTCTTTCATCGATTTATTCCGATGAGTGGGGAATGCATAAATCATATTTCGTCCCGCTTGAAGGAACGAATGCCATTGTCGGTATCGACATGAGTGCTCAATTTATTTCTGACTTAAAACGGAATATCACTATATTCCAGTCCATATTCATCGGGGTCGCTGTTCTCCTCGGCGCAATCTTATCGTACATCATCGGCAGACGGATGAAGAAAAACTTTGAACAGCTTCTTTCTTCTATGAATAAGGTCACCAATGGCGACTTAACGGAAAGCATCACCATTGATCGAGCAGACGAAATCGGCACACTTGCCCTTCGTTATGAAGAAATGAGAACGAGCCTGAAACAGGTGATCCACCATGTAAAGGGCAACGCCAACCAGATCAATGATACAAGTGCCGTGCTCGTAACAGCCTTTGATGAGTTGGCAGACGGCTCCAATCAAATTGCCATCGGAACTAGCGAAGAAGCCAATGCCAGCGAAAGCCGTTCTGTCCATATTGATCAAATATCTAATGGAACGACTCTCATGTCCGACAAAATCACCAGCGTCGCCAATCAAACAAAACAAATTGACCAATTCACACGAAACACCGGTCAAATCGCCAAAGAAGGAACCGGAAAAATCAAGAAAATCCAAGACCAAATGAACAAAATCAGATCCAACGGGGAAATCAATTCCACTAAATTGACTCAACTTGATGGAAAGATTTCTCAAATCAACCGGGACATCGGCCTTATTAAAGATGTAGCAGATCAAACAAATTTGCTTTCCCTCAATGCTTCCATAGAGGCTGCGCGTGCAGGAGAAGCTGGAAAAGGATTCTCCATCGTTGCTCAAGAAGTACAAAAATTGGCGAGCCTTACCGACGAAAATGTCAAAACCATCAATGCAGTACTGAAAGACATCACAGACCAGACTAATGAAATGTTGCACGCTAATAAAGAAATCAACACAGATATCAAAGAGGGTGCTGACCTTGTGGCAACAAGCGGTGAACTGTTCCAACAGATTTTCCAGGCTGTTGATTCCCTGACTGCTCAAGTAGCTGCCATGGTAGAAAATGTGGCGGACATACAAGGCACATCCCAACAGACAGTCGAATCCATCCATGAAGTAGCCGCCATTTCCGAAGAAGGTGTCGCCACCATCCAGGAAATCTCAGCCGCCTCTCAACAACAGCACACCACCGTCAACATGTTACGCAATCAAAATCAGGAACTGAAAGAAATGGCAGATTCCTTAAAGAAACTCGTCCAGAATTACAAACTGTCCTAATGAAGACAGAAAGCTCCCGGCAGACTTAGTGCTGCCGGGAGCTTTTGTGTTATTGAGCCTGCTCGACTACATCAATGATTGTTTTTTTTTGCTTAATATATCGACGACTTCTCTCTTCTTGTCCTCACATACTTAATCAGACTCGTAGTGTACATTGTCAGGAGAAATATTCCTACAAATCCATAAAGAAGAAAAGAAACCTTCCGTCCATCCATCCAACTTTGATATGCATGGATGAAACAGGGAAAGGACATTTAAAACTCAAATACACGTTGCCACGAGGTTATCCTCTTCCCTTTCACTACCTTTCAATATTCCTTATCTTCACCATTTGGAACGCCGTGAATGAACATGTCAAAATGGCGGTGAGTGAGAATAAAAACGGATTGTTTAAAAACTCCTGATTTCCACTTACTATAAACACAGCAATCCCCCAATACATAACGATTGCCAGAATTCGATTCACCTTTTCAGATTTAAACACAAGTTCTCAGCTCCTCCTACAAGTACCCTTTTTCATAGGAAAACACCAGAATCGCAGAAACCAGTAAAGTCATGACTGAGCCCACAGGTGTCAAAAACCCAATAGTGAATAGAGTAATAGCCCCATCATCCCCCTACCGTGATCCCGAATACCATTCCCCAAACTTCTTCATACCCGAATCCTCTTTCAGCCGATTGTATTCGAAGAAATCCCCTTCACCAAACTCAGCCATCGTTTTATGAAAATGGTCTGGAATAAAGATATACCATAGGTCCGACCAGCTATTCACATTCTCGGATCCTCGTATTTTTTCTGCGATGACGCCAGGAGACTTACTCTCAAAGAATCTCATTTCCTCCCCGTCGTAGTAAGCCAGACAGGACCTGAATTCACATGCTCTATTCTTCTCCCCAAGCATCAGTTTTAAAATCCCCTCGATGCCGATCGTGTCCAGCATGTGATTCACATATGCCCTCGGGAAACCATTCAATGTCGGGATGAAAAAGCCGGAATCCAGGGCAATGCATGGCTTCTTCACGATGGAGTATGCCTGCAATACTTTTTGTTTTGCGATTTCCTTGATATCATCACTTCTCGGTTCATTTAATTCTGCTTCAATCGGCAACACCTTTATGTTCGCCAACTCCTTTTGGGCAGAAGCAATTTTCCCTTTGTTGGTGGTGACAAAGATGATTTCTTTCATGGTTTTCTCTATCGTTTTTATCACTTTTCTTCCTCCCGATCCTGAATGCTTTCATCTAGCTGTAAGTCACTTGCTTTTTTCAATTCAAGCTGATGATATCCGAAGAAAGTAGCCAACACGCCCATCACAAATAAGATGCTTCCTCCCACCAAATAAGTATTCATATATCCTTTTAAAATAACGTTATAGTTTAGACCGTCGCTTCCATTATTGATTAACCATGACTCGGCACTGGCATTTCCAAAATAAACATTAAAGAAAAGCATGATAAATCCCGCTATCGTTGACAAAATACCCAGGGTGATGACAGTAGTCAAGGTATCCTTTGACATGGGCGTTTCCCCTTTCGTAAACCGCTATTGGTCAATCTGCACCGGCACCTCCACCTCCACCGCCGTCAAATCCTCCGCCTCCTCCGGAAAATCCACCGTCAGAGGAACCGGAAGACGTGCTAGGAGGGGGACCGCTCCACTTCCATGAATTCGTCAGAAACTCATGAGGATCCTGTCCCGATAGGATAAGGGCTGTAAGGGGGGCTGCTGAAAACAATGTACTGTCTTCCATGCCTTCACTCGATATCCTTTTCAGTTTCCTCTTTCGTTCAAACAGGAGGGTCCGGACCATCCACTTATCCATCTCCTCCCCGTTTCCTTTCGGGTACCCTTCTCTCTTCACCTGTTTTCGGAATCGACGGATGCCCGCTTTTACATCAAGTGCCGCTCCCGACAACGTATGGCGAGGGACGAAGAATAAGAGAAATAACGTTATTAAAAGGCACAAAAACAGGAGAAAGAAGGAGGTTTCATCCTTGAGTTGAGCAATCGCAAAAAATGAAATCACACCAAAAACAAGTGCCGGCCACTTCTTTTCATTCTTCCACCATAGTAATACAAGGGACCCACAACCAATGATTCCATAAAACCACATGGCAAACATCGATTTCATGTCAAAGTGATAGGCACATAAAGTTCCAAGCACAACAGAAAGTGGTGCAAGCTTCGTAACGAAGTGGAACCACCGGTCATGCAGAAGTCCCGCTTCCTTGGCTTCTTTCAACACTTCGGCAAACCATTCTCTTTCCTGTTCCTTTAGCGTCTTGACTTTTGTATGATACTTTTTCACATGGCGGCTGAGATCTTTCTCACTCTTTGTCGCCCCGGCAAGATCGGTCATGGCAAAGGATGCGGAACCGTTCTTCCCTCTTCTTTTAAAAATCCAGGACACCAGCTTTTCTTCCATCGCCGATAATTGACTTTCAGAGGTTAGGGTAAAGAACAAGGTCTCATCCGGTGACCTGGCATCGCTGAGAAAACGGGTCGTCGCCTTTTGTTTACGGACCGTCGCCTTCCCTCTTTCCACCAGGGAGTACAGCCCTGCCATCAATGCTCCGTGGGTGAACTTCCCCCGCCTGTGGACCATATATAAAAGAAGGGGATCCGACTCCAGTACATCCCTCGTTCTCCCACTTCCTTTTATTCGGCCAATCATGAATCCAAGCATCATGATGAATAAAACGGCACCTAGGGTGAGTGCGAGCCCACCCAGCACTTTATTGTATGTTTTCATTTGAGCTTCCCTGTGAGCGACAAGGGCCACACGGTCTTCTTCTTCCTGAATGGCCGCTTCCAATGATTTTGGAGCAGCGGTCTTTTCCTGCTCACTCATGACTGAAGACGGGAAGAGCAGCCTAGTTTCCGTTAAGGTGTACATATCGGAAACAGGCGTTGTAAAGCGCACCACCTCTGGCCCCTCATCTTCCACCTTCCCCTTTGGACCATGAAAGAAAGCATGATACTCCGCCGGGTCGAGTTTTTCAGGAAAAACGAAATCAATCGTCACATTATGTAAATCAATATCATGATTAGTATCTGTTCCGAAAAAAGGAACCGTCACATCGCTGTATGAATCATACGATTTCACGGCAGCCTTCAACTCATACGCAAATAAAATGGTCTTCGTGGCGTCCTCCACGGGGAATGGTGAACGATACGTACCATCCTCCCGTTTCACATCAAGCTGACGAATATCCCTATTTTCAATGAAGCCAAGCTCCGCCTCATCATTGATCAGTTCAGAGGCTTTAAACCACTGCACTCCCTCATGGTGATCCTCATGTATGGCCCTTCTGATACTGTTGTACTTTCCATCAAACGTGTACGTGAATAATTCATTCACCAGCAGATTTCCATTCGGCTGGATCCACGCACGGATCTGAACTTCATCGATACTATAGGACTTTGCATAAGCCGTCTGTCCAAAGGAGAAGAGCAGGATAAATAGGATGGCTAATTTCTTGAACATATGCTTTACTCCTCCTTATTAAAAAATCAGGACTTATGATAAAAAGAACGACCTCACTTCATTCCAATTCTCTACGCGTACATATCCCGACTCATACCGGTTATGAGGAGCTGAAAACAATATCCCTTCCCCCTTAAAGTCTTTAAAATGCCTTGGGCTGTCGTCTATTAAATAGTCTGCATGAATAATGCTTTTGTTACCGCAGAAGACAAATTGTAAGTCTGATAGAAACGGGAAATGTTCTTTTAGCCATTCGTATTTTGCCGTAAAAGAAGTGGGATGCTCCATTGCAGCAGTCGTGATGTAAATTTCATAGGATTCACTCAGCTCTTTGATCACTTCCTGACTCCCTTCCATCACTTCCAAATCCCTGAAGAAATCGGGATCATCTATATACGAAAGGATGTCATCGGCATCATGGGGACGTATTTTCCATAGTCTGGTCCCCTGTAAGTCTTCTGGAGTCAAACTCTCATTATATTTATCATTAAATATATTCAGGTGCTTTTTATGTAAGTCAGCGATTACTTCATCCATATCAATGGCTATCCTTTTCATACGTCCCCTTCCCTCTGGAGAAGATATTCTTCACGCAGAAGTCCATACACCGCACAGTCCTTATATTGATCCTTTGCATTCCTGATCATATGCCGGATGACGCCTTCCTGCTTCATCCCGGCTTTTTCCATGATCCTGCCTGAAGCGGGATTATCCGTATTATGGGCGGCGGATAATTTGTGTACATTCATGTGAATAAAGGCAAATTCCACCACGGCTTTCAACGCCTCGGTCCCATACCCCTTATTCCACCAATCATATCCAATGGAATAACTGACCTCACAGTTTCCTGTAGAGGAATCAAAATCATATAAATCAATCTCTCCGATCAGGCCACTACCATCCTTGAGTTCGATTCCCCAGTGACAAAACTCTTTTGAAACGTACCCATCCACAGTCTTCTCCATCCGCTTATGTGTTTCAGCAATGGTCTTGTGCGCAGGACTGACACGATGATCGGAAATCCGTTCATCAGATAGCCAGTGATCAAAGGCTCTTTGCGTATCGTCCATGCACAACTTTCTAAGATTCAGTCGATTTGTTCTTAAAACAGGGGTACCCTTAAAGTAAATCATGCCGTCACTCCGATCTAAAAATAAGTCACCATCATCACAACAAAACTAACAACCGTAAACAAAAGGACACCATAAAACACCGATCCTACATTGGATTTCAGCTCATTATCCTTCTGAATCTTCCACCCTGCCTGACTTGCTCCGAGTGTAGCGTTTTTGGATAACGCACCGCCACTGCTATTAAAAAAGAAAAGTCCCACTGTTAATCCAAGACCGATGAAAAAGCTCCATTCCCCGAAAGAAAATGATAACAGAAGACTCCCGATCCAAATCGCAACGGCAAGGATCACGGCCGTCACTAAAGATGTTCTTGTGAAGAATTTTTTCATTTTGATTCCCCCTCGTATTATTTATACTTACGTTCGGGGATTGTAAAAAGTTTCAAATTCCAGTCAAAACGAGGTCACAGACGAGTGGATTAGATAACTTCCCAATACTCTTCACGATTCAAATTCTCCACACACCACCGATAATGACCATCCTCACACGTCGGAGAATAAAGATTCGCTGTCATCAAACTATAGATTAGTACATAGAAATATAAATCTTTCCTTACCCCTTCTCCCAAAGTGGAAACAATGATGTCCAAGTACCTCTCGGGTAGACTAGCATTCAGTTGATTATACATATCCAGGCACACCCATCCGATCGCCACATCAAACAGATAATCCCCATACATGGTCAGCATTCCAAAATCAATCAGCCCTGTTACCTCATTTTTCTCATTGATTAAGATATTCCCAGGGTAGAAGTCTCCATGGATGATGGAATAGTCCCCTTGATACCCCGATGCAAGTCTTTCCATAGTAAGAGCAAGCTTTCCCTCATAATCCCGGACATCCCTCTCAAAATAAGGTTTCAACTCTGGCTGTTTAAGCTTTATCGTTTCACTTAATAGGTCATACCAATTATCCATCCTGCCTGATGACATACGGTGGTCAAGAAATAGTTGGAATCCTTCCATTGTTGATTTTCCTTGAAGGGATTGCAGTTCCAGATTTGCCTGAAGATACTTTTTCATCATGTTTGTCTGCTCGTCATGGGTCATCCCCGCAAGCTTGCTTTGCAAATCGCTTCCCTGCATCCTCTTTTCAATCGTCACTAACATTCCATTCTCTACTAAGATCTCGTGAATATAGGGGAGCTCATAGCTCAATTGATCCGCCTTTAGTCCGGCATAGAATTTCCTTAATCTCTCTTGTCTCGGTGCATCAGACAAATCATTATATACTTTCAATACTCTCTCATCATCTAAGGCATATACTTCCGCTTCCATACCGGCACCAAGAAAATCGGCACCGGAAATACTGAACCTGTCAAAGAGGTTGGATTTCATGGCGTCTTTATTCATTTTTATCACCTCTTTACTATGAATGATTTTGAAGGCAGCTCTGTAAGCTCCTCTATCTTCCATTCACTATTTTCATTCAAATACCACTCCACTAGGTGATAGCCTAGTGAATATCCACCCCAAAAAGGGAGTTGCATTTCTTTATCCCCAAACATGTAGGAATCTGTTCTGTTTCCTCTATCATGGATATGATGCCTAAACGTTGTGTCCCACAGTTTTTGTGCTTCTTTTTCTGAGAGCACACTTTTATAAGGACCCAGGAAAGCATCACCCAATTCAATTCTTACAAAATGCTCAGCCAATCCTTCTAAAACCAATCGGTCCAGCAGCGTCTCATTTCCTTCGGTCATATTGAGTTTACTCATTCTCCAGTGATGATGGTACTCGTGAAAAATTACCGACTTCAATGTGTCTCTCACACCTTCATCCGCTCCCACGATAAAGCACATATGGCCGTTCCATTCTGTATAGGCAGAAACCCCGCCAAGCTTTTTTTTCACAAATTCATCATGCTGATCTAAAATAAACAATTCAAATTGGATCGGTTTACCTGAAGGATATTTTGCTTGTAATCTTGTCAATTCGTTTTGTATATATGACTCGTAATCACATAGACTTATTCTATTTAATTGCTGCTTTAAAGAATCTATATCTGAATGAAGATCAAACATTCCGAAAAATAATCTGGTATCAAGCTCCTCTTTTGGAAGCTGGAACGTTTCCATGAATAGTTTTTCTCTATCTCTTGTCACATCTACCTTTATCTGGTCAAGGAAGCGTTGCATCTGGGTCAACCTTGATATTTTTTCAACTGAACTCATTTTAAGTTCCCCTTACTTCAGGTAATATCCGACGTTTTCTAAAACTCCACAAAAAACGGATGCTGACTCTCATCCAAACAGTACTCGATCCGCTCTCTAAAATTCGAATGCGTCACCATGTTGAGCGCCTCGTCAATCGGAAAAAATGCTACCTCCAGACTTTCAGAAGAAGTAGTCGGTACTCCTCCAACAGGCTTTGCGAGAAATAAGGTATTACAGATGGACCGTTTCACATTCTGAAATACTCCGCAAAAAGCCAGCAGTTCTATATCAATACCTGTCTCCTCTTTCGTCTCCCTGATTGCCGCATCTTTTAAGGATTCCCCTTCTTCCACCTGACCGCCGGGCATTTCCCAACCACGTCTTGGTCCCTTTATTAATAAGATTTCCCGGTTTTCATTAATAACAATCGTAGCCGCTGAAACGATATGTTTAGGCGGTGTGTATGTTTGTTGTGTCATCATGCTTCCCCCTTATATTAAAAGGAGCTTACCTTCTACGATAACCCCCCGTTACTTAAAACCACTTGTTTTATATAGGCTGACCCCTTCCAGCAGTCGTGAAAAATGCCCCTCTCACATAAACCGTATAGATCAAGACAATCACCGAAAATACAACATTCCCTATAAATGGTTGTTGAGGATGGTTCGTTGCGATAACCGAACTGATCACGCCAAACAGCACTGAGTACGAGACGAACAACCAGAATCCCCATCTTTTCAACTTCATGTATCCATACACCATCAACAGAGAAAACAGTGCCAATACTACTCTCATCATCCGTTCAGGAAGGATCGATACACCAAAGCGTTCCGAAATGCTGATGGCGTCAGCATCTGCCTGATAAAAAATGGCGGTGAATACTAACACCACTGCTCCAAACAGATAGAAATATCCAATTAGGGATACACCAATTGGTCTCTTCAACTCTTCCACCACCCCATCGCTTAATCGTATATTTTACTAATACCAATTATGTCAAAATAAACCATTATCCTCAATCACTATTTCATTTTTAAAGAATTTTTCTTCACCCAACACCCCTTATCCGAATTCCTAACCACCACATCAAAATGCTCACTCTTCGGATGCATGAAGACTTCATATTGAACCCTTCGCTCGTCATGGGTCTTTCGTAGATAATCCTCTTCCATCCCTCTTTCGTTTATGTCGCGGATACCCCTTCTCTTGAGCTCTGTCTCCCCATCTGTGTAGAAGTATATTTTCAGATCGTATAAATCCGGTTTGCTGAACGCGACGGACATCCCTTCTACAATCGTCAGGTTGTTTTGGGAAGAAATGAGCCGGCTCGGTTCATATGGTACGTCCAACGTGTACAAATCCATTCCCTCCCGCACCATCCTGATGTCCCGATCTAGGGCGAATAAATGATGAGCGTCCGGATGACATGCGGTCATTTTGGACTGATGCTTTTCGTTCTTATATTCATACTCTATGAAAGAATGCTTCCTTACTGCCGAACTCACGATATAAGGGTCAGTGTTGATATAATTGACTTCGCCAAGCAGCGCCAACAGTTTCTTCGCAAATGTCGTTTTACCAGAAGCACCGTGTCCTGAGATGCCGATGACCATTTTCCCTTCCTGCTTCGTCAATCGATCGGCTATGGTATGTAAGATTTTATCCATGGATTTACTCCTTCTCCCAACTATTATTCTTCTCCGCTGACATCGATTTCTGTACCATCTTCTTCTACACCGTCTGGATGCCTCATTTCATACATCTGCCCACGCATGCTGAATTGTTTGATCATCATGGCCAGAAAGATCCCGGCCAACGAAAGATAGAAGAGGAAATCGAGGTGAAAAAACAAAGCCACACTTAATAACAGAATAGAGGGAAGCGCTATGAGCAGTTGAAGCTGCTTCACTGTAACTTCGCCAATCTCACAAATTCCTCACTATCCTTCACGCACAGCTCCATCCCTTTTTCCCAAAAGGATTCCTTCGTAATGTCTTCCCCCAAATGCTTCATGACGAGTTCTTCTGCCGACATGCTGCCTGAATCCCGCAGGAGAGCCATATAATCGTCCTCGAATCCTTTTCCTGTTTCCTTCGCCCTGGCGAAAAGATGGAGGGCCAGTAAATAACCAAATGTGTACGGAAAGTTATAGAAAGGAGATTCCGTTTTATAAAAATGGGGCGTCCATATCCACGAATGAACAGGGACCTCATCAAGGGCTCCAGCATACCCCTCTTTCATGGCCGACCCCATCAGCTCGTTCAGACGTGCGGCAGGTATAAATCCTTTTCTCCGTTCTTCGTGAACCTGTTTCTCAAAAATGAATCTCGCATGCAGATTCATAAAGTTCATGACGCTCCTCTTCAATTTCTCATCTAGAAGGAACAGCTTCTCTTCGTCAGTCGCCGCCTGGTCCATGGCCGCTTCAAGGATGATCATCTCTGCGAAGGTGGACGCCGTTTCCGCCAAATTCATGGGATACGATTTGTTCATCCCGTTTACCTGTTTCATGGCATGGTTATGAAAGGCATGGCCCAGTTCATGTACAAGGGTCAGCACGCCTTTAAATGTACCCGGGAACGTCATAAACACCCTTGACTCCCCCGTCAACGGAAACCCGGCACAAATGGGAACCGCCGACTTACCGGGACGATTTTCCGCTTCGACCCACCCTTCACGGAATGCGGTATCCGCAAACTCCCCCATTTCTGCTCCGAATGCACGAAACCGCTCCTCGATCAACTCGGCTGCTTCTCCGTACTCCATTCCTTGATGGTCATGATTCATCGGGGACCAGAAGTGATAGGACTTCATTTTGGCATCGCCATTCATCCCTGCCTTGACATTCAGATATTCCGCAAACGGCTCTTTATACTTATCCATCACAGAAAGCATCGCATCCAGCGTTTCCGGCTTCATCCGGTTTTGAGCAAGAGGAATCTGAAGAACATCCTCGACGCCCATGCTCTTATACATATTCAATCTGAAGCCTGCCAGATGATTCAGGATCTGAGCGAACTGTCCCTCTTGCTCGGTCCATTTTGCCACCAGCGCTTCATGAGATTTTTTTCTTATCGACTCATCGGCATGGGTTCTGAGATTAATGGCCTGTCCAACCGAAAGCTCCTCTCCTCTCACCCTTACCTTGATGCTGCTCATGAACGACTGATACAATTGGCCCCATGCGTGGTATCCGTCTGCCATGAGATCTAATACTTCCTTAGAAGGCTCCCGCACCGCTTCTTCCCGCCACTCGTTCAGTATGAACCGGTAATCCTTAAGATTCTCTGAAGTAAGCAGACATCCCCATACCACTTCCTCTATGGAAGCTAACATTCTCTTCAAGTCACTCGTGATAGAGTCATAACTTGATTGAAGAGCCGTCGTTTCCCCTCTATAAAATTGCGCTCCCTGGTCGTCCGGATCCACCGAAAGCAGACAGATGGCAAATGATCTCATCTGTGATATCGACACCTTTATCTCTCTTAGCCGATCAAGAACATTCCCCAGTTGATCTGGATCCAGCTCCACTTTCTGCATCAGCTCTTCCAGCTCGGAAACCCTGGCTTTCGTCTGTTTCATATGGTCTTCTAATTCGGGTGATGCGCTTCCTCCGTTGAAAATGCTGTCGAGATTCCAAACCACCTTATAATCAGTATCATTCATATTCCATTCTCCCCCTAATCCCAGAGATTCGCCCTCGTAATCCCACCTGTTCGTAAGTAATCTAATAACTGACCGGCGTGAACGGATTCGTGATAAGCGATTCTCATCAGCATGTCGCCCATTTCCCTCACATAACCTACATCGGAACGATCAATCTTAACTGCAGATAACGATTCTTCGTTCAATTCCGACACATATTCCAGGAAACTCTTTCTGAACGGCCCGGCAAGCTCCAACTCGTTTTCCACTGAAATGTACGGCTTACCTGCAAAGGGTGATTCGTATTCCCTTAAACTCCCTCCATTGATTAACGCCATGTGATAATAATGTTCACTTTCCAACACATGACGAACCATCTCGATACAAGACATGGCCTCACCATCTGGTTTCCAATGTAAAAAGTCCTTTGGAATGCCCGACCAAAGCTTTACGCTTCTCCGTCTCACTTCTTCCAAATTAAGTATGATTAATTGAATTGCATTCATTTAGTACCCTCCTATTCAAACGTATGTTCTTATTTTAGCTTATTTTCTACTATCTTCCAATCAAAATTTGTCCCAATTTTCTAAATAGACTATAATTCCCTTATACTACTAAACGGAGGAATTATCGTGCCAATCACTTTAGCCTTATACAACGAAACCCATGAACATCAGCTTAAGGACTTCCATCTCCCGGAAGAGCAGCTCCAATTCACGAGCCTGCCCCTTGATAAAATCCATAAGCCCACCATCTCACCAGACACCCGCCACATCGTGATCTTACGTGATGACGTACCTGTCGGTTATTTTGCATTGGAGAACGGGGATAAACTCCGTAAATATTCGAATAACCCTAACGCAAGACTTTTAACCTCTTTCTCTATCGATGCAAGACACCAGGGACAAGGCATCGCCAAGGAGGGGCTGAACCAGCTGCCAGGTTTCATCAGGGAACATCTTCCCGAGACCGACGAAGTGGTCCTTGGCGTCAATAAACGAAATAAAGCCGCCATCAGTCTCTACCTGAAGACGGGCTTCACCGACGAAGCCGAAGTATATGTGGGACCTAAAGGACCTCAGCATGTTCTCCATTTGAAAATATAATAACAGGAATGTCCATTATCCTGGACATTCCTGTTTTCATTATCCCGTACAAATCATCACTCGATTGCCATCGGGATCCTGGATGATGAAGAAGGAAAAATCATCGAATCTTGTGATGTCAGAGACAATTTCATACTTCAACCGTTCTACATAGGAATAGGCTTCTTCAATGTTTTCAGTGTGAAAATTAAAGAGAGGGTACTTACTCTGATCAGCCTCTTTCGTGACACCCCCTGGTCCTGCATCCAGGGTCAATCCCGTAAAATGATTGATAGCCAGGTTGTAGACGGGATCTTCCACCTGATCGATATCATACGCCTGTCCCAGTAACTCGGAGTACCATCGGACGGATTCCTTCAGATTGCTGACATGGACGAACACCGTATTGATTTGATTTAAAATCGGACTTTGCATTGCTTTCCCGCTCCTTTATCATTTGAATGTCTTCATCCATAACAACGCAGGAAACGGTCAAAACCTTACAGGTGAATTTAAAAAATATGATAAAAACAGGTGGCATTCAATTTCACCTTCAGCTCATCAGCGGCTTGTTTCATCAAGTCCCATGAAAAACAATAGAAAGCCCAGTGCGTGATCTCCTCTCCAACCGTCTCGATTAAATGGAGATTATTGAGATACAGATCTCCGTCAAGCTTCCTCTCCATCTCGACGACGACCTGCTTGCCCCAGAGTATTCTATATTCGGCAACGATTTGATGCTGCGTATCGACGACTTCCTTCCAATCTTTGAGGGAATTCCCCTTCGTTTCATCTCTGCCCATTTCAATTCCGGCGTGAACGATATTGACTGTGACATTTTCACTCAGCACAGAAGCAATCAACTCGGGATCCTTATTTCTGAAACCATTCAATAACGTATTAAGGGTCGCATTGGGAACCGGATTAAGGGCAGGTGTGGTTGTCACTTGCCTTTCCTTTGCTTTTCTAAGGACCGACCTTGCTCTCGTCAGGTTCGTATATACTGCCCCTTCCGTCGTCAATATCATGCCTGCAATCTCACTTGCCTTGAACTGGAAAACCTCTGCGAGTAGAAGTGAGACATATTGATGGGGAGTCACATGCTGCATGAGAAACTCTAGGTGATCCATTATGTCAAAGTCGAAAGTTGACTTGCGGTCAGGCTGAATCTCTTCCTCCAAAGACTGGACCGTATAAGGATTGCGTCTATAACGATCAATCCACAGATTGGTCGCAATCTTAAATAAATACGATTTCATCTTTACAGGCCGATGCAATTTGGCAAGGATGGCAAGGGACTTGAACAGTGTATCCTGCACCAGATCCTCTGCATCCCAGGGCGACCGGGTTAACTTATAGCAATACTTCCACAAATCCGATCGATAGGGTTCGATTTCCTTTTTAAAACGCTGCTCGATTCCCCTCAGATCATCACTCAAATGTGTGGTCATAGCTTCCCACTCCTTTTATATCACAACCGATTGTTCAAGATATGTTAGTAAGAAATATTTTTAGTCGAATGATTCCGGACACCACGATCACCCGAAAGAAAAGATGACCTTCTCCTCATATAATCTCCATCGAAAAGGGTCCGGACTCCGTTTGTCACCAGGGTCAGTGACACAATCAGAAGGGTCAACATGAGGACCGGGAAGAAAATGATCCATGGAGACAGCATCAATTCATAGTAGTTGCTCCCGATGAATGCCGTCCACCCGGGAATATAAAAACCAAGGATCGACACGTGCATCATCAGGGTCAATACAGCAATCATTTGACCGCTGAATATTAACAGGAACTTCCCTCTCACGCTCGGAATGACATGCTTTACAAGAATGTGAAGATGTCTTCCTCCCAGCACCCGGGCACCCTGGATGAATTCCTGCTGCATGGCCAGAAAGGTTTCTTTTCCGATCAGCTGCGATAATGAGGGGATGCCGACTCCGATCAAGATCCACGTGGTCATGGTCCACCTGAAGTCGGGATCTCCCATAAAAAGATTAAAATCCATTAATCTCATACTGTAGAGTAATAGAAAGGCGAGAAGCGTAGTCGGGACAAAATGAAATCCTTCTATGAAAACATCCAACCATTTCAGCCTTCGATAAAGGAGTCCGTAAAGAAGTCCCAATACCATGGAAATAAGCATTCTCCCACCTGTGACAACAAGGGCAAACTTCAGAGTCGTCATGGTTTGTCCTAAAGTCGCATCAAACATATCGATCCCGCCGGTCGAAGTGCCAAAAGGATGTTCCCATGAGGGAGGGAGTGGCTTTTTGTTATAGTAATCTTCTTGTGAAATCTTTCCTATGTCTTCTTTAAAGAAGTGAGTATTTACATAGCTTGTACCTAACAAAAGGACCAGCAACACTAGACCCACTATAAGGCTTCCATGCTTACATAGCCTTCTGATCAACATACATCACTCCTTTCGGCAGAAATGATTGAATCAAGAAAAAGACGATCGACAATGGGAGTGTGAGTAAGATCAAGCCGGCCAATATGATTTCGTAACTCGGATGATTGGTCATGAATTGTAAGATGCCGTAGATGTTAAACATGTATTCAAGGATGATCATGTTGGATAGAAGCAGTAGATACATATATTTCAAGTTATAAAAAAAGGAATAAAGGACGTTGGGAAACACATGCCGTACCAAGATGTACAGCTTCCCCATCCCCTTTGCCACCCCAAGCTCGACATAGGGTTTACCGAGTTCATTCTCATACATCAAGATCGTATTTTTATAGAGATAAATCATGGGGATCAATGACAGCGTGAGTATCGGCAGAAAATAGATCTTTTGTCCGGATACTGAATAGGGCTCTGTCACAAGTAGATTCGTATGTTTAAATACCCAAATGGCCCCCAGCTGCAAGGAGAAAATCACGAATACATCGGGCAGCGCCTCTAGAACCGTAAGAAAGGTTTTCGCTGCTTCCTGCATCCTTCTGGGTAAATAAAACGTTCCCGTCGTAAAAATAACCGCGAAGAATAACGCAATGAAAAGTGAGACAAAAAGGAGAAGAAGTGAATACGTATAGGATTCCAGTATGTACGGAAAAATCGTCCTCTCGACGTTGGTACCCTGTGCTATATAGCTGATCTCTTTAAAGTGCAACAGCTCAATAAACGTCTTCTTTAATTCAATGAAATAGTTTCCTGGAAAAAATCCTAATTCCTTTGTTTCCATTGCAAAAGGCTGATCAGCCGGTGGCGGAATGTCTTTAAACAGAAGTGCTGGAATATGGCAAATAAAGATGACGCTTAACGTAATGGCTACTAAAACAATCAAAAAACGACCGAATTTACGCTCCATTCAATCCCCCCTGACTCTTTTGGAAAACAAATCCAATTTAGTATCATGTTAATACAAAGTTCAGAGTGATGACAACCTCTTTCCAAAAAATCAAAGGAGGGAAATTACCTCAGTGTCTTGAAATAGTTAAGATGAGATCAAAGGAGATGAGAAAATGACTGTCCAGGACGTGCTCGAACAATACAAAGATGCTATTCACGAAAGAGATATCGAAAGTTTCCTCTCCATCTATGACCCCGCTGTCCATATTTATGACTGCTGGGGGAAATGGGAGTGTATCGGACTTGCTTCATGGCAGGAGAATGTGACGGAGTGGTTTATCGGATTAAAGGCTGATGGAGAAATCCTGAAAGTCGACTTTCAGGATGTGGTGATGGAGGAAAATGCCCATCTTGCCTTTGCCCACTGTGCCGTGACATTTGCTGCCCACAAAGAAGCATCGGGGGAGAAACTTCGCCAGATGACGAACCGCTTTACATTCTGCTTGGAAAAAGTAAAGGATACATGGCTCATCACCCACGAACATTCTTCATTGCCGATCAGTATGGAGGATGGGAAAGGGATGTTTGGGCTCAGGTAGAGGAGGACACCATGCACATTCAACAAATTGACCGTTCAAAGCTTTCCCAGTACGCAACCGTTTCAATTGCATATGAAGTGACAACCGAGCTACACGTTTGTCCCATTCACAACGGGCTGGGAGGGCTTCGGTTGGTTGAAAAGCCGTGCTCCCCCTATGTGAAGGACTATGATCTCTTACCGAATTGTCATCCACTTTATTGGACAAAACAGTTTGACTTAGACGAATGGGGATTGTTCCTGGCTATCGAAAACGGCATGTACGTTGGGGCTGCTGCGGTGGCTCCAGAAACGGAAGGCACCGCGACCTTATGGGACTTGCGCGTGCAGCCCGATGCCAGGGGGAAAGGCATTGGCGGGAAACTGCTGGACACGGTCATCCATTGGGCGAAAGACCGTGATTACAAAACATTGATGGTGGAAACCCAGAACGTGAATGCCCCTGCCTGTACGTTTTATTCCAGCAAGGGATTTATTTTAGAGACGATTGATCAACATGGATACCGTGATTCTTTAGTAGAGAACGAAGTGAAATTAATATGGTCTATGGATCTAAAGCTCTCCAGCATGAAAAAGGAGAAGGATGAGTGGTAGAAGGAAGACTCCAATCATGGAAAGCAAACCAATGATCATGATTCGTTTTAAGGGGGCACTCCAGATTAAGCGAAAAGCGGTTCCTAACAATAAAACAACTAGAGTAAGACCAGCAACCGTCCCTGCCGGCTCCGCTATCCCGAACTGTGATTGGATAAAGGAGCCTTGATTTACATCAAATGAAGTGAAGTTCACCCCTAACAAAATGAGCATCAGCAGTCCCATTCCCATTGCAACGTAGCCGCTTTTCTTCTTCACTTTTTCACCGCCCTTTTATTTCATTTCTTTTAGCCACTTCAACCATTCCGGTATTCTATCTGCATACTCCCCGAGCTCTCCTATCGTTTCGATGACCTGCCTGGTCCCCAACCGCTGCTCTTCTTCGTCCGTACATTCCAACCACAATGACCTTTTCAAGTTATATTCCAACCATCCCAATTTTCCGGAGAACCCGTTTGTAAGGACCGCTTCCCAGTCTGAGGTAATGGCACCATTTTCACCTTGGTAGCCTCTGATAAACGCAGAAAACCGGTCTTGATTGGTCGCACCGGACCAGTAAAGGGCCGTCTCCACCAAATCATGCATCGGATTAATAAAACCCGCCGACTCCCAATCAATTACGACCGGTTCTCCTTTCACCCACATCACATTCTTCGGCTCTAAATCCCGATGACTCATCACCCTATCGTTTCCAAGCCTTGACTCCGCTTCACGTGCCCCTGCATCCCACTCATACAGATTCTCAATGATATCATCGAAGGACTTCACCCACTCTGCTTTCATATCCTGACCTTCCTGTAGATAGGCATACCAATCAATCGAGGGACGGACCTCTGTCTCTTCCGGTTCTATTTCTATTCCTTGAAAATCTGTATGAATGTCTGCCAGAAGTGAACCTATCATCCTACAATGTTCAATGCTGATCTCATCCTGTTTTACACTTCTGCCTTCGACCCAATCAAACACCAGAAACCATTGGTCCCCCACTTTCTGAATCGAATCCCCATCGAACGTCTTTGCCGGAAGAGCCGGCACATTTTCGGATACGTGTCGGGCCACCTTTTCTGAACGGATGTAGTTACCAAGGGCATCCGGCCTTTTCATGATGGATGGGTTCAATGCTTTGACGGCATATTTTCCTGTAGTAGTTACCACTGCATACATGGTATGTAAGAGGCCACCTGACACTTTAACGGGATCTGTGATCCATTCGCCGAGATGGGTTTGGAAGCATAATTCTTTCAAATGTTCCATGAGTGTTCACTACCCTTTCAACCATCGAATCGTTATATTTCAATTCCACACTTCCTCAAAACGAATGCCGACGAAACATAAACTGCCGGCAGCGCCACTATCCAGTACAATATATTTTTCGGCATGATCATATTAAAATAGTAAAAAACAACGTGATCCAAGTAAGCATCAATACTATCCCAAGTGCTTTTTTCATCGTTTATGTAAAAATCCCTTCGTTAAAATTTCCTCACCAGCTCAATATCCGCAAAGCGATTTTCTCCATACTCAGAATCTCCGTAGATTCCATTAATCGTATCAAGCCCAAGCTTTGTCCAGAAACGAATGGCTCCCCAGTTCTTCAACGCGACATTGGCACGAACTTCCTTGAATTCGTGCTGTTTCACCATATTCAGTAATTCCTCCACTACTTCCTGTCCCAACCCTTGTTTATGATAGTCAGGATCAATCGATAGATAGTTGATATAAAAGGATTCCGCTACAGGGTGACCATGATAGCTCACAAGCAAACCAACTAAATCTTCGGACTCCTTCATACGGATCACCTGAATCCTAAAGTTTTCTTTCGTTCCACCCGGCGGCAGGTCGCCCTCCAAGTAACAGCGCTTAACAAACCCTTCATCCAACGTTCCGCCGTCCCATTGATGGATGTAGCTGCCCTTTTCATAGAGGGCCTGAACATGGTGAATCTCCTCTTTTCTGAGATCAGCCACTATTAATCTCTTTGTTTTCCATTTAGTTGGAATCTGGTTCATGATTCGTTTCACCTTTCATTTTATTGTAAAGCTAACCTCCACATCCGTCGGCTTCTTTTTAAAAGGAGTTCCATATTCTTTGAACCTCAAAGTCAATCCGGATAGGTCTTCAGGTAACCTAGGAGTCACAATAAAGTCAAAACTCGTATGTTCCTGTGATCCTCCCCCACCCGTTACCCGGCAATCATAGCTGTCTCCTATCTCCAAGTGCCAAAAGCTGTTTCGGTGAAACCTTTCCCGCTCTAAATTCTCATCGTATTCACGGTCGATGTTCAAGTGGACCACACTGGCATTCGCATATTGCTTAATAAACGGGACGGTATACAAACAATCATCTTGTTCAGCCGATTGGAGAACTTTTATGTATGTTTGAAAATCCTCGGGTTCAATTTGTGGCTTGAAAGCCTCTTCATTTTCCAGCACACCAAAGATCGACCTTAAAAGGTCCTCATACACATCATACTTTTCTGCCCATTTTGCAATATCTTGGAGTTTTGGATAACCCAGATTGTTATGGGATACTTGTTTTCTTTGTTGTAGCAATGAGCAGAGTTCTTCATCGATTGGTAAAAGTTTTTCATCATAATATTCCGTTGGTCGTTCGAACGGCACCCGTCTCATTTGATCAACCTCCATCTGTTAGAATAATGGCTCGTCATTATCGGTGACAGTCACGAACCATGGCAGCACCAGTACATGCCCAATGACCCACACCATGTACAGAACCATGTAGCCAAGCATGAACGCAAGCACAAATAACACGGGTATCAGCAGGGTCATACCCATTAAAAACCTCTTAGAACGGGAAGTAAAATATAACCTATGACGGCATGATGGGCATTCAATATCAGGTCTTTTGATAATCATTAATCTCTTGAAAATAAATAACCAAGACAAGTTTGCTTTACAAAGGATACAGCGTACCATCATCCACTCCCCCTGTTATCTACAGCCTTTTTGATAGGACATAAACGGGCTCAATCATACACCGCTTCCTTCCCACCATCCCTCAAAAATTCAAACATCATCTTAATCTGCGATTCTGTATTTCTTCCAACGGACAGCTCCGGCAAATCGTTTTCTTCAAAAAATCCGATTCCATTCGTTTCGACGCCACTTCTGGCTTCTCCCCCGGTCATGCTACATTGGATGAATATTTTGTAGTAATGGTGTGACTGCGGGGGATGGGGATGTTTGTTCAAGTCGAGCAGTGCGAGTAATTTTACAGGGGTGACATCATATCCTGATTCTTCCCTTATTTCTTTTACGATGTTTTCACCAGGGGACAGGCCGATGTCACAGAATCCGCCCGGCAACGACCATTTGTCATCGATTTTTTCTTTGACCATCAGTATTTTATCGTCTTTGAAGACGACACCCCTCACGTCGACTTTCGGCGTCTGATAGCCTGATTCGTTCGCGAACAAATCCTTTATCTTCGTCATCTCCAAGCCGGTATGTTCCTGCATGATTTCCGCACTGATCGCCCTTAATTCTTCATACCTTTCCCGATCATAAACGTTCTTGGAAAAGGCCAGACCCGATTGAGATAACGCCTGTATCCGTTGCGCCCATTCCAGCCATTTATCGCTCATCGCTTTGCGCTCCTTTCGTAATCCGATTTGTTCAATCGATAATGAAGATACGTTTCTTCATCAATCGTTACCTGTCCTTCATAAGTAAAACCACACTTCTCTATGACTTTTATAGATGAATCATTGTCTATGAGGGCTAGGGCGTTCAGGAGGTCCACGTTGGTCTGAGTAAATAAATACTCAATCAACCCAATAGATGCCTTAGTTGCATAGCCATTCCCCTGATATTCGCTGGAAATGGCATACATGATTTCCCGATTCGATGCAGGCAACTCTTCCTTTATCCCTGTACAGCACCAGCCGATCAACTCCTCTGTATCCTTTCGAAATACCCCCATTTTCAAAAAATGATCCGCTACGTTCCCTGTATTGGCAGCCGCGTCGAGAAAAGCTTTATTAGCTGGTATTTCATAATGGGTCAACCACTCGACCCTTTGTTCCACTGTTGATTTCCAGTCAGGGAGGTATTGGGCTATTTCCGGTTGATTGGAAATTTTGTGGATATGATTGGCGTCTTCAATGGAGAATTCCTGTAGATAAATGTCTCCACAATCGATTCTGAAAAGTTTGCGATCCTCACTGATATCCAAACAATGCGTAGAATTCGGATACTGATTGCCTCTAGTAAAACCGAACGATGTATAGAAATGATCCGCTTTCTCGGTATCTGTATGGAGGATCAAAACACTGAAAGAACGTTTGGCATCAAGGATGATTTGCTTTAATAGAAGAGTACCTACCCCTTCATTCCTGCATTCTTTTTTCACGTAAAACCTTCTTACTCTGCCGGTTTCAGCCGAAGATGGATCGACATTCAGCCCACCCACCGCTACAAGCTCATTCTCCTCATCATAAATACCGTAGAAAGCTTCACCTTGCTTATTGAAACGATTGGTGCCATCCTGATAATCGTTCAGAAGTCTTTCTACAAAGCGGAAACCTTCTTCTTTACTTTCTTGGACTAACGTATGTAAGTCTTGCTCAAGTAGATTGGTTATCGTAATCACCCTGTATTTTCCCATCATGATAAACCTTTCCTCCCAATCTTCACCGACAACCTCGACTCCTCTTTAAACACTCCCGATGCACTCATCTCAAGCATCGCCTCTCTCACTTCACGTTCAAATAGAGGTACATCCGATCCAAGGAAACGCTTCGAGCCATATGAAGTCGAATAAAGGTTCCCGAGCAGCGACTCAATCGTCCAGGTGATTTCGTATGTAGGCAGAGTATGTTTTTCAAGATTGAACTTAGATTGAGAAAGGATATCTTCGTGAGGGGTGACGGGATGGTTATAGGTGGAGTTTCCGGCTTTCCGTTCGTTTCCATACCATTTATGGACCAGTTCATTGAACTTTACTTGCCAGGGTAGCAATGTCTTATCCGGCTCGTAGTTGTCTATGATCGCTACCCCGCCGCCTGGTGTCACCATGTCGAATAATTCATCCAATACCTTTGCCCGGTCCATCCAGTGAAAGGCTTTGGCGATCGTCACGAGGTGGTATGGTTGGGAATGGTTGTATTCTTCCAACGCACCATTGAACCACTGAATGTCTCCTACCCTCACTTCACCGTGCAGCCGTTCCGCTTCTTCTATCATTTCCGGCTCCATGTCGATCCCGACGATTCTTTTGCACCAATCTGAAAATCGAATGGTCAGATGTCCCGTCCCACAGCCCAAGTCCAAGAGGTTCTGTTCTCCGTTTAATGAGAACTCTTTTACTAGGAGTCTGATTAAAGTTGAAGGATAGATTGGTCTGTATTTTGAGTAATAGGGTGCAGATCCCTTAAATAATACTGATCCGTACTTGTTCATTTTTTCCTCCCCAATCAAGTTGAGACATATTATCTTTTATACCAATTATTTCAAATAACAAGTATTATCACAATGATTTTTTCAAGGAAAGGCGCTGGAGTCAGCTTTGAGAAATCAATCCATATTAAAAGCCAATCCACCAGTGTACCGGTGGATTGGCTTTTATCGTTAGCACTTCTATTATGGCAAAACGAGGATGCCATCTGACACAGGGCGTTCACCAGTGGCATCTGACGGCCTGTTTACAAGTTGGTCATGAACCACCATTGCTGAGGAGCCACCGCCATCAAGGTTCATTCCTTTAACCGCTCCAAGAGATTGCAGGATTTGAGCACTTTCATGGAAACTGACACCAATGCTCTGTTCAGGGTTACGGCCTTCTACAGTAACCAATAATATATTTCCGTTTTCTTTAACGCCGGCAAAGGACCTTGGATGACGGTATTGTGCAAAATGATAATAGAAGTCATGACTCCAGGCAAATCCTTCTTCTTTTGCCTGAATGTCGATCTTTCCATCCTCAAGCAGTTGAGGTGCTCCGCCGATGATATCTACGTCAGGTGAAGTCTTAACCTGCTTTCCATCAGCTGATACATTTCTTGTTATCGATAACGTCTCTCCTTCTGAGATATTCCCCTTCAACCATTCTGCCTGAGCACCTGTCGCTGATAGCACACTGCCGTTCTTAGGAATACTGTTGCCTCGCTCATTGTACGTATCAACAACTTTACCTTTTTCATCCAGTAAGACCTCGAAACCTTCCCCTTTTGGCGTTTCATCACCAAAAGCTGCGTTGTATTCAATGATCTCTTCTGCATCCGTACATGTCACATCATGCTTCGGCTGATTGGTTTCCTTGTCCCCAACCCCTCCGCAACTGCGGATCAAGCCCGGCTTACGGTTGATCCCATCAATCACTGAGCTTTCGTCAGATTCCGTTTCTATTTTCAATGAAGTGGAAGTATTGGCTATATCTGCTTCATTATCAGAAAGAATGAGGCTTGTCCGATCTCCAATCGCTTCACTTACTAACTGGCCGTTTACGACTGAAATCCCTGCCGGATCCCCAGGGATTCCATCCTCTGAACCTACTACGAAGTATCCCCCATTCAATCCAGCTAACGCTTCAGTCCGACCAGCCATGGACGATACGGTTTCGCGACCTGTGATTGTACCCTTTGCCAAAGAATTCGTCAGCTCACCCTGAAATTCATCAGGATCGATCTCAAGTACATCAATTTTCCATGGCCCCGTTGAATTCATTGTTCCATCATATTCTGAATAAGTGGCTTTAGCCTTCTCAAATCCTTGAGCTTTTAATTGATCGACTAAATCATTCGCTGATTTCTCTTCTTTGAATTCACCGGTACGAACCACATATCCGATGGTCTTCTCTTTGACATCTGTGTTTTGCGAGTATTTATTCTCTACTTTATGAAGCTTTACTTTGTATCCTTTTTTCTTCAGATCTTGAATAAGGATCCGGGCTTGCTCTTTTGTATCAAAAAAGGCTACATCCACCGTACAGTACGATTTATCTGAATAATAACCTCTTGTAATATCTGTATACGTTACTCCCTTGGCTAATGGTTGTGTGACTCGTGTTTCAGGTAAATGGTTCTTACCGATTGAAAGTTCCTGAGTATTGGCAGCCTCGGCATCTTGATCCTGCCATCCTACCGTCAGGATAGTAGAAAGAGATAGCGCAGATACAATAACCGTTTTCATGAGAGAACGATGCATGATGTAAAACCTCCAGACAATTTTTTAATGCACCCTCATAGTAACTGTGAATTAATAATGGAAGATTACAAAAGTATAAAGGTTTGGTGAATTTCCAAAGCATCATTATCCCTGGCTTCTGTTACTATGTATATGCATGTTTAGTAGAGTAGGAAGGGATAGGTTCCTCATATGCAAAAAAGAAAGCAACCTCCTATGACAGAGATTGCTTTTAAAAACTCAACTATACTTTTCCGTCTCTTCCAAATACATCTCAACCGCTTCCTTCAACGGACGTACAGCCGCCTCCCAGAAGTCCGTCCCTAATTCTTCCTGCAGGAATTCGATGCTCAGTTCGTCCATGGAATGGTTCCCCGATCGTGTAAGCAGCTGGTCGTACCGGTCCGGGAATGTTTCTTTGTCCTGCTGATAGAGTGAATAGACTCCGTTGCTGAATAGATAGCCGATGGTGTACGGCAGATTGTAAAAGGCTTTCTCCGTACTGAAGAAGTGCGGGATGGTCATCCAATTATGCGCATTCACTTCATCCACGGAGTCGTGGAACCAGTCCCTCTCTGTTTCTTCCATCAGTTGAACGATCTCCCCTGCTGAAAGCTTACCGTTCAGCCGTTTTTTGTAAAAGGCCGCTTCGAACTCGAACTTGGCCGGGATGAAGGTGGTGTATTTCAGTCCGTTGGTGATTTTCATTTCTAATAGAGATAGCCTGTCTTCCTCTGTTTCCGCCATATCAATCGCCGCATCCAGTACGAGATTCTCCGCGAACGTCGACGCTGTTTCGGCTAGTCCCGTCCCCACCTTATGGGAGAAACCAGGCTGTTCATGAAGCAGGGAATTGTGATAGGCATGCCCAAGTTCATGAGCGATGGTGACGACATCGTTGTAGTTGCCCGTAAAAGAAAGCATGACACGGCTTTCCTTCGCATTCGGGAATGAAGCACAGAAGGCACCGTGCTGTTTGGAATCTCCAGGCTCGGCGTCAATCCATCCTTCTTCAAATGCCGTTTGGGCAAATTGACCGAGCTTCTCACTAAAGCGACGGAACTGCCCGATCACGATATCTGCCGCTTCCTCATACGTCAAGGTCGTCTTGGACGTGAAGGTCGGGGCATAGATGTCATACCAGCTCAGTTTTTCCATTTGAATCAGTTTGGCTTTTCGTTCAAAAAACCGGTGAAGCAAGGATTTGTGTTGATGGAGCGTCTCCATCATGGTGTTCACGGACCTTTCACTGATCCGGTTTTGTTCGAACATTTCCTTCAGGGGATTCGTCCATCCTCTCAGGCGATACAGTTCATTTCGGAAGCCGGCAAAATGGTTGAAGATCGAGGCAAACCGGTCTTCGTTCTCACGGCAAACCTTGGAGATGGCTTCACCCATTTCCATCCTCGTCTCCCGATCATTTGAGAGCATCCCGCGAATATAGGCCATATCAAAAGAAATGTATTCCGTCTTCCCATTATCCGTTACGGGCACTTTCAGTCGGGCGTATTCCTGATCATAATGATCTTCCCACCCGGCAAATCCGTCAACAGAAAGGGCATGAATCAACTTCTCCATCTCGGGAGCAAGCTGGTCCTTCACCTTTCTTCTCTGTTGCTTCAAGAACCGCTCACTGCCTGCCACTTCCCTGCGTCCGATGAAGGCTCTCCAGTCCTCGTCCGCCATATGGGCAAGACACTGGCTATATCCGAGGAGCAAGGTGTCCATTTTTGCCTGCAGCTGAGTGCTCCTGGCACTTAGATCCTGCGCTTCATCGTCCAGAACATCCACCGATAGCAGGCAGATGATGTATTCATCCATGTGAAACGCTTTCGTATAAAGGTCCTGCACACGTTTCGTGATGTCAACCGCTTCATCGGGATTCATCCCTTGCTTCAATACGGATTGCGTTTCCTCGATATGTAGAAGAATCTCCTGAATTTGATCTTTCACCGGTCCGCTTCCCGGTCGTACACTTCCCAGATTCCATTGCTTGTCACGTACTTGATTCACATTCATCCCCTCCTATTACTCTATTATGATGGTATAGAAAAATGGAAAATTTTACATCAGCCTGAAGTCTGAGTTCGTCTCAATCATAGGCCGTGATTTTCTCAAAGTCGCTTCCTGCTATGATTTCGGCTTCATGCATGCTGGTCCATCGTTCCGTAGAGATTTCAGGATGATTCTTCCTGTAGCTTTGGACGATTTCATATCCGATTTTGTAGTTGGCCCATTGGGGAATGCCTTTAGAAGAGTTTCCTGCTCTTAGCTTCTCGTAGTACTTCATATCATCGGAGTATCTAAGTTCCGTAATCTCAGCTACTACCTTTTTCTTTTCCTCCGGTGTCATCGGTTTTTGCCAAGGGGCCTGGATCTTTGGATAGATGGTATGGGCAAAGGCATCTGCCTTTCCTTCCACCACAACCCCGCCGAGGATGGTCCTGATCATTCCGTGATTACTTTCTTCTGCGATGAGATGGTTGTATTCATGAGCGACCGTGTACTTCAATATGTCTTTTTGCATGGATGGTGAAAGTTGCAGCACAATGACATCCTCTGACAGGACAAACCCCGATACACCCCCCATTTGCTCCACTATAAACGTATCCTCTGGGTTCGCTGGAAAAATAATATATTTCTTATCCTTACCCGGAAGTTCTTTAGCTGATTTCATCAATGCTTCTTTCATAATCCTGCTCGTCGTATCTTTGTCCTTTTCCAACTCCTTTATGGATTCTTCAAGCTTGTCCACTTCTGAGGACGGATCAAACGTATATCGCAAGCTGATTTCCTCCATATTGGACTTCTTTTTAAATGGCTCAAACACCTTTTCAATAAACACGGTCTCATTGCTTTTTCCCGTCTTTTCCCGTACGGTGTCTACGTACTCCTGCACTTCATCATACATATAAATGATTTCGAAATTCTGTTCCTCGTGGGAGAAGGTGATAGGCGTTTCCTGTTCCTTCTTATCCACTGGCTCTTTATTGGAGCATCCCACAAACATGAAGCATAATGCCGGTATGAGTAGCGCCTTCCCAACCGTCTTCATGTGTTCCATCCCCTCCATTCATTTCCATTTGTTACTAACTATACGTTTCTCAATTGGAAATAGTTTCAAATGAATGCGAACAAAAAAAGAACCACCCGATTCTAACCAGGAAGTTCTAAATATCCTCACCCGCCGGTATATACACTTGCACATGTCCCTGCCGCCGGTTCGTAGTAACAATGCTGTTTGAATTGCCCGGCAAACGGCTGATCGTACCATGTCGGGGGACACGGGGCATAAGGATTAAAGTACCAAAGGGCAAATTTCGCCGGGTGCTGGGCCCAATAATCCAGATTCTTTTTGGCCAGTTTTTTCTCGACCGACCTTGCCCGGTTATAGAAAAGATTCCCTTTTTGGACGGCTTCAAATGAATAGTTCCCACCCTGGACCTGGAAGATGACCTGCCGGATGGTTCTTACTTGTTTGAAGTCCAAACATTCCGCCTTCGCACGGTTTACGATGACATTGCCCACGTACAGCATACCTTGTTTCCCTTCGCCTTCCGCTTCCGCTCTCATCATCCTCGCCATCAAGGCCACATCGGCATCGGTGTATTTGACTCTTGGCATTTTACTCACCTCAGAATAGTTTATGAGGAATAACGGGTTTCATGTCAGGAATTATTCGAGAAGGTGCAGTCGGATAGGCTTTCAACACCATCTTTCTTAAAATCGTTCAAGTTCCTTAAAGAAAATACCGATCCGCTCCTGAATCTGGTCCTTCGTCCCGTACCGGATCACTTGCTCACGGCTCAAAGACTCCTGCTTCAGCAGCTGATCATGTTCATGGGTCATGGTGACGAGCTTCAAATACACTTCTACGTTCAGGTCATTCCATTTCTGCTTCGAACCGTTCACATACCCTTCCACGAACCCTTCTGCACTGGCCTTCAATTGTGGGATCAGGAGGTGGTATTGGTTCTTGCCATGCCGCTTTGTGTTGTGCAGGGAGTGAAACAGGGCCCGGTAGTTGAAAACGTAATTGGCAGCGAGTGATGTTCCCGTATAGAGAATCGGGAACGGGTCGATCATCCGCACGCCGCTACTGGTGAAAATCATATTCTCAGGCGACGTATCCTGATTCGTCAGGACGAGCTTTTCCCGTTCAATGGAGCGGGCGGCAATTAAATTTTCTCCGTTCTTTCTCACTTTTTCCTTATCAAAAGAATAGGAGCTTTCTAGAAGGGACTCCCATTCTTCCTTGTACTCTCCCGTTTCTTCCCGGATGAAGGCACTTAGGTCCCCTTCGTATAGACCTTTGATTTCTCCACGTTCCCCGACAGTTATGTATCCAATGCCCGGAATCGGTGAATTCAGCTCTTCAAGGGCCATGAAGAACTCACCTAGTTCACTTCCATACCGTTTCGATTGGTCCGGGGTCAGTTCGGCAAGCCCGATTGATTTTCCGACATAGGATTCGATGGTATAGGTTAACTCGTCGGAAACATGGTAGTTATAATGCTCTGGACACATCCCTTTCCCCGTCCTGTTGGCATGCTCATAAAAGGCCTTGGTCCCGGCATAATCCGCCGTCAGCTCGTCCTGGTTGAAGACGACCTCTTTTTCATAGGCGATCCTTTTCGGAATGCGGAGGACGAGCTGTTCTGCCTCGATTAAGTAAGCGTAGTGCCATGCACCTTCTCCTAATCTGGTGATCTCGGAATCACTTGAGATTTGTTTTAACCCTTCGTTTTTAAGAGCTTGGTTGATGATCTCCTGTTCTGTATGTGCTGTGGTTGTTAGAAATGGCTTTAACATTTTTTCTCCTTTTTCACTTCATTATTTTCCATGTTGATGCTATGTTCATAATTTTTTTGTTTGGCTTGTATACCGATTTCCTCATTCAGCTTCCACACTTCCTCTATTCCCCAGTAATGATGCTCATGTATCAGGAGCCTTTTCGCATCCTTACGATCCATCCACACTGGAGCATGCTCATCTTCCATTGGTTCCAACATCTTTTCATTCAGCTCAACCAGATAAAAGTGTCCTTCACCAAGGAGTGGGTCTCCCTTTCTTGAAAAAAAGTAGTACATGGCATGTCCGATATAAGAACCAATCGATACACAGTAACCTGTCTCCTCCATCATTTCTCTTTCCAGGCACTCTACATGACTTTCATTCTCTTTGATGCCGCCACCAGGTAGAAAGTGATGCCCTATCTCGTTTCGAAACGTCAGGATTTTGTCTTTTTCTTGATGAAAGATGACGGCATAGACACCTGTTCTCTTTCGATAATCCAATCCAGGAACTTTTTCACCGAATACTTTTTTCACTTATCCGCCCTCTTTGTTTAAACAAATTGTAATCCTAAACCAATTATTCCAAATTAACGCAATATTCTCAACCCAAAAAGAGGAATGACCCGGTTATGGATCATTCCTCTTTTTTCTTAAAACTCGCCCTGATTAATCTGATACTGGTCAAGCAACTGCATATGTTGCTCCCGTACATTCCCTTTGTAGTAACTTGAGTTGTTTGTACTGTTTTTCCATTCGACTTGATTGTTATTCGCATCAAGTGGTATCCAGCCGAACCGGGAGTGTATTCCCATATTGATGTTATCGCCGAAGAGTGGGTCAGGAGCATCACTGCCATCTGATAAAGTCAATGCGTCTCCCCATTCTCCGGGAACCTTCATGGCCCCGTAGGAGTTGCCTGTCAAAGAGGCTTCAGTCTTCATCAAGATACCGGGAACATAATGCTGTTGTTCTCCGCTACTGGAGAAACCCCTTTCCCTCGTGAAATAATACTGCAATGTTTGAATGTCACTGCCGTGGTTGATGTTCCAGACGATATAGAAGCTTGACGGATCATTCCCGTCGAGCATCCATACCTTTGGCTCCCCGTCGGTCCGGATGCTAATTACCTTCCAGCCGGTCAGATGTCTCTCCCAATAGCTAACACCATATTGCTCCCTATCTGAAATGAAAGGTGCCACCCCGTGACCATCATCGAGCTTCAGAAAATCCTGTATTTCAACGGCTTGTGCATTCTGAAGGGAGGAATTAATCTGTGACAGTATTTCTTCATTTTTCGGACGTGAATCTGTTTTCCCTACATACAGCCAATAGAAGGCAAATAACCCTACGATAAGGACTCCCCCAGCCAGGATGCTTCTCTTCTTCATCGTTTTGCCTCCTTCAGCACCGTTTCAGGGAAGTGGTAATAATACTGAGTCTTTCGGGTTGAGATGAGGATCCCTTTCCCGTCCTGTTCTACATAGATATCCGGATCGAGACCGCTTCCCCATTTCGGCTTAGTGCCGACCAACTGAAACGGAAAGCGTTCGTGATTCGAATAACGGCCGCCTGCTTCATCAAACCATTGCCAACTTTCAAATTCGACCTGCTCCACATCAGAAAGCTGCTTCTTCAGTTCCTCCTGATCTAAGGTCCGTCCCTCACCAGATGGATGGATGACATTGACGGAAGCTTCTTTGGTGCCTGATATGTAGGTGGAGAGATGGTTTTCTGGATAGAGAAGTGATTGGACCGGGATGGTGAGCAAGGTTCCTGCCAGGAAGATGAAGTTGGCCAGGAATCCGATCCAGGCAAACCGGCGATAGGTATCCCAGCGATCTTCTTTTCGATTAAGAACAGCGTATAAGATCCACACACCAAGTGGCAGGATTGGAATTTTCACAAAGGTATGAAACCATTCCATGTTGATGGTAAAGGAAAACAGGCCGACAAAAATGGCGAGGATGACTTTCCACACCTTTGGTTTGGGTGAAAGCTTTTTATACACTCTAAATGCAAGAAAGCCAATGAGCGCCCATTCTATGATGGACATCACGGTCGACACGATGCTAAATGAATAATCGATATTAATGATGGATATCACCCCTTTTTCTCTATACATCATATTTTACCATCTATACCCATATACTGGTCCTCCCGATTTTACATAAAAAAAAGAATGACCATCCAACGATGATCATTCCTTCCTCTTATTTATACGTTTTTAACGGCTTCTTCTATTCCAGTGCTACCAGAAATAAGATCGAATCCTTTATTAAACGTGCTCGCTTCCGTCAACGATGCCACAATGGTTCTTGCCACATCTTCACGCGGAATGGAACCTCTTTCAAGATTCTCAGCCGCCGATACTTTGCCGGTGCCTTCTTCGTTCAGCAATCCACCCGGACGGATGATCGTATAGGTAAGTCCACTGTCCTCAAGTGCACGGTCCGCGAAGTGCTTCGCCACATAATAAGGCTTCAGGGAGTAGTTCCAGTTCTCACGGTGATGAGCCTGCAGCGCACTCACGATGATGAAGCGTTCGATTCCAGCCTCTTTTGCAGCCTCCATCGTTTTCACCGCTCCGTCAAGATCGATGAGGAGGGTCTTGTCTGAACCCGTGCTGCCACCTGATCCTGCAGAGAATACGACGGCATCGGCTCCCTTCAATCCATTTGAGATTTGCTCAACCGTGCCTTCTAAATCAACCAGTGCAGCCTCCACGCCTTCTTGTTCAAACGACTGTACCTGTTCTTCTTTCCTCACAATGGCTCTCGGAGTATGTCCGTCTTCCTTCAAGAATCCGACCACTTGCTTCCCGATCTGTCCATTTGCTCCAACAACTGCTACGTTCATAACCTCATCTCCTTATTCCGATAATTTTAGTGTGAATTCATCATCACATGTTTGCTAGGGTGATGACAAATCATCTGTTTGGTGTGTGCTCATATAATGTATCCGAAATGGGGAGTTTCAAAACACAGATGAGCACCTTTGGAAGTGAAGCATAAAAGATCCATCCTTGGGTATGTATACATCAAAAGGGAGTGGTACTGTGATCACAGCATATTTCTTAATTGTCATAATCGCCGTCTCATTAATGGTGTTGCCTTCTTTGCCGTATTCAGAATGGGCAATCTTCACGGTCTTGTTCTCTGTTTTTGTTTTTGGCATGAGGTATCTGACCAAAATGAAGAATCTACTGATTTCCACCTCTATCGCGTTCATCTTTGCCATCGCCACAGTTTATAGTTTGAACAAATTCACTTCTATTGAAATCCCATACTTTTTTATCTTCTATGTAGGGATAGTCAACATCATATTTGCAGCTATCATAAGAAAAAACGAATAGAAGAGTGATAGATCCGGAGCGGAGATATTAATTTGTATGAGAACAGGTAACGAACGGAAAGATCTTTTCAAATTAGAGAGTATTATAGACTTTTGAAGAGTGGATAGATGTTTAGAAGGACGTCGGTGGACTGGAATTGCGTCGTTTTTTTATTAATTGCGTCATTTTCAGATTTATTGCGTCGTTTTCACGATAATTGCGTCATTTACCAAAATCACCCATAAAAAGAACCATCAAGGTCCGTCCCTCAATGGTCTCCATCCTTAAATAATCTTATACAATTCTTCCACACTCGTCACGACGTAATCAGCGTGAGGATTTTCTACCATCTCATCTGCAAAGTAGCAGGAACTGATTCCGGCATTTTTCCCCGATTCGAGATCCAGATCCCGGTCGCCGATCATGATCGCTTCTGATGGCTCGATATCATGTGTGCGGATCAGATGCTGAATGGCATTAGGACTCGGCTTTCTTTCAAATCCGTGTTCGGAGGTGATGAAATCAGAGAAGTAACCCGTCAGCCCGTAGCTCTCCAGCATCGTAATGGAAGACTGACCTCTGTGGGTGTACAGGTAATTCCTGCGCCCCGATTCATGAATATACTTACATATTTCAGCGATTCCTTCAAAGGGCTTGGAAAAATCGAACTCGATTTCTTTTCTGCGGGTATTGTAAGCTGCGATAAACTCGTCCCCAATCCCATATTTTTCACCATAGTGTTTAAAAGTGTGAGTCATCGATACCTTCATTTGTTTCATGATGTCCTCTAACGGTTCCTCGATCCCCTTGCTGTCCAACGTGTCTTTAAAGGCTCCCGCCATCACGGGATATGTATCAAAAAGAGTGCCGTCAAAGTCCCACATGATATGCTTGTACATGTCCAATCCCCTCTCTTATGTAAACTATCTTCATCGTACCACAATGAAAAATGAACAGATACAAAACAGGAAAATTATGCTAAACTATTTTCATCGATTGCCTTAGGAGGACTATATGACCCACTCATCGCATACCTTTTTCCTGATAAGCTCTGCCGCCCTGTTTTTCTCAGGGATCATCCTTCTTTCGTATCGAGCATACGGATGGGGACTGCTATTGATGCTTGGGCTTCTCATCCTCTATTTATCTGCCAATAACAACCGGACAATCGCTTCCTTATTCCTATTATTCCTAATCGGATTCCTGACCTTCCAATGTGCAACAGACTGGATCAATGGATGGGATATCTCAAAAGAAACCAACATCCTTCTCAACAGAAGTTTTCTCATATTCATCCTGGTGACCTTAGCCGTCTCACAATGGATAGCAAAGAAAAAGGTCCTTCTCTACATGAGATTTCCGGATTGGAGTAAGCGCATCTCCATGCCTTCACACACTATTTCAATGCCGCTTTTTTTGTTGATTGGACTCGCCGGATCAAGCACCATCTTCATTCCCCTCATCTGGTCGGAGGGGATGAGTGAGATGAAATCATTATTCCTATTCGCAATAGGATTCACCATCCTGAACGCTATACTGGAAGAACTCATCTGGAGAGGCGTCATGCTGTCGTCATTGATCCGGAATACCTCTGTCATTTACGCCGTCACCGTGACAAGCATTGGATTCGGACTCCTGCATCTCTCCATCGGGATCCCGCTCCTCCTCAGTCTTCTATTCTCTTTCGGCGGACTTTTTTACAGCATCGTAGTCTTGAAGACAGATAGCATCTATCCTTCAATCGCCTTTCATATGGTGATGAACGTGGGGATGGTGTTGAATGGGTGGATAAACTAGACTTACAACCTCAGAAAAGAAAGGATTTGTATGTATGAAACATTCTTTAAGGGCTCTCGTCTGTTTATTCCTTATTTTCTTCCTGACAGGATGTATTGGTGAAGACTACGACTTCACTCCCCCGACTGTGACGCTTATGGAGACAGACAGCGTCGACTCCGTTGAATTAACCGAAACCAATATTGATTGGCGTGGAGAAAACGGTAAACCATTGGAAAAAGAAACGAAAGAAGTAGTAGACTTCGCACGGAAACAGAAGGAACTCACCTTCCCATCCGGTCAGCAGGTAGACGTGCTTTTTGACAGTGAAGACTTTGCCGTCGAGGAGTTACGTGCATTCTTATGGCTTGGGAATGAAAAGCTGCAGCTGGATATGGAGGAGGACCGTTCCTTCACATTCCCTAAAGGAAGAGGGTCTTACGTACTGGAGATCGACCTTCAAACGGATAGAGGCAGTGCGCAGTATGTTGGGAATATTGTCATTCAATAAATACGGAGGTGAAAAGCATGGAACTCTTTATTATTTTCATAAGTGTCATCATCCTCATCGTGTTTCTATTTATCTTTTATATCATAGTGGAACGGGCCGTTCGGGAAGGCATTAATAACTCCGTAATCGGCAGGTATCTCGAAGAAAAGCATGGAATCAAAGAACCACAGGGGGATGAAGATTTGTACGACGATACGTTCAAGGGAGAATGATGGTTGTTTGGGATGAGAGTGGAAGAAACGCAGATTTTGGTCTAGTGTGCGATCTTGAATTTGTTGGGGGAGTAGAGATTTCACTGGACGCTGAGCATCCTCCATCACATTCCCCCTCCTCTCCCATTCCTCAAAAAAACAAATTTCCTTTTAAGCTTTCCTGCCCCTATTCTTCCTCAGACTAAATATGATTCCACCAACCCAAATGACTGCAACAAGAATATAGGCTCCCATGGAAATATCCCCGCTGACACTTCCCGCTTTCAATAACGTATTGAGATTGGTAAGGACTATAAACCCTCCTACTAGAACCCCGAGAAGATAGGAAGGCATGATTCTAACCAGCCACGCTGCAAGTGGTGCAGCCAGAACGCCTCCAATGACAAATGCCAGAACCCAGAACCAGTTGAATTGCTCCCAACCAAGGAACAGAACAAACCCCGCGGTTGCTGCAATCGTAACGATAAATTCACTTGTATCAACCGTCCCTACTACTTCACGGGGGGAAGTGTGTTTATTTGCCATCAGGATGGGGGTGTTAATTGGTCCCCAACCGCCTCCACCTATCGCGTCAAAGAATCCAGCTACTACTCCGAGCGGGAAAAGAAATCGTTTCTTTAACAGTTGCCCGTCACCACTCGAAGTCACTTCATTCACCTGTCTCCTGGAAGTGAGCAGGAATCGGACGAATATATACGCTCCCAACAGCAGCAGGAATGAGGAAATATAAGGTTTGATTAAACCTCCGGGAATATTGCTCAGGAATGCTGCCCCTACGAAAGCACTGATGGCCCCTGGTATCGCCAGCAAGATGGCCATCCGTTTGTTTACATTTCCAAATTTATAATGGGAGAAACCGGATGCTGCAGTCGTAGCAATCTCTGACATATGGATAGATGCAGAAGCAACGGCGGGAGCCACTCCATACGCCAACAATAAGGACGATGACGTCAATCCAAACGCCATCCCCAGCGAACCATCCACTAACTGTGCGAAGAAACCGACTATAGCAAAGATCAATAATTTTCTCATCTCAAATCCTCTTTTCTTCAAAATGAACTTTAATATTTATTATTTATATAAGATTACTCGGAATTATGTGCAAAAAATAAATTCAATGATAAAAGGCTCTGAATCATATAGATTCAGAGCCTTGGTTTTCACTCAACTATTCTTTAAATCATTAGACTGGAAGTGTAGCCACCTTGCCCGATTCCCATCACAACTTCCCATCCACCTCAGACGTATCCACATCATCACCGAACCAGTCACTCAGCTTCGCCTTGGCCTTCGCTTTCACTTCATCATCGATATACATGGATACCTGCAATAGCGCGAGACCCAGTGCGCCAAGGTCATCGGTAAACCCTACCCCCACTGCCATGTCCGGGATGAAATCCGTTGGAAGGATGAAATATCCGAGTGCACCGATAATGACCATCTTCGATTTCTTTGGAACATCCGGCTTTTGCAGGACAAAATAAAGGAGAAGCGCCGTATACACGACGGAATGTCCGGCCTTCACACCATATCTTTTTAACTTATCCCAAAATTTCTCTTCAGAAAAATGTTTCTCCGTGTTGTCCATTTCCGTTCCACCTCCGTATTGAGATTCTTGACGATCTCTTGTTCTTTTCATTGTAGAAGGTTTGAGGAAAATAGACAAATGTTTATCAAGCTGATTTCACGTTATAATTCAATTACGTAAAGAAATTAAGGAGTGATCACATGATAAATGCCATCATCTTATTCATTCTTGCCGGAATCGCCGAAATCGGTGGGGGTTACCTTATCTGGCTATGGCTTCGGGAAGGAAAACCCGCCTATTGGGGAGTAGCCGGCGGGATCGCTCTGGCACTCTACGGCGTCATCGCCACCTTCCAGTCCTTCCCTTCATTTGGCCGTGTCTACGCTGCTTACGGCGGGGTGTTCATTGTCCTGTCCGTCCTGTGGGGATGGGGAATCGATAAGAAGACACCTGATCTCTATGACTGGGTCGGTGCCGGGATATGTATCGTTGGGGTTGGTGTGATGCTGCTGGGTCCCAGGCAGTAAAAAAAGCCCCCGGACCTTCTTATAGAGGACTCCGGAGGCTTTTCTATTTTAAAGTTGCGTCAACGTATTCGTCACCGTCATAATCGTAATGATGAACGCATTGATGAACCCTGCAAGATAAGGATTTCCCGTCACCTTGTAAATCTTACGGGAAATAACGGCTGCCACCATCAGGATTACGATGATCGGGAACAGCCAAATTCCGATGATGTGGGACAAATCATTGTAATATACTTCCCCCGTCACAAAGAAGGTAATATACTGGATGGCCACCAGGATGATGATGGCAAGTGAATTGAACAGGGTCAATACGGCCGTGTTCATCCATTCTTTCTGCCCTAGTTTGATAAAATTAAAACTATTGATGGCAATGGAGTTCGCTACATAGAATACAAGGAAGAAAGGTAGATATTTCAATGCGATCAACAGTTTATCAGGGGTGAATGCTTTTACAGTCAGTACCCATAAACGAAAATCTGTTTTAAAGAAATAATCCGCTATGAACACGAGGCTGTACGACAATACCGTGACACAAAGGGCTAACCCGAACGTTTTCACCAGCGTCCGGAAGCTGATGACCACCCCAGACACCCTCAGATCCATTCCATTCTTCTTGGAATAGAAGAAATAACATGCCCCCACAACCATTAACGTAAAGAGACCAGTGACCAAACACCACATCCCGATATAAAAAGGCGGATACTGCGGAAAGAACGGTGTAATATGTTCCACGGTCCAAGTGGATAACTTCAAATAACTGAAATAAGATACGAGCGCACCCGCAATGAGGCCGCCCCAGAACCAAAGCTTTCCACGTCCATCATGGAATGTCATAGGCTCTGCTACCTTTTCAGCTCGTAGTGAAGCAAATGTTTCAGTGAAAAGAAGCCACTTGGTGATGCTCACGATGAAAATCACAAATCCGACCAAGCCTACAGCATTAAAGAACACTTTGTACTGCCAAACCTGGTTGTCAGCTGCGATTGGATGAGGTGCCCCAAGAGATTCTTCGAAAAACTCAAGGGTACTCGTCACGACATCCTTGGAAATATGGTTCCACGGATGGATCTGCGCGGGATTATAAATGACCCTCGCTGCTTCTTGACCGTCTACCTCTTGCTTATAAATCTCGTAGCTCTTCCGCTTCTCACCTCCGGATGGATCAATCCCGAAATTCAGGAATGATTGTGCAGGTTCCGTATCAATAAAATCCCTCGGAACAGTGGCAGTACCGTCTTCTTTCAAACTTCTGAAGAAAAATTCATCATACTGTGCGGCCACGATTCCAACATCCCTTGATCCATATACATTCACATACTCACGATCCTTCGGCTGCATCGACCAATACAATGGCTCTGCCGGATCACTCGTATACATGGCATCATTGGCAATTAACAGCACAGACGAAATCAAAGGTTCATCCTTCTTATTATCTTCATTGATGGACCAGTTGGCAGCACGTGCTCCATTGGAATGACCCGTCACCCCAATCTTACTTTTATCTACATAAGGAAGATCCGCCAGTAGCTCTACGGCATCATACATGCCCGTCCCGCGGTTCATCCATTCCTCCGGTTTCACGGCATCCGAATTTCCATGTCCGTACATATCAATTGAAATGACGACGTACCCGCGTCTTGCAAGCTCCACATAATTCAGATCCTGCATCTCCCTCGTGTTGTACCACCCGTGACTTGTCACAATTCCCGGTACCGGATTGTCCTTCGACACATCATCAGGAACATACAAGAGCGCACTCATCATATGACCCGAGGGAGTTTCCCACCGCAGATCTTTTACGGTCACCTTCCCACCTGACGTTTGTACAAACGAGGCACCTATCGCACTGATTAAACACAAGACCAAAGCAATGACAACCCAACGGAACGACTTCCTTTTGCTCATCTCTAACCCCCCTGTAGCTCGTTCTTATAGGTTTGTGGTGTGGATAACCCTACAGTATAAGGATATTGAGGTTGTCAGAAAAAAAGACCACGGGCAATGGATTGATTGGTATATGCGAAGAAGGTCCGTCCCTCATTCTCGAGGGACGGACCTTCTTCCTTACTCATTCATCCGATTCCAGGAACCGGTCTGTGACTTCATCATGTTTATTTAAGAAGTTGTCTCTGTTTGTATCATACAAATCAAGGAATTGATCTCTGGCCTCATCTGTTATGGTAAGGAAATAGTCTCTGTAAAGATCGATTGTGTCAAGGAATACTCGATTATCGATGATTTCCTCCGCATTGAGGTAGTTCGTTGCCGTCTGCAGGTTATTAAATTCCCGATTACTATTTTCTTGTTGCTCGTTATACCAACTATCCAATTGCGTTCTGATGGTATCATACAAGTCATTCAACGCCTTCACCGAATCCTCATGCCAATGCGACCAAACCTTCGCCATATCCGCTGTCTGTTTGAATTCCGTCACCAAGTCGTCGTGACTTCTCGCATTGATGTAATTTCCCCCGGAAGCATTGGCCATTTCTTTCAACTGTGCTAATCCCTCATTGTTTACCTGATACCCGATAATATTCAGGACCGGGCTGATATTGGAATCTGCCAGGGATTTGGCTGCTTTCACGGGGTCACCGCTACAGGTCTCCACTCCATCACTGACTACGTAAATAATATTGGTATTTTGTTTCCCGTCATATTGTTGGAACTCCAATTTTACCTCATCGATGGCTTTAGCCATAGGCGTCCATCCAGCGGGCTCGAACTGTTTCAGCGCATCTGAGAATTCCCCTTCATCATATGTTCCGAATGGATAGACCTCCTCAATTTTAGAACAGGAAGCCTTTTTATCCTTATCACTGCCCGTGCCCACATGTCCGTAGACCCTGAGTGAAACATTGGCATTCTCAGGCAGGTCCTTCACAAACTGCTGGATGGCATCCTTCGCAAGGTCCATCCGTGTCTTCCCATTTTCCATTTTCCCCATACTGCCGCTTGAATCCAACAGAATGGCAACATTGTAATTCTCTTTTAATTGAAGCTCACCCTCTTTGCCGTTCGGATCTTCAAACTGCATGGACTTCCACTGATCGATTGGTACATCCACCTTCGTCAAATCCTCTTTAAAAAGGGAATACACATACCGCTGCATCTTTTCGATATCCTCTTTAGGAGACTCCTCCGTTAACTTTGGCAGGCTATCAAGCTTCTTTTTTATGTCTTCCTCACCGGTAAAGCCTTTTTCATACTCATTACCGGAAAACTCCCCAATCGTTGGATACTCGGCTGATTCCGAGAATGTCGTCGGTACCGGGGGATAGTCTTTGTCTGTTTCTTCCGTTTCCTTATTCGCCTCTTTATCCTTTTTTACCTTTACTTCTTTTTTTGGTTCTTTCTCTTCAGATTGAGATGTTGCAGATTCATTGGAATTGCAGGCAGCTAATGCCACAAACAGCACCATCAAAATCAACGTGTACACTACTTTTTTCATGAAGTTCTCCTTTCAATGTTTGGATGGTTTATGTATGTTCATAAAATGGTCCATCTATCATTATTTTCCAAAGTACCCATGTGGTTCAATAGGAAAACATATCCATTCCTTTTTATTCAGCTCACCCTTAAAAACGAGTAAAATAAAAGAAGCTTGAAAGGAGGAATAACATGATTCAGCTTCAACAAAACTCTAGTACGCTAGTGATAGTGATCCACGAAATCTATGGAATCAACCAACATATACAAGACTTCTGCTCATACATCTCATCACAAGGTAAGGACGTCATCTGTCCGAATCTTTTAGAAAAGGGATCGGCTTTTGATTATTCTCAGGAAGAGATGGCTTACCGTTCTTTCGTCAAGGACATAGGATTTGAAGAGGCGGTTGTCAAAATAAAGAGCATTCTCTCAATCTATCGACAGAAATACAAGCGAATTGTGATCATAGGGTTCAGTGCAGGGGCGACGGTTGCGTGGTTATGCAGCGATGATGAAAGGGTGGATGGTGTCATCGGCTACTACGGTTCACGGATACGAAACTATTTAGAGGTCACACCACTGTGTCCAACCATGTTGTTTTTCCCAGAAGAAGAACCCTCTTTCCAAGTGGATGAAGTGATTGCGAAATTAGAACGAAAGAACATCGACATTCAAAAATATAGCGGTACACATGGATTCAGTGACCCCTATTCGTCGAATTTTCATAAAGAATCCTCACAAAAAGCGAGGGATAGAATCATAGATTTTTTGACTGAAAAGGTTGAATAGGTTTCCTTCTGTCCCTCCTTTCAGGATACTGACACCATCTCTACGCGCGCCCGCTACACGCACGTTGTTGGTGTTGTTTTCTCTCTTCTTTCTCTTAAGATCTAAAGTCTGTTTTCGCTTGGGTTCCATGGGTGATTCACATCGTTTTGGGCAAGGGAAATAAGGGGTCACCAGGTTAAGACAAGACCCTTGAATCATGTTGTTTTCTATCTTACATATGTATGCCCCCATTCACCCTCAACCTTAATATACTGACTTGATTTAAAACTGGATACCGTGTGATACAAGTTTTCCGATTCAATTAATTATCAGAAAATTAACTTTATTTTTTACCAACCCCATCATACAATGAATATATCGAAATTAAAGGAGGCTGTTTTCATGAGAAACATTGCGATGGTAACCGTACGAACATATAAGGGTGGAACGCCTTTTTAACGTGACGGTCTTCCCCCTTATATGCGTTTTGTGAACTAACGCATAAAGGGGTATGTTATGACTTTTCCTGTGAAAAAATTTCTTTCGTATTACAAGCCGTATCGTTCAATTTTTTTGATTGTGCTGTTCAGTGCTTTGATCACGTCTTCCCTGACTCTCGTTTTTCCGCTCCTTGTCCGTTATGTGACGAAGGATGTTCTGGCCGGAAGTCTTTCTACAGCTTTTGAGGATGTTCTTTGGGTCGGCGGTGTGATGGTGGTTCTTGTCGTTGCTCAAAATGTCGGGAATTACATTGTGGATTACAAGGGGCATGAAATCGGGGCACGAATGGAAACCGATATGAGAGGTGAGTTATTCGCTCATCTGCAGAAGCTGTCTTTCCGTTTTTATGATAAAGAGAATACGGGCCGGTTGATGAGCCGGGTGACGAATGATCTGTTGATGGTCTCGGAGCTTTATCATCACGGACCTGAAGATTATGTGAAATACCTGGTTCGTTTTCTTGGGGCGTTTGTGATTCTGTTCTGGATCAACGCTCCTCTTACCTTGACCGTTTTTTGTTTCTTTCCGGTCCTCGGGTTCTTCTCCCTTTATTTCAATAAAAAGTTGAACCGTGCGCTGACGGATAATAAAGAGCGGATCGGAGACATCAATGCCCAAGTGGAGGATTCCTTATCAGGCATCCGGGTCGTTCAGTCGTTTGCCAATGAATCTCTTGAAATCAGGAAATTCAATGTGGAGAATGAACGTTTTTTGGAAAGCCGAAAAGGAACCTACCGTGCAGAGGCGTACTTCTATAACGGGACGGAAGCATTCATTCAGCTGATTACGGTCACCATTGTCATCTTCGGGTCCATTCAGATTGTGAATGCGTCCCTTGACCTGGCCGACTTGATTACGTTTCTTCTGTATATCGGCTTTATGATCGAGCCCATCCAGCGGCTCACTCATATGAGTACTCAATTTCAAGAAGGTGTGACAGGGTTTCAGCGATTCATGGAGATCATGAATATCAAACCTGACATCGAGAATGCCCCTGATGCAAAGATTCTTTCAAGGGTAGAGGGACATATTTTATTGAAGAACCTATCATTTCATTATGATTCTGCCTTAGGGCCTGTATTCAAGGATTTAACTCTTGAAGTCCTCCCAGGGGAATACGTCGCGATCGTCGGACCATCGGGAGTGGGAAAAACGACGCTCAGCTCCCTGATATCCCGTTTTTATGACGTTTCTGAAGGTGGGATTTTTGTAGATGGGGAAAATGTGAAAGACCTGGACTTGAATTCTCTCCGAAGCAACATCGGAATTGTACAGCAGGATGTGTACCTTTTTTCCGGCACTGTCATGGAGAATATCCGTTATGGTCAACCTGAAGCAACCGACGAAGAGGTGATGAAGGCGGCAAAGCAAGCGAACGCCGATGAATTCATTACCCGTTTGCCACAAGGGTATCATTCCGAAATCGGTCAGCGCGGCGTCCGGTTATCAGGCGGTCAGAAGCAGCGGCTCAGTATAGCCCGTGTATTTTTGAAGAATCCGCCCATCCTCATTCTTGATGAGGCGACGAGCGCCCTTGATAATGAAAGCGAAAGCATCGTCAAGGAATCCCTGGAGTTACTGGCAAGGGGCAGGACGACGCTCGTCATCGCCCATCGTTTATCGACGATCCGTAACGCAGGAAGAATCGTGGTGTTGTCAGATGGAAGGATTGTCGAGGAAGGGACACATGAAGCGCTGCTCGAGCAGAATGGTCAATATTCCAGACTGTATTCGAAGCAGTTTGAGGTTCAGGTATAAAGGAGAAGGCTCTCATACCGTTTTGGTGTGAGAGCCTTTTTGGTTACTTCACTTCCACCGAAAACACATAACTCCCGTCCCCCTGCTTCCAGTGGGCGACCAGATGATAGACATAGACCCCTTTCTGGTCAGGAACCACGATCGTATGATCCTTCATGCTCACGCTTTCCACCTGCTCTTTTCCGACCCACTTTTCTGCACCGATCTGTTGAGGCTTCTTTTTAAATGTCACTGTGATCTTCTCACCTGGGGACACGGAGGTTGGTTGATCTTCCCCTGCCATCGCCACTACACTTGAATACGCTTTATCCACACATCCCCCTGAAAGGAGTCCGTCCCAGCAATAGGAACCTTCTGTTGTCGGGATACTGACTTCTCCTGCTGTTACATTTGGTGTCGGCGGTGCGGTTCGGAAAGGTTGAATAATAAATAGAATAATCGCGATCACTGCAATGATATTGCTCACTGCCAATGCCTTTCTCATGTTCATCTCCCCTTTTAAACGTTAGACGTATCCCATAGGAAAAGGGTTACCCTTTAACCCTCTCCCTCTTTACAAGCATTCCCATCGGAACATACGTCACAAAAAACACGACAAGTGCCGCAATTTCGAGATTAATATAATATATGATCCCTGATCCGAAAAAGGACAAGATCGTTTTTGATTCTGTGGGATTCGCCAGGTAGAAGAAGTTCGTATCAAGAAGGATGTTCAGGAAAAAGATGGGTACGGCGAGAAGATTGACCATGAGGAATCCGGTCCATATGGCTTTCCTTGGGACACGGTAGCCCTCATATACAATGAAATAAAGGACGGACCACGCAATGGCTGCATGATGAAGGAAGTATTTAAGAAAGCGGTAATGAGGAAATTGATAAGTCATTTCAGGTGTAACCATGCTTAAGATTGGGGGAAGAAATCCGATAAAGAACAGGAGATAAAAGACCTTCTGGTTTGATTTCAAAAATAGATAAATCGCGATGAACGTACTGACGGAACAAAGCTGCAGGGGCAGATCCCCCAGCTCCCACTGTCCCGTTGACACGAGCCAGATATGCCACGACACTTCACTCAGCACCAGCATCCAGAATAACGTCCATTTCAACACCGCTTGATACCTCTTTAGGAAATGCCTGAAGTACACGAGCCAGAATGATAGTGCCACAAACATCAACAGCACCGAGATATGGGGAACAGAAAACAACTCGAACGTTTGCATCTCTGTCACGGAAAACATCATGCCACCCCTATTCGTTTTGAAAAGTGGTTATCATGGATAGTTTATTCGGCATAGGGGTTGACTAAGTCTGCATTTCAATAAAAAAGCCCCCTTCGAGAGGGGACATCCATCCTATAACGTAAACGGCGGAATATACCGCCCATCCACATCCGTAAAATCGTATTCTTTCGCAAGGTCCCCTGCCCTCAACGCACGTCCTGTCTTCTCCATCACCCGGGGATCCAACGAAAGCGCCGTGATGGCACGTCCTACATAATAAGGGGTTTCAGATACCTTCAAGTCTTCGGATTCCTGCCAGTTTTCCTCGTCTACTCCCATATGTTCAAGTACAAGTTCTGTCCTCATGAACCCCGGAGATACAGCCATGACCGCAATCCCTTCTTCTTTCAGCTCTTCTGAAAGACCGTACGCCATGCGGACGAGAGCATTTTTTGCCAAGTCATAATAGAACTGTCCGGTGTACTTCCCTTCATCCCAGAATGTCGTATGAACAATCAGAGCTTCTTTATTTTCCCGAAGCAGGGGTATGGCAAAATGATTGGTCGCAAGCTGGGCCCTAACGCCTGCCGTAAACATCGTATCCCAATTTTCAAGGGACTGTTCCCAGAATGCTCCCGGATTTACACCGATATCATGTGCGCCCCATACGTTATTGATGAGAATATCAAGCTTTCCCTGTTCCTCCCGAATTTGTTCAATGACTGCTTTCGTTTCGGCATCGACCGTATGATCACAGCGTACCGCAATCCCTGTGCCACCGGCTTCATCAATCTGGGCTGCCGTGTCATCAATGGTACCCGGAAAGTTCTGTGTTGAATTCCCTTTCGTACTGCGCCCGGTGACATAAACCGTGGCTCCTGCTTTCCCAAGTTCTATGGCAATTGCCCGCCCCGCTCCACGGCTTCCCCCTGTTACGAGTGCTACTTTTCCTGTCAGTGTTTTCATCCAACCATTCCTTTCATCATCTAAGATAACCCCATTATACGATTCCATTCTTGACATCCTTTGTCATATTTCATTAAATAAAAGAAAAATGAAGAAAAAGGTGATCGATATGAGAGGAGACAGATTGGTATCCATTCTATTATTATTGCAAGCACACGGCCGAATGACCGCGAAGGAACTGGCGGAGAAATTGGAAGTATCCGAGCGGACCATCCACAGGGATATGGATGCCCTGAGCGGCACCGGGATTCCCGTCGTGGCGGAACGCGGTCAAAACGGGGGCTGGTCGCTCCTCGAAGATTACCGGACGGATCTGACCGGGTTGAAAGAATCGGAAATCCGGGCACTATTCGTGTCTCCTTCCCTTCATCTACTGGACGATCTCGGACTGACCCGCACGACGGAAGAAGCGCGGAACAAGCTTATTGCCTCCCTCCCATCGATTGTCAGGGAAAAGGCGAAAGACGTGTGGAACCGGATCCACATCGACACCAGTTCCTGGCGAAAGCAGAAGGATAAGACAGCCTCCCTTGAAATGATCAAAGGGGCTATCTTCCAGGAAACCAAATTAGCCATCACCTACGAACGAGCTGACGGCGAAATTGATGACCGCGTGGTGGAACCACTGGGGCTCGTGGCGAAAGGGGAGCTTTGGTACCTCGTCGCAGCGAAGGAAAACGGGGATATTCGTAACTACCGGGTTTCCCGGATTCATCATGCCGAAAAAGTGGATGAGACATTCCAAAGACCGGACGGCTTTGACCTGGCACATTACTGGTCATCCTCCACAACATCCTTTATCAAGACTCTTCCCTCTTTTGAAGTGAAAGTCGAGGTGGCACCACAGACGTTATCAAGGCTCACCTTTACGGGACGGTTTGCCCGGGTCCTTGAAGTCGGGGAACGGAGAGGCGCGGAATGGATACCCGTGACGCTTTCTTTCGATACGGAAGAAGAGGCAAAAGGCTATATGATCGGGTTCACCGATCAAGTCAAAATTGTTGAACCTGCTGATCTGAAACAGAAGGTCCTGGAGATGGCTGAGGCTACAGTTTCATTTTATCGACAAATGGAATAATTTTTCCTTTTCTCCGATATGTTTTTAAAAAAACGCTAGCCGAGGAGAATCCCCATGAAAAATATTCTCTTATTTGCCGATCCGGGTATAGATGATTCTGTTGCCATTATGTACGCCCTCTTGAATCCGGACATTAACGTACTCGGCATCGTATCCAGTTACGGAAATGTCGAAAAGAATCAGGCCACCGATAACATCGCCTATCTGCTCAAACTTGCCGGAAGGACGGATATTCCGATCATCGGTGGTTCCAACAGCCCATCATCGGGGAAAATTCCGACCTACTATCCCGAGATCCATGGAAAGGAAGGTTTGGGACCAATACGGCCTCCGGAAAACTTCTCGGGGGAACTCACCAATTTCTCCAAACTCTACACCATCATAAAAGAAAATAAAGACGTCACCATCGTGGATGTTGGCAGGAATACATCTCTCGCCGCCCTTTACATCTTAGGAGAAAATATTGCCAATGACGTTAAAGAGTTTTATATCATGGGAGGAGCCTTTTTCGTACCGGGAAACGTCACCCCGTCAGCCGAAGCCAACTTCTACGGAGATCCGATTGCATCTGAACTCGTGGTCAAGAATCTCGACAATCTGTACATCGCCCCATTAAATGTCACCAACAAGGCCATCGTCACCCTCGAACACATCCAAACTATCCAGGAGATGAACGGTAACCCCCTCGTTCAGATCTTGGATGACGTCATGACCTACTATATCGATGCCTATAAGAAACTCATCCCGGGGATAAACGGTGCCCCCCTCCACGATGTCGTCACCCTCTCACTGATGGTGAACCCGGAGATGGGGAAAACGATCAGAAGGGATGTCGAAGTACTGACCACCGGCCTCGGGCAAGGCACCTCCATCGCCGATTTCAGGGTCAGCTCCAAACCGGCCGAAAAGAATATCAACATCTATCTGGAAATCGACTACCAAATGTTCGTGAAAGATTTCATAGAGGTCATGACCAGAAAAAGATAATTTGTTGAAATAAAATAGAAGGGATTGGCCCATTTACTCCTGCCCATCCCTTCTTATCCTACTGATTCTTTTCCCCAATGGCGATTAACTCCTGGAGGAACACGTCGATTTCCCCCACCAGCACGCCTCCATGTCCTGTACACAGCACATCCGCATCATAGTCCTTCATGATTCTCAGTCCATTCAGGAACACAGGAAGGTCACTAACCCCACCTCCCTGAAGATACTCCATCCAGGCTCTCCTGAGGTCATCCCCTTTTGAAACAAGTCCATCCTCCGACAAAGGATCACCAAAGAAACAGAGAAAGTCCCCGGTGAACAGCGTTCTGCTCGGCCTATGAAAGAACACGACAGAACCCGGAGAATGATAGCCGACCGTCGTAAAGTCGTAATCCCCTATGGTCCCCTTATCCAAGAGCTCCCCGCTGATGGAAGACCCGGGCGGCGGCGTCTCATCAGCATGGATGACCTTCCTTGCCTTCGTAAAGAGCGTCTCCCCTCCCACATGATCCTCGTGACCATGAGTGACGAGCATCAGCTTTACATCGTCTGCCGTTTTCCCGATTTTATTTAAAGCGTGCTGCAGAAACATCAAGTGACCTTCTTTACACGAATCGACCACAGTCAATCCTGCTTCTTCCTCAATGATGTACGCATTCGTATAGGTATTCCACTCAGTATCCCATATCGCCAGCACATATATTTGATCATTCACTTGCTCCAATCGATACTCCACTATTACTTCCCCTCCTAAATTTCACTTGAATCCATTCCACAAACAGGGGGCATTCTCCTTTTCATGAACGTGAATTTAGTAGATAAAACCTTCAATGGACACCAGGATCCAGAAAAGGGATACAGCAAAAAACAGATAGCTTCGATACGATTTCCGATTCTTCTGTCGTTCTTCCGCTCCCATCACGACCATTAGGATCGCCAGACCTGCCATGGTAAAAGGAAGGACTTCATTATTATTTGAGATTAAACCATAAAGTGATAGTGCCAACACAATGACGCTTATCGTTTTTCTTAGTTTTTTCAGCACAGTGGATTCCTCATTTCTTCTTATGTAACAAAAAAAGGGCCTGACCCCCGATTCAGGTCAGACACCCCATCCTCTACTTCGCGTCCTTATCAGGCTGATGAATCCCGAACACATTGCCTTCCGTGTCTATGTAATATCCTTGCCATGCCATTCCCGGCAGAGCATACTTCGGCATGGCGACCTTGCCGCCGTGCTCAAGAATCAGTTTCTCGGTTTCATCATAATTTCCGACGCCCATCGTACACGAATATCCATTCATCGGCTGATTCGGCTGAGGTGGAGGACTTTGACGCTGCATCAAGGCACCATTGATCCCCATCTCATTCTCATCCCCTGTCACAGCCCCCACATAAGGCATTCCGGCATATTCGCTCCAGTCCTCGAACTTCCAGCCGAATACTTCCCCGTAAAACGTCTTGGCCCGTTCCATATCATCCACATGCACTTCGAAATGTACCATTCTTCCCATTGTTCATACCTCCTATATACTATCTTTCATTATAATGATTTCGATGTTCAGAGAAGAAAACCTTTTTTTATATTTTTAAACATACGGTTCATTCTAGTATACTTGCTTTCTGACACATGAAATCACAGGAGATTAACAAAAACAAACAGAAATAAATCGGCGAATAATAAACCTTTATGATCCAATCCCTCTACCATTACGTATTCTTCATATAAATCATTTGTGAGGAAATTCAAAAGTTTCTTTGTCGTTTATGTTACACTTCAACATTTCTTCACTTTTTTTCACACAAATATTATTGAACAAAGGTTGAAGCTTAACTATTATGAATCTAGTAAACAGAGAAGAAAGGAAGGGTATTATGCTGCCAATTGATCGACAACAACAGATTTTAACCTGGCTAAAAGAAGAGGGAACACTGCGTGTATCAGACATCAGCACCCGCCTCGAGGTATCCGAAATGACGGTCTACCGGGACCTGAAGCCACTGATGGAAACGAACAAAGTCCGCAAGACTTCAAACGGCATCTCTGCTATGGAATCGGAAGGGATCCCATCCGACTCCTGTGTATATTGCCTGAAACCGACCACTTCAAGAAGATCGGCTCAACTCATCAAGAAGGATCACACCATCGAACAAACCTGCTGTCCGCACTGTGGATTACTTCGTTATGAAGACATCAAGGAGGATGTGGTGCAGATCCTCTGTCGTGACTTCCTGACGGATATGACGATCAGCGGAAAAACCGCCACATACCTGATTGATGCGGATCTGAACCTGAACTGCTGTCAGCCACAGGTCATTTCCTTTGAGTCGAGGAAGCAGGCCGAACAATTTCAGACCGGATTCGGGGGTAAAATTTGCACGCTTCCACAAGCCATCACGGCGATTTCAAATGACATGCAAGGATCGGGCTGCTGCCACGACTAGGAAAAGAGGAAAAAACGATGGACAAAAAATCATATCAAACGATTTGGAGATGGCATTTCTATGCGGGCCTCATCATTGCCCCGTTTCTGCTGATCCTCGCTGTGACGGGGTCGATTTACCTGTTCAAGCCCCAGATCGAACAGAATCTCTATCAAAAGTATTACGAAGTCAATCCAGAAGGGGAGAAGCTTCAAGCCACTGAACTCATCGAGAAAGTGAAAACGCTTCATCCCGATGCACAGGTGACAAGCTTCCGCCCCGGGGAGAGCGCCGACCGTTCCAGTGAAATTGGCATCAGTACAGAAGACGGCTCTGCTACAGTCTTCTTGAATCCCTACACAGGTAAGTCACTGGGTGAATTGAAGCCTGAAGACCGGATCATGAATAAAGTCGAAGAAATTCACGGGGAACTGATGGCGGGTACCCTCGGCGACCGCATTGTCGAACTTGTTGCCTGCTGGGCTATCGTCCTGATTGTCACGGGATTATTCCTATGGTTTCCCCGTAAGAAAGACAAGCTATCGGGTGTGTTCCTGCCTCGCTTGAATAAAGGAAAGAAGATCTTCAGAAGGGATCTTCACGCTGTCCCTGCGTTCTGGGTCACAGCAGGAATGCTGTTTCTGATCATGACGGGACTTCCCTGGTCCGGATTCTGGGGAACCAACTTTCAGAATCTCATGACCAACGCAGGTGCCGGTTATCCTCCGTCCATCTGGACAGGGGAAGCACCTCAATCCGTCGTGAAAACAAAGGAAATCGCCGACGTCCCTTGGGCCGCGGAAAACTTGGAGGTTCCCGTATCAGCCCTTGAAGGGTACACGCCATTATCCATGAATGATGTGGTATCGATAGCAAAACGAGAAGGAATCGATCCGAGTTACACCGTCTACATCCCTCAGGATGAAAAAGGGGTCTATACTCTATCCGCCTTCCCTGCCAAAGCACAAAATGAAGTCACGATGCACCTTGATCAGTACACAGGAGCGGTCCTTGCTGATTACCGTTTCGATAACTACGGGATCGGCGGGAAAATCGTCGCCATGGGGATCACCCTTCACACAGGCACACAGTTCGGATTCATTAACCAGCTGTTCAGCCTGCTCATCTGCCTTGGCATTATGCTGGTCGCCATCAGCGGATTCTATCTGTGGCTGAAACGGAAACCGAAAAAAGAAATGGGTGCACCAAAATCACCGGGCATCCTGAACTTGAAGTACTTCCTGCTTGTCATGATTGCACTCGGGATCCTGTTTCCACTCGTCGGGGCTTCCCTGATTGTCATCCTGCTTCTTGACCGGTTATTGATCAAAAAAATCCCTGCTACGAAAAAATTCTTCGGTGCGGCATAAGAAAGGACAATGCGATATGAAAACAACCTTTAAATATTTGAGTATCCTTTTCCTGTGCACGCTACTAGGTGCCTGCGCCCCGAAGGAAGATGCTGCAGAATTGTACCAGCAGGAATCGCCACTCCAGGCTGATATTACGATGCCGGACGAATTTTCCGGAAGCGGTGACCCGATCAAGATCGAGCTCACACAAGACGGCAAAACAGTGGATGATGCCGACTTTGTTCATGTGGAAATCTGGAAAGGCGACGGATCCTTCCATGATGGGATGGAAGAAACCGAGAATGCTGGAGACGGCATTTACACATTCAATAAGAACCTGACGGAAGACGGACTTTATTACATCAAAGTCCATGCAGGAAACAACGGCTCCACCATCATGCCGACATTGCCCTTTGCCGTCGGTGAACTCTCCAAAGCAGACGTCGAAGCCTTGAATGATCACGCTCCTGCTGAGAGTGGAGATCACAGTCAGCACCATTAACATCCAAAGATCGAAAGCCCATGCCGCTTTCGATCTTTTTTTGACAAAACAAGAGATGTCTAGTTTGCTATAATGGTCATAAAAAGGGGATGTTGATTCTATGATTATCCGAGAAACCGACGATTCTTTCATCATGATCAAACAGCACGACCACGCTTATGTATCCGGCGAAACGATCAAACACATCAATCACAATCTATTACATTCCGATCAGTTTTTCGATGACTTCGTATACGCATCCCATCAGCACGACCGGAGCTGGATCGGACTCGACGACACGCCGGTCTGGAACGACGGGAAGCAGATTCCCTTCACTTTCTCAGACTATCCCCTGCTCCCAAAACTTGCATTCTATCAAATCGGGCTGAATGAAATCGAGGAGGTGAACCTCTATGCGACCCTCCTATGCAGCCTTCATTTCTGTTCATTCTTCGCCAAATCGAAGGACCCGCACTGCCTGCAATTTTTACAGGATGAAGCAAGTAGGCAACAGAAGATCCGAAAGCAGCTGCCAGAACTCGATGAAGCACTGCTCACCCAGCACTTTCAGCTCCTTCAACTTTCAGATAATCTATCACTCTATTTCTGCTTGAACGAGCCGGGGGTGGGGAAAGAAAACGAGCACCCGTGGTTCAAGGACGGATTTAAGAATACGGAAAGTTTCCATTCCCGGAATCAAAAGCTTAAAGCCAGGTGGGTGAATGAGCATGAGGTGACGTTGGATGATTATCCTTTTGAAACGGACTTTCAAGTGACGCTTCCTTATAAAAAAGTGGACAAGGCGGCGATCCGGCAGATTGGCATCGCAGAGGCTTATGGAGAGAGCCAGTTGGAGAAACATACGATTTTCATCAGAAAGTAAAGAAGACCCTGCGATCAGGGTCTTCACTCGTTATCAAGAAGAAACCGATGCCTTCACTTCGACTTCCGGCACTGCTTTTGCTTCCAATGTTTTCATGATCAGATGATACATGAAAGTCCCGGTCATCCCGAGGAGCAACAGAATGCCTCCCATCATCAGCGGACTCACCCATTCCCCTACAATGATAAGCAGGGATGCAATGATCATGGCGCCATAAAAGGTAAGGCTGTAAAAGGCCATATACGTACTGCGGGCATTGGTCGGAGCCAGGTCCCCGATCATCGCCTGCTTGATCGGCACATACATGAGCTCCCCGAACGTCCCGATAAAGCCAAGTATAAAAAGGAATAAAATATTGTTGGTGAAGGCAAAGGCGCTGAAGCAAAGGGTGAAGATGAACATTCCCGCCACCAGCGTCCGGCGGTCACTCCACTTTTTAAACAAAAATAAGACGAAGGCGGATAAAACCACAACGATAATCGTATTTTCCGTCCGCAGAAATCCGAGCATCCTCGTACCGTCAAGCGTGAAGTCAAAGCCTAAGAGAGAAGTTTGCTGCTCGGGGATATCCCTCTCAAGGCGAATTCCCACGTAATTGGTCAGGGATTGTTCCAGGGTGAGAATAAAAACGGCCCCGAAGATATACATCATGAATAGTTTATCTTTTAAAACGGTTGAATAGCTTTGAACCATCCTGTTGGATGAAGAAGTGGTTTGATTGGTTGCGGGTTCAGGTGTGTAGGTTTCTGAGATGAAGAAAATGGTGATCAGGACGGACAGGAGTGTGATTCCTGTAATACCAAGGAATAATTCAAACAGATAGGCTTTAAATAGAAACGCACCGATGATGCCTCCGATGGCCGTCGCGAGATTTCCGAGCCAGTAGCTGACAGTGAAAACAAGCTTCCGTGAATCCGAATCCGTCACATCGATGATCATCGCCTGTGCGGCAGGCTGGAACATCCCGCCGGCAAACATGTTGAGAACGAAGAATGCCGCTGTAACATATGGCAAATCCACCCAAGGTGAATTGCACAGAGCAATGAAGAAGTACGATCCCATGATGCCGAGTTCGGCAAAAATCATGATCTTCCTGCGACCGATCTTATCGGAAATATGTCCGCCAATAAAGCCGCCGATGATTCCGCTGATGACAATCAACACAAGGATGACTCCCGTTTGGGTTGCCCCGATTTTCTGGGCGAAATAGATGGCCATGAACGGAATGACGGCCATGGACACAAGTCCCCCGAGGAACTGCATGGCAAGCCGTAATTTCAGGTTAGGATGAATATCCCGTATCCTCATCAAGATTCCCACCCTTCCGTCACAGGACCGAATAACCGCAGGGCCTGTATTTTCATATTGCTCCAGATCAGATTCGTATGGTCATCGATGAAGGTCAGTCTCAGCCCATTCAATAAGGAAATATACGATTGAGCCATCAGCACCGGCGATCCTTCATAGAAGCATCCCTCCTTCTGGCCCCTTTCAATGACCGGATATATGCGTTCTGCAAACACATCGACAAAGGCACTCAACTCTGCAAACAGCACGGGATACCTGTCCGGTCTCGCCAATACCTGCTGGGAAAGGCGAAGGAAATCCTTATTCCTTGCAAACACATCCAGCTGACAGTCGATCATGTTCCTGACCATCTCCATCGGATTCCCACTGTACCGTTCCTCTATTTCACTGAAATAGGGCTTAATCTCCTCCAGAGGCTCAAGGATCGCCGCTTCAAAGAGCACTTCCTTTGTCGCAAAGTATGTGAACACGGATCCGAAGCTGACCCCCGCCTCTTTCGCAATGGCCGAAATGGTCGTTTCGGCAAATCCGTTTTCGCTGTATGTTTTCACGGCTGCTCCCAGGATCGCCGCTCTCTTTTTCATCATCTTTTCCTCTCGTGACATGTTGTTCTCCCTCCTTTGCTCAAAAATGATTGATTGAACAATTTTTATTTTACTGTTAGATATTTCCAAGGTCAATGATTATTTTTCGACAAAAAAATCCGCCTTCCTATGTGTGAAAACAACAGAAAGCGGACCTATTTTATTCGTCAAACGCACCGTTCATCCGGACCAACAGTTTCCCGAACATTCTCTTCTCTTCTTCGGACCAGCCTTCAAGGAGTCCCTCATACCATTCGAGTCTCATGTGGCTGTCGAGAGCGAGCTTTTCCTTGCCCAGCTCAGTAAGATCAAATAAGCTTACACGTCCGTCACCAGGGTCTGAAAACCTCTGGATGAGCCCCTTTGATTCAAGGGCAGCCGCCTGTCTGGATAATGTTGAAATATCAAGTTGAAACGCTTCGGCCAATTCCTTCAGGCGTGATGGCCCACCTTCATCTAACTGTCTCATCAAAAGATAGGCCGCCCTCTCCAATATCCCGATTTTCCGCTCAGACTGATCCCGGAAGACCGCCTTTCGAATTAGGGTGGTCAATTCATATTCAATCCGTTCAACTGCGTTCTCTTTGGACATAGGAATCCCTCCTTCTTACGTCAATCAACCTGACAGATTCATTGACAACACTGCAGGTACTTGTATAATACAAGTATATAGTTGTATCGTACAAGTAATCCCAGGAAAAGTAAAGCGTTTTCATTGAAAGGTGGGAAAAAGGGCTTCCTGTCGGGAGGTCCTGCGTTATGAAAATCATTCGAATCATCATCCAAATCGGCATTCTTTATGCCTTTTCATTTATAGGCGGAGCCGTAGAGCATCTCCTCCACCTTCCGATACCCGGAAGCATCATCGGCCTGATCCTGCTTCTTGCATGCCTGTCGTTGAAAGTGGTCCCCGTGATCATCGTGGAGGACGGAGCAAGTTTTTTACTCGCCATCCTGCCTTTGTTATTCATCCCGGCCATGACCGGGGTCATGAACTACCCCGCTCTTTTATCGGGAACCGGTGCCATGCTCTTTCTCATTGTCGTTGTAAGCACGGTTGTGACCATGGCCGTATCCGGTTTTGCCAGTCAGCACTTAGAAAAACGATCTGAAAGAAGGGAACAAGCATGCAGCAAGCACTGATCGCAATCCTGATCATCACCCTCACCGCCGTCCTTTATTTTGCCATGGTGAAGGTGTATCAACGGTTCTCGTATCCCGTATTGATTCCGGTCCTCACGACCACGATTGTGATCGTCGGACTGCTGATGTCTATGCATATTCCATATGATGAATACATGATCGGAGGGAAATGGATTCACTCCCTGCTTGGTCCCGCCGTCGTCGCCCTTGCGTATCCTCTATATAAGCAGCGGAAGATCCTGATGAAATACCGCTTCCCAATCATAGGTGGTGTCTTCGCAGGACTCTTGACCGGAATGGTGAGCGGACTCCTGTTTGCACGGATTCTCGGCGTCGACCATGAATTGATCCTTTCCATCGTGCCGAAATCGATCACGACACCCGTTGCTATCCAGATTGCATCCGGTCTTGGTGGCGTCCCCGCCATGACCGTCGTCTTCGTCATGATCGCCGGATTCTCAGGCGTGATCCTCGGACCGATGATCCTGAAAATGGTCCGCATCCACAGCTCACTCGGACGCGGGATTGCCTTTGGCAGCGCATCCCACGCCCTCGGTACGTCGAAAGCGATGGAATATGGGGAGTTGACCGTATCCATGAGCTCCGTATCCATGACGCTGAGTGCCCTGTTAGGTTCGGTGTTTGGGCCGATTGTGGTGTGGGTGTTTCAGGTGTGATGATGTGTAGGTCGCAAAGATTTTTCGACAAATTGAATTAAATAATCATAGAAAAGACCCGTTCGGTGGCTAACCCCAAAAGTTAGAGTTTTGTTATGCAGCTGATTGGATGGACTGAGTTCGGTATTCGACTGGACTAAGTCCATCCAATTTTTCTTTTGAACGTTCATGATTGTACCAGTGGATATATTCTTCAATCCGGCTTCTCAAATCCTCAAAGGTAACTAATTTTTCTCCATAATACATTTCCTGCTTCAAAACACCAAAAAAGTTTTCCATTACAGCGTTGTCTGCGCATGTAGCTTTCCGTGACATGCTTTGGAATACATTATTCTTCTTTAATGTCTTCACCCATTGATTGTGCTGGTAATGCCAGCCTTGATCAGAATGGATGGTGGTTCGATAGATTGCGTGATCTCTTATTATTTCTATCGTTTCATGTAAAGGTTCCGTGACTAGATCTAACGTGGGACGTTTCCTGATTCCGTACGCGATGATTTCTCCGTTATAGAGGTCAAGAATGGGATTTAAATATAACTTCTCTTCGTTTAGACATTTAAATTCTGTAATGTCAGTTACTAATTTTTGTAGAGGGACATGCGTGTTAAACCGGCGTGATAATCGGTTCTTTGCCACCTTTCCAACGTTCCCCTTATACGAATTGTATTTACGGGATTTCCGCATGAATTTTACACATTTCAATCCGATGTCTCGCATAATACGATATACTTTTTTATGATTGATATGATGACCTAATTTCTTTAATTCCTTCGTAATCCGTTTATACCCATAACGTTCATGAAATTTTTTAAATAGGGAAGTAATGAGTTCTTTTAATTCTGCATTTGAATCCTCTTTGTCAAAACCCTTCACATGATAGTGGTAGGTTGCTTCGGGAATCCCCACTACTTGAAAAATATCTTTTAATCGGAATCCTTCTTCTTTAAGTTCGAATGCGAGCTTGGCTTGTGCTTTTCGCGGAAGGCATTCGGATTCTCCCGAAAAGCTCTCAACTTTTTTAGGTACGCATTTTCCAATCGCAGTAATTCATTCTCGCGTTCTAATTCCTCTTCGCGTGTTACCTTTTTCTCTTCCTTCTTCTCCGATTTATTAGGTTTCTTAGACATAGAAGGTCTCCCCTTTAATTTAGGTTTCAGGCCATCTACTCCTTGTTCATTAAATATTTTCGTCCAAGAATGAATTAATGAAGGATTGTTCAGCTTAAATTGTTCCGCAGTTTCCTGATAAGAAGCGCCTGTCTCTAACATAAATAGTATCGTATCTAATTTAAATTGAACAGAGTACGCTTTGTTTATTTCTCTTCGCTTTATACCTTCTATTCCTTGTGTTTTATAAGCTCTTACCCAATCTAGTAGTGGTGTCTTAGAAGGTAGGTTATATTTTTTCGCCAATGATTTATATCCAAGATGGCCATCCAGATACTCGGTGACAAGTTTTAGTTTAAATTCTTCACTATATTTAGCCATAAAAACACCCCCAAAAGTTAGTTTTCTACTCTAACTTTTTGGGGTCGATACCTTCACACCGGGTCTTTTTCTATTTTCCCGTTTACGGCCCACCAGATACGAACAGAATGATACCAAGTATCCAACATTGAAAGGAACAAATGATATGTCGAAAAATAAGATTGGTTATTCCCTTTTAATCGTCATGATTCTTGTATTCATTCTATCCTACTTCGCCATTAATCCGATCGGGGGCAAAGATCGAGAGGGTGACGCCGGTTCCCTGATCTCAGATATGACCCTTGATGAAAAAATCGGGCAGATGCTCGTAGCCGGCGTCAATGGAACCCAAATGGATGAGCCGACGAAGAATCTGATCCAGCAGCACAAAGTCGGCGGATTCATCTTCTTCTCGGACCATTTAAAAAGCCCGGAGCAAACCGTCCAATTTCTGAATCAACTGAAAGAAACAAACGCTGATAACCCTCTTCCTCTCCTGTTGAGCGTCGATGAGGAAGGCGGGAATGTGACGCGACTCCCCGGAGGACTCGCGCACTTCCCTACCAATCAAAAAATCGGGAACGCGAACGACCCCGACGTTTCCTATGAGATCGGCACCATTCTCGGCAAAGGATTGAAAGAGTACGGCTTCAATTTGGATTTCGCACCGGTACTTGACGTGAACAGCAATCCGGATAATCCGATCATCGGCGACCGATCCTTCAGCCCGGACCCTGATATCGTCAGCGAACTGGGAATCCAGACGATGAAAGGGATTCAATCCCAGAATATCCTGTCATCGATCAAACACTTCCCTGGCCACGGAGACACATCCGTCGATTCACATCTGGCGCTTCCCGTAGTCAACAAAAGCCTGCAAGAACTCGAGACTCTGGAACTGATCCCCTTCAAGCGTGCCATCGATGACGGAGCCGATCTCATCATGGTGGCACACATCCTGCTTCCCGAACTCGATGACACCTATCCTTCATCACTATCGAAGGCCATCGTGACGGATCTTTTACGAAAGAGACTGAACTACAAGGGTGTCGTCATCACCGATGATATGACCATGAAAGCCGTGGCGGACAACTACGGAATGGGAGAAGCAGCGGTGCAATCCGTCAAAGCCGGCAGCGACCTGATCCTCATCGCCCATGATGCTCCTAAAGCCGTAGCAGCCATGAAGGCACTGAAATCAGCCGTTAAAAATGGAGAAATCTCAGAAGAGCGAATTGATGAAAGTGTGAAAAGAATCATCAACCTGAAACAAAAGTACAATCTGAAAGATACCCAAACAGAAGAAGTCGATTTGACAGAACTAAATCAAGCGATCAAATCCGTCAATTCGAGAATTTCACACTAATAAAAAGCGGATCTCTCTAAGTGAGAAATCCGCTTTTTTAAGACAACGGTCTTTCAAAAATGATCTCATAATCCGTCGGTTTTCCGTGGCCGTTGTACTTTAGCGGAAGCACCTGAACGAGCCGCCATCCGTCAGCGGCATACTCCTCTATGATCTCCCTGTGCTTCGGCTCGGTGAAAAATCCGCCCAGACTGGTTTGGACGTATGTGTATTCGTACATGGTTGCACCTCCGTGGGGTTTTCTTACTTTACGTATTCATGGCAGAGATGGTTTCAACTTCTTCGTCGGAATGAAGTTTGATCAGCTTTTCAACCGCCTTTATCACCACCTGTGGTTCATCCCGTTGAATATAATGAGCACTGTTCTCGGCAAGCACACATTCACCCTTAGAAGAAATCAGTGCCAACTCCCTCTGCATGATATTCCACAATTCCTGGGATGCTTCTGAATAATGATCCTTTTTACCAGCGGAAAGTACGATGACCGGCATACTTAAAGTCTCCTCATATTCTTTTAACTGCCCCAGGCTTTCCATAAATTCTTCGTAGTTGCCTTCCCGGACAAACTGCTTGCGATATGCTTCCTGGAAATCACTCGTCATCGTAGGAAGGAAGCGTTCCCTATAATCAACCGGAGTTGAATCAACCAGCACCATGCCCGCGACTTCTTCAGGATATTCATGAGCATATACACTCACATTCACTCCACCGAAAGAGTGGCCGACAAAAAGATATGGAGGTTTGATGTCCAGGATGCTTAGAAGTTCCTTCATCTCTTTTACCATCTCGAGGCTCGTCCTCCGATTTGGACTCTTCTCGCTCTTCCCCAGCCCGGCACGGTCGTATACCAGCACTTCTGTTATTTCTGATAGTTCCCCAATCACTGAATCCCAGGCTTTAGAATAGTCCCCGTAGCCGGCATCCATCACCACCGTGGGTTTATTTTTTTTCTTACCTGTTAGTTTGGCGTATAGTTTAAAGCTATTAATTGGTGCCAACATTTCTCTATTCATGTACGGAAGTCCCCTTTTTGCTCTTCACATTTTTTATATTCTGAAAGTATACCTCTGGAGAAGCCCAATTTTTATAAAGAGGAGGGATTTCAGCACTTTCTTTATGTTGAACAGATAAGAGGTGTGTCAAATAAAGAATCATTATATCAATATCCTCTTTCGTCCCAATATCGCCATGTCCAGGAATGACAGTTTCAATATCCAACTTCTTTACTTTTCGTAAAATATCCATCCATTTTCTTGGATCGGTTTCATCAAAGAATGTCGGGTGACAGTGAACAAATACCAAGTCCCCCATAAAGATCACTTTCTCTTCCGGAAGGTAAAGCATGCTATCACAAAAAGAGTGCCCCCCTCCCAACGTAAATAGTGTTGCGCTTCTCCGTGTTCCCTGTATAGTCTTATCTTCCTTAAATGTTTCATTTGGGAGAGTCAACTCCAGTTCAGGTAAAGACCGTTTCATTTCATGTAAAAAGCTCACTTGATCTTGAAGGGTTGCTTCCCCGGATTCATCAAGCTGCTTTTCGAGAGATTCTATATATTGAGTGAGTCCGTCGATGTCCGCTTTCTGTTTCTCTATTCTGGGAGGGTGGATTTCCTTCATTTTTTCAAAGGTGGTCTCGCTTGAAAGAATAGAAGTGCCCTTAAATGTTTGATTGCCGCGAACATGATCTCCGTGATAATGGCTATTCACAACCCACGTGACACTCTGATTCGTGATTCTTTCGGCGGCATCTCTCAACGCTTTTGACGCCTGCTGGGTGTTAAACGTATCAAAGACGATTACTCCATCGCCCAAATCAACAAATCCGGCATTTGCAACTGCACCGCCACCTGGTTTTGAAATTGCGGCATAGATACCCTTTTTGACCTCTTTAAGTGTAAAGTGTATGTTATTAAACTCATTTTTCATCCTCTTCCCCCTTATTATAAGATGGGCTAATAACTAAATTTTTTTCTATCCATTCCTTCAGTTTTCACCCGTTCAATCTCCCCAATCTTCCACTCTATGATTTTGCGAATCCCCTTTTCTGACAGATACCCCTGAAAATACTTCTCCACTTCCCAGGCAAGCATCATCGTCAAATGGTCTATGTATAGATAGCTCAGATCACTCCAAAAATCGTCATTATCCAGAGTGATCCCCCGTTCCCTCATGCATTTCAGGTAGTATTCAGGGACATAGGCAATCAGATCATCGTCATATAAATCCTGCATCAAGATCGTCACATCCCTTAAAGGAGACCCGATGGCTGCCCATTCCCAATCAATGAACCAGACTTCATTATCCTTATAAAATACATTTTCAAGATGTGGATCCCCGTGGGTTATGACGGATGGACATTTCGATTGATAATGTGGGATATCCAGTCGCTCGTATGCTTCCTGGATTGTTCTCTCCCATCGTGGACTTGCCCACGATTTTCTTGAGCATAACTTGCCCATCTGATCTAAGCACCAATTCTTCCATTCAGCGTTTAATTGGTGGGCAGGAAGCTTGTCCTGAGGGGTATCCATACCATGAAGAGAAGCCAAAACTTTTAAAATATCACTGATCAACATTTTCTTTTCACCTATAGACATTGCTTCAAACCCAGCTTTAACTGGGCACCCCAAATCCCACATCAACATCGCTTTTGGGGACGTCTCCCATACATTCACGACTCTACTAAAAGACGGCATTATTTCTTCTATATTCTTATGAACCTCTACTTCCTGATCCCGTCCCTCAGCAAATTCCTTGTAAATGTAGTGCTCTCTCGTATTCTCATTTCCCCTTAGAGCTTCGACTTTACAAATGTATCCCGCATGGGCGCCACCGATTTCCTTCATGTTCAGAATTTCCAGGTTCATTTTACTTAGCCTGCTTTCCATATGACTCACATGCATCCCCCTCACAAAGTCATTATTATGTAATTATTTCAAATTACTGGTATAAACACAAATAAAGGCGACCTCCTGTGAGCCGCCTACTGTTCTTCACCATTCTGTTTATCTTACGTCTAACTTCCAGCTACTTAATCGCTATCTTCATTTTTTCGTAATAAAGATCCCAGTCCTTTTCTCCATTCTCAATAATCATATGCCTAACCGGCAACCCCTCAAGAATCCGCAACTCCAAATCCCTGCGCATCTCCAAAAACTCCACAAGCCCTTGATATCCCTTCAACCCATTCTCTTTCCCATACCCTTGATTCACATGATAATCCGTGAAGAACTCACGCCACTCCTGACTGCGCTCTTCATAGACATGATGGAAGGATTGATCCAGGTTTTCCTGATAAAAATAAATCAGCAGAGGATTCAATGGTTCAATCCACGAGCTGATTTTCTTTAAATGGTTCTCAAGCCTCTTTGGTTCCGCATTATGCATGGCGATGAACTTGGTAAACGGATTTTGCAGGAAACAGCATTCAAATATATACACGTCATCGCCAAAATCCGTTTCTTCCACGAATTCCTTCCAATAATGATAGGAGACTTCTTCGAACGTATCCAAATCCAACTCGTAGACATCAAAAGAAGCCAGGCATTCAACAAGAGAAGGATCCGTATCAAGAAAATGACGGTACGAAATAAAATAGTGATTACCTTTCTTCTCGGCATCCCCTTTGATACTCTCCCGATGTTCAGGAAATTTATCAAGTACCGCATTGAACTGTCCCTCATTTAAACAGGCGGTCGATTCATAATCAGCTGGATGACTGGTGTCTCCTTCTTGAAAGAGCTTAGCCTTTATTCCTTCTTTCTCCAAATGCTCTTTAATAAAATGGGCCGTGGTCGACTTGCCTGACCCTGGTATCCCTTCGACGATAATAAGATTCGATCTCAAGATTGCACCCCTTTTCCTTTTCTACATGTTCTTTTCCTTCATTTCCTCCAACAACTCAACAACCCGTTCATTTGATTTATTCATTCTCCTCACCTGTAGTTCAATGGAGAAAAGGGTGATGAGTGCTAGAATTCCAATTACGATCATGATGCATTTCTCCTTAATACAATATTTCGATAAAAAAATGCCCTGCATCCACAGGGCATTCCATTCATTCACTTAACTATACGCAACCTCTTTATCCCTCAAACCCAACGCCTTCGCAGTCGATGTATGAATCTCCCTGAAGAGCTCAGGATTTTCACCCAATGCCACTCCATAAGATGGGATCATTTCTTTGATCTTCGGCTCCCACTCCTTCATGTGCTGCGGGAAGCATTTGTCCAATACTTCAAGCATGACATGAACGGCTGTGGAAGCACCTGGAGACGCACCAAGCAGGGCTGCCACTGAACCATCAGCGGAGCTGACCACTTCTGTACCGAACTGAAGGGTTCCTTTGCCTGCTTCGGTGTCCTTGATCACCTGCACACGCTGGCCGGCTACGACGATATCCCAGTCTTCGCTCTTGGCGTTCGGGATGAATTCGCGTAATTCTTCCATGCGCTTTTCATTGGACAGGAGTACCTGCTGGATCAAGTATTTTGTTAATCCCATTTCCTTTACGCCTGCAGCAAGCATGGTGAAAAGGTTATTTGGTTTGACCGATGTGATCAAGTCCATATTCGATCCCGTCTTCAGGAACTTCGGTGAGAATCCGGCAAACGGTCCGAACAGAAGGGATTTCTTGTTATCGATGTAACGGGTGTCAAGATGCGGAACCGACATCGGAGGAGCTCCGACCTTGGCTTTTCCGTACACTTTCCCATGATGCTTTTCGATGACTTCAGGGTTATTGCACACCATGAAGAGTCCTGATACCGGGAATCCGCCGATCTGCTTCGACTCAGGGATACCTGTTTTCTGAAGTAACGGAAGACTTCCGCCACCGCCGCCGATGAAGACGAACTTCGCCGTATGATATTCCATCTTGATGCCGTCCATATCATGGACCTTTACTTCCCACGAACCGTCGGATTTACGTTTGATATCTTCCACACTGTGGTTGTAGTTGATCTCGACGCCTTTATCACTCAAATGATCGAACAATTTGCGGGTCAATGCCCCAAAGTTGACGTCCGTACCTGAATCGATCTTCGTCGCTGCGATCGGTTCATCCGATTCACGGCCATCCATGATCAGCGGGATCCATTCCTTCAATTTCTCCGGATTATCGGAAAACTCCATGCCTTCAAACAACGGACTTGCTGACAGCGCTTCCAAACGTTTTTTCAGAAACGCCACATTTTCTTCACCTTGAACCATGCTCATATGCGGGATCGGCATGATGAAGTCCTGTGGTTTACCAATGAGATTGCGGTTGACGAGATAAGACCAGAATTGTCTTGATAGTTGGAACTGTTCATTGACTTTGATTGCTTTCGTAATGTCTATAGATCCATCAGGCTTTTCGGACGTATAGTTGAGCTCGCATAGTGCAGAATGTCCGGTTCCGGCATTATTCCATTCGTTCGAGCTTTCTTCCCCAGGCTTCGCGAGCTTTTCAAACACTGTGATTTCCCATTCCGGCGCCAACTCTTTCAGGATTACCCCTAAAGTCGCACTCATGACACCAGCACCAATTAAGATAACATCTGTTTTCTTCTGTAAGCTGCTCATTATAACCTTCCTCATCCACTATATTTGCAGGCGCTTTCAATCCAGCACCTTCATGTGTCAAAAAAAATCATACCATCTTCTATTATAATGATTCATAGGGTAAAATATCTAGTATTATCTGATTATTATAAACTATTTTACGAAAAAACAAAAGTGAAAATAGTGTCCTGAACACTTGGTGATACAGGTTTGAAAGTACCTTCACACCCTCTGAACCCTTATATGTCAAAGAGAAACCCGACCACATCAGTGGAGATTCTGATTAGTTTTTCAGAAAAATATTTTTTCCTTTAAATCGAACTAAAATTCAGAGTATTTCGCCTGTTTTTGACTAAACTAGTCTTGCACTCAAAAGACAGCCCGCTCTCTAATAGAACGGGCTGCTATCAATCTACTTTTCCTTCTTCGGTCGGAACGGCCACCACACTCCATTTCCGAAGGACACGGTCATGGCAGGGATCAAGAGTGGCAGGACGATCAGTCCATACAGAAGCAGTCCGGTGATGACGATGGTCGCAATCTGCACGAGACTGAGTACCCCCGACGGCACCATGGCCCCGAATGTTCCCGCGAGGATGATGGCTGCCGTGATGATGACGGTCCCCATCTTCGCCATCGATGCTTTGATGGCGTCGGTCACCGTCATGCCTCCTGCTGATTGTTCACGGAAACGGTCCATGAGGAAGATTGAATAGTCGACCCCAAGGGCTACAAGCATAACGAATCCGAAGAACGGAACGGCCCAGCTGATGCCGTCATATCCTAATCCTTCTACGAAGATCCACTCGGCTACGGCAACAGACGTGAAGTACGTCAGTAGCAGGGATCCGATCATGTAGAGCGGCATGATGAAGGAACGGAAAAGGATTGCGAGGACCACAAACAAGCTGATGAGCATGATCGTCACCGTCTGGGTGAAGTCACTCGTTGAAATATCGCTAAGGTCACGGTTGATACTTGAAACTCCTCCGATAGCGACCTCGGTATCTTCAAGAGGTGTATCCTTGATGACACGTTCCGTCGTTTCATTGATCCGGTCCACGGTGTCGATGGCTTCCGGTGAATACGGATTATCGGACAGGATGACTTCAAGCTTCATCCCTTTTTCTTCACCGAAAGAATACCGGTCGATCACCTGGGCAAATTCTTTATTTTCTAATGTACCCGGCGGTAAGTATAACCCGGTATCGCGGATGGTCTCGCTGTCACTCATCCCCTGAAGCTGATCTCCCGCCTGCTTCAATCCACCTGTGATCTGGTTCAGACCATCCAGTGGATTTGGTGCTCCCGGTTGAGGCGCCTGACCCTGACCTGCTAAGGCAGCCTGCTGGCTGAGTCCTTTTACGGCCTGGTCGAGACCGTCAGCCGCTCCGTTCACCCCTTCAGCAATTTTTCCAAGCTGGTAGTCTGCATTGAATTCTTCAATCGCATCCCCGGCAGGTCGCGTGATGGAACGGACGCTCTTCACCCCGTCGACTTTTGCAAGCTCACGACTCAGCTTTTCTACATAAGGAACGGCATCTTCGGTCACAAGCTTCTCATCGCTTGAAAGAAGAACCTGGACAGGAAGGGAATCCCCTTGACCGAATCCATCTTCAATCGCCTGTAGACCTTTGACTGAATCATAGCTGTCTCCGATTTCATCCACCGTGTTGAAAGAAAGCGCATCGTCATAGGTGAATAATAGCGGAACCGTGATGACGGCCACCACTGCCATGGACAATAGCGGACGATTGACGGAAAGCTTGCCCATCCATGCCCATAACTTACTGTCATTGTGAGAAACGGATTTCTTCGAAGGCCAGAACAATTTTTCCTTCAAGGTTGCCATAAAGAACGGCATGACGGTGCTTAACACCAATAACAGAACCGCAATCCCCACCGCCACGGCTACAGCTGATTTAAAGATTGGGAAATCGGCAAACCCGATGGCGAAGAACCCTATGAACACGGCGAGACCGCTTATGTAAAGCGTGCGTCCCGCGGTCTTATACGTACGGATGATTGCCTCGTTGATGGGCTGACCTGCACCCAGCTCCTCCTTGAACCGACTCAGTAACAGGATGCAATAATCCGTCCCGATCCCGAACAGGATGGCCACAAGGAAAATCTGCGTATAGTTCGATACGGGAAAGCCGAACCAATCGATGAAAAATGCGACGATCGATTGACTGAGTAAATACGTGATCCCAACAGCCACTAACGGAATCAAAGGGGTCACAATCGAACGGAATACGGCTAATAACAGGGCAAAAATCAACACGACCGTAATGATTTCCGTCCGTTTCAATCCTTCCTGCGCGCTCAGGTTCACATCATTATTGATGATGGCTTCCCCTGTCAGGTACACGGATGACTGATCCTTCAGGATATCTGACTTGATGGAATCAGCAAGCTCCACCACTTCCTCCTGTGTTCCGTCAACGGTGATCGGAACAAGGACGGTCTTTTTATCTTTTGAGACGAGCTGGGCTTCCAATTCCTCGCTTTCAAACGGATCGAGGACCGAGCTGACAGGATCCCCAAGCTCTTTCAATTCATCTACATTTGACGCAATGTCTTTCTTCGCTGAATCCGTCAACTTTTCGTCCAGTGAATACACAAGGGATATCGTTTCCTCCCCTGCTCCGGCGTCATTCAGCATTTCCATCGCTTTCTTTGACGCGGCATCCTCAGGAAGTTGGAACGTCCCCGCATCTTCTGCCTGCTTCGACAGGTTGGGCGAAATCATAAACAATAAAACCGTTATAATAAGAAGACCGATCGTAACCGGCCACTTGAATTTGATGATGGATTTCATCCTTTTTCACCCTCCAATTTCAAAATCGATCTGATCTTCCTGAACATGGTCAGGAATTGATCCAGCTCCTCGTCCTTCACGTGATCGGCGAATAAGTCTTCGATATAGGCATAGACCGCTTGATCGGACTCGGTTACGACCCTCTGCCCATCCTCCGTGAGGCATACAAGCTTGCTTCGCTGATCTTCTTCTGCCTTCACGATTTCAATGAGACCCTTTTCTTCAAGCCTCTTCAAACGGTTCGAAATCGCACTCTTATGAACCCCCTGGAGCTCAGCGATCACACCCCCTGCAAGCGGGCCGTTCTTATTCACAAGCTTCAGCACCTGAATCTGTTCAGGTGAATATTCCTGCCACACATCAGCCTTTACATTCTTCAGCACCCGATCTGTTCCGAATACCATCACATCCTCGAACAGCTCGACTGCTTCAATTAAGCGCTTATCCAACTAGTTGACCCCCTAAACTAATTATTCTATTTTATAGTTTAGGGGGTCAACTAGTTAGAGTCAAGAAATAAGGTGTTGAAAAGTACCGTAATTAAATTTCAGAATTTATTGACAAATACATCTACTAGAATCATATAATGGTATTACCAAACTTTTAATTGGTATGACCAATCAGGAGGTACACTCAATGAAAGAACGTTCTTCCGATCTCATTGCCCGTGACATTACCCGGTCCATACTGGGTGGGGAACTGAAGATTCAGGAATCCCTTCAATCAGAAAGAGATCTGGCTATTCATTACAAAGTGGGGCGTCCCACCATTCGCGAGGCACTGCAGAGATTGGAACGGGACGGCTGGACCCGGAGCCGGAAAGGAATGCCTGCCGTCGTGAATGATTACTGGAAGCAGGGGAACTTGATGACGATTGTCACGATCCTTCAGCATGAAGAGGAGATCCCGGATGCATTCATCATTCATATGTTGGAACTGCGCGTAGCGATTACCCCCGCCTATTTCAGGGACGCCATGGAGAACAACAAGCTGAAGGTCATCTCCCTCTTCGCTCCGTTTGAAGATATGAATGACACAGCTGTAACGTATGCGGAATTCGACTGGCATATTCAGCATCGGGTTGCCATGTTGTCGCCAAATCCGATTTATCTCTTGATCCTGAACAGCTTTAGGGATGTGTATATCAGGATGGCGGAAAAATATTTCAGCGATTCCACCCATCGTGCCGCTTCACGGGATTATTACGGTACCCTTCTAAAATGGATATTGGATGGGGATCTTCAACAAGCCGAACAAACCATCCGGGACATGATGGAAACGAGCATTACGCTTTGGAAACAAAAAATGAATGGAGGCAAGGAAGGATGAAAAAGAATCGATTGTATCGGGATTTCTTTTTACACTTTGATATTTTAGTCATGGTGGGCATATTTCTCTTGGTACTCGGATTTTTGTTCACAATGGAGCTTTCCCTATTCAGCTTGCTATTTTTTGCCGTCGGGATCGTCACCTACATGTTCAGTGAATACCTCACCCACCGCTTCCTCTTTCACATCAAGCCCCCGAAGAATCCCTTTTTACTAAATTTAATCAAGCGCCTGCACTATGATCATCATAAAAAGCCGAATGACTTAAAGCTCCTCTTTCTGCCCGTCTGGTACAGCGCACCCAACCTCTTTGTCCTGTGTTTGTTGTTTTATTTCCTGACCGGTTCAATGTCATTCACCCTTGCTTTCACCACCGGGATTCTCTTCATGTTCTTTGTGTATGAATGGAAACACTACGTTGCTCACCGTCCCATGAAGCCGAAGACGCGGTTCGGCCGCTGGCTTAAAAAGACGCATATTCTCCATCATTATAAGAATGAGAACTATTGGTACGGGGTCTCCACCCCATTTGTCGATGTGTTGTTCGGAACTTACAAAGAAGGTAGTGACGTGGAGATGAGTGAGACGGCGAAGGATTTGGAGAAGAGGGCATGAAAAAAGTCCAATCGGGTTGATCCGATTGGACTTTTTTCTATTCCCACTTAAACACATAACTGGCTAAAGCAAATCCTCCGACGAGCCACGCTCCAAGGATCAGCGTCTCCGTCCCAAGCTCCAGGAACGGCGTCCCGAGATTCATCGTCTCCCGCAGCGCGGAACTGAGGTGAGCGATCGGCAGCACCTTCACGATGGGCTGGATGATGTCCGGCATATTGTTGATGGGGAAGAACACACCACCAAGAAACAGCATCGGAAACGTCACGAAGCCCGCGATCGGTCCCGCACTTTCCGGGTTCTTCGCCATACCCGCAATGATGAAGCCGAGTGACATAAACGCCAGGGTCCCAAGGATGATGAAGAAAATCATCGCAAGCCACGAGCCTGCTACATTAATGTCAAAAATAAGATCGGCAATCAGTACGACGAGCAGGGCCTGTGTACCGTTCAGCATGAGACGGGCCGTAATCTGTGCGGCAATGAAGGTGGAAGCCTTCAGCCTCGTCCCCTGCATGCGTCGGAGGATTCCACGCTCACGCCACGCGGAGATCTGGCCCGCCACCCCGTTCATATTGTTGCTCATGATCATCATGGCGACGATCCCCGGTACAAGGAAATCGACATAGCGGATGTTCAATGCCTCGATCCCGACTTTCTCGACCGTCACGACAGGCTTATAATCGACAAGGTCCTTACTGTATTGATCGATGATTCCGTTCACTACCGTCAGTCCAAGTTCCGCGGTCGTCAGGTTCTTTTCGTTATAGTAGACGGGAATCGAGAACGCTTCGTCCCTGTCCTTCACGTTTTCCCCATATCCTTTCGGGATTGTGATCAGAAGCTGGATATCACCGTTTTTCACGGCTTTTTTTCCCGTTTTGACAGTATCAAATTTCGCTGTTTCAATTCCATCATTTTTTAAGAATAAGTCCTTTAAATCCTTTGAGGCATTGGTTTGATCATTGTCGACCATCCCTACTGTCAGGGAAACCGAGTTCCCTCCCCCTGCGAATGAACCGAGGGCCACCATCAGGATGACCGGGAAGAGCAGTGTGAAGAATAATACTTGTTTGTTTCGTGCAAAAATCCGCAATTGTGCCAGTGTCAGCTGCCAATACGCTCTCATGATTCCCGCAGCCTCCTTCCTGTCATATGAATGAAGACATCCTCGAGCGTCGCCTGACGCGTCTGAAGGTCCTCGATTTTCAAATCATGCTCTGTCGATAAGGTAATTAAGGATGTCAATGCCCTTTGCAGTTCATCTGTGTATAGCTGGACGAATGTATCCTTGATGGCGACTTCTTCCACTCCATCCATTTTCATGAACCAAACTTGTTCAGGAGGATTGTCCAGATGGAATTCGATCGTACTGGTCGACTGCAGCGTTTTTACGAGATTTCCAGGTGTATCGAGGGCGATGAGCTCCCCCTGGTCCATGATGCCGATCCGGTCGCAGAGCACATGAGCTTCATCCATATAGTGAGTCGACAGAATTACCGTCTTCCCCCGCTCCTTAAGTCGCAGCACAATATCCCACAGCGTCCTTCTTGCCTGGGGATCCAGTCCCGTCGTCGGTTCATCGAGGAACACGATATTGGGATCATGAATCAGTGCCAGGGCAATCGCCAGACGCTGCTTCTGCCCGCCTGACAGTCCCTTGATCCGGTCCTTCCGCTTCTCCGTCAGCAGCATATCTTCGATCAATTGATCGATGTCCACGTTCTTCGGATAAAAGCTCGCATACAAATGAAGGATCTCCTCCACCTTGAGCAGTTCAAACAGTGAGGTCGACTGAAGCTGGACCCCAATCACTTCCTTTACTTTATTCACATCTTTTTTCACGTCAAATCCGGCTAAGCTTGCCGTCCCCTCGTCCGGTTTACGGAGTCCCACGAGCATCTCGATCGTCGTCGTCTTCCCGGCCCCGTTTGGCCCAAGCAATCCGAAGATCTCCCCCTTCTCCACCTGAAAGCGGACTCCCTTCACCGCCGTAAAGGAACCATATCTTTTCACTAACTCTTTTACATCCACCATGATTTCGTTCGGCATAACGAGCCTCCTTCTAAAAAAACGTAACCGCCCATGAATGAGCGGTCCAATCCTTGTTGTTTATACGCGATGATGATCTGCACGCCAGTTCTGTACAGCTTTCTTAATGTCATTGGGTGTTAAGTTTTCCGCCAGTGTCCGTTCGACCAACACCGGGAATTCCTCATCCGGAGCAAACCTGAGTGCGATGATCTGCTTAAGGGACAGTCGGTCATCCAGTTCATTCCCTGAGAGACGGTAGTAACGGAAATTCTCTTCCGTACGGATCACCCGGTCTTGAACTTGAAGGGCATACGTCCGGAGCCTCACCCCAACCAGGATCAACGTGATCACGACTAGAAGGACGATAAAGCTAAGCAATGTCTCCGTACCCACATTCATCACGAAAAATATCATCGTCAAAATAAGGGTAACAAGGGCTGACAGGGCAATTCCTACATGAAACACCGGATCAACCTTGCTGTGATTTTCATAGTTTTGCTGTTTCATATGTACCTCCTGAAGGTGATAGATTCATTATATACCAGATGAACGGTGGATAGGACCGTCCTGTTAAAAATCATATTCGGAAACGTCTTAAGGTATGCGGGGGATAGAAGGGATGCCTTACCCGGAATGACCATCGATATTTTTCCATATCATATGTGGTACAATAGTATTAGATATGACAAAAGTTGGAAGTTCACCTGCTTTTCCTATTAAAAAAGGAGGTTGTGCTGATGGTTTGGTTATTCGTTTTGATTCCCTTTTCGTTCATGGTTGGAGTTGTCATCGTGGGCAGCATTAAGGAGAGATATTTTTCACAAGGGTATCTTAAAGGAGAAAGCTACAATACTCATAAAACAGAAGGCTTCAACAGCTCTTGCCGTGGACAGTCCAATTCTTACAAATGGTATACAGGGGGTAACTGAAAACGACACGAATCTCTTCAATGGCATGGGGTTCCCCAATAAAAAGGGAAAGATAAACTTAGAATCTATAACAATCTAAAAGGTTACTCTCAGGGGAGTAACCTTTCTTATCTAAAGGGTATGGATGCTTCCGTTCAGTCTTTCATCGAAGCCCTAGCCTTATTTACTTTATATTCCGAGACCTGCACGATCCCAATGGAATCTTCTTCCCCGTCACACCCCTGCAATGAGATGAATCCGGTCCTCTCTTCGATTCCGTCGCAAACCGCACTTCTCTTTTCTTCCCCGGTCCCGGTCTTCAGCACATAGTTGACTTTATTTCCATCGAACGATATTTCATTGACACTTACCTGGTTGTTGAAAAAGTTCGATACGGTCACTTCAGACTCTTTTTTCTCCTGCACCCCATCTACAAAACTCAATAGTTTGTCCAGATTGGTTACTTCCCCTTCTTCATCTACGAGCGTGTCACCATTGTCAGTCGCTTCCTTCACGGTGTATTCATCTGCCTGTTCTGTATTCGAACACCCTGCAAAGAGTATAGAACCAGTCAGGAGCATAAAAGCCATTTTCCGCACGATTTCCCCATCCCCCATTCCATTCATTTATGTTGAGTATAACCGAATTGGAAAAAATATGAAAGTGCTGTTTTCGCAGGGTTCTTTCCCCTTTTCTTGATGAGAGGTGCGATTTTTCGTCGGTTTCCTTTTAGAAAAATTTCGGATGCTTTTCTCGCAGATCACTTATACACGTCCTCCCTCGAATGAAAACCATCCGCAATGATGGTGCGATCGAGGTTGTCCCGGTTTACAGCAATGGGTTCAAGGAGGACGGATGGGACTTCGATTTTCCCATTGTTGATTTTTTTATCGGTGTCGATGTATTCGTCTTTGGCGAGTGCGATGGCAAGGGATGCCGCTTCACTGGCAAGGGTATTGATCGGTTTGTAGACGGTCATTGTTTGTGTACCGCGAACGATCCTTTGTGCTGCGGCAAGCTCTGCGTCCTGTCCGGCGATGGGGACTTTTCCTTCGAGGCCGGCTTCTTCCAATGCCTTCAATGCCATTCCGGCAGTTGCATCATTGGCCGCAATGACCGCGTCTATTTCATTGTGGTTGGCTGCCAGGGCCTCTTTCATATTGGAATAGGCGTTTCCGGGGAGCCAGTTATCTGTCCATTGATCATAGACGATTTGGATATCCCCATGGTCAATTAGAGGATCCAGTACGCTGAAGACGCCTTTTTTCATCAGGTGGGCATTGTAGTCGGTATCGGCCCCTCCAATGTACACATACTTCCCCTTAGGGACACGTTGTGTAAGAGCCTTTGCCTGGAGCTCCCCTACCCGTTCGTTATCAAATGAGACATACAGATCGATGTCGGCGTTTTTCACAAGCCGGTCATACGAAACCACCTTGATGCCGGCGCGATGGGCTTTCTGCACGATGGCCGCCGCGGCTTCCGCGTTATAAGGGACGATGACCAGCACATCGATTCCCTGACTGATCAACGTTTCTGCCTGAAGGACTTGAAGGGCATCGTTCCCTCTTGCCTCCATGATCTCCACTTCCGCCCCCAGGTCTTCGACGGCCTGTTTGAATAAATCACGGTCCCTCACCCATCGTTCCTCCTCGAGTGTATCCATGGAGAATCCGATCTTCACGACGTCGGGAGGGACTTTCTCTTCTTCCTTAGGCATCTGTTCGACTGGATCCGTCTGCACGCATGCAGTCAGTATCAGCACTATGATCATGATCCAGCCTATGTTTATCCGTTTCTTCCAATGGACCATGGCGTTCCTTCCCCTTTATGCATGTTGGCCAAGCAATGTCTTTCGGTACTCTTTTGGAGAATAATGGGTCATTTTCTTAAAGACCTTGCTGAAATAATTCGGGTCATGGTATCCCACTTCGAAGGTGATTTCCTTTATGCTTTTCTCCATGTCACCGAGCAATGTTTTCGCCTTCTCCATTCGGCACTCCGTCAGGAAATCGATGTAGTTGACTCCTTGTTTCTCCTTGAACATCTTACTAATATAAATAGGGCTCAAATTCACTTTTTGTGCGAGGGTATCCAATGATATGTCTTGATGGGAATGATCTTGGATGAACTGTTTGATTTGTTGGAACGTATCGCTCTCCATCCTGTTGAAGCGTTCTGTATAAGAGTCCTTCATCCCGCTTAGGAGACGTTCGGTCTCTTCCCGCAGCTGGCGGTAATCCATTGGCTGTAAGGCGAAAAGCGGCGTGGCCGTTTCGACCCCGCATTCACTCAAGGTCCGGGAAATCATCCACAGTACCTCAAGGGTCCGCTGCTGGGTGTAAACGAGGGGTGTCCGCTCTTTCTCCAATAATGTGAAAGAATTCATGATCCGGGCATGCACCTGATCCCACTTCCCCAGTCTGATTTTCTCCATTAAGTCCTTCTGATCCATCATGGCTTGTTCACGTTTCCCGGGCTCCAGGGGAATTTCTTCGAAAAAGCGGTATTTCTTTCGCCCCTGTGTATCGACAGTGGCAAGCATCGCTTCCTGATAGGAATGACGCACTTGATCCATTGAATGATACACCTTTCCGATTCCGATGAACCATTCCTTTTCATTATCTTTAGCAAGTGAAAGCAGCTCCCTTGCCAAAGCGGTTGCCTGGGACCTGTAGGTTGTCGCAGGCTGCCTGAACACAATGATGGGGAGCTGCCTGCCGTACAATGCCCCGGTCCATCCACTTTGTAACACTTTCTTCCGGATGGCGGAGTACTGTTTTTCGCCTCCTCCAGGAAGGTGAAGGACCATCACGAACATTTCCTCAGACGAAGGAATTTCGAGCATGTCCATGAGCATATCGACATGAACGTCATGGACGTGATCGAATAATAACTGGGTGACCACATCGGTTTCCACCAGCATCTGTGTCTTTTGCCATCTTTCCTTCTGATGCAGGTTTTCTACATGCCGCTCACGCTCTTGTTCAATCTGTTCGAGCACCTTGCTGATCGTATGGACGATTTCAGAAGCTTTGCTCGGCTTCAGTATATAGTCCTTGACGCCAAGCTTGATGGCTGCTTTCATGTACGAAAAAGTATCATAGGCCGTCACCATGATGAATTTGATATGAGGCTGTTCCCCGTTGATGATTTCCATAGCCTCGAGACCATTCATGACGGGCATTTTAATATCCATCAAGATCAGATCGGGAGCATATTCCTTTGCCATCTCCACAGCCATCATCCCGTTCTTCGCCTGCTGAATATCAAGCCCGGGGAAATTCTTCTGTAAAATCGTCTGCATTCCTTCACGTTCCAACTGCTCATCATCCACTATGAGAAGCTTGATCATCCGTACCTGCTCCTTCCCTTATAATCCTCAGCGAAATTTTAGTACCCTTGCCCTCTTCACTTTCAATCCGGAGGACATCTTCAAACCCATAAAACAACTGCAGCCGCTTTACCACATTGCTAAAGCCAATCCCTGTTGAATGGCCTTCACGGGATCCTTCTTCATGGAGGATCTGCCGGATTTTCTCCTGTGACATTCCCACACCATCATCCTGGATCTCAACAAGGATGATACTGTCTTCTTCCCGGACACGAAACCAGATCGCCCCCCCATCCTCTTTCGGTTCCACTGCATGTATAACGGCATTTTCAACGATGGGCTGCAGGGTCAATGCCGGTATTCGAACGTCCATGCAGGCTTCATCGACTTCCATGTGCAGCTGCAATCGATCGGTGAAACGCGCTTTTTGAATGTGCATATATTGTTCCAGTACATGAATCTCGTCCCTTAATGTAACAGACCTGTTCTGCCGTTTCAGATTATAACGGAGGATCCCCGCCACGCTCACAAGGAGGTCGCTCGTCTCCTCTGATCCTTCCAAGTACGCTTTTTTTGAAAGGGTATTCAACGTATTAAATAAGAAATGGGGGTTGATCTGACTCTGGAGGCTTCTAAACTGGCTTTCTTGTAAAAGAAGCTTACTTTCCTGAAGTTCCCGTTCCAGTGCCGCTTTCTGCTTGATTTCCGAGATCAGATTGTTGATATTGATCCTCATGCGGTCGAAGGTCTTCGCTAAAAAGGCGATTTCATCGCTTCCTTCCACCTTTACCTGCCGGCTGAAATTCCCCTTTGACAGTTCATTTGCAGCTCTCGTCAGCTGAAAGACTGGTCGCGTGATCCCGAGTGAGAACCAATAGGAAGCAATCAAGAGCAGACAAGTAATGAGAAGGAGCACCCAAATTCCAAGCTTGATGACCTCCGCTGACTGCTCCATGATCCCCCTGTACATCACATTGTACGTCGTCAATTCTTTATCAATTAACGTAAGGGTCATCTCAGATATATAGCCTGATATCCGGTTTGCCTCGGCAAACTCCTGTGCAGAAGCTTCGGCATCCCGTTCTTTCTGGAACAGGATCAATCGGTCCGTCGTTTCTACCAGACTATCAATCAGGTTAAGATAGTTGGTCAGGGTAAAGTCGTTATCCCGGTTCCGCAGGGAATAGACACCGGACTTGGTCGATTCAAGTCCTTCCTTGCTTTTCTCCAGTTGTTTAAGGGTTCTGTCATTGGTGTCGACCATATAGTTATTCAAGTCGGTGACCACCTGCTGACTTGCCCTTGATACTTCATTCATGTTCAGATATCGCTTTAGAATCTCATTGTATTGCTCATGCGTTCTATAATTATAGTAAGTCAGAGCGAGCCAGATGGCGGACATGATGATCATGACCACCGTAGTAAGGGTGAGGATCTTTTTCTGGATAGTTGTCATTGGTCCTTCTCCACTTTCAACATCTTCAATTCGGTCAGATACCCTTCCTCATCAAGGGGAACGGTCTCCCCATTCAGCCACTCCTCCATGAGACGGACGCTCATTTCTCCCATTTTCTCAGGCTCCTGCTCGACCACACCGTCGATCATCCCCCGTGATAATAGCGTCAATGATTCCGGTCCATCGTCAAAGGAATAAATGAAATACGACTCCTCTTGAGAGCGCTTACTTATTTCATCGATCATCGCCCCGAGATTACTCGCATTGACAGAGATGAACGCATCGATATCCGGAAAGCGATTCATGACATCCCTCGTTATCGTAATGATCTGATCACGATCCCTTCCCGTTTCCCCCACCACAAGTTTTATGGAAGGGTATCCCTTCATCACATCGCGGATGCCCCTGACCCGTTCTTTTTGATAATATTCCTGATCACGATCCACCATGAGGACAATCTTTCCCCTATCCCCCATTTTACGGAGGAGTTCTTTTGCCACCAGCTTCCCTGCTTCATATTGATCAGACCCTACATATGTACGGCGCAGGCTCTCCTCCATTGGAACATCATTGGCGACCGTTATGACAGGAATTCCATTGAAGGAAGCCTTCACCTTTGTGAGCTCCTTAAATTCAGGTGTATCCGTCCCCTGGATCAGGATCCCATCGACCTTCGATTGAATGGCGATTTCAATGTTTTTCAGGAACTCCTCCTGATTTTTCCCGAAGCTTCCCCATACTTCAAGGCTCACACCTTCTTCTTCTGCTTTCCGCTTCGCACCCTTCGCTACCTTGTCCCAAAACGGCGTCCGGGTATCCTGAGTAATCAGCACAAGCCTGTGCCGGTCTTCCCCCGCCGTCCCTATCTCACCGGGCAGGTGCGCGTCGGCTTCGAATACCTTTTTTGCAGATATAAATGTTAAATGACACAACATAAGTACGACCACTAAAAGGCCGACAAAACGGATCTTACGCACCCGACACGCCCCCTCCCATCAGTTAGAACCATTACTTTTATCATAGCACAGGAAACTCGGGGAAGGTTCCTGTACTTTTTGAATATTCACAATCTACTACAGCAATATTTTTAAAAAAGAACAATACCGGATCCCTTAGGAATCCGGCTGCTTCAATTATCTTTTCTTGCGGGTCATCACATCAAAGATGACAGCCCCGGCAAGCACCCCTCCACGGATCATATATTGATAGGATATTCCGACGCCAAGGAGGTTCATTCCACTTGTCAATGAAGCCATGACGATGGCTCCGATGATGGCACCCGTTACTTTCCCGACACCACCTGCAGAGGACACCCCTCCCACGTAGGCAGCAGCGATGGCATCCAGTTCGAATAACGTTCCCGCAGTGGTCGTGGCGGATTGAAGACGTGATGTGAACAATATACCGGATAGGGCTGCAAGCATCCCCATTGAACCGAAGACGATATAGGTGATTTTCTTTACATTGATCCCGCTGAGATGAGCCGCTTCGGGATTGCTTCCCACGGCATAAATATGGCGGCCAAGGACCGTTTTGGAGGTCAGGAAGTGATAGACGACCACAACGATCAGAATGATGATGACCGTCCAGGAAAATCCATGATATCCCGCAAGAATCCATGTCACATATCCGATGATGGCCGAAACGAAGACGAGCTTCAAGGCGAAAATCGGTGAAGAGATGACTTCAAACTCGTATTTGATCTTATTTCGTCTTGTCGAGATTTCACTATAAATATATAGGATGATCCCGACGAGCCCCACAAGAAGGGATAGAAGATGGAGTCCGCCCACTTCCATCAGGGATGGGATAAACCCGTTCCCAATGGCATTAAAATGGTCATCCTGAATGATGATGGTCCCTGTCTTCTCCGTCACCTGCAAAAGCGCCCCGCGGAAGATCAGCATTCCGGCTAACGTCGCCACGAAAGATGGGATCCCGATCTGGGCCACAAGAAGACCGTTGAACAGCCCGACGATGGCTCCGATGATGAGGATGATCGGAATCGTCAGCCATGTGGAAAGACCCGCCTGTGTCAACAGGATGGCTGCAATGGCACCAAGGAATCCCGCCGCATATCCAACGGACAGGTCGATATGCCGGATGACGATGACCAGGGTCATCCCGACAGCGAGCACGGCGATATAGCCTGCGGAGTCCAATAGATTACTAATGTTCCTGGACGTTATGAATAAGCCGTCCGTCATAAACGTAAATGTAAGTATGATAGCGAATAGCGCAATATACATGCCGTAATCACGTATGTTGTCGCGAATCAGCATTCTTGCTTCTTGAAAGATATTCATATGTGTTTACCCCCTTATTGCGTTGCAAGTTCCATTATTTTTTCCTGATTGGCGTCTTCCACCAGTAATTCCCCTTTGATTTCACCCTGGGCCATGACGTATACACGATCACTCATTCCCAGTACTTCCCCGAGCTCGGAGGAAATCATGATGATGCTGAGTCCCTGTTCGATCAGCTCGTTCATCACCGTATAGATTTCGAACTTCGCCCCGACATCGATTCCCCTCGTCGGTTCATCGAGGATGAGAAGCTTCGGTCCGACGAAGAGCCATTTCCCGATGGATACTTTCTGCTGATTTCCCCCACTCAAGTTCCCTACCATCTGTTCAAGAGAAGATGCCTTGATATGAAGAGAAGAATGATAGCGTTCAGCCACTTTGATTTCTTCATTATCATTGATGATCCCTTTGGAGGAGATCCCGCCTAAGTTGGCAGCTGATATATTACTTTTTATATCCTGCAAAAGGAAAAGTCCGTCATCTTTACGATCTTCTGTGACATAAGCAATTCCTGCTTTGATGGCATCCTTTGTATGTTTGAGTGTGGTAAGGTTGTCATTCCAAACAAGGTTTCCCTCAAGCTTGTATGATTTCGCATTGCCGAATATGCTCAACGCAAGCTCTGTTCGACCTGATCCCATGAGACCCGCAATCCCGACGATTTCCCCTCTTTTCACTTGAAGATCCACATTCTTGATCACCTGTCTGCCAAGCTGCGGATCATAAGCAGACCAGTTTTGAAGTTCCAAAATGGTGTCACCATGGGATTTATTGGGCCGTTTCGGATAGATATCCTCAATGGAGCGGCCCACCATATTCTTGATGATGATCCCTTCCGATACTTCTTCCTTTGATGCATCCAGGGTGCAAATGGTTTTACCATCCCTGAGAACGGTCGCCTTATCGGCGATGTGAATGACTTCCTTTAATTTGTGGGAAATCATGATACATGTGATGCCTTGTTTCTTCAGATCCTTCAGTAATTCCAGCAGATTCTCACTGTCATCTTCATTCAATGCTGCTGTCGGTTCATCCAAAATCAATAATTTCACATCTTTGCTCAAAGCCTTCGCAATCTCGACCAGCTGGCGTTTCCCTACGCTTAGGTCCCTCACCAGAGTATCGGGGTTCACATCCAGCTTCACTTTTTTCAGAAGCTTCTGCGCCTCCACGATGGTTCGGTTCCAATCAATGAAACCGCCGAGCTTCACTTCATTCCCTGCAAAAATATTTTCATAAACGGTCAGATCCGGAAAGAGAGCCAGCTCCTGATAGATGATGGCAATCCCTGTGTTGACACTGTCACTGATTTTGTTAAATTGCTGAACGGCTCCATCGAACACGATGTCCCCCGTATACGTCCCAAACGGATACACCCCGCTCAGCACCTTCATTAGCGTGGATTTCCCAGCACCGTTTTCACCTATCAAGCAATGAATCTCCCCTTCTTCCACTTTGAAATTCACATCACTCAGTGCTTTCACACCCGTAAATTCCTTGGAGATACCATTCATTTCTAACAAATACTTCTTCATCACACTTAACCCCCTTTAACAAAAACAATGACAATACAGGATGGCGGCGGTTTTCCGGCCACCATCCCGCTTATTGCTATTCCTTTAATCCTGTAAATTCATCCGCTTTGTAATATCCTGAATCGATCAGTTCTTCCTTCACATTCTCTTGATCGACCACGATGACTTCCGTTTGCTTCGCTTCAACATCTTTCTTACCATTGTCATAAGAACCAGTCGTTTCAGGCGTTTTTCCATCCAGTACGTCAACGGCAATACCCATCGCATCGGTTACAAGGGTGCGTACGTCTTTGAAGACTGTCATGGACTGCTTACCATCAATCACATATTGAACAGACGCTTTTTCTGCATCCTGACCTGTGACAACGTAGCTGGTTACTGCTTTGTCAGAAGCAAATACATCAGCGATCGATCGTGCTGTACCATCATTCGGTGCAAGGACGGCCACATTCCCCTTCATATCCGCGCCTGCTGCTGTCAGATGGGTTTGTGCTTTGTTCTTCGCTTCGTTCGGATCCCAGTTCGTCGTCACCTGACCAAGGATTTCACTCATTTCGTCACGGCTCAACTCAGCTGTATCCTTAAGTGATTCTGCTTCGCTTGAATTCGCGATTTTAAATGTTCCATCCGCAATTTTCGGTTGAAGCACTTTCCAGGCTCCTTCAAAGAACAAGAACGCATTGTTATCAGAAGCTGCACCGGCATACAAATAAAGTGGTACATCTTTGCCCTCGGCGTGATCGATCAGATATTGTCCCTGTGCTTCCCCAACGGCAACGCTATCAAATGTTACGTAATAATCAACCGCATCTGTATTCGTAATCAGACGATCATACGAAATGACCGTAATTCCTTCTTTTTTCGCTGACTCCACAGCAGCTGCTGCCGCATCCCCATCCTGTGGAGTGATGATCAGCACATCGATACCTTTATTGATCAATGTTTCTACATTTTCCTTTTCCTTGGCAGAAGAACCTTGGCTGAACAGGATTTCCGTTGTATACTCGGAATCCTTCAACGCATCTTTAAAGCGCTTTTCATCCTGAACCCATCTCGGCTCGTCCTTTGTCGGTAATACGATCCCGACACTGACGCCTTTCTTACCACCTGTACTACTGCTACATGCTGCAAGCATACCCATAAATAGAATGAGAACCATGAACATTAACGTCTTCTTCACTTCTTACTCCCCCTTTGTTATCAAGCTCAAGGTTAATTATATTGAGAATTCAGAATGTTTGTAATCGCTTTCACTAGCACTCTTTTGGTATTGTCTGGACTTTTTTGGTGTAGGTCATAAAAAGAGGACGTACCGATTTTGAATCGGAACGTCCCTTTTGTTACTTCAGTTCATTGATTTGTTTTGTTAATTCGATAAACTTCTTGTCGAGTTCAGCATACCCCGCATCCCCCGGCAGCATAAAACTCAGATGCCCCAACACTTCCTGCCTTTCCGTCTCGAGCTTCAAGCGCCGTTCTTCCTTGTCATCCCGTTCAGCAGGCGGTTCATCCAGCTGTTTCATTATGGCTCCGTTCTCAATCACAAGCTTGATTTCCGTCGTTTTTTCAAGGAAATAACGGTCATGGGAGACGACGATCAGGGTACCATTGTACTCAGACAGGGTTTCCTCCAGCTGCTCCCGGGAAGCAAGATCCAAATGGTTCGTCGGTTCATCGAGGATCAAGACGTCTTTTTCCTCGAGGATGTATTTCATTAACTTGATCTTCACCCGTTCACCCATACTCATGTTTCGAATCGGGGAATGCCAATGAGATGTCTGGAATCCAAGATGCTTCATCAGAGTCTGGACTTTTCCTCGTTCAGTAAAGGTTTCTTTATGGAAGAGCTCTCCCGGCGTCTCATCGAGGGGGAGGTCGAATACTTCCTGTGTCAGGTAGCCGATATTAGCGGATGGCGATATCCACACGCCCCCCTCAGCTGCTTCCATTCCCATGAGTATCTTCAACAGCGTCGTCTTTCCGCTTCCATTCGGTCCGGTGATTGCAATCTTTTCTCCGTGTTGGATGGTAAAATGGGCGTTTTTGAATAAGGTCCGTCCCTCAAATGATTTCTTCAGTCCCTTTACTTCTATTAATCGCTTCCCCGTTCTGTTAGTCGATTGGATCGAGAAGCGGATGCTATGCTCCTTTTCGACTGCTTCTATTTTTGTTTTTTCCAGTTCTCTTTCCAGACGCTTTTGCTTGGATTTGACCTGGCTATCCGTACGTTTTGCTTTGACGCGGTAGTATTCTTTATAGCCTTCCTGTTTCGTCGACTGGGCGTGGGCTTTTTCGGACCAGGAGGTGAGCTCCTTCATCTGGTTCTCGATCCGCTCCACCATTTTCTGCTGTTTCTCATACTCACGCTGTTGAGTCAACCTTTTCTGCTTCCGTACCTCCATGTAGCTCGAATAATTGCCTTTATGCTCCATGAGCGTCTTACCTTCGATGGACCAGATCTTTGTCACGGCTTCATCCAAGAAATAACGATCGTGTGACACGAGTATTATGGTGCCTTTGAACTCTTTGATTTGCTTCGTCAAAAACGCCAGGCTGGGCTGATCCAGATGATTGGTCGGTTCATCCAGTAAGAGCAGATCAGACTTTTGCGAAAACCCTTTTGCGAGCCTCGCCTTCAGCTTTTCTCCACCGCTCAGCTGCTGAAATTCATGGTTTGGGACGTGCCATTTATCCAGTAAGGCGGAATGCGTTGGGGTCATTCCTTCAGTGGAATGGGTTTCGGTTTCCTGCTCGACCACGGTGATCGTCACATCGGGGTGAAGCCATTGGATCTGTCCCCCCGTTGGTGTCCGTTCACCCGCGATTAATTGAAGCAAGGTCGACTTTCCGGCACCGTTATTCCCGATGACCCCGATGACGTCTCCCTCCTGCACGCTGCCATTCACCTTTTCAAATATATTTTGATCCATTAATTCATACCGTATATTCAATAATTTCAACATTTCTCTCATAGTATCTTCCCCTCTCTTCAAAAAAGGGAGAACAAAAAATCCTCCCAATGGTTCTGGAAGGATTAGCCGTACCTGTCACGTACACAAAGAAAGCTATTCATCTTTCAATAGCTAAAAACGCATATAAAAATGGGCAGACTAATCCTATTTAGGTTAATTTGAAATATGGAATTTCAAACGTCTCGAAAATAAGATTAGTTCTTCATCGTCCACCCATCACTCCTGTCATAATTAGTAAATTTACTATACCACGAAAACCGCCTATCGTGCAAAACCATTTTAGATTCGTATTAGATGGAAAATAAGTGGTAAGATAAGCTAAAGAGTTCTTTAAGGCTATCATTTTTGATGGGAGCGATACATTTGGAATCAATTTGGTTAGAATATGGATGGACTTTATTAATCTTGATCGGCCTAGAGGGCTTATTGTCAGCAGATAACGCCCTCGTGCTCGCAGTCATCGCGAAGCATTTACCAGAAGATGAAAAGAAACGAGCGATAAAATACGGGATTTTTCTGGCGTTCGCCTTTAGGTTTGTGGCCCTTTTTGCCATTTCGTTCATCGCAAATGTCTGGCAGATCCAGGCGGTCGGGGCAGCTTACCTGCTTTATTTGGGACTCAAACATGTCATCAAAGCGAAGTTCGGGAAGGATAATGAAAAGAATCAGGAAGAAACGGAAGAAGAAGCAGCCGGCAAAGGATTCTGGCCGACGGTTGGAAAAATCGCCCTGGCAGACCTTGCATTTGCCATTGATTCGATCCTTGCCGCTGTCGCCCTTGCCCTTGGCCTGCCTGACTCTCCCCTTGGAGATTTCGGCGGCATGGATGGCGGACAATTCATCGTGGTCGTCCTTGGCGGGATTGCAGGATTGATCCTCATCAAATACGCGGCAACCTGGTTCGTGCAGCTGCTGGAAAAGCGTCCTGCTCTGGAAACGACAGCTTATGCCATTGTTGCCTGGGTCGGAGTGAAGCTTGCCGTCATCACCCTAGCCCATGAGGATATCGGGGTGCTCGATCATGATTTTCCCCATAGTACCGTATGGACCCTGATTTTCTATGGAGTCCTTGTGGGGATTGCCTTGTTGGGCTGGTTTGCCCCCGGTAATAAGGGCTCTGAGCAAAATGTGGGATAAAAAAGCAATGAAAGAGAAAATGGCGTGGTCATATGACTACGCCATTTTTTGAAGATTTATTTCTTTTTTCTTCTTATAATAATGACTACGGTTAATACAATAATGAGTAAAAACATACCCTTTGCCATTTTTACCTCCACCTCTCTTCAAGTCATTACTTCCACGTGACTATAAGGAATACCATCTGATTCACTTACATTTCTTTCGTGATACGTCGAAACATCAATGGAGCGAACAAGGATAAAAGCAGGGTCCCCAACGAGATCCACCAGCCGGTCGCTTTGAAGATATCCTCTGGAATGATAAATGTGTATCCCAAATACGATAAAAACATAACACCTTGAAGTAACTTCAGGGCTTTCGAATCGGCTTCATTCTTCTCTGCCACCAATCGTTCATCCGTCTCGGACACCATCACATTAGGATCCTTTTTTATTTTCAATAGTTTTAGGAAAGAAGCCAGGGCTGCGCTAGAAGAAATGAGGGATAGGGCTAAGAGGGATTTGTTGGCGAATGGAATATCCGATATTTCGAAAATGAACCACGTGACTAAAAGGGCCATGCTGACAAGCAACGATACAAGAATGGTCAATTTGATTTCTTTCACAATTTTTTCAGCACTCATTCTTCATTCCTCCCAGAATAAATCATTTAACGTCTTATTCAGTGCTTTGCTAATGTCAATACATAGTTTCAGACTAGGGTTGTATTTACCTGCTTCGATTAAATTAATGGTTTGCCTGGTCACTCCGACAATCCTTGCCAATTGTTCTTGAGATACATCAGATTCAACGCGGGCTATCTTCATCCGTTTATTTTTCAAGGAAATTCATCTCCTTCCATATATATACTATTAAACAGATTACAAAATGTCAATTATAAATGACATTTTGTAATCTGTTTTGTGCGGATTTTATTCAGTTGGCATCCATTCATAAAAAAAAGAAAATGACGTGTCAGATGGCACGCCATTTTCTTATAAAAAATATGCTTGATCGAAATCTTATACTCCAGGGAACCAGCCAGGAGTGTTCACAATCGCATTCCATAACGGATCAGGAACGACCAATTCTTCCTGCTTTCCTTTGTCGATTTCCGTCACGATTTCATCTTCTTTTCCTTCTTTGATTTTTTTCAGCCAATCAGGATCGATGATGAGTTCGCGGCCTAGAGCCAGTAACGGGACGCCTGACGCGAACGCTTTATGGGCATCGTCTGCAGAGTAGATTGAACCTACCCCGATTAATGGCGCGCGGTCTCCGATCGTTTCCAACAGATAGTCCATTCTTGTTTTCTCGAGATCCTCCACGCCCTTTCTTGGCTTCGAGAAGAAATCGAACAGGGATACATGAAGGTAATCAAGATCCTTATCTGCCAGTGCATCCACGAGGGTAAGGGTATCCCCCATTGTGAATCCATTGTCTTCCGGCTCCTCAGGTGAGAAACGGTATCCAACGAGGAAAGATGGATCCGCATGCTCCGCAACCACACTCTTTACTTTGTCCACAATGGCAAGTGGGAACGTCATGCGATTTTCAAGGCTGCCGCCAAAACGGTCTTGTCTCTGATTGGTCATCGGGGAGAAGAATTGATGGATCAAGTAGCCGTTCGCTCCGTGAATCTCGACACCATCATAGCCTGCTTCAATCGCGCGGCGGGTCGTCTCACCGAACGCTTCGATGATATTCTCGATCTCTGCTTCCGATAAGCCTCTCGCTTTCTTCTCTCCATTTTCACCCATTACGTCACTGGCACTGACAACATCCCCATCAGGAACCAGGTCAGGTGGGCATTGTACACCCCCGTGGAAAATCTGGAGGACCGCTTTAGCGCCTTGATCCTTGATTCCTTTCGCCAATCGTTCCAGGCTTGGAATCATTTCATCGGAATCCCCGCCAAACTCACCGGGGAACCCCTTCCCATCAGGTGTTACGTATGTGCAGGCCGTAATCACCATACTGACGTCCTTGGAACGTCTCGCATAGTACGTAACCTCAGCATCCGTTACGTTACCTTCTTCATCTGACGAAAAGTTCGTCATCGGTGCCATGATGATGCGGTTCTTTAATTCGACTCCGTTTTTAAATGTATAGGGAGATACTAACTCTTTATATTTGTTGTTCATGATTTTGCCTCCTTGTGGTTGTTCAAAGGAAATCTTAATAGATGTTTAACTATTTGAACAGTCATCTGCTTGAAGGATGTGCCGGTATGATCAAAAATGGGCATCCCTCGATGATGGAGGGATGCCCTAGTATTTGCTTTAAAGTGTGATCGTAACCAGTAAAATAGAGGGTGTCACAGTGAATCTTTTTTTCACTTAAGTACCAGCTTCGCGACAACCTCCACATGCGCCGTCTGCGGGAACATATCCACCGGCTGCAAATACTCGACACGGTACTGCTTCTTCAAATAGTCGATATCCTTCGCAAGGGTCGACGGGTTGCACGATACATACACGAACGTCTTCGGTTTCACTTCTTTCAGCGTATCCAGAAGCTTATTGTCACAGCCGGTCCTCGGCGGGTCGACCACGACGACATCGGGACGCCAGCCTTCGTTTTTCCATTTTGGCATAAGGGTTTCAGCACCGCCGACAAAGTATTCGGCATGCTCGACTCCGAATTTCTTCGCGTTCTTCTTCGCATCATCGATTCCTTCCTTGATGACGTCCATTCCGCGGATTTCTTTCGCTCCATCTGCTAGCCACAATCCGATCGTCCCGACTCCACAGTAGGCATCGACGACTCTTTCTTCACCAGTAAGGGCTGCGGCTTTCTTCGCTTCGTTATACAGCTTGCCCGTCTGGATCGGATTCAGCTGGAAGAAGGCACGTGCGGACAGTTCGTAAGTGAACTCTTCCAGACGTTCTTCGATGCTTTCTTTTCCGGACAGATGAATCGTTTCGTCCCCGAAGACGAGGGCCGTTTTCTGGGGATTGATGTTCTGGGCGATGGAAACGACTTCCGGAAGACGTTTCTGGATTTCCGAAATGAGCAATTCCTTACGGGGAATCTTTTTCTCAGACGTCACAAGTACAACCTGAACTTCCCCTGTTTCAAACCCGACACGCGTGACGATCGTTTTCAGGATCGGCTTTTTCTTTTTATCATCAAAAACAGGGATGTTGAAGTCGTTGATGATCCGCTTGATTTCGTTGGTCACTTTATTCGTGAGCGGGTGTTGCACGATGCACTCATCGATGTCGATCAGCTTGTTTGAATTCATGCTGTACAAGCCTGCAATGGCCTTGCCGTTTTGCGTCCCGACCTGGAACTGGCTTTTGTTCCGGTAGTGCCACGGGTTATCCATGCCGATGGTCGGACGGATATCCATGTCTTCAAGCTTCAGCTTCGTGTGGCGCTCAAGGGATTGAAGAAGGATGTCGCGTTTGGCATCTAGCTGCCCTTCGTAAGACAGATGCTGAAGCTGGCAGCCTCCGCATAGCTCATAGACCGGGCATGGCGCTTTCACACGCTGTGGTGACTTCTTACGGATCTTTTTGATACGGGCTTCGGTGAATTTCGGGTGGACCTTGGTCACTTCGACGACCACTTCTTCCCCTGCCAGGGCTCCCGGCACGAAGACGATTTTACGCTTGAAGAAACCGACTCCTTCCCCGTTGATGCCGATTTTCTTTATGGTCAGAGGAAACTGTTGTTTCAGCTCGATTTTCACATCATTATGTTGCGGCTTTTTTGCATATTGCTTTTTCATTGGTTCACGTCCGTTCTATTCAATACTTCTCCATAAATACAGTGATGCATAGCTTAAATAAGGGTGCCAGGCTGCGCTGAATTCATCCAGCTCGTCCATGGTCGGCTTCTGTTCCATTTGGAATAATTGTTTGATGGCGTTTTGGATGCCGATGTCCGCTTTCGGGAACAGGTTCGGTCGTCCGAGTCCGAATAAGAGGAAGCTCTGGGCCGTCCAGGGACCGATGCCGCGGATTTTCGTGAGCTCCTTGATAACCTCTTCGTCTGTTTGTTCCGCCAGTTGATTCAGGTCCAGTTCCCCACTTGACACCTTCTCTCCAATACCGATCACATATTCCGCTTTCCGCTGACTGAATTGGAGACCCCTGAGTTCTTCCACTGTGAGTCCCGCTACTTTTTCCGGTGACGGGTAGAACCAGACGCCATCCTTTTCCCAGCCATATGTGGTGACGAATCGATGGGTCAGGGTGAAGGCGAACTTCAGATTCAGCTGCTGATGGATGATGCTTTTGACGATGGTTGCGAAGGGATCGAACTCCAGGACGAGCGGTGTTCCGATATGCTCCTCAAAGATCGGCTTCAGGTCGGTTTCCAGGAAATGCGCGTGCATGTCATGGAGACCGGTTTGCCATTGGAAAATGTCTGAAATTCGGTTTTGTTTCGCTTCCATATTTTCTTCATTTTCAAACGTGATCATGAATTCCGGCTCATCCGTTGTTCCCGTTGCCTGAATCTCGATGACCTCACCATTTTCCCCGCCATGATAATACGGGACCTTCACGCTTCGGTTCTCCTGATCCACTGCATTCAACGGATCAAGCGCCAGCCTGTCCAGCACGCGGTCAAAATCATACGGACCTTCAACCTTAACATTCCTGCTTGCCATACTCCTCACCCTTCCGCACAAAACTTGTATGTGTATTATAGCATAAACGGAAGAGGGACGGACCTTCATTCCTAGGACCAAGTCCTAGGAATGAAGGTCCGTCCCTCTCTTATTTCATCATCGGATGCTCATCAAGGCTTTTGAATGTGTAGCCCCGTTTTTTGAGGTCCTGGATGGCTTTTTCGAGTGCGTCTGCGTTGTCTTTGGAGACGGAGTGCAGGAGGATGATGGCACCGGGGTGAGCCTGGGCCATGATGTTGTCATAGGAATACTTCCATCCTTTTTGCTGGTCGGTCTTCCAATCGATGAACGCTAGTGACCAGAATACGTGGGTGTAGCCTTCTTCTTTCGCGATCTGAAGCGTGCGTTCAGAGAAGACCCCTCTTGGCGGACGCAGATACTTCATTTCTTTCTGCCCGGTCAATTCTTTTGTTTTCACTTTCACTTTTTCGAGCTCTTCCCGGATCTTCTGATCGGAGCTTGCCGTGAAGTCAGGGTGATGCCAGGAATGGTTTCCGATGATATGTCCCTCTTTCACCATACGCTTGACGAGATCCTCGGCACTGAGCAAATAATGACCGGTCACGAAGAAGGTGGCCGGTACTTTTTCCTGCTTCAGTACATTGAGAATCTTTTCTGTATAGCCATTTTCATACCCGTTGTCGAATGTGACGTAGAGTACTTTTTTATCCGGTGAGCCTTTATAGAAGGCATCGTACTTATCGAGGAGCTGGTCATACGCTGCTCCCGCTTCCGGCTGCTCTTCATTTTGACTCTTTTTGAATCCCCAGCCGATTGGATTATTGGATACTGCATAAGCCTCGGCGGGTATGAGCAATACTAAGATTGCCGCTATGATTAACACTTTTAGTGATTTTCGCAATATTGAACCCTTCTTTCACTTCCGTTTCCTTTAGTTTTTGAGAAGTGGAAGGATTCATGTGTACTAATAGTATCCAGAAATGGGTGTTGATGTGGTGGATCGTGTCTCTTTTCGTTTTGTTGCGGTATTTGTTGCTGCACTTTTGACGATTACCATCCAAGGTCCGTCCCTCTACTCAAAAAACGTCTGATACTTCGTTGCCATTTCGGTCAGTTTGCCTTCGTGTTCTTCGATGAAGGTGGAGACAGTTTTTCTGTCCCAGATGTCGTCGCCTTTCGGGAAGTCGCTGAATTCTTTGGATAAACCTGCGACCATTTTATCCCTGGAGACCGAAACCATCGATTCGTCGACGGTGAAGTGATATTCTTTCGCATTCGGTATAAGAAGCGTCAGGTAGATGGCGTTGTAGTAAAAGTTCTTCCGATTGACGTTGCTGCCGTCAAACCAGTATTCATTCACATCGCTTTCAGACAACTTCCCTTCTTCCTCATAGCCGTATGTCACCTTCACCATTTCACCGGACAGATCGATTTCCTTGATCGTTTCAGCACCGGGCAGCTCTTGCAGGATCGCCTGTACTTTCGAGTTATCTCCTACATAGGTTCCGCTATTTTCTTTCAATGTATCCACACTCACATCGTCAATGGACGTAATATCCGCTTCTTTTTCAGGATTGGCTGCACATCCTGTTAAGAAAATCATCAACGTAAGTAGCAACATGCCAAATAATTTATTAAAAATCATACTCGCCCTCCAACTCCTGTTTGTATGATATACGAATGAACGCTCGTTAAAGTTTCATCCTGATTTTAACATATATAACCAATAAAAAAACCACCCCGCACGTACGGGATGGTACCATTTTCTTATTTAAAAACCTTTTCCTTGAACTGAGCCAGCTTCTCCAAAGAAGATTTGTCGACTTCCGCGTGAAGGCTGTTTCCGTGTGAATCCATTGTCACAACGGCTGTGAAACCTTCTACATTCAAATGCCACATCGCTTCCGGGATACCGAACTGCATCAGGTCGACACCGTCTACACCTTTGATGCAGTCTGCGTAATACTGAGCCGCTCCACCGATGGCATTCAGGTACACTCCGCCATGATCCTTCAGAGCGGCAAGGGTTTTCGGACCCATTCCGCCTTTACCGATGACGGCACGGATACCGAAGCGCTTCATGATATCGCCTTGATAAGGCTCTTCGCGGATGGACGTTGTAGGGCCTGCCGCTTTCACGTGCCAGTTGCCTTCATCATCCTTCAGCATGACGGGGCCACAGTGATAGATGATTTGTCCGTCGAGATCAACCGGTGCATCGTTTTCGCTCAGATGCTTGTGGATCGCGTCACGGCCTGTGTACATGCGGCCGTTGATGTGAACGACGTCTCCCACTTTCAGCTCACGGATTTTTTCTTCCGTGATCGGGGCTTCAAGGACCACCACATTTGGCTGTTCACCAGAAGTTGCCGCTGCCGTTTCAAGCTCAGCAACTGACCTTTCTGTGAGGTCGATCTTATCGCCTTCCTGATAGAACCACTCATCGACTCCGCCAGTTGTTGCGTCAAGCTTCACGCCCAGACGACGGAATGCCCAGCAGTTATAGGCAACAGATACGAAGAAGCTTGCAGGAATCCGGTTCATGACGCCCACTTTACATCCTAGAAGCGTCGTTTCCCCGCCGAATCCCATCGTGCCGATTCCAAGCTCGTTCGCATTGTCCATCACATACTCTTCCAGTTTCCGAAGATCTTCATTCGGATTCACGTCATCGACGGAACGGAATAGTTGCTCTTTCGCAAGGTCATACCCGGAAGAACGGTCTCCGCCGATTCCGACGCCGATGAACCCGGCGCTACAGCCCTGCCCCTGAGCCTGATACACCGAATGCATCACACATTTACGGATTCCGTCAAGGTCGCGCCCGGCACGGCCAAGTCCTTCAAGTTCACACGGAAGGCTGTACTGGATGTTTTTATTTTCACAACCGCCGCCCTTTAAGATCAGGCGCGCATCGATATAATCCTTTTCCCACTGTTCGAATTTGATGACAGGCGTCCCAAGACCAAGATTGTCTCCTGAGTTGGCACCCGTCAAAGAATCAACAGAGTTCGGACGGAGCTTTCCATCCTTCGTTGCCTGTACCATGGCCGCATAGATCGCTTCTTTGATTTCAAGCTGATTCACGCCGACCGGTGTTTTTATTTTAAAAGTTGGAAGACCTGTATCCTGACAGATCGGGGATACATTGTCATCCGCCATCTTTACGTTGTTTGAAATGGTGTCCAGGCTCATCGCCGCACGGGTCCCTGCGTTCTCACGGGCTTTCGCCGAGCGGATCGCACGCCGCACATCCTTAGGCAGATTCGTAGACGTCTCCACAATCAAATCGTACATACTTTGCTGTAATGTCTCTTTATTCATCGTTCTCCCCCTCTAAAGATCTCAATAACAGTCGTAATTTTCATACATCATTATACTCCTATAAGATTGAGATTGAAAGGGATTTCACAATGGAATTTCCTTCTCGAAATAACACGAAACATCGTCTTCTTCCATATAAATAAACCCGTTATTTTTATAAAATGTGATGGCGTCCGCCCATTGTTTGTTTGTTTCGAGGACGAGTCTGCGTGCGCCAAGGGATCGTGCTTTGTCTTGGAGATTCTCGAGCATGATGCGGCCGAGTCCGCGTTTCCTGTATGGGGCCAGCACTGACATCCGGACAATCTCATAGGTGTCTTCTGATTTTTTCCGGATCGCTCCGGTACAGATGATGTTCTCATTCTCTTTCCCTACAAAAAAATGATGCTGCGTGCCGTCATACTCTGTGGAAATATCATGAATATCCGGGTTCAGCGCGTGATCGATGAATCCGAACCGTTCAAGGAATCCGGAGAGGATCACCTCTTTTGCCTGCTCGCTTTGGTGTACTTCGATGGGTGTGATGATCATGGGGTGTCGCTCCTTTAATAGATGGTTTTGTATTAAAGTTAGACATGTTGATAGGAAAATCCTGCTTGTGCATTCCTGTCTTATACAGGACATAGGATGAAAGATGGAGGTATCAACCGTTATGGGGATTTATCGACCGTTATGAGAAAAACGACAAATACCGACTTCCCACACCAAGGTCCGTCCCTCAAAAAAATAAGAGCCCCACAAAGGACTCCTACTCGCTTTTCTTAAATTGTTCGCATTTCACTTCTATGTCATCGATCATGGCGATCAGGCGATCGATATCGTCAATGTCCGCTTGTTCCGGGTCGATTGAATCCAGCACGTCCACGAACAGGTTCAGTCGTTGTTTCAAATAGCTTACTTGTGAGTCTTTATCATTGATAGCTTTACCCAAGAGTTCTCTCTCCTTTCAATACGTTTACTATGGTAACCAATAACTTTGCGATTGACAAGGGCTGGCCCTTTCTCAATAATGGATAGATGACCGAATCATAAAGGAGCTTTTACAAAATGAAAACTGATACTCTCTCCAAGAAAATGTCGATTGACCATGATCCTTGGGAGGCTTATTTAGATGTGGATGAGCATGGTGATATTACGCTTTCCAATATCGAATTCACGACCACGACCCTCTGCAATATGAGATGCGAGCACTGCGCCGTCGGATATACATTGTCGCCGAAGGACCCGAGTGCCCTGCCCATTGAACTAATCCTAGGGAAACTGGACGATATCAAAACGCTCCGTTCCCTTAGTATTACCGGTGGGGAGCCGATGATGTCCAAGAAATCCGTAGAACACTATGTACTTCCATTACTCAAGTATGCACATTCCAGGGGCGTACATACCCAGATTAACTCGAATCTCACCCTGGACCTTGACCGCTACTTGATGATCGCCCCGTACCTCGATGTCCTGCACATCTCCCATAACTGGGGAACGATCGATGAATTCATCGATGTCGGCTTTGCCAATATGGAACGGAAGCCAACGAGGGAGCAGCGCCGGAAGCTATTTGACCGCATGATCGAAAACAGCCGTGCCCTTTCAGAACGCGGGGTCCTTGTCTCGGCGGAAACGATGTTAAATAAAAACACCCTGCCGTACCTGGAAAAGATCCATCGCCAGGTTGTCGATGAAATGAAATGCGGACGTCATGAAATTCATCCTATGTATCCTTCCGACTTTGCATCAAGCCTTGAGACTCTATCATTGGAAGAAACACGTGAAGCGATCCGGGATATCCTTAGGTTCCGCGACGAGAATGTGTGGATGCTATTCGGCACTCTTCCATTTTATCCATGCAGCTCTTCACAGGAAGACTTGGATTTTCTGAAGGAGCTGTATGCTGCGAAAAAAGTGAGCGTAAGGAATGATCCCGACGGCCGTTCCCGTCTCAACGTGAATATTTTCACCGGCGATGTCATCGTCACCGACTTCGGGGATACGCCGCCACTCGGGAATATCACCAAAGATACACTGCCCGATATCTTTGAAAAGTGGAAAGGTCAGCCTCTCGCAAAAGAACTGAACTGCCACTGTCCCATGGCCCGCTGCCTCGGACCGAATGTACTCGTGAAGTCGATGTACTACAAGGATGTAGACTTTTCAAAGCGTGAAGCGAAGATTTCCCGATAAAATGAAGGTGAAAGCTCAAATCTGTATGGATTTGGGCTTTTTTAGATGAATTCAGTGCCAGGAGCGTGGAGTTAAGTATTCCTACTTTGACATTCCGAATAGTGAAGAACCGCCATTGAAGGTCCGTCCCTCCATTCCACCGCTAAAACCTTTATATAACGCCTTTTCCCCATCCAACACTAGGGTCCGTCCCTCCAACCCACAAAAAAAAACACCACGGATGTACATCCGAAGTGCTTTTTATCCTATGGGCTTGCGGTCGCTGTTTGGGGTGGTGATTTTTTCGAGTGCCGGGTCCATGACGTTGTATTTTTGTTTCTTGATTTCTGCATAGATTCTCGCTCTTCTGGCGCCGAACCATACGCGAAGTGTGATGAATGCCACCAGTAGTCCGCCGAATAGTAATAGATACTCCATGTGATTCCCTCCTTTTAATTCAGAATATTCTAATTATTATAACATATGACCAGAAATAATAAAAGAGTGAAATTAGGATTTACCCGATTTCACCCTTTCTTAAACTTTTATCTTGGAGATTCGCTTGCCATGAATCCGAAGTGGACGTGATCCTGAACTGGAATCCAGGCTCCGACTCCTTGAGAAGTCACGTTTTTGACGACAATGGAGCGCTTTGTACCTTTCATGACGAGGTACACTTCCCCATAGGTCACTTTCCCTTTTTCATTGATGGCTGGTGCATATGCATATAGATAGCCCAGTCGTTTAGGGGAGATGTTGTACACTTGATCTTTTTTTGTGCCTGCCCCCACGATGGTTTGGAAGGCGAGTGGCAGCTTGGATTTATCCATGGCTTTGATGAGCATCATTTTCTCCACATCATCTGCATGGGGAACCTTTGCCGTGAGTCCACCCTTTACGACCTTCTGTGCTTCCTGGAGGTAGTGAATTTGATAGTTGGATTTTCCTCCGCGGTTATCAAAGTAATTCGTGTTGACCTTTTGATACTCCCAGTTCGGGGAGGTTTCCGTTGATGCATAGTTCAGTGGCCATTCCCCAAGATAGATGGTGGCTCGAAGTCCGATCGTCGGTGCTTTATTGACCGTGGACTCGTTCAGAATACGGATCAGGTTCGGGTTTTCAATCCTCACATTGGAGGTTTCGATCAGCTCCTGACTCCACTCGCTCGGTTGCAGATAAGGCTGATCCTGTGTAGAATTTGGATACGTATTTTCCTTGGCGATATCAAGAACTGAGTTTGGGATCTTTACGCTAGAATCCTTAGTGGACTCCGGAGCTTTCTCCGTTTTTGGCTTACTTTCCTTCTTAGGACTGGTTTGGGCGTGAATCCCTGTAGTTGCAACGAAAAATGCGAGTATGACCATAAGAGCAGTGCGCATTAATTTCATGTATTTGACTCCTTTCAAGCATATAAGGGTTTGCCGTTAGTTTTTCCTAGAAGGTGAAGCTTATCCAAAAAACTTCTTTAGAAAGAATATTTACAAAATTCAAATATTATTTTATACTAGCATTATTGAAGCGGGGACGTCCGAGCTTCTCCTACAAAGCAAATCGGCGTTTCCGATCATTCCTGCATTCCCTAAAAAAAGCCATGGAATCTCCTAAGATTCCATGGCTTTTTTAATCGTCATCCTTATTTTTAGAAGAACATGCAAGAATCGTGCAACCCGGATGGGAAACGATCCTCTTTCCCTTCCAAAAGATGAATGCCCGGATTGTGATGCACTCGGTCATACCGTGTTTTGGGATGATGTCTGCGGAATAATTCCCGTCTTCATCGGGAATCGCAGGATTCGGTTTGATAATACTTTTCAAATGTTCTTCCAATACTTCGAAATATACTTCGATGTGTTTCATGTCTTCACACTGAACTTTCCCCGTGAGGCACCCTCCCTTGCAGCTTACAATCACCGGAACATTCAGGGATACACTTGGCTTCACATGTTCCTTTGGTTCAATTGAAATGCTTTCCGTTTCTGCAGGAATGATGTCAGCTTCTCCATTTGAAATCAGTGTGAAGTCATTTGAACGGCTTATGTCATCATCCGCTCTTTTTTCAGGAAGTGGCGGGTTCGATTCGACTTCCCCTTCGTCCCGGGCATTGCTCACACACTCACCATCCCCGCTACTTTCTTCACAGCAGTCGATTGGTTCCATTTCATCCAGGTCGTCCTTTGGGTGAGGGCAGGTGCAATGAATGTTGATGATTTTCTCCTCAACGATTATTTCCTTTCCTTCGATCAAGGCAATTGCCTGAACCACAGCTTCTCCGGATACATGTGAATCCGGGGTAAGCACCGCTTCATATTCCCCTTTTGCATTCGTTTTGATTTTATCGGGGGTGATGCTAGCAACCTCAGGGGTGATATTCAGCTTGATCCCCACATTGGCGACAGGCCTTCCATTGCAGGTGAATTTCCCGGTAATCGCGGCTCCTTCGCATTCTACACAATCCGGTACACATAATGTCAGCTTAGGCTTTTCGCATATGAGGCACCCGGCATAGACGAACACCATCTCCGAAACCGCTTTTCCACCTACCACAGCCGTCGCCGTAAATGGGACCTCCCTGAATGGGGTATTCGGAGGAACGAAGGCAAGGGTTGAAAATTCCCCGTTCTCATCAGTAGTGACAACCTCTGGCTTAAAGCTTAACACTGGACTTGAAAACGAAACCTCTTTATTCGCCAGTGGAAATCCTTCACAGGAAAGACATCCTGAAATGATCCCCTTACAATTCAGCTTTTTGTTCTCTTTGATATGAATCTTTGGATGCTTGCATCGACAATCGATGTTGACCTCCCGGGACGCGACAACCTGCTCCCCTTCCACGGTGGCCGACGCTTTTATGATGATCGTTTCATGGACTCCGAGTCGTGGGCAGAGCTCGGTGACATACCTGCCTTCTTCATCGGTAAATGCCGGATTCGGATCGATCTCCACTGCATCCGGCTCAGAAGCCGTGACCGTAAACGAAATCCTGCCATGCTTAACAGGCACTCCGTCGCATGTCAGCCTTCCCGTCAATTTCGTTCCTTCGCATGTGACGGTATCGCATGGAACTTCAAGGGTCAACTTAGGATTGCGGCACTTTTTACATCCTGCAATTACGGTATCCGTGGCACTGATGGTCTTTCCATCGATCACGGCTGTTGCTGTATAAGAAGCGGTCTGAAACGGCGTCCCTTTCTTCACGGTGACAATGGATGAAAATCTTCCGTTCTCATCCGTGACGGGATTCGGTGTCTGGAACATTAGAATGGATGAACCTGATAATGTGACCGGAACATTCGCCTGCGGGACACCATCACATGTGACTTTCCCTGAAATGGTTGATCGGCAGTCGATCTTCTTCAACTTGTTCAGCTTGATCTCCGGATTCTTACATTTCACACATCGCACAGCCACTTCCCTCGTTTTCGAAACCACCTTCAATCCGCCGATCTTTGTCACGGCCGTGATGCGGATCGTTTCATCCACATCGGGAAAAGGGACCAGTGTCGCCGTGTATCTCCCGTCACTCTTTGTAATCGCGGGATTTGGGGTGATGACGACACGGTTGGAGGCGGATTCGATGATAAACGATATGGCTGCACTCCCTATTGCCTGACCGTCGCAAACAAGTCTGCCTCTGATCTGTGTACCCTTGCAGCCGACCGGACAAGGAACCGGCTCGAGTGTAAGCACTGGGTATTTACATCGGATGCAATCCACCCTGACAAAAATCGTATCACTGATGGTCTTTCCGATCACGACCGCCGTTGCTGTGATCGTGACATTCGGTGTAATCGGAGTCCCGAGTGGCACGGTCACCCTCGTGGAAAACCGGCCCGTGCTGTCCGTGACCGGTGTGGGATCCTCAAAGACGAGACCCGGAAACGAGGATTTTAGCGTAACCGTCACTCCCTGAAGGGGCTGATAATCGCACAGGACCCTTCCGCTGATGATGCCCTCGCAACTGATGATGCCGATATCATCAAGTTGGATGGTTGGATTCGTGCATCCTTCAAAAGGAAAAATCCCTGGACATCCTCTCGGAGGTAAATCGATTTTGCAATCAATGACTTTACCGTTCGTCGGTTTTTTCTTTTTTCTCACGCTACTCATTCCTTTACACAAAAACTCTCCTGTTATCTTATTCAAGAATGAGTAGGCGGTTCTCACGGAATTGATTTTCCAAGTAAAAAGACCCGGCAGAAATCCTGCCGGGTCTTTTCTTGACAACTATAGTAAATAAAATCCGATCCCCATGATGACGTAAGCTGCCAGAAGAGTCAATCCTTCAAACCAATTCGTTTCCCCATCATTTGAGATGATCACTGTGAGCAGGACCGCTGAGACCATTGCCACCAGTTCCGGTAACGTAAACACGAGTGACATGCTTTTTTCAAAAAATAATGAAACCAGCACGAGCACTGGTGCGACGAACATGGCGACCTGCAGGGTGGACCCTACAGCAATCTCAACAGCGATATCCATCTTGTTTTTATACGCCATGATCACGGCTGACGCGTGCTCCGCCGCATTCCCTACGATCGCGACGATGATGACCCCGATGAAGAGCTCGCTCCAACCGAACGCTTCCCCTACTTCTTCAAACGTATGGACAAGGCGTTCAGATACATAGGCGACGGCAACAGTAGAGAGAGCGAGGATGAGTAACGCTTTTCCCTTGCTCCATTCCGGTTCCTCATCATGTTCGTGGGCTCCTTCGCTGTTCTCACTCTGGTACACACCGCGGTGCGTCACGAGTTTGAAGAACAGGGCGAATAGATAAAGGAGGATCAAAATGATCGATATCCCGATGGAAAGGCTCATCGTCCTCCCTTCATTCATATCCATGGAGAACACTTCCGGAATCACGAAGGCCACAATGATGGCGAACATGAGGAGCCCTGAGTTATGGCGTGCATCGAACACGTTGAACTTTTGACGCTTGAACTTCACGCCTCCGACAAAGAAGGACAATCCTGCAACCAGGAGTAGATTCCCGAGGACGGACCCGGTCAGGGAAGCCAGTACGACCCCGATCAAACCGGCTTTCAGCGCAAAAATGGAGATGATCAGTTCTACGGCGTTCCCGAAGGTGGCATTCAGAAGTCCGCCAATACGTGGACCCGACACAACCGCCAGGCTTTCCGTCGCCCTGCCCATAAACGCAGCTAAGGCAATGATCGTGACGCAATAAATGACGAACATAATGACACTAGGCCAATGAAGCAGGGAACCGATCACCGAAACCGGGACCCCTGCAAATACAAGCAGCGTAAATACTTTATTCACTTTTATGACCCATCCTTTATAATAAATTTGGTTAAAACAGGCCTGTTTAGACACATTATAGATAGAACCCAATTAGGAGGAATATCTATGGCACAAACCTTGAAAGATAAAATAACAGAGCTGTTTTCCCATCATAAAATCGGTACCCTTGCCACCATCCGTGACAACAAACCGTACTCACGGTTTATGATGTTCGATCACGACGATCTTACTCTGTATACAGCAACCAACGAACATGCCCATAAGGCGGAAGACATTGCACAGAACCCGCATGTGCACATCCTCCTCGGCTATGACCGCGATTCCGATCATGAACATTATGTAGAAATCGAAGCTGAGGCGTCCGTCGAAGACTCACAGGAACTGAAAGCGAAATTCTGGAAAGAGGAGCTCAAACACTGGATCGCAAGCCCCGATGATCCCGAATACCTGCTCCTCAAACTCACTCCCAAAACCATCCTCTACTACTCAAAACCCGGCAGCGAGCCCCAGGAGCTGTAGGGACTTCTTGAGGGACGGACCTTCCAATGGTCAGACGCATGCACGGCGTTCTTTCCAGTTAGAGGTCCGTCCCTCTTCTCATTACGCACTTCACTTTTAGGGACGGACCTCAACCAAAGCAAAAATTTCTGAGGTCCGTCCCTCACCGTTCTTTACCCAACCAACTCGAACGTTTCTTCAATCTTGATGCTGTCCTGCACGGATTGCACCATGGAGCAGTTCTTGCGTGTGAGCGTCATGGCTTTCTCGATCTTAGCTTCATCAAGGTCCGTCCCTCGGATCGTAAAGTGGAGGGAAATGGCTTCGACGCGGTTGGCTTCGTCTTCGTTGCGGGTGACGTCGGCTTTGATGTGGATGTCATCAAATTGGATGCGCATTTTTTCCAGTACTTTGCGCAGTACGCCACCGCTGCATACGGCAACTGATGACACTAATAATTGAAATGGTCGGAAACCATACTCTTCGTTACCCGATACCTCCAGCTTCCCAAACCCTAAATCACTGTAAAATCCGCCTTCTTGCATGTTATATTCCATTTTTTCATCATTCCTTCCCTAATATGCTAGTAGATGTTTTGATTTTACTCTATTCCCACCGTATTGCCAAACATTGAAATTGAGGGTACCATCAAAGAAGATATTTACTACGATTGGGAGTTTTGACAAAATGAATCAAACATTAGCCTTCCGTTTCAGGGTACTTGTCGGGATCGTCGCCATTTCCGGTTTCTCACAGGGAATGCTCCTTCCCCTCATCGCCATCATTTTCGAACAGGATGGACTTTCCTCCTCCCTGAACGGGTTGAACGCAACGGCCCTCTATATCGGAATCCTGCTCGCCTCGCCATTAATGGAACGACCACTGCAGAAAATCGGCTATAAACCGATGATCATCATCGGCGGGATCGTCGTCGCCGTCTCGCTCTTACTGTTCCCGGTCTGGAAATCCTTCTGGTTCTGGTTCGCCCTTCGCCTTCTCATCGGGATCGGGGATCACATGCTCCACTTCGCGACCCAGACATGGATCACGTCGTTTTCGCCGAAAGAACACCGGGGACGCAACATTTCCATTTACGGGGTATCCTTTGGGATCGGATTCGCCGTCGGACCGATGATGACGCAGCTCATCACGATCCATCAAGCCTTACCGTTCATCATTTCTTCCTTATTAAGCCTGACGGTATGGATGTTCGTGTTTCGCTTGCAAAATGAATTTCCCGAAGAGCAGAACATCGGCAGCGCCTCGTTTCTCGGATCATTCCACCGTTTCGGAAAGGTCCTTCAATATGCATGGATCGCCTTGCTGCCGCCTCTCGGATATGGCTTCCTGGAAGCTTCATTAAATGGGAACTTCCCTGTTTTCGCCCTGCGAAACGGTCTTTCCATCGAAGCCGTCGCCATCCTCCTCCCTGCGTTTGCAGTGGGTAGCATCATCTCACAGGTGCCCCTTGGCATCCTGAGCGACAAATACGGCAGACAGAATGTCCTCCTCATCGTCATGATGATCGGCTTCCTCTGTTTCTCGGCTGCTGGAATCGTTTCTGAGTCCACGGTCGGACTGTTTATTTGCTTCACGTTAGCCGGTATGGCTGTCGGTTCGACTTTTTCACTCGGCATCAGTTACATGACGGACCTCCTGCCAAAGGAATTACTTCCTGCCGGAAACATCATGTGCGGGATCTTCTTCAGCTTCGGAAGCATGATCGGGCCATTCATCGGCGGTATCACCATCGACTGGTTCAAAGGATCAAGCTTCTTCTATTTGATCGCCTGCATGATGCTGATGATTTTTGTGAGTCTCCTTGTCTTTTCCCTTCAAAATCGGCGTGGAGAAATAACCCAGAATAACTAGCACAAAATCCTTCCCATCCTCATATACATGTGGTAGGATTAGATTATAATCATTACAAATTACAAACTTCATATATTTTCAGCTAAGAGCACGTGCCGTTTTGCTGTCACCTTTCACTGGTGGCAGCTTTCGTCGTTTTATAGGGGTAATGACGTTGATTATTATTCTCAATGAGAATCCCCCATTTTCATTTACTAAAAGGAGGAATACCTATGAGCTCACAATCCAAAGCACTATCCATGGGGTCACCGAAAGATAATATGCACTTCATTGAAAAAATTAAGCCTCACGCCGAATTGATCGCTGCCCTCATCAGCGGTGTGTTCATACTACTTGGATGGCTGACATCAAATGATGACTCAAGCATGAGCATCATCTTCTACCTCCTTGCTTTTGCCATCGGCGGTTTTGCGAAAGCGAAAGAAGGAATCGAAGAAACCATCGAAAACAAAGAATTGAATGTTGAAATGCTGATGATCTTTGCCGCTGTCGGATCTGCCATCATCGGGTACTGGACGGAAGGGGCGATCCTGATCTTCATCTTCGCCGTCAGCGGAGCCCTTGAAACCTATACGATGAACAAAAGTCAGAAGGAAATCTCCGCCCTCATGCAGCTTCAACCGGAAGAAGCATGGCTTGTCACAGGTTCAGGCGAAAAGAAAGTCAATGTTTCTAGCCTCGAAATCGGCGATCACATCCTGATCAAACCGGGTGAACGGGTACCGACGGACGGTGTGGTCGTAAAAGGAACAACGTCCATCGATGAAGCAGCGATTTCCGGTGAAGCCGTCCCTGTCACAAAAGGTCAAAGAGATGAAGTGTTCGCGGGAACGGTCAACATCAACGGTGCCATCACGGTTGAAATGACCAAACCAAGCAGCGAAACCCTTTTCCAAAAAATCATTGACCTGGTTCAATCGGCGCAAAGCGAAAAATCGCCTTCACAGCAGTTCATCGAACGCTTCGAAGGGACCTATGTAAAAATCGTCCTCGCCGTCGTGTTCCTGATGATGTTCCTCCCTCACTTCATCCTCGGATGGAGCTGGACGGAAACATTCTACCGTGCCATGGTCCTCCTAGTGGTCGCATCCCCGTGTGCCCTGGTCGCAGCCATCATGCCGGCCAGTCTTTCGGCGATCTCTAACGGTGCCCGCCACGGGATCCTTTTCAAAGGCGGCGCCCACCTGGAGAACTTGAGTAACATCAAGGCGATTGCCTTTGATAAAACAGGGACCTTGACAAAAGGGAAACCCGTCGTGACGGATATCCTGATTCGTGATGATATGAATGAACGTGACGTATTAAGCGCAGTCGCTTCCATAGAGAATCAGTCGAACCATCCACTCGCCCAGGCCATCGTCGGTCACGCAACCCGCGAGTTCAACGTACAACTATTCCAGCCAGATTCACTGGAAGATGTATCCGGATGGGGAGTCAAAGCTCTTGTGGACGGGTCCGAATGGAAAATCGGGAAAGCCGACTTTGTGGATAAACGGTTGGCAGAACAGTTTATGAACGGAGCATACGGAAGAATCGCCTCTGAAGGAAAGACGACCGTATTTGTGGCAAAAGAAAATGAAATCGTCGCATTGATCGCCCTGAAAGACGTCGTCCGGAATGAAACCATCGAAGCACTGAAGCTTCTGGAAAAAGAAGGCGTCCAGACCATCATGCTGACAGGGGACAATGAAAAAACAGCCCGTGCCATCGCAGAAGAAGCGGGCGTCGCTTCCTTCATTGCCGAATGCCTGCCGGAAACGAAAGTAGACGAACTGAAAAAGTTGAAGGATCAATTCGGTACAGTCGGTATGGTCGGGGACGGAATCAATGACGCACCGGCTCTCGCAACGGCCAACGTCGGAATCGCCATGGGAGAAGGAACCGACGTTGCCTTGGAGACAGCCGATGTCGTCTTGATGAAAAACGATCTGACAAGGATTGCCGAAGCCATTAAACTATCGAAAAAAATGAAGCGCATCGTCCAACAAAACGTCGTTTTCTCCATCGCGGTCATCATGCTGTTGATCGCCTCCAACTTCCTGCAGATCCTCGACCTCCCCTATGGAGTCATCGGACATGAAGGAAGTACGATATTGGTTATTTTAAATGGATTACGTTTATTGAAATAATGATGGAGAGCATCCAGTAGGGTGCTCTTTTTTGTATGAAAACTCCTGCTTTTATCCACATGTGAATAACCTCCGTAACCATGGAGTATTATCCACAACCTCCCACCCATTACTAAACAACTATCTATCACTTCCCCGATCCCGCCTCCAACCCTCTTCCTACCAAGGTCCGTCCCTCTCACTATTAATATTTTATTAAAATACTATTTTGTTATTGCTTTCTTGAAAGGGATATCATAAAATGTGTTTAGCTAGTGCAAACGGTTGCATCTATTGTGCAACCATTTTCATGTACATAGCACTATACCATGAAGACACAGCGACAAGCATTTCATTTTAAGCTGAAATGTAAACGCACACATGTCATCCAATGTAAGAAATATAGTTCAATAGATTGATATTAAAGGAGGAAACGGGTTTATGAAGAATTTATTGTCATTTGATTTTTGGCAGAAGTTCGGGAAAGCATTGCTTGTGGTCGTGGCCGTCATGCCAGCTGCAGGGATCATGATTTCCCTCGGTAAATTGATTGCCATGATGGGTGGAGACATCACATTAGTGCAAACGATTGCAAGAGTAATGGAAGATATCGGATGGGGAGTCATCACGAATCTTCACATCTTGTTCGCCGTAGCCATCGGGGGTTCATGGGCGAAAGAACGTGCAGGCGGAGCATTCGCTGCCCTGATTGCCTTCATCCTGATTAACCGGATCACAGGAGCGATCTTCGGAGTGAGTGGGGATATGCTCGGTGATCCCGAAGCAACGGTCTCTTCCCTATTCGGACAAACGTTGGTCGTTTCAGATTATTTCACATCGGTACTTGGTGCACCTGCCCTTAATATGGGTGTATTCGTCGGAATCATTTCCGGTTTCCTTGGAGCGAATCTTTTCAACAAGTATTACAACTACAGCAAATTGCCTGATGCCCTTTCCTTCTTTAATGGCAAACGTTTCGTACCATTTGTCGTCATCGTCGGATCGGTCATCATCGCCGTCATCATGTCGGTTGTATGGCCGTTCATTCAAGGTTTACTGAATGACTTCGGTCAGTGGATCGCCACATCACGTAACACTGCGCCGATCATTGCACCTTTCGTATTCGGTGCATTGGAGCGTCTGTTATTGCCATTCGGTCTGCATCATATGCTGACGGTTCCGATCAACTACACGGAACTTGGCGGGACTTACACAATCCTTACGGGTTCAAGTGCAGGATCCACGGTTGCCGGTCAAGATCCATTATGGCTTGCCTGGATCGCTGACTTGAACAACTTCCTGGCAGCAGGAGACACGGCAAGCTACAAACAATTGTTAAACGATGTGACACCGGCACGTTTCAAAGTCGGTCAAATGATTTTATCCACAGCTGCCCTGATCGGGATTGCGTACGCCATGTACCGCAATGTGGATAAAGATAAGAAGAAGAAATACAAATCCATGTTCTTCTCAGCTGGTTTAGCTGTATTCCTGACAGGTGTAACCGAGCCGATCGAATTCATGTTCATGTTCGCTGCCCCGCTTCTCTATGTGGTTTACGCGATCATGACGGGACTTGCATTCGCGATTGTGGATATCGTTCACATCCGCGTTCACTCATTCGGGTCCATCGAGCTTCTCACCCGTGTACCGATGATCATCAAAGCTGGTCTGTGGGTAGATCTTGTAAACTTTGTCATTGCCTGCCTGGTATTCTTTGGTTTGAACTTTGCCGTTGCCAACTTCCTGATCAAAAAGTTCAACTTCCCGACACCGGGTCGTAATGGTAACTATATTGAAGATGAAGCTTCAACAGGCGGAGGTACGGTCAGTGCCGATTCCATCGCTCCGAAAGTCGTTGCCATGCTTGGCGGTAAAGAAAACATCGTGGACGTCGATGCCTGCATGACCCGTCTTCGTGTAACGGTAAAAGACACAAGCCTTGTCGGCACGGAACAGGAATGGAAGAAAAACGGGGCACTCGGCCTCATCCTGAAAGATAAAGGCGTCCAGGCCATTTACGGTCCGAAAGCAGACGTCATCAAGTCAGACATTCAAGACCTGCTGGGAGCGTAAGTCATGAAATTACTGACGCTGAATTGTCACTCCTGGCAGGAAGACAACCAGCTGGGGAAAATCTCGATTCTAGCCGATGACATCGAGGAGAAATCCTACGATGTCATCGCCCTTCAGGAAGTCAGTCAGCTGATCGAAAGCGAAATCGTCCATGGCCTGGTCAAAAAAGACAATTTCGCCCTTGTCCTCCTTGGGGAACTGGAGAAGAGAGGCGTGACAGATTACACACTCGTCTGGGACTTCGCTCATATCGGCTACGATGTCTACGAAGAAGGCGTCGCCATTTTAACGAAGCACCCCATCGTGGAGGAACATCGCTTCTTCATCTCGAAAAGCCATGATCAATCCTATTGGAAAACCCGTAAGATCGTAGGGGCCACCATTTCTTATCATGGAAAGCCCCTTACCTTCTACTCCTGCCACCTCGGCTGGTGGACGGACGAAGAAGAACCATTCAAGTACCAGGTAGACTCCTTAATGGAACAGGTCACCCCGGAATCACCCTTCTTCCTGATGGGCGATTTCAATAACAATGCCCTGGTTCGTGATGAAGGATACGATTATCTCCTTTCCAAAGGACTACTGGATACATTCGGGGTAGCCGTTGAACGGGACAGCGGCATCACCGTCCGGGGAAACATTGCCGGTTGGGATGAGAATACAGTCGATTTGCGGCTCGACCTTATCCTCTCCAGTGAAAAAATAGATGTAGCTTCATCCCGGGTCATCTTTAACGATGGTAATAAACCTGTCGTATCGGACCATTTCGGAGTCGAAGTGGTGTTAGGAGAAAGCAACTGATCGTGGATCGGTTGCTTTTTTTTGCGTTCGTGGAAAAACATCGACCTTTCTACATCTCTCGACAAATTCCGCAACCACCCTCTTCCCCCACGTTTAATAAATCCCCATCAGTGGTAAAAAATCACTATCCACTAAAAGGAGGTACAACTATGGGACATAAACTCGCAGGGCAGGCAGCTGCCGACATCATGGAACAATGGAAGATCAAGCATGTATTCGGTCTTCCCGGTGATTCCATCAATCACTTTGTCGACGTACTGCGAAGTGAAAAAGAGGAAATTGAGTTCATCCAGGTCAGACATGAGGAAGTCGGGGCACTCGCCGCCTCGTCGTATGCCAAACTCACGGGGAACATCGGGGTATGTTTATCCATTGGCGGACCCGGTGCCATCCACCTGTTAAATGGTTTGTATGACGCTAAAGCCGACGGAGCACCCGTATTGGTTTTGGCCGGACAGGTCGCGACTGCGGAGCTTGGCATGGATTCCTTTCAGGAAGTTCATCTGGACCGGGTGTTTGCTGATGTTTCCGTTTACTGTGAACGGGTCTCATCACCTGAATCACTTCCCGATCTCATGAATCAGGCCATCAGGACCGCTTATGCAAAAAAAGGGGTATCCGTTCTGATCATCCCCGACGACATCCCCGGGCAAAAAATCAAGGACTCCATAAAAGATACATCCAGTATCCCGGCTGCGACCATCGCCGCTCCCCTTGAACAAGATGTGAAAACCGGAATGGAATATGTACATAGGGCACAGCGTCCGGTCATCCTTGCAGGAACGGGATCCAGGCATGCCGCCCGTGAACTTGAGGCTTTCGCCGATAAAATCGCGGCTCCGGTCATCTTTACCCTTCCGGCTAAAGGAATATTTCCTGACAAGCATCCCCATAATCTCGGTCAGCTCGGTCAAATCGGGACGAAACCTGCATATGAAGCCATGGAGGAAGCAGATCTTCTCATCATGATCGGTACGTCGTTCCCTTATCGTGATTTCCTTCCCGATGATACTCCCGCCGTTCAGATCGATGCGGATCCGGCACAAATCGGTAAGAGATACCCCGTTAGCGTCGGGATCGTCGGAGATTCGAACCTTGTGTTGAAACGATGGAATCAACAGCTTCCCGTCAAAGAGGACCGATCCTTTTTGGAAGAATGCCAGAACAATATGAATAACTGGTGGAAGCATGTTGAAAAAGACGAAGTTGAAGCGACGATGCCCATGAAGGCTCCTCAAGTCATTGCGGCCCTGCAGAAGATTGCAGACGACGATGCGATCCTGTCCGTCGATGTCGGCAATGTGACCGTCTGGACCGCCAGACACTTCAAGATGACCAACCAGAAAATGATTATTTCCAGCTGGATGGCGACCATGGGATGCGGTCTTCCCGGGGCGATCGCAAGCGGCCTGGCAGAGCCTGAGCGCCAGTCGATCGCCGTATGCGGAGACGGCGGGTTCACCATGGTGATGCATGATTTCGTCACGGCCGTCAAATACAAGCTGCCGATCATCGTCGTCGTCATGAACAACAGTAAAATCGGCATGATCAAGTATGAACAGGAATCCATCGGCCACCTGGAATATGAAACGGATCTTCAGGACATCGATTTCGCCCAGTTCGCCAAAGCATGCGGAGGGGAAGGCTATCGTGTCATCAAACATGAGGATCTTCAGCCTGCCTTTGAAATGGCAGCGAAATCCAATAAGCCGGTCATCATCGATTGTGTCATCGAAGATCAGCCACCCCTACCCGGTAAGATCAACTTCGAACAGGCAGCCGGTTATTCAAAGCATGTCATGAAGAAATTCTTCAAGAAGCATGAAGCCGAGATGCCACCGTTACGCAAGGCCATGAAACGACTATTTTAACAAAGAAGTGGGCCTGTAAAAGGGCTCCTTTTCCCTAATGGAGGAATGAATATGAACAGCATATCCATCATTCAGTGGATTCTCCTTATCATCATCGTACTCGCACTGCTTATCCCTGCTGCCCTTATTCTTTATTTATGGATGACCGATGAAAAACAAAAGGAGCATGCGGTATTGAGGAACTTTCCGGTTCTCGGAAAAATGAGGTACATCCTCGAGAAAATCGGGCCTGAACTGAGACAATACCTCTTTCATAATGACAACGAAGGAAAACCCTTCTCGAGACTTGAATACACGAATACCGTCATGGCGGGTAAATACAAATCCCGGATGCTCGGCTTTGGATCCGAGCGGGACTTCGAAAAGGAAGGCTATTACATACGAAACACCCTTTTCCCTGTCCAACGGGACGAACTCCGCATCGACAACTCACAAAAAGTCAAAACCAAAGTCTACAAACTTGATAAAGACAATCTTCTCAGCCGAAGGGAACACCGTGAAGAAACTGAAGCCGATCCCTTTCTCCTGAAAGACGAAGATGCCCAGGTCATCGGGCAACACACCTGCCGATATCCCTTTACAGTGAAAGGACTCATCGGTCAATCCGCCATGAGCTACGGCTCCCTCGGAGAGCAGGCCATCACGGCTCTATCGACCGGGTTAAACCTTGCGTCCGGTTCATGGATGAACACCGGGGAAGGCGGATTATCCAAGCATCATCTGAAAGGCGGAGTCGACATCATCTGCCAGATCGGCCCTGGCTTATTCGGCGTCAGAACGAAGGACGGCAAATTTTCATGGGAAGAATTCAAGAAAAAGAGTGACCTCAAGGAAGTGAAGGCATTCGAATTGAAACTCGCCCAAGGCGCCAAGACCCGCGGCGGACATGTTGACGGGAAAAAAGTGACACAAGAGATCGCCAACATCCGAAACGTGGAACCATGGAAATCCATCGACAGTCCGAACCGGTTCAAGGAATTCAGCAACAATGAACAGATGCTGGATTTCATCGAACAGCTCAGGGAAGTCGGCGGCAAACCCGTCGGAATCAAACTGGTCGTCGGGAACACGGATGATATCGAAAGCCTCGCTTCCTATATGGCCACGTCAGGAAAACATCCCGACTTCATCACCGTGGACGGGGGAGAAGGAGGAACAGGTGCATCGTATCAGGAACTGGCGGCTTCTGCCGGAGTCCCGATCAAATCCGCCCTTCCCTTCCTTCACGACACCCTGGTGAAACACGGCGTCCGGGACAAAGTGAAAATCTTCGCTTCCGGAAAATTGTTAACACCCGACAAGATTGCCTTTGCACTCGCCCTAGGTGCAGACTTTGTCAACATCGCCCGTGGACTGATGTTCTCCGTAGGCTGCATCCAGGCTCAAGTATGCCACACGAACAACTGTCCCGTCGGCGTTGCCACCACCGACAAGAAGCTGCAGCGGGCATTGATCGTCGAAGAAAAGTCATTTCGCGTCTGCAACTACATCATCTCCCTCCGCGAAGGCCTGTACAACCTGGCCGCTGCCGCAGGGATCGATACACCGACAAAATTCGGGCGTGAGCACATCGTATTCCGGGATGAAGACGGACGATTGCATCCAATCAAACCGGAAAAGGCATTGTCATAATGGAAAGAAGCAGCTGATGTCGGCTGCTTCTTTTTTTTGGAGGTGAAGGGATTGGATATTGACCGTTCTTCATTGCCGACAAAACCCGCCCCCTCCCAGACCGAGCGCTCAGTCAACTTCATCCACAAAAAAAACACAGCGCCGCAAAACAAGACGCCGTGCCCCACACTCCTACTTCAATTCCACATTATCAATCACTACATCATGAGCACCAATCGACGAACCGCTCTTTCCAATCAGGAACTTAAGGCTCGTGTCCTCGCCCACAGGTGGCGTAAACGTATACTCATAATGCGTCATCTCTCCACCCAACTGAGCGACTTCTGATAAATAGCGTGTATACGCAGCATTTTCAATCGTCACTTCCATCGTCCGGTCGACCGTCGAACTCGCATCGAAGGAAAGGGTGTATTCCACTCCCGGCTTAAGCTTCAGTCCTTCTTGGAAAAGCTGTACACTCCATGTTTCGTTCCCTTCGCTTCCGATCGAGATCTTTGCCTGTCCGTCTTCAGAAGAGATACCGGCAGAAGCATCGAAATGGATGTAATTCGCCCAGTATTCTAAATCAGAATCAAACGATCCGTTCTGGATGACATTTGCACCCGGAGGTCCCGTTTTCTTCTTTAACGAAAGGTTATCGATCTTCACTTCATGGGTACTGCCACCCAGATCAATCACCAGATGTGACTCCAAATCCGTCACATCCGGCATCGTGAACGTCATGTCATGCTTCTCCCAATCAGCGGTGAGAGGGATCGTTTCCGTTGCGTACACCTCTTCCCCATCCTTGCTTCTCATCTCGATCTGTATATCACGACGACTTTCTGCCACTCCGTCGAACGTCAATTCATATTCATTCAACCCCTTAAGCTGGATGCCTTTTTGCACCAGCCCGGCTTCTTCCGTTTCGCTGGAAGGCTTGGCTGAGAATAACCGCTCGTCAGGGTCCACTCCCAACGCATTCCCGGAACCTAGCAGATGCCAATAAAGAAGGCGGTCAGGGAATCCCTGGTCGAACGTCCCATTGTATATAAGGTTCCCCGTCGGCAGTTCAGGTTTGGTAGCATCCGGATCCACTTCGACAGGCGGGATCTCCTCCACCCGGATATTTCCGAGCCAAACAGGGAGCTTGGACAATCCGAGATTAAATTCCACACGGGCTGCCAAATCATTTTCTTCGGTCATCTGGAAGACCATTTCATAGGATTCCACCCCATCTTTCAGTGAAAAAGATTCACTGTTTGAATAGGCACTGTATCCCCTGGCTTCACCCCCGCCGACTTTTACATTGACCTTCCGTGATCCCGTCGATTTTGCATCGAAGGATACCCGGTAGTAACGGCCCTTCCCGAGTGATACGTCCTGGATGAGCTGAACGGAATAAGGCTGGCTTCCCGGTTCTTCCACATCCACTTTGGCAAAATTCCTTCCCTCGATCTGATCAAGGGAGACATTGGCTTTCCCGCCGAAGTCAGGGACGGTCAAGAAGTACCAGTAATCCGTATTTTCCACTCCCGGAATCCCGTCAACGTCTTCCCATTCCCCATCAAATCCGGTATTGTACATGAGATTTCCGTCTTCGAGTGGCTGCTTCGCATCGTCAGGCAATGGAGCTTGTTCAAATTCCGGCAGTTCCGGCGTTTGATACGGTCTTCCCGTCAAGTCATACACACGTACATAATCCACATCCATGGATTGAGGGAACATCGTCTCTTCCGTCGGTTCACCGTCGAAGTTTCCGCCTATCGCAAGATTCAACAGCATATGGAAAGATTGATCAAACGGCGCAGGGTACGTGAAGTTGGCAGCGTTGCCGGTCCCTTTGCTGTACCAATTGTTCTGGGTCTGGCGGAGTTTCCCATCCACATACCAGCGGATTTCCCCCGGCTCCCATTCAACGGAGTACACATGCTCGTCGGCAATCGTCGATCCATCTTCAAAGCTATAGTGATCACCGGTGTATTTATTATTCGGCCACGATTCCCCGTAATGAAGCGTCCCGATTGCTTCACCCGGATTGCTGCCCTGTGCTTCTAAAATATCAATCTCACCGGAAGCAGCCCATCCGCCATACCGGTCATCTTCCGGAAGCATCCAGAAAGCCGGCCAATATCCCTTTCCAACCGGAAGGGAGGCCTTCATCTCAAATTTTCCATACGTCTTGGAAAACAGGCCCTTCGTCTTTAAACGGGAGGACGTATAGCCGTATCCTTGATAGTTTTCTTTTTTAGCCGTAATCAGAAGCTTCCCGTCTTCAGTCCTCGCATTTTCAGGACGGTCCGTGTAGTATTGCTTTTCATTATTTCCCCATCCTGAAATGAAGGTACCGTTCGCATCGGTATATCCGTTGCCGATATCGAACGTCCACTTGTCGCGATCGATCTCATCCTCATTGAATTCATCATTCCACACAAGGGTCCATGGCGTGACAATAGAAGAGGCTTCACTTGTTTCTTTTCCATTCCAAACGATGGCGCCTTCCAGCGTGGCTTTTTCGATGGAACCTTCTCCATCGATGGCCGACCCTTTCCCTGCTTTCGAAACGAGGAGCTCCTTCACCATCCCATCAGGCGTAAGGGAGACATTTGAAAGCGTGTTCAATTCTAACCGATCGGCAATGCCGTCAAGCTCCAGTTCTGCTTCTCCTTTTTTCCCTGTCGTGGAAACTGTATCGAATTCACCTTTCAAATCGGCGTTTTTCGTTTTCACATTTGATGCCGAGACCGTAACGTCTTGAAATCCTTCGGACGTAATCTCGTTTTCTTCCAATAACACATTTCCTTCGAGGAAGGTTTGTTCAACGACCGAATCCCCGGAAACCGTGATCGTCGACAAATGACCAGGTCCTTTAACTGAAAGGCTCTTCAACTCGGAATCTGTCAATTGAAGTGTATCGGGTGCATCTCCCTTGATCAGCGTCTTCCCTTCTACCGTCACGTTTTCAAGGGTGATATCCTTTCCGGCAGCCGGTGTGATCACGAGGTCGCCTTCTATCGTTCTATCTTTTAAGGTTGAATCTTTGAGGTGAAAAGGTTTGTCTTTTTGTGGGGCGGCACTACCTATGTTCGCGGGTGGCAGAGTCATGATGAGACATGCAGCGGTAAACGAAGTGACTGCTTTTTTTAACATGTGAACTCCTCCTGTTTTCATTTATGTCTCACGTGGGACATTTGTATATAACTATAAAACCACCACGATCGTTTGACAACATTTTTCTACCATAATGATTTCCCTTTCAATAGAAAAAGCCCGCCCCTAAGGGAATCAGGCTTTTTTCTCTAAGCAAGAATTCCTGATCACCAAAGTAGCTTGAAAAGGACTCATCGTTTCATATGGCTCCCCTTCAACCCTTTGTATCAGCTCCTCCACTAACGCTACCGCCATCTCCACTCTCGGAACGTTCATGGTCGAAAGGGCAGGCGATGTGTATTCTGTCAGCAAAATATTATCAAAACCGATGAGTGAAACGTCCCTTGGTACATCCCGGCCCGCTTCCTTCAATGCCTTGAGGGCCCCGAAAGCGATATGATCATTGGAGCAGAAAATAGCGGAAGGAAGATCCCCCTGCCGGATCCAATGATGGACGGCGTCCCTTCCCGACTCTTCCACAAACCTGCCCGTATAGATGTACTCCGGCTTCACTCTGATCCCTGCTTCTTTCAATGCCTTTTGGTAGCCATTTAGTCGCTCCACCGCTGCAGGATTATCTTGGTCCCCCGTAATGATGCCGATTTCTTCATGCCCAAGCTGAAGCAGGTGACGGGTCGCCTCCATGGCACTCGCTTCATTTTCCAATACAGGCATGGGGATGGAAGAAGTACGATGGGTCAAGTTGTTCTGATCGAAAACCCCGACCAAAAAGTTGGCGGAAAGGATTTCATCGACGATCGACTGGACGCTGCTCCAGCTGATGATGATTCCTGCATCGATGCTTTTTTCCCGGTAAAGCTTCAACACGGGAGACGGATTATCCACCTCCGCCATCGTCACGAGCACCTTATACCCCCGAAGAGAACAGGCATTGATCACCGCCCCGATCACCACGCTGTAAAAAAGATCGTCGGAATAGATCCGATCCTTACCAGGGTCCTGAATGATGAACAGCCCGATCGTATGGGTCTTCTTCTTCACCAGTCTCCGCGCTGACACATTCGGTTGATACTGATGCTCCTCCATGATCTTCAAGATCCGCTCCCGGGTTTCGGTCCGTACCTGGGGCGAATCATTCAACACCCGCTGCACCGTTTTCCTCGACACCCCGGCTAGCTTCGCTATATCAAATATATCCATACTTTCCTCCTGAGTGGTTACTTCTTCCTATTATAACGGATGATGAGTGGGTTGGGTATGCGGCAAAAACAAATGAAACCTCCCCGCCCCCTCATCCGTATATACACTATAAACAGAATCACAACCTTGAAAGGGGAACACTATGGGAAACATCTTACTATTTTCATTGATTGTCGGTTTGGTCATGGCCTTATTGCTCGTACCGATGGCCGTCATGAAAAAACAACATAAAAAAGAGGGATATCCATCCTTCCCTGCACTATTTGGAGCCACATTACTCATCACGACCGTTGTGGTATTCCTATTCTATTATCTATCGAATCTCGATCAGAATTTCACGAGCATATGGATCCTCCTGATCATCGCCTCCGGTTTCGGGGCAGCATTTGCCACAGGGAAAGAACGGATGATAAAAGGAATTCTGTTCCTGGCGAGCATCTTCGTCGGTGCCTACTTCCTGACAGCGTTCGTCTTCAATGCCGATGAAAAATTCGAATCGGCGAAAATGGATGTCAAAACAGAGATCGAGGCTTTTGACGAAAAGGAAACGCCTGCAAGCGTCCCTCCACAATTCGCCCGTAACAAAATGAAGAAAGCGTTCGGCCAGGTTCCGAATACAAGCTATTATGAGCTCGGCAACCTGCAGATCCAGAAGGTGGACGGTGAGTATGTCTACATCGCACCTGTCGAATTCTCCGGCTTCTTTAAATGGTTCAAAGGGGATTCGACACCCGGTTACTTCAAGCTGAGTGCCACGGATTCAAACGCCAACCCTAAATTCATCAAAGAAGAAATGGTGTACACACCTTCTTCGTACTTCAATAAAAAAGTGGAGCGTCATATCCGCTTGAACTATCCGAAGGAAATCTTCAACGGGGACGTCCAGCTTGAAATCGATGATGATGGTAAACCGTTCTATATCCAGACGTACGGAAACTTCATCTCTGCCCGTAACGGTTTCGATGTAAAAGGAATCGTCATGGTCGACCCCGAGAACGGTAAAACGAAGTCCTATGCAATCAAAGATGTACCGGCGTTCATCGACGGCGCGGTTTCTCCTGAAACGGTCAGCCTTCAGAACAGCTATTTCGGTAACTATGTGAAAGGTTTCTGGAACAGCCGCTTCGGTAAATCGGATGTGAAACTGCCATCTGATGAAGGAACGGAAGCGAACGTGAGCCCTATTTTTGACGAAAATGGTGACATGTACTACTTCACCGATTTCACATCGCCAAAAGAAGGCGTCGATTCCATGCTGGGGTACTCCCTGACCAATTCAAGAACGGGTGAAGCGACATTCTACACAGGAAATCTTGAAGAATCGTACATGGATTCACAAGGTGCCCTGCAGATCATCCAGAAGAAATTCATCGAGAAGAAATGGGACGGCGAAATGCCTGTGCTCTATAACTTCTACGGTGAAGCAAGCTGGCTGACTCCGGTCCTTGATGCGAATGGTTTCTTACAGAACTACTTCATCGTATCAGCCGCCAACCCTGAAATCTCAGCTTATGCGAACACTCCAAATCAGGCATTGAAAGCTTATAAAACCGCCCTGCAACGCGGCGGCGGAAGCGTCGACGGCAGCTCGAAAGCCGAGGAGAAGCAAGCAAATGGTACGGTCGTCCGGGTCTACAAAGAAAAATCCGGGGACTACACCGTCGTTTCCTTCCTCTTGGATAACGGAAAAAATTATATCGTTTCTTCCGAAAACAGCTTACTTGCCATCTACTTGAAGGAAAATGATAAGGTCAACGTCACGTATATGGATACAGGAGAAGCCTTCCTCCCTGTAAAAGAGATGACGATCGAAGGATTACAACCATAAACGAAAGGCCGGAATCAGCTGATTCCGGCCTTTTTCTATTCTCCCGCATTCACATAATACACCAGATTATCCGTCCACTCCCCAAACTCATAAATGAACCCTTTTCGTGTGCACTCATACTCCATGCCCACGGCTTCCGCAAGACGGATGGAAGGCGTATTATCCAGATTGATATGAGCTTCGATGCGGTGAAAATTCAATTTCACAAATGCGAGCTGAAGGGCTGCCTTCATCGCTTCCTTCCCGTAACCACGGTTCCAGTAACGATTATGCACCGTATAGCCCGCCCTTCCCCAGTTAAAGTTGTACCGCATCAGCGTCGAGAAATCGATCGTCCCGATGTTGGCGCCATTTTCTTTCAGGAAGATCCCGAGGATATACACCTGATCCCCCTCGATCATTTCGTCATGCTTTTCAAGCATCTCCCTGAACCAGAACTCCGTGCACTCGCTCATATCCTGATAGCCGACATCATATTTATGCTGTGACGGGAGCCTGTTCAGATGTTCCCTCAACCAGTTTTCATAATCCTGATTCACGAAGGGCCTGATCACCAACCGTGCTGTTTCGATCGTTAAGTCCTTATGCTTCATCCTCTGCGCCCTCCTTTATATGTATTACGTTAATAGTACCAACCACCTAAGTAGATTGGTAGTTCTTTTCTCAGAATTGTTGTTTTCTTACATAGGAACTCCAAGGCTCTGTCTATGTGTGAGTGCGATAGATGGTGATGGGAACGGCTTCGCTTTCCGGCGGACGAACGGCCAAGCCTCCTCAGCTTTCGCTTCCGGGGTCTCGGCACGCCCGTTTTTCCGCAGGAGTCTACGCCGTTCCCATCACCATCTTGAAGAGATACCGTGACAGAGCTGAGTAGAGAATAATGAATGAATTTGCATCTTACTATCAGCTACAATTGGTCACTCCACACTGTGAAAAGGTGTTTTTTCGACGTGTATGCTAGTAGATTAGTCCTTTATCCCCGTAAAGTTGATTGGAGCGGAAGGTGCTCGACTCCGGCGGGAATAGCGGGAAAGTTGAGACCCCACAGGGCAAAGCCCGAGGAGGCTCAACTCACGCCCCGCGGAAAGCGAGCACCTGCAGCGGAAATCAACCACCACTCGCTTCCTTAACAACAAAGTATGCGAAAAGAGCCTTTTTATAAAAACGGAAGGCGCCTCTCTACGGAGAAACGCCTTCTTCGTTATTTCTCATTATTCCATTCTTCCTCTAATTCCTTCTCGATTTCCTCATCGGATAAATACTCCTCATCAAGCTGCTGAACATGCTCGGTGATCCGGTTGAGCTTGGAATGCACGATCCATAGGCTGATTACCACGAATACCATGAAAAAAATGACGATGAGTCCCACATCCATATTAATCGACGCCTCCTTTACCTATATTTATTAAGTAAACATAGAAAAAAGAAGACTTTAGTCAGAAAAAGTCCGGAAAGGTGCGAAAGTCCCCTGTCAGGTGGAACTCAATACGCCTTCGCCCAGTAGACCAACTGTTTGGCATCCTTTTCACAGCACACGCACGTATCGGACACCTGCTCCTGTTCAAACGGCATGCATCGTGATGTGGCACTTGTTTCTTCCTTGATTTTATCTTCACAGGCACGATCTCCGCACCACATCGCTTTGATGAACCCACCTTTTTCATTCACTGTCGTTTTGAACTCTTCAAACGTTTTGGCGATCGTCGTTTTATCTTCGCGGTGTTCTCTCGCTTTTTCCAATAGATTGCTCTGGATGTCTACGAGAAGCGCGGCGACTTTCCCTTCCAGCTCTTCCATCGTCACCGTGATTTTCTCCCCGGTATCACGTCTCGCCAGAATCACCTGCCCGTTCTCGATATCCCGTGGACCGACTTCCAGGCGGAGTGGGATCCCCTTCATTTCATATTCATTGAACTTCCAGCCCGGCTTTTTGTCACTGGCGTCAATCCCTACGCGGGCGACACCCGCAAGCTGCGTCTTCAGATTATAGGCAAAATCAAGGACACCTTCTTTATGCTGGGCAATCGGCACAATCATCAGCTGGGTCGGAGCAATCCGTGGCGGCACGACAAGTCCCCGGTCGTCCCCGTGTACCATGATCATGGCCCCGATGATGCGTGTGGTGAGTCCCCATGATGTTTGCTGTACATATTGAAGCTTGCCGTCACGGTCCGTGAACTGGATGCCGAATGATTTTGCAAATCCATCCCCGAGATGGTGAGACGTTCCTGATTGCAACGCTTTCCCGTCATGCATCAGACTCTCGATCGTGTACGTATATTTCGCACCGGCAAATTTCTCTTTCTCTGTTTTTTGACCTTTGATGACAGGAATCGCCAGCATCTCTTCACAAAGCTCTGCGTACACTTCGAGCATCTTAACCGTTTCATCATGGGCATCCTGATCGGTCTCGTGGCACGTATGGCCTTCCTGCCACAGGAACTCAAGCGTTCGGAGGAACGGACGGGTCGTCTTTTCCCAGCGGACCACATTCGCCCACTGGTTGTAGAGCTTCGGCAGATCCCGGTAGGAATGGATGATATTTTTGTAATGCTCACCGAATAACACTTCTGACGTCGGACGCACGCATAGCCGTTCCGCTAACTCCTCATCACCGCCATGGGTCACCCATGCGACTTCCGGAGCGAATCCTTCGATATGATCCTTCTCTTTTTGCAGCAGGCTTTCCGGTATGAAAAGGGGCATATACACATTTTCATGCCCGGTTTCCTTGATTTTCGCATCAAGGGCATCCTTGATGTTTTCCCAGATTGCATATCCGTACGGTCTGATGATCATCGAGCCCCGGACGCTGGAGTAGTCGATCAGCTCCGCCTTCGTCACGACATCGGTGTACCACTGGGCAAAGTCTTCATCCATGCCCGTTACATCTTTTACAAATTCTTTAGCCATTTGAGAGCACCTCATTTTTTAGTTGGATTGGTTTTATCAGCGGAATTTTCATTTTTTCAGCGAAATCCCACATATATAAACGAACCGCCCGACGGTAACAAAAAAAGCCCTGCTTCTCATCAGGGACCATTTCTGGCGGTACCACCCTGATTCAAAGCAAAGCTTTACACTCATTCCATGATAACGGTTTCGGACCGCTGATATCTTCATTCGATACAGAACTGGGAGGCAGGTTCAAAGGTTCATCCATGAGAGCTTTTCACCAAACCGCTCCCTCTCTTTAAAAGACAAGATCCCTTTACTGGTCCTCTTCAATGTTTCAGTTATTTTAGATGATTATATAGAGATTCCATGGGAGTGTCAATATCTGTTAGAGGGAATAGAATCTCTCCATCTCCCGCTCAAAGAAATCATTCCCATTCCTTGCATCAAAATCCCCCGCAATCTCCTCGGCCACTTCACTCATCACATCCACCGCAAATCCCGGGCGATGCCCCGCTTCCAGGAGCTTCCGGTGGAGAACGATTGCGCTCATATAAAAATAGAACATCCCATACGGGTCTTTCCCGCTGTCGGCATACTCGATGTGGCGCTCCAATACCTTGATGCCCCTGAGAGGTTCCGTTAAAGCAAGAAACCGGATATGCTCGGATGCCTCAATGAGAAAGTGGGGTTTATCGTAAATGAAAAAGTATCCCTCGGATTGGTAACGTACGGCTTGCTCCACCCGTCCGTCCTCATAATAAGGAAGGAGGAGCTTACTGTACGTAAGATGCGGAATTTCCCCGCAGCACACTTCTTTGGATAATAACAGCTTCTCGATGGGAGCCGCCTTCTCCTTTTCCCCGGTAAAATAGAAATACTCAAGCTGTGTCTGATATTCACACGCTTCACAATCCGCCAGGGAATCCCGCTCTGCGGCGAGCCATTCATGATAATAGGCGTGAGCGTCCTCTGCTTCCCCAGTCTTCAAAGCTCGTTTATGCTGATGCTGATAATAAGGGCGCAGACTGTATCCGTAGCGGTCATACGCTTCCTCGAAGTCATTGAAAAAAGCATCCAGGAGCTCCATCTCAATGCCCGGCATCTTTACCAAATGCTCCGCCATCCATTTATAGATCCAGAGGAAGCTTTCCACCCAATCCTCCAAGTTCTCTTCATTATCTAAAAAGAAACCGTTGCACCACTCGAAATGATCGAATAATTCCTCATACTCCCCAAGATAGTTGACGGTCCTCATGATTCCGAACCGACAGCAGAATTCCTTATAAAGATCCCCTTCTTTTTGGGCGATGAACAACAGATCCTCCAACCCATCCCATTTCTCAAAGCTCGCTTCTTCCCGACTCATCAGCTCTTCCCATTTATCCCAATATTGATCCACCGTCATCTTCATCCGCGAACCTCCTTCATGAGTGCGTTTTTATTTATTATAACATTCTGAATTATAATTTAACTGTTTTTTCCAAGAATTCTTCCTCATTGCTCCCCATAGAACCAGGGTGACCCCAAGCATGACGATCGAACCTCCAGCGACGGCAGCCCGAATCGACACCACCTCTGCCCCCAGTCCGATCAGAACCGTCAGCAAGATGACAAGGACCCCTTCAAGCAATCCATACAGGCTCCCTACCCGACCCATGATTTCAACGGGGATATGTTCTTGATAAAACGTCTCGAACCCTGTTGTTGCAAAGGCCAGGGCAAAGGATAAAAGAGCGAATCCAATCGCAATCGTCAAGAACCCGTGTGAAAATGCATACACGATATATCCAATAGAGACGATGACAGAGCCGACACCCATGAGGTGCATATGATGAAACTTATGAGAAAACGCCGCATTCAGGAGAGATCCCAGTACAAATCCTCCCCCTGCAATGCTCACCAGATATCCGTAGGTGCTATTAGAGAGATGCAGCACATCTTTAGAAAAAGCGGCTTCAAGGGAATCAATCACCGCGGTCATGACGAGCATGCAGGTGAACAATACGTACAGGATCATCACATACGAAGCTTTCTTGCTGAACCCCCATACGACTCGCCAATCACCCTTGACCATCTCCCAGTTGATACCGCTTATGTGAGCCGGATCCCCATCCGCAAGCTTCGGCAAAAAGAGAGTGATCACTCCCGATAACAAGAGGGCCAGGGCATTTATATAAAGGGCAAAAGTCGGCGTCCCCATCAAGAACATCAGACCGGCCACCCCGGGTCCGATCAGAAACGCCCCTGACCCGATCAGCCCCCGAAGAGCATTAAACCGCTGCCTGTTCCCACTCGGAATCAAGGTCGTGATATACGCCATCGACGCCGGATAAAAGACGGCACTCCCCATGTTGATGAAAAGCACAACGGCGTACATCCACCACTCCGCTGAAACGAAAGGCAGCATCGCGATTAAAACCGCTCTGAAAAAGTCCAGGGCCGCCATCAGATTCCGCTTATTGACCCGGTCAATCAAACTCCCCGCCCAACCGTTCGTGATTAGCGCCGCAAGTGGCTTCAACACATACAACATCACCACCGCCACAGGCGATCCCCACTCATCCAATACAATCAAATTCAGGGCAATCAGATAAATCCAACCCCCGATACTCGAAATCCCGATACCCGATAAAAGCAACAAAGGATCCTTCCACTTTTTCATCCACTATTCCTCCCCGCGATTTGTGTAAAACAAAAAAATCCCACCCCCAAGACGTTGGTCTTGGGGGCGAGATTCTATATCGCGGTGCCACCCCAGTTCACCAGCATGTCACCATACCGGCCTTTTCGGGTACGGCCCTTCGGCGTATACCCTAGCTCCGTAACGGGAGCTCCCGTCACACCATCCCCGCTTCCGGTTCCGATGCGCTGCTCAGAGTCTTGGTTCAATATCGTCCTTCCTGCCCCTTTTCAGCTGCCGGAGCTCTCTTTAAAGAAGTCTTGATATCTACTCTTCTCTTCATGGCATTTTTTTGAAATTTTTACTATGGTAGCATGGTTGGGATGGAAAGTAAATGAAAATCACATAATCAGCTTCAAAAAAAGAGCACTCCACAAGAGCGCTCCTCTCCCCAATTAGCTACCCATCTTCCGGCGGGTATTGCTTGGTTTCTTCGTTTGCTGACTTTGCATGCGTTGGTTGGATGCAAGACCGCCTGTTGCCTGCTTGCCGCCTGCCTGTGCTTCTTTCTTCTTTGCAAGCTGTTGCTTCATCGCTTCCTGAAGGCTGATTTTTTTCTTTTCTGGCTGTATTTGTTGATCATTAGTATTCGACATAATGGGATCTCCTTTTTGAGACTACTAAATTTTTGAAACTACCTCCATTATAATACATCCACCCGAATAAAGACATCTGCCTGACAAATAAAATAGCCAACCCCCTGAAGGATTGGCTTAATGGTTTCTAGTGGTATCCATTCTGTCCGTTTGCAGAACCGGATGTTTTTTGTTTCGGTGTGTGTTTCCCGTTTTGCTTTGTACCGCCGTCTTTTTTCGTTTTCTTTGTCATGCTGAATCACTCCTAAGACATAGTTTGTGAATCCTTATTATTTTGTACAAAAAAAGAAAAGAGTTTCCCGGTAATAACCGGAAAACTCTCCATTTACGCTGCTGGCTGCGGCACGTCTTCGTCGACCTGTATGACAGTACCATCGTTTAAGCGCTTTCTTAATGTGTAGATAAAGGCAAGGATTGACACAATCGTTATGACGGCAGCTCCCATATAGGCTGTGCCCATGGAAAGCCCGAATCCGATCGGAGCGTTCAGGATATACGTGAACGTCACCATCGTCATAAAGATGGCCGGGATCGTTGCGACCCAGTGTGGTTTCTTTTGCAAGGCCAGGTACATGGCGCCTACCCAAAGAGCAATCATCGCCGTCGATTGGTTTGCCCATGAGAAGTATCTCCATAAGAGATTGAAGTCCATGCGTGTCAATACGACTGAAATCACGAACAGTGGAACGGCAATCCAAAGGCGACTGGACATTTTCACTTGTCCGACCTTGATGTAATCGGCAATGATCATACGTGCACTCCGGAATGATGTATCACCGGAAGTGATCGGAAGAACGATGACTCCAAGGATGGCAAGGGTTCCGCCGATGGAACCAAGCATCAGAACAGACACTTCGCTCACGACTGCAGCAGGTCCTCCGTCTTTCAAGATCGCATTCAGTTCACCAGGCTCGAACAGGCTCATGGCAGCTGCTGCCCAGATCATCGCGATGATCGCTTCTAAAATCATCATGCCGTAGAAAATCTTGCGTCCGTTCTTCTCGTTTTGAGTCGTTCTTGAGATGATCGGTGACTGTGTTGCGTGGAAGCCTGAAAGGGCCCCACACGAAATCGTCAGGAATAATAAAGGAAAGATAGCGACTGAATCAGGATGCATATTTGTTAGGGAAACCTCAGGAATATCTGCTCCCGTAATGACCAATCCTGCTCCGATACCTACCGCACTGATCAGAAGCAGTGCCCCGAACAGCGGATACACTTTACCGATGATTTTATCAATTGGCAGTAGCGTTGCGACAATATAGTAAATGAAGATCGCTGCAATGATGACACCAAGTGAAATCCATGCCGGAGTCAGATTCGCAATCAGGGCTGCAGGTGCCGTAACGAACACCGTCCCTACCAATACAAGTAACAGAATCGAGAATGCGTTAACCACATGCTTCATCGTTTTACCAAGGAAACGTCCTGCAAGCTCCGGTAAATGAGCCCCTCCGTTACGGATTGAAATCATCCCCGTCAGGTAATCATGAACCGCTCCGGCGAAAATCGCCCCAAGTACAATCCAAAGGAAAGCAACCGGTCCGTATAAAGCTCCCATGATCGGACCGAAGATCGGGCCGACACCAGCGATATTCAACAGCTGGATCATGGAGTTCTTACCAGTTTTCATCGGAACATAATCCACTCCATCCGCTTTTGCATAAGCAGGGGTGGAACGACTTTCATTCACTCCAAAAATCTTTTCAATCAATTTTCCATATGTGAAGTAACCAATAATTAAGACAACAATCGAGACCAGGAATGTGACCATGAATATGATCCCCTTTCGTTCAGTTATGAATACGCTTTCATTATAGCAACCATATTCACATTTTCGTCACATTCTGTTTAAGATGTCGAAAATTGGGGTTGAGATGTTCTGGGAGGGGATTATTGTGCATGGTGGAATGGATGGGTGCCTGGCACCGAATGCTCGATTTGTACCTGGCACCCATCAACCAATTTGTACCTGGTACAAAAATCAAAAAATGTACCTGGTAGAAATCCCTCCGATTGTACCAGGTACACGCCACTACACTACAACTCCAATCGCTCCCGTAATTCCTTCACATAATTCCGGCTCACCGGAATCGCCTCATCAGCCCCATGAACCTTCAACTGGTATACGCCGCTCCCCCATGGAATCAACTCTTCCACAAAGGGGAGTTGAACGAGATAGCTTTTGTGGACGCGGAAGAACGGATAGGTGCTGAGTTTGGCTTCCAGTTCCTTGATTGGCAGCCTGCACGTGTATTTCTTTTTTTCCGTACAGATGAATGTTTCCCGCTCTTCCCTGAAAATATAGAGAATATCCTCCGGTTTGACGAATACAATCTTATCCTCATCATGGACGGCCAGTTTTCCGAGGGATGGATTTTCACGGGGTCCGACCTTTACTAATGACTTCAGTCTCTCCATCGTTTGGGCAAGCTGATCCTCTTCAAAAGGCTTCAGCAGGTAATCGACAGCCTCGACCCTGAACGCTTTAAGGGCATAGTCAGGATACGCCGTGGCGAAGACGATTTCCGGCTTATGCTTCATGTTCTGAAGGGCCTCGGCGAGATCCACTCCGCTCATGCCGGGCATTTCGATGTCGAGGAACAGGACGTCAGGCTCTTTCGTCAGTATGATTTCGAGGCCCTTTTCGGCTGAGCTTGCTTCCCCGACCACCTCTGCCCAGGGATAACTGCCGAGGAGATGCTTCATTTCCTCCCTGCTGTATGGTTCATCATCGATGATCGCGATTTTCATTCCTTTTCACTCCTTAACGTAAAGGCAACGGTGGTCCCGCTTCCCTTTGCAGATGAGATCTTCAGCCCTGCTTCTTTTCCCATCATCATTTCCAGGCGTTTGTTCACATTGTATAGGCCGATCCCTGTGCCTGCCTCTGATTCCACGGGCTCCGATAATAGCTTACTCAGTCTGTCTTCAGCGATGCCACATCCATTATCCGTCACGCTGACGGTCACTTTCTCTCCTTCTTTCCTTATGGAGATCGTTAACACAAACCCTTCTTCTACCTTTTTCATCCCATGTTTTATTGCATTTTCCACCAGGGGCTGAAGGGTGATGGACGGGACTTTCGCCTGTAACGCATCTTCATCGATTTCATACTCGACCTTCAGCCGGTCAAAGAATCGTGCTTCTTCAATGGCCAGGTATGCTTTCACATGCTGTCCTTCTTCTTTGAGAGTGGACGTCGATTTCGTGCTCCCCGTCAGATTCTGGCGGACGAATTGGGAAAGGGAAATGAGCAGTGTCCTGGCCTTATCGGGATTGATCCGGGTCAATGACACAATGACATTGATCGTATTGAACAGAAAATGAGGGTTGATCTGAGCCTGGAGCGCCTTTACCTCGGACTCCTTCGCGAGCTCCTTATGGGTATCGATTTCAGCAAGCTCCAGCTGATGGCTGAGAAGTGTCGCAATCCCTTTTGTCAGCTCCATCAATATCGGTGAGATTTCCTTTTCGGAATGAAAATAGAATTTAAGGGTCCCGACGATGTCATCCCCTTTTAATAGCGGGGCCATGATGGCCGCTCCTAATGGACATCCGCTCCTGTCACACTGGATATCCTCCCGTCCCACCTTCATGAGCTCACCGGTTTCGATGACCCGCTTCGTCGCTTCCGTTTGGATCGGCCGCCCTTCATGGTGATGATCAGAGGCAAGTCCGACATGAGCGAGGATATGGGATGTATTCGTGATGGAAACCGCCAGGGCATTGACATCCCTCATGAGGATTTCACATGTTGCCCGGGCTGACGATGCATTCAATCCTTTTCGCATGTATTGCACCGTGCTGTCTGCCAGGCGCAGTGCTTTCTGTGACTGAGCAGCCCCCATCCGTTCCTCTTCTTGAAATACACTTTTGATGATAAGCAGGAAAATCCCGGTCCCGACACCATTAGCGAGAATCATCGGCCAGCCGATATCAGACACGAGCAGGTAAGCATCGTCAAATGGCTTCGACAATAACAGGATGAGAAGCATCTGCATCCCCTCTGCAATAAAGCCGACAAGAAATGCCTTTTGCGGAGAAACGAGCCTGTTTTTCTTTTCCCGCTTGCCGATCCATCCTGCCAATAGACCTGCAAGCACCGTCGAGATCCCGCATGAAAAGGCTGTAAATCCGCCAAGGAAAAACCGGTGGACACCCGCCACCAGTCCGGCCCCGAGACCGATCCAGGGACCACCGAGGAGTCCTGCCACCACAACGCCGATGACCCGAGAGTTCGCAATCGCTTCATTCTGTTGAAGATGCCACTGCCATTTCGTATATTCTTCCTGAAACGGATTCACGATCAATCCTGTATATGTACCAACGATCCCGAAGAAACCAAACAGCAGGATCAGAAGGACTGTCTGGGATTTCTTCACGTGGGTCCGTTTTTCAATCAGATGCCGAAAGAAGCTGATCCTCGTCATCACAAAGGCAATCGTCACGATGATGCCGAGCCGTTCGACCATTGCAGCAATCAACATATTCCCCACCTCGCTTTCTCTATCACATAAAAAAAGAAGACCCCTTAAACACGAATGTTTAATAGAATCTTCCCCTACTTCAACCTTTACTATGTCCGGGGGATGATTTCCCCTATTTTAACACGAATCTTTGTCTTTAATCGTGACGAGTGCATTGATTTCTCCACCGATCATGATGATGATCCCCGTTAAGTAGAACCAGATCATGAGGACGATGATCCCACCGATGCTGCCGTATGTGGCGGAATAATTCCCATAACTCCCTACATAATACGAAAAGGCCAAGGATGCAAGTACCCAACCAAGCGTCGCAAAGATCGCTCCCGGAAACGCACTTAAACATTTGATCCTTTTACTTGGAGCGAAATAATACAATCCGACGAAAATGATAAAGAGGATGATGGGCGTGATGGCCCAACGTATCCCGTTCCATATCGTTAAAAATTGATCTGAAAACCCGAATTGAGAAAATAGGAAAAGACCAATCTGTTTTCCGAATACGGGAAGCAGGAGAGCGATGACAAATACCAGGATCATGGCGAATGTCAACAGAATGGACATCAGGCGCGTGGCGATGAACGACCTGGTTTCCTCGACATCATATGCCCGGTTCAAGCTCTTCACTATGGCATTCATCCCATTGGATGCCGACCAAATCGTGGCGATGATACTGACGGACAGCAATCCGGAATTGCGGTTGGACATGACGTCCTGCAGTGTTTCCTCGATCATCGACATCGTTTCACCGGGTGCAAAATCCCTCACCAATCCGAGAATATCCCCCTGATTAACGGGCAGATATGGAAGGAGTGTGACGACAAAAATCAGCAGTGGGAAGAGCGATAAAAGAAAGTAATAGGCAATTTGCGCAGCAAGGCCCGTTACGTCATTCGCACTGATGTTGGCGAAAAGACTTTTCGAAAATCCTTTCCATTCTCCTTTGACCGTCTCATCCGACATGCTTTCACCTCATTTCGTTAATACCCCTTAAATGAAGAAGCAATCGGTTGGCTCTCTTCATCCTGAGCAGTTAGTTCATTCGATGGTTCTTGACCTGAGAATGTATCTTTATACGCTTCTGATGAGTCTTCAAACGTTTCTTTCGTCTCCTCGATGATCTCTTTCACCTGAGGGGTCATCCCTTTGATTTCATCTACCTTTTCACTTATGAAGTGAATGTCCCTCGAGACCTGATCCGCCGTCATGCGCAGTTTCTCATACACTTCCTTCGATGTCTCAAGCAATCTCTGAGGATTTTTTGAATAGGTGGAGATATACTGTCCACTGTTCTTTAAAGTGGAGCCCACTTCCTGACGTGTCGATCTGTCCAATAGAGACAGAAGCCCCCCTGCAACAGCACCAAGCATGACCCCTTTGTAAAACTTATTTCTTCCCATATGTATTACCCTCCTTCAAATGATTGTCTTTTTTTATTCAGCAATCGGCTGCAGCCGGATTCCACTACATCATATTTTTTCTCACGAATTAGCTTATCTACTCATTTCCCATTCCTTTATAGTGTAAAACATTCTCTGAAAAAAATCCTCTTCTATCCATGCCTTATTGACAGGATGATGGAATCATGGAAAGATAAATGTACTACATTGCACGTCAGAAAGGACGATTCGGAGATGGATTTATCACAAAACACAGCAGAAAACATCGAATTCATGGTTACAGCGATTAAAGAAAAATTGAGAATGGTCAATGCAGGTGCGGTCAAGCCTGAAGATTTCAATGAAGAAATGTATGAAGATCTCCACGACCTTTATGTCATGGTGAATCGCAAGGATCATTTCAGCCCGAGCGAGATGAACGCCATCATTGAAGAAATGGGTAACCTTCGAAGGAAAGCGTGAACAGTAAATTGAAAAAGGGGACATTCCCACAAAGGTACAAAATACCTTGGGGAATGTCCCCTTTCATTTACTTGTCTTATTTAGAAAGAAGCGCCAGTGATTCACGGTTGAATGCCGGGATATCATCAGGTGTCCTGCTTGTTACAAGCTGATTGCCGCACACGACGACTTCTTTATCTTGGTATGTCACGCCTGCGTATTCCATATCCACTTTGATGGACTTGAAGCCCGTTGCTTTTCGTCCTTCCAGTGCTTTTGCCGTAATAAGTAATTGTGGCCCGTGGCAAATCGCGAATACCGGCTTTTTCTCATCCATGAAATGCTTGGTGAATGTCACGAAACGGTCATCTGCGCGGAGCTGGTCCGGAGAAAATCCGCCTGGTAATAATAAGGCATCAAAGTCTGCAGGATTGACGTCATCGATGCTTTCATCGATCTTCACCGTTGCATCGCCCTGTTTGCCTTTGACTGATTTTCCTTTTTCCTTCTCAATCGTCACGACTTCGTGGCCTGCTTCTTTAAATGCTTTTTCAGGATCTGTAAATTCTACGTCTTCAAACATGTCTGTAATTAATGTTGCAATCTTAGCCATAAAATATAACACTCCTATTATTGTTTGATTTCTTATCACACTTATACTTTACCCGGCACACAAAGATTAAAACCCATCATTACCCATCGTGAATTGGGAGAAGATCGTATCCCTTTGTACTTCATACACTTCTTTCCCCATGATGTCGTTGATGATATGGATATTCCGGTCGACGGCCAATCCAAGATTCGTCGCCCCGGCCCCGTGGGAATGCTCCAGATTCGTCACGGTGTAAAAATGATGATTGCGATCCGGCTTCTCTTTAAACTGAAGCTGATAATTACGGGAGACTTTGAATTTCTTATCATCTTCCCACACGATTTTGTCTTCGAACTCTTCGAAGAACCACTCAGGAATATTCGGCTTGTACCCTGTCGCTAAAATCACTTTATCGCTTTGATACGTGAATTCGCGATCTTCCTGCCATTGGCGGCAGCTCAATACGTAACCGTCCCCTTCATCCCGGATCTCGTTCACTTCCGTCAGGGGCTGGATGGTCGTGCGGGGTGACCGGTCGCTGACTGAGTGGTTGTAGAGTATATTATAAATATTGTTGAGGGTGTCCGGATCGATCCCGTTCCTGAGCTGATCAAGGGTTTTCAGGGCTTCCATCCGCTTATCATACGAGAGTCCATGGAAATAGTCCACATAGTCAGGGGCGAAGAATTCCTGCCCGAGCTTTGACGATTCAAGCTGCAGGATCCCTTCGGAACGGGTCAGCCATGTCAGCTGATACGAATGATTTTCCTGTTCCTTCAATAAATCGAAGAACACCTCGGCTGCACTTTGACCGGATCCCACAATCGTGATGGCGGCCCCTTCCATCGTCGTTTTTTTATGAAACAGATACTTGCTCGTATGATGGACGTCTTCATTCGGCAGCCCTTCCATTCCTTCTAGAATAAGAGGCTTGCTTCCCGTTCCCATCACAATATGCTTCGCATAATAAACCTCACGCTCATCTTCCAGCCGGTTATCGACCACCACTTTATAACAGTCGCCAACATCCGTTACCCCGATCACTTCGCTGTGAAATTGACATGAGCTCAGCTGAGCCGAGACCCAGCGGGCATAATCATTGTATTCCTGACGCGGCATTTCAAACTTTTGAAAAAAGAAAAATTTATATAAACGATTATGGGTATGTAAATAATTCAAATAACTGTACCGGCTCTGTGGATTGGCAAACGTCACCAGGTCCGCAATGAACGGCACCTGCAAATCTGTCAGGTTGATCAGCATTCCCGGATGCCACTGAAACTCCGGGGTCTGATCGAAGAACTTCACCTTCAGATCGGTCCCCTCCTCCATCAGGGCAGCCAAACTCAAATTGTACGGCCCGATCCCGATTCCGATACAGTCGAATATTTCATGTTTACTCAATCGGCTCTCCTCCACATTCATGATCTACTTTTCTATTTTTACCCTAAAAGGACGGGTGATTACCCTGTTTCTTGAAAATAATTATGAGGAATGTGTGACCATGAGGGTTCAGCTGCTGAATTTCTTTAGAATTTTGACAGGTGAAGCTCATGCGTTATTCAGCTGCTGATTTTCATCCATTACTCAGCAGCTGAACGAAAGCAGACCCCAAACAAAAAACGGATCCCTTCTCACAAGGATCCGTTTTTCCTGAAAGTCATCGCGTACCATCCGCCTTCTTTCACGATCGGTTCGACGGACTCGACTTTGAAATGAGTTTTCCCGGCCAGTGTCTCCATTTCCTTCTGGGAAGGAATCGGGTACAGGTTCTGGAATGTCATGAAGAAGCTGTTGAAGGCACTGGAGAATTGCTTTCCATGCTTGGATTTCTGCATCGGTGTCAAGACGAAGAACAAGCCTTCGGACCCGAGCCATGTAGATGCTTTTTCAAAGAATTGCAGACGTTCGGATGGGTCGATATAGTGAAAAAGATTATTGGCCATGATCATATCGAAGGGCTGTTCCGGCTCATATTCATGCAGGTCCCCACAGTGGATGTCGATATTTTCAAAGTCTTGCAGGGATTGTTCCGCTGCTTTGGCGACGGCTTCATGGATCTCGATCCCCACCATTTTCTTTTCGGGATAACGCTCCCCTATCCTTTTCACATATCCTCCTTCACCGCATCCCAAGTCCAGTATGGAGTCCACATTGTATTTTTTAATCGCCTTCTGCACCTTTGGAAAAGCGAATCGTTCCAATAGAATCGATGTTTTCGCTACGGTGGAGCCGTGGACATCCGAATTGAAGTGCTGTTTCGTCTGATTCCGAAGTAGTTGAGGATACGACAACAGGGCCGGGATATGCAGCTCCATCATTTCTTTCAGCAGGATCCCTGACGAGTGGGGATCTTTCTTGGAAGTCGGCAGCTTCCATCTGTTTCTTGTCGTGACTTTCTCGTCCTCCACCCGTTTCAGATGCTTGATGGTGATTCCCACCTCCACCCATTGTTCAAGGAGATCCATTTCGATATTTTGAGAGAGCGCCACTTCCTGAATGGAAGCAGGCTTTGTAAATTGATCGAACAGGTCCATTTCATAGCCCACATAGGCGTGCCAGCTGTATAGGAAAGGGACATTCTTTTTCATCCAGGTACGGGCCCGCCATACCTTCACCATTTCTCCAATCATTGTAATGCCTCCTTTCCTTTCCAGGGATAGTCCTGATTTTCTGTAAATGTAGTCGTTGATTTTTCTTCGTCTGTTAATGAATCATGTCTGATCGGGAGCATGCCCCCCTGGATCATCCGGTCATATAGGGTTTCCCTCCACATGCCGAGGCCAGAGATGTTCAGCATCTGTTTGTAGTGGGATATCGAGTCCCTCTCCATCCTCTGCAGGCTTTTATTCCGGAGCCAGCCGACGGGTCGGTAAGGATAGGAATAGACGAGGGCCGATAAGTGACTGAGGTGCATTTGGTGGGCGACCCGCTTTTTCCTCACCTTTGGATACCATTCCAAATTGGCTGGATTCAATTTCCCCTCTTTATACATGTCACATAATAGCTCACCGAGGATGCTTCCATCCTGGATCGCCATATTCATCCCTTCCCCCGCCATGGGATGAACCGTATGGACGGCGTCTCCGATAAGGGCGAAATGATCTCTCACATAGGTCTCAGCATGATATTTCAATGGAACCATGAGCTGGATTTTCTTCCAATCCTCTATCTGGTTCACATACCCGTCAAGATCCGGGCACATTTCGATATAGAGTTTATGAAACTCTGAAATCGGTTTTTTCCGGAGTGTTTTGTATTCACCTGCCGGGATAAGATAAACCGACCTCACTTCATTGTCCGGAAGTGGAAATAATCCTAAAAATGATTGATATGTAGAAATGATACGCCCCTTCACCATTTCCATTGGCCGTGGGAATGTGACCGTGAGGAAATGATGATTATACTTTTTCTCCTTCACATCCACTTCCATATAGTCACGGGTGACTGAGCTCCTTCCCTCTGCACCGATGATGAAGTCACTATGAATCTCCGTTTCTGCCTTCGTTTCCCGATCTTCGACGGTGACGGTATGACCATTTATCTTTTTACAGACGGTATTCGCCCGATAATGGAAGGATGGATACTCTTCCCCCTTTTGCCGCAAAATGTCCTTTAAGGTTTCATGATGGATCATGAGGGAAAATGGATACGGGGTTGGAAGGATGGAGTAGCTCATGGTTGAATGTTCAGCCTTGGATTTCGCCCGTTTCAATTCAATCAGTTCCAGATCGGAAATGCTGTGTCCGTTTTGAAAGACATCGTCTATGACTCCCAGGGAATCGAATATTTCCAGGCTCTTCGGTTGGAGTAGCTCACCCTTGTAGACGGATCCCGGCCCAGGCAGCCGCTCTACGACGGTGACATCGATGTTACACCGGGCGAGTTTCAGCCCGAGTGTCAGGCCGCCAATGCCTCCACCGCTTATAAAGACGTTCGTCTTCATCTTTCTTCACCTCTTTCCATTCATTTATCCTATTTCCAGGATGTTGAAACTTGCCGGTGTGCTCTCGCCAGGAGGTGACAAGTTCCTTGCAGGAGAACCTCCTTGAAGAAATTTGTAGAAGACGCTATTTCCCGGGAAAATATCAGCATTATCCCTCACTCCTTACTAACGTCTTTTCATTATTTGTCGGATTTTTTCCGTTTTCAAAATCGACATTACCCGTGCAAATAAAAAAAACCACGACAAGATTCATCTCTCATCGTGGAATATTTTCTAATGATTGTTGGCAATCGGCAGAAGGATCGTGACGGTTGTCCCTTCACTGACGTTGCTTTGAATGGATAGTGAGCCGTGATGCTCCTTGATGATCTTTTGACAAATCATCAGTCCTAGCCCGGTCCCTTTTTCTTTCGTGCTGTAAAATGGTTCACCAAGATGCTTCATTCGCTCGGGAGGGATCCCGCTCCCGTTGTCCTGTATCGAGATCTTCCCATGGCCATCCACCTTTTCCAGCTGAACATTCAGGAGTCCGCCTGCAGGCATGGCTTCCAGGGCATTTTTCATCACATTCAAGATGACTTGTTTCATTTGATGGGAATCACAGTAGATTTCGGCTTCTTCCACAGAGAACCTCACATCGACCCCCTGCTTCAGGCATTCCATCTTGATGAATTCAACGGAACTTGTGAGAAGGGTTGTGAGGGATGTCAGGGAAAACTTGACGGCCCTTGGTTTAGCCAGTGCCAGAAACTCATTGGTGATGATTTCGATCCGGTCGAGTTCTCCCTGGATGACACCAAGATAAAAGTCATCCTCGGCATTTTCCTTCATGAGCTGGAGGAATCCTTTCAGAGTCGTCAGGGGATTCCTGATTTCGTGAGCCACGCCAGCTGCGAGCTGACCGATCATCGCCAGCTGCTCTGACTTCTTCAGCAGGTCTTCATTAAGCTTCTTCTCGGATAAGTCACGTATGATGGCAGAAATACCGATCAAACGTCCCCCATCATTCAAAATCGGATTCATATTAAACGCAATTTCGACCGGTGAGCCGTCCTTCCGGTACCGGACGGTTTCATAGTCTTTGATCCGCTTCCCGGCCATCACCGTGGCCAGGTTTTGTTTGAACTGAACGACCTGATCGTCCTGATGGAGAAAGGTGATTTCCCTTCCTGTGATTTCATCCTTCGTCCATCCAAACATCGATTCGAACTGTTGATTCACTTTTAAGACCTTCCCTTCGGGATCCAGAAGGGCGATCCCGTCTCCTGCATGCTCGAAATAGGCTTCAAGAAGCTCTTTCGCTTCTTTCAGTTCTTCTTCCATCTGCAGTTTTTCCGTGATGTCCTGTCCAAATCCGTAGATCCCGATCACCTTATTCTTTACACGGATCGGGATATTGGTGACGGCTACATGGCTTTTGCCACCTTCTCCATTTTCGAAGGTGGTCACGAATCTTGACGCTTCTCCTTTTAGGGCGATTTCAAATTTCTTGATGGCCGTTTCCTTGCTGCCCTCTGCTATGAACTCACTGAAGTGGGTTCCGATCATATGGGGTGAAATGTGGTTCCACTGGGTTTTCACCGCTGGATTCACTTCTTGTATGATGCCGTTAGTATCGACCATATAAATATTGTCGGGACTGTATTTTACGATTGATTTATACTTCTGTTCGCTTTCGATCAGCTTTCTCTGGATATCCTTGATCAGGGAAATGTCTGATATCGACACGATGATTTCCACTACGGCACCTTTTTGAACTACAGGGACGATGGAAGCCAGATACTCCAATTCCTTGTATTCGTCTTCATAGGTCAGCTCTTCACCCGTTTCCCATATCCGCTTTAACTTTGGTTGGATCTTCCCCAGATGATGGGAATCGAATACTTCCTGAATCGTTTTCCCGATCACTTTCGAAGGAGTCAGGTTCAGCTTATTCAATAGCTCCCCCGCCGCCATTTCAATGACGAAATCCTGATCGCTTTTCTTTATCTTGTACGTGATCGTCTTTTGAAGGCGGAGGGTATTTTCAAGTTCCACCTTTAAGGACATCAATTCATTTTCATACTTTTTCTTTTCCGTGATGTCATGGAGGATGATCCCCACACTATCCACCGTTCCGTCACTCTTATAATTAGCTGGGGAAATGGTAATATTGCAGGTGATCTTCCTGTGCGTACCCATTTGGAAAGTCACTTCTTCCCCTGTCGTATTCAAGCCTTTCAAGCCATCTTTCACAATGGAATGGAAGGCTCCATTCTGCAGTGGCGGCTGCTGACAGAGGGACTCCCCCAGAATCGCATCAGAAATCTGAAACAGCTTCTGGAAAGACTGATTCATTTCCATTACGTTTCCGTTTTTATCAATGATACAAACACATGTAGGCGTATTGTGGATAAGGGCTTCATAAATCGCCGAATGGGAATGATTTACATCTTCGCGCAAAACGCCGGACTCCACGGGGATCATCATGACCAATTCTTTGGACTCATCTATCCGTTTCCTCTTAAATCCGTAGTATTGATGATGCAAGCGAATGGAATAATCGTCATCCTCCAGAATTTTCAGGAGGAGATTGTCTTCCTTGAGGGTGATCCCCCTCCAATCTTCATTTTGTTCTATAAAAGATGGTTGTGTCACATCGATTATTGCTGCCGGGGCTGGAATTGAATCTACATTCAATGCATGGTTAGAGTGCATTTGAGCCATAGTACCTTCCTTTATCGTAACGTTATTACCCCCATTTTACCCTACCTTTCCCAACATATAAACGGCGAATGTCAATTCACACCAAAAACCCGGGCACCACCTTTCTGCCCGGGCTCCTTCCTGTCATCTAACATTAAATGGCTTCGATCCGGACAAGTTCGGCATACCGGACGGCAATTTCTGCCCCGATTTGAGCATTATGCTTCACGAGGGCGATATTCGCCGTCAGGCTCCTGCCATCCGTCAACTCCTTCACTTTCCCAAGCAGGAAGGGAGTGGCTTCCTTGCCTTTGATTCCTTCTGAATCCGCTTCTTTTAACGCTGTTTCAATGATATGATCCATCTCCTGCTCGTCCATGGCATCCGCTTCCGGAATTGGATTGGCTACAACCACTCCGCCCTTCAGGCCAAGTTCCCATTTCGCTTTCAATATGCCTGCAGTCTCCTCTGCTGTTTCCACCTTATAGTTCACGGAATAAGGGCTGCTTCTTGTATAAAACGCCGGCAATGAGTCGGTCCTGTATCCTAAAACGGGTACTCCCTTTGTTTCCAGGTATTCGAGGGTCAGGTCGATATCCAATATGGACTTGGCCCCGGCACAGACGACAGCCACATTCGTTACGGCGAGTTCCTCAAGATCCGCAGAAATATCCATCGTCACTTCCGCGTTCCTGTGCACCCCTCCGATCCCACCTGTCACAAATACCGGGATATCCGCAAGCTCTGCACAAATCATCGTTGCCGCTACCGTCGTGGCCCCGTCTTTACCGGTTGCGAGGATATAAGGGATATCACGACGGCTCGCCTTGATCACGTCTGTTGCCTGCCCTAAATATTCAAGCTCTTCCTGGGATAATCCGATTTTAATCCTTCCATTCAAAATCGCGATCGTTGCCGGTACCGCCCCTTTTGATCGAATGATGTCTTCAACTTCCCTTGCCGTCTTCACGTTTTGTGGATATGGCATACCGTGAGAGATAATCGTTGATTCCAATGCGACGATCGCCATGCCCTTTCTTTTTGCTTCTTTTACTTCCTCTGAGTATTCTACATATGGATGGATATTCACAACCATTTCCCCCTTAATAATAGAGACTGAATTCCTGTTGAAGCTTGCTTTCGTTAAGAGTCGGTGCCACCGTATGCCTCGACTGAAGGGTGATCGACGAACAAATCACACCGATCCTGCACGCCCCGTCCGTATCGGATCCCTTTAAATAGCCAAATAATATGCCGGCTACAAGGGCATCCCCCGCCCCGGTCACATCCTTCACCTCAACCTTCGGAGGCAGGATGGCCGTTGCTTCTTTGTATGTAGTGTAATAAATCAGGCCCTGATCCCCACGGGTAATGACAGCACGCTCTGCGCCTCTCATTGTCAGATCCTTCGCCGCTTTAAAATAATCCCCCTCGGTTTCAATCGTCATATCCAGATACATCTCTGCTTCGCCTTTATTGCAAATGAACCATGAGACCCCTTCCAATGAAGGAGGGAGTTTCTTCACCTTTGGAGCCGAGACAGGGATCACCGCCAAGGGAACCCCTTCGGATTGACATCTTCGTATGATGTACTTCAACACATCTTCAGGGAAATTCGTATCGAGAAGCACCATTTCTGAAGAGGCAATCAAGCCCCACCGCCTTTCTATAAATCCAATGTCAACGCTTTCATAAATGTTCATATCAGCCAAGGCAAATAACAATTCACCCTTTTCGTCCAATACGGCAGAGTAAGCTCCTGTACTTTCATTTACAAGCCTTTGGGACCCGGACACATCAGCAAAGGTTTTCGTCTGTTCCATGAGCCAGCTGCCTTCTGTGTCCTCCCCCACAACAGTAATGAGATTGGTAGACTTCCCGAGTCTCCCAAGATTCTCAGCAACATTTCTCGCGACACCCCCACTCGTCTGTTCCGTTGTCGCAGGATTGGATGTCTCAGGGATCATCTCACCCAGCAGCTGCATCTTCCGGTCGATATTGGCTCCCCCTATGCATGTGATCCCGTTCCTCTTTGGTATCACATACGCACGACCTAAAATCTTCCCCTGTCTGACCAGATTGGAAATATAACCGGCTACGGCCGATCGCGAAATCCCGCTTCTCTCAGATAATTCCTGCTGCGTCATAAACGGATTTTCTTCTATGAATGACAATAAAAGCTTTTCCTTCTCGTTCACTTTCTCCCACCCCTATAAAGAAAAGTAACTTTTGTTAATATTCTAAACTTTTGTTTTATTTTACACAAGTTGGAAGTTCGTAAATTAGAAAAACTTTTTGCGTAACCTTTGTTGCTATTTATGGTAGCGAGTGGTGGTTGATTTCCGCTGCAGGTGCTCGCTTTCCGCGGGGCGTGAGTTGAGCCTCCTCGGGCTTGAGTTGCACCCCTATTGTTGGACACCCCAACCAACAATAGGAGGTGCCAGCACGTATGGCCAAGTTTACTCAAGAATCTAAATTGAAAGCTGCTAAACGTTATCTTAATGAACTCGTTAGTTATCGAGATCTTGCCAATCAAGTGGGGGTTGATCAATCTGTTCTGCGCTATTGGGTGATGTTAGTTCGTCACCACGGGGACCAAGCCTTTACCTTTCCCTATACAAACTATCCTTCCGCCTTTAAACTGAGGGTAATTCAATTTATTACGGAGAAGAATTGCTCCATTCGAGAGGCATCAGCCATTTTTCATATCCCAGACCCCTGTATGGTTCGTAGGTGGGTCAAAAAGTGGGAAAGAGCTGGAGAAGATGCCTTCGGATCATTAGAAATGAGGCCTTCTACAATGACATCTAATCATAAAGATAAGAAGATCAAAGATAACTCTTCTAACCAAACGATGGAAGATATGAAAAAAGAACTGGAATACCTTCGTATGGAAAATGCGTATTTAAAAAAGCTAAAAGCCTTAGTTCAGGAAGAACCATCACCAACGAAATCAAAGCGAAAGTAGTATTTGAACTAAGGAACGAATTCCCGGTGACTAAAATGATAAAAGTAGCTAAGCTGCCTAAAAGTACTTACTATCACATCACAAAAAAATTAGACCAACCAGATCCTGATCGCAAATGGAAAAGAAGGATCAATTTCATCTACCATAAACACTTAGGACGCCTTGGGTACCGTCGCATTACGGACGTTCTTCAAGCAAAAGGACACGATATAAATAAAAAGAAAGTCCTTCGAATCATGAGAGAATTGGGCCTTAAATGCATTGTGCGAATGAAAAAATATAAATCCTACAAAGGGAAAGTTGGAAAAGTAGCTCCCAACATCCTAAATCGTAATTTTAGAGCCGATAAACCTAATCAAAAATGGGTGACAGACGTAACGGAGTTCAAACTGTTCGGTCAAAAGCTCTATCTGTCCCCCATTCTAGACCTATTTAACGGAGAGATCATTACCTATACGCTCCAATCAAGGCCGACATTTGACTTGGTCGAGAAGATGTTAGAAAAAGGATTAAAACATGTAAATGAAGGCGATGAGCTCTTAATCCATTCAGATCAAGGGTGGCATTATCAAATGGCTCAGTACCGAAGGACACTGAAAAAACATAACATCACCCAAAGTATGTCTCGTAAAGGAAACTGTTACGACAACTCGGTCATGGAGAACTTTTTTGGGATAATGAAGTCTGAGTTCCTTTACTTAAAGGAATTTGATAGTATCGAGCACTTTAAAGAAGAACTGAAAGAATACATGTATTACTACAATCACCTGAGAATCAAATCAAGGTTAAAACGAAAAAGTCCGGTAGCTTATCGAGTAAGTACTGAATTAGCTGCTTAGAAATTTAAGTGTCCAACATTATGGGGCCAGTGCAGCTTTGCCCTGTGGGGTCTCAACTTTCCCGCTATTCCCGTCGGAGTCGAGCACCTTCCGCTACAATCAACTTTATAGGTATAGAGTTAGTTAACAACAATCTTTGCGAAAAGAGCTTATATAAAAAAATAGACTTGCTCTTCCCACCGGAAAAACAAGTCTATCAGTTTAAGATATTTTCTTTTCTTTTAATTTGCCAGTGTCCTTCAAATAGTACTCTTCGGAAGTAAAGAACTCGTTCGTGAGTCTTTTAACCTCTTTACTTAGTAGAAGGACCGCGATGATATTCGGGATCAGGATGGCTGCCAATGCTAAATCAAGGAACTGCCAGATGACCTTGGCCGCCCCGATGGATCCAAGGACGATGGCAACGGTATAAACCACTTTGATCCCCTGAGCCGCCTTCCAGCCGAACAGGAATTCAGCCTGCTTGGCACCATAAAAGACGATGACGATGATCGTGGACAGGACGAAGAAAATCAAAGAAATCGTGACGAGGATTCCGCCAAACTCTCCGAAATAGTTCGTAAATGCCTCTGTTGTCAGGGCTGAAGGATCATCCAAAGCATTTTCTGCCGTCCACACCCCTGAGGATAAGACGACAAAAGCCGTAGCTGTACAGACAATGATCGTGTCGATCACGATCCCAACGATCGCCCAAAGCCCCTGCCTGACAGGATGATCCGTCTGGGCTGCTGCATGGGCAATCGGCGCCGTTCCGAGCCCTGCCTCATTGGAGTATAATCCCCGGGCAAATCCCCAGCGGATCGTCTCTGCTATGGCTACCCCGGCAAACCCTCCCATTGCAGACATGGGTTGAAAGGCATGTGACAGAATCAAACTGAAGAATTCAGGTACTGCATCCATATTCATAAACAAAATGACTAAGGCGCTCCCGACATAAATCAGGGCCATGAACGGAACGAAGATTTCCGTCACCTTACCGATCCGTTTAATGCCGCCGAATACAATCAGCACGACGATAAGCGCAACGATGATACCCGTGATCAATCCATCTACATTAAACGTTTCTTCCACTGTAGAAGCTACAGCATTCCCCTGTACCATGACGCTTGGGATCAGCTCGATCATAAGGGCAAAGGCGAACCAGACGCCAAGCCACCTCATGTTCAATCCTTTCGTCATATAGTACATGGGACCGCCGACAAATTCACCTTTTTCATTCTTCTCACGATAGCGGACCGCGAGCACACTCTCCGAGAACTTAAGCGCCATCCCGATAAGGGCAATGACCCACATCCAGAAAACGGCCCCGGGACCACCGAACATGATCGCCGCCGGGACACCGACGATATTCGCGGCCCCGATCGTGGACGACAATGCGGACGTCAGCGCCTGGAGGGGAGTGACCGTCCCTTCTCCCTTCGGCTTCTTAAACACACTTCCAACCGTTTGCTTAAAAATGTAAAGAGGATATCGAAATTGTATAAATTTCAATAAAACTGTTAAGTACAAACCGGTTGCACCCAGGACAATGATCAATGGTGGACCCCATAACCACGCCGAAACTTTACCTATGATATCAAAAAACGTATCCAATCGTGCTCCTCCTTTGATAGAGGCAGTGGCTAACGTTTGGAATAAAGCACGGGGGAATTGTTGTTTCTTACGTATGTATAAAGCCTATCATTTATATAACACAGACCCCGAATCCTGAAAAATTAGCCACTACTTCTACATGCTTTTCCAGACTTTTCCCTAATATGGGGGCTGTAAAACATTTTAGGGAGAATTCTTATAAAGTGTGTGCAGAAGCTTCCTTGTGGGAGATCATTACCATGAGAGATCAATCATTTGATGAGTGACGTCCCTCGACAAGATCCCTCCATTTCCCCGGAAATACGTCAAAAAACCTGCAGCCGATCCTCAGCTGCAGGTACCCTCTTCTATTCTGTCACCCTCGGTAATATCAACACTTCCACCCGGCGGTTCTGTCCCCGTCCCTCTGCTGTTCCGTTGTCTGCGATCGGTTCGAATTCACCGAATCCTTTCGCGCTGAACCACTGGGGATCAAGAGCAGGATTGTCTAAAATGATTTTCATGAAATTGACCGCCCGCATGACGCTGAGTTCCCAGTTCGAGTCGAATTCCGCGTTACGGATGGGCACATTATCTGTATGGCCGCTGATGATGATGTTTCGCGGCGGATTCATTTCGAGAAGGCCCGATAATTCCTGGGCAACATTCTGGTCACTGCCCTGGACCGTGGCAGACCCCGAGTCGAACAAAACATTGTCGCGAATCGTGAGGAGAAGCCCTTCATCCGTCAGCTTGGTGATGAATTGAAGCTCCAGATTATTCGTTTTAATGTATTCGTTTATTTTTTTCTGGATTTCCTTCAGCTCTTCCTGATCCTTCATGAAGGCCTGCTTCTCCAGCTCATCTTTACTTAATTCCTTTTCTTTTTCCTTATCGATCCCGGCTGATGCAGCCTGCTTCTGTTCTTGATCGCTTGACTGCTGGGGGGCGACGGGGCTTGGATACTCCATCATCCCCGTGCCTCCGGTGAAGATTTCACTGAATACCTGTGAGAGTTCCTTGAACTTCTGGGCGTCCACCGAGCTTGATGCGTACAAGACGATAAACAGGGCCAGCAACAGGGTGAGCAAGTCAGCATACGGAATGAGCCAGGACTCGTCCATATGTTCGTCGTCATGTTTCTTCTTACGCCGCCTCATCCTCTTCCCCCTTTAATAACAAGATCCGCTCACTTGCCGGTAAATAAGATGCAAGCTTCTGTTCGATCACCCGGGGAGATTCTCCCTCAATGATGGAAAGAATGCCTTCCACCATCATCATCTTCATTTGAACTTCACGCTTGGATTTCCGTTTAAGCTTGTTGGCGAAGGGATGCCACAACACATAACCCGTGAAGATACCAAGCAATGTCGCAACGAAGGCCGCAGAGATCGCATAGCCGAGCTCATCGGTATTATCCATGTGGCTGAGGGCTGCAATCAACCCTATGACGGCCCCGAGGACCCCGAGTGTCGGTGCATACGTCCCTGCCTGTGTAAAGATGAGGGCTCCTGCACTGTGACGCTCTTCCATGGCATCGATTTCTTCATGGAGCACATCCCTTATGTAATCGGCACTCTGTCCATCCACCGCCAATGAAAGTCCGTCCCTGAGGAATGGATCATCCACTTCCTGGGTTTTGGCCTCCAGAGCAAGCAGCCCTTCTTTCCGTGCAAGATCTGCTACTTGTGAAAAGAATTGAATCGTTTGTTTCGGGTCCTGCAATTTTTGTTCTTTAAACAATATGCCGAAGAGCTTCGGTACTTTTTTGATTTCGTGAGTCGGGAATGCAATGGTCACTGCGGCCACCGTCCCGAGTAAAATAATCAAAATGGCTGCAGGGTTCAATAAAGCAACCGGGCTTACTCCTTTGAATACCATCCCTACTCCCACCGCTATCAATCCTAAAATGACTCCTATTAAAGACGTCTTATCCATCTGATCGCTCCACCTTACTCATCGTAGTCTATTACTAATATCGGATAGAACGACTGATTATTGAGTGGTAATTCTATTCAAAATTTTGTAAAAATTACTGTAAAACGTTATAAAACCACACACTCTTTTTGTCGATATATGGAATATACGGGATTTTATTAAAAGGAGAGAAATTGTCATGACCCCCAAGCAATTGAAAGAAATCGATAGTAAAAGAAAGAATCTTCTGCTTCTGATCACGTACGGAATCAGCCTTGCAGCTGCGCTCTCGTATTCGATCATCCACAAGTCAGGAACGATTACCGTCACGATCTTTTCCCTTCAGATCGCTTTTCTTGCAGGATATTTCGTTGTCCTGCAATTGATCGTAAAGAAACCGCATTCTTTTGTTTATTTCAGCATACCGACTGTGTATGCCTTAATGGGAATCTGGCTGTTTCTAGAAGGATCCAATCCACCCGATTTGGTCATCCTATTATTTTTAGCGGTGATCAGCGCCATTCACTTTAATCCTGTCATATTTGGAATCGGCTTCACATCCGGTCTCGTCCTACTCGTCATGAATGGGGTGCTTGCTCCAAAGGGAGATCCGATTTACGCCGAACTATTTGTCCCTGCATTACTGAGCTATGTATTGCTGGGCATCGTCCTTTGGGTCGTCATCCACTTAAACCGCACTCAATTCAAGCAGCTTCAGGAATTTATTCATAAAACGGAAAGTGAAAGTGAAGAAAAAGAAAACCAGCGAAACTTCTTACAAAAAGAACTGGGGACCATCTCAGGAAGCATCCAACAAATCAATGAACAGATCCAGACCCATCTCGTCTCCCATGATGAAATGAAAACGGCAGTGAATGAAATTTCAGCAGGAAGTGTCACCCAAAGTGATCAGATCAATAACATCGCCCTTGTCACAGAAACGACAATGGGTAAGATGGAAGAAGTCGCAAAGCTGTCTGATGACCTTACCGCCCATTCAACCGATGCGAATGCGATTGCCGTGTCTGGAAGCGAGCGGGTCATGGATCTCCAGGAAAACATGATCGAATTGAAAAACATCATTGAAGGCCTTCACCAGACCTTTAAAGAACTCACCAGTAAAATTGAAGAAACCAACAGCTTTATCGGCAGCATCCAGGACATTACCGATCAAACCAATCTGCTCGCTTTGAATGCATCCATCGAGGCGGCACGGGCAGGAGAAGCAGGACGCGGCTTCAGTATCGTAGCCGATGAAATACGGAAATTGGCGGAAATCACCCGGAATACGGCGACACGCATCAATGACAATCTGGCATCTGTCAATGCGGTGAACTCTTCTGCTGTGGAAATCATGAATCTAAGTTCTGAGAAGCTTAATGAGAATGTGGGGGCTACCGGTGAGGTCACGGCGTATTTTACATCATTGCGAGAGAAGCTTGACGCCTTGTCAAATGAATTCCAGCGCCTCACCACCACCGCATCAGACGTAAGGGGGCAGACCGAGGAAGCTGAGTTGTCAACGAAGGAACTCGCGGCTGTCATCCAACAGACTTCTGCGGGCCTCGAGGAAATCAGCGCCACCATTGAAACCCTTCACGGTGACAACCGGACGATTGCCCAATATGTTCAAGATACTGCCACAAGTGCAGCCCGTATTCAGAACAGTGTCAACGCATAATCTGTGGTAAACTGAGAAGAGAAGCTTTAAAGGATGTGGCACTGTTGAAAAAACGATTCACCATGATCATTCCCATCATGATACTCGTAGCCGTTGCATGTTATTGGATGCTTGGCAAATATTATGCCGAGATCGAAACTGGTTCAAAATTCATGCTGATCATCGGAGGCACCCTCCTATCCGGCGTGATCTCCTTCTTCTTATTTAAAGAAGACGGGGAACCGAAATAAAGAAAACACCACGTTCCGTGATGAACGTGGTGTTTTCTTTATTTTAGCAGTTTGCCTTCCAGCTTATGCTCATAATTTTTGAACAAGGAACTATTTGTTTTGATTCTCTTTTTTGAAAGCATGCTGTTGTATTTCAGCATTTTTTCATTCAGATTCTGCTTTAATTCCCGCTCTCCCTCTTCATTCTCACAGACTCTGATCAAGTCTTCGATCCTCATCATTTCCTTTTTCACATTCATTTCATCCGTTGTGAATCCTGCGTTCTTCATGATCCGATGGGCCATCTTTAATTCTTGGGGAATCCCTCTGTCATCATCGAGATTCAAAGGTTTTCCATAGCCGGGAAGATTCTCGAACTCCCCGTCCTCATATGCCTTCTTAATCCGCTGTTCCGACACAATTGATGAAAAATCCAACGCTATCACCCCTCAGGAATTGATTGATTCTAAAGAAGCATTTCCTCACGTGTTATGACCATTATATCCAAATAGACGTGTTCCTGCACATGGGAGATGCGTCCGTTTTCTGACAATTCACTTTCACATATTTTCAGTCCCCTTGGAAAAACTACCTGTATCACGAACGAAAAGGAGTGGCTCATATGGCACGTGGTAAATCATTCGAATCAAAGAAAAAAGGACACCCGGGGAACTTCCCTCAAAATAGTACATCTAGTAAACATTCCGAGGATGCCGTCGGTGATGAAGAATTGATCGTGACACAGGAAGCGTTTAAAAATCGTGAAGATAACGATGAACACCGCTACTAAAGTCGAAAAACGCTAGGAATCCTAGCGTTTTTCTGTTTTCCTTCATCGAAATGAGATGCATCTGGATGCTGATCCATCAGTAAAGCTCTTTATTTTCAAATGAGAAGGATTTATTTTCTTTTTTTCAATTTTATTTTGAAAAACGCAGTTTTCTTTTCAAATCGTTTAAACCGTCACACTTTCCTGCTTACTTAAATCCATTGCCGGACCGAAGAATTCGAAACGCACCTTTGATACGCCCATTTCCTTCAATGTCCCGATAACGGCTTTCATGAATGGTGCGGGGCCACACACATAGCATTCGGTTCCAGCGTCCACATACTGCTTCAGGATCTCTTTATTCACATAGCCTGTAAAGTGGGATGAAGATTCTTCCCGTGGATTTTCATAAACAAAGCACGCTTCCCCGTTCTTAAGTTCTGTCATGAGCTTTTCGACGTCCCCTTTAAAGGCATGCACGCCTTCATGTCTGCTCGCATGGATAAATGCTGTCTTGCGTTCAGGTGTGGATTTGGCCACTTGTTCGAGCATACTCATCATAGGTGTAATCCCAACGCCTCCGCTTATAAACGCAACAGGTGAGTCCCCGTCCTCTAAATAAAAATCCCCGGCAGGTGCGCTGACTTCAATCTCGCTTCCTACGACTGCTTGATCATGTAAGAAGTTGGACACCTTCCCTTGTGGATCGCACTCTGCTTCTCTTTTAACAGAAATTCTAAACTGATCGTCCATTGGAGCGCTTGATAAACTGTACTGACGAATATGGGTGAATTCTTCCCCGGGGATCGTCACTCTGACTGATAAATATTGACCCGGCATGTAGGTTGGGACACTTCCGCCTTCTTTCGGTTGAAGATAAAAAGAAGTGATGACGTCGCTTTCCACTACTTTTTTAGCAATGATGAACGGTTTAAAGTCCCTGTAGCCGGCATCCTTGTTTTCAGTTTCTTTATACATTTCTTCTTCTACATCGATGAAGACTCCGGCGATGACACCGTATGCGTCTCCCCACGCTTCGATGATCTCATCTGTCGCTGCATCTCCAAGAACCTGCTTGATGGCTTGAAGCAGATGCTCGCCAACGATTGGATAATGCTCAGGCTTAACGCCTAAACTTCTATGCTTGTGAGCGATTTGCTTTACAACAGGGAGGATCATCTCAAGCTTATCGATATTTTGGGCGGCAGCATACACGGTATTGGCCAGGGCGGTTTGTTGTCTACCCTTTTTCTGATTGGCATGATTGAAAATATTTAGTAATTCCGGATGGTTGGTAAATAAATTTTTATAAAAAACAGATGTAATTTCCGTTCCTTTGATTTCTAATACAGGTGCAGTGGATTTCACGATTTCAATGGTTTTTTGAGATAGCATATTGGTCACCTCTAAAGATATATTTTGAATACACCTTTAGCCTACTCCTGCTCACCAATTAAAGCAATATATAAAATACATCTTTAACAAAACAGTCACATTTAGACACAAACTTACTTCCTTTTGTATAATGGGGATAGTGGAACGGAAAGGTGAGATACATGAGACTAACTTTATACACTGACTACTCACTGAGGGTCCTGATTTTCCTGGCTTCAAAACCAAAGGACGAACTCTCTAATATAAAAGAAATCGCTGATGCCTACAGCATCTCTAAGAATCACCTGATGAAAGTGACGTATGAACTCGGAAAGATGGGGATGATCGAAACGATCCGTGGCAGAAACGGCGGGATCAGGCTTGCACAGTCACCTGAAGACATCAATATAGGCAAACTTGTCCGTGCGACGGAAGAGGATTTCCATCTTGTCGAATGCTTCGATGCCGAAAACAACTCATGCATCATCACACCGGTATGCGGTTTGAAGCATGTCCTTGGTAAAGCATTGAACGCCTATCTCTCCGTCCTCGATGATTACACCCTGTCTGATCTCATCCAGAATCCCATGGACTACCGATTCCTCTTTCAAGAGAAGGAACGGGATGAAACGTCGACTTGAAGAATGCTTCTCACCGATTTGTGGTGGGGAGTTTTTTTTGTTCAGCTGCTGAAAATAAGCCATTATTCAGCTGCTGACTATTCCTCCATAATCAGCAGCTGAACCATTGACCGCCACATAAAGCCTGCCTCCCAACCGGAACCGGCCTTACTTCTTACTCTCGCTATACTTAAATGTCATCAATAGAAACAGGAAAAAGCTGAGTAACAGCGTACTTCCCCCGACAATATAAAAGACGGTCGTAAAGCCTGCCGGCAGATTGAATGGATTTAAATTGTACATCCACATCCCGACTGTCAATCCGATCGAACCGATGATCGCCGTCCACACATGGGCAAATGCCAGTTTAGAAGATTTCGGTACCTGATAGGATCGATAATAGGAAGAGTAGGCAAATAAGCTCAACCATCCGACCACCAGGATATGGGCGTGGATCGGTTTGAATGCATAGGATCCGGCCCCTGCCATATGAGACCCGAGAAATGCTCCGATAAACCCATAAATCGCTGACATTCGTAATAATAGGACATTCCAAGGCATGTCGTCTTCCCCCTTATTTATAAACGCACTTCCATCATTATAATATAGTTGTCCGAATCCAGGCTATGAATCTTGAGTCGATGCCATACAACGTTCAAATTTAGCGTGAATAAATACTTTTCCCTTCTTAGGCATACGATACAAAGATAGGTGTAAACACTTGCAAACGGTGTGGGCCCTGATACAATAAGAATGTAATAGAACATTCTGAAAAAAGGAGAATACATATGACTAATTTCCAACAAAATTTAGAGAAATACGCAAGTCTTGCAGTCGAAGTCGGAGTGAATGTTCAAAAGGGTCAGACCCTCGTCATCAACACGTCCATAGACTCTGCAGAATTCGTCCGCTTAGTAGTAAAGAAAGCCTATGAAGTAGGAGCTAAACACGTATATGTAAATTGGAGCGATGACACCGTCAACCGTACGAAATACGACCTTGCCCCGGATGAAGCATTCCAGGAGTTCCCTGAGTGGAAAGCACGTGAAGTCGAAACGCTTGCTGAAGGCGGAGCTGCCTTCATGAGCATCGTCTCTTCAAGCCCTGACCTGTTAAAAGGGGTAAATCCTGACCGCATCTCGAACTTCCAAAAGGTTGCCGGTAAAGCGATGTCCAAGTATCGTCAGTTCATCCAATCCGACAAAGTCAGCTGGTGTGTGCTGGCCGCTCCTTCGAAGGACTGGGCAGCAAAAGTATTCCCGGATGCTTCTGAAGAAGAACAAGTGGACCTATTATGGGACGCGATCTTCAAAGCGGTCCGTGCCGACCAGGCTGACCCTGTCCAGGCATGGAAGGATCACGACGCAAACCTTCACGAAAAAGTAGAATACCTGAACGAAAAGAACTACCAGAAGCTTCATTACACTGCACCAGGGACGGACCTTACGATCGAACTTCCGAAAGGTCACCTGTGGGTAGGGGCTGGAAGTGTGAACGAAGAAGGAACGACTTTCATGGCGAACATGCCGACTGAGGAAGTATTCACAGTTCCACTTAAGACCGGTGTAAATGGTAAAGTATCAAGCACGAAGCCTCTTAGCTACGGCGGCAATGTGATCGACAACTTCACAATCACATTTGAAAACGGGCGCATCGTGGACGTAAAGGCCGAAGAAGGCGAAGAAATCCTCAAACGCCTTGTCGATACCGATGAAGGATCTCATTACCTTGGAGAAATCGCTCTTGTACCTCATGAATCGCCGATTTCTCAATCGAACGTGCTATTCTACAACACATTATTCGATGAGAACGCATCAAATCACCTTGCGATCGGTAATGCCTATGCATTCTGTATCGAAGGCGGAAAGAAAATGAGCGAAGAAGAGCTTGAGAAAAACGGCTTGAACAACAGCATCACTCACGTTGACTTCATGATCGGTTCTGACAAAATGAACATCGATGGAGTAAAAGAAGACGGCTCGACTGAAGCAGTATTCCGTGATGGCGGTTGGGCGTTTTAATATACGTATGTAGTGTGAACCCCTGGGAGGCGGCTTGGCTGTCTTTTTGGGGTTTTTGTTTTGGATGAGAGGGGTTGGGTGGTATACGGACGTTTGACTGAGCGCTCACTCGAATGGATACAATTGTTAAAAAACGCAATCAAACCGCATTTTGACGCAATGCGATTCGAGAATGACGCGAATATTTTAAAAATGACGCAATAAATTTTATTTTGACGCAATTACCATTAAAAATGACGCAATCCCTTCTTCGAGACTAAGTTTGTAGCACTCTATCCCCTTAGCAAACAACCATATATCCATTGATTAAGGAAAACCTCACTCTTTCAGTCCAAAGATCCCCCCTACCCATACTGTTTCGTCAACGCAATCGCAGCGATTGTCGCACCGGCTGCCTGGGCATAGCTTCCGAAGGTGGTAATCTGCAGCCCCAGTTCCCTCATTCCTTTTAAAATGAATGTCTCCCCCACTGCTTCGAGGGCAGCCCCCAGGGATTGAATCGTATTTCCAGCAGCAAGAAGATCGGAATAGGCACGTGTACTCAATGTTGCCCCGTAGGCTTCGAGTCCTGCTCCGATAGACTGGACGGTGTCCCCGAATATATCGAGTTTCAATCCCTCCACCTCTTTACCGTAAAATTGAAGCTCTGCACCAAATACATTTGTGACGTTCCCCGAGGCCTGGATCCAGTCACCGGCTATCCGGTACGTTTCCCCTATGGAACCATCCGACAGTTTTTCCGCCCCAACCGCCTGCAGGGAATTCCCAGTGGCCTCGAAACCATTTCCGATGGAGACCAAGCGAAATCCGAGTGGCGGGAGATTCAACCGCTCTTCCTGAATGATCATGGTTTCACCGATGGCAGCAATCACTGTTCCGACGACCTGGGTCCACACCCCAGTAATGAGAATTAGTCTATCGCTCACCACCATCCACCCTTTCTTCCTCAGTACTTCTAATGTATTCCAAATGGGGAAAAGGGTATCCCGAGCCACACCGTTGGCATGAGTAAATATTTTGTAAAATTCCAGTAAATCAGTCTTGTTTAATTTGTCCTGTCGGGCTATGATAATCTAGTTCATCTAGAGTTACATAGGGGAGGGATTTAGGTGAGAATTCGGGATTGGGACCGTAACTTGAAGGTCCGGCTGTTTGGGGAAGCAGCGATTAACATTACTTTCTGGATGTTCTTTCCGTTTTTGACGATCTATTTTACAGAGTCATTCGGAAAACAGACGGCAGGATTATTATTGGTTCTTTCACAGGTATTTGCCGTACTCGCGAATCTGATGGGAGGCTACTGCGCGGATCGATTCGGACGTAAACGAATGATGGTCATTTCGGCTTTTGGACAAGGCTTTGCTTTTCTGATCTTTGGACTTGCCAGTTCACCTTGGCTTGATTCTGCCATGATTGGGTTTATCTGTTTCAGTTTGGTCGGGGTCTTCGGTTCCTTTTACTGGCCGGCAAGTCAGGCCATGGTTGCCGATGTGGTGGATGAGAAGGATCGGAGCCACGTATTTGCCGTCTTTTACACGTCCATTAACATCGCCGTCGTCGTCGGGCCAATATTAGGAGGCATTTTCTATGTCCACTATCGCTTTCAATTATTAATCGCAGCCGCTCTTATTTGCATGCTTTTAGCTCTTCTTTTATATAAAATGACGAGGGAAACGGCTCCGGCAGATAAGAATAAACTTCTTGTCACAGAAGGGAAAAAGAAAGCCTGGCATAGTGTGTTGACAGATCAGTTCAAGGATTACAGCGTTATTTTTAAAGACAAAACGTTTTTATTGTTTATTTTAGCCGGGGTCCTGGTAGGTCAAACGTTCATGCAATTGGACCTCCTGATTCCCGTGTATATAAAAGATGTCATGGATAAAGCCACTCTGTTCAGCTTTGGGGACTGGTCCTTGACACTCGTAAGTGAGCAGGTATTCGGTTTGATCCTGTCGGAAAATGGATTTCTGGTGGCCCTTCTTACAGTGGTCATTACACGATGGATCACTAAATTTCGTGAACGAAATGTGTTCATTCTATCTTCTCTCATTTATGCGGTTTCGATCTTCATGTTTGGTCAAACGAGTTCCGTATGGATGTTTGTGATCAGCATGGCGGTGTTCACGTTCGCAGAACTGATGACGGCCGGTATCCAGCAAAGCTTCGTATCGAAGCTTGCACCGGATCATATGCGTGGGCAGTATTTTGCCGCAGCCAGCCTGCGCTTCACGATCGCGAGGACGATTGCGCCCCTCTCCATCACCCTTTCTTTATATGTAGGGTATGATTGGACGTTCATCCTCCTTTCTATCCTGGCTCTTTTGAGTGCCGGACTCTTCTTCATCATGTTCGAGCGCTTTGAGAAGGAAGAATTGGAACTGAAGAAACCTGCTCATTAAAAAAGGAATGATCCGCAATGGATCATTCCTTTCCCTTTTCTATTACAGTCCGAGATCAAATCCTTCATCATCAGACTGTAGCATTGTATTTAGACCAAGATCTGTTGAAAGACCAAGGTTGAACTCTGAATCTGAAGACTCTTCATTTTCCCATTGTGTGTAGCTTGCATCTGCATTCACACCAAGGTTTGATAGAAGAGACGATTCGTTGTCCTCGCCAGAAGATAAGAATCCAAGAGCAGTATCCGTACCTGCATTTAATCCTGCACTCGTATACTCTTCTTCTTCAGAATCCATTGATTCAGCCCATAGTCCCGCATTCACTGCGTTCATGACAGTTGCTGCAGATTCATTGTCTTCATCGTTTGTCATAGCACCAAGCATAAGGTTATTCGCTGCATTCGCTTCGAACTTGGAATAGTCGTCGCTGTTTTCAACAGTTGTCATGACAGAAGTATCGTTCATTGCTTCTACTTCAGAAGAATCTCCATCTTCTTTATCCATTGTTCCAAGTACTAGACCATTTGCAGATTCAGTACCGATGGACGTTTTAGAAGAATCGTTTTCTTCACTGCCTTCTGTCATCACCCATACATCGGAATCGGTCATCGCATCAGCACTCACTTCATTCTCTTCATCAGATGCCGAAGCATTCAGACCAGACGTAAGGTTCCCGGAAGTAGTAGAAGCATAAGAATCATCTTCTTCATTGTACATGGTTTCGTTCATGATTCCCGCATCGGTCATAGCGTCTATTGATGCTGAACCGTCTTCTCCTTCAACTGCCGCGTTTACATCCTGGGATGCTCCTGCTTCTGTTTTGGAAGTCGCTGAATCTTCTTCTACCATTGTTTCGTTCATGACAGCTGCGTCTGTATCAGCATTCACTTCGGCTGATTCGTCTTCTCCTTCAACCGCTGCGTTTACATCCTGGGATACTCCTGCTTCTGTTTTGGAAGTCGCTGAATCTTCTTCCACTGTCGTTTCATTCATGACAGCTGCGTCCGTGTCTGCATTCACTTCTGCCGATTCGTCTTCTCCTTCAACTGCCGCGTTTACATCCTGGGATGCTCCCGCTTCTGTCTTAGAAGTCGCTGAATCTTCTTCCACTGTCGTTTCATTCATGATAGCTGCGTCCGTGTCTGCATTCACTTCTGCCGATTCGTCTTCTCCTTCAACCGCTGCGTTTACATCTGAAGTTGCTTCTGCACCGTTGCTGGTCGTAACAGAATCATTTTCTTCGTCTACAGCCGTCTCGTTTACGATGGTTGCATCCGCATCAGCATTTGTATCCGCATTTGATTCTTCGTTGTCTGATCCACCGATGTTCAATCCATTCAATAAACCGTCTTCCGAATCAAGGATGTTGACGTTTTCCAATAATCCATCATCGCTGTTCAGCAGTGAATCATTCCCTGCCGCTAAGCTTGTGTGACCTCCGATTGCAAGACTTGCTGCTAATCCACCTGTCATAACCAATGTTCTAAATACGCTTTTTCTCATTTTATTTTTCTCTCCTTTTAAAAGTTTTTAGTTTATATACTTTTGAAAAGAAGAGAATCTTGAGGTGGTTGGGACGGTGGTGCGTTTAACCACTGATCATAGTAGAGATTCTTTTTCTCGTACAAATTGGCTTTTTGGAAGTTGACCGCCGTTGCATATTGCTCCGACACACCCCATAAAGAAGATGATCCTGTTACCTGAGCGCTCATTCCACTTGTACTGGATGACTGACTTGTTGAATTCATCGTAGTCGTCGTCAGGACCGGTTCCATCTTTTTACGTGGCGGAAAAGGTTGTTGTTCATTCTGACTTTTAGGTTCTTCCATCGTAACTGAACCCTTTTCCTCTACTTCAACCGGTTTTGTAAGTATGGTTTCACTTAGTCTTTTGGCTTTGCTTATTTTAGTGGAGCTCATCTCTGGTTCGACGGGAACGTCTTGTTTGACCGGTTCCTTTCGAACATTTTCTTTCTCCACTTCGACGTCACGATCTTTATCCTCTGTGTTGACCACAGGCTCGTCGGGCACTTCTGTTTCAACGTCCACTTTGACAGCTGGTTCCTTTGAAACATCGGCGTCGACTACTCCGGTATCCACTTTCACCTGTGGATCTTTGGATACTTCCACATCGGCGACCCCTGTATTCACTTTCACTTCGGGTTCATCCGACAGATCCACTTCCAACAGAGGTTCAGCGTCTGACAATGATTCCGTCACAGGTTTCGTTGTTTCTTCCACGGTGCTCGTGACCGTCTTCGTCGTCGAATCCACCGTTCCGGTTACAGATTTCGTTGTTTTTTCAACGGTTTTGGTAACGGCCTTAGTGGTGTTGTTCACCGTTTTCGTTACAGGAGCCGCTGAGTCCCCTGCGATATCTGTAACTGGTTTTGTCGCTTGTTCAACGGTTTTGTCCGCTGTGTTCCCGACGGTCTTCGTTACAGCGTTTACTGTACCTGTTACCGATTCTGTCGTCTCATAGACCGTGTCTGTCACCGAATCAACCGTATTGGAAAGAATATTTCCTTTCGACTGCTGATCATCCGTAGAAGGTTTGCCCTTCTCCTCGTCAGGAGCGGACACGGCTTCATTCACGGTCGTTGTCGCGCTGTCCGTGACAGTGTTGACTTCATCCGTCACGTTGGAGAGAAGTCCGCCCTCTGCTGAAGCAAAGGTTGGAATACTGATGACTCCAAGAAAAAGCAAAGCCTGAATGAGGCGTTTTTGCACTGCGTCTTGTCACCTCCTTCCGATTCAAATAACGGATGCTGAATTGTTTTTTAGGATGGTGCTGTATCTGTTGTACCTGGTACAAAAAGCATTCATTGTACCAGGTACAATTTGCAATCATCATAATAAAAAACCCTACTGTATCCGATTTTCACTAAGCTAACGAAGCCGGTTCATATTTGGATCACTTTTTTATAAAAAAATTAATTTTCTCCTGAAAAATTATCAGAAAAGGATGAATCCGAAAAATTCCGTTTACCCCCTTTTTTCATAAAAAATGAGATGTTACAATGTACAACCGTAAGCAATCTTAACGTAGCTCTTTCGAGAGTTAGTCGGAGATTCCAATCAATACTACGCAAAGAAAGGATGTTGATTTCAATGCATATCGGAAGCAAAGGCTGGTACGTAGAAGAACTAAAAAAAGCGGGGGTACGCCGCTATGAAGAACGCAAAGTAGAATCCTACAAAAAACACGTTCTAGCTAACCTATTAGAACGTACAAAATAAAAATAAGAGGGACGGACCTCGATTCCTATGACCAGGTCATAGGAATGAAGGTCCGTCCCTTTTTTTATTTCAGCAATTTGGTTGAGTAGATTGGGTTCAGGTTTGGTTGGATGGTGTATTTTTTTGTCCGGTTCAGTTTGTATGTTTTGTTTTTGAGTAGATAGTTTCTGTATTTTTGGTTCCAGCTTTTCAGCGACCAGACGATGAGTCCTGCTGTCAGGAGGAACAGTCCTCCGGTGGCAGGCCAGAAATAAGGTGAAATGACCGCTGATTCATATGCAAGACCGATCGGTGAGAAGATGAAATACGTCAGTACGACCGAGGCCATCAGGACGATGGATAATGGAATACTGTATTTCCATGGCATCATGTCCACTTTTGGATTATAACGATATTCGTACGGCTTCTTCATCGGTTTCCACCAGCCGATCACAAGCATCAGGGCCACTTCTGCTACAAAGAGAATCCCATAGATGTGAATGAAGTTGATATCGATTGTGAAGCCGAATAGATGTCCCGTCCCCCACACGAGCATATAATACGTGATGACATGAAGGATGATGACCGTTTTCGCAGCCACTGCCGGTATCCGTTTTGAAAACACCCCGACAAGTAAAACCACGATGATCGGGATATTAAAGAATCCCGTGAATCTTCTGATCAAGTCCCATAATCCGTCCGTCGCATTGATCAGTAACGGGGACACACACATGGATACTACGGCCAGCAGGGCTCCGAACCATTTACTGATCGTAATCAATTTCTGATCGCTCACATCCGGATTGAACTGAGGCTTGTATATATCAAGTGCAAAAAGCGTCGCTGCACTGTTCAGCAATGAATTAAAGGAGCTTAACACGGCTCCAAGCAACACAGCCAGGAAGAACCCTGTTAAATACGATGGCAGTACGGCATTGATCAATGCTGGGTATGCCAAGTCGACACTTTTCAAAGAGTCACCATACAGATGGAATGCAATGACTCCGGGAAGCATCATCATAAAGGGAACGAGTAGTTTATAGAAACCTGAAATGATGACACCCTTCTGTCCTTCTGCTAAATTCTTCGCTCCAAGGGTACGCTGAATGACATACTGATTGGAAGCCCAATAGAATAGATTTGCAAAAAGCAGACCGGTAAAGATGGTAGAAAACGGGACGGAATCCGATGCGGATCCGATAGAATTCAGCTTCTCAGGGTTCTTCGTCGCAATTTCCTTCACTCCTGAAAGGATGTTTCCTTCTCCCAGGGCATAGAATCCTAGTATCGGTACGAGAATCCCGATGATCAGCAACCCTACACCATTCAACGTATCAGAGATGGCCACAGCCTTCAGTCCGCCGAAAATGGCATAGATACTGCCGATGATCCCGATCGTCCAAACAATCAGCCAAATCGATTGAGTATAGGAAATCCCAAGCAGTTCGGGGACATCGAATAATTTCAAGACAGCAAGTGCCCCTGAATAGAGCATCGAAGGAATTGTCACAAACACATAGCCAAGCATAAAGAGAATGGTCGTGTACTGACGAACGCCCTTATCATATCGTTGGTTCAGGAACTCAGGTAATGTGGTGAAGCTCCTCCCCAAATATTTCGGGAGCAAATACAGGGCCATGATGATGATGGCAAATGCCGCCGTCACTTCCCATGCCATGTTCGACAGGTTCGCACGGAACGCCTGCCCGTTCAAACCCACCAATTGCTCAGCAGATAAATTGGTGAGTAGAAGCGAACCGGCAATGAACGTTCCCGTAAGCCCCCTCCCTGCCAGAAAATAACCAGTGGAATCATTCAAAGATCCCTTTGTTTTTATGTATGAAACCCACGCAACCAATCCCATAAAAAAGACACAGGATAAGACTGTAAAAAGCAAACCATTCTCAAACATCGTTCCTCTTCCCTTCAAATTTATTACATGTGTTTGAGAAGTTCCCCGAAAATTATACTAGTAAACTATTATGTTTGGAATATTGTTAAAAATAGTCATATGGAACCACCACGTTTTTCCATTGATTTTCTTTTTAAAAAACGGTTGTGGAGGGCTTTCATCCTGTGATAAAGTAAAGGACATATTTTAAACATAACTTCATACGAATTCCTTATATATCTATGGTGATATGGACCATAAGTCTCTACCTGGCAGCCGTAAAGTGCCGGACTATAAGGAAAGTCTATTCTATATGCTTTCTATAAGTGTGTGGAGGCTTTCCCTATTTTAGTAGAGAAAGTCTTCATGCACTTTTTTATTTGTTCTTTTTAAGAAGTCTGACATCATACGACATCAGCATTCGATGAAGAAACTATTTGGAGGATTGATATTGTGAGTTTAGTATATGGCATCTTATCGTTACTTGGCGTTTTATTTCTGGCGTGGCTCCTGAGCAGCAACCGCTCAGCCATCCAATGGCGGACGATCATCATCGGCATCTGCCTTGAATTTCTGCTGGTTCTTTTTGTATTGAAGGTTCCTTTTGGACAAACGGTCCTGAAGAAAGCCGCCCTCGGTGTTCAGAAGGTCATCGATTACAGCAATGAAGGAATCATGTTTGTGTTCGGAGGATTCTTTGAAAAAGGGACGAACATCTCCTTCGTTTTCGCCATCAATGTGTTAGGTGCGATCATCTTTATTTCAGCCCTGATTTCAGCTCTCTACTACTTACGGATCATCCCGTTTTTCGTAAAATATATCGGAATTGGACTCGGAAAAATCCTGGGTACGACAAAGGTGGAATCGTTTAATGCAATCGGGAATTCGTTTCTTGGATTGGCAGAAGCTCCCCTGTTGATCAAGCCTTATTTAGTAAAGTTGACTCGCTCCGAGCTTTTTGCCGTCATGGTCGGGGGAACGGCTTCAGCCAGCGGTGCCATCCTGATTGGATACTCGTTGATGGGGATCGATATGAAATTCCTTCTATTATCTGTATTCAGTGTTCCTATCGTATCCCTTGTCATCTCGAAGATCATCGAGCCGGAAACGGAAGAATCACAAACAAATGGAGACATTTCATTAGGGAAGACCACTCATACGAATGTATTTGAAGCAATCTCCGAAGGCGCACTGAGCGGAACTCAATTAGCGATTAACATTGGTGGATTACTGATTGCTTTCATCGGGATCCTTGCCGCCGTAAATGGATTATTAGGCCTCGTCGATACGAGCCTTTCAACGGTATTCGGGTACATCTTCTATCCACTGGCATTACTCGTCGGCATTCCGATGGATGAAGCATTCCGTGCAGCGTCCATCATCGGAACGAAGCTTTCTGTGAACGAGTTTGTCGCATACAAAGAACTTTCAGGAATGATGAGCGAGCTTTCACCAAAGACCGTGGCGATCCTTTCAGTCGCTCTATGTAATTTCGCCAACCTGTCTTCCATCGGACAGCTGATTGTCGGACTTGGTTCATTGGAACCTACGCAACGGCCGATGGTATCCAAGTTAAGCTTGAAAGCCATCCTTGCAGGGACCCTGGCAAGCTTCATCACTGCCATCATCATTAGTATATTTCTATAATTTTTTGCGTGTTTTATGTTTCTTCCCGAGCCATTTAGTGAATAGTATAAGGTAGTAATCTTTTTTCACATTGACAACGGAAGGTGAAACCATTGAGAGAAAAAAAGACCATGAAAGAAACGAAAACCAGTAAAACGACCCATGTTCTTCCACCTGACACGAACCATCACGGTACGCTGTTTGGTGGAAAACTGATGGCCTATATAGACGACGTGGCCTCCATTGCCGCCACCCGTCACGCCCGCAAACCCGTCGTAACGGCTTCCACGGATTCCGTCGACTTCCTTCAGCCCATTAAAGTCGGCGACGCAGTTACACTTGAAGCGATGGTAACGTATACGGGGCGCAGCTCCATGGAGATTTGTGTGAAGGTGACTTCAGAAGTCCTTCTCACAGGAGAAACCAATGTGGCTGCCATTTCCTTCTTGACGTTTGTAGCCCTGGAAGGAAATAAACCGGCGATCATCCCTGAAGTCGTGCCGGAAACAGAAGAAGAGAAATGGCTGAACGAAACAGCCCAAAATCGTGCCGAGCACCGTAAAGCACGCAAAAAACATAGTGAAGAGCTGGCGGAATTTTTCCGTAAAGCGTATTAGATGGATGGAGATGCTTGTTATAGAGCATCTCTTTTTTTTATGTGGCAAAGACAGCGTTCGCCGTTTTCCCTTCCCGCAAGCTCCACCCCACCGATTCTTGTATGGAAACAACTCCAAACCCTTCTTTCTTTTCCCGCTCACAATCACATAAACCCTATTCCAGATCCTCCCCATATTTTTTACCCATCCCCCTTCAAAATAGGTCCGTCCCTCCGATAATACAGAGGTACGGACATGTAGGATGTCTTATTATTACCATATATGGAGGTTACGGTTTGAAGAATATAGTCAGTATGTTTCTTCTTGTCTTGCTTATAGTGGCAGGGTGTTCTACGCCTATGACGGAAGAAACCAGCACAGAGAAACAGCATAGCATCGGAATCCTGCTCTCGGACACAGGTCTTGGAGATGGATCATTTAATGATTCTGCCTTCAGGGGTCTTGAACGTGCCCGTGACGAATTAGGTATTTTATTCGATTATAGAGAAGCTCCGGACGGGAATTTTGAAGGGGCCCTCCAGGAACTAGTTAAACAGGATCATGAACTTGTGATTGGTCTTGGTTTTTCGATTCAGGATGCCCTTGAAAAGGTTGCAGCAGAAAATCCCGATCAACAATTCCTATTGATTGACGGTTTTTCAGAAATGGATAATATAACGTCGATTACGTTTAAGGAGCATGAAGGAAGTTTCCTTCTCGGTATGGTTGCCGCCATGAAAACCAAGACAGGAACGATCGGATTCATCAGCGGAGCCGATGTACCGGTCATCGCGCGCTTTGAACAAGGCTATATACAAGGAGCGAAATATATCAATCCTTCTATTAAAGTGTTAAAGGACAATGCCAATAACTTCGGTGACGCAGAACTGGGCAGGCAGATTGCAGAGAAACAAATGAAACAGGGCGCGGACTTTATTTACCCTGCTGCCGGATTTACAGGGGTCGGGGCCATCCAGGCTGCTCAAAAAGCTGGCCATCTTTCTGGAGGAGTCGACTCGGATCAATATTTCATTGCCGAAAAATCGGTTGTCACTTCCATGGTCAAAAAAGTAGACAACGCTGTTTTTAATATTACAAACGAACTTATCACCGACGGAAAAATCTCTCAGCACGCTTATGAACTTGGTCTTAAAGAAGACGGTGTCGGCCTTGCCCCGATTCGTGTCACCAGTCTGTCTCCGGAGGAAACAAAAAAACTGGAAGACGCTAAAAACAAAATCATCTCGGGAGATATCTCGGTCAAGTTGCCATAAATTCATCTAAGGAGAAAAGTCATGCCACTAAAAAAACGTTTATTGATCTTGGGGCTGATTCCCCTTGTCCTTTCAACCATCATTATCGGCTACATCGTTTCTCAATTGATTTCCCTCCAGAATTCTGCAAAGGAAGATGTGCAGGTACTGCTCGAAACGGAAACATTACGAGGGGATCTCATCGTTACGAAACAAGCCCTATCGAACTACTCGGTCAATTCGACGGAAGAAAATAAGCAAATGGTCGAAAGTTTATTGAATGAAACCACGGCTCAAATCACTGAGTTGAAGAAACTTATTTCCGTTAAAGATCAAAAGGAGACCCTGTCTTCCATAGAGTCCAAATTCACTGAACTGAAGTCGGCTTCGGATTCCGCTCTCAGTGAAATGAATAAAGCAGAGATCAAACGGCAGTCGATACGTATTTCCGGCGTTCTAAACGATATGCATCTACTGAATAAACAAACAAATGATTGGTACCAGGGTTTATTAAAAGAAAACAAAAATGAAATCCAATTCATCGTCTGGGCTTCCGTCATCGGTTTCATCGTGACGATCTTCCTCTCTCTTTTAGCATCGAACCTGCTTACCAGGAGAATTGTCAAACCATTGAACCGGATGGTAGAAAACGCTGAAAAATTGGCCGATGGGGATTTAACGATCACCATCGACGCAGTTAAAGAGAAGAACAGCAGATTCGAAGTCGATAAGCTGCAAACGGTATTTCACCATATGGTCATAAATTTGCGGAGTACGGTCCAATCTGTGCATGACATCGGATCCAATGTAGAGAGATTCACTCAGGATGTCCGCTCGCAAATGTCGAGTCTGACGGAAAGCAGCAACCAGGTGGCACTTTCCACAGAAGAGCTCGCAAAAGGAAGCCAATCGATTTCTGAGGATATCCAATCCACCGCTTCCCTTATGGCTGTGATGGGGGATGACTTTGCCCGGAATGTCGAACAGAGTGCAGAATCTTCCGAGAGCAGCAAAGTCGCCATGACCTCGGTCGGAAACGGTCGAACTTCCTTAAATAAGCAGCAGGAATTTGCCGGGATGATCGCCGAATCTTCGTCATCGATCATGAACTCGGTGGAATCCTTCGCCCAATATACGGGGGAAATTGAAAATGCCGCCCAGGCGGTCAGGGAAATTGCCGATCAAACGAACCTCCTTGCATTGAATGCAGCGATCGAAGCGGCCCGTGCAGGAGACGCCGGGAAAGGTTTCGCCGTTGTGGCCCAGGAAGTGCGGAAGCTTGCGGAAGACTCTTCCGTTGCAACAGAGCGGATCGGCAGCATGGTAGGGAACATTAAACAGGGCATTCAGTCCATCATGGATGCTTCCCATAAAGGGAAAACCCTTTCCACCCAGCAAGTTGATTCCATGACTGTGACGGAGCAGGCTTTTGAAGAGATTTCAGGAAATGTTTCTACTATATTCGATAATCTCTCCAAGCTCGAGAGGGGGATGATTGCTTCTTCCGAGCGAACCAGTCAGGTCATTGCCGCCGTTGAAAACATTTCAGCCATCACGGAAGAAACCGCTGCGGGTACAGAAGAAATTTCTTCATCCACGGAAGAACAGCTTCGATACTTTGAACGCATGAATGAGCAAGTTGGCGAATTGAATAAAATGACGGTAGACATGAAGAAAGAGTTGGAACGGTTTACCCTTTAGAAGATTGAGAGGATGCCTTTTAAATTGGGCATTCTCTTTTTGTTGATTAGAAAAGCTGCGGTGTTTGGACGTTTTTCTGATACGAAATGTCCCGGTGCCCTCATAGACCACGAATCTTCCACATTCCGACAATAACCTCACACCATTCCCCTACGTCCACCCTCCCGGATCCTAAAATACTAGTCAAAATCACCCCTATGTTTATTACAGAACGTTTAAATTTTTTTAACGAACAAAAAGGGAAGGTCCGTCCCTGCATACATATATGGGTATTTAAAAAGGCTCTGTAGAAACGTTTTATTTTTTGAGGAGCGCTTTCATATCTGTCATACTTTGTAACAATTTGTCGGTGGTAAATATCTCCACCTTCATAACCCCCGAAAATCTCCTATACTGTATAGAAGGTTATAGTGTGTGTAGAATTCTTATAGTTGGAGGAATACTGATGTTATCAAACTCTGAAATTGGGATCGATTTAGGAACTGCAAATATACTTGTTTATAGTAAAAATAAAGGAATTATACTTAATGAGCCATCAGTTGTGGCGATTGACACCGAAAACAAAACGGTATTGGCCGTTGGTACAGAAGCGAAAAGCATGATTGGGAAAACACCGGGAAAGATCGTGGCTGTACGCCCTCTTAAAGATGGTGTGATTGCCGACTTTGATGTGACGACTGAGATGCTGAAGCAAGTGATGAAAAAAGCGAGTAAAAAACTTGGATTCTCTATCCGTAAGCCGACCGTGGTCGTATGTACGCCTTCAGGTGCAACAAGTGTTGAAAGAAGGGCGATTCAGGATGCTGTGAGAGGAAGCGGTGCGAAATCCGTTACCCTTATCGAGGAACCTGTAGCTGCCGCGATCGGAGCAGACTTACCGGTTGGAGAGCCTGTTGCCAACGTCATCGTGGACATCGGTGGTGGAACGACGGAAGTGGCGATCATCTCTTACGGTGGTGTCGTTTCCTGTAACACGATCCGTATCGGTGGAGACCAAATGGATGAAGATATCGTCCAATACGTTCGTAAACGTTATAATCTCCTGATCGGTGAAAGAACGGCTGAATTAGTGAAAATCGAAGTCGGACAGGCTTTGATTGATCATGAAGAAAGAACAATGGATATCCGTGGACGTGATCTCGTCACTGGTCTTCCGAAAACGATTGAATTATCATCGAACGAAATCCAGGATGCATTGAAGGAATCCCTCCTTCATATCCTGGAGACAATCCGTGCGACACTGGAAAATTGTCCACCTGAACTGAGTGGGGATATCGTTGACCGCGGTGTGATCCTGACAGGTGGCGGAGCCCTATTGAACGGACTTCAAGATTGGTTGAGCCAGGAAATCGTTGTACCGGTTCACTTAGCTCCCAACCCGCTTGAATCAGTGGCCATCGGAACAGGACGTTCCCTATCCGTGATCCACAAACTGCAAAAAGTCAAATAAGCAAGAAGACATCCCCCATTCGTTTGGGGGATTTTTTTGCACTTAAAAAACACCAAACTCTTCTATGTACCCCACTAACATTTTTTTCAAACATTTGTGATCCAAATTCTTATTTCCCTCGTTAGCTTATTAAAATTGAGTTCCGTCCCGTTGTTTAGTATCCTTATTTTATATGTCAAAGATAAGGAGCGTACTATGCCCAATGATCGTCAGGATTTAGAACTGTATCAACAAGTTTTGGCAAAAGATTCGACTGCATTACGACAGCTTTATCAGCAATATGAAAAATTGATCTATTCCTTCTCATATAAAATGACAGGAGACCGTGAGATCGCGGAGGAAGTGATCCAGGAGGTTTTCATGAAGCTCTGGAAGAAACATTCTCCATATGACCATAGCAAAGGGAAATTTTCATCATGGTTGTTGACGATGACACGGAACACCTGCCTCGATGCCATACGAAAACGAAAGAAGCATGAGTCTGTTGAATATATAGAAAAAGACTCCCTTCAAGTCACCTATGAAACGCCAGCCGATCAATTGGAGTGGAAAGAAAAAGGGAATGCGATCAGGGACTGCATAAAAACCCTGAAAGAGGATCAGCAAAAAATCGTGCAACTATTCTACTTTAAAGGCTTGACTCAAGCATCCATCGCAGAATCCACTGACACTCCAATCGGGACGGTTAAAGGAAGGATCCGTTTGGCTCTTAAACATTTACACACGTGTCTAAAAGGGAAAGGAGGTACATTCGAATGACCACACAACAATGCGATCAATTACTGGATTACTACAACGGACATTTATCAGAACTTGAGAAAGCTCAGTTTGAGAAACATTTGAAGAGCTGCCCGCAGTGTCAGGAGGAACTTCATGAACTGGAGCAGTTAATGGACTATATGCCTTTCGCATCTGATGTTGTCGAACCTCCCAAGGACCTGGAAGACCGTGTGATGGCCGGCATTCTAGGAGAAGAGAAACGAACCGCAAATGTCGAACCTCCAGCCAAAAAGAAAAAGAAAACATGGTTCCTCCCTTCTGTCGCTGCCGCTCTATTCCTCTCCTTGATCGGCAATGCCTATTTATTTTCACAGCTTGAAGATCAGGATGAAGTCGTGGAACAGGCAACGATCGATCAGGTCGTACAATATGTCGATCTGGCTGCAGTCAATGGAAACGCACGAGGAACTGCAAGCATCATCAAGCAGGGTGCACAAACAAGTATGGTCGTCCAGGCTTCAGAACTGCAGGAACTTTCAAATGAAGAGGTGTATCAGGTATGGCTCATTAAAGATGATCAACCTGAGCGCGCCGGTACATTCGTCACGAGTAAGGACGGAAAAGGCTCGGTTGTATTCAAATTCAACGAAGAGTTTACGAAAAAGGATTGGGATACGGTGGCGATCACCCTTGAACCCGATGCCAATAGCCAGCTTCCTCAGGGGGACATCGTGTTGGCTTCCGAAATTTAAAAAAAAAATTTTATACACTGTTATTCGCCCGGCAATCCTTAATTGCCGGGCTCTTTTTATGTCTGATTGATCTTGTGGTTTCAGATTTTTCGCACATCGAAATGTTTAAGGAATTCGAACCAGGGAATTAAGTCCTATATAACAGAAGTTGTACAAATATTTAACAAATGTTCACTTATTTCCATTCTACTTTTTTTATAATGGATTACATAGTAAAAGAAGCTAGATTCACTCAATATCTATCACCCTACTTTTTAACCTAATTAAAAAGAATAGAAAAAAGTTTCAAAAAAAGTGATCCATGTTTCAACTTCTGTCGTTAGCTTTATGAAAATATAAAAAACCAAAAGGAGAGATTACATTATGAAAATGAAAAAAAGTTATTTAGCCGTCCCTTTAAGTATGACGTTACTGATTCCAACTGCAGGTGCAGTATCAGCACACAACGGTGAAGATCATTCACATGACGCTAAAGTAGATACGCCGGCAGGGGAATTAAGAACTACACTGGATCGCTTACTTACAGAGCATGCATACTTAGCGGTTGAAGCCATGAGACGCGGAGCAGAAGGCGCTGAAGATTTCGACGCAGCAGCAGGTGCTTTAAATGATAACGCAGCCGATTTAAAAGGCGCAATTGCCTCCGTTTATGGTGAAGAAGCAGGAAATCAGTTCAATACGATCTGGACCAATCATATCGGATACTTCGTTGATTATGTTAAAGCCACTGGTGCCAATGACCAGGCTGCCAAAGATGAAGCCCTTAAGAATCTATCAGGATATAAAGAAGAATTCTCTAATTTCCTGGAAACAGCAACGGGTGAACGATTAAAATCCGATAGTTTGGCAGAAGGGCTTCAAATGCATATCAACCAGCTGATCGGCGCATTTGACAGTTATGTAGCCGGCGACTATGAAAAGGCTTACGAATATGAACGTGAAGCGATCGGTCATATGGGAATGGTAGCAAAAGGTCTCTCAAGTGCGATCACGGACCAATACCCGGACAAATTCGAAAATACGATGGCGGTAACACCGGCAACGGATTTACGCTCTACACTTAACCATCTTTTAACAGAGCATGCGGCCCTTGCGACAATGGCGATGCAAAACGGGATCGACGGTTCTAAAGACTTCGATGCTTCCGTCAATGCGCTGAATGCCAATACGGAAGATCTTTCAGCAGCGATTGCTTCTGTATACGGTGAAGAGGCCGGAAACCAATTTAAGGACATGTGGTCAAAACACATCGGGTTCTTCGTGGACTATGTAAAGGCGACCGGTGCTGAAGATGAAGCCGCAAAAGAAGAAGCAATCAAGAATCTTGATGGCTACCGTGCTGAATTCTCTAAATTCCTGGAAACAGCTACAGACGGACGTTTAGAATCAGACGCTCTTGCAGATGGCCTTCAAATGCACGTTGAACAATTGATTGGTGCTTTTGACAGCTACGTAGCAGGCGACTATGAAAAGGCCTGGGATGGAATCCGCATGGCATATGAACATATGCTGAACCCTGCAAAAGGTTTATCAGGAGCTTTCGCGGATCAATTCCCTGACAAGTTCAAAGCCAACATGCCTTCTGAAATGCCAAATACCGGGATGGGTGGAACGGCTGACAACAACGAATTCCCATTCGAATACCTTCTTGCAGCCCTGTTGATCATCGCGGGTGGTACAACCCTTGGAATGAAAAAATACGCTTCACATAAACAATAATCTTTAACATGAGAGGGACGGACCTATTATAGGTCCGTCCCCCAGTGTGAAGAATGAAAGGAGTGGCTTCACATAATGTATACTATGAGGGTTGTACTACTTGTGCTTGTACTATTGCCCATTTCTGCCTGTTCTGCAGGAATTAGTTCAAATCCTTCAGAAGAAAAGGCGAAAACCCCCAAGGAGCAGGAAAAACCGACAACTCAGATGGCCAGCACCACCACTTCCCCATCCCAATTTGCAGACACGATCATCAAAGATGAACGCAGCGGAATCGTACCGGCCACGATTGAAATCCCTGCCATTGATGTTTCCACAAGCATCGAAGCTGTCGGATTGAAGGAAAATGGCGAAATGGCCGTAACAGAAAGCTTTGAGACGACTGCCTGGTACGAGGGTGGTTACAAGCCCGGTGAACCCGGAAATGCCGTGATCGGAGGTCATGTGGACAGCCGGAATGGCCCCGCCGTTTTTTATAAGCTGAATAAGCTTTCAAAGGGCGATGAAATCATCGTCAAAAATAAAGAAGGTGAAAAGAGGACCTTTGTGGTGATGGAAAAGAAAGAATACCCATGGGATGATGCCCCCTTGAAATCCATCTTTGGCTATTCCCCTGCAAGCTCTCTTAACCTCATCACCTGTACCGGGGACTTTGACCATTCTGCTCGAAATTACAGCAAACGACTGGTCGTCTATACTGAATTGAAATCCTGATGAAACAGCATGGAATCCCTTCCGATGCTGTTTTTTTATGGATATTTTTAGAAGAAATAGAAAAGCTACTAGTAAGGAAGGTGATAGCATGAACGAGGAGCAATTGGAAGATCTGTTTCATTTTTATGGATATGAAGATTTGTACAAGCGATTTAAGACTCCCCTTTATGTCACCGGGATCATGGATGATGCCGATGCCGGATTAATTGAAGATTTCTTTGAGAACTTCACATTCGATGGTCCCGTATTATTCGACGAGTTCAGATTCTGGTTTCAATATTATGAAGTATCCAAGCGGCCGCCGTTCACTTTTTAACGCAAAATAAAAGCTGTCTTCTGCACAGGACAGAAAACAGCTTCTCTTAGTAAGGTTTATCTTGATAAAAGTAATTGGTCGAATGCCATGTGTTATCAAACTCTTTATGAAAAATATGAGTCGTGGCAGGAGATACGGGCGGGATCAGCCACGTCCAATCTCCGGTTACATCGCGATCGGCACTCTTCTCATTTTCTTCAAAAAGGCGGAACTGCTGGGCAGCCGTATGATGGTCCACGATGCTTACACCCATTTCTTTAAACGAATGAAGCACAGCGATGTTCAATTCGAGCAGCGCCTTATCCTTCCACAATGTGGCCGCTCTCGATGTATCGAGTCCCATACAGCTTGCCACTTTCGGAATCTGATTATAGCGGTTCTCATCAGCAAGATTACGCGCCCCGATCTCCGTTTCCATATACCAGCCGTTGAACGGTGCCGCCTTGTATGAGATCCCACCGATCTTCAATTCCATGTCCGAGATGATCGGGACGCCGTACCATTTCAGTCCAAGGTCCCCGAACCAATCAAATTCAGGGTGACGAAGAGATACTTGAAGGGCAAGACGCGGCTCAACTTCCCTCATCTCCGGAGGCCGATCCCCAATCTGCACGACCAGGGGCAGGACATCAAAGTCTGTTCCCTCCCCCTCCCAGCCAAGTTCCAGGCATTTTTGAGTGAATTCGATGGAATGGGGGTCGCCGGTATATCGGCCTTCTTCCTCATAGCCCGCATATCGGATCAGCTGATGGTTCCACAATCGGATGTCAGGCTTGTCCGGATGTGAGGGTCTGAATACCGTAATCGTCGGACGGATCCTCCCCCCGTTCGAAGCATATTCCAAATGACGCTCGAGGGCCTGGAACACTTCCTCCTCTGAGGCCGCCTGCCGTTCGTCAAACACATTCAGTGAATTCCAGAACAAGCGGCCGATGCAGCGATTGCTGTTTCTCCAGGCCATCTTCGCACCATGGACCAGTTCTTCGTGAGTATGGGTATACGTTCCTTGTTCAGCAAGTTCATTTTCTATATGTTGAAGGCGGATCGCTATGTCCGCTTCGCTTTTATTCAGTTCCTTAAACATTTGTTCTATAAAGGACCTCGCCTCATCCAAAATCGGTGTCAATATAATCGCTTCCCTGCTATCTTATTCAGCGTATACTGTACCTTGAAGTATATCATTTTTCTCATACCTTTTTCCCTGGTACATTTGAACAACCCTTGAATTTTAGAGGGTGACCTCTTTTTCATAGCATCGATACTCCTGATGCCCCTCTGGCTTCGAGGTGAAATAAACCGAGCCCCGGTATTCATAACCGATCTTTTCATAGAGGGCGTTTGCCCCTGTGTTTCTGGAGTAAGCATCCAGCCGGATACTTTCATACCCTTTTTCCCCAGCCAGTTCCTCACATTTTTTCATGAATACTGTCCCCAATCCGTTCCCTTGCTGAAGGGGGTCGAGAAACAACGCGTGGATCACCCATTCGTTTCCAAGTTTCCATGGGATGTCCGACCATTCAGGTGACTGCCACTCGTTGAGAGTCGCGGACCCTGCGAGTTCATCGTCCACCATCAATACATAAAGGTTCCCGTCACCCAATTCTTCCTCGAAATATTCCCTGCTTGGGTAATGGTCATTCCACTGCAGCAACCCTTTTTCGTCCAGATCATGTTTACACCTGATATACACGTCCATGATGGTGTCAATCTGTTCTTCCGTTGCCTGTCTTAATTGTATATTCATGCTATTCCCCTGCTTATCAATTAGTTTATGTAACTCTTTGTAGTGTTTGTCAGGAATACAGCCGTTATACGGACTGATCTGTTCATTACCGTTTCTCTCGGACCCTTTTGCCTGCTGAAATCCCTGATAAATAAGCACTCTCAAACCGCGTACGTCCGGCTTCATCATTCTCCCGGAGGAATGCATCCCCACATAGGACAATCCGCCCTTTGTGACCCATTTCAACAAATGGGGTGCGTACCACAGCTTCTGCTTCCGCGTACTTCCACTTTTTCAGCTGAACCCCCGTCACCCTGCTTCCTTTTTCAAGAAAACCCTCGGCCACCTTTTGGATGGGAGCTATAATGCTGTCTTCTTCCATATCTACGTGTTTCTTCGACCAATCCCCGGTCATATATACGCTGACCGTAACAGTGGATGAAATGCCTTTCTTTTTGTGATCCACCACCCGCTCCACGCCGTCAGGAAGCCCTTCATCTACATGACCTGGGGACGGAATGCTGCTTGGCCCGTCAAAGGTAAACATGCCTACGAAGCATGGGGCAAAAGAAATAGTGGATACCTCCGGTGGTGCGATTCCTGTAAGCAGTTGTAACGCCTGGGGTGCGGGAGCCGTCACTATGCAATGATTTGCGGTGATCCTTTCACCATTTTCAAGTTCCACTTCCAGAGGTCCGTCCCTCCCGTCTCGAATGGAAGAAACCCTGGTGTTCAGTTTGACTGGGATGGACCCTGCCAGTTGTTTCGCGAGGGCATTCATGCCGGCCGTCGATGTGTATCTTGGATAAGGTGTGCCGAACCAGCGTTTCACCCATCCCGCTTCCAGCCACTTCTCTACGTCCTCTTGCAGCTCCGGGGAACGGACCGTGAAGAACTGAGCTCCGTGATCTGCTTTCCCTTCCCCGATCCGCCTGGTGGCAAGCCTGCCACCGACGCTTCTGCTCTTTTCCACTATGAGGACCTCTACACCATTTTCCATCAACGTCCTCGCTGCCATGATACCTGACAGGCCTCCTCCAATGATGATCACTTCGTATGTCTCCATATCTTCTCATCCTCTCTTCCTTTTATTATACGAATTTATTCTGAAAAATTGGAAGGGAGATGACTCCATCCGTCATCTCCCTTTTCCTATGCCAATAATTCTTCTAAATCCTGATACATCTTGTTCCGTTCCTGTTCCTTTTGTTCTTTTTCCTTGTACAGCTCCTGGATGACATCAAGGTCTCCTTGTGAGAGAAGCTTCTCTTCAATGGCAAAGATCTCTTCTTCCACCTTTTCAAGGCCGGCTTCGATTTCTTCCATCGTGCGGGAAGTTTTCACAGGGGTTGCTTGAGGCCCCGCTTGTTTCACCACCTGTACGACGGGCTGTTCCGGCGCGAGTTCAGGCAGCTTTTCCTTCGCCCAGCTGTATGGCCCGTCAAAGAAATAAAGCTCACCCCGGTGGATCCAATAGGTTTTCTTAAACAGCTTATTCAAAAAGTACCGGTCATGGGAGACGGCGAGAATCGTGCCTTTGAAATCCTCCAGGGCATCCTCCAATACTTCCCTTGAATCAATGTCCAGATGATTCGTCGGCTCATCGAGGACCAGGAAGTTGATGTCCTGATGCATAAGCTGGGCAAGTCTGAGCCTCATCTTCTCCCCGCCGCTTAGCTGACCGACCTTCCGGAACACATTCGGTCCATAAAACAGGAACTTCGCGAGGATATGCCGGGCATCCCCTTCCGTCACCGCCACTTCTTCCCTGAACGCATCAATCAACCTGACCGACGGATCGGCGACAGTAAAGTGCTGGGACAGGTAGCCGAGCTTCACATTGCTTCCGAGTTTCACCACGCCATGATCCGCTGACTCCTCCCCGAGGAGCATCTTGATGATCGTTGATTTCCCTGTACCATTTTGACCGACGATCGCTGTGCGGTCCTTAAAATGGACATGGAGGCCGACTTTTTCGAATAAGGTCTTTTCTCCATAGGCTTTCGTCACTTCTTCCATGGAAAAGACGATTTTCCCGCTCCGGTCGGTTTCGTCGAATTCCAGCCCCATCTTCTTCCGGTCCAGGATCGGCCGCTTGATCTTCTCCATCCGTTCCAGTGCACGCTCCATATTCCGTGCCCGCTTGTGCAGGGCTTCATTCGGAGGGTTCGCCTGGTTCGCCCATTCCCTCAGCCTTTTGATGGCCTCCTTCATCTTCTTGATTTTCTTCTGCTGCTCCTGATACGCCTGGAACTCGATCATCAGGCGCTCTTCCTTTTCCTTTACAAATCCGGAGTAGTTCGTATGGTAAATCGTCAGCTCCCCGTCCTCCAGGTCATATACCTTTGTAATGACGTGATCGAGGAAATAGCGGTCATGGGAGATGCAAACCACGGTTCCATCATATTCTTTCAAAAAATCCTCAAGCCACTCCACCGCCCCGATATCCAGATGATTCGTCGGTTCGTCAAGAAGCAGCAGATCCGGCTTCTGGAGGAGGATCAGACCGAGACAAAGCTTTGTCTGCTCCCCGCCGCTGCACGCGTTAAAATCCTTCTCAACCAGTTCCCCAATGGCGAGGCCGTTCACGATCTTCGCAATATCGGACTCGATCTCATATCCTCCAGAAAGGGTGAATTGATCCTGAAGCTTTCCGTATTCTTCTAGTAATCGGTTGAGAGTATCCGGGTTCCGTTCATTCCCCATTTTGGTTTCAAGCTCTTTTAATCGGAGACCAATCTGGATCAGTTCTGAAAACGCGGAACGCAATACATCGATTCCCTTCGTACCTTCCTTATACTGTGGAATCTGAGCCAAGTACCCTACCTTTGCCCCTTTTTTCAGATGAATGAGCCCCTTATCCGGAGCTTCCACCCCTGACAATAATTTAAAGATGGTCGTCTTCCCGGTCCCATTCCGCCCAACAAGGCCAATCCGGGCCCTCTCAGGTATTTCGAAGCTCAAATCCTCAAATATCAAGTGACCACCAAACATTTTACTGATTTCCTGTGCGCTGCAAATAATCATTTTCCTCTTCCTTTCGGGTATCTATTCAGAGGTAAGAGGTTCATAGAAAAAGCCATGGGGGAGCAGAAGGCTCGCCCATGGCTCTACGGAAGTGCGGGACTTTACTGCACCGCACTTCCCCTTTCATAAAAGAAGGGACAAAAAAAGAGAGCGAAAACGCCCCCATTTTTTCCGATTCTTAATAAAAAAGTGATTGGAATTGAGACCTCTTACCGTTCAGTATTCATATTCATTTGGTGAAAAAGGGCATACGTGTCCCCTTGAACGCAAATGCATGAAAAATTGCACGGCAAATGTAAATATAGTCTAAATACTTCCCACGCAATCCTACAGAACGATTCATCTCAATTCCACCTCCTTTTTCATTACACGAATATTGATACCACCATTATATAATTATTCTGAAAGCTTTTGCAATGTGTTTATTCTTTTTTATAAAGAATCCTTGATAGCACAAGGCCGATCACACCGATTGGAATCAGGATCATGGCACGGATCGTGAAATCGAGGAACACGAGATCGGCAAGGAAAAACTTCAACAGAGCCAGTGCAAGGAAGATGATTCCCACCCACCGGTAGAACATGTCCTTCCTGCTTTCCCCATAGATGAGATACCCGATGGACAGGGCGGCAATCGCCACGGTGTAGGCAGTCGTCCGCGGGGTATAATCCCAACCGATCACGATGAACTCGGTCAACCTCAGGATGAAGAACATCACGAGACCTGTCAGCACGACTTTCATTGTCGTCGTTGAGACGTTCAGGAAGGAGGATTCCTGCTGATTGAAATGGGCAAACAAATAGACATAGGCAAATGCCAGGATAAAAATCGGCAGTTCAATCGCAATGAAATCGGCTTGTGATCCCGTCACCATTCCAAGGAATGAGAGCAGCATCAACAGGAATGAACCTGCAAGGCTGACATAGCTTTCTCTTCTCCCCGCCAGCCACAGAAGGGCATTCGCTTGTATGGCAATCAGCACAAAGCGCCAATCATATTCAAACAGATCAAAGAGGAAAAGAAGCATATGCAGGAATCCTAGGACGAGCAAAGTATCCTTCGTTCTCTTCAATTGCTTCGGTTCAATAAAGGCAGCCCCGATATAAACAGCTGCAAAGATGGCATAGTAGCTAAGAGGAATCGCCGTATAAACATCATTCAGCAGACCCAGAAGGATGAAACTGCCTGTCACGAGGGCCGGTATCATCTCAGCGTTCACCCGTTCATCCCCGTTAAGGATGATCAGGAGCAAGATATACGCATGCTGAATGGCAAATGGAATAAGGACGGTCAGTGTCATCTCCCCGACACCAAACACTGCAAAGAAAAACAGTGAGAAATACAGTAGATAATAATGAATATTCCAGGCTATGCGGTACCTTTTCCACGTGCTGAACGTCATCAATACAAAGAACAGCACAAGCTCATAACCATAAAACAGCCATTCATTCCGCTCATCCCCTGCGAAAATGAACGGAAACAGGTATGCCCCTGCGCCTATCAAACAAAGAATCAGTTGGGATCCATGCTTATGGGATGCCCACAGCCCAACAGAAATGATAAGGATCAATAAGAGATTCGTGATGAGTCCCCCGATATAACCGTATAGGATATTTGCTGAAAACAGCGTAATGATAGCGAGGACGATGCTTCCAGAAAGGAGCGTGATGGACAGTTTATGCTGATCCCGGCTGAACCTTTCACCAAGTGCGTACATCACGATACTGATCGCTCCACCCGTCAGCACCCGGAGTCGCGGTGAGACCCAGCCGTTTTGGGAAGCCGCCATGAATCCCCAAATGCTTCCTATTAATAGAACGAACAAGAATACTTTCGGGAGCCAGCGTTCGACTGAGAAATCAAAGGGTTCTTTTTCCACGATGGGATCTGCTGATGATTCAGCAGGAATTGGTTTTTCAGGTTCTGTGTAGACTTCTGCTTTTTGGATAACGGGTGATTCGTATTCATTCTTTGCCTGAATCAACTGCCGTTTCACGAGATAAAGCTCTTTTTCGAGAAAGTTGATTTTTTGCTCCAACCTCTTCAGTTCTTCCTTTTCCATACTTCCACCCCCCTACTTCTATTTATACAGGAAGAATGGAATATTTTCCTATATTTTTTTGAAGTTACAATAAAAAAACCCCACCCTATAAGCAGGTGGAGTTTCGTTTCTATGCTAATCGTTTAAAGTTTTGTCCAAGGATTTCATTCATCGTGTGAACCGTGATGAATGCACGTTTATCAATTTGGGTGATGAAGCCTTTCAGCCTGGAGAAGTCCTTGCGTCCAAGGATGGTCGTGATGACTTCCTTTTCATCGGAAGTGAACGCTCCCGTTGCCGTATGGATCGTCGCCCCTTTTCCAAGCTCGTGGACGATGTACGACTTGATTTCATCACTGTAACGGCTGATGATCACAATTTCCTTATTTGAATTAAACTGCTGCAGTGCATAATCGATGACCAGTCCGTTCAAGATGACCCCGAAGAATGCGTACATTCCGACTTGAGGTCCGAATAGGACCGCTGAGGACAGGGCGATGGATAAATCCGCCAATAACACGCCTCTGCCTACATCTATATTGAAATATTTATTAAAGATCAGGGCCACGATATCCGTTCCACCTGTTGATGCCTGCTGGTTGAACACAATCGCCATTCCGGTTGCGGCAATGCATTGACCGATGATCAATTGAATCAAGATATCATCACTGAGCGGCGCGCTCATCGGTGCAATTGTCTCGAGTAACCAGACATAGAACGAAAGGGCGAAACTCGCGTAAATCGTTTTCGCTCCGAAATTAAAACCAAGAAATATCACACCGACGATAAACAGAATCACATTGATGATAATCATGAACAGTCCAAGGGACATTCCCGGAAACAGATCGTTCATGATGATCGACAATCCACTGACTCCCCCTGTCGCTAAATTATTAGGCGATAAGAAAAAATGGACATTCACCGAAACAAGAAATGCCCCGAGATTCATCATTAGGAAGGAAAATATTCTTTGTCGCATCACCGCAACCTCCTTTTTCTTTAAAATTTATGTTGGTTTTCCGTAAATAGTTGAACAACGGGATTATAAAGCCCATCAAGACCCTTTGTAAAGGGAATCCGGTCAAAAAAATAAGGTTTAATAATTGTGAAAATTGGAAGGGTTTGCAGATGTGATGAGGGCAAGGGTCAGGTTTACTGACTTTATTTCTGGGTATAGGAAGAATTTTAGCTTCTATTAAAAAAACGATCCCACTCAGGGATCGTTTCAGCTTGTAGACAAAGTCTAAGAATTAGACCAAGTCTACAAGCTTTTTTTGTATAATAGAAAGGAATAAAGCTTTTGTGGGGGATAAAAATGTTATCAAAACACACTAAAGAAGGAAGAAATCAAATTGAAATGGTTGCGCTAGATGAACTTGTTCCTGAGGATCATCTAGTTAGGAAAGTTGAACAAGCGATTGATTTTGAATTTATTTATGACTTAGTAGAAGATAAATATTGTTTAGACAATGGGCGGCCTGGTATTGATCCCGTTGTTCTCATTAAAATGGTCTTTACCCAATACCTCTTTGGCATACGCTCCATGCGTCAAACCATCAAAGAAATCGAAACCAACGTTGCTTATCGATGGTTTATTGGGTATTCGTTCAAAGAGAAAATCCCTCACTTTTCAACCTTCGGTAAAAACTACGTTAGGCGCTTCCACGATACGGATCTCTTTGAACAAATTTTCTACCGCATTTTGAAAGAAGCGATGACCAAAGGATTGGTGGATCCATCCGTTGCGTTTATAGATTCTACTCATGTAAAAGCGAATGCGAATAAGAAGAAATTCGAAAAGAAAATAGCCCGAGTCGAAACTAGAACGTATCAGGATCAGCTGGATAAAGAGATCAACATTGACCGAGAGGAACACGGAAAAAAGCCCTTCCCCCCACAGAATAAAGAAGAGTCAAAAGAAATAAAGGTCAGCACGACAGACCCTGAAAGTGGGTATTACGTAAAAGATGAGCGCGAAAAGCTGTTTGCGTATTCTTTTCATACGGCAAGCGACTCCCGGGGTTTTATCTTAGGATCTCTTGTCACGGGAGGAAATGTTCACGATAGTCGGATGTTGGACAAGCTCGTCACTCAAGTCACGGATAAAGTCGGTAAGCCCAGTTCTGTCGCTGTTGATGCAGGATATAAAACACCCCACATCGCTAAATTCCTCATGGACCAAGAAATCAGACCCGTTATGCCTTATACACGGCCGAGAACGAAAGACGGATATCTTAGGAAATACGAATACGTTTACGATGAATATTTTGACTCCTATCTTTGTCCCGAAGGACAAATTTTACCTTACCGTACTACCACAAGAGACGGGTACAAACAATACGCTTCAAATCCTTTGGAATGTAAAGACTGTCCTCTGTTAGAACGTTGTACACAAAGTAAGAATCACACCAAGATGATTCATCGACATGTGTGGCAGGATTACATAGATGAAGTAGAACATTTGAGACATACAGAACTTAATAAAACTCTATATGCGAAACGCAAAGAAACGATCGAACGGGTCTTTGCGGACGCAAAAGAAAAGCATGGCATGCGTTGGACGACCTTAAGAGGTCTTAAAAAAGTTTCAATGCAGGCGATGCTTACATTCGCTGCCATGAATCTTAAGAAGTTGGCAAACTGGACATGGCGAGGGCCATGTCCAGCCTAGAAACAGGAGAAAAATCTTTTAAAATATCAGAAAACCCCACCTTCGGTTAAAGTGAAGGTGGGGTTTGTCTACAGTCTGAAACGATCCCACTCAGGGATCGTTTTTACACTTTATCGATTATCAATTTTCTCCGGATACAAATCATGGTTCATCAGGCGATGGTCGGCCATCGTCTCATATTTCGTCCCCGGCTTTCCATAGTTACAGTATGGATCGATGCTGATTCCTCCACGCGGGGTGAATTTCCCCCATACTTCGATATAACGGGGATCCATCAGTTCGATGAGATCGTTCATGATGATGTTCATGCAGTCTTCATGGAAATCACCGTGATTACGGAAGCTGAACAGATAGAGCTTGAGAGATTTACTCTCCACCATCTTTTCACCAGGGATGTAGCTGATATAGATGGTAGCAAAATCCGGCTGACCCGTTTTCGGGCAGAGACTGGTGAATTCAGGACAGTTGAATTTCACAAAATAATCCCGGTTCGGATGCTTATTATCGAATGCTTCCAAGATGTGTGGAGCATACTCGAACAAGTAATTTGTCCCTTGATTCCCTAATAATGATAAATCTGTTAAATCTTCGTCTTTTCTTCCTGACATGTAAAAAATCCTCCCCTTCAGAGTGCCTCGAATGAAGGAGGACATAGCATTAGCCTAAGAATCGACATAACAGGCAGGTGAATTGAAAAAATTGTTATATCCTGTTATGCTTAAAGGATAACATGTTTAAGAAAACTTCATGTTAGATTCATAGAACCATAGTTTTTTATAGAGGGTTAATGCTATGAACCTCTCTCAGGTACGTGAGCGATAATTAGTGTTACAGAGGTTATATTAAATAAGAATTTTGGGAAAGTCAATCCAATTATAGGTTGAAATTTGCAGCAGGAATTTCGATTCTATCTATGGAATATAGTAATTGGTATTTTTGCTGGGAGTGATGATGAATGAATCAGCTGGTCAAGGCTTTCACCAAGTCTATTCTTGCAGGAGACGTGCATGCACTACTGGAACTGTATTCGTCTTCCATCGATTCAAAAATAGATAACTTTACTTTTTACGAAAAAATCATTAAACCATCTATGTATAGAATTGGTGAGCTTTGGGAGAAAAATCAAATTACCGTTGCAGATGAACATTTGGCTACTGCAACCCTTAAATATTTACTTGCAACTATTTTTACCCATCAAGAGGCTTTAGAAAACCAACCTAAAGCTCTTTTATTTTGTATTGAGGGTGAACATCACAGTTTGGGACTGGAGCTTGCGAACGAAGTATTCAAAGAAAAGCAATGGAATACCCGTTACTTGGGAGCCAACGTCCCGGTCAAAGATGCGTTAACCTTCATTAGCGCCTGGAAACCACATGCCATTGGAATATCCATTGGTATGACCACGGAACTGACCCGATTAAAAGAGTGCATCGAAGAAATCAGAGCGCACCATCAGGAGACTGACATTCTCGTCGGTGGCAGACTCGTCTCCCACTACTCTCTCGATTTCTTGGAAAAATCAAAGGTAACAAGCTTTTATGACTTGTTGGAACTCAATGAGTATCTTAACGATATGTCCAACGGGCTTGTTTCCTTGAAGGGCTAACTCCTTAATCACATGCAGCCGACAATATGAGGTTCTGGTATTCGTACCATTGGTCTTAATTTACGAGACGCAAGAGTGACGTCCGGAACCTTTCTCTAAGGAGTGATCATGTGGAAAATTTACACTTATGCCCTATTCCATATCTCTTACTGGATAGGCAGTTTAACTTAATAGATGCTTCAAATACCGGTTATGACTTCTTGATGCCCGGCGAAAACTTCATGAGCATCGTGGAAGAAGAAAGTTCACCAAAGTTCGCCCGGATCATTCATAAGCATCCAAAAGGCGAAATGGAACTGAATGTAAAGAAAAACGAAACTTTTGAGCTATTCGATATCTTCTTCCAGTTTTCAGATGTTCAGCAATATTACCATGTGGTCCTGATTGCCAAGGATCATCAATACAAAAAAGTATCCGAACAAATGAACGGCTTGTTCGATTTGATGGGTAACCCCGCATATTCGAGGAGAGAACCGAACCTCACAGAAGCACTGGCGAAAATTTCTTCTTTATTTTTAAAGCTTTCCAATACATCTGATTGGAATCGGCAAGAAGTTATGGATAAAATAAAAGAGATCGAACATCACATTCAACAAAATGTGAAATAATTTTATTTTATAGGAGAGACGATATGACTTTATTAACGAACATACTTGAGTACAACCAACAATTTGTAGAAGAGCAATCGTATGAAGAGTACCGGACCACCAAGTTCCCGGACAAACGCTTAGTGATTCTTACCTGTATGGACACTCGTTTAGTAGAGCTGCTCCCTAAATCCATGAACATGAAAAACGGAGATGTAAAAGTCGTCAAAAACGCAGGTGCCATCGTAAGCCACCCATTCGGAAGCATCATGCGCAGCCTGCTTGTGGCCGTCTACGAACTGCAGGCGGATGAAGTGATTGTCATCGGTCATCACGACTGCGGCATGAGCGCCATCAACAGCGACAGTATCCTTGACAAAATGAAGGAACGCGGCATTACGGAAGAAACACTCGATACCGTCAACTACTCGGGAATCGACCTCCACGACTGGCTGAAAGGCTTCAGCTCCGTACAGGAAAGCGTCGCCCACAGCGTCGACATGATCAAGAACCATCCATTGATGGACAAAAAGATCCCTGTTCACGGACTTGTCATCAGTCCCGAAACCGGGAAACTTGATCTGGTAGTAGAAGGGTACTAAGAAAAGCGGAGGCGGCTTGGTCAGTTCAGACAAGCATAACTTCTAAAAAACCATGAAGGCAAATTCGCCTTCATGGTTTTTTCATATCCCTTGTGTAGGGACGGACCTCGAAATTCGGCAACATTGAGATGGTAAACGTTGTCATATCAAGCTTTTCAACATCAAATCAGAGGTCCGTCCCTCTTCTAAATCCCTTCAATTCTTTGAGGATCGGCATGTTCTCGAGTTCCTCTTCGGTTACGTGCTCCCATTGGATGCCTTGTGGTTTTGGGTACGGGGTGTTGGTTTCCGTGATTCCTTCTTCTGTGATGATCCAGTCGACTGCAAGGTCATAGGAATCTCTTGGAATGTCGTCCCCTACCAGCTGTTCACAGTTTATCGTCGTAATGACCGGCACCGGTTTGTTTCCTATTTCCCGCAGGATGGCATATTCCCGGTCGGCGTACCCCTCCCCTTTTCCAAGTCTTCTTCCATCGGGGTGAATGGCAACGGAACCGACCACGATGAGGTCAATACTTGGAATATCTGTCAAAGGCACCACTTTCCCGTAAGTATTCATATGCTTGATGCTCGCTGCTTTCCTTTCCTCTCCCGCTGGAACAGAATCAGGCTTGATCATGACAAACCCATCCTTCAACCTTGGTGTCGGAATGAGGAGCGTTTTGCCGTCCTTTAGAATCGCTGCCCGCAGAGGAAGCTGCGGGGCATCAGGATTTACTTTCACCACACTCGCCGTCTTATAGATGTCCATACTCTGCACAAATGATGCAGCTTTCTCTGCCCCTTTGAAATTCGGGATCCTTCCCACTAATGGAAAAGGAAACCGGCCCAATTTCTTTTCTGTCAGCGCATTCCATACTTTATGCCTGATTTCATCTTTCACACTCATACTTTTTTCTCCCCTTTTTTCAAAAAAACCTGGAAACAGGTACTATTTTACTATACAATGAAACCTGTTCAAAATTACCTAATATGGAGGTGAATAACATGTCAATTTACGGTTTATTGGTTCTTGTCCATATTATTGCAGCGGTCGCAGGCCTTGGTGCAAGCTTCTCGATGCCTGTCGTGATGAGAACACCTGAAACGTCCCATCAGGCGAAATTCTCGTTAGATCTCAGTAAAAAAATCGAGACCTTTGCAAAAGTGGGCAGTATTGTACTCCTTATCACCGGTCTGATTATGGGCATCATCAACCCTTATCTATTCAAAACCGGCTGGTACATTGCTTCCATCGTGATTTATATCGGTGTCCAGTTCATCGTTGCCGGTATCATGCCGAAAAAAGTAAAGCTGATGGCCGAAATCATCCACAGCCACGAAGGTGAAGATGTCCCTGAATCTTATGGAAAAATAAACTCAGAATTAAAACCATACAACATCATTATACATAGTGCCGCTATTATTCTTATTATCTTAATGTCTATCAAACCGTTTTAATCTGAGTCTCCGGACTGCTTTTAGTGCAGGCTGGTTTTTTATTTTAAGAAGTCATTTCTCGAAATTTTTCATATTGCACCTCACCGTCATTTTCTTCCCCACCATTCATAAAATAGTGTATGGAAGGAGGAATTGGATGAAGGTATTTCGTGCTCGCCTTTCAGACCTGGAAGGCCTTATGGAACTTTTTAATGATTATCGCATGTTTTATCATCAGAAGTCGGATCCCGTGGGAGCGAGGCAGTATCTCGAAAAGCGTCTATCACATGATGAATCTGTAATCTTTGTGGCCATTCACGATGATGAATATGCAGGGTTCACCCAGCTGTATCCTTCTTTCTCCTCCGTTTATATGGAGCGGATCTGGAAGCTGAATGACCTTTATGTTTCCAAAAAAGCTCGCAGACTGGGTGCCGGACAGATGTTACTGGACGCAGCAAAGGAACATGCGGTGCAAACCAGTGCAAAGTCGGTTATTTTGGAAACGGACCGGGACAACGTTCAGGCTCAGGCATTGTATGAGAAGAATGGGTATATAAAGGAAGAGATGGTGTATCACTATACACTTCCACTTAGCTAAACAATCAATAAAAAAAGAACCGGGGGATAATTAAAACCAGCCCGGTTCTTTCGTCTATGCTGTTGCTTCATTAGATGAAATAGTTCTCATGCTTTCTTTGTTTGGTGTTTTAATTCTTGGTACAGGAATGAAATAACTGCTTAATGGTACGTACTGAATAAGTCGAATCATTCCTACACAAATTAATAATACTGCGACAAATGTTATTGGCAGATACACCATGTTCCACGTCGAAGAAGGTAAATAAAATTTCATCAAGTGAAGAACAAAGGGATGGATCAGGTAAATCCCCATTGAATACTTTCCTAATAACGTCAGGGGCTTTTTCAAAACACTCCACTTAGAAAGTAAAGGATACATACCAATAGTCGCAATACTCAATAGAGGTATATTCAATAAATTACTTGGTCTCCTATTGGTAAGGTCTCCATTAATTGTATACTCTATGATTGCCCCTGCCGTGAGGAGTAATGACAGGGTTAACATCGTCCAGGGGAAGTCAGTTGCAAAATCTCTGATATCCTCCCAGAAGAATGCCAACAACCCACCGAATGAAAAATAGAAAATCCATAACGGCATAAACGATTTACTTGCCATGAAGTTGCCGATGAATCCATCAATTTCGGGATCAAAACCTATCATTTGATAACTGATAAAGAAGGAGATAACGGTTAAAACAACCAATCCCATTTTAGTTCTGAAAACTTTTTGAAGAATGGGAAAGATAAAATAAAATTGAACAATTATGGCAATAAAATAGAGATGATAAAAGTGACCGCCAGTAAAGATCTTTACAATTTCTGTTTTTATTGCTCCAATCTGTTGGTTATCAAAATAATAGAGTAAGAAACGGTAAACCAAGCTCCATAAAATTAGTGGCATAATGATTTTTGATATTCTGGAAGTAACAAATTTATTAAAGGAATACGTGTTTCTTTTCACCTGATAGAATAAGAGAAACCCGGCTATCACAACAAATATAGGCGTTCCAAAACGTCCAACTTGGTTTAGAAAGTATGAAAACCAATTAAATGTATTATCATTCATTGAGTAATAAGTAGCTGATACGTGAACTCCCAATACAGCTAAACAAGCAAATGCTCTCAAAAAATGGATTTCAAAAAGATATTTCTTCTTTTTTGTTGACACGGTCTCTCTCCTTTCTTTCTGTTGATATCATAGGTAATTGTAATAGAATCAAGCATGAAAATCCCTGAGCTAACTTAAAAAGCAACTTTAGTTCTAAATTCATTTCGGATACTTTCATACCAACAACCGCTTAGAAAATCGTCTGAAGCAGGGTAAAACCTTATTAAATAAGAATTTCTATATTTTTACATTCATAAAAATAAGAATAATGACTTATAAGGTATATTAGACATTTTTCAACAAATAGCGACCAATTTCAACATCAACTTAATTGAATTAGAGGATATAAATGGATACAAAGCATTATTTACCCTAATAAAGAAGACCGCTTGAACAATTCAAGCAGTCTATCTCTATATCCAAGACCCCCTGCACCGGCCCCTCTCACATCGACTCCCCTTGCACTTCACCTTCGTCTGCAGCTGCATGTATTGATAAAAGAGGAAAGCATGTCGCCCTTTTCGTGTATGCGGGTCGATTTCCCCCTCCAGTTTCTTCATGAACATCCGATCACACTCACATGTCGGTCCGTACCGGTCATAGCAAAGGTCATGGGCTTTGCAGGCGGCGTCCACCGAATTGACGGGTGCCCCCGGTCCACTGCATCCCGGACCGCACCACTTGTATTCCGGGAAAATACATAGTTTCGGTCTGTCATTATTTCTCATCGTATTCTTCCTCTCCATTCATGATCTGCACATTTGTACGTTTTATTTCTCACCAAAAGGGAAATACACCTTATGAAAGAAATTTACATTACTATACTGTATGTGATGGAAAAAGTTCGGGTTTGTCCTAACGCCTATTTGACAAATAAGAAAACACTTAGGAGGAATGAATAATGGCTTTTCAATTAAAAGATAAGGTACCAAATTTCACGCTCCCCGCAGTTTCTGGTGAAACATTCTCGTTTGAGGATCATCAGAAGGAACATCAAAGCTGGCATCTCATTGTGTTCTTCCGTGGATCATGGTGTCCGGTTTGTCAGGAAGAGTTAAGGGAGCTTCAAGCGAACAAAGAATACTTTGAGAAACATAATGTGCACTTATTGACGATTTCGAGTGATAAGATGGCCGATTTACAGGAGTTCGCCAATAAAGAAGACCTGACCTTCCCTGTATTGGCCGACGAAAAATTAGAAGCGATCAAAGCCTATGATGTCTTCTATCATGGCGAGGATGCCCCTTACGAAGATCATGGCCAACATGGAGAACCTGCTTATTTCCTAGTGAACGAAAAAGGACAAGCCATGTACCAACAAAGACAAACGAGTCCTTTCGGCCGTCCCCATGCCAATGAACTTCGTAAAATCGTGAAATATATTCAAAAGAATGTAAAGTAAGAAGCAAAGCCGGGTTGACTGTGTAGTCAACCCGGCTTTTTCATGTCAGGGCAAGCTCCAGGCTGTTCCGGGCTTCCATCACTGTATGAGGCTGCCCTTCATGGTAGCCGTAAAGCAGTAACACCACGTTCGTATACACCGCTTTGAATCGGGCATAGTCCAATTCTTCCTCCCCGACCTCTCCATATTCTTTTAAAAATTGGGTCCTTCCTTCAGGAGTAAGAAAGCTGTAGATCAGGTTTAAATCAATGGCACGGTGACCAAGATGGACATCTCCCCAATCAAGGATCCCTGACAGAATGCCCTCTTTGTCCACCACAATGTTTTTAAAGTGAAGGTCGCCATGTACCAGTGTGGTTTCTTCAGGCAAAGCCTTACTTGGTAGGTTATGAAGATACGTCTCTAATTTATCCACTTGATGAAATAGATTGAGACCTTTGAGTTCATCCTTGTTTTTTTCCAATATGGGATGCCGCTTTTCAACATCCAACCGAGACAGCTCGTCATAAGGAACCCCATGTTTTTCTGCTGCCTCCACACTCGTTCCGTGAAGCTTTTTAAGGAACCGGGCCAATGCAATGGCAGACTCCCCCTCTCTCACGACAGATGCTGCCCGTGACGGGATGGTCCCATTCACAAAACGATATCCGAGAAATGGCCACTTGTACTGAGACGAAGGCATGCCGTAATAAGTCGGAACCGGAATCTGAAGGCCCCCACCGCTTTCTGCAAGGAGTGGCAATAGCTTTCCTTCCGTTTCCAAAAGCCTTACAGCGATCTCCCTCCTTGGGAACCGGAAAACCCAATCATTGTTTACGTTCATGACCGTATTGTCAAAACCATAATCCATGATCTGGATGTCAGCAGGGATCAAGTCCGGAAACTGGGACTCGATCAACCTTTTGGCCTGACAAGTGGTGACAGCTACTTCTGCGTCCCATAGATGCGCCACATTACCACACCTTTCTCAAGTGTTATTCTTTGTAGAACCAGAACTTCTTGTGATAAGTTTCAAGTAATCGGAAAAAATGATTATAGTCAAATATCAAGGAGGAATTGTAATGTTACCTGAAAAACAGCAGCAAATTCAATTAGTCTCCCGACCAGAAGGAATGCCTGTAAAAGAAGATTTCCTTTATAAAGAAATCGATGTGCCACAGCCTTCAAATGGGGAAGTGCTTGTCAAAACGATTTACCTTTCCGTGGATCCTTATATGCGCGGAAGAATGTCTGATGCCAAATCGTATGTTGAACCTTTCAAGCTAAACGAGGCATTGGCCGGCGGAGTGGTAGGAGAGATCGTGGAATCAAAATCTGCACACTTCCAAAAAGGGGACTTCGTAGTCGGCATGCTTCCTTGGCAGGAGTATTCCGTTGCGAAAGAGAAAGAGGTCCGCACCATCGATCCGGATGTCGCACCGATTTCCACATACTTAAGTATCCTTGGAATGACAGGACTTACTGCGTATTTCGGACTCATGGACATCGGTCAGCCGAAAGAAGGAGAAACCGTCGTCGTGTCCGGTGCTGCAGGTGCAGTCGGCTCAGTCGTAGGGCAAATTGCGAAGATCCAAGGTGCCCGTGTCGTCGGCATTGCAGGATCTGATGAAAAAGTCAGCTACCTGACGGATACTCTCGGATTTGACGAAGGCATCAACTATAAAACAACAGACAACATCTATAAAACGTTAAAAGAAGCATGTCCGGATGGTATCGACGTGTACTTTGAAAACGTCGGTGGTGAAATCGGAGACGCTGCCCTTAGTTTACTAAATAAACATGCGCGTATACCAGTGTGTGGGGCTATTTCGTCTTATAATAAAACAGATCGTGACCTTGGACCACGTGTTCAATCAAGACTGATCAAATCAAGCGCACTCATGAAAGGCTTTGTCGTCAATGACTACAACGACCGCTTCAAAGAAGGCGCAACAAAGCTTGGGGAGTGGCTTTCACAAGGAAAACTCCAATACGAAGAAACCATCACAGAAGGCCTCGACAACGTAACCGACGCCTTCCTCGGACTCTTCCAAGGCAAGAACATCGGCAAACAACTCGTCAAAATCGCCGAACCATCTAAATAAGCCCTTTTGAGGGACGGACCTCCATATTCACACCCATAACCCTGATAAAACAACATTCAGGTAAGTGTGAAGGGTGTCCGTCCCTCTTCCTTTTGCACATCCCTATGTTTACTCCTCCCCACCGGACGGGAAAAGAAAGAGATATGTGAGAAAACAGTTCTTGAAGGAGGAAGTATAGTGGAGAAGTACCAGATGTATGTGAATGGTGAGTTTGTGGATAGTATGTCGAAAGAGACGTGGGATGTGATTAATCCGGCGAATGAGGAGACGATTTCTTCTATTCCGCTTGGTACGGAAGACGATGTCAACCACGCCGTGGATGTTGCCCATACGGCTTTCCTTTCGTGGAGCAAGGTTCCTTCCAAGGAACGGGCTTCCTATTTATATAAAATTGCTGATAAGCTGGAGGAACGCCGTGATCAATTCGTTCAGATGCTGACAGATGAAAACGGGAAGACCCTTGCAGCTTCCGAAGGAGAAGTCGACCTTGCCATCGAGTATTTCCGCTACATGGCGGGCTGGGCGCTTCGCTACGAAGGAGAGATCCTAGAGAGTGAGCGTTCGAACGAGAACATACTCGTTTATAAGAAACCGATCGGGGTTGTGTCAGGGATCGTACCTTGGAACTTCCCAATGTTCATCCTGGCCAGAAAAGTGGCACCTGCACTCGTGACAGGATGTACAATCGTTCTGAAACCAAGTCAGTACACACCGAATACGGCATGTGAATTTGCTAAAATCATAGATGAAGTGAAACTGCCTAAAGGGGTCTTCAATCTGGTGACCGGAAAAGGCTCCGATATCGGAAATCCAATGTCCAGTCACCCTAAAGTGCGTATGGTGTCCATGACGGGAAGTTATCCTGCAGGTTCGAAAGTGATGGAAGCAGCATCCAAGTCCATTACGAAAGTAAATCTTGAACTCGGCGGTAAAGCTCCTGCGATTGTCACGAAACATGCTAATATCGACCTTGCCGTCGAAAAGATCAAAACGTCCAGAATTACGAATTCAGGTCAGGCGTGTACAAACGCGGAACGTGTCTATGTGCATGAGGATGTAGCGGAAGAATTTATCAGCAAGATGACCGAAGCCATGAAAAACACAACGGTCGGGGATCCGACAAACCGCGATAATGATATCGGTCCTCTCGTCAACAAAGACCGCCTTGAAACCGTGACGGAAATGGTCAACACCGCCGTCGAAAACGGAGCCAGAGTTCTTACGGGTGGGAAACCGGTAAACGTGGAAAAAGGATTCTACTATGAACCTACCATCCTTGTCGATGTAAAGCAGGAGATGGACATCATCCAGGAAGAAATCTTCGGACCGGTATTGCCGATCATGACGTACAAGGATTTTGATGAAGTGATCGAGCTTGCCAACGATACGGAGTATGGTCTTTCGTCTTCGATTTTCAGCGAGAACCTGCATGAGATCATGAGAGCCGCTAACGAGCTTCGATACGGGGAAACCTTCGTCAACCGTGAAAACTTCGAAGCCATCAATGGATTCCATGCCGGCCGTGGTCAATCCGGAATCGGTGGAGCTGACGGGAAACACGGACTGAATGAATACCTTGAAACACATGTTGTTTATCTCGAGTACGATGAAAACTATAAAGGTTAACAGAACGAAAAGCCTGGCCTCGGGTCAGGCTTTTTTATTATGATACATTTTCCCAACAAAAAAAGCCCTGCAATTCAGGACTTTTTAATAAACGGTATATGAGACACTTAAGAGATGATAAAGAAATTCGCCAACGCAATTAATAATAGAATGATTGCAACACCGGAACTCATCCATAGAATATCATTAAAATCCATTTTCAAATCAGCCATTTTATCTTTATTTAGCAACGAACTTCACTCCCTTGAAGATTTTCAATGAAACCGATGACTTTAAAGAGGGACAGATCCAGTTTAGGATTGGTCGATGTAGAACAATTCGAACACTCTATCTGATTTACATTCATCGTCGAACGGAACTCATTCGAACAACGCGTACACTCCAGTATATGTAAATCCTTTGTCTTCCCTTTCCGATCAAATTGAATACGCTCTCTGCCCTGGTTAATATAGCTCATGTTTTTTCTCTCCCGTCGATTGTTATTTAGTACATATTTACCCGGTGTAAAGAACATAAAACATGATTTATCTGATTTCTTGGAGAAAAAATGGACAGAGGAACATTGCAGCTTTTTACCCGTTTCCCCAGATTAAATTCCCTTATTTTACAAAATAATGTTTAAACACCTCCTTCACCGTTTATATGAAAAGTAACGATTCTATAAGGAGGAATTCCATGTCTTTAAGTAAGACCATCAGTGTGTTGGAAAACTTATACTTACAGAAGCCGGACAAGTTATTGACAATCTACTTAAATACCGACCGCAGCGATCCTGATCAGCAGGGCGGGGAGTGGAAGATCGCCCTCAAGAATGGGTTCAACCGACTCGAAGAATATCTTGAAAGCGCACCGGAAGAAAAAGAAAGGCTCCAAACCATCCGGCCGAAAGTGGAGAACCACGTGCATAGCCTTGAACGCGAGCTGCCACGGAGTTTCATCATTTTCGCTTCCGCGGATAGCGGGATCTGGGAAACGTTTGAACTTCAGGTGCCTGTGGAAACGAATTTCTACTGGGAGGAGAACCCTCATCTTGACCAATTGAAGGCTCTGCATAAAGAGCATCCCTTTACGGGGCTCGTGCTTCTTCAACAAAATCAGATCAAAATCCTCACTTCTGCGTTCGGAGAAATTCAGTCCAGCGAGTTCATGGAATTCGATCTGGAAACCGATGACTGGCGTAAGCACGAAGGACCGCATCATGCTGATGTCAGCATGGGAAGCGGCGGCGGAAAAGCCAATCAGCAGGAGGAGTACGAAAACCGCTTGAAAGCCAATCAACAACGTTGGTGGAAAAGTCTCGGCAGCATCCTCGACAAAAAAGCAGCCGATGAAAAATGGGAACGAATCATCCTCGTCGGGGATAAGGAAGAAGCCGCTGTACTGGAAGAGAGCATGAATAAAGAAGTCCATGAAACCATCGGAAAAAACTTATTGAATGAAAATGAACATAAAGTCGTGGAGAAAATACTGGCATAACCTTAGCGCCCACCGTCCTTTATCCGGACGGTGGATTTTTGTTGGATAATCCTCCACTCAAACAGGCACACGTCCCCCCTTCGTTCATACACTGAAATAAGGAGGTGTGTGTCCGTGCTTTCACGAATAAAATGGCTGTCCTTTTCAATTGAATTATTTCTCGCTGTCCCCATCTTTGGTAATATCGCCGGAGAATCGATTCCTTTTCTCCTCTGTCTAATAGCTCTGTGGCATGCGAGCGTATTGTACATTTCCAGGTCGGAAGATCAGCCGATCCTTGGCAGTCTCCTTGGAATTCTTGCTTCCTTTCTGAACTTCTTCCCGATTATCCGATTGATTGCCCATGCAATCACTGCAATTGTCCTTATCTTTGAAATTCAGAAGGCCCCCGGGATGGAATGAACAAGTAAAAAGGATGGTTCCCGAAATGAGGACCATCCTTTTTTTTATATTTATTGAAGCATTCCGCCTGCATTCTCGTATCTTGCATTGAACTCCTGCAGGAATTGATTCGTGATGCTATCGTCATGGATGATGAGCATATTTTCATCATTCACATTATTACCGTTTTCGCTCCAGTTGGTCGACCCCACAATGACCGTTGGATCACTGTTTGTGTCCGCATCGATGAGCATCGTTTTGGCATGCAGCTTGCGACTTTCATTGGCTGCGTAGACAGGTGCAGGATTCGCCCAGCGTGTATTCGGGTTATTCGTACTCGTTTGGGTGGCTGTTCTTCCTGTCATTTCGATGCTCGCTGACCACCATTGATTCCAGAAGCTTGGATCGAACACGCCTTTTACGTCAAAGCCAGTCCGTGTCCCCTGATTATCCACATAGCTTCCTTCCCATTTGTTCTTCAATTCGTCCACCAATGCCTGATCGCTCCAGGCGAAAATGGTGAAGTACGCATTTTCGTCCGCTTCCGTTTTCACAAGGTCCCTCATGCGTCCAACAGCGTCATCCCCTGAAGAGAAATAAATTTCAACTTTACCGCCACCGATGGTCAGGGTATGAGGCGTATTATCGATTTTGCGGGTACTGAAATTAGAAACCGTATTATCCGGTGTCGTCGTCCCGCTTCCCCACATTTCTTCAAATTCTGTTTTATAGATAGAGGCAAGCTCAGGTGAATGGACCTCTACGACATGCTGCTGATTTCCGTCAAGGATTCCTTGCTCCATGTTTTCTTCTGTTCCATAAAGTCCTGTAACGGTAAAGTTCCAGCTGCCGGTGAAGACCCATTGCCCATCGATCACAGCAAATTTATTATGCATCTGATTACCGGGAGAATAGTAGCTGTCCGTGGCTTTCAGTTCTCCTTCGACAAACATATAGCCTGTAGTCGCCGTACTTCCGACTGTCACATTACGCTTTGGAAAGTCATTGAAGCTTGCTGGTAAACCATAGGCCCCACGCTTCGTTGCATCTTCAACGACAAACATGGGAGAATCCGATAAAATATGGGCATCGTCCCCAGTTCCGACTACTCCATCCTTTCCTCGGACAAGCTTTTCCAAGTTTAGACGCATCGTCTCATAGCGTTCTGCATAGTGAGGATCACTTCCGTCCTTTGCGTCTGCCAGAATGCGTACGTCCACTCCTTGAGCGGCTTTTTCCATTAGCGCATCCACCACCCGCGGCAGATTGATTTCATATGTGGCGAAATCGATTGACGTTGTCGCTGCATTCAATCGCTTTAATAATCGATCTTCGAGATTGACATTGTAGTTTGCTTCATTACCCGGCATGGCGTATTGTGTAGAGGCGCTTTTATTGAAATAGACATTGATGGCCCCCAGCTCCTCGCTCACATTCGTAAGGGATTCACTCCCATCACCCGCCGGAGCTTCGGCATTAGCCGCTTTAGGTGTCCCGAATCCACCTTCGTATGAAGTGGTTGCCGTACTCCAATTCGTTGTGACGATCCCACTGACAGACGGATCGATCCTCGACATCGTCGCTTTCGTCGTATTGTCCCCGGCATACCATCCGTTCACTTCATCGATGATGGTACCCGATGCATCTTTCAAATACAGGGTTTCATTGGAATTCCCAAGGCTTCCTGTATATACTTGATCAGCTGTAACAGTTGAGATCGTGCTGTCGCTCGTTCTTTCCAGCAAAAAATAATCCTGTGCCCCAACCGTTCCGCTTAAAGCAATGCTCGGTGAACCGTCCCCGGCTTCAAGTGTCCAACCATCAAGGACAATATCCGTTGAAGTCGGATTGTGGAGTTCCATCCATTCATTATTGTAGGAACCTGTCGTTCCCATCCAGGCCACTTCATTGATGACGGCTGACTGGGTGGCCGCTTCCACGCTCTTATTCATCCCACCCTGTGGCTGTATGAATCCTCCCGTCAATAAAAACAGGATACTGATGATCGATAATGATACCTTTTTGGTCCTCATGCCCTTTCCCCTTTCAGAATGCAAAGATATTAAAATGATTACAGTACAAGTATATTTTGTCGCATTTTGTAATGTAAGGGGAGAATGGACATGATTTTTCTAACCATTTTGTAAATTTTGTAGATTCAGTGTAAATCGTCATCACTATATTCCTACTAGTTTTACTTTATTTACTAATATATTTGGTCTATTTGGAAACAAACGTTTAAACTAAAGGAAGAAACCCATTCAGGTACAAAGACCCAATAAAAAAACAGCAAAGTCCTCTTCAGACTCTGCTGTTTACAATTCAATTTCCCAGTCCTCCCTCATTACCAGGTACAGAAGAAGAAGGGTGTTTTCAAGTTCTTCATAGGTCATCCCATCCATATCCATCCCCAATTTCGGAAACAGGATATCGGCCAATTTTTTGCTTAAATGATTTCGCTCTGAAAGGGGCAGCTGCAGGAAGCGATTCGCGTACGTCCTGACCAGGTTCCATTCTTTCGTACCGAGCTGCTTCAACGTCCATTCTTCGACTGACAGGTCTTCCTGCCTGAGCCCACGCTGCTGGATTTCTTTTTCAATGGCTTTCTCTTTTCTCTTTCCTTTGACCCGCCGTTCATGCACGACGATGGTTCCTGCCACGATGTCACCCAGCCGTTTGTGCTTGGAGTGAAGGAAGATCATGATTATCCCGAGAAAATAAGAGACCGGAAGCATGTCGATGATTCTCATCAGATTACGGATGAAGCAGGATAAGAGTGTGACACTGTGTCCATTCTCCTGTATCACGCGGATGCCCAACATCCGTTTCCCCACTGTTTTCCCTCCCCAGAAGTATTCCAGGGCGAAGAAATATCCCCAATTAATGACGAAGATGGTGATCAAGAAGAACCCGAGAAAAACGGAATTGAAATCGAACATATTTAGTTTCAGGTTATCGTCTGCAAGGACGAAAAACAGGAGCACCACAATCAAGATGTTAATGATGGTCAAGATGATTTGATCGATCATAAGTGCAGCGGCACGACTCCCCAGTCCCGCCGGCTGAAATTTCAGGGATACATATTCGGGCGTCCGGATATCGACCTGTTCTTCATGCATATCCATCCCCTCCTTTTGGTTGAATTTGCCTTTAATAGTTTCTATTTTTTTCTAAACTTACTATAATAAGAGATAAGAAATCCAATGAACGAGTAGGTGTCACAATGAAAGTGAAGCAATTTGTCAAACAGCACCGGGATGATTGGAAGTCTCTTGAGGATCTCCTCGGAACGTTGCGAAAAAGAAAGAATATGACGGGGACGTCCATCGATCAGTTCAATCGCCTCTATCAAAAGGCTGCCCAGAATTTATCCTACAGCCAGACCTATTTCCCTGAAGAAGAAGTGACGGATTATTTAAACGGACTCGTGTCGAAATCTCACAATCTCTTTTATAAAGATCAGATCACAAGCGGAAAGCAAATCCGGCATTTTTTCTCCACGACGTTTATCGGTCTCCTTCTCGATCAATGGAAATTCGTTGTCCTGGCAATGGTCTTGTTTACGATCGGTGCACTGGCTGCCTTTCTTTCTGTCGTGAATGATCCCCTGCATCTTTATTCCATCCTCCCCCCTGAAATGTCTCAGGGAGTGGACCCCGGTAATCTGGGGAAAAGTGACGGGGAAGTGAATTCTTCCATCATGTCCGCTGCCATCATGACCAATAATATCAAAGTGGCCTTCCTTGCTTTTGCAGGCGGTGTTACGTTCGGCTTATTGACGATGTATATGCTTGTATACAACGGCATCATAGTCGGTGCCCTTGCCGCCGTCTTCTGGCATCAGGGAATGAGCTACGAATTCTGGGCATATATTGTCCCACACGGCATGATTGAGCTTACGGCCATTTTCATAGCCGGTGGTGCGGGACTGTTGATGGGTTATAAGCTTTTCGTACCCGGACGCTTCACGCGGGGATATCAACTGAAGGAGCAGGCGAAGCGATCCGTCCAGCTCCTCCTCGGTACGATCCCGCTATTTGTCATCGCCGGTATCATCGAAGGCTTCATCACACCGGCAGCGATTTCACTTCCTGCGAAGTACATGGTCGCTCTGTTGACGGTTGCCGGACTGATTCTCTATGTGGCCATCGGTAAGCTCCGACTCAGCAGGCTACACTAATCCGCGGTTCATCAGATCTATATAGTACGAAACGGCGGTCGTTGCCAGTTTCTCTTCACGGGCCTCCACCATCAGGAGGCCCTGTTTTTCCCACTTGGATTTCTCCCTCTTTTTAACGAGCATCTGTTTCTGGGCCATACTCTTCATCATCGCCTGGATCTCGTCAACCGGCTCCGACTTGATCCTTTTCACCAACATCTCATCTTCAATCCCGATCATTAAAAAGAGATGCTGCCTGCGCAGTCGCTGCAGATAATAGAGAGCATTATCTTCATGGAGGAATGTGTGGATATCGCTGAATAATAACAGCAGACTCCGTTTCTTCTGGACCGTCTGGACGTAATGGAGGACGGCGGCATAATTGGATTCCGCCGCGTCCACCTCGAGATTATAAATGCGGTGGAGGATGGTCTGGAGATGCGCCATCCCTTTGGCAGGCGGGATGTAGACCTTCACATTCTTACTGAAAGCGAGGACCGAAACATAGTCCCCGTTCTGAAGGGCAGCCGCCGTGACGGTCATGGCGGCTTCAAGGGACCTCTCCAAACGGTTCCCTTTCTTCAGCTCCGCCCCCATCATCCGTCCGCAATCAATGAGAATCGTGATATACTTTCCATGCTCAGGTTCATATTCATTCGTCATCACTTCTCTGAGCTTTGCCGTTTGACGCCAGTTGATCTTTCTTGGATCATCCCCGACGACGTAATTCCTTATTTTAGAAAACTCCCCTGCGCCACTCTGCATCTTCCGGATTTTCACCCCTTCATACAGTAAAAACAGCTGGGCATCTTCGAGTACCTTTCTCGTTTCAGTGAGATCGGGGATGACTTTCACCTTCTCCACCGTTTCAACGGTTTTTTGTTTCTCCCAGAGTCCCAGTGAGCTCCGGTAGCGGAAATAGAGCCGGGTTAACTCATAGTCCCCCCGTACAGGGGTCACCACATGGTAAGAGGGCTTAACAGTTGAATGTCCGGATAGCTTCCCTTTAAGCGGGAATGTGGCTTGAAAGCTTTGCGGTGTCCCGTCCAAGAGACGATACGACATATCCCGATCCGATGTGTTATGGATCGTTAACTCGACCGTATAATCAAGTCCCCTTTCCATTTGATCAGGGATGCTCCTCTTTACTTCAATATTTTTCTTTGAAGGAGAGAACGTTAAATCGATGAGACTCAAAGCGAGAAACAAACCATTCAATACAAAGATCCATGTCCATGACAGCCCAACCAGCGTACCTGCAAAAAGGATACCTGAAAAGCATGTGTACACGATCAGCAGCCGCCCAGTCGGCAGGATCCCCTTATCTTGGAACAGTAATCGACCCAATAAGCTCCTGGATGACTTGGTCAATGGTCAGTCCCTCCAATTCTACGTGCGGAGATAGCTGGATGCGATGTCTGAGGGCAGGTCTTGCCACCATTTTGATATCATCAGGGGTGACATAGTCCCTCCCTGACAGATAGGCCCACGACCTGCCTGCCTTGCCGATCGAAATGGCCGCCCTTGTACTTGCACCGAAGCGGATTGTCTCCGTTTCCCGGGTTTTCCTGACGATTTGCATGATATAATCCAATACTGCGTCGCTTAAGGTGACCTCCTCGATTTCTTTCCTGATGGATAAGAAGGTTTCAATGTCGAGGACCGCCCCCACTTCACTCCGGTCAACATGGTTCTCGATCACCTGTTTTAAAACCGATTTCTCTTCTTCAAATGAAGGGAAATCAATATCGAGCTTGAACAGGAATCGGTCCTGCTGAGCTTCGGGAAGCGGGTAGGTACCTTCGAATTCAATCGGATTCTGGGTTGCCACCACAAAGAATACCTCTTCAAGGGGGTACGTCGATCCTTGGATCGTCACCTGCTTTTCTTCCATGGCTTCAAGGAGTGCCGCCTGGGTCTTCGCGGGTGTCCGGTTGATTTCATCGGCTAATAGGACGTTGGTGAAAATCGGTCCCTTAATCGTTTGGAAACGGTTGTCCTTCATGTTATAAATCGTACTTCCCGTTATGTCACTCGGCAGCAGGTCCGGGGTGAATTGAATCCGGTTAAAGCTTCCTCCAAGCAAACGGGACAATGTTTTGACCATTTGAGTCTTCCCGGTGCCCGGGACCCCTTCGATCAATACATGTCCTCCTGCGAGAATCGAAGACAGCAAGAGTTTAAGATTCGTCCCCTGTCCTACGATGCGCTCTTCAAATATCTCCATTAAGGATGTGATTTCTGTTTTCAACGATCCTCCACCTCTTTCCTGAATAATTCTAATCTTTTCGACCACATGATGTATTCCTGTTTACTGATTCTTTCTTTATTCAGTACACCCTTTATCCCCATTAAAAAAGAGGCAATTTCCTTTTCGGAGACGGTTTGCAGTCTCCGTTCCAGCGGTTCTTTCAAGTCCCCCCACTCTTTACTCGTCGGGATCCCCCACCGTTCCTGGAACAGGAGTCTTACATAATCAGACTGGATCAGAAGGGAGTCCCTGTATTGTTTCCCTTTCAAGTACCACGCTGAAAGGGCCTTGATTCGCTCATCGCTGAACCGGACCGTTTCCTCCCGGGGGGTGAGAATTCCCCCGAACCGTTTCCCCTGCATCCATAGCCCAAGTAAAGTGAAGATGGCTGATTGGAGAAGCAGGAGCAATAGCCATTGCGGATAAAGATTCGCAGGGGTTGCCCCGCTTTCTCCTCCGTGGAGGAATTCATCAAACAGGATGGTCCCCTCTTCTGCACCACCTTCTTTTAACAAAAGAAGAATGAGAGAAAGATGATCCTTCTCCAGGATACTGCCGTTCGTCATCCAGGCAGGTGTGGTGGAAACAATCAGTGACCCCTGACCTACGTCCGTTTTGTAGGCGATCGTTCCGTCCACGTCATCCAGGAGGACCGTGTCTCCCGCCTCTTCTTCAAGGCGGACGCCGGATAAAGTATCGGTCTTATATGTATTTCCATTCCCGTCACGTACAAGTGGAAGAATGGGGTTGTCTCCTATCATTTCCGTCTTGATATCGAACATCCCTTTTGGATTATCCTTCAGAAGGAGGATGGTATTTCCCCGCCTCATGAAATCCTCGTATTCTTCCATTTCTTCCTGATCCGGGACTGTAAAGGGCTCCGCCATGATCAGAAGCTGGCCGGTTTCTTTTTTGGACAACCGGTCAGGTGAAAGGGACCATCTGGAAATGGCATCCCCTTCGTCCTCTAAATAGGTGTAAAGGGCCTTTATCCCTGTTGGCGAGGGGGATTCTGATACATAAGCGGGATACTCCTTCAGCTTTTCCGGAGAAAGAAAGACCCCGATCACGATGAATACACCAAGAAGACCCACCAGGGGGATCCACCTTTTTATAGTTAACTTCAATGCCCGATCCTACCTCCTTTCCCTTACACTGTCCATCTATGAATCTCCATTTTCCAACCAGCCGCGGGCTTCCTGTTTATAGTGTAGATACTCCTCTTTCTCTACTACACGTTCACCATACGCAACCTCGTCGAATAAAAGGGCAAGCCGGTAGAATCGATCCGCCCATCTTTGATTCACTTTACGCAGTTCGTCGTAATACTCCCAGTTCGTCTTCCACACCCGCGCCTCCAGATACTCCCTTTCGTGAAAGTACAGAAGCAATGCAAGGAACATGTGACGGGTGGCTTTCGAATAATCACCCAGGTCCTCATGCTTACGGGCTTCCTCAAGATGCCTTGTATAGGACCACTCCATCTCGTTCATGGATTGAAGGGGCTTGTTCGAACGGAACCTGCGCCTTCTCACCCCGTTACGCACCGCATTGAATGCTATGAGGAGAAGGATGCCCACAACGATGACGATGAGTGTGATCAGGATCCCCGATGCCGCCCCGCCTGTCGGCTCAAGAGAAGGGTCAATGTTTCCGAGCAGATCCCTGATCCATTCCTTTGCCTTTTCCCACAAGCCCGACAGCAGGCCCTCATGATCCTGAAGATAGGCTTTGTATTCTTCCCTTTCCAGAATTTCTTCGAGTTGATCCCGTGCTCTGTTTTCATTCAACACTTTCTTCACCTGGCTTTCAGATCAAAAGCCCGGAACCCCGGGCCAGACTGTTTACTTTCATGGTTAAATCGTCGTATAGTCATCGATCATCTCATTTAAATCATCTGCATCATGCCTTGTTTTCAGGTCAAAGAACATCACTCCGAAACCAACAGCGAACAACATGGTCGTAAATAATGTCACCACATTGAGGATCATCCCGTATAAAACACTATTCCCCAATACCAGGCCGAACGTCAATTCAAATGCTGTATTGACGATCCCGATGATCAGCCCGAACACAATATACAATCCAATGATGGTGAATGTGCGCTTTTTCGTCAGTCTCCAGCTTCTTCCAAGTCCGGGTGCGTCATGCTCAATGGCCGCAGCTCCCAGGTAGAAGCTCCATCGTGTTAAGAGATAAGCGACTACAGCAGCAATGAGGAGGAATAAGACGATGATCGTAATGATTACCCCGACCCCTGTATCAAATAAGGCAGCACTGAATACCCCAGCGATCCCGATTGTGAAAATAGGGACAAAGATGAATCCAAACACGATCAATCCGAATAGGATACTGCTTCCGATGATCGGCCAAAAACGGGAGAATCCTTCTTTGATGACCAGCTTGACCGAGTAGTCCTCATTTTTCCTCATATGATTCAGGGTGAACAATATCGCCGCCTGGGCGATCGGTGACAGAATCATCGTGATAAGACCAATCAGTGCCGCGCCGAGTTCCGCTCCCACATTCACAGCCGGCCCTTCCTCAGGTGAAAACTCTCCTGAAAAGCTGTTGACAATTCCTTCAAACCAGGTTTCCCCTGACCCTGTCGTTCTAAAGAAACTGACTCCAGACGCAAGATCAATGAGAGCCTGTAACAAATAGACAGGTCCCAATAATACAAGGACAATCAGGAAAAAATCTTTGAAATGGTTCTTACTTAGTCGAAATGTATGATCCAGTATTTCACCGAATCGCTTTGGTTTACTGAATTGTGCGTTCATATTCTGACCCTCCGCTATTTTTCAAATTTTTACAATATATCGCTTATTTTAACATTATTCCTCCTTCAGTTGATGAAATATTTGTCATTTTTCTGCACTAATTTACTATCCGCATCCTATGCCTATTCATATGGTTCCATTTGCATTTGATGCTCCCTGCCTTCTTCTTTCTATACGAAAAAGTGACCCAAAAGTTTTCATTCTGGGTCACTTTTCTTATATTATTTAGCGAGATCATGTTTAAAGGCATAGATGACGGCCTGGGTCCGGTCCTGTACTCCGAGCTTTGACAGGATGTTGCTCACGTGGGTTTTCACTGTTTTCAGGGCGATGAATAATTCGTCTGCGATTTCCTGATTCGTTTTCCCCTGCGTCATGAGAAGGAGGATTTCAAGCTCCCGGTTCGTCAATTCCTCATGGGGATGGGAAACGGTCTTCTGCCTCATCCGTGTCATCATCTTCCCCGTCACTTCGGGCTCGAGTATCGACTGACCGTTATGGGTTTTGCGAACCGCTTCTGCGATTTCACTGGCCTTCGATGTTTTCAGCATATAACTGACGGCACCCGCTTCAAGGGCAGGATACACCTTATCATCATCGAGAAAGCTTGTCACAATGATGATTTTCGCATCCGGCCACTCCCGGATGATTTCTTTCGTCGCCTGAATCCCATCCATTTCCTTCATCACAAGGTCCATCAGGATGATATCCGGCCGCAGTTCTAAGGCCAGTTGTACACCTTCTTTCCCATCTGACGCTTCCCCGACGACATCGATATCCGCCTGGGCCGACAAATAAGATGATACACCGATCCTCACCATTTCATGATCATCCACAAATACTACTTTAATCATTCTTTTCACCTTCATTCTCTACAACGGGAACCTTCACTTCCAATCGCGTCCCCTTATTTGGCACACTAATGACTTTAAACGTCCCTCCGATTTCAATGGCCCGTTCCCTCATATTTTGAAGCCCATACGAGCTCGTCACCTTCGACTCATTCACATCAAACCCGAGGCCATCGTCCACCACCCTCAAGATGATGATCGATTCCCTCTTAATGAGGCGGATGTCGAGGGAAGTCGCTTTGGCATGGCGAAGTGTGTTCGAAACCGACTCCTGCAAAATCCGGAACAAATGATCTTCAATTCCCTTATCCAGGCTCATGTCCTCAATTTTCCATTCGATCTCAAGGGGGACCTTCTGAGCTAATTCGACCAACAGCTCCTTCATTCCTTCTTGAAGATTCTTTCCTTTTAACGCCACGGGGCGAAGATGGAGGAGGAGCGCCCTCATTTCAAGCTGCGACTGATGGATCATCTGTTCGACCATTCCCAGCTGCTTCTCTTCATGGGGGGTCCTGTGAGAGGAGGGAGTCTCCGTGATCGCTGACATGAGCATCGAGGCGGCGAACAGCTGCTGACTGACCGAGTCATGCAATTCCCTCGCCAATCGGTTCCGCTCCTGAGATACGATTTCCTGGATCCTTTTTTCCTGTTCCTCGGCTTTTTCATTGGCAAGCTTCTGGGAGTACCGGGCTTGATCGGTGAGATGTTTCCCAAGGGCGTCGACCTTTTTCCACACCTGCTGCACCTCGGAGGTTGCCGTTTCAGGGATGGTGATCGTGCGCCCCTGCTCCACGTGATGGAGGGCATCTTCCATTTCCCGCAGCTGCCGCTTATCCTTCAAGCCGCTCCGGATGCCGAAACCAATCCCGATCACAATACTGAAAACGAGAATAAACCCCGCTCCAGGGATATCCATGATTTCCACTTCCCATAAAAGGGACCAATCCTGTAACGGATATAAATAGAAGAAGGAAAAGGATAAAAACAGCACCATGACAAGGGAAAAGAGGATACCTGCAACGACCTGCTTACTGACCGTACTCATATTCTCTTCACCTCAAAATCCCCGATCCACATGGAGGTGATGATCTTCACACGCTGGACCGCCTCATCGTATCCCGGTGTTTGATAATAGAGGGACTGATTGATCGCTTTCGGCTCGACTTCATCAAAAATCTCGATCGATCCCGCCAGGACCGAATGATGCACACTCACTTCCACGTCATACGGGATCAGGATTTCGATATTCCCCAGTATATTCCGGATGGACACAATGGAAGTACCCTTTGGAAGAACCGTATTCCCGATATCGATGACCGAGTCCCCGATGACACCCTGGATATTGATATCATTCCATTCATACACATCATCCGGCGTCCGCTTTGGACCGAACCACTCATTCTGAAGAGCCGACCTTTTCATCATGAGCGGTTCATGGCTTTGGGTAAACGTTTCCTTGATGGACGGCGTGATGTACTTCGGATGTTTCTTTGAATCGGCAAAGCGTACAATGATAAAGAGAAGAATGCCAAATAGCAGGAATTTAAATGCGACCGTATTGAAAATATTGATCGCTAAGCTGATGATCCCAAACCACAGCAGAATCTTCCCCGACGTCCTCGGCAGTTTTTTTCGTCCGATATAAATGCAGAATGCCGCAATGGATAGAAAGACAAGAACCCCCCCATCATAAAAGGATACTTCCAACAGTATAAGTAATGTCCCGATTAAGATGATCCAACTGATTCCGTCAGAGCGTAAGCGATTGAACATGGGGGTCCCTCCTTTCCGGTTATGTATGTAACGGCTCAAATCCTAAGATAAAACGGGGTGAACCCATCATGGGCTCCCCCTTTTTTTTACGTTATCATGTTTTTCTTCATTTAGAATACCATGTTTCAGGACGGAATGGCTTCTGTTTCCTCATTTTTCATTTCTTTTTCCAATTTGGCGATCTTGGCGTCGATCGTGTTTCGGTAATACGAGGAATTCACTCCATGCTCCAGTTGGTCTAAGTACGTTTCAATTTCATCAAACTTAGAAAATGCCTGATTGTTATACCCTGAAGATGATTCCAGGACAGAGTTCATTTTGTTATGAGCGCGGGCGATATTTTCCCTGCCCATCAGCTCCATGCGCTTGATGTACATATCCTTCAGCTTGTGCTTCATCTCTTCATATTTACGTTCAAGCTCTTCAAGCTCTTTTGTCGCTTGCAGCTTGGATTCCTGGATGCGGACGGCACGTTCTTCATAGTATTTTTGTTCCTGCAGGGCAAATTCATACAGGCCTTCTTCATTTGCCTTTGACGCTACCTCTGCCTGGTACTTCCGTTTGTCAGCAAGAACCGAAGCCTGCTGGTACTCTTTTTGAAACTCTTCTTTCAAGAGATACTGCCTTTCGACAAGCTTTCTTACCTTTTCCACTTCCTGCTCACACTGTCTTAAGTAATGATTCAGGACGGCGATGGGGTTTTTCTTCTCTTTCTTATCTAATGCTTCGTGCAGGTCGGACATGACGGTATTCTTTAATCGTTGAAATAAATTAGCCATTATTAAATCTCTCCTTTAGTTTTTTAATTGTGACCATTCTCTTTCAAAGTTCGTGAAAGGGTCAGACGATTTTTCCTCTATGATGACATCTTCTTTCTTCCAGTTCTTATAGATGACATACAGGACATACAGAGCAACGAGCCCGATGATGGCCGGGAAGTTCGATACGGTTGCACTGAATGCGGCAAGACCGATCAGTGCCCAGAGGATTTTCTTCCCTGTGGAGTCCGTCTTGACGAAACCTTTAAAGCTGTAGTACATGATCAATAAAGAGATCGCAAGCCCCACAATCGGTCCTAAATTGGCCAGCAGTACGATCGCTGCAATTCCTCCGGCTAAAAGCAATCCAACTTTCTTCATATGTTGTTGCCTCCTTTCTTCTTCATGTCTCTATCCTACCTGGTTTCCGGATTTCCCATAACGAGCCGGAGCTTTATTTTACTATCAGACTTGAGGCTTAGGAGGGATAGGACTGAACATTAAAAAGGTCCGTCCCTCAATACAAGGGACGGACCTCAATACGTATATTTACTTCGTCAGTTCGAGGAATTCTTCTACATCCGCAATGCAGAGGTTGATTCCTTTTTGCCAGAAGGCTTCTTTGGTGATGTCCTCACCGAGGTGCTTCATGGCAAGGTCTTCCACGTTCATAACGGCTGTGTCACGGAGCAGGGCCATGTATTTCTCTTCATAGCTTTCGCCGGACTCCAGTGCCTTCGCGTAAATGCTCAGCGAGAACAGGTAGCCGAATGTATACGGGAAGTTATAGAACGGCACTCCTGTGATATAGAAATGGAGCTTTGATGCCCAGAAACGCGGGTGGACCTCTCCCAGAGAATCGGCGAATGCTTCCTTCTGGGCTTCCACCATCAGATCGTTCAACGTATCGACAGACACGACCCCTTTTTTGCGTGCTTCATAGAAACGGGTTTCGAATAAGAAGCGGGCATGGATATTCATGAAGAACGCCACGCTCCTCTGAAGTTTATCTTCGACAAGGGCAATCTTTTCTTCCTTCGTTTCCGCTTCCTTCACGGCTGCATCCGCCACAATCATTTCGGCAAAAGTGGAGGCCGTTTCTGCGACATTCATGGCGTAATTGCGATTTAACGTATGCATTGGCTTTAACGCATAGGAATGGAATGCATGGCCTAATTCATGGGCTAGTGTCGAAACATTCGACATCGAGCCTGAGTACGTCATGAAAATCCGTGATTGATCGCTTAACGGGAATGATGTACAGAAGCCGCCGGGACGTTTTCCTGAACGGTCCTCTGCTTCGATCCACTCATCCTCAAAGGCTTTTTCTGCAAACTGGGCCATTTCACTTCCGAAACGGGCGAACTGTTTCAGAATGAATTTCGCTCCTTCATCGTATGACATCGTGCTCGTCGACTCCGCCACCGGAGCGTCCATGTCATACCAGTCCAGTTTATCCTTGCCGATCAATTTCGCTTTCCGGTCCAGATACTGGACGAAAGGCTTTTTGTTTTTGCTGATGGCCCCCCACATGGCGTCCAGGGTTTCCTGCTTCATTCGGTTGTACTCAAGGGGCTCCTTCATCAATTCGTCCCAGCCCCGCTTTTTATACACATTCAAGCGGAAGCCGCCAAGATGATTAAGGGTACGGGCAAAAAGCTCTTCATTCTGTTCCCATGCGTTCTCCAGTTTATCAAAAACCTCTTTACGGGTTTTCGGATCGGGGCTTGATAGTAGATTATTGGCCTGTCCCACCGAGAGGCTTTTTCCGTCGTGAGTAATGTCCATCGCACCCACGATCGTGTCGTACATCTGTCCCCAGCCGTGATATCCGTCGACTGCGAGCGCCCCGATCAAGGATTCCTCACTGCTTGAAAGCTTGTCCTTCGCTTTATGTCTCCACTCATTCAGCACAAACGTGATTTCACTCAGACGATCATGCTTCAGCAGTTCTTCCCACACTTCTTCCCTGCAATCTGAAAGCTGCTGCTGGAATTTCGTGAAGGTCGATGAGAAATCGGCGCTCAGGGTTGTGACTTCGCTTCTGAGAGCATCCGCCTTCCGGTCATGCATATTCTGAGCTTCCAGACAGCTGACAAAAGCTCCGGCCTGGCGCAAATACAACATCACGTCCTTCGCTTCATCAATGAGCTTCCACACCAGCTCCGCATCGTTCGCCGATTGAGGCGGATGAAAGGCAAGGGCATTCTCTGCGAAATCATTTTTCTTCTTTTCCAATGTATCGAGATGATTCCTGAATTCCTGTGATTCACTTCCTCCTTGGAAAAAAACATCTAAATTCCAAACCGTTGAATATGTATGAGTTGTATGGTCCATAATGTCCCCCTAATGTAATATGTAAATTGTCCCTATCCTATCTTTTAATTCTCGATAAAACCTCTAAATCCTTCATGATCTTTTACAATTCCTTTTACCTAAACTCTCTTCATTTGGTTTTTAAACGGATAAAAGTGGAATAGTATATAGCAAACAACAGGTCTTGAAAGGGATCCTTTCCTGCATCACCATTATTTTTCAAGGAGGATACATTATGAAATTGATTTTAAATATTCTAGCCTTCGCATTGGTGATCGTCATGAATACACTGGCTGTCACACTGCCTTTGAACAATCAATCCACGAGCGAAATCAGTGACCGGCTGGATATCATGATCACTCCTGCAGGCTATGTTTTTTCCATTTGGAGCCTCATTTACCTTCTGCTTGCCATCTGGATCATCCGTCAATTCCCTAAAGCAAGACGGGAGCTCCCGCTTTATCAGGAAACAAGCGGATTATTTGTCCTCAGCTGCCTTTTGAATTCCGGATGGATCCTGGTATGGCACTATAATTATTTTCTCGTTTCCGTGTTTGTTATGCTCGGACTTTTATTAACCCTCATCGCCCTGTATAAACGGGTGAAGAGCACAGGTCCGTCCCTCTTGGATTCGGCCCCTTTCTCGATTTATCTAGGATGGATTTCGATTGCGACGATTGTGAATATCACCTATTATTTAACGGATATCGGCTGGAACGGATTCGGGATTTCCGAGCTTGTCTGGGCCTATCACGGATTGATTGTCGCTACTGTCCTTGCCTTCTGGTTCCGCATCACCCAGCATGATCTCCTATACCCACTCGTCTTTGTATGGGCCTTCATCGGTATCGGCGTGAAGAACATGGCAGATCACTCCACCTATTCATATACCGCCTATGCCCTTGCCGTCATCATCCTGATTTTTGACCTTGTCTATAAGCGCACGCATAAATGATTCGAAGGTCCGTCTCTCAAACGGAGGGACGGACCTTTTTTCTTGCATAGAATAACCTCCCCTGACTGACATTAAGTACAGGGGGTGTCAGCATGGATCAGCCGAACAAAAAGGTAACGAAGACAGGGACGGATATTGATGAAGTCAAACGTCAGAACGCCCATTCAGGCCTCACCTACAATCAGGTTAAACAGATGCTTGGAGAGCAGTATACCGGTAAAAAGTAAAAGAAAGCGCCGACTCAATCGGCGCTTTCTTTCGGTTTATCTGCTTTCTTTTTGTCTTCCTTTGCTTTCGTTTCCCGCTGAACGGTCAGCTTTTCCTGGATCTTGTTCAGCTCTTTACATGGCTGAGTCAGGCTGACAATGACATCTCCCTGCTCGATCTTCGGCGAAGAACCTTCTGTAAAGAACTCAATTCTGCCCGTTGGTTTATGAGCAAACAGTAAAAGGGTATTTTCATCCCGTTCTTTCAGATACTCTTCAAAGGTATATTTCTCCGTAATATTTGTTTTTCTGAAGACGTCCCCTCGTTCGACACGTTTATTCAGCTCTTCCCACGTCACATGATTTTGGAAAAGGATACGTCCTCCAATCGTATGGACCATGTCCTCTAGATCATCATCATTCTTACTTCTGAGGCTTAGCTGGAACAGGTTATTCCTGCCGACCTCAGGTACGAATGTCGTACAGACGAGGGCATTATAGGAATCGAGTTCCGTTGCTGCGATCATATATTCATATGGGGTCATATCCAGATAGTACTCGGTCTGCTCGGATAAAATCTCTCCCCTGTAAAATGGGATCCCGGCTTTTCTGACCGAAAACAATCGCTGCCAGGAGGAATCTGTGATAAGGACCGGTATCTTCATATTCTGAAGGGTTTTGGCAAATTCGGTACTGAACTTGCTTCCTCCGACAATCATGACACCCGGCTGCTCACTGATGGCAAGATCCAGTTTCTTAGCCAGCCATTTAATCGAAAATCCGTGTGCGCATACGGTTGAGAATACAAGGGCGAAAGTGAGGGATGTCAAAATCTTCGCATCCTCGAACCCCTTCTCCAACAATACCGACGCAAAGTAACTTGATACAGTCAAAGCGACGATTCCCCGCGGTGCGATCCATCCCACAAGGATCTTCTCCCTGATGGAGAGGTCCGTCCCTATCGTGGAAAGCCAGATGGACACCGGCCGTACGATGAATAGCATGAGCAGGACGAATGCAATGATATTCCAATTGAAGATCTGGAATAGGGTATCGACGGTCAAGGAAGCCGTCAGCATCACGAATATGGTCGATATGAGCAGCACCGAAATATTTTCCTTAAAGTGACGCATATCGTCGATGGATGAAATATGCATATTCGCTAACGTCATCCCCATGGCCGTTACAGCAAGAAGGCCGGTTTCATGAGTAATATGATCCGAAATCGTGAAACAGGCCAGGACAAGTGCGAACACGACAGGTGACTTAAGGAATTCCGGAACATGTCCATTTTCAAAGATAAAGCCTGTGAACTTCCCGAGTGCCCAGCCAAAGACGACGGCAAACAGGGAAGCGGCAAAGAAAAGCAATAAAGAAAGTCCGGTTACATCTTCACTGATCAAAAAGTTGATGATTTCAAAGGCAAATACGGCAATCAATGCGCCGAATGGGTCGACGACGATCCCTTCCCACTTCAGGATTGCTGCAGGTCTCGGCTTAAGCTTCGCCTGCCTGAGCAGCGGAAGGATGACCGTTGGACCTGTTACGATGAATAACCCTCCGATCACGAAGGCAACAGCCCACGATAAACCTGCAACATAATGGGCTCCAAGGGAACCAAGGATCCAGGCAAGGAGGGCCCCGAACGTCACGATCCTGAAGACCGGTTTCCCGAGTCCCCTCACTTCGCGGAAATCAAGATTCAAGCTTCCCTCAAAGAGGATGATGGCCACAGCCATCGATATAATAGGTTTAAATACATCTCCAAAATCGTCCTTAGGATTGATGAGGCCAAAAATTGGACCTACGAGCAATCCGACAATCGACATGACGACGATGGCCGGCAGCCTGAATCTCCAGGCAAGCCATTGGGAAGCGATCCCGAGTACTCCGACTAACATGATGTTGAATAAAATAGAATCGATCATAGATTTCTCCTTTAAAGGTTATGAAATCAGCCATCATAACAAAAGAATGGTATGTAGGTGTTACAGATTACAAATAGAATAAAAGGAGTGTCCCTCCTATTGCAAAACAAATGCCTCGCGTCAGCACATTTGTTTTGTATAGTTTACATTTTTATGGCTGATTTTAACCAAAGAGTCGTTTCCAATTCCCTGCAGATGGTCACATAGTGGAGCATGGTGATCAAGACGGCTCCTGCATTCATGCCCAGGATGACGCCTTCCATTCCAAAACGGGAACCAAGCAGGTAAATGAGTGAAAACGAAAAGACACTCGACCAGATGGTATGAAGGAGAGCATCCTTCACCAGTCCAAGACCGATCAAAAAGGCCTGAAGGGGAAATACCAGAAAATGAAACAGGAAGTACGGCCAGAGCAGCTTTAAATAATAGGCGGAGGAAACAGAGTGAAAAAACGTCCCTGTTATGTAGTCTCCGAGCGTATAGTAAATGATCACGGCCGGTACACCGTAGCCCAATGTGAGCCACATCACTTGCTTAAGGTGGGTCAGGATCCCATTAAAATCATTCGATGATACTTTTTCCGATACGGTCGGGATCAACACGATCAACATCGAAAAAGCAATGAACGAAGGAAAGAACCCGATGGTGAGGGCAATTCCCGCCAGCATCCCGAAATGTTCATTCGCATCCACCGCTCCCATCCCCGAAAGGACGAGGGCCCATTTGATCAAAAAAGGCTGTATGGCATGGGTCAGCGCATGGAAGATGCGAAGGACCGTGGTCGGAATCGAAACAGATAGCACTGACTTTCTCATTTCACCTGTTGATAGTGTAGAATGGCTGTTCTTTCTTTTACCCTTAATTTCAAGAACGTAAGCATGAATCAAATATACAAAAACCACCACTTCACTGGCAATTAACGTCCCAAGGGCAATGAAGATGGATGTATCGATGCCAAAGGATAAAAATTGATAGATGGACACCAATAAAAATAACTGGATTCCTTTACGAAGAAAATTAGCTGCCGCGATTTTCCCCATCTGCTGGATCCCCATGAAATACCCTCTTGTTATGGAGGTGAAGGCTACAATCGGGATCACGATCAGGACGAGCCAGCGAATCCCGGAATGATATCCTTGGAATAAAGGAGTCCAGGCGTAAACCATCACCATGATCAATAAAAGAATGCATGTCGTGATGACCGCAAACCTGAAAGCATAGTGCAGCATCCCCCTGTGATACCGTTCCTCCTTTTCTGCAAAGAATTTGGAAAGGCTGATCGGCAGTTCCATGCTCGACAATATGACGATCAGGAAGACCGTCGGAAGAATCGACATGTATGTGCCAAGCCCTGCTTCCCCAAGCTCCCTGGCCAGGATCATATTAATGATAAATTCCAGGCACTCCCCTAAGAATGCCGTCACCACCAACACCAATGTACCCCTTAAAAACAGACTCATATGCTTGTACCCTGCCTTTATGTAAGATGGTCTATTCTATGATGGTTGTCCGGGGAATATGAGGCGGGGTGTGGGTAGATCAGGGGGGTGTGCTTAATACATAAAAAAGCAGCCCCCCAAAAGGACTGCTTTCCAACTAACCGATAATAAAAGTGGCAATCGAATGCAATGGAAGAGTCATATTGAAATTTCCCTCACCTATGGCAAGCGAGATCTCTTCCTCACGGTCATTCGCATTCATCACAATGACGACGATCTCCCCGTCTGGATTTTCAAAGGAAGCAGCCGATACAGCGTCATTGGAAATCTGACATCCGATACGTCTTGCTCCGACCTTGATATATTTGCTGAAATGCCCAATGTAATAGTATGAGCTGTTGTACCGGACCTCGTCATTCACAGTGTCGACAATCACCGGTGCATCGCAGTAATTCCCGACATGGTTCGGTCCGCCTTCTTCGTTCAGTACGATATTCCAGTCGATCCACGCTTCAAGGTAATTGTTCAAATCACCCATGATATTCCGGCCATAGCGTTCACCCGTATCCCAGGCGCCGGGTCTGACTCCGCCTTCGATGCATCCTTCTGTAAAGATCAAATGCTTATCAGGGAAGTCGTGATGCACTTTAGAGAGGTTTTCAAACTCCTCTGATACATACCAGTGAACCCCTGTTCCCCACACATATTTGGCCGCTTCGGGATCGGACAGGACCGCCTTCGCACGCTCATGAATCACATCACGATTATGATCCCAGATGATGACCTTTACATCCCCGTGGCCATGTCCGACGAGGGACGGACCTAGATGATTTTTAATGAAGTCCCGTTCTTCTTCCCCTGTGTACAGACATGAATCCCACACCTGCTTCGCTTCCGGTTCATTCTGGATCGTCAATCCCCAGATTCCGATCCCCTCTTCTTCCATCGCCTCTATGTACTTCGAGTAGTAGTCTGCCCACACGGATTGAAATTCGGGCAATAGTTTCCCTCCGTTGTTCATTTCACCGTTCGTTTTCATCCATGAAGGAGGACTCCACGGAGAAGCCACGATAGAAAGTTCTCCTCCCGCTACTTCCTTTGCTTCCTGGATAAGGGGAATCACGAGCTTCTTCTCACGATCGATGGAGAAGCTTTCCAACGAAGTATCTCCATCTTCCACATAGGAATAGTTTCCTAATGAAAAATCACAGCTGTTGATATGCGTCCGGCCGAAGCGGTAACCAAGTCCTTCAGACGGATCAAAATAACGGTGGATGATTTCTTTCCTTTTTTCAGGGCTGATGAGGGAAAGGCTGTGAGCCGCCGCTTCGGTGAATGCACCGCCAAATCCCAATATTTCCTGATATTTAAGCTCCCGATCGAGTTGGATGTGGATAGAAGCACGGTCTTCAGAAAAAGAAACCGGTTCTTTTTCAGAGAACCGATCTCCTGTTTCTTTGGCTGTCAAAATCACCTTCATATTCATTGAGCGACTTCCTCGGCATTGGTATGAAGGCCATGCTTCTTTTTATGATCCCGAATGACTTCAGCATAACGGAAGGCACTGTCTTTCCAAATCCGCTCCTGCGTATCGAAGTCGATATAAAGGATGCCGAAACGCTTATCATACCCGAAACTCCACTCGAAGTTATCCATCAGTGACCATAAATAATACCCTTGAATGTTCATGCCTTCTTCATTAAGGTCAGAAACCGCTTGAAGATGCAGATTCAAGTAGTTGACGCGTTCGTGATCATGCACTCTTCCATTTTCCAGCACATCATCATACGCCGCTCCGTTTTCCGTGATATAGATTGGCAGATCCGTATAAACTTGTCTCAGGCGGCGGATGAGGTCCTTGAATTCATTCGGCGCGATGTCCCAGCCCATGCCTGTTTTCTCATAGTCGGAGAAAGCTCCCTTATGCATAAAGTCATTGGCGGCACTGAACTCGACAATTCCACGGCTGTAATAGTTGATGCCGAAGAAATCGCATTCCGTCGAAATCAGTTCCATATCGCCTTCTTTGATGAAGTCATACGTATGAACATATTTCGAGAACAGGTTCATCATGTCTTTCGGGTATTCCCCTTTGAATACAGGATCCAGGAACCAGCGATTCGAGTATCCGTCCGCGTTGTTGGCAGCAAGAAGGTCATTCACTGAATCAGTGTTTGGATACACGGGTGACAGGTTCAACGTGATGCCGATGTCGGTTTGAGATTTAAATTCTTTCTTCAGCAGTTCAACCGCTTTTCCGTGGGAGAGAAGCATATGGTGGACCGCTTTCACTGCTTCATCCAGATTCGTATGACCCGGTGCATGGACGCCTTGATGATAGCCAAGGAACCCTGCACACCAAGGTTCATTATGGGTAATCCATGAATCGACGACCGCATCAAGTTCCGCGAAGCACGCTCTTGCATAGTCCATGAACCATTCTACAGATTCACGGTTGACCCATCCACCTTCTTCATGGGCCCACATCGGCAGGTCCCAGTGATACAGTGTCACAGCTGGCTTGATGCCTTCTTCTTGAAGTTTTGCCGCCAATTTTTTGTAAAAGTCCATTCCTTCCTGATTGTACTTCCCCTTTTCAGGAAAGATACGAGGCCAGGCAATGGAAAAACGATAAGTGTCTACACCAAGGCGCTTGATATGCTGAATGTCTTCTTCGAATCGGTGGTAGTGGTCACAAGCGACATCACCATTATGTTGCTTATATACTTTCCCTGGAATGTCACAGAACATATCCCAGATGGACGGAGTTCTTCCTCCTTCATTATGTGCACCTTCGATTTGATACGATGATGTGGCGGTTCCAAAGGTAAATGTTTGATCAAATTTCATCGGTCATTCTCTCCTCTATTCTTTGATTGATCCTGCTGAAATGCTGTTGACGATATATTTAGACAGGAATAGGAAGGCAATCATGATTGGTACGACTGAAATCGCGATTCCTAAGTACATTGAACCTAAATTTTGTGCCACTTGAGATCCCTTCAAGAATCCCATCAATACTGGCAGGGTATATTTCTCAGGTGAGAACAGGATGACGAGTGGCATGATGTAGTTATTCCATGATCCGATGAACGTGAAGATCGACATCGTCGCAACTGCCGGCATCATGATCGGGATCGCCACTGTATGGAAAATCTTGAACTCACTTGCCCCATCGATGCGGGCAGCCTCGATTAAACTTGGGTGAAGCGTCGTCTGGATGTATTGTCTTAAGAAAAATACGACGAACGGACTTGCGATGGCCGGAACGATCAGTGGGATGAAGGAATCGAGGATCCCCAGATTCTTACTCAGTTCATAAAAGCCGATCAGCCCCAATTGTCCTGGAACCATCATCATCACAAGCATGAACACGAACAGAAAATTCTTCCCCTTGAATGTGTAAAAGGCAAATCCATAGGCAGTCAATGCTGAGAAATACCCTGATAATAAAGTCGTAAGGACAGAGATGATCAGACTATTCTTGAACCCCGACCAGATGTTTACGTACTCCATCATCGTCGTGTAGTTTTCAACTAAAGAACTCCCCGGTACCAAGGTGAATCCAGACAGAATCGCTTCATTTGACCTTGTCGCATTCACAAGCATCATCAGGAATGGAATGAAGCAGACAATCGCCATCAACACCAGTACGATGTAAATGATGCTCTTCACAATGGTATTTCTGGTTTTCAGTTTGGACTCATGTGGCAAAAGTTCAGGCTTTGACTTTTCTACCTTTTGAGCCGGTACATTTTTTTCTACCGCTGTTTTCCCCAACATGCTTTACACCTTCCTTGCTTGTTTGCGTTCATTTCCATACATCCCTTTGAAGACAATCGCCGAGAAGATCAAGGTAATGACGAACAATCCATATGCGACAGCTGAAGCATATCCATAGTTATTAAACTTGAATGCCTGATTGTATAGATACAGTACCATCGTATTCAGCGATCCATCCGGAGAACCGATACCATCTGTCAGAAGCATTGGCAGATCGAATAATTGAAGACCGCCGATCAGGGATGTGATCATGATATAAAGCAAGATCGGTTTTAATAAAGGGATCGTGATTTTCGTAAACGTCTGCCATCTGTTTGCACCATCGATCAAAGCAGCCTCATAGTAGTCCTTCGAAATTCCGGAAACCCCCGCCATGACGACGATGAACGAATGACCGAACCACATCCACGTAAGGATCAGGGATACTGACAACTGTGCAGTCGCAGGCTCGTTCAGCCAATTAATCGGTTCTGATATAAGACCTATATTTAATAGAATCATATTTAATGATCCATGCTGCCAGTCCAGTAAGATACCAAACAACAGGGCGACCGAACTAATCGTGATTAAATTAGGTAAATAAAAGATTGATCTGAAAAACGCCAAACCTCTCAACTTCATTCTCATATCAGAGAAGATTAATGCGAGTACAAGGGCAAGACCAATTTGCAGGGCAAAGTTGATTCCCCATATTTTCCACGTGTTGAAAAATGCTTCCACAAAATAGCTGTCTGTGAGTAAACGGGTGTAGTTGGCAAGACCGACGACTTCCGCTGTCCCGCTTCCTGAATAGTTTGTAAAGCTGTAATAGAATGTAAGAGCAACAGGATAAATACTGAATATTAAAAAGATGATCCAAAACGGGGCGATAAACAGATAACCAAATCGATCTACTTTCTTCATTCCCCAGCCCCCCTAGTTGATTAATAGATTTTCGGCAGGCGACATGAAGCCACGCCGCCTGCCATTAAATGTTTACTCTATTAGTTTTTTGGTACTTTAATGTCCGGATATGCGTTTTGTACTTTTTTATAGAATTCTTTGATGGCATCGTCTTTGGATTTCTTTCCGTCCACATATTGTTGAACGGCATTTCCGTAGAACGTATCAAGCTGCTGATCGTATTTCGTTACTATACCAGGCTCGATTTCTTTCGCCTGCTCAAGGAAGAATTGATAGTTGTTCTGTCCACCAAGGAATTCACTGCTGAAGTCATCCTTGATCGCATTCGTTACAGGATTGTAGGCAAGGACATCGCCCGTTTCTTTCGCCCAATCTGTCAGGAATTCGTCATCCTGAGTCATCATTTTCACAAAGTCATAAGCAAGTTCTTTGTTTTCTGATTTGTTGTAAACCCCTAACCATGTTCCACCCCAGAAGTACGGGCTTGGTCCACTTGTAACAGCCCAGTCACCTGTTGTTTCCTTTACGTTCGTTTTCAGGACGCTGTGAAGTCCCCAAGTAGGAAGAACATAAGAGAATACTTGTGTTTCTTTCTCTTTACCGTTTTCTTTCATTTTGATCGGCTTATCCATCGCTTCGAACCATGATGGAGACCATTCTGCAGCAAGAGCTGTATAGTTGTTTTCACGAAGTTTCTTCGCTGATTCCATGTACTGGATCTTTTCATCTGTCAGTTGAAGCTCATTCTTGTCATTTACCCAAGGTTGTGGATTATCTCCTTGAGAGAACCAGCGGATGGAGCCTTCATCCGGGAACATGCTGTAACCTTTTTCCTTCATCTTTTCAGCCACTTTAAATACATTGTCCATTGAGTTCATCATGTTTCCTACTTCAGTTGGATCATCTGTACCAAGTACTTCTTTCGCGATGCTTCTTCTGTAGAAGATTCCACCAGGAGTCGTTTGCCATGATAATGCTCTTACATTACCGTCTTTATCTTTACCTAGGTCAAATACATAAGGTACATATTTATCTTTGATTTCATCAACATTGTATGGTTTTTCTGATAAGTTTTCCCAGTAGCCTGCGTCCACCCACTGCTTAAGGAACGCGATTTCTCCTGTGAATACATCAGGTGCCCCTACGCCACTTTCAAGAACAGGCTTTAATTTCGTCGGATAATCGGCAATCGGAACGATCGTCAATTCTACCTTCACACCATTTTTCTCTTCAAACTTCGTGATCGGTTTCTTCAGTTCATCCGTGAAGGACCATACCTTTAAATCTACGTCTTTATCTTTCGAGCCAGACGACTTGGAATCTCCCGAACAGGCCGAAAGTACCCCTGCAACCAGTACAACCGTCATGAATATTGCCAAAATCTTCTTCATTTTAATCCCCCTTTTACATTTGTAGATATAGATACGAAAGCGGTTTCGGTTACCTTCAATTAAAAATTTCGAAACCGGTTTCGAAATTCCCGAAAAAATATAAGATTATTTCTTTTTTTCTTTTTTTACCATCGTACAAGATTCCCTGATAATGAGTTCCACCGGGATGACTTCTGTGGATAACAGCTTCTTCTTCTGGATGATCTGCTTCATCAGCAATTGACCCGCCCGTGCCCCGATCCGGTCCGTATCCTGTCTGACCGTGGTCAGCTTCGGCGTGAGATAGGAAGACATTTCGATATCATCATAGCCGATGATGGAGATATCCTCGGGAATTCTTAATCCCTTTTCTTTGATGGCTTCCATGGCACCGATGGCCATGTGATCACCTGCAACGAAGACTGCCGTAGGGATGGTTTCAAGTTCCAGGAGTGTTTCCATTGCAGCTTTTCCTTCTTCAATCGAGAACATCCCGCCGTTAACAAGATACCCATCAAGAATTGGGAGGTTCTGCTCATCCATACCCTTCGTGAAGCCTTTGATCCGCTGTGCTCCCGCATCGATCGACGGATCCCCTGAAATGTGGGCGATTCTGGTATGGCCCAACGAATGCAGATATTTGACGGCCAACCTTCCACCCTCGATATTATCGGAATAGACAACAGAGCAGTTCTGGTTGCTCATGTCGATCACGACAATCGGCAGGTGGCTATTGATCATGTCCTGAACCTGGGGATCGTGGGGATCTGAACAGATCACGACGATTCCATCCACGGCACGATATAAGAAGTGCTCCAGGTAACTTGTATCCCGATTTCGCAGATTCCTTGATGCGAAAATCAAATCATACCCTTCCCGTTCCACATACTTGCGGAAACTTTCAATAAGGGCGCTGAAGAAAGGATGTTTCAATCCGACCTCATTGTCCTCTGCAAACATGACCCCAATCGTCCATGATTTCTTCGTTGATAAGGACTGGGCATGGGCATTGGGTAAGTAACCCATATCAGCCGCTGCATCGAGGATTTTTTGCTTCGTCTTTTGACTCACATCCGAATAATTGTTAAGAGCCTTAGAAACTGTCGTACTGGAAAACCCAGTGCGTTTTGCTAAGTCATAGATTGTAACCATTGCTGTCTCCTCTTCATCGAAAGCGCTTTCGTTAATTGTTATTATAGTCCAGACTTTTGATGGAATCAATACTATTTTTAGAAAACTTTAAAAAGTTTCGGAGATGCTGCCATGCCGCTGAGTTAATGAGTGTGGGGATGAATGGAATCCAGCCGAAATAGGTTGTAATCCGGCCGCTTCGGATAAAAATCCAGCCGGAATGAGCGGAAATCCGGCCGAAACTGGACGGAATCCAGCCGAATTAACAGAGTATCCAGCCTTTTTACATATTTTGGAACATACAACCCTCACCCTCTCTCCCTCAAGTCCTCACAAATCAAAAAAGCAGCCCCCTGAAGGACTGCTTTTCTATCAAACTATTCTTTCACTACTTTACGTTTACGCCTGCCGATCTTCCCTTTGATTTTCATTAGGATTTCATACACGATCGGCACGATGACGAGCGTCAATAGGGTCGAGCTGGTCAATCCTCCGATAACGGTGACACCGAGACCTTTCGAAATCAGTCCGCTTCCTTCAAGACCGAGTGCCAGTGGGAACAGGGCCCCGATTGTGGCAATGGCTGTCATGAGGATCGGGCGAAGTCGGGTGGAACCGGCTTCCAGCAAGGCTTCACGTGTGGATAGGCCTTCGTTTTCTTTATGAATGACACGATCGACTAAAACGATCGCATTGGTGACCACGATACCGATCAGCATCAGTGCCCCGATCATAGAGGAAATACTGATCGTTTCCCCTGCAATCAATAGCGCTACCAGTGCTCCGATAATCGTGAATGGCAGTGAGAACAGGATGGCGAATGGTGCAAGACCGCCACCGAATGTGATGACAAGGATCAGGTAGACAATCGCGATCGCTGCAAGCATTGCTAATCCTAATTGTGTAAAGGATTCTTTGATGTCTTCCGTTACCCCGCCCATGTTCACGTCGATACCGGATGGGATATCCATTTCATCGATTTCTTTCTGAATATCCTGGGATGCTTTCGACACATCGTCAGTTTTCAGTTCCCCACTCACTTGAGCAAAGACTTTTCCGTCCCGACGTGAAACGGTATCGGATGTTTCACCTTCCTGTACTTCAACAACGTCTTTAATCGGAACTTCCACACCCAGTGGTGACTGGATGGTTTTATCCGTTAAGTCGTTGATGTTTTCATACTTTTCTTTTTCAACATCAAGATAGACATTTACTTCTTCCCCGTCTTTTTCAATGGTCGTAAGGACCGGACGCTGACGAGTCTGTCCAAGCTCCATGGCGATTTGACCTGCAGTGAGGCCCAGTTCGCTCAGCTTTTCCTGATCGGCGATGAACGAGTACTCATCATAGGATTCAGAAATGCTTGATCCGACTTTTTTGAAGTCTTTCTTGTCTTCCATCATGTCTTGAATATCGTTGACAACAGGTTCGATGTCTTTCAAGGTTTCCCCGTATACGTACACGACAATCTCATTGCTGCCGGCACTTGCAGAGAAATCCTGTGAAGCCCATTCCCCTTTGTCTGTTGCTTGTTGCAGGTCTTTGATGACCTTTTCTTTTTCTTCAGAGAAATTCTCTGTATCGTCTTTATATTGAACGTAGAAAATCGCATTATTGTTGCTTCCCGGACTCATCGGGTTTTCCCCGCCGACAGAGTACTGAATCGTTTGAGCCCCTTTACGGTCCTGGAAATATCCTTCTGCATCCTGTGCGATTTTCTGGACATCATCTTCCGTTTGACCAGGTTCTGGTTTATACGTCGCCATGATCATCTTCTCTTCATCGGATGGAAGGAAGCTGACACCGATCAATGGAACCAGGAACAAGCTTCCGACCAGCATGGCGATGGCAAGGATCGATGTGATGATCTTATGGTTCAGCGTCCAATTCAGTACGCCTTTGTACCAGTTGGCTAAACGGCTTTTCTTTTCAATGTGCTTTTTCCCTACTCCTTTTTTAAACATGGAGTGGGCAAGCATCGGTACGATCGTAACCGCTACAAGAAGGGAAGCCAGCAGGGCAAACACAATCGTTAAGGCGAATGGCAGGAATAGTTCCCCGATCATCCCTTGAACCAATCCTAATGGAAGGAACACGGCAATCGTGACAATCGTGGAAGACGCAATCGGAACGAACATTTCTTTCGTCGCTTCACGGATCAGGTCCTTCCCTTTCAGCATTTCACCTTTCAGTGACATCCTTCTATAGATGTTTTCCACGACGACAATGGAGTCATCGATAACCCGCCCGATGGCCACAGTCATCGCACCAAGGGTCATGATATTCAACGTGATATCCATTTGTTTTAATAGTAGAATCGCGATTAATAGCGATAACGGAATCGAAACGACGGAAATCAGCGTCGATTTGATATCTCGTAAGAACAGGAGAATGATGATGACCGCGAACACAGCACCGAATAATGCTTTGTTCAGCATCGTGCTGACTGATTCTTCAATCGGCTCCCCCTGATCAAAGGTAGAAATGATTTCTACACCATCAATGTCTTTTTCAAACGTTTTGACCTTATCTTTGACGGCATTGACAACATCCACCGTATTGGCGTCTGCCGTTTTCACCACCTGAAGTCCGATGGATTCTTTTCCATTTGTTCTGGAAATGGATTCTGCTTTACCAACCAGTTCAATATCAGCAATATCTGAAAGTTGAATCGTTGGGATCTTCATGCCTGAAGATGCTGCTCCAGCAGGAGGTGCTTGTGGCGTTTGCCCTTGTGCAGAAGTCTGTTGCTGCCCTTGTGCTGAGGCTTCACCAGTGCTTGGCGTCACTGGAATCTTCATTTCTTTCAAATCTTCAATCGTCGTGATATTCCCGTCGACCACGACGGATTTCTGGCTGTCTTTGAACGTGTACAATCCCAATGGGGCCGTCACGTCCGAGCCTTTGATCATGTTTTGAACCGTTTCTTCTGTAAGTCCGTACTCTTGAAGCTTTTCTTCGTCAAATACAAGACGAGCTTCTTGCACCTGTTGACCTGAAGTCTGTACAGAAGCTACCCCGTCCACTCCTTCGAGTTCCGGAACGATCGTATCTTCTACTGTTGAGGTCAATTGTGCCAATGATTGGCCTTCATTTGCTACACTGAGAGCGATGACCGGAAAGGCGTTAAAGTTAAGTCTTGAAACTTCAGGTTCATTGACTCCATCCGGGAAAGGAAGATCGGAAAGAGCCTCTTCCACTTCGGTCTTGGCTTCATCCATATCCTTTGAAAACTTGTATTCTATCTGAACGGCTGAAGCATTCTGATATGAGGTAGAGCTGACGACATTTACCCCATCTAAATTCTTCAAGCGTTTTTCAATCGGTTCTGAAACCTTGTCTGCAACATCTTCCGGCGTGGCGCCAGGATACACGGTTGTCACACTGACAATCGGCGTATTGATGTTCGGCAGGGTTTCGAGCTTCATATTAAATCCTGAATATAAGCCTGCCACAATGACGATGATCGTCATCAGCCAAACAGCAAACTTATTCTTAAGTACGAAATTAATAATACTATTCACGTTGTATTCATCCCTTCACTCTTATTCTGACCGACTAGTCATAACACAATCTAATATAACTGACCATGTAGTCATAAGTCAATATACTTATAAAAGAAAAGGTTTATTTTTTGTGACCAATCGGTCATAATATAGATAAGGAGTTTATCAAGGAGAGGAAAGTATGAAGGAAAAAGAAAAATTAATCATTGAAACATCCATTAAGCTTTTTGCCACGAAAGGGTTCAACGCTACCTCCGTTCAAGAAATCGTGAATGAATGCGATATATCGAAGGGTGCCTTCTATTTATATTTCAAGTCAAAGGAAGCCCTTCTGCTCGCCATTATGAATTACTATTTCACCATGATCACGGACAAAGTAAACGAGATCGAGAACGAGGATTTATCACCATACGATAAATTCCAAAAGCAATTAGAATGTCAGCTGATTGAAATCTGTAAACATAAAGAGTTCATCATCATGCAGATCCGGGAGAACGCCATGCCGTTCAATGATGAAATCCATGATCTACTCAGCGAGATGAAGATGAACACTCACCGGTATTACAGAAGAAGATTGTTCGGGATCTATGGAAAAAAGATCGAACCCTATTTTTGGGACATTACCATGATGATTCAAGGTTTTTTCCATTCTTATTTAGAATTGGTCATGCTGGATAAAATCGATCTGGACTTTTCATACCTATCCCATTTTATATTGAGACGAACCGATGACCTTGTGGATGGTTTGCTCAAAAGTGGAGATAAGCCGGTGTTATCCTTTGAAAAACTGGATGATCTGGTGAAGGACTTTACCTCTTCGTCTAGAATCAATGAGTCAACACTCATTCACATGATCCAGGACGCGCTGGAGGTTGCCGAGGAAGAGAGTATCCGGATTTCCCTCGAAGTCATCAGAGAAGAAATACAAAAAGACGAAACCCGCCCCGTCGTCATTAAAGGGATGCTTATGAATCTTGCCGAAGACTCTTCAATGAAGCATCTTATAAATGCATTAAAACATTTCTATCAAATACAATCATAATGAAAGACCCGCTCCTCACGCGGGTCTTTCATCGTTTCCCCTATTTCCTAAAACGCTTGAATCTGCTCCGATTCATGTATGGTGACTTCTTCACTGAACGTACCTATCGCCGCCCGGTACATACCATAGGCAACCTGTTTACCCGGAATGCTTCTGTATCGTTTCAACCTGCCTACCATGACAGGGCGGACCGCTCTCGAGAAGATTTCTCCCGCTTTTTCTCCCAATCGGAACTCCTGTCTCTCCCCCAGTAAAAGGGATGGCCTGAATATATGAAGGGAAGGATAATGAAGCTCCTTCAATTCCTTCTCCAAATTCCCTTTGACCTTACTATAAAAAAACGGTGATTCCGGACTTGCACCAATCGAGGAGATCACGAGGTACTGTCTTGCTCCATGCGCTTTCCCGAGCTTCCCAAGTTGAATGGGATACTCATAGTCCACTTTCTTAAAAGCATGTTTCGTCTTGGCTTTTTTAATCGTGGTTCCGAGGCAGCAAAACACATCATCAATTTCTTCATGGGGCAAGAGCTTCATCCCATCAAATGAAATGATCCGTTCATCCAGCTTCTCATGCTTCACTCCGCTATCCCTTCTTACAAAGGAAATCACTTTTGTGTATTCAGGACTCTTTAGGAGTATATCCACCAGGTGGGAACCGACCAGGCCCGTCGCCCCTGCGATTAAGGCTACTTTAGACACATTATTTCCCCCTCTCTATATGAGTGTTCTTTCTTAAGTATAATGCATTTTCGAATAAAATCCTTATGTAACCACTAATAGCCTTCTCTCTATAGCCAGAGGACGGTTCCAACTGCAAAGGCGTTAATCAACGGTTGGTGATTAACGCCTTTGGGTTACCCCTATAGCTCTTCATCTTCAAAAAACTGCTGTAATTTCTCCTCTTGCTCAGGGCTTGCTTTTTCTGACGCATAAGGATTATCTTTTACGCCTTGTGTATCCAAATTTGTTTTGATAGCGAAAAATGGACCTTTTGGTTCCTCGGCAATGACACGGTCATTCAACTCGTTGAAGTCTGGCATATCTTTATTTCCTTTATCCATCTTATCTTGCCCCCTCCCTGCTTCTATCCGTATTTTTATAAGCAATCAAAACGATGTCATCCGCAGATTGCTGACAAAGTTCATTTTCCATACTCTTCACTTTATTCAAGGCATCTTCAGACAAATCCGCTACGGGATATTCTTTCATAGCCGACCCCTCCTATCCATTCTCATTTGATTGACCGATGACTTTCTCTGCAATGACCGCGTTTCCTTCTTCCACCGCATGGTGTTCATCCAACGATTCTCCCGGAACGTACACCTGGCTCGGATTGCGTCGCCGGTCATTCATGGTGAATTCAGGATTCAACGGGGTGTCCATAAGCACATCATCCGATTTCTTGTCGTTACTCATTTGTATCACCTCCACTATTTAGTATGGCTCACTACAGGAGAATCATTCCAATTTAAAAAGCGCCTGAGCAACGACCGTCGCTCAGGCGCATTTCAACCTATTAAACCCATGTATAATCCTTTCCCCAGCTTTCCCTGGCAAGGACCTTGATTTCGTCGACTATTTCATTCTCAACCGCAAATGCATCCCCCTGCTCATACGGATTGTAGTGGAAGGCATAGAGCCGGGATACGAACTCATGGAACGGAAGGGAGCATTCGCCTTCCAGTTCCCCGTTATCCATAACGGAAGGTTCGATTCCCTGGCCCCAATTCTGCGAACCGTCATTGTTCGGATTATAGAAATAAATCCGGTACTCACCCTTCGGATCCTGTGTGATCCGGAGAATGGATACGGCGTGGAATCCAAGGAGCTTCCCGTGGACATTCGTGATGAAAATCCCTACCGGATTCGGATAGATCAATCCGTAATCATCATTGTATTCTGGATGATGAGTCGCATAAAACAGCCTGACAAAACCCGGATAGTCAGAAATAAGTCCGGTCAACGGATCGATGACCGTGCTGAAACCCTTCTGCACCCAATCTCCATAAAACTCCGGATTCACCCAACGATGGCCATCTTCCCCTCTGAGAGAAACCCTTCTCATCATTTCACTATAAATACGATCAAGATGGGGGACGAGAACGAGTGAAACGGGATCAAGCTCCTGATGAAGCTCAGGCGCCAGTCCTCCGCTCAAGTCCTTGGAATGAACCGGTGTACCTTCAAACATGATATCGATGTCGCCATCCCTTGCAGCCCTTGGGATCAGTTCAAGGAGATACCCGGGAGCATGCTGGGCCCAGAGGCTGATTCCCCGCGCTGTTTGACAGGTTGGGTTCAGGCCTTGTCCGATACCGATGGGCTGCCCGAGTACATTGATGACACCTGCAAGGAGTACGGAGTTTGCTGTAATGCCGTCTCCCGTTTTGCATGAATTCAGAAGCGTCTTTCTCACTTCGGCCCTGATATCGAGTTCGATCAGTCTTTTGAGTCCCGGGGAGACAGGGGGATAAGATAGAACCCCTCGTTCAAGCATGAGGGCAAGTCCGTATACGGACTGCTTCGTGGCCGGGTAGATCGCCACTTTCACAAGTTGAAATACAAGCTCGGCATTTTCATCCAGGTTTGCTTTACCTTTATCATTTAACTGAAGAGCTGTGGGTACAAGCTCCGGAAACTTTCTGCATAAATATCTCAGAAGGATGGCGTGTTGGGGAGCCACTAATCCCGTGTCACGCATGGACCCTGCAAAATGAACCGCCTCCTTCTCAAGCTCCCCTTGAGATAGTTCCAACAGCTTCTTGCGGTATTCCCCCGGTTTGACAATACTTTTACTTAACGGGGTCGGGCCTTCAATCGCCGAAACGTATTTCTCCAACACCAGACGTTCCGCTGCACTAAGATCGGAATGAAGCATTTTCTTTGCGGTCTCGATCATGGAAACGGTTCGCTTCACCATGATCGGACGCTGTGCCGTCAACCGTTCAATCTCTTTGATCAGCGTAGTCGTAAGGGCTTGATAAGACAATTTATCTGAAAGGAAGTGAAACAATTCTGTAGCCCTTTCACTCTGCTCTCCACCTTCTATCCGAGCCGCTTCCGTCGCTTCAGGGAAAAGCAGATTCAGGTTCAGTACCATTACTTCATTCAGGAAATCCTGCGCCATCTCTGCCGTCACATCGGGATGTTCATATTGAGCTTCGGCAATGGAAAGCATCCTTAGCTCGCTCAGGATTTCAATAATCGAAGGCAGACCCTTTGCCTGCAGGGATCCCGCCACAAGAGGCGGTTGAAGCTTGGATGCTTTTTCCCATGGACCGTCCTGGAAAACCCCGGCTTTTTCAAAGCGGCTTGCACTTTGGTATAAAATCCCGAGCCCTTCGTCAGTGTCCAGTAATCGTTGAGCTTCCTGATAGACGTCCGTTTGATACATTGATTTCGCAAATGAAGCTGCACTCTCCAATTCATTCAGCGCCTGCAAAAATCGCTCTTCCAGCTTGGAAGTTAATTCAAAAGCCATTTCAAAACTCCTTTATCGATCAGAATATCGGACAGGTTGTTCAGGCAAAAGACCAGTCTAAATATAGAAATTAAATTGTTCGTACTCTTTTAAAAGGTTCCTCATCACTTCGCTGTCTTCCCCATAGAAGAAGATGGTCCCGTAATGGTTTCCGAACCCGATCCTCTGGGCCACTTTTCCCTGGGCCGGGCTGAACATATCATGTTTTTCGAAATATGGATGATTCTCAAGCTCGTCAGGCACCTCAAGCTTTTCTACATAATTGACATGCGGGTGAACCATTAAACATCCTGCATGTGCCTCGGCTTTCTCACCTGTCGAAGGAAAGAATTCTCTCAGCTCCTCTTCCGTTGTGTTCGGATCTCCACAAAGAATCTGTGCCTGGTACGCATTAAACCCATACGCCCGCTCAATCAGATCAAAGATATGTCCACCCGGCACCCTTGCCGCAACCTCACCGAAATGAAGTGTACCGTCGGACGTGATGAAATATTCAGGATGGATGACTCCATATTCTATTTCAAACGCATCAATGAGCTGTTGTATGGCCTCACGTATAATCGGTCGCTTTTCTTCAAGGGTTGGAGAAGCAGGTACGAAATTGGAATAACCCAATCGCACGTATTCCGTTATATTTAAAAACTGGATCTTTCCTTTATGAATGAATGCTTCACACGAGAATTCCTGCCCGTCTAAATGACTTTCCATTAATAGAGGGAATTCCGACTCCGTGAGAGCATCGATATCTTCCGGGTTCTCGATGGCCCGGTGGCCGACCGATCCTGCTTTATCCAGCGGTTTGACGTGAATCGGATCATTCTTATCTCCTTCGACCTTCAATAAGGCTTCATTCACCCGTTTCAAGAAACGTCTCACGTCTTCCTTATCCCGTGCCTCTTCAAATACACCCACCTTGATTCCCGCAATTTGAGCTTTACGCTTCATCATCCCTTTATCCCTTAAGAGGAGAGACCGGTTAAAGACACGGGGTTCACTGCGGAAACGGGAGTTCAACGCCCCTGCCCACTCCACGCATTCTTCATATAACGGAATGGCGACTTCAGCACCAAGGGCTTTCAGTTGTTTGTAGAGATGATCTGAACCTTCATTCAAGCGGTCGAAGTCCCAGCCGATAAAAGCGATATCATGCTTTTCCGCATAGGCTTCGAAATCAGGCGGTCCAACGACGACGAATGGTCTGTTCAGTTTGGTACACGCCTCGATCGCCGGCAGGCTCCAGCCGATGAGTGCCGTTAGATATGGTTTGGTTTTATCCTTCGCGCTCTGTTCTGCTTGCTGTCTTTCAAGTTGATCTAGTCCCATAGTTTCCTCTCCCTCTTTCACGAATTTATTCAGATTCTCCCCTAGCATAACAAAGGGCCTTATGATAATGAAGTATTATGCTGAATTTTCAGTCTTTTCGACAAATAAAGTGTTAAACTGACATAAACTACGACATAAAACAACCCCTGATGCATCCGGCATCAGGGGTTGTTTCTACTCTATCATTCACCTAGATCAACGTTATGATATACCTGCTGAACATCTTCCAGATCTTCAATCGCATCAATCATTTTTTCGAATTGAGCTTGATCGTCTTCAGAAAGTTCTACATCATTCTGTGCAAGCATCGTAAGTTCCGCTACTGTAAACTCAGTGATTCCTGCACCCTTGAATGCTTCTTGTACCGCATGGAATTGATCCGGCTCGGCATAGACGATCACGGAATCCTCTTCTTCGATGATATCACGTGCGTCCACGTCCGCTTCCATCAGGATTTCCATGACGTCTTCTTCGGACTTCCCTTCGATCCCAATGACGGCTGTCGCATCGAACATGTAGGCGACAGATCCACTCACGCCCATGTTACCGCCATTCTTACCGAATGCAGCACGCACCTCGGAAGCTGTACGGTTTACGTTGTTTGTCAGTGCATCCACGATGACCATGGAACCATTCGGTCCGAAGCCTTCATAGCGTAATTCGTCGTAGTTCTCTTCAGATCCACCCTTTGCCTTTTCAATGGCACGATCGACGATGTGTTTCGGAACGCTATACGTTTTCGCACGTTCAAGAACGAATTTCAGCGTTTGGTTAAGTTCAGGATCCGGCTCTCCCTGTTTCGCTGCCACATAAATCTCGCGGCCGAATTTGGCATATATACGACTCGTATTGGCATCCTTAGACGCTTTCTTTTCTTTAATATTATTCCACTTACGTCCCATATCGTTTCACTCTCTTTCATATATCTATGGATAGTTTCTGATCATAAAAGGTATATTCGTTTCTATTATACATGAAAAGGGCACCTTTTGGCTAAGTGATTCCCTTCCATCCCCTCCCGAAAAAAAGCCGACTCAGATGAGTCAGCTTCTTTCCTGGTAAGCACTGATGGCTTCGTATTCTTCTTCCAGCAAGCGTGGTACACGAATGAAGATTGGCATGAGTTTAGTATACGCTTCGGTTGCTTTCGGATCGGGCTGATGGGAATGGACGGAGCCGACCATTTCACTTACTGCTTCCAAAGAGTCGATCATTCCGCTCCCGTACATGCCAAGTACGACGGCGCCAAGGCATGAGCTTTCAAAGCTTTCCGGTACTTCGACTTCCTGGTCGAAAACGTCGGCAAGCATTTGGCGCCATAATTCAGAACGGGCAAATCCACCGGTTGCCTGCACCCGTTTCGGCGTACCGATCAATTCCTCGAGGGCAAGAAGAACACTGTACAAGTTCATGACGATCCCTTCAAGGACGGCACGGATCATATGCTCTTTTTTGTGATGCATCCCGAGTCCGAAGAAGGAGCCGCGGGCTTTCGCGTTCCAAAGGGGAGCACGTTCTCCCGCCATATAAGGGTGGAATAGCAGTCCTTCAGATCCCGGCTCCACTTTGGCCGCAATGTCCGTGAGCACTTCATAGGGATCCTTCCCTAATCGTTTTGCCACTTCCACCTCACCGGAAGCAAGCTCGTCCCGGACCCATCTGAAGATCATTCCGCCATTGTTCACGGGACCTCCGATCACCCAATGCTTTTCTGTTAAAGCATAGCAGAAGATCCGGCCTTTCGGATCTGTCACAGGACGGTCGGTCACGGCTCTGATCGCCCCACTCGTTCCAATCGTCACAGCCACCACACCAGGTTCGATGGCATTCACTCCTAAATTTGATAGAACCCCGTCACTTGCTCCAACAACAAATGGGGTGTCGGCAGGCAATCCCAGCATTTCTGTGTATTCGGACTTTAAGCCGACGAGACTTTCAGTTGTGGATACCGGAACCGAAAGCTGATCCTTCGAGACTCCGGCCACTTTCATGGCTTCCTCATCCCAAGCCAGGTTTTCCAGATGGAACATCCCTGTAGCAGAAGCAATGGAATAATCCACTACATACTTCCCAAACAAACGATGGAAAACAAATTCTTTAATCGAGATGAACTTGGCCGCTTTTCCGAACAATTCCGGCTTTTCATCCTTCAGCCAGGCAAGCTTCACAAGGGGTGACATCGGATGGATCGGCGTACCGGTCCTTCTGTAAATCTCCATCCCGTTCATTTCTTTCTTAATTTTCTCGGCCCACGCAGCACTTCGGTTATCAGCCCATGTAATCGAAGGGGTCAATGGCTGGTCATTTTCATCCACAAGGATCAAACTGTGCATGGCAGAACTGAACGACACAAATGAAATCGTTTCATTTGTACTTGAAGCCACTTCCTTGACACACTTCAGGACTGCCTGAAAAATTTCTTCAGGATCCTGTTCAGCCGTCCCGGGCGTGGGTGTATGTAATGGATATTCGATCCCGTGACGCTCGATCGCTTTTCCTTCTTTATTAAATAGTACGGCTTTTGTACTGGTGGTCCCGATATCGACACCGATCATGAATTCTGACATCTTCGTTCCTCCTAAATAAATAGAGAAAAGGAAGAAGCGACATGGCTCTTCCCTCTTCTACTATTATTCTATCCTATTTTAGCTAATGAATATCCCTAAAATGAACACAACGGCAAATCCTACAAACCCGATGAGTGTCTCCATCACTGTCCAGGATTTTAACGTATCTTTTACATCTAATCCAAAGTAACGGTTCACTAACCAGAAACCACTGTCATTCACATGGGAGAAGACTGTCGCCCCTGAAGCGATGGCAATAACCATCAAACCAAGAACGGGACCTTGCATACCAAGGGTTTCGATCAGCGGGCTCATCAATCCTGCCGCTGTTACCATTGAAACAGTCGCTGAACCTTGAGCGACACGAACGACCATGGCGATCAAGAAGGCAAGGGCGATCGGCGGCAGGCTTGAACCAGCCATCATATTCCCTAATACTTCTCCAACACCGGAGTCGATCAATACTTGCTTGAATACTCCACCGGCACCTGTTACAAGAATGATGATCCCCGCAGGCTCAAGTGCTTTCGTTGCAATGTCCTGAACTTCCTGACGGGAATATCCGCGCTTCGTTCCTAATAGAACGAACGTAAGCAGTGTGGCAATCGTCAAAGCGACGAATGGATGTCCCAAGAAAGTCAGGATGGAACGAATCATGTTTCCTTCATCTAACACAACACCCGAAAGCGTATTCAATAGAATCAATACTAATGGAATCGAGATAAGAGAAGCAATCAGAGCGAAACTTGGAAGCTCTTTATCGTATTCCATTTCTTCCGCCTGCATATAGTCAGGAACCACTGCATGAATTCGTTTTGAAATCCATTTTGCAAAAAGTGGACCAGCGATGATCATGGATGGAACACCGGCAATCGCACCAAACAGGATGACCCATCCAAGGTCCGCCCCGATCAAATCAGCAACCGCGATCGGTCCCGGAGTCGGTGGGATGAAACTGTGTGTGACGGCAAGACCTGCAAGCAATGGAATTCCATAGTACAGGAGTGACTTGCCTGTTTTTCTGGCCAATCCGTATACAATCGGGACAAGGATGATGAATCCTACATCAAAGAATACGGGAATGGCAACGAGGAAACCTGTGATCCCAAGGGACCATTGTGCCTTATCTTCCCCAAATTTGTTAATCAAGGTCTGAGCCAGTCGTTCCGCTCCCCCTGATACTTCAAGCATGCGTCCGAACATCGCACCTAAACCAACGACGACGGCGACAAACCCGAGGGTCCCGCCCATACCGCTCTGTATCGATGCCACTACTTCCTGCAGCGGCATGCCGGCAGCGATCCCTACGATTAAACTGACTAATAATAGGGCAACAAAAGCGTGAAGCTTTGTTTTAATAACTAAAAATAATAAAAGAAAAATTCCGGCCAGTGCCACTAAAATGAGCATTTGATCTGACATTGTGTATCCCTACCTTTCTTTCCTCACGGCAGCCCTGCTGCCAAATTTTTTATACCACTTGATCCTGCTTATTTGTTCCCGACGGACAAGTAAAGCGTTTGCAAAACACTCTATGTAACTATGACTCTCCCATTTCAGTATGAAAGTTGCCAATTCGAGGGAACAAAATAAGCAGGAAAATTATTTTCTGTCTATCTCTATTATAAAAAATATTTTTCTTTTTGCAACCGTTTACAGAAATTATTTTTATTTTTCTTGGAATCTTGTATAATGAAACTATGAAAACCCTTACAGGAGTGGTGTCAATGAGTCAACATCAACATTGTTTAGCAAGCATCCGTTCTCACTATCCTCAGTTCAGTGTGACGGAGAAAAAAATTGCCGACTATATACTCGAAAATCCGAACGAGATCATCCATTCAACGATCAACGGTCTGGCGGAAGACTTGGGAGTGGCCGACTCTACTGTCTTTCGCTTTTGTAAACGAATCGGCTTTAAAGGCTATCAGGCGATGAAAATCGCCCTTGCCTCTGAAATCGTGACTGGACTTAAGGACATTCACGAACGCATAGATGAAGGAGACACGGCACAGACGATCGCCACAAAAGTGTTCAGGTCCAACATTAAAACGATCGAAGACACGTTGATGGTGGTAGATGAGAAGAAGCTGTTGAAAGCTGTGGATATTATGAATAGTGCCCGTTCCATCGAGTTCTTCGGAAGCGGCGGGTCCGGTGTCATCGCCCTTGACGCCTACCATAAATTCATCCGGACCGGCTTACGCGTGCATGCGGCTAGTGACAGTCATATTCAGTTGATGACCGCTTCCCAGATGACAAGTGACGATTGTGCCGTGTTCATCTCCCATTCAGGATCGACGAAGGATATTCTCCAAGTGCTCGACATCGTCAAAGAAACCGGGGCAAAGACCATCTGCATCACCAATTTCGCCAAGTCCCCATTAAGCCAGAGGGTCGACACACCCCTCTTCACCGTTTCAGAGGAAACCGACTACCGTTCAGAAGCTCTGTCTTCCCGGATTGCTCAGTTAACATTGATTGATGCTCTCTATGTGAACTTAATGATGAGAAGGGAAACAGAAGGACAGGATGCCCTCCGGAAGATGAGAAAGGCCATTTCGGTTAAAAGGCTATAAAAAAAGGTTGATCAGTTCAGAACTGATCAACCTTTTTTTATTTTAATCCAGATGACTCATCAGTGACGCCTCATACTCCGTCACCGCTTCATCCAACATGTGAAGACCGGCGTCGATCTGCTCTTTTGTCACCGTAAGGGGTGGAATCATGCGGATCACTTCGGAGTGATTTCCGCACAGATAAAATAAGACCCCTTTTTCAAGCGCCCGGTCAAGAATGTCCATCAAGCCTTCCTGATTCGGTTTACCCGTTTTTGGATGGACGATTTCTATCCCGATCATCAATCCCACAGCCCGGATGCTTCCGATCACAGGGTGTTTTTCTTTCAACTTCTCGAGCCTTGAAACGGCGTATGCACCCATCGTCTTCGTATTATCAAGGAGTTTTTCCTCCTTCATGACCTCAAGGGTGGCAAGACCGACAGAGCAGGCGATCGGGTTCCCCCCGAACGTCGTGCCATGGCTTCCAAGGGGCCACTGTTTCATCAGCTTATTGGACGCCACCGTCGCGCTAAGGGGAAGACCCGACGCAATTCCTTTCGCGATCGCCATGATATCCGGCGTCACATCGAAGGTTTGTGCCGCAAACCAATTACCCGTACGTCCGAAGCCCGTTTGGACTTCATCGAAAATCAGTAAAATATCATGCCGGTCACAAATCTCCCTTACCTTCTTGAGCCATGCTTTCGGAGGGACGATATATCCCCCTTCCCCCAACACCGGTTCTAAAATGACACACGCCACTTCTTCCGGGGTGACCTGGTGGCCAAAAAGCGTTTCAAAATCCTTTTCAAGCTTGCTGACAACATACCAGGCTGAATCCTCTCCCTCCGGACACTCCCGTTCATTCGCATACGGAATTTGATACGTCAAACCCGAAGGCTGCATGAACTTCCGATACTTACTCTTTGAGGTCGTGACACTGAGTGCACCCAATGAGCGGCCATGAAAACACCCCGTAAAGGATATGACATAAGGACGCTTCGTTACATATTTAGCAAGCTTGATCGCCCCTTCGATGGCTTCCGTCCCGCTGTTGGCAAAGAAAAAGCTATCAAGGTCACCCGGAAGGATCTCTGCCAGTTCATCAGCCAGGCGAAGGATCGATTCATACATGATGACACCGGAAGGACCGTGCATCAGGCCGTCCGCTGCATCCTTGATCGCCTGGACGATTTTCGGATGACGATGGCCCACATTTGTCACGGCGATGCCAGAGGTGAAGTCAAGATACTTCCTCCCGTCAAGCCCATAGTAGTAGCACCCTTCTTCTTTCACTACCGGTAAATTCGGATGATCCTTTGCCATGCTCGGTGCCAGACGATCCGGCATCCTCTCGATAAGCTGTTCAAACGTTCGTTCCATTTCAGTACCCCCAGATATTCTTATAGTATAATGCTAGATTGTCGAGGTTTTACATAAAGAAAAAGTGCGCCAGTAATGCGACGATTGGTAACGTGATGATGGTTCGTTGGATGAAGATGATGAATAAATCCAGGAAGCTGATGGGGATCTTGGATTTGATCAGCAGGATCCCGATTTCAGACATGTAGATTAATTGAGTCAAAGACATGGCCGCAATCACGAATCTCGTTAACTCACTTTCGATCCCGCTACCCACCACTGCAGGCAGGAACATATCGGCAAACCCTACGATCATGGCAGGGGCAGCATCCGCAGCCTGCGGGATTTGCAATAGCTCAAGGAGTGGAACGACCGGGTAAGCCAGCACATCAAACACCGGTGTATATTCTGCCACGACTAAAGCAAGCGTTCCAAGGGCCATGACGAGTGGAATGAGTCCGAACCAGATATCAAATACGTTTTGCAGTCCTTTTTTGGTCACTTCACCGACACTTTTCACTTCAGAAGCTTTTTCAACAGCTTTTTCGAAGCCCCATTGAAGACGGGAAACATCTTCAGGTACTGATTCAGAGATTTGCATTCCAACGGGCTCATAGTATGTGTCTTTTTTTCTGGAAAGTGGCGGGATGCGCGGGCAGATCACCGCGGCTGCGATCCCGGCAATGACGACGGTACCGTATAATTGCACAAACATGGATTCCAAACCTATGAAACTGACGATCACAAGGCTGAAAGCGATGGAAGCAACAGAGAAGTTGGTTGCAATGACGGCAGCTTCCCGTTTTGTGTAGTAGCCTTCTTCAAATTGTTTCGTTGTAATGAGGACACCGACGGTCCCACTCCCCATCCAGGAAGCGAGGGCATCGATGGAAGACCGTCCCGGCAGCTGGAATAAAGGCTTCATGATCTTCTGCAGCAGGGTCCCGAAGAAATCCATCAGTCCAAAATCTAATAGAAGAGGCATCAATAATCCTGCAAACAAAAACCATGTGGTTAAAACAGGGACCAACGAATACAGAACCGTTCCGCCTGTATAGTCGGATATGATCCATTCCGGGCCGATCCCGTTGACGGTCATGATGGCAAAGACTGAACCGATGACTCGGATGGCGATCCAGAACGTACCTACATCGAACAGCCCTTTTAAAAATGGCTGGGTGACGATCCACTTAGGTTGAAGAAGCTTTGTATAAATGGCCATGAGAGCGGAAATCCCAAATATGATTGTCATGAATAATGGCAATACTCCTTCTAACATCCCCTGAAAATAAGAAGCAAAGATCCCGACCCCGATAGTCATGTTCCCTTCGTACGTCACAGGAACCAAAAACAGCAATACTCCTATTAAGGAAGGAATGATAAACTTCATTGCTTCCTTAGCTGATCTCCCGGACCGGGTTTGTAACTGACTGACATTCTGTTTTCCAACCTCCATTGTCAAACACCCCTTTGAAATGATTTATTTTCCTTCTACTCACCAAAGAACTTGCAAGTATCATGCCAACCTTTCATCTAATGCTGTATTTTTTCATTTTTCTGACAACCGAAGGCTGACTGATTCCAAGATTTCGAGCCATTATAGTCGTCGTTTTATACTGCTGCCTCGCTTTCTTCAGCACCTGCTCTTCAACCGCTTCCAGGACGTCCTTTAATGATTGTCCTTCACGGTCAAACTCTGACAGATCCCCACTATGCTTTATGTATCGCCCGGGCAGGTTTTCCATTTCAATGAGCTGCCTCGAAGATGTGACAATCAGCCTCTCGATCAGATTCATCAGCTCCCTGACATTCCCTTTCCAATCCTGAATAAGAAGCTGATGGATCACCCCACCATCCAATGTCCTCCGGCGCTGGTATTTTTCACAAAAATAGCCCACAAAGTAATCGATCATCGTAATAATATCCGATGTCCGTTCCCTTAAAGGCGGGATGGTTATGGGAACGACATTCAGGCGGAAGAATAGATCCTGCCTGAATTCCCTGTTCTCCACGGCCATCTCCAAATCCCTGTTCGTCGCTGCAAGGACCCGGAAGTCCACCTTCCTTTGCTTCGTACCGCCTACCCTGTAAAATTGTTTCTCTTGGATGAATTTCAAGATTTTCACCTGATTGGGTTGAGACAGCTCCCCGATTTCATCAAGAAACAGAGTACCTCCCTCTGCAAGTTCAGCCAATCCTACCTTCCCCTTGCGATCGGCCCCGGTGAACGAGCCGGGTTCATAACCGAAGAACTCCGCTTCAAATAAGGATTCCGGTATGGCACCGCAATTGACCTCAATGAAAGGCCCCCCTTTTCTTTGGCTTTTATTATGGATGAATTTCGCAATATGGGACTTGCCGACACCGGATTCCCCCAGCAACAGGACATTCACATCCACTTCCGCCACCTGCAGGGCAATTTGGAGAACCCTCTTCATCTCATCACTTGTGGCAATGATCCCTTCCGAATAATAATGGCGGCTCCTGAGGATTTCGAGTTCACTTTTCACCCTTTCCATTTGATCTTCCATGTCCTCTAAGTATTTCTTCATATTCAATAATTCCGTTACGTCATGTGAATAGCTGACGATCCGCACAAGCTCCCCATTTTCATGGAAAACCGGGATCCCTGTAACCAGGAGCTTCTTTCCATCCTTACTTGTCTGAACCAGGGTGATTTTCTTTCTTTCCTTTAAAACCAATGGAGTCAAAATCGGCGTGAAGATTCCCTCTCTCTCAAGATCATAGACGGATTTCCCTACCATATCCTCTGACTTCACATTATAAATACCACCTGTCGCCTCACTGACTTTCAAAATGATTCCATCTGTATTCGTTACTAAAATATCGTCCTGCAATGAGTGCAGGATTGCTTCATTTTCATTCCAACTTTTTTTCGTCTCACTCACCGTGGTCACCCCTTTCATCTTCTCCGGATTATTCAAATATGAATAATTTCACTGAATTTTATTATATTAATCCATTTATACCAGACTATTTTGACTTTTTATACATTTTTGAATAATTTATTTATAAATGTATAAAAACCCGTTCTCTTACAAAACAATTATTTTACTATTCAAATCATTTCGATTATCATTTTGGTAAGACTGTGAAAGGTGGGATAAGGATGACACATGCTTTAACGTTGGAACACGCCAAAGAAATGGATAAACAGGATGCGCTTGCCCATTTCCGAAAGGAATTCTACATAAAGGAAAATCACTATTATATGGATGGGAACTCCCTTGGCCTATTATCGAAGCGAGCCGAGGAGTCACTTTTGACCTCATTGAATGATTGGAAGGAACATGGAATCGATGGCTGGATGGACGGGCAGGAGCCGTGGTTCTATTATTCTGAGAAGCTTGGAGACATGACGGCTCCTTTAGTGGGTGCAGAAAAGGAAGAAGTCATTGTGACGGGTTCCATCACGACGAATCTTCATCAGTTACTGGCCACCTTCTATCAACCTCAAGGAAAACGAACGAGGATCCTGGCAGATGAACTGACTTTCCCGTCGGATATTTACGCGGTTCAAAGTCAGCTTGAATTAAAGGGGTATTCCCCTGAAGAGCATCTGGTTCAGGTAAAAAGCAGGGATGGGTTTACCCTGCATGAGGAAGACATCATTCATCAAATGACCGATGAGATCGCCCTTATCCTCCTACCGTCCGTCCTGTACCGAAGCGGGCAGCTGCTGGATATCAAACGCTTGACGGATGAAGCCCACAAACGGGGCATTGTCATCGGATTCGACCTCGCCCATTCGATCGGCGCCCTTCCTCATCAGCTCCACGAAGACGGCGTGGACTTTGCGGTGTGGTGCAATTACAAATACTTAAACAGCGGCCCGGGTGGTGTCGGGGGATTATTCGTTCACAACCGCCACAGAGGGAAAAAGCCCGGTCTTTCCGGCTGGTTCAGTTCACGGAAGGATGCCCAGTTCGATATGGATCATACGCTCACTCATGCTGATTCTGCCGGCGCTTTCCAAATCGGGACTCCTCATATTTTGAGCAGTGCCCCCCTCCTCGGCTCCCTCCAGTTATTTGAAGAAGCCGGGATCGAGAATCTGAGACGGAAATCCCTTTCTCTTACAAAGTTCATGATGGATGTATTCCAGCAGGAGCTTAACGGCTATGGCTTTACCATCTGTAACCCCCTTGAAGATGAACGCCGGGGCGGACATATCAGCCTGCAGCATGAGGAAGCGGCGAGGATCTGTAAAGCCTTGAAAGCAAACAGGGTGACACCTGATTTCCGGGCACCCAATGTGATCCGACTGGCACCTGTGGCTCTTTATTCGTCGTACGAAGATGTATGGGAAACGATTTACATCTTAAAAAGCATCATGGAAAAAGAAGAATACAAGCAGTTTGAAAATACACGGAACGTCGTCGCTTAATACAGAAAGGATGAGGCACTCATGAAAATGATCGATATTTCAAGACCCCTGCATAATGAAACCCCTGTTTGGCCGGGAGACACGCCTTTTTCCTTTTCCTTGAACTGGACGAAGGAAGAATCAGGATCCGTCAATGTCGGCCAGCTGATCATGAGCTCCCATACCGGGACCCATGTGGATGCCCCCTTCCACTTCGACAGTGACGGGAATCGGGTCCTCGATATGGCCCCGGAACGTTTTATGGGACCGGCCATCGTGGTTTCGTTGGAAGGCGAGCCTGAAATCAGTCCTGAACGATTAATAGAGATCGACTTGACTGATGTCAAAAAAGTTCTGTTCAAAACCAACGCCTGGAGTGATTCAACCCGATTCCCCGGGCACATTCCCCCTGTCACGAAAGAACTTGCCCCTTTTTTAAAGGAAAAGGGCATTGATTTGATCGGGGTGGACCTTCCCTCTGTTGATCCTTTGGACAGCAAGGAATTGGACGCCCATCACTCACTGCGGGAACATGACATCGGGATTCTCGAAGGGATCGACCTTACCCATGTAACCCCTGGGATATACGAGCTGGTAGCCCTTCCCCTTCCTCTTAAAGAAGGGGACGGATCCCCGGTTCGTGCCGTTTTGATTGACCGGACGTAAAATCGCAAACCTTTTTTGTCCTTCGCTTCGAATATATCACCACTCCTTTTTCATAGACTGATAGTAGACGGCTGAAATCTTATAGTGATAGCTATAAAAAGGAGTGGGGTTTATGATGGGAATCACCATTACCATCGGTTTTATCGCGATACTTGGAATCATCATGGGAATTCTTATTTATTTTTTAAGACAGGCCTTGGATCCGAATGATTCGAAGAAGGTTGATTCGCGGGATGATCATTTTTCGCAATGAGGGGCCGGTTTATTGATGCTCGTTTGTATGTGCAGCATGTTATAGAACGGTCGATAAACCGCAAAAAGCCCCGGCGTCCTTCACTTTCCAGGACGCCGGGGCTTTTTTTATTCGATAATGTCCTTTTCTCCCAGTTTCATAGGGCTTGAACAAAGGGGACAAACCTTGGATTCGGTATCTTCATGGGTGTCGGGCCTCTGCCAGGCAATGCACTCAGAGCTTGTGCACACCCAGGCAAGAATCTTGCTCACCTTTCCGTTTCTCACTTTTTTAGCTGGCTTCGGATCAGCGTGTGGCGTCTGTTTGAATAAATCCGCAATAAAGCGCGAGCACTTACGCTGTTCGCCTTGATAATAGGCCGGGGAAGAAATGAACAATTTCTCTTTTGCCCTCGTGATGGCTACATAGGCAAGGCGCCTTTCTTCCTCCACAGCACCCGTTGTCTTCTCTTTTTGGCCCGGGTCCTTGTAGACTTTATCCTCAAGCTTATTGGCATTAAGGGCTGAACTGTGGGGAAGATTCCCTTCGATGGCCCCGATTAAAAACACGACGGGGAACTCAAGGCCCTTTGACCGGTGAATCGTCATGAGGGACACACTGTCCGTATCCCTGCTTCCCCTTTGATTCGAATAGATTTCCTCATACTTCGCCTTCATTTCATCAATGAAGGTAATGAAGCTTGAAATCGTATCAAAGCGCTTTGCCGAGCCTTCAAGCTCGTCCAGCATTTCTTTAATGAGCTCCTTCTGCTCCGTCACCACGTGGGATTCCTGGGCGTCGATGTACTGGTGATAGAATTCCTTCCGGATACGTTTGATGGCACTTTCCGGTGATTGGTCACCGATCGCCTTCAGGAACTTCATCCGTTCTTTCACATTCTTCACCTGGAAAGGCTTCAGCCCGGATAAAGTCGTTAAGTGAATGAGGGGATACTTCTTCCGCTCCTTCTGTTCTTCTTCCAGGATGTGAGCCATTCCCCGGTCTCTTCGTATGAAAAGGGTGGGCAACAGCGATTCCATGGCTGAGAAATTTCGTGGGACGATCGATAATCGCAAGTAATCCACCACGGGCTTCACGGTCCAGTTATCATAGAAAAGGGAATCCTTCTGATTGTATGGTGTGAAAGGAATCTCCTTTAACAGGAGCTGTTCAAAGACGGCACGCCCACTGCTCATGGTGCGATGGAGAATCGTCATATCTCCATAACCGTAGCCTTCTTCTCGTAATCTCTGAATCTCTTCTGTGATCCAGACGGCTTCTTCATCGGCTGTGGCGGGTCTTGAATAGAGGGGCTTCTGTCCCTCCACTTTTGTTGCGATCAGCTCTTTTTTCCGCCGGTGTTCATTCCGCCCGATGACTTCATTCCCGAGTCCGATGATATAAGCGTCAGACCGGTAATTTTCTTTTAAAGTCACGACTTTGGCATCCGTGAACTCCTCATCAAAATCCAAAATGAATTCGTTCCGAGCTCCGTTAAAGGTGTAAATCGTTTGATCATCATCCCCGACCACGAACAGATTACGGTGAGCCGCAATCAATTTGATCAATTCATATTGAACCAGATTCGTATCCTGGAATTCATCGACCATCACATATTGAAACCGGTGCTGAAGGGAAGTCAGCAGATTCGGATTTCCCAACAGTAGTTGATAGGCCTCTGTCAAAATATCATCAAAATCCATCTTATGATTCACGCGCTTCCACTCTTCATATTTTAAGAGGATGCTTCGCACTTCTTTTTCTGACTTGGACTTCTCAGGGAGCTCCCGTATATCTTTCTGATTGAGCTTATAATGAGAAAGCTTGGCAAGGAGCGTCTCAGCATCATACGGATCATATATATTCATTTCTCTCTGGATCTGTTTCAAGATGATTTGTTTATAGCGCTCGTTCCCGATCACTTCCTGTGTGTAATGGCGGGATCTGAGCAAGTAAAGGAACAGGGCATGAAACGTGCTGGCATGTACCTGTCCACCATGTTCTGCTCCCGGAAGCCTTGAAATCCGCTGCTTCATCTCTTCCGATGCTTTCTTGGTAAATGTGACAAGCAAAATATTTCTTGGCTGAATGTCTTTCACGGCCATCAAGTAACCTGCACGGCAGACGAGCACCGTCGTTTTTCCCGTTCCTGCACCGGCAAGAGTCAAGCATGGTCCTTTCACACAACGGACCGCTTCAACCTGAGCCGCATTCAGATGAATCCCCGCTTCCTCCATCGTCCGAAAGAAAAAAGCATCCTCGTCACGGGAGGATATCAGCTGCTTCGTGGTTTCCCCCTTATGGAGCGGAGCCACGGGAATCTCCTTCTTATCTGCTTCATATGGATAAATGGAATAGTTGGATACTACTTTATTCAAAGCTCATTCTCCTAGCTTTTCTTTCGATTCATAACCTTCTCATCATAACAAGAGCCCTCCGTGAATAGCAATGACAATCTCAGGACGAAACAGATGCACGGGACGATATGTAAATACTGTTAAACGATTGTTTAATCCCCCGAACCCTAGTAGAATAAATGTTTTGAAACACTAAACAAACGTTTGTTTAAATCAGATATGCTCCCAGAGGATTAATCTATCGAAAGAAAAGGTAATAGAACAATAGGTGATAAACAATGAAACTGACAAAATGGGGCTACACCCGCTTCAACAGCATAAAAGCAGAATTCGACCACTTCCCCCACTCCCTCGTCATCCTGAGGAAAATCAGAAACTACTACTTCATCAACAAAATCCACTGGTCCCACCTCGACCCCGTCGTCGAAACCCATCACCTAGAACAAATGGAACTGCTGGTGAACAGGGAAATGGATCTGGAGGAGAATTACCTTAATAGGAGATTGGATTAACGCTCTTTTTTGTTCATATAATGAAATTAGCGCTGTTCCAATGTAGAATGTCTGATTTTGAAGTAAAGTTCAACACTGATTTCAAATGATTTTTACTGTTTGATCTTTATCCAAAGAAAATATTATGAAAAAGCACAGAGTGGATTGAAGCGAAAGGTGCTCGACTCCGACGGGAATAGCGGGAAAGTTGAGACCCCACAGGGCAAGCCCGAGGAGGCTCAACTCACGCCCCGCGGAAAGCGAGCACCTGCAGCGAAAAGGAACGGTCTCCGTTATATTGAATTTACTCTTTAGGACTAATAAAATTTTTTAAAAAACAAGAAAAAATGAGATAAACCAAGATAACCGCCCATTTCAATTCAAAAACCACCCAAAATCGCACTATATTGATTATTCTGAACATTTGCATTAATTTTATAATTTGTTAATATATAATTAATAAATGATTTACAAAACAATCTTTAAAGGAAGGCGTGATTCCAATGAAGTGAGTTAGCAAAGCATGTCAGCATCACATCTCGCTTTTGAGATCGGCCCGTGAAAACTGATTTCAAGATGTGTGGATATGCGGGAATGCGCAATCTTATTTCAGGAGATGATTCCAATGAAGAATGTAAGCGAAGCATGCTAACATCATGGTACGCAAGAAGATAGCCCGTGAAAACTATCTTCGTAACATGTGGGCGTGTGGGAAAATCAGCGGCAAATGAAAATAAACTAATAAACCATGCAAGACCATTAATTTAATGTTAAATGAATGTTACGTATGTGTATTAGTAAGAAAGGATAGTAAAGTTAATTGAATAAGATTTACTTAAGTTAAGGCGCTGTTTATGTGGTATAGGCATAAGCAGCGTCTTAAATTTGTGTTCAATATTCATCTTTTAATAAAGAGCAGACAGCCGCATCACAAAAAACGCCTTTTTCAAATGCCGCTTTTCTCAATACGCCTTCAAATGTAAATCCTGCTTTTTCGAGGCTCCTCTTCGATGCCACATTTTCCGGATCGTAATACGCTTCAATACGATTAAGATTCATTTCTTCAAAGCCGTATCTCAGGACCGGCTGTAATACTTCTGTGATGACCCCTTGCCTCCAATAGGATGGATGAACCTCAAACCCCACCTCGGCTTTAAAATGTTCTTTCTCCCATTGATGAAACCCGCAGCTGCCGATGATGTCGCCGGATTCTTTCAGGGCAATCCCCCAACGGATCCCTTCATTCAGATAAAACCTTTCGTTCCACTTCTCGATGATCTCCAGTGCCTGTTTTTCCTCTTGAAACGATTCCAGATCATAATATCGGGTGACTTCATCTTTTGAGAAATAATCAAAAACACGGGGAGCATCCCCTTCTTTCATCTGTCTTAAGCGAAATCTATCTGTTTCAAATGCCGGAAAGGTTCGTGTCAACATTTTCATTCTCCTTTTCTTCTTGTTCTCCTTATGTATTCAACATGGGATTTTCCAATGCCTTCTTATAAGAGTAAATTTTTATTAATTCACCGTTTGTGTTCTTTCCTTCATCTGGTTACAATCGATGTAATAGATGAAAAAGGATGGGGATGACATGAAGGCCGATAAAATACTGGTAAGCACTGCCCTATTCACCGGGAATGCAGCTGCTCCCATCGACGGCTTCGTTGCCGTAAAGGATGATGTGATCATTGGGGTTGGCCCCCGTTCAGAGATGGAGAGTTTCATAGGGCCCTCTACGGACATCAGGGATGCCGGAAACCGCCTGGTGACGGCAGGGTTCCATGACTTTCATCTTCATTGGTTTTTAGGAGCGATGTTTGAGGGGTTTTGTCAACTGACCTTCGGGACAACAGAGGATAGGACAGCGAGAATGGTGGCTGAATATGCCCGGGAACATCCCGATGAGGAATGGGTGCTTGGATTCGGATGGCATCATGTCCGCTGGCCGGACCAGACCACCCCCACTCGCCACTCACTTGATCGATACCTGCCCCACCGCCCCGTTGTCCTCCTCAATGAAGAAGCTCATAGCGCATGGCTGAATACAGCTGCCCTCGAGAAATTGGGGATTCACCGGGATACTCCCGAACCTCCTTTTGGTAAAATTGAAAAAGATGCCGACGGTGAACCAACCGGATTCTTATATGAGACGGCCGTTCAGTATGTGACGGAAGCTTTTACATTCGAGAAGAAAGTAAAGAACAGATTGATGAACGGAATGCTGAAGAAGACGGCATCCTACGGGATCACATCTGTAGCCGACATGCTGCCTCTTCCCGGCTATACATTGGGAGATCCCGGGTTTTATCGGGAATTTGAAGAAAAAGGCGAGCTGACGACCCGCATTCACTTCCTGGACGTGCTGGATGGTGACCTCGGGCGTGGCATTCAATTCAGGGAGAAGTATCAATCGGATAAGCTTCAGTTTTCTGGTTTGAAGCAGTTCCTCGATGGGGTCCCCCTGACGTATACGGGGTATTTGCTTCAGCCATACTCAGACCGGCCGACGGAAATTGGCGGGACCATTTATGAACCACATGTTTATCAAAAGTGGATCGAGGATGCTGACCGGGAAGGCTTCCGGATCCGCCTGCACGCTTGCGGGGACGCAGCTGTCCGGTTGGGCCTGGATGTGTATGAGCATGCGAGGAAGGTCAATGGTGCAAGGGATTCCAGACATACGATCGAACATATTGAAGTATGCGACCCACATGATTTCGAGCGCTTCCGGAAGCTCGGGGTCATCGCATCCATCCAGCCCGAGCATCTCACGTCGGGTTCCATGGATTCCCATGCATATCTGGACAGACTCGGGATGGAGCGGGCACACTATACGTGGCCGATCGGTTCATTGGACAAGCATGACGCAGCCATTGCGTTTGGAACGGACTTTCCGATTGTGGACTTGAATCCGATGCTCGGCCTTTACAGGGCCGTCACACGGAAGCACGAAGACGGCTCTCCCCAAGGCGGATGGAATCCTCTTGAGAAAATTTCATTGGCCCATGCCCTGATTCATTACACGAAATCCCCTGCTTACGGAAACTTCAGGGAGCATGATTTAGGAACGATCGAAGTCGGAAAGAAAGCTGATTTAGCCGTTTTGGACCGGAATCCTTTCGAAGTCGGTGCGGAAGAACTCCTTGAGACGGGTGTATGGATGACACTGATGGACGGCAGGATTGTGTATGAAAAATAGCGGCAGTGTATAACGAAAAAGAGGTCCGTCCCTCAAACCCGGGGACGGACCTATCTTTTTATTTTGTTTCCGGTTGTTGCAGTCCGCCGCCGCGGATGGTTTTTTCCTGGAATGGCAGGTTGAGTTCTTTACTTAGTTTTTCAAGGAAGCTCAGTTCGCGCTTGGATACGAGGCAGATGACGGTTCCTTCTGCCCCCATGCGGCCGGTTCTTCCTGAACGGTGGATATACTGCTTCGTGTCGCTCGGGAAATCGAAATGGATTACGTGTGTGACATCGGTGATATCGAGGCCGCGTGCCGCGACATCGGTTGTCAGGAGCATGGACACTTTCCCTGAGCGGAAACGATCCAGGGATTGCTTACGCTCCATCTTATTCGATTCTCCTGCTAAGACTTCAAGCTCGACTCCCTTATATTTAAGCTTCTCTTCCATTTCAGAGAGTCTCTCCAGTTGATTGAAGAATACAAGTGCCTTGATACCTTTGAAGTAAGAGATACTTCTGAGGGCTTCCACCTTATCCCGCAATTCACTATATACAAAGACATGGTCTACTTTCGGATTATCGAGGTTGGCTTCCATTTTGACAATTTCATGGTTCTGTAAGAGAGATTCGGCTACTTGTTCCGTTTCATCTGATAAAGTTGCCGAGAAGAACAGCACCTGACGTTCTTTCAAAGTCGATTTGATGATATCCTTCACTTCCCGGATATGCTCTGATGAAATCATTAAGTCAAACTCATCGACGACGATGGTTTTCACTTCATGCATCTTCAGTTTTTTCATTTTCATCAGTTCGATCAGGCGACCCGTTGTGCCGACTACGATATGAGGCTTTTTCTTCAGCTTCTCAACTTGTTTCTTGACGTTCGCACCACCGATGAAGGCAGCACTCGTAATGTCCGTCCCCTTAGCCCATTTCTGGATTTCCTGGTGGATTTGCATGACCAGCTCTCTTGATGGTGCAAGGATGACAGCCTGTGCCTGTTTTCTTGATGGATCGATGGCCTGGATGATCGGGAGTAAATAAGCCAGGGTTTTCCCTGTCCCCGTTGGTGATTCACACACAACGTCCTTCCCTTCCATGATAAGGGGCACAACTTTTTCCTGTACGGGAGTGAATGCAGTAAAACCTGATTCTTCCCAGTTTTTCTGTAGTATTGGCGAATGGATGATGCTTGAGATTGAATTCATTCGTTTCGTCCTTTCTTAATCGGTAAAGGCAGAAGGCTCTTCCTCAATGGGTAAGCTGATTTCCACTGCCGTTCCTTTTTCTATATCACTTTGAAAGTGTATTTGTCCTTTATGGCGTTGGATGATTTTTTTGCACACGGCAAGACCGAGGCCCGTGCCTTTTTCTTTCGTCGAGTAAAACGGTTCACCCAGATGTTCGATTCTTTCAGGCTCCATGCCGACTCCATTATCCTTCACAACTACTTGAGCGTTCGTCCCCTGCTCTTCCAACGTGATCGAGACCTTCCCATCCCTGGATGGGGGGATGGCTTCCACGGCATTTTTTATGATATTGATGAAAACCTGTTTAAGCTGATTGGACTCGGCTGACACATACAAAAGTTTTTCAGACAGGTTCTCATATGTAATGGACACATTATCAAGATTAGCCTGTGCTTCCATCAGGACGAGGACCTGCTGGAGGATATCATCGAGTCTTTCAGGACGGAAGTGGGTTTCCTGTTGTTTTCCAAGGATCAGCATCTCACCTGAGATCAAATCAATTCGATCCACTTCAGAGAGCATAATGTCTAAATGATCGTGGTTAATGGTATTGGTCGTTTGCATAAGTTGGATAAATCCCTTGAGAGATGTGAGCGGGTTGCGGATTTCATGTGCAACGGCAGCTGCTAACTGACCAATGACGGAAAGCTTTTCCGATGCGACGACCATTTCTTCGTTTTCCCGATTGGATGTGATATCCCTTGCGATGGCGAACATTCCTGTCACCTCACGATTAATGATAATCGGAACGAGGGAGCATCTGAGGATCTTTCCTTTATTATCGCCGATACGGATCATCGTTTCAAAGGTGGATGCGAAGCCTTTGAACGTAGCGAAAAAGTAGTCTGTCACCCGCTTCATTTCTTCTTCATCCAGGAACTTACTGAATTTCACTTCCTTTAACTCTTCATGGGTGAATTCAAGCAATCCCTCGGCTTCTGCGTTGACAGATATGACATGTCCATCCAAACTCAGCTCCAAGACGGCATCGGGATTTTGTTCGAACAATGAATGATAATGCTGATTCCTTATCTGAAGCTGTTTCTCTTTATTCGATAGTTTATCGTTGGAGAGAATCAGCTCATTGGTCCTGCGGTATATCAGGAAGAATATGATGATACCTGTTACAAACGTAAATAGCCAGCCCTTATAGCGCTGAAAATAAATATACATACTAAGCTTCTCATGTGCGATGATCATGGAAGCATAATCTGAAAACACAATCCATAATGCGCCTAACAATACATAGGTGACGGATATTCTCAAGGCAATATCTTTAGCTTGTTTCATGATGTGAAATTCACCTAAATTCCAATAGTCTTTCCCCTATGGTTTCTCAGTTCTTATCCATTTATCAAAAATACTCATAAGACTGAAATACGAGAGTATCTTCATCTGTTTCATTTACTTTGACAACACACCTAATCATAACATAGGGAGCCTGAAGGAAGAGAATAAATAATAGTATGAGCCATCGGATTTTAAATGATCGTTTTCACCCTGCGGTTTCCCCCACCCCATCAAAGAAACTCCGCCCTTTTTCCTAATTTTTCAAATTGGTGTTTATTTTTCTCAGGAAAGGTAAAAAGAGAACAACATGATAGTGAAGGCAGGTGATGCGAATGTTAAGTATGATGTATGGGAGCAAACCTTTCAGTAAAAGCGGTACAATCACTCTCCCCCATAAATGGAGGGAGAAGTTTGGACTGTTGCCGGGAAAACTTGCAGAGCTCGTCTATCAAAACAACTGCCTCTATATTAAGCAGGCCACGCGGGACTCAACCCACAACAAACGCTACATCTCAGAAAAAGGAACGGTCCACATCCCGAAGGAACTCCGGGAAGAAATGGGCATGGCGTATCCATCCTCCTACTGCCTGCACGTCAACGAAAAAGACAACTGTTTTATGATCACAACGGAGAAAGAATAAAATAAGGTCCGTCCCTCGCTGCTTTAAAGCGATGAGGGACGGACCTTTGGTTGTTGGGTTGTGATGCTGCTGCCCGTTTGGGAGATGGATAGTTTGCGGACGTCCATGGTCGGGAAGGATTGTTCGAGCTGGCGGAAGAGCCATTCACTTGCTTCCCGTTCCACAAAGCAGGCAACCGTTGGGCCGGCCCCGCTTAAAGCGACGCCGAAAGCACCGAATCGATCTGCCACTTTTTCAACGGCATCGTAATGGGGAAGAAGCTTTCTACGGTGAGGTTGATGATAACGATCCCGCTTCATCATCTTCCCGACCATTTCCCAATCACCGCTAAGGAACGCCGCGACCAAAACATTCGATACCGCTCCAGCACCAACGGATTCTGCAAACGACAGAGATGATGGGAGGACATTTCTCGAATCCGACGTTTTCAGCTCCGCTTTCGGAATGACGCATACAACATCGATTGGAAGGTCAGGAACCGTGATCAGGTTAACACCCTTTTCATCCTGACAGCTGACGACAAACCCTCCGTAGAGCGATGCCCCGACGTTATCGGGATGACCTTCGAAACGATTTGCCAGAACCAGCTTCTTTTCCTGGGTCAACTTGAGGTCGCATAAAGCATTGGCGAGCTCGACCCCTGCCACGACAGCCGCTGCACTGGATCCGAGACCCCTGGTTAATGGGATATCACTTGATACGTATAAATGACATGGAGCAGGCTTCCTTCCATATTCATCTGCCACTTCCTTGACGACTTCTACGATGAAATGCGACTCATCTTCAGGAAATACCTCCAGGGCCGCTGACAAAGGGATCACATGCCAGTCATCTGCTTCATGTGCCTCCACGGTTAAAAAGACATCCAAAGCCAAACCGAGTGAGTCAAATCCTGCTCCTAAATTGGCTGTACTCCCCGGGACGATGATTTTCCACGAGCGAGGTTCCCGGCCCTTCATACCCCGATCGTTCCCTTGATATAATCCTTCACCAGTTCACGATCATTTGGCAGCTTCACCGGTGTCACCGGGCTGCACTCCATGGCCGTAACCGGATCTTTCAATCCATTCCCCGTCAATACCGCGACAACCTTCGACCCTGGTTCAAGGAGCCCTTTTTCCAATGACTTCTTGATCCCTGCGATGGAAGCACAGGAAGCCGGCTCCGCAAAGATCCCTTCTTTCCTTGCCATCAGCTGATAGGCTTCCAGGATTTCTTCATCCGTCACTTCATCAATATGTCCGTTGGATTCCTTCAATGCGTCGACGGCCAATGTCCAGCTCGCCGGGTTCCCGATGCGAATGGCAGTGGCAATCGTTTCGGGCTGGGGAATCACGCGGTCGTGGACGAGAGCCGCTGCCCCCGATGCTTCAAAGCCGAACATGCGGGGAAGCGATGAAGATCTGCGCTCAGAATATTCCTTGAATCCTTTCCAGTATGCTGAAATATTCCCTGCATTCCCGACAGGTATCGCGAGCACATCAGGGGCTTCCCCTAATCCTTCGATGACTTCGAAGGCCCCCGTTTTCTGTCCTTCCAGTCGATATGGATTCACTGAATTCACAAGCGTGACGGATTCCGTTTTACTCAGCTCACGGACAATCTCCAGGGCTTCATCGAAATTCCCTTCGATTGAAATGATCTCGGCCCCGTACATGACGGCTTGAGCCAATTTCCCTTGAGCGATTTTCCCTTCCGGAATGACGACGACGCATTTGATCCCCGCTCTTGCTGCATAAGCTGCAGCTGAAGCAGAAGTATTGCCTGTCGAAGCGCAAATGACCGTCGTGCTGCCTGACTCCACCGCTTTCGCAACGGCCAGGACCATCCCCCGGTCCTTAAAGGAGCCTGTCGGGTTCGCCCCCTCAACCTTTGCATAAAGCTCAATGCCCCACTCCTCGGACAACGACTTCAGCTCGATCAATGGTGTGTTTCCCTCGTTCAGACTTAAAAGGGGAGTATCTGCATTTAATGGAAGATGTTCTCCATACTCTTCCAGTAGTCCTTTCCATCTCATCCTTTTTCTCCTCCTTCTACGCGGTATGAGCTTTCGATCGAATGAACCGCTTCATAATCCTTCAGCTCCATGAGGATATCTTCGTAATGCTCCAGGGATGCCTTATGAGTCACCAGGACGATTTCAGCAAACTCATCACTGTCCAGGGGATTCTGAAGTATTTTTTCGAAACTGACTCCGTGATTCGAGAAGATGGACGTCAGTTTGGCCAATACGCCCACTTCGTCACGAACGTGCAGCCGCAGGAAATATTTCGAATGAATTTCATCAGGTTCTTTTAGTTTCTTCGGGAACTGCGGATTCACGGCACTCTTCCCATTCACGCCCAATCTCATATTCTTCATGATTCCCACCATATCGGATACTACAGCAGTCGCAGTAGGGAGACTTCCTGCACCGGGACCGTAAAACATCGTTTCCCCCACTGCTTCGCCGTACACGTACACGGCGTTATATTCATCATGTACAGACGCGAGGGGATGTTCATTTTGCAGCAGGGTCGGCTCGACGCTTACCTCGACCTTTTCCCCTTCCCGGTGGGCGTAACCGATGAGTTTCATCGTGTAGCCGAACTGTTCGGCATATTGGATGTCATCTCCCGTTACTTCCGTGATGCCCTTCACTTTCACATCCGCCAGGTCCACATTCATGGAGAACCCCAGGGTGGACAGGATCGCCATCTTCCTTGCTGCATCCAATCCACCGACATCTGCCGTCGGATCCGATTCAGCATAGCCGAGATCCTGGGCTTCCTTTAGGACATCATCGAAGGTCCGTCCCTCTTTCGTCATCTTTGTCAAAATGAAGTTCGTGGTCCCGTTGACGATTCCCATCATTTTCGTGATGCGATCCGAGGCAAGGCCGTCTACTAAGCTTCTTAAAATCGGGATGCCTCCTGCGACGCTTGCTTCGTAGAATAAGTCACAGCCATTTTCCGAGGCCGCTCTTAATAATTCAGGTCCATGGAGGGCCATGAGATCTTTGTTTGCCGTGACGACATGCTTACCTTCGTGTAACGCATGCAGGAGGTGCTCCTTCGTTGCTTCGATTCCACCCATGACCTCGACCACAATATCAATTTCAGGGTCAAACAGGACTTCCTCAGGATTCAAGGTCAATATGCTGTTTTCGATATCCAGTCCCCTGTCTTTCTCTAAATCCTGAACGAGGGCTTTTTTCACCGTCACCGGGCAGCCGATCTGATGAGACAATTTATCCTGATGATTCTCTACTATCTTCACCACTCCGGCTCCCACCGTTCCGAGTCCTAAAAGTCCGATTGAAATTGATTCCATAAGCCGAAAACCTCCATTTGTTTATTTCTGATGTACATTTGTATTTGTATAGTGGACATTATAGTTGAAAAAATTACCTATTACAATAGGTTTTTGCGTATTTTCAGAATGTAAGAGCTTACAAGTTTAATTGATTATGATCGTTCTAGTTATCTCCACGAAAAATCATATCAACTTGCTAAAAACAGAGGACCGCCCCCAACTACTCACGCAGTTAAGAGCCGTCCCATCTTTACACAATATGATGCAGCTGTCTGGCCATTTTGGACAAATCCCGATAAACAGGGATTTTACTCGGGTCGGCGTTCCCGCCGCTGATGACGCACCCTACCTTCTTCCCCTGTACCTTGACCTTTTGACACATGGCTGCCGCCAAGGATGCGGCTCCCGCTCCTTCAACCAGGGTTTTCTCCCGTTGAAGCATGAACATGATGCTATAGGAGATTTCTTCATCGGTCACGGTGACCATATCATCCACATACTTCCGGATGATCGGAAACGTGAGCTCTCCAGGCTTCTTGACGAGGATCCCGTCAGCAATGGTATGAACATGCTCAAGTGAACCCTTATTGCTTCCCGTGAAAAAGTTATACGTGGCCGGCGCCCCCAGTGCCTGCACGCCGACAATCTGTACGCGGGGATTAAAGGCTTTCACGGCCAGTGCCATCCCTGCGAGCAAGCCCCCTCCACCGACGGGGACGAGAATCATGTCTAAATCACTGAGCTGTTGAAGCATTTCCAGTGCGACTGTCCCTTGTCCAGCCATCACTTTATGATCATCAAATGCATGAACATACGTCGAGCCTTTTTTGATTTTCTCCTCAAGTGCTGCCCCGTAGGCTTCCTGATAGGTGTCTCCAGTCAAAACGATTTCAGCTCCGTAATGTTTCGTTGCCGCAACTTTAGTGGACGGCGTCCGCTTTGGCATGAAGATTTTTGAAGGGATCCCGCGCTTAGCAGCAGCCAGCGCCACCCCTTGGGCATGATTTCCTGCAGATGCGGCAATGATCCCCCTCCCTGCTTCTTCTTCAGACAATGACATGATTTTATTCATGGCGCCCCTTACTTTGAAGGAACCTGTCCGCTGCAGGTTCTCCATTTTCAAATAGACTTCTCCACCAGTGAACGCATTCAGCGTCGACGATTGCTTTAACGGTGTTCGATGCACCTGATGACTGATTCTTTCCATTGCTTCTACCACTTCAGTGTTATCCATTAAATTCCCAAGTCACTCACCTCATATTTTTTTTCGTAGTCTTCGATTTGTGTACCGTAATGCAACGTTAAATCGATTTCATCCAGACCCTTCAGAAGCATTGTTTTCCAATAAGGATCAATGTCAAAGGAGACACGCAGCCCCTCAGAATCACAGATGGTCTGGTGCTCAAGGGACACTTCGATTTTATATAAGTCCACTTGACTCTCATTCTTCAAAAGGGCATCGACTGTTTTTTCATCCAGTTGAATCGGCAGGATCCCATTCTTTAAACAATTGTTATAAAAAATGTCCGCGAAGCTCTTCGCGATGATCACCTGAAATCCATAGTCCTGAAGGGCCCAGGGTGCATGTTCCCGTGAAGACCCGCATCCGAAATTCTTTCCACCGAGAAGAATTTCGGAATCCCGGTATTTTGGGGTATCCAATAAAAAGTCTCTTCTCAAGGACTTCCCATCGTCTTCAAACCGCCAATGATAAAATAAGAACTGACCGAAGCCTTTACGCTCGATCCTTTTCAAGAATTGTTTCGGTATGATTTGATCCGTGTCTACGTTGTCCCTCCTGAGAGGAAATACATTCGCTTCCACATGATTGATTGCCACCCTTTTCACCTCCTATGAAATCGGCATTTTTTCAAGCTTTCGTACGTCGGTCAATTTCCCTGTGATGGCCGCGGCTGCTGCCATGGAAGGACTGAGAAGATGGGTTCTTGAACCATTCCCCTGCCTGCCTTCAAAGTTCCGGTTGGAAGTCGATGCACAGCGTTTGCCGGGTGGGACGATGTCGTCATTCATGGCGAGACACATGCTGCAGCCCGCTTCCCTCCATTCAAAACCAGCTTCTGTAAAGATCGTATCCAAGCCTTCCTCTTCTGCCTTTTTCTTCACTTTAAACGAGCCTGGCACAACCAAAGCGGTGACACCCTGCTTAACGCTGTGCCCTTTCACCACTTCAGCCGCCGTCCTCAAGTCACTCAAGCGTGAATTCGTACAAGAACCGATAAATACATAATCAACCTCAATGTCCTCGATTCTCATTCCGGCTTCAAGTCCCATATAATGAAGCGCCCGCTCCACCCCTTCCCTTTCAGAAGGGTCCCCGTACTCATCCGGATGAGGGACGGACCTTGAAATCCCGGCACCCATCCCCGGGTTCGTCCCCCATGTTACATGAGGTTCGATTTCTTCACCCCTCACCTCAATTCTGTGATCATAGGTGGCGTCACGATCGCTTGTCAGGGATTGCCACTCTTCCTTGCACTGCTGGAACGTTTTATTCTTGGGAAGGTATTCCCTGCCCTCTAAATAGTCAAAAGTCGTTTCGTCGGGACTGATCAATCCGGCTTTCGCACCTGCTTCAATGCTCATATTACAGACGGTCATTCTTTCTTCCATGGACAGATTGCGAATCACGTCTCCCGTGAATTCGATGACATATCCGGTGCCGAAACCGACTCCATAGGTGGAAATGATGTTCAGGATCACGTCTTTAGCCGTGACACCGAATCCGAGCTCCCCTGAAACTTCGACTTGAAGGGTCCGGGGCTTCGATTGCCACAATGTCTGGGTCGCCAGTACATGCTCCACCTCACTCGTCCCGATCCCAAAGGCCAGTGCCCCAAACGCTCCGTGGGTTGAAGTATGGCTGTCTCCGCACACGATCGTTTTCCCCGGCTGGGTCAGACCCAGTTCAGGACCGATGACGTGGACGATCCCTTGATCGGGATGATGGATGTCTGCCAGGGTGACGCCGAATTCTGCACAGTTTTTCTTCAATGTCTCCATTTGCAGCCTGGCGACTTCATCTCTGACAATGTGACGCTCCCTTGTCGGCACGTTGTGGTCCATGGTCGCGTAAGTCAGATCCGGCCTCCTTAGCTTGCGATCTTTCAGGCGCAACCCCTCGAATGCCTGGGGGGATGTTACTTCATGTACAAGGTGAAGATCGATGTATAATAAATCCGGCTTTCCCTTTTCCCTGTGTACGATGTGTTTTTCCCATATCTTTTCGATGATATTTTTCCCTGCCATGAACTCCCTCCTGTTTTGGTAAGATTTTATTTCAATGAAGATTGTTTCGGTTAGAGAGTGACCGTAGATTTTGCTTCGGTCACCTTCTCCATAAAATTTATTATTACAAGTACGCTGCCAGGATGGAGGACAAGGCATGATCCGCTTCCAGACGCTCTACGACCAGCTGACTCATGGCACCCGTTCCGACGACGGTACCGCGTCCCATCGTCCAAAGATCTCCTGTCCGGTAACCTGCATTCAGGACTTCCTGGACCCCCATTTCGATCATTTCCGCTTCTTCTTTCAAGCCGAAGGAATGGCGAAGCATCATGGCAACCGATAGAATCATAGCCAGTGGATTGGCTTTTCCTTTTCCGGCGATATCAGGGGCGGATCCGTGAACCGGTTCGTAAAGACCGAATGAATCCCCTCTTAAACTGGCGGAAGGAAGCATCCCAAGTGAGCCTGTGATCATGGAAGCTTCGTCGCTCAGAATGTCACCGAACATGTTCTCGGTCACAAGCACGTCGAATTGTTTCGGCTGATACATCAGCTTCATGGCTGCGACATCCACAAGCATGTGTTCGACTTCTACATCCGGATATTCACCGGACACTTCGTTCACGACTTCACGCCACATTCGACTGGTTTCCAGAACGTTTGCCTTGTCGACGGACGTTAGTTTTTTCTTGCGTTTCTGAGCCAGCTTGAATGCTTTATGGACGATCCGTTCAATTTCACTTTTTTCATAGACCAGGGTGTCAACGGCCACTTCATCCCGCTTCCCCTGGCGGCCGGACGGCTGACCGAAATACAATCCACCCGTCAGCTCCCTGACAATCACCAAATCTACTTCTTCCACAATCTCCCGTTTAAGCGGGGATGCCCCCAGTAAACTTTCAAATGCCTTCACCGGGCGCAGATTCGCGAAAAGGTCGAACTCTTTTCGGATGGCCAGGAGCCCTTTTTCAGGACGGATTTCTTTCGGCAAGTGCTCCCATTTCGGTCCTCCGACTGCCCCTAATAGGACGGCATCGCTCTCTTTACAAAGCTTGATCGTTTCAGGAGGTACCGGTGTACCGAAGCGATCAACGGCCGATCCCCCGATGAATCCTTTCTCGACTTCGAATTCATGACCGAACCAATCACCCACTGCCTTCAGTACTTCTAATGCCCCGTCCATAATCTCTTGACCGATACCGTCTCCTGGTAGTACAGCGATTTTTCTCTTCATTAGAATTACCTCCTGATTTTTTGGTTTATGAGGAGCCTTATAATTCAAGGCTCCCGTGGTTTATAAGCTGGCTTGCACCGCTTCTTTCCCTCTTGAGTGTGATCGCTGTGCCGACCGGTTCACAGCATTTAGATACGCGCGGGCAGATGCTTCCAATACATCCTGAGCGGTTCCGCGTCCGCTTGTATTTTCACCGTCATACTCCAGTCGGACATACACTTCGGCAAGGGCATCACGGCCGCCACCAACTGAGTTGATTTTGTAATCCAAGAGCTTTGACTTGCCCGGAAGGATTTTTTCGATGGTATTGTAGATGGCTTCCACGCTTCCGGATCCCGTTGAAGCAAGGCGGGTGACGTTTCCGTCTTCAAACTTCAATTCGATCGTAGCCGTCGGGATATTGTCCATCCCATATTGAACCTGCATTCTTTCCAGTGTGAATCCGACACCTTCAGTCATTTCCGTCTGTTTATTCGTCAGGATGCTGAAGAGATCTTCATCGACGATTTCCTTCTTCTTATCCGCAAGATCTTTAAAGGTGTGGAACGCTTCGTTCAACTTTTCATCCGTTAAGTCAAAGCCCAGCTCGACGGCTTTATTCTTGAACGCGTGACGTCCTGAATGTTTTCCAAGAACGAGTCGGTTGGAATTCACTCCGATCAGTTCCGGTGTGATAATTTCGTACGTTGTCTTCTCTTTCAATACGCCATCCTGATGGATGCCAGATTCATGGGCGAAGGCATTATCCCCCACAACCGCTTTGTTAGCCGGTACCCTCATCCCCGTCAGCTTACTGACAAGAGAGCTTGTTTTCTTGATTTCATCCAGCTTCAGTCTGGTCGTCGCCCCGTAGAAATCTTCACGGATGCGAAGGGCAACAGCGACTTCCTCCAAGGCGGCATTCCCTGCACGTTCACCGATTCCATTGATGGTCCCCTCGATTTGATCGGCTCCGTTTTCGATGGCTGCAAGGGAGTTGGCTGTCGCCATGCCAAGGTCATCATGGCAGTGTGCCGATAGCTTTACCCCGCCGATATTCGGTACATTTTCTCTTACGTATCGAAACAGCTCTCCGTATTTATGAGGGGTGATATACCCCACCGTATCGGGAAGATTGATGACGGAAGCTCCGGCATCAATGACCCTCTCCATGATTTTGACTAAGAAATTGAGATCCGATCTGCAAGCATCTTCCGCCGACCACTGAACGACCGGGAAAAATTTCTTCGCGTACTGAACCGCCTGGACGGCCGTATCGATGACCTGATCCGGTGTCATCTTCAGCTTATGGGTCATGTGAATCGGGGAGGTAGCAAGGAAAACATGCAGCCTTGGTTCCGCCGTGCCTTTAAGGGATTCCCATACGGCATCGATGTCCCGCTGCTGCGCCCGTGCAAGCCCTGTTACCGAGCTGTTCTTGATGGTGGAACCGATCCGCTGCACGGCATCGAAATCCCCTTTTGAAGCTGCAGGAAATCCAGCTTCAATGACGTCCACCCCGAGTCTCTCCAGCTGTTTCGCCACCTCGATCTTTTCGATTGTATTCAGATTTACGCCCGCTGACTGTTCTCCGTCCCGTAGAGTCGTGTCAAAGATCTCAATGGTTCGCACTCGCTACCACTTCCTTTTCTTTAGTTGAAGGTTTCTGTACAAATGGCATCATTTTACGAAGCTCTCTTCCAACGACTTCAATCGGGTGCTGACTTTCACGCTGATTGATAGCGTTGAATTCCGGACGGTTCGCCTGATTCTCCAGGATCCATCCCTTCGCAAATTTTCCTGTTTGGATATCCGTCAATACTTCCTTCATGCGGGCTTTCGTTTCCTCGTTCACGACCCTTGGACCTGAAACGAAATCTCCCCATTGAGCCGTGTCTGAGATCGAATAGCGCATTCCTTCCAATCCCTGTTCATACATCAGGTCGACGATGAGCTTCAATTCATGTAAACACTCGAAATAGGCGACTTCTTTTTGATAACCGGCTTCGACCAGTGTTTCAAATCCTGCTTTCACAAGGGATGTCACCCCTCCGCAAAGGACTGCCTGTTCCCCGAAGAGATCGGTTTCTGTTTCTTCCTGGAAGGATGTTTCCAAGATTCCTGCACGTCCTGCGCCTACACCTTTGGCATACGCCAGGGCCAGTTCTGCAGCTTGACCTGAAGCGTCTTGGTAAACCCCGAAGAGTGCAGGTACCCCGGCTCCTTCTTCAAAGGTCCTTCTTACAAGATGTCCGGGTCCTTTAGGGGCAACAAGGAAGACATCCACATCTTCCGGAGGGACGACCTGATGGAAATGGATATTGAATCCGTGTGCAAATGCGAGTGCTTTGCCTGATGACAGGGCCGGCTTGATTTCTGCCTCATACACTTTCGGCTGATGCTCATCCGGAAGGAGGACCATGATGACTTCCGCCTGTTCACATGCTTCCCGCACTGAGTAGACATCGAAGCCGTCCTTTTCCGCCTGGTCCCACGACTTTCCTTTTCTCAATCCCACTACAACATCAAATCCGCTTTCCTTCAGATTTTGAGCATGTGCGTGACCCTGTGAGCCATAACCGACAACCGCTACTTTCTTCCCTTTTAGAACCTCTTCATTCACATCTCCGTTATAATATACCTTTACCATTTCCCTCATCCTCTCCATTTTTTGAATAATAAGTTTTTTCAGGATACTTCTAGTTTACAATTGAATACTGTTTCAGGTCTGTGACCGACTTTCCATTTCCCCTGGCGAAAGCTGTGATGCCTGTTCGGGCAATTTCTTTGATGCCATAAGGCCTTAATAAGTCAATGATCGCTTCTATTTTGGAGGTTTCCCCCGTTACCTGGACAGTTACACTGTCCCTTGCCACATCGATGATGGCCGCTCTGAACGGTTCGACAATGCCGTTGATTTCAGATCGTGTCTGCCCCGTACTCAACACCTTGATAAGGGCCAGTTCCCTGGCAACGACTCCTTGATCCGTGATGTCTGACACCTTGAGGACATCGATCTGTTTATGGAGCTGCTTCAGGAGCTGTTCGATTTTACGATCGTCTTCTACGTTGACAACGAAGGTCATCCTCGAAATCCCTTCCGTTTCTGTATATCCGACCGAAATACTTTCAATGTTGAACTGACGCTTTGTAAACAATCCGGTCACCCGGTTCAAGACACCGCTCCGGTTATGAACAAGGGCTGTTACAATCCGTTTCCTCATGGTTTCACTCCTAACATTTCATGTAATCCTTTTCCTGGAGCCACCATCGGGTAGACATTTTCCTTCGGGTTCACCCAGCAATCGATGAGCACCGGTTCATCACTTGTTAAGGCTTCTTTCAAAACAGAATCGACTTCTTCCTGGGTTTGTACTTTATATCCTTTGATTCCATATGATTCAGCCAGTTTCACAAAATCAGGCTGGGTGGAGAACACCGATTGGGAATATCTCTCTTCAAAGAACGTTTCCTGCCACTGCCTCACCATTCCAAGTGTGCCGTTATTGAGAAGGACCACTTTTACAGGAAGGTTCAATTCTTTCAGGAGAACAAGCTCCTGGAGAGTCATCTGGAAGCCCCCATCCCCTACAAAGGCGACAACTGTACTGTCCGGGTTTGCTAACTGTGCCCCGATCGCTGCGGGGAATCCAAATCCCATCGTGCCAAGTCCTCCGGATGTGACCCAGTTATTCGGCTTTTTAAAAGAATAGTATTGGGCCGCCCACATTTGATGCTGACCGACGTCCGTTGTGACGACGGCTTCGCCGTTCGTCATTTCGTATACCTGCTCAATCAACCGCTGAGGTGATAACACATCATGGGCCTGGTTATACCAGAAAGGATATTCCTTTTTGTATGATGTAAGGTGTTGATGCCATCTATCAAAATCAGGCTTCTCGGGTTCATGCTGAAGGAGTCTGGCAAGAGCCTGCTTCGCATCGGCCACGATCGGGATCTGGGTTTCAACGTTCTTACCAATCTCAGCCGGATCGATATCGATATGAACCACTTTGGCCCTTGGTGCAAAGGTAGCGAGATTCCCTGTTAAACGGTCATCGAAACGGGCACCGATATTAATGAGCAAGTCACATTCATGGATGGCCATATTACTCGCATAACATCCGTGCATCCCTGCCATGCCAAGAAACAGTGTATGGTCTGCCGGGAATCCCCCTAATCCCAATAAGGTGTGAACCACCGGGATGTCATATTGTTCAGCGAATGCCTTCAATTCCTCTGTCGCCTTCCCGTGCAGCACTCCTGCCCCTGCAAGGATGACAGGCTGCTTCGACACCTTGATCGCGTCCACCAGCTTCTTGATTTGGAGGGGATTCGGATAAAAGTTGGGCTGATAACCGGGTAAGTCCATTTCCACTTCATGTACCGGATAGGCCTGCTCTAAGGTCAAATCTTTTGGAATATCGACGAGTACGGGTCCGGGCCTCCCGGTTGATGCGATATGAAAGGCTTCCTTCACTATCCTCGGTAAATCTTTAATATCCCGTACCTGGTAATTATGCTTGGTGATCGGCATCGTGATGCCTACCACGTCCGCTTCCTGGAATGCGTCGGTTCCGATGACACCCGACGCCACCTGCCCCGTGAACACTACCAGCGGAAGTGAATCCATCATGGCATCTGCAATCCCGGTCACGAGATTCGTCGCTCCAGGTCCAGAGGTCGCAATGACCACACCCGGCTTACCCGATACCCTTGCATATCCCTCCGCTGCGTGGATGGCCCCTTGTTCATGGCGGGCGAGTACGTGCTTGATCGGGGCTTTGTATAGAGCATCGTAAATCGGCAAGACCGCTCCTCCAGGGTACCCAAACAGAATCTCAACCTTTTCCTCCTTCAAAGCTTTCATGAGCATATCAGCACCGTTGACGTTTTCTGTCAGTGTCTGTGAAGCCGGTTCTGCCTCTACCTTTGCTCTCATTGCCTATCTCTCCTCTCCTTTTTTAAATTGCTGTGATTGATTTTTCCCGGAGCATTGTTCATCCATTTGATTCAAACAAAAAAGACCTTTCCACCCACTACGACAGAGTTCATCTTTCGCAGGGGCGAAAAGGTCTTACATCCTTTCCACGGTACCACCCTCGTTCAGAGATGATCGATATCATCTCCCTTGGCAGGCTGATCGGTTTCACCAGCCTTTGTTTTTGTAACGAGTATCATCTACTCGATCGTTCCTACTTACACGGTTCAGAACGATACTCAGAGGGGATGTCGGTATTGGGTGTATTGCCGGTTTGCAGCACCACCAGCTCTCTGAAAATACGGTTCCCAATCCTTTTACCTCTTCAACGCTTTCACTTATTCGGTTTTCAAGATCCCACCTGTACTTGCTGATGTAACAAGTTTTGCGTATCTTGCAAGATACCCTTTTTTGATTTTCGGAGGAGGCTGTACCCACTCCTGTTGTCTGAACCTCAACTCTTCTTCAGAAACCATAAGGGAAATCGTCCGGTTCGTTAGATCAATGAAGATGGGATCTCCATTTTCCACAACACCGATCGGTCCTCCTTCAGCTGCTTCAGGGGAGACATGCCCGATTGAAATGCCCCGGGATGCTCCTGAAAATCTGCCGTCTGTCATGAGTGCGACTTGCTTCTCAAGTCCGCGTCCTGCAATGGCTGCCGTCGGTGCCAGCATCTCCGGCATTCCCGGTCCGCCCTTTGGACCTTCATATCTGATGACGACAACATGACCTTCTTTCACTTCTCCGCTTTCAATTCCGGCAAGTGCCTCATCCTGGGATTCATATACAATCGCCTCGCCCATGAATGTTTTAATGGATGGGTCGACTGCCCCCACTTTGATGACACCGCCATTAGGAGCGATATTCCCGAAGAGGACGGATAATCCCCCGACTGGACTGTGGGCATTTTCCCTGCGGCGTATGACATCATCATTTTGAATATGAGCATCCTTCACATTTTCATAAAGGGATTTCCCTGTAACGGTGATGCGGTCTTTGTGTACGGCTTCCATTTCACAGAGCTCTTTAATGATGGCGCTGACCCCTCCGGCATTGTGAACATCCTGCATGGAGTAATCCGAGGCCGGGCTTATCTTGGATAGATAGGGAACCCTTTCTGCGACTTTATTGATCCGGTTGATGTCGTAATCGATTTCCGCCTCATTGGCAATTGCCAGCGTATGGAGGACGGTATTCGTCGAGCCTCCCATCGCCATGTCTAAGGCGAATGCGTCATCGATGGTGTCCTCTGTTATGATGTCTCGTGGCTTGATATCTTTTTTCACCATTTCCACAAGATGTTTCGCTGCGTCTTTGATCAATTTGTGACGTTCTTCTGAGGTGGCTACGATCGTCCCGTTCCCCGGTGGAGCCATTCCTAGCATTTCCATCAGGGAATTCATGGAGTTCGCCGTGAACATCCCGGAGCATGACCCACAGGTCGGACAGGCATTTGCTTCGATATCGAGAAGCTGTTCTGCCGTCATCCTTCCTGACTGGTGGGCGCCGACCCCTTCGAAAACGGATACGAGTGATAATGGCTTCCCTTCACTTGAGACTCCTGCTTCCATCGGGCCACCCGATACAAAAACGGAAGGGACATTGGTTCTGACTGATGCCATCAGCATTCCCGGTGTGATCTTGTCACAGTTTGGAATGTAGAATACTCCGTCGAACCAGTGAGCATTGATGACGGTTTCTGCCGAGTCGGCGATCAGTTCGCGACTCGGGAGTGAGTACCTCATCCCGATATGTCCCATGGCGATCCCGTCGTCGACACCGATCGTATTGAATTCGAACGGGATTCCCCCCGCTTCCCGGATCGCTTCTTTCACCACCTGGGCGAATCCGTTTAAATGCATATGACCGGGGATGATGTCGATATAAGAATTACATACCCCGATAAATGGTTTTTCCATGTCTTCGAGCTTGACTCCCGTCGCATAGAGTAAACTGCGGTGGGGAGCCCGGTCGATCCCTTTCTTGATCATGTCACTTCGCACGTCATCACCTCCAACTTAGCCGACTTGAGCATTTTGTTTGTAAACTTTTCTTCCATCCTGCGTGACAGTATTTCTGAATTCCTGCAATAATTGATTCGTATACTTCCCAGGTTTTCCGTCTCCGATGACACGTCCGTCAACTTTTACAACGGCGATGACTTCAGCGGCTGTCCCTGTTAAGAACACTTCATCTGCCGTGTATACATCATGTCGGGTGAAAACTTCTTCTTTCATCACGAAACCTGCTTTTTCGGCGATTTCGATGATGGCATTCCGGGTGATCCCTTCGAGGGCCCCTACGTACCCCGGCGGTGTAAGGATTTTTCCTTTCTTCACAATGAAGATGTTATCGGCCGATCCTTCTGCTACATATCCTTGATCGTTCAACATCAATGCTTCGCTGACGCCTGCAAGATTTGCTTCGATTTTAACGAGAATGTTATTTAAATAGTTTAATGATTTAACTTTAGGTGAAAGTACATCTGCACGATTTCGCCGGCTTGCGACGGTAACGATATCGATGCCCGTTTCATATAAGCTTTTAGGGAATAGAGCCAGCTGTTCAGCAATGACGATGATCTGTGGCTTCCTGCAAGTGAATGGATCCAGCCCCAGGTTTCCAACACCCCTGGAAATGACCACACGTATGTAGGCATTCTCGAGTTTATTTTTTTTCAATGTATCAACGATAATGTCGCTCATTTCTTCTTTAGAGAGTTCAATGTGCAACATGATGGATTTTGCTGAGTCATAAAGGCGATCAACATGTTCATCCAGACGGAACACGTTCCCATCGTACATTCGAATCCCTTCGAACACTCCATCTCCATATAGAAAACCATGGTCGTACACAGATACAACTGCGTCTTCCTTTTTTACGTATTGCCCGTCTAAGTAGATCCACTGTTCGTTCATGTTAATCATTCCTTTCCCGGTTGAAATTTATTTGATTATTCGGAAATTTATTTTTGCAACGAAAGTACGTTGACTGTAAGCCTGTTGAGAGGGGGCTGAATCGGTTTATGATTGCCTCTTCCCGCCGGCTCAGGTTTTTATATTGAGGACAATATTACTCCCGTTTCCCCGGAAGGTCAACAGGGTTTTTGTAAATTATTTGACTATTTAGATTAATCTGATTATAAGTAAACGCTTACATCTTTGTCCTAATAGAGTTTAGCATGAGAAAAAAATATTTAAGATTTTTTTCATTAGAGGGGTGAATCGGTATTCAGAAGCGGCGTATATACCAATCAAAAATTTTTCGACAAAATCCTACAGGGATGGGGTTTGGGGGAGTTTGTACCCAGTCGGATTTGGGTCTGGTGCATCCTTTTCACCACCTTACAAGCGACATGCTTTTTCCATTGCACAAAAAAAGAATCAATCCAGAGCCGGTCCCCTGGATTGATTCTTTTATACCCATGTAAACATATAATTCTGATCTTCGACATCGTTTGCTTCTTTGACGATTTTCAACGGTTTGAAGGTATCGATCATGACAGCGAGCTCCAAGGTTTCTTTTTTTCCGATACTGGCTTCCGTTGTTCCTGGATGAGGCCCGTGTGGAATTCCACTCGGATGGAGGGTGATCGACCCTTCCTTGATCCCCTTCCTGCTCATGAAATTCCCTTCCACATAATACAGCAGTTCATCACTGTTCACATTGCTGTGGTTATAGGGAGCCGGGATCGATTCAGGATGATAATCATATAATCGCGGCACGAATGAACATACGACGAAGTTATGACCTTCAAACGTCTGGTGGACAGGCGGCGGCTGATGGACACGGCCGGTGATCGGCTCGAAATCCTCTATGTTGAATACCCATGGATATAAATATCCATCCCATCCGACGACGTCCAGTGGATGATGATCCAAGACATGGGAATGAAGCGCACCCCTGGATTTGGTGATCACTTCAAACTCTCCCTTTTCATTCTTCGTTTCAAGCTTCTCAGGTCCCCGCAGATCACGCTCACAAAACGGACTGTGTTCCAGCAGCTGCCCGTACTCGTTACGATAGCGACGAGGAGTGGTGATCTGGCTGAAGGACTCGACGATCAGCATCTTCGTCTCTTCTTCAGGAACGACCCGGTAGATGGTTCCGATCGGAATCACCACATAATCACCTTTTCCATACGTGATCGTTCCGAACATCGTCTCTACCTTTCCTTTACCAAAATGGATATAAAGCATTTCATCACCGTCACCATTCCGGTAAAAGCTTGTCATCTCTTCCGTGACATAGGCGGTTCCAATCAATAAATCGGAGTTACCAAGTAAATACTCACGGCTCTTTAAGGCACAGCCTTTCTTCTCGACTTTGTCTGTAAAGAAATGTCGATGACGCAGAGCACCCTCTTCCTCAAATTCCGGCATATAACTGCCTAAAAACTTTGTTTTCGCCACAGCCGTGGGCAAGTGATGATGATACAGGATCGATTGGGTTCCCGAAAATCCCTTCGTTCCCATGACCTGCTCCCTGTAAAGCGTTCCGTCTTCCTTTTTAAACATGGTGTGACGTTTATGAGGTATGTTCCCCAATTGACGATAGTACATGGTCTTCCCCCTTTCTTCTCTCTACAATCGTATTCCTTAATACTCCTAATCCCTTAATCTCTAATTCCACTACGTCCCCGGGCTTCAACCACGGATGCTTCTCGGGACCAAGCTCTAAAATGCAGCCGCTGCCGACCGTACCGGATCCGATCACCTCACCGGGATACAGGGTGACGTCTTTCGATGCGCGCTCGATCATGTCTTCAAATGTATAATGAATATCCTGATAATTCCCCTCGGATAAGTGCTTCCCATTCACTTTTGCCGTCATGGGCAGATCAAGACGTTCCCCGTTTCGATACGTATCCATCTCATCCTTCGTCACTAAATAAGGTCCGAATGACGTGGCAAAATCCTTTCCTTTCGCAGGACCGAGCCCGACTTTCATTTCATGCTTCTGGATGTCCCTTGCACTCCAGTCATTCATGATCATATAGCCGTAAATGAAGTCTTGCGCGCTTCCTGGGGAAATGTTCCTGCCTTCTTTTCCGATGACGCAGGCGATTTCCAGCTCGTAATCGAGCCACTCACAGCCGGCAGGTTTCGCGATGGGATCGCCTGGACCTTTTACAGCTAAGTGATTGGTGAAATAAAACACGGGAATGTCATACCATTCCGGCACCACGTCGAGCCCCCTCCGTTTACGGGCCGTTTTCACATGCTCTTCGAAGGCATAGAAATCCCGGATGCTCACAGGTCTTGGAATCGGTGCCTTCAGTGTGACGTCCCGTAATGGATACACTCCCTCTTCTCCCTCTGAAAAAGCACCCAGCTCCTTCATCCGTTTCAGTCCTTCGTCACCAAGATTGATGATGGATATCATATCTTTAGGAAGTGAGCCTCCGCTCACAGCATGGATATCCACGACAAGTTCATCCTGAACCATCCCCGCCTTTACTTCTCCATCTATTAAAAAACTAACCAACTTCACGTGTCATCACCTTTTTCGAATCAATTCAAATGAATCGGATAATGGTTTGGTGTACATCTGGCCGGCAAGCCTTCCCACCGGTTTGAGTTTCTCTGAATCTATTTTCCCGTCATAGTAGAGTTCATCATTGATCCTGACACACTCCACCTTCCCGATGACAAGGCTTCCTGCACCGGGATGATCGCCGAAGTGAAGGACCTCATGAAGCACGCATTCCAACTGAACCTTGCTTTCCGTCACTCCAGGAGGCTTTACAGTGATGGACTCTTTCTTCGTCAGTCCGACCTGTTCAAATTCATCCACGTCGGAATCAAATTCGATGGCACAGTTATTCATCTCCTCCACAAACTCTTCACTGACGATGTTGATGACAAATTCCTTCGTTTTCTCGATATTTCGAAGAGTATCCTTTTTGCTGCCATCTTTCCCTCTTCTCATAGGAGAGAAGCAGACGAGCATAGGCTCTGCAGAAATCGCCGTAAAGAAGCTGTATGGAGCGAGGTTCGCATTCCCTTTTTCATCAATGGATGAAACAAAGGCAATCGGTCTTGGCAGAATCGAGCCGATCATCAATTTATACGCTGACTGCCACTCAAGGGTCTGGGGTTTGATGTCCATTTCACTTCACCCCTTTGTTATTCAAAATGGATTCCAGCGCTGCAACAAATCGTTTATTATCCTCTTCTGTTCCAACCGTGACCCTGACCGTGTCCGGGTATCCCAGTAGAGTTCCTGAACGAACGACGAGACCCTCTTTTACGAGTTCATGGGACACCACGTCCCCATTCAAGCCTGTGTCCACCATGATAAAGTTGGATTGAGAAGGGAAATAGGATAAGCCCATCCGGTCGAATTCCCCCTCCAAGTAATGACGACCCTGTTCGTTCTTATGGGTGCATTCCCTTATAAACGCCTGATCTTCCAGGGCAATGATCGCCGATTTCTGGGCAACGGTATTCACATTGAAGACATCCTTCACTTTACGGAGCTGTTCAGCAATTTCCTCATTCATGACTCCGAACCCGACCCTTAACCCGGCAAGGCCATAAATTTTTGAAAATGTCCTGAGGACGATCAGGTTTTCGAATGCCGTAAGAAGCGGCAGGGTTTCTAAATAATCATCGGTTGTCACGTACTCCATATAGGCTTCATCCACCACCACGAGAACGTGTGATGGGACACTTTCGATAAACTGCAGGAGTTCCCTTTTACCAACGATGGTCCCCGTTGGATTATTGGGGTTGCAGACAAAGATCAATTTTGTTCTTGGAGTGATGTGGTCATGCATGCCCTGTAAATCATGGGTACCGGCTACGAGAGGGACAATGACGGGTGTGCCTCCCTCTAACAACACATTGGTCTGATACCTTGGAAACGTCACGTCGGCCATGATCGCCTCGTCTCCGCTGCTCAAATAGGCCCTCGTCAACAGCCGGATCACTTCATCCGATCCGTTCCCGAATACGAGTTGTTCTTTCGGAACGCCCAAGAACGCTGAAACTTTTTGACTCAGATCCACCGCAGCCCCGTCGGGATATAAAAACAGGTCGCTTCCGTTTTCTTTAAACCACTCTTTCACTTTCGGGGAGCAGCCATATATATTTTCATTTTCTGATAACTTTCTGATGGAGCTGAGTCCATGCTCCTTCTTTAAGTCCAGAAGCGTCTTCCCTAGCACATATGGAGCGATATGTGTGACCGCTTCCCTTGTTTTGAACTTCAATGCCATACATATACCCTCGCCTTCCTCATGGATGAAGGGGGTTGACTCATGTGTTAGCTTATCTCCCCGTTCAAATATGTACCTGCAATCGGTACGATATTAAGCGTAGAAGCAGCTAATCTCTTCATGAGTTAACCCCCTGACCGGTCCTTTGACCCCCGTTATATATATTCTATCTATCTATTTTTTTATAGGTTCCCTCTGCGTTCCTGTTCGCGTTCGATGGATTCGAATAATGCTTTGAAGTTTCCTTCGCCGAATCCCCTCGCCCCTTTACGCTGGATCACTTCGATGAATAGTGTCGGACGATCCACGATCGGCTTCGTGAAAATTTGAAGCAGATATCCTTCGTCATCCCTGTCTACTAAAATATTCAACTCTTTGATCTGCGAAATCTCTTCATCAATTTCACCTACACGCTCTGAGAGCATTTCGTAATAGGAATCAGGAGTGCTTAAGAACTCTACTCCATTTTCTTTCAGGATCCCGACTGTCTTCACAATATCCTCTGTCAGGATGGCAATATGCTGCACTCCCGGACCACCGTAGAACTCAAGATATTCCTGGATTTGTGATTTGCGTTTCCCTTCAGCAGGTTCATTGATCGGGAATTTGATGCGGCCCCCGTTATGCATGACCTTGGACATCAGGGCAGAATATTCTGTTGTGATGTCCTCATTCGTGAAATGACGCATTTCCTTGAAGCCCATCACTTTTTCGTAGTATTCCACCCACTCTTCCATGCGCTCCACGTTTCCGACGACGTGGTCGACAGCGATGATGCCGGCATCTTCATTTTTAAGCGCGGTATCATATTTTTCAAATCCAGGCATGAAAATCCCTTTGTAATCTTTACGTTCCACAAGTGTATGGATCGTGTCCCCGTATGTACCAATCACGGCTTTCTTCACTGTTCCGTTATCATCTTCCAGTGTGGAAGGGGGCATGATTTCAATGGCACCACGTTCCACCGCTCCACTGTAAGCCTTTTCAATATCATCCACGACAAGTGCGATGTCTTTGATGCCATCTCCGTGTTTCTTCACGAATTGGGATACCCGGCTTCCTTCATGCAGACTTCCTGTAATGAGCAATCTCACCTTGTTTTGTTGCAGTACATAGGATACCGTGTCCCGATTGCCCGTTTCGAGCCCTGAATAGGCAACGGTCTTAAATCCGAATGCTGTACAGAAGAAGTGGGCTGCCTGCTTGGCATTGCCTGTATAATATTCTAAATAATCGACATCTCTTACCGGGAAGACCTCTTCTGCCTTAACCTGTTTTTTTGCCACGTTCTCTTGCATATTAACCCCTCCATTAAACGTAAGTATATTCTGAATATTATATTAAATCGTTTTGTATAACTTCTCAAGAATGGCTAGTAAAGCTTAAACGCTTCTCTGTGATGAAGTCCGTCCCTCTTTTCATCTCACTGGTTCCTTTTTTCTGGGAGGCATATGGACGGCGTCCCCCTTTAACCCTTCGACCGCTTCGAGCATGGTCTCATTCATGCTGGGGTGGGGATAGAGCGGAAAGCGAAAGTCCTCATCCCTCGCTGCCATTTCGAGTCCCATTACACCTGCCGTGATCAGCTCGACCGCCCCCATTCCCATCATATGGACACCAAGGATCACATCCGTTTCACTGTCAGACACGACTTTGACGAATCCGTCCTTCTCCTCTGTGAGCTGGGCGTACCCATTTCCCCTGACAGGGTTCTCACTCACCGTGACCGAATACCCTTCACTCTTCGCTTCCTCTTCTGTAAGGCCTGCGTACGCAATCGGGGGACTCATCTGCACCACCGTAGGCACGAACCGCAGATCCACCTCTACCGGAAGTCCCGCCATTGCCTCTGCAGCTGCCTTCCCCTGCTTGATCGCCTTCACGGCGAGGGACGGACCTTCCGTCACATCCCCGATCGCCCAAATATGGGGAATGGAGGTCCGTCCCTCCCGATCTGTCTGGATATATCCCCGCCCGGTTGTTTCGATACGAAGGCGGTCGAGACCGAGATCTGATAGATTCGGTTTTACTTGGCCGCTCACAACAAAGTGAGAACCTTCGATGGAGACCGTTTCTCCCTCTTCGTTTTTGAGCTCTGCAAGGACATGTCCTTCCCTCTCACTGGCCTTTTTCAGTACGCAATCTTTGATGACACTGATTTTCTGCTTTTTTAACTGCCTGGACAATTCTTTGGAAAGGGAGGGATCCAATGCTAATTCTTCCCTCAGGATTAACGTGACCCGACTACCCAATGTGCAGAAAACGGAGGCAATCTCCAGTGAAATATAATCTGCCCCATACATGATCAGTTCCCTGGGGATGTCTTCCAGCTCGAACACCTGTCTTTCCTTCAGGACCGTATCATCATTGAAGATGATTTCATCCGGATAGTGAAAGTCTCCACCTGTTGCGACAATCGCCTCTTTAAAATTCAGAAGACTGAATTCATGTCCGTTTTCGACTCCGATACGGGATTCGGACAGGAATGAAGCCGTCCCTTTAATGATTTCAACCTTGTTTGCTTTACAGAGGGATTCCACACCGGTCCGGAGCTGGGTGATTTTTTTATTTTTATAGTGTTGAAGAGTCGCAAGGTTTGCTTCCACTTCCCCGAACTCCATCCCCATCTCCTTCAGATGCTTCGTCTTTTTGAATTCCTGGGCAAAATGAGTGAATACCTTTGACGGGATGCAGCCTTTATTCAAGCAGGTGCCCCCCAGGTCCTCCCGTTCGATCAGGGTGACCTGTCTGCCAAGGCAGGCTGCTCTGATGGCTGCGTGATAGCCTCCGGGACCTCCTCCGATGATAATGACATCTTTTTCTTCTGTAATTTCCCCTACTACCATTTATATCAACTCCAAAAGCATGGATTGAGGCTCTTCGATCAAATCTCTCAAACGATTTGTAAATGTCACGGCCGTCCCGCCATCCACCACTCTGTGATCAAAGGACATGGAGACATTCATCATGGAGCGGACGACAATGTCATCGTGTTCGTTCACCATCGGACGCTTCTTCGTTTTATGAAAAGCGATGAGGGCTACTTCCGGTTCATTTATGATCGGGGTGGCCCCGATCGAGCCGTCCAGCGGGCCGACATTACTGACCGTGAAGGTACCTCCTTTGATCTCTTTCATCGTAAGCTTGCCTTCCTGAGCCTTGACGGTGAGGGCCTTCATTTCAGCTTGAATTTCGACCATTGTCATTCCTTCCACCCCTTTGATGACAGGAACGATCAGACCATCATCCGTGTCGACTGCGACACCGATATTATGGTGTGGCTGAAGCTCGATGCATTCTTTTTCTTCATTGAGGCGGGCATTGAAAATTGGGAACTCTTTTAAACAGACAGAAAGAGCTTTGATAAAATAAGCACCCATGGAAATGGACTGACCACTTCTTTTCATTGTCTCTTTCCAGATTAATAGATTCGTCACGTCGATTTCTTCAAAATGGGTGCAGTGAGGGATGGTTCTGAGTGATTGAGCCATCTTGGAAGCAATTTGTTTTCGCCTGCCCCTGAAAGGGATGGTCTTCGGCGCGGTTTCTGCTGGACTTACCTGAACAGCAGGCACAGTTTCCACTTCAGGTTTTGGAGGTGTCCCTACTTCGCCTTTCATATAGAGGAGAACATCTTCATCGACGATTCTGCCCCCGGCCCCTGAACCGACCACTTCTTCTATATTGACTCCATTTTCCCTTGCGATTTTTCTCGTATACGGGGAAGCAAGGATCCTCTTCTTCTTCGTGAACTGAATCGTTTGGGGAACGGTACGGCGGCTTTCATCCCTGCTTTCCTTTTCCATCAACAATACCGTCGATCCAACGGGAATGGTCTCCCCTTCACTTACGGTGAATTCCTTGATCACACCTGAAAACGGTGCCGGGATCTCCGCCGTCATTTTATCTGTTTGTACCTCTACAAGTGGTTGATCCGCTCTCACCACATCCCCCACCTTCACAAGAAAGTGATTGATATTAGCTTCGGTCATCCCTTCCCCGATATCATGAAGCTTAACTTCCATGGACTCCCTCCTTGTCTAATAGCGTGCCACTCTCTCCACTGCAGCAAGCACTCGTTTACTGTCAGGCAAATAGAAATCTTCAAACCCGAAATACGGAACAGGCGTATCGAATCCTGTTACGCGTTCTGTAGGCGCTTTTTGATATAAAAAGGATGTGTCATTGATGATCGCAAGCACATCATTTCCAACCCCACCCGTTGCATGGGCTTCGTGGACGATGACGGTCCTCCCCGTCTTCTGGACAGAGTTCGAGATCAGATCCTTATCAAGGGGATAGAGGGTTCTGAGGTCAAGCACCTCACAGGAGATGCCTTTATCCGCCGCTTCCTTCGCTGCGTCCTCGGCTACCTTCACCATCGCACCCCAAGCAATGATCGTGACATCCTCACCCTCTGCTACTACCTTGCCCTTCCCGATTTCCACGGTGTACTTCTCTTCCGGCACTTCCTCTTTGGAAGACCGGTAGCATCTCATGGGCTCAAGGAAGAGGACAGGATCGGGGTCTTCAATCGCCGCGATCAGAAGACCTTTTGCATCATACGGTGTGGCCGGACAGACAACCTTGATTCCCGGCATATGAGTGAAAAGTGCCTCTGTGCTATCGGAATGGATTTCAGGTGCCCGGACCCCTGCCCCATAAGGAGCCCTGATGACCAATGGGCAGGTGAAATGGCCGAGTGTCCGTGCACGTAATCTGGAAGCATGGGTCATGATCTGCTCATATGCCGGGTAGATGAATCCTAAAAACTGTACCTCCGTCACCGGGCGGAATCCATTCAATCCCATCCCGATGGCGGCACCGATAAAGCCGGCTTCACTTAAGGGTGTATCAAGCACCCGGTCTTCGCCGAATTCCTGTTGCAGGCCGTCAGTCGCCCGGAACACTCCCCCGTTCGCCCCGATATCCTCACCCATCAACAGGACATCCTCGTTTTCCTTTAGCATCACTCTCATCGCATCCGTGATGGCCTGAACCATCGTCAATGTCTTCATTTTCGTTAAGGTGCTCATTCTATTCACCTCTCAATTGCTCAAGGAGCTTTTCTTTTTGTTCCTGGATCGTCCAAGTCGGGGTGGCAAACACATAGTCGAAGATCAAACTCGGATCCGCGGCTGTATATGCTTCCAGTTCGTCGACGGCAAGGTCCACTTCCTTCGCACATTCCTTTTGGACAGAAGCCGTCCATTCCTCGTCAAGCCAGCCCCTTAGCCTCATGTATTTGGTTAAACGGTCGACGGGGTCATTATCTTTACGCCTGGACTCGCTTTCCTCTTGGTTACGGTACTTCGTCGGATCATCGGCTGTCGTATGGGCACCGTATCTCCATGTCACCGATTCGATCAAGGTAGGTCCGTCCCCGTTCCTTGCACGCTCCAGTGCTTTCAATGTTTCAAAATAAACGGCAAAAATATCATTGCCGTCGATGCGGACGCTTGGGATATCGTAGGCCAGTGCTTTCTGGGCAATGGTCTTCGTCTTCATTTGCTTGTGCATGGGGACAGATATGGCATATTGATTATTTTGATTGAAGAAGACGACCGGAGCCCCCCATACGCTTGCCAGATTCAATCCTTCATGAAAATCCCCCTCAGAAGTGGCGCCGTCTCCGAAATAGACAATCGCCGCATTCCGGGTTCCTTTTCTCTTCTCGGCGAAAGCCGCGCCTACCGCATGTGGAAGCTGGGTCGCAATCGGGATGCCTGGAGTAAAGATGTTCTTCCCTTCAGGAGGCACACAACCTTCATTCCTCCCTTTCCAGAAAAGAAGGATGTGAAGGAGCGAATGTCCGAATGTCATGGTTGCGCCATGATCGCGGTAGGATGGAAATAACCAGTCTTTTTCCTGCAGGGCAAGTGCGCTCCCCACCTGGGATGCCTCCTGGCCTTCATATGGTGCATACGTTCCGATCCGCCCCTGGCGCTGGAGGCTGACGGCTTTACGATCGAAAGTGCGGATCCTGATGAGATGCCGGTAAAACGTACGGGCCAATACTTCTGAAATATCTTTTTCATACTCGCTTTGAACCAGTTGTCCTTGTTGGTCCATCACTTGGACCAGTTGAAATTCCTCGATCATTTCATCACCTCGTGTGGTGCAATATTGTTGGAGATTAGGGATAATCATGAAACTGCCTGGATTTACGTTCTCACCGACCACTTCGGACGCTTCGCATGGGAGAAGAAGCTGTTTCTTCTCGTGCGTGCGTGGATCCGGTCTTCGCAGAAACGGTTGGCCGCTTCCACCGTGGTCATGTGCTCATTTTCTGACTGCAGATAAATGTTTTGAAGGCTGTTGTAGATGGCACTCGTCTTTTGGAGGACCCGTTCTTTGTTCGGCTCATATAATTCGTCCGCCACCTGGATCAGCCCGCCGGCATTGACGATGTAGTCAGGTGCGTACAGGATCCCTTTTTCGTGAAGCCTCAACCCATGGGAAAGATCTAATAGCTGATTATTGGCAGAACCCACGACCGCCTTTACTTTCAACTGATCCACCGTGTGATCGTTGATGACTCCCCCGATCGCACACGGAACGAAGACATCCGCATCGACAGAATAAATTTCTTCTCCCGATACGACTTTGATGGCCGCACCCATGTTCTTCGCTTTCGCAACCAATAGATCGATGGATTTCTGACTGATATCCGTTACATATAGATCTGCTCCCTCTTCCAGCAGTCGCTCGGCTACTTTAAACCCGACTTTCCCGAGCCCCTGAATGGCGTAGCTTTTTCCATGAAGGTCTTTTGAGCCCCAGACATTTTGATTTGTCGCCTGCAACCCATAAATCACGCCCATCGCTGTCGGGATGGATGAGTCACCGCTCCCGCCGTACTCTTCATTGACGCCGACGATACAATTTGTCTCTTTCAAGGCATAAACGAAATCTTCAGGCGTGGTCCCCATATCCGTCCCTGTATAAAATCGTCCGTTAAGGGATTCAACGAATTGACCGAAGGCACGGAACAACTCCGGATGTTTATCTTTTTCCGGATCACCGATAATGACCGCCTTCCCTCCACCGAAGTCGACGTCGGCCGCTGCACATTTATACGTCATGCCTTTGGATAAGCGCAGCACATCCTCAAGCGCTTCATCTACTGATGAATAAGGTCTCATGCGGCATCCGCCAAGAGCTGGACCGAGGGTGGTATTATGTATGGCGATGATGGCTTTAAGCCCTGTTTCTTCATCGTTGCAAAACACGACCTGCTCATGGTTCTGTATTTTCTGGAACATATCCATATCATTTCCCCCTACAAGCTCTCTGTTTGTAACCGCTTTCAATTCAGTCGATACTTTAGACACTTTGCTTCCTCCTTTTACTACCCGCTTCATAAATGATTCTAGCTATCTTGTATTCTTTCTTTGATTATCTCTTTCGGTAATACCACTTGCTTCACTTCACCTTTTCCGATGAGTCTGTCACTCTTTCTATCTCTGACAGTCACTTCCGTTACGATGACGTTTCGTTCATGTTCAATAACGTTCGCTCTAATTTCAAGAAGGGAACCTGTTTTCGCCGGAGCCACATGCCGGGCGTTCACCTCTGCCCCCATTCCTTCTTCGTCATCTTCCAAATAGGGTAGAATGATTTTCCTGGATGCCCATTCCATGTGATATACCATCGACACCGTTGAATACACGGGATGAACCACGTTTCCTTCAAACTGGGCATACATGCCGGGGGTGACTTCAGTCGTAATGACGGCGGTATGTCCTACTGCTAATCCAGACTTCATTGCTTTCCCCCTTTAAACCAACGAATCATATATTTTTATATAACGTTAATTCAACGATATAATAACATTTTGTTTTATAAATAGTCAATGAATTGTTATAATATTTAAAATATTATATTAATATAAGTTATGCAAAGTGATTCTATTAACGCAAAAAAGCAACGGAATCAAAGTCCCGTTGCTTTTTACAGAAGGTTGTTTATTCTTTTTAACGTTCTATGATAGAAGGGCACGGTCACTTGCCAGTTGACTGCCTCGAATCCTCTGGAATTCGTGAAGCAGTCCTTCGACGGTGAGATGCTTCTTCTGTTCTTCATTCACTTCAAGGATGATCTGTCCCTTATCCATCATGATCAAACGGTTCCCGAGATCCAGGGCCTGCTGCATGTTATGGGTGACCATCAATGTAGTGAGCTTGTACTTCTCCACAATTTCCTTTGTCAGGTTCGTAATCAGATCCGCCCGGGCCGGATCAAGGGCAGCCGTATGTTCATCCAGCAGCAGGATCGATGGCTCTGTGAATGTTGCCATCAAGAGGGAAAGGGCCTGCCGTTCTCCACCCGACAATAACCCTACCTTGGCATTCAGGCGGTTTTCAAGTCCGAGATGAAGGGTTTCAAGTACTTCTTTAAAGAACACTTTCCGTTTCTTCGTGACCCCCATCCTGAAGGTCCTCGTCCGGTTGCGTGAATACGCCATGGCCAGGTTCTCTTCTATGGTCATGGATGGTGCCGTCCCTGCCATGGGATCCTGAAATACGCGCCCGATCAGCTTTGAACGTTTATACTCAGAAACCTTCGATACCTCGTGGTCATCGATCAACACATTTCCGATATCAGGAATCAACACCCCTGAGACGATATTCATCAGTGTCGATTTCCCGGCTCCATTACTCCCGATGACCGTGACGAAATCACCTGGATTCAGAGAGAGCTGAATATCATCAAGGGCGATTTTTTCATCGGGTGTCCCTTCATTGAATACTTTATGAATTCGATTTAATTGTAACACCGCCATCACCCTTTCTCTCTGAAATCGGCGTTTGGTTTACCCGTTCCGCCATCCGCTGCGCCTTTCGTTTCTTATCCTTATAACGATCCATCACCTTAGGCATGACAAGGGCCAGAATGACGATGGTCGCCGTGATCAGTTTCATATCTCCTGTTTCAAGGAAATCTACGCGAAGAGCCATGGAAACGACCAATCGATAGATGATCGCCCCGCCGATAACAGCTAAGGTTGTACGGGCAATCGTCTTCGTTCCGAATAATGCTTCCCCGATGATGACAGAGGCAAGCCCGATGATGATCATCCCGATCCCCATTCCCACGTCGGCAAAACGGCTGTACTGGGCGATCAGGGCACCGGATAGCGCCACCATTCCATTCGAGATCCCTAATCCTAGTATGATCATCAGATTCGTATTGGCAGAGAAGCTGCGGATCATCCGTTGATTATCCCCTGTCGCTCTCAGCGCCAACCCGATTTCCGTTTTCAAAAATGCATCTGTCAAAAATTTGATCACAAGCGTGATGATCGTCATGATAAATAGGATGCTCCACGTTCCCGGAACAGGTTCTCCAAGTCCGATGCCTGTCCATACTTTATTAAGGGCGGCATCGATTCCAAGAGGGGACCAGAATCCTTCTATCCCTGTAAACGCGGTATCCTGACTGAGCAGGGGTACATTCGATCTTCCCATGATCCGGAGGTTGATGGAATATAGGGCGATCATCATCAAGATCCCTGATAATAAGGCATTGATTTTACCAAACGTATGAAGTAAACCTGTTATACATCCTGCTACAAATCCGATCACTATCGCCGTAATCGTTGCGATGACGGGGTTTACGCCACTGACGATCATGGTTGCAGCGACAGCGGCCCCTGTTACGAAGCTGCCATCGACTGTTAAATCAGGAAAATCCAATATCCGAAAGGACAGATAGACTCCGAGGGCCATAATAGCGTAAATGATTCCAGATTCAAAGGATGCGAATATTGCTGTTGGCACGAATCATCATCCCTTTCTATTTTTCTTCAATAAACTTCCCAAGATCTGACCAGGCTTCCTGTACTTCCACACCTTGTTCTTCAGCTGCCGCTTTATTGAACATCAACTCGAAATTTTCCGGAGCCTGTACAGGGAGTTCAGAAGGCTTTTTCTCTCCTTTTAAAATCTTCACCGCCATCAACCCGGTTTGGTAACCAAGATCTTCATAGTTGAATCCACTCGCTGCAATGGCTCCTTTTTTCAATGAATCGAGTTCCCCGACGAATAGAGGAATATCCTTTTCATTCGCTACCGTGATGACCGATTCAAGAGCTGAAACGACTGTGTTATCTTTCGGGATGTAAAGGGCATCGACCCTCCCTACCATGGATTCAGTCGCCTGTTTGACATCTGCAGACGTTGAAACAGTGGCCTCAACCACTTCAACACCGGCTTCTTTCGCAAGCTTATTCACTTCAGCTACCTGCACGACAGCATTTTGTTCTCCGGAATTATACACAACCCCGATCTTCTTCGCTTTCATTTCATCTGTAATAAAGTGGAGTGTCTTTGAAATCGCTTCTGGGTGAGTATCTGTCGTACCTGTTATATTCTCACCTGGCTCGTCAAATGACTTGACCAGTTCAGCACCGACAGGATCCGTGACAGAGGTGAATACGATTGGAATGTCTTTCGTTGCATTCAGGGCAGTTTGGGCACTTGGGGTAGAGTTTGCAAAGATGAGGTCTACACCGTCCCCGACAAAGTTCTTCGCAATGCTTTGTGAGTTACTTTGGTCTCCTTGAGCGATTTGAACATCATACTTAACGTTTTCGCCTTCTTTGAAACCGTTTTCATCCAATGCTTTCTTAAAACCTTCAAATGCCGCATCCAGTGATGGATGTTCCACAATCTGGGTTACCCCGATGACATATTGCTTCTCACCATCTCCACCGCCGGAACTCTTATCACTACCACATCCTGATAGAATCAGCATTCCAAATAACATAGAGATCACAACAAGTAATAAACTCTTCTTCTTCACAGAAATCCCCCTTTTTCTCTTCCTGATATATGATCAGTAGTCTACTAGACTAGCAAATCCATGTATGATAAAAATATGAACGAACGTAAATACAACGTTATATTATCACTCCAGTCACAAAATAGTCAATAATATTCGGAAAATTTAAAAATTAATACTAGTATAGTCGGTCTTGGGGGGAATATCTAGAGGAAGTTACGGAAAATTTTTGTGCAATAGCTTTCTGACATGAGGATGGAATCTGTGCCACTTTGTGAACCCTACCAAAAAAAGCGCCCTCCCTATAAGGAGCAGCGCTTAAAAAACCTCCATCTTACTAAGAGCGCATTCCGTAACTGGAAAGCTCTTTAAAAATCCTGTTTGCATCGCTCATCATTCTTTCCAGCAGCACCTCTACCGTTGGAATATCCCCTACAAGACCGGACACCTGCCCGCCGTTGATGAAGCCCTGATCCAGTTTCCCTTCAAGTGCCCCAATCCGGTGATGATCCTCGGATGTCATGTGGTTGAACTCATCAGGAGCGACCCCCTCCCGCTCTTTTTGAAGCAACCCATCTGCATAAGGTGTCTTCATCACACGTCTCACCCTGCCGACAGAACGGCCCACGATGACCGTGCTATCGTCCTTTGCATCCACCAGGGTAGATTTATAGTTTTCATGAAAAGGAGCTTCCATGGTCGCGATGAACCGTGTTCCCATTTGCACTCCGCTTGCACCAAGGGCAAGCATGGAAGCAAGTCCCCGTCCATCACCGATCCCACCTGCTGCCACTACCGGAATTTTTACCGTATCCACGAGCTGAGGAATAAGGGCCAGAGTGGTCGTTTCCAGATTGGAGTTGATCCCGGCGGCTTCATATCCTTCCGCGACGATCACATCCGCCCCTGCCTCTTCCGCTTTCTTTCCCTGTTTTTTCGAAGCGACGACACAGATCACCTTTACATTGTGCTCATGGAAATAGGGAATGAGCGGGGATGGATTTCCCGCTGATAAGGAAACGACCGGTATGCTGTGTGTCACCACTAAGCGAACCATCTCCTTCAGATGCGGTGTGATGGAAATCGGAATGTTCAGGGCAAAAGGCTTACTGGTTCTCTTTTTCGTTTCAACAATGATCCCTTCCACTTCCTCCACGCCCATGGTCCCGACTCCGATCGTGCCAAGTGCTCCTGCTTCAGAGATTGCCGCCGTCAACGGGGCATTGCTGATGTTCCCCATGCCACCTTGAATGATAGGATATTTTATATGTAAGACGTTCGATAGGTTATTCATCATAATCCCCCTTCGTTAAATTTATGTTATACTTTTTGGTGTTGTTCGACAAGAGCATTCGTCAAATTCAAGAGGTCCGTCCCTCTAAAAAACCACCTGCCGATTCAAAACGGCAGGTGGTTTTTTCAGTCAAGTAATAACGGATGTGTCATCACGTTATAGCTCACATCTTTGTTCTTCAGTTCGTTTCCGTCTTCAAACACACTTTCAAAGAATCGGGATGCCGGTTCTGCGAGTTCTTTGTAGTACTCTCCGAACAGAGTGGCTGCGTGGGCTCCGAGCCATTTTTCAGGCAGTAGTTCCTCCGGCAGGCCAGGATCGACGAAGAGGAATTTCCGGTATTCATGGACGAGCTTCGTTCTTTCCACGAAGCATTCGGCGTCGCTCATTTGCCCTTTACTGATTTTACTCTTATCAATCATGTATTGTTGGCTGTACCGGGAAATGAATTCCTGGTAACGGTCATTGATCTCGTTCAGGTCCCAGCTCTTTTCGATTAACCGTTGATTGTCATTTGGACCTTTATGTTCTGCGATGAAGAAATCCACGTACTCTTTAATATCGTACTTATCGATAAGGGATTGCACCTGCTTCTCCAGATTGTTGGGAGAAATCCACGTACTCGTCGACAGCGTTCCAAATCCGCTCCAAACCAGTTCTTTTCTCAGCTCATCACGGATACTCCTGATTTCTTCAGGAATGGAATACATGAGGATCCTCCACTTACCATCCCATTGCTCAGGCTTTAGTTTAAATATCCTGTTTGCCGCCTCTTCCATGCGTATTTCACCGCGTTCAGTCAGGGAGTAATAGCTTTTGTTCCCCTGCTTCTCTGCTTGGACCCATCCCTGCTTGTTCATCCGGGAAATCGCGGCACGGACGGCCTGATCATTATGACCAAATTCGTTCAGCAGGCGAATCAAGCTGCCAATCCATATTTTATTTCCGTAGTGGCGGATATAGTCTCCGTATAGTGTAAAGATCATTGATCTTGTATTCATCGCTGCCTCTCCTTTTATCCTATCGCATTCATTTATGACGTTAATTTTACGTTTAGTAAATATAATAGCATAAAAAATCCAGGAAGATAAATGAATATTCTTGGATACATATTTTAAATTAAAAAATCAGGCTCCCCCAAAGAGCCTGCCCCTCAATGATACACCCTCAACATCTCCAGCATCTTCACAAAGTCATACGTGTTTACGACCTTTTCCCTGGACCAGTTTGCCTCGATCCACTTTACAAGCTCCTCCTGACTGTTGAACACTTCCCCGCTCGTGTCCGCCTTCCTGATCATAAATCTGCCGTTATCTTCATCTGCGACGACGAGACAAGGAATTTCGCTTTCGACTGTCATGATTTCAAATTCCATCTTTATCACCTCACGTCTATCCTTTCTAAAAAGGAAACCTCTTAATCACAAAAAGCCCTGCAAAACAGGGCACTTACGATTCTATATTTTCAACGAGGGTCGCGATTCCCTGACCTACTCCGATGCACATGGTGGAGAGGCCGTATCGTACTTTCCTTTTCTTCATTTCATAGAGAAGGGTGGTAAGGATACGGGCTCCACTTGCTCCAAGCGGATGACCGAAGGCGATGGCCCCTCCGTTGACGTTGACGATTTCTTCATTCAGTCCAAGTTCACGGATACAGGCGAGGGACTGGGCCGCGAAGGCTTCATTCAGTTCCACCAAACCGATTTGATCAAGGGCAAGGCCTGAACGCTTCAAGACCTTTTGTGTGGCATAAATCGGACCCAGTCCCATGACAGAAGGTTCAAGGCCCGCAGTGGCAGACGTCACATAGCGGGCAAGGGGGGTGACGCCTAATTCTTCGGCCTTCTCCCTGCTCATGAGTAAAAGGGCTGAGGCCCCGTCATTCACACCGGAAGCATTCCCGGCCGTCACGGTCCCCCCCTGGAACAGAGGCTTTAGTTTCTGGAGCTTCTCACTATTGGTGTCGGGTCTTGGATGCTCATCCATCATAAAGGTAGAGACATTTCCTTTGCGGTCACGAAGCTCCAACGGTACAATCTCCTCTTTGAAACGTTCTTCATCCATGGCACGCTTCGCCTTCACCTGGCTCCAATACGCAAAGTGATCCTGTTCTTCACGTGAAATGCCGAACTGCTTCGCCACGTTTTCAGCCGTTTCCGGCATGGAATCGGTCCCGTATTTTTCTTTCAGACGGGAGTTGACGAAACGCCAGCCGATGGTCGTATCGAACATTTCCATATTGCCTCTCGGGAATTCTTTTGAAGGCTTGGCCATGACGTACGGTGCACGGGTCATGCTCTCGGTGCCACCTGCAATGAAGACCTCCCCTTCTCCTGCTAAAATGGCCCTTGCTGCATAGTTTACAGCGTCCAGTCCCGAGCCGCATAGACGATTGATGGTCGTCGCACCGACTTCGACAGGAAGACCCGCAAGGAGAGTCGACATCCGTGCCACATTCCGGTTATCCTCTCCGGCGCCGTTGGCATTTCCCAGTACCACTTCTTCGATCGTATGGACGGGCACGAGGGGATTTCTTTCCACCAGGGCTTTGATGACATGAGCTCCAAGGTCATCGGGACGCACTTCCTTTAATGCTCCTTTGTATCTTCCGATCGGGGTCCGGACGGCATCTACAATGACAACCTCTCTCATGATTGATGCTCCTTTTCTTTTGTTTCTGAATAATCATAGACCCCTTTGCCTGTTTTTCTGCCAAGGCGGCCTGCCTTTACATACTTCTCCAGCAATGGCGCCGGGCGATACTTCTCTCCAAGCTTTTCGTGAAGGTACTTTAGATTATTCAGTCTTGCATCCAATCCGACTAAATCACCGAGTTCAAAGGGACCCATCGGGTAATTCAAGCCAAGCTTGATCGCTTTATCGATTTCCTCGGGAGACCCTAGTCCTTCCTGAAGCATGTAGAAGGCTTCATTCCCGACGAGCGCCGAGATCCTGCTTGTAACAAACCCCGGGAATTCATTGATGACCACTGTTTCTTTCCCCATCAGACGGGCAACCTGCCCGATGACCTCTGCCGTTTCATCACTCGTTTCCAATCCCCGCACGATTTCGACGAGTGGCATTTTATGTACAGGATTGAAAAAGTGCATGGCAATTACTTTATCCGGACGTTTCGTAAAGGATCCGATTTCAGTCGGACTCATGGTGGACGTATTGGTCGCCAGATAGCAATACTCAGGTGCATGGGCATCCAGTACCTCGAATACGCCACGCTTGATGTCTGTTTTTTCCGGAACGGCTTCGATGACAACGTCAGCATCCCTGACGGCAATCGATAGATTCGTTGAATAGCTCATCAGCTCTTTTGCTTCTACATACTCCTGCTGTGTAAGCTTGTTTCTTTCGATCCCCTTCCGGAAGATGATTTCGATTTCTTCTCTCGCGTGATCCAACTGCTCTTGTTTAATATCAACCAGTGTGGTTCTGAAACCTCCTGTTGCACTTACATAGGCTATCCCTCTACCCATCACACCCGAACCCACTACCACGATATGCTGTGTCATCCTACATTTCCCCTTTCTTGCAATAAGGGGTTGACCTTGTTAGGACAACCCCTGCTTGATGTTTTTTATACGCCAAATGGATTTAACGGACGGTTTCCGAAGTACGAAATGATACTCTTCGTTTCAGTATACAGATCCAGGGTTTCTACACAGAGCTCACGGCCGAACCCGGACTGCTTATAGCCTCCGAATGGTGTCCCCGGGAATGCCGAGAACGGGCAGTTCACCATGACGATCCCAGCCTGGATCGCCTTCGATACTCTTGTCGCACGTCCATGGTTTTGAGTCCATACGGCAGAACCCAATCCATATTCACTGTCGTTCGCCAGTTTGATCGCTTCTTTTTCATCCTTGAATTTCATTACGACCACAACAGGTCCGAAGATCTCTTCTTTTACCACCTTCATATCGTGATTCACATCGGTGATGATGGTTGGCTCATACCAGTAGCCATTTTCGAAGCCTTCCACCTTGGCCGTGCTACCCCCGGCGAGGATTGTTGCTCCTTCTTCTTTGGCGGACTGGACATATCCATCGATCGTATCCAGCTGACCCTGGTTGATGATTGCCCCGATATGTGTTCCTTTGTCATGAGGATCAGCGAGTTTCAGCTTCTTCGTCTTCTCAACGAACTTCTCCATGAACTCATCGTAGATATCTTCGTGCACATATAATCTGGAACGCGCTTCACAGGATTGCCCTGTATTATAGAAGATTCCGAATAGGGAACCATCCACAGCAGCATCCACATCTGCATCTTCAAACACGATATTAGGGGATTTCCCGCCTAATTCAAGAGTGACTCTTTTTAACGTTTGAGACGCTTTTTCCATGATGTTCTTCCCGATCGGAGTGGAACCGGTGAAGGCCACTTTATCTACCTTTTCATGCTCCACCAAGTAATTACCGACAGAAGAACCTGCACCCGGGATGATGTTGACGACCCCTTCAGGTACTCCCGCTTCTATACAGATTTCACCTAGGACGATGGCCGTAAGTGGTGTGAGCGTCGCCGGTTTCACTACTACCGAGCAGCCTGCTGCGATAGCCGGTGCAATTTTCCATGCGGCCATCATCAGTGGATAATTCCAAGGGATGATCTGAGCACAGACACCGACCGGTTCTTTCTCTGCGACGTTTGTGAATTGACCCGGTACGTTATTGACCGATCCACGGTGACCTACGATCGCACCTGCATAGAATTCAAAGTCTTCGATTGCCTGCATCACTTGACCTTGTGCCGCAGATAACGATTTCCCGCTGTCCATGATTTCAAGGGAAACAAGTTCATTGAAACGGGATCTCATAATGCCGGCAATTTTATTGAGCACACGGGAACGCTTATTGATCGGGAACTTCTTCCACTTACCGAAGTCGAATGCATTCCTTGCTGCCTCCACCGCTTTTCCCGCATCTTCCACTGAAGCAAGTGATACGGTTGCGATCGCTTCACCTGTTGCAGGGTTGTACGTCGTGAAGGTTTCCCCAGACGTGCTTTCCATACGCTGACCGTTGATCACCAATGAATAATGCTCTCTTTTCATTTCAAGGACTTCAAAGCTTTGCTCTTTTACTGTAGACATAACTCCATCTCCTTTTTGATTGAATTATTTTCCGTGAAAGGCTGGTTTTCTTTTCTCCATAAAGGCTGTCACGCCTTCGCGGTGATCCTCAGTCCTACCTGCGATCCGCTGGGCACAGGCTTCTTTTTCTAAGTATTCGTTGAAGGATAGATCGGCACTTCCCTTTAATAAGCGCTTCATCAAGCCGATTGCCTTCGTTGGCATGGAGGCTATCCTTTCGGCAAAGGCAGCCGTCTCTTCCTGCCACTCATCCACTGTGATGATTTTCGTGACGAGACCAAGTTTTTCAGCATCCGTTGCCTTGATCTTCTCGCCGAATACGGCAAGCTCAAGTGCTTTGGCGTATCCAACAATATTTGATAAGTAATAAAGGTTTCCTGAATCCGGAACGAGTCCGACATGCACAAATGCCTGAACGAAGCTCGCTTTCTCTGACACGAGCCTGAAATCACAAGCCAGCGCCAGACTAAATCCCGCTCCTGCGGCCACTCCATTGACAGCGGCGATGACAGGTTTTTCACACTGCTCGATTTCCTTCACCATCGGCCCGTAATTATTTCGCAGCACTTCACCGTGGTCCATGCTTTCATCCACTTCACTCAGATCCTGCCCCGAGCAAAAGGCCCTGCCTTCCCCTGTGATGACGATAGCCCTCACTTCTTCATTTCGTGAAGACTCTTTTATCGCCTTTTGGATTTCGAGATTCAGTTGACGGATGAAGGCATTCAGCTTATCGGGACGATTCAGGGTGATCCAGGCTACGTTATTTTTCACTTCATAGGTAATCGTTTCAAACATCCTGCAGCCTCCTTATTTTCCTTTGAAATCAGGTTTGCGTTTTTCCACGAAAGCCTTCATGCCTTCTTTCTGATCTTCAGAGGCAAAAAGGAGATAGAAGTTCTTACGCTCATACTGCATTCCTTCATAAATCGAGGAATCCACGGCTTTATGTACAGACTCCTTGATCAAGCGAAGGGAAAGCGGAGGCTTGGCAGCCAGTTTCCTCGCAAATTTCTCTGTTTCTTCCATTAATAACTCTTTAGGAATCGTCCGGTTGATGACTCCCCATTGGAGTGCTTGGGCGGCTGTAAACATGTCTCCTGATAACAACCATTCCATGGCACGGGATTTCCCGATCAGCTTCGTGAGCCTTTGTGTCCCGCCTGCTCCCGGCATGACCCCAAGATTCACTTCGGGAAAACCGAAGCTTGCATCCTCCGTTGCGAATAATAGGTCACAGCAGAGGGCAAGCTCAAATCCTCCGCCTAACGCAAACCCCTGGACCGCTCCGATGATCGGCTTCTTGATCCAGGCAAGGCGGTCCCATTCGGTGAATTGATTCAAGAGCTCCAGATCAATGGCCCCGTCCTCTGCCATTTCATCGATGTCAGCTCCTGCGGCGAACGCTCTCCCCCTGCCGGATAACACCATCACTTTCACATTGTCGTTCCGGTCAAACGCTTCGATTGCATGGACCAGTTCCGATACCATGGGACGATTGATGGCGTTCAGGACTTTCGGTCTGTTCAGTTCGATGAAACCAAGTCCGTCCCTCTCGCTCACAACGATATATTCGTACTCTTTATTCATTCACTTCTTCGCCGATCATAAGGGTGACAAGATCTGCGGCAAAGCCCATAAGGTCCTTCCCGGAAGCTTTTCCTTCGTCGGATTTCATGGCTGCCTTCAGTGCTTCATGGCTTTCATAGTACATTTCACACATTAAGTAATATTTGCCTTCCCCACCCATCGGAGATCCGACAATGCGAGTGACGTCCATCTTCTTCAAGCCAGGGATCTTCGCTGTGATCGGACCGTGGGTGTTGAAATAATGTTCATCGAATGTCTCTTTGTTTTCAGGGTGCTTATATAACGCGATTAGTTTTACCATAATGGAATCTCTCCTTTGATTTTCAGTAGTTTACTAGATTTTTCACATCATCGTGGATATAGGTTTCATGGCTTCGAACGGGTTCCGGCATTGTTTACAGTAGAGGATGCTTCTGCAGGCGGTTGGCCCGAACAGGTTCTCCATGGATGTATAGGGGGAATCACAGTACGGGCAGTGAATCTCCCAATCTTCTTCCCCTGTAAAATGTTCCGGCGGAGGCGCAATGCCGAATTCCTTCAGCCGCTCCCGTCCATTCACCGTCAGTCGATCCGATGTCCATGGCGGAGAATAGACGAACTCCACCTGTACGGTTCGGACGTCCAGTTGTTCCCTGCACGCCTTCTCCACATTGCCTTTAATGATGTCCAGTGCAGGACAGCCTACAAAAGTGGGAAGAAGTTCGATCACAACATTCCCTGCCTGTTGATCGACGCGATTGACCATTCCGAGGTCCACAATGCTGATGGAATCGATTTCAGGATCTTTCACTGTTTGAAGAACATCTAAAACGGTTGCAGTCATTTTCCCTCATCCTTTACCAGCTTGCAGCCGGATTTGTTTGATAGACTTCGCTTAAGGTCGAAAGTGCCGTATCCAGTTCAGGGGTGTGTTCACCTAAGCGTCCATTCCCCTTTTTCATGCCTACAATCGGTGGAAAGGAGAGTTGACAGGACCTGAAGACCGGCTCGAGTGCGAGCTCCCAACGTTTTGTTAAACTTTCCTCCCCTTCGATCAAAGCCATAAGGGACATTTCTTTCCCCCTTGGCCCAAGGGTCAGGACTCCCCCGAATTCTCCCAGTACTCTTTCCATTGCCTTTTTCATGCGCTCCCTTGCTTCCCCGCCGGCATTCATCAACTGTATGAACCAGGTTTTCCAGTGAAGCAGGTGATAGTACAATTCAGTGTTGATCTTGACGGCCATCTCGGCAAGTGGTTCATAGGAAGAATTCTTAAGTGCATCGATCCGCACTTTTTTTGCTACACTGTAAAAATAATGCCGCACCACTGCAAAGGCCCAATCATAACGTGGTTCTTCCATGTAGTTTCCGGGTCCATTCACTTCTTCAAGGAGAATGGCATTTCTTCTTTCTGCCGCTTTCCGACCATGGGCGAGATGGTCCTGATCCCCTTCTCCCAATTCTTCAAGCAGCTGATAAAACATGGTCGCATGTCCCATGGTGTCCTGGTTGATGGAAGAAAACGCGACATCTTCTTCGATATGGGGAGCGAGCCCCAGCCATTCAGATCCCCGGTAAGCAAGGATGAAATCGTCATCAGCCAGTTGATATAAGAGGCTCAAGAGGGCTTCCCTGTAATCAGCATTCGGAATATCCTGTGGACGTTTCACGTTCATTTCTTCTTCACCAACTCTCCCCACGACATGATTTCTTTCTCATCAAGCATTTCCTGTTCGTACTGTCTCCACTTCTTTTTCAAATAGCCGTAGCCCTTGGCGTTACGGTAATCTTTATTATCAAGGCGGGAGACGCTCTCTCTTTCTTCAGGCGTCATCATCCGGACATCCGACCGTTTCACGACCCATATATCCGAAACAGGCTCCCGTCTCATGAAATTCTCCTGAGCCATCACCATGGCAAGCTCATGGTTGGGAGCCAGCAGACTGAACTGATGCTGCATCTGTGCTCCGTCCGACCGTTTACTGAACACTTCAAATTCCTGATAAAAGTTCTGACCCTTGTCTGACATCTCATCTCATTCCCTTCTAACTTACTCGGTCACCAGGGCTTAACGCTTCCCGGACCCACGCATTGTTATCGTAGGATAATTCCCTTAAACGGAGGCGGTCCTTCGATTTCGGTCCGTTGTTGCGGATGATTTCCTTAAAGCGGCTCCAGTCGGGCTGCTTATAGATCCATAAGTCCTGTTCTTCATCAAAGTACATGGTTTCATCCGGGAGCGTCAGTCCCAATGACAGCATCCTTGGAACATATTTCGTGAAAAAGTCCTGACGAAGCTGTTCATTCGTTTTCGTCCGGATGTTGTACTTGATGGTGATATCCTGCTTGGAAGAGCCCGTCGTCTTCGCATCACCTGGTCCAAAGAACATCAGAAGCGATTCCCACCAACGGTCCACCGCATCCTGAACCAATGCCTTCTGATCCGGTGTTCCTTCTGCTAGGGCCATGATGATGGCCTCACCATGCTGGGCATGGAATACCTCCTCGGCACAAATCCTCTTCAGCGCCCTGGCGTACGGTCCGTAGGAAGCATGAAGCATATTCGTTTGCGTGATGATCGCCGCCCCGTCCACAAGCCAGCCAATCAATCCTGCATCCCCCCAGGTCGGTGCCTCCATATGAAAGACGTTATGAAACTTTAAATCTCCGGAAAACAAATCCCTCATGATATGCTCTCTCGTTTTCCCGTAAGGCTTCATCAAATCCTCCGCTACACGAAGCAGAAGCTGTCCGTGCCCCATTTCATCCTGAACCTTCGCCATGATCCCCAGTTTTCTTCTGAGGGTAGGTGCTTTCGGAACCCACTCCTTCTCAGGGAGCGCCCCCATGATTTCACTGATGCCGTGCATGGAGATCAGCTTGATCAGTGCATTCCGGTATTCATCCGGCATCCAATCATCGGCTTCTATCTTTTCGTCATTTTCGATCTTTTTCATAAAATGAGCCATACGCTCATCATCCGTCAATGGTTGATTGGTTAATACGTCACTCATTACAGTCCCTCCTTCATCACACCATTTCAACGTTATACTGAAATCGTGTGATAGGTATTTTTCTCAAAAAAATTTATTGAAGAATGGCTTCTCCCCTAAAATCGACAATCCGGATGGCTTTACCTTCCGAGCGGGGGATTTCCCTGGGAGCTCTCACTTTGACATCCATGGAAACATAGCAACGATCTTTCATCAGGCTCTTCACTTTTCTTTCCAGTTCACTCAGACGGTCATGATGTAAGTCGTTCGATACCCCATTGAAACATTCATCCGTCACCTCGACCTGCAGCTCCACCAAATCCAGTGCCCCTTTTTTCTTTAAATGGACTTGATAATGGGGTGCAAGTTCACTTATCTGAAGCAGAAAATGCTCCATTTCCGATGGAAACACGTTCACACCCCTGATGATGAGCATGTCATCGACTCTTCCTTTCACCCTGGACATCTTCACCGTGGTTCGTCCACATGAGCATGTTCCGTGCTGAATCGAAGCGATATCGCCGGTCCTGTACCGGATGATCGGAAAGGCTTCCTTCGTCAAGCTTGTAAACACAAGCTCCCCTACTTCGCCTTCCGGCAGGGTCTCTAATGTATCAGGGTTAATGACTTCCACAAGGAAATGATCCTCTGCAATATGAAGACCGTCCCGTGCTTCATGACATTCCATGGCAACCCCGGGCCCGATGACTTCACTTAACCCGTAAATGTCGCATGCTTTAATATCCATCTTCCGCTCCAGCGTCTTCCTCATTGAATCTGACCAAGGCTCGGCCCCGAAGATTCCATATTTCACAGAAAGGGACGCCGGATCCTTTCCTTGTGCCTCCATGGATTCAGCTAAATTGAGAACGTAAGAAGGCGTACCGCATATGATGGACGGCTTGAAGTCTTCCAATAATGTGATCTGCCTGGACATGTTCCCTCCTGACACCGGAACTGTGATCATCCCGAGCTTCTCACTACCATAATGAAGGCCAAGGCCCCCGGTAAATAAACCATATCCATATGCGTTATGCAGGACATCCCCCGGTTTCCCGCCTGCCATGCTGATTGCCCGTGCAACGATTCCGCCCCACATATCAATATCATTCTGGGTATAGCCTACGACAGTGGGCTTCCCGCTCGTACCGCTTGAAGCGTGAACCCTTACCATTTCCTCGCGCTCTACGGCAAACAGGCCGAATGGATAATGATCCCGAAGGTCTTTCTTGATTGTAAGCGGTAACATTTTTAAGTCTGACAAAGACTTTATGTCCTTCGGCTTGATGCCCCTTCTCTCAAACTGTTCCCGGTAAAAGGGAACTTTCTCATAAACGACTGAAGCAACATGTTGCAGTCTCTCTAGTTGAAGGCGCTCCATTTGCGTTCGACCGGCGGTTTCAATCTCATGCAAAATCAAAGTATCGGCCTCCCTGATATGATATAAAAATATATTTATATAACGTTATTAATTCGTTTATAAAAATATGTGTTATATTCAACTACTCAAAAGATAACGTGTCTGCTGAAAATTGTCAATATATTTTCAGAAAATTTAATTAAAGTACATTTGTTGACGGCAAGGCAAGGTACAATCTATTTCCTGAAAAGAAGGACATCTCATACAAATACAGAATCTTACATATGACACGTTCAAATAGGAGGCAATAATATGACCACTTTTGAAGGAACGAAGGAAATACAGGCATTAGAGTTGGAAATCATGGAAAAGAAAAGGCAGCTTGCACAGCTACGCAAAGAACAAGCGCCGCAAAAGGTTGAAAACTACCTCTTTTTAACAACTGATCAACAAACCGTTACATTGGAGGAACTTTTCAAAGACAAGGATGAACTTATCATCATCCATAATATGGGGAGGAATTGTCGCTATTGTTCCATGTGGGGAGATGGCTTTAATGGGGTGTATCATCATTTGTTAAGTCGTTGTGAATTTGTGCTATCCTCTCCAGACGACCCGGCCGTTCAAGAAGACTTTGCAGCTTCAAAAGGGTGGGCCTTTCCACTTGTATCATCGAAAGAAAACACTTTTTCACAAGATCTCGGGTTTAAAAACGGGAAAACCTCCATGCCTGGAGTATCCACTTTCAAAAAAAATGAAGAAGGCATGATTTATCATTGCAGCTCTGCTTACTTCGGGCCCGGAGACGAATATTGCGTCATTTATTCTTTACTGGATTTATTACATGCTCCATCTGAAGATTTTGTCCCTCAGCTGAAGCATAACCTTCGTTCATCCTTTCAGCTCACTCATAATGTTGCAGTTGGAGTGAAGCATTACCATGAAGCGATTCAATTTTACACGAATATCATTGGAATGAAGGTTGAAGAGCAGGGACAAAAGGAAACAAAGTTCTCGATGAATGGGCGGAATTTCTTCATTGAAGATAGTGATCATAACACCGTGCATTTCGAGTTCGCTGTGGATGATTTTGATAGAAGTAAGCAAAAGCTCCTGGACAGCGGCTGCAGGGTAGATCATGTCTATCATTCGAAAAGTGAAATGATATCGGATCCATTTGGATTGTCGTTTCATTTGTATGAGGTCCGAAAAAACAATTAAATATAAAAAAGCCTGCCTCGAATTCCTCCAAGGCAGGCTCTTTCCATCTTATTCAGTAGCCGGTTTAAGGATTGTCTCTTCCTTCTCAGCTTCTTCCTGTAATTCTTTGTCACGTTTAATCTTCCCGTTTCCAACCGACAGGGCCACTCCGACACCGATCGCAATGAAGATCAGGCCAGTTAAGAAGACGGTTGTGAACGCATCGGACCATGCGGTTTCAATCGATGCAATCACGATGCTGCCGATTTCTTTCGGTACTTCCAGTAACCCCGGGGTCACGAGGAGTCCGAATAGCGCATCCGTCTTTTCGCTTAATCCGCCAAGGATCTGAGCTGCCGCAGGATTATCCTGCTGTGCCGCTACATCCTTCATATTTTCCTGAAGGGATTGATTCATCACAGCGTTTAATACGGTGATTCCGATTGTCCCCCCGATGGACCGGAAGAACGTTGCGGAAGAGGTGACGGCTCCCAGCCTCGATTTAGGGAATTCATTTTGAACCGCGATCATAAGGGTCGGCATGACAAGACCCATTCCGAATCCCATCACGATCATGTACATATACGCTGTATATTCCTTCGATTCAGGACCCATCGTACTCATCAGGAAGAATCCAACCACGGTGATCAGCATCCCTGCCGTCAGGACTGTACGATATCGCAATCTTAATAATAATCTTCCGCCGATGATACTCGCCGTGATCAAGGCGATCATCATCGGTGTCATGGTAGATCCCGCTTGAGTAGGCGTCACCCCGAGGATCCCCTGCATGAACATCGGTACGAACATGATCGCACCGAACATTCCTAATCCGAGAAGGAACCCTAAAGCATTCGTTGTGGCAAAGACCCGGTTTTTAAACAGGCTTAAATCGAGAATCGGTTCCTTCGCTTTGTTTTCAATGAACCCGAATACCAGAAGCAAGACGATGGATCCGCCAAATAGCATGAAGCTCGTTCCTGACACCCACTCGAATTTATCCCCACCGAAATTCAGTCCTAGTAATAAGAGGACCAATGCCGGGATCAGGGTGATGATTCCCAGGTAATCAATGCTTACCTTATCCGTCGGGCGACCGACATTTTCATATTTCAAACCGATGAATAATAAAAGGGCCGATAATAAGCCAAATGGTACGTTGATCAAGAAAATCCAGTGCCAGCTGATCGTATCGACAATGAAGCCGCCAATGAACGGGCCGATGACCGAGCTCAATCCGAATAAAGCCCCGAACACACCCTGCCATTTTGCACGCTGCTCAGCGGTGAAGATATCTCCGATGATGGTTTGGGATAATGGCATGATCATCCCTCCGCCGATCCCCTGAAGACCGCGGTACAGCACGAGCTGCTCCATGGAAGTGGCCGTGGCACATAGACCTGACCCGATAATAAAGATGATGACTCCGATTAAATACAATAATCGTCTGCCATACAAATCCGATAATTTACCCACGATCGGTGTAACCGTTGTGGAAGTGATCAAATAAGCCGTGGTCACCCACGCAAAAATGGAAAACCCGTTCAATTCTGCGATGATTGTCGGCATCGCCGTCCCGACCACCGTTTGTTCAAGGGCACTAAAGAACATACCGATGATCAGGCCGGTCAGAACTAAACGTTTATTTATCCCTGGTTGTACTGACATATGTTTCTCTCCTTATTCTTCTGTATTGTTCTCAACGGCTGCAGCGAGCTTTTCATAGATGGTGACAAGTTGTTCCACATCTTCTTCTTCAAGATAGGACAGGTATCGGGAGAAGATCCCCCTCCTCACCTTTTTCGCACTCTCGAAAACCTCTCGCCCGTCTGTCGTAAGCTGTAACTTTACAATCCGGCGGTCGCTTTCGTCTCTATGCCTTGATACAAAATCGTTCTTCAGCAATCGATCGATCATGACCGTGATCGCACTGGGCTTAACATCTAACTTCTCAGCAAGCTCCGTCGATTTCATATCTTCTGAAGTCGACAAAAGATATAGTATGAAAAACTGAGGACCCGTTAAATTCATATCTTTCAATGCAACCGCCATTTCCTGCTGAATATGGCGATTCGTTACGTGAAATGCTGTAAACAAGCGATCTATATAAGAGTGCTGGATCTGTTCCAGGTCCAAGATCATCCCCCATTTCTATTCAACCATTTAATATTTAACCTGTTTAAATATTAATCACCTTATGTAAAAAAGTCAATATTTTTTTCTCCCCTATTTTCGGCAGCAAAAATATCAGAAAACATGCATTATAAAAACTTTTATACGTAAATGCTTTCATAAGAATTTATCATTTACATGGGGTTATACACTCTTTATAATCGGGTTGATTGTTTTTCAAACTACCGCAATTCAAAAGGAGCGTGCTCCATGATGAAACAAGTTCAATCTTTGTTAAACATATCTCTTGGTGCGTTTTTAATCGCATTGAATATACATTTCTTTCTCTCACCCAATAAGGTGGGTACGGGAGGCACGAGCGGAGCCGGCATCGTGATTTCTCAATTCATGGACTTACCTGTAGGCGTCATCATGTTTACACTGGACATGTTATTATTCGTTCTCGGCCTGCTATTGATCGGCCCAAGTTTCGGATTGAAATCCGTGTTCGCCAGTCTTTCACTCAGCGGAATGGTGTGGGGGTTGGAGATGTTCCATCCTCTCCGCAACCCAATCGGTCATGATGTCCTGATTCAAATTGTCATCGGGACGCTGATTGGAGCCATCGGAGTCGCCATGATCTTTAACCAGGGTGCTTCCGCCGGAGGTACCGGCGTCCTGGCAAAAATCATCCACAAATTCACCGGACTGGAACTGGGACGTGCCGTTCTTGCTTCGGATGTTCTGATTGTCCTTGCGTCTGCCTGGTTCTTCGGACTGCAGGTCGGACTATATGCATTCTTTGGTTTGTTGCTCAAGGGGATGATGATTGACCGCACGCTTCAATTTTTCAATGAAAACAAAGAAGTGGTCATCATCAGCGAACACAGTGAAGAAATCAAGGAGTACATCGTTGGTGACCTGGAAAGAGGGGCCACCGTCCATTCGGCCAAGGGAGCCTTTTCCGATGATCAGAAAGAAGTCATCACGACCATTGTCGGACGCAAAGACTTCTCCAAATTGAAATCATATATCCAATCGACCGATGAGAAAGCATTCATTACGGTTCACAGCATGAACGAAATCTGGGGAAATAACTTTAAATCATTTGCTTAAATGGCTGTTTCGCAAGTCAGGTGTCTTCGGATAGAAGGCACCTGATTTTGGTTCGGCCCCTTTTTCATATATGATAGGAAAAGGAAATATTCGATTGAATGGATGATGACCGTGAAGAAAAGACAGACCACAGAACGAAAAGTATATAGCCATCTGAAGGACGCGCTATTGGCGAGGAAGATCGCACCCGGTACCCAGCTGGTCGAGCAAATCATCTCTCAGAAGATGGCTGTAAGCAGGACCCCTATCCGACATGCGTTGAAACGGCTGGAAGCAGAGGGGCTGGTTCAGATCATACCGAATCGCGGCGCATTCGTCGTCCATCCTACCAGGGAAGAGATCATTTCTTTTTTTGAATTGAGGAAAGAAATCGAATTCCTGACTGTAAAGTACGGCCTTCCTAAAGTTAGAAAATCCGATATACCTAAGCTTTATTCGTTTCTGGAAGAAGAACAGGAAACGTATAGACAAAAGGATTTGTTAAAATACGTCGAGCTTAATAAGCAATTCCATTTGTTCCTTGCGGAGGTAAGCGGAAATAAGTTTCTGATCCGCTATATGGATGAAATGCTTACCCAGTCCAATGTCTATTTGTTTTTATTTGATGTGTTTTATCATGTTGAACCTGGGGAAAATGTCCGTTTCCGGGAACATGAGGAAATGGTGAAGGCCATTGAAAACAGGGATCAGCAGACGCTGCTGGAATTGATTGATCTTCACATGAAGCACAGCTTTGATGATCTCCGGTTAGAGGAGAGTGGGTATTCTTCGTTGGAGTCTGTGTTGGAGGAATAACTATAATAACGCAAAAAAAGCCGAATCCCGTAACTTGCGGGGTTCGGCTTTTTTCATTAAAACAATTTCGTTGTCCAGTCTTCACAGTTCCATACTTCCGTCGCTACATCCTGATAGAAGTCAGGTTCGTGGCTGATTAAGAGCACGGTTCCTTTGTATTCCTTCAATGCCCGCTTCAACTCTTCCTTAGCCTCAACGTCCAAGTGATTGGTCGGTTCATCGAATACAAGGACGTTCGATTCCTTGTTCATCAATTTGCATAGGCGTACCTTTGCTTTTTCCCCACCGCTCAGCACTTCTACCTTGCTTTCGATATGCTTCGTCGTCAATCCGCATTTAGCAAGTGCTGCACGTACTTCTGCCTGGTTCATGGAAGGAAACTCATTCCATACCTCTTCGATGCACGTGTTATTGTTCTTTGATTTGATTTCCTGCTCGAAATAACCGATATGAAGATAATCACCCAGCTCCACTGAACCGGAGATCGGTTTGATTTCCCCGAGGATGCTCCGTAATAGAGTCGTCTTCCCGATTCCGTTGGCTCCTGATAGAGCAATCTTCTGCCCGCGCTCCATCTTGAGGTTGAGAGGCTTTGATAACGGTTCATCGTACCCGATCACAAGATCCTTCGTTTCAAAGATGACCCTGCCTGCGGTTCTCGCTTGTTTAAAATGAAATTCCGGCTTCGGCTTTTCCGCAGCCAGTTCGATCATATCCATCTTATCAAGCTTCTTCTGACGGGACATGGCCATGTTACGGGTGGATACACGGGCCTTATTGCGGGCCACGAAATCCTTCAGCTCCGATATTTCCTGTTGTTGTCTCTTGAAAGCTGACTCAAGCTGCTGCTTCTTCATTTCGTGGACACGCTTGAATTCGTGATAGTCCCCCGCATAGCGATTCAATTCCTGATTTTCCATATGGTAGATCAAATTGATGACACTATTTAAGAACGGGATATCATGAGAAATCAGGATGAAGGCATTTTCGTATTCCTGCAGGTAACGTCTCAACCAATTGATATGCTGCTCATCAAGATAGTTGGTAGGCTCATCGAGTAATAAAATATCCGGCTTCTCAAGTAAAAGCTTTGCCAACAATACTTTCGTCCGCTGCCCTCCACTTAAATCGTGGACATCCTTATCCAATCCGATATCATCCAACCCAAGTCCACGGCCGATTTCTTCCACCTTGGCATCAATGATGTAGAAATCATTATTCGTCAGTGCATCCTGAAGGGTCCCGGTTTCCTCAAGTAATTCTTCCAGTTCTTCAGGGGTAGCTTCCCCCATCTTGGCGAAAAGCTCATTCATTTCCGTTTCCATATCAAAGAGGTATTGAAAGGCCGTCTTCAATACATCCCGGATCGTCATCCCCTGCTTCAGCTTCGCATGCTGATCCAGATAACCGATGCGGATCCGCTTCGCCCATTCGACTTTTCCTTCATCGGGCTCAAGCTTTCCTGTAATGATATTCATAAATGTAGACTTTCCTTCTCCGTTGGCACCGATCAAGCCGATATGCTCACCCTTCAACAAACGGAAAGAAACGTCATTAAAAATCGCACGGTCACCGAAACCGTGGGTTAAATTTTTGACTGTTAATAAACTCATGTCGTAAACACCTTTTCTTTCTATACTAAAATTCGCTCTCTCTATTATAAGGGTCCTTTTGCTTAGAAGATAGGGGGAAATGAGCTGGTGTTTTTTTACTAACGCTTACCCGAGGGCCCCGGCTACGTCATAGTCAGCGGGATCAAGTTCAGTCGTTTCACCCATCACCAGTTTGGCAAGTTCCGATCCAAGGTATGGACCAACCGTCAAACCCGATGCCCCAAGACCATTTGCCACCCAGACATCATCCAGCCCCGGTACCGGTCCGAAAACCGGAAGGAATCCAGGAGTGAACGGCCTGAATCCGACTCTCGTTTCCACTACTGCCGCGTCTCCAATCCCAGGTGCGACAGCCGTTGCCTTCTGAAGGACTTCGTATAGACCGCCCGCTGTCACCCGGTGATCAAAGCCCACATCGTTTTCATGTGTGGCTCCAGCCACGACTTTCCCCTCGGGGAAGGCAAGGAGGTATTGATCATTCGGAGGCATGACGACGGGCCATTCACCCGTCTCTCCCCCTCCTATTTCCAGATGGAGGATTTGGGCTTTCTGGGAGGTTACAAGAAAGTCTATTCCGAGAGGCTGAAAGAGTTCCTTTGCCCAGGCACCGGCAGTTACGATCACTCCATCCGCCCGAAGCACTTCATCCGCTATCTGGACACCGGTGACCCTGTTTTTTTCGTGTAACAATCCGGCATCCCCTTGTCGTAGTGTTGCTCCGTTCTTTTTAGCCCCGTTCAAGAGCGCATCCCGCATTGCCCTGCCATCCACCCGGGCTGCGCCGCTTACGTGAACAGCCTGGAACTCTTCTGATAACAGCGGAAAGCGCTGACGTGTTTCTTCTGAAGTCAGAAGCGTCAGTTCACCGATTTCCGGAGCATCCTCCCTGCGTTTCTCTGCTCTCTCCATCATTTTATGGAGCTTATTCACATCCGTGTGGAGGCTGATGGCCCCCACACGTTTATAACCTGTTTCAGTTTCTCCGTCTGCTTCTAACTGTCCTATGATGCTCGGATAATACTTCGCCCCACCCTTTGCCAGGCGATACCACACTTTATTCCTGCGCTGTGAAAGCCATGGACAGACGATCCCTGCCGCTGCATCCGTTGCCTGTCCAGGGTCATTCCGGTCAATAATCGTGACATCCGCTCCTGCTTTCGCAAGATGATACGCTGCGGAAGCCCCGAGAATGCCTCCCCCAATGATGATATATGATTTCATGCAAAACACCTTTTCAGTCCATTTTTTCTTTATTTTACTTGAGAAGAGGGGCGAACTCAATGGCTGGACGTTTCAATGGATGGGAATCAGCTTGTACCTGGTACAAGTTGCCCTTTTTGTACCAGGTACATCCCCTCCTATATGGACCAGGTACACAATCATCACCAAACCAAAAACCACCATCAATTCCAGACAATTCTCACTACTTTTCCCAAAATAGATTGACAAGTTGTTTTGATTCATGATAAAAATTGTATAACCTAATATTGAATAAGCTTTGAAGGAAACTAGTAGCGGACATTTCCCTGTTTAAGAGAGCCGGTGGTTGGTGTGAACCGGTACATAGATGAAGCGAATTTCGATTCCGGAGCTTCTTTTGACGAGATCAAAAGACGGGTAAGACCGTTATGTGTGAAGAGTGATGAGAAACATTTTCTCATAACTAGGGTGGTACCGCGATATTCAAATCGTCCCTACGATATGTAGGGGCGATTTTTTTATTTGGTCAGAAATTACCCTCACACGTCAATAATAACCGAAAGGAGTATGAGAATGAGTCAGCGTGAACAATGGTCATCGAAAATCGGCTTTATTTTGGCGGCAGCCGGGTCTGCCATCGGATTGGGGGCCATATGGAAATTCCCTTATATTGCCGGTGAAAATGGAGGCGGAGCATTCTTCCTGATCTTTATTTTATTTACTTTAATACTCGGCCTTCCATTATTACTGGCTGAATTCTCAATCGGACGTACGGCGGGAAGCAATGCGGTGGATTCGTACCGAAAGATTGCTCCCGGGACCAAATGGCACTGGGTGGGGGTCCTCGGGATGGTCACATCCTTCATTCTGCTTTCCTTCTACAGTGTCATCGGGGGATGGATCGTCGTTTATTTATTCAAAGCTGTTACAGGACAATTAAACGGCCTTTCTTCAGATCAATACGCAGAAGTATTCGGGGCAACGATATCAAACCCCGGGATAAGTGTGTTCGTCCAGCTCCTCTTCATCCTGATGACCATCATCGTGGTGGCCAAGGGGATTGAAAAAGGGATTGAACTCGCAAGTAAAATTATGATGCCGGCATTATTCATTCTTTTCATTTTGTTAGTGATCCGCGCAGTGACCCTTGATGGTGCAGCGGAAGGAGTTACATTCCTGCTCCAGCCGGACTTTTCCAAAGTAACGTCACAGACGATTTTAGAGGCGATGGGTCAATCGTTCTTTACGTTAAGTGTCGGGGTTTCGGTGATGGTGACATACAGCTCATATCTTCCGAAAACACAAAGTCTTCCCCGTTCGGCCATTTCGATCGTGGCGATGAATATCTTCATCGTATTACTGGCTGGACTTGCGATTTTCCCGGCAGTATTCGCTTTTGATCTGGAGCCCGGCGCAGGTCCGGTGCTGCTATTTAATGTACTGCCCACTGTGTTCAGTCAGCTTCCTTTCGGGATGCTCTTCTTTATCGCATTCCTTGTACTATTCTTGTTCGCAGCATTGACTTCAGCGTTCTCGATGCTTGAGATCATCGTATCGGTCATTTCGAAGGGGGACCCCGGAAAGCGTACGAAATGGTCGTGGATCATCGGTCTCGCCATCTTCGTTTGCGGTATCCCATCGGCTTTATCTTTCGGGGTACTTGGTGATATCACATTGTTTGGGAAAACCATCTTTGATTTAGCCGACTTTACAGTAAGTAATGTATTGCTTCCCATCGGATCATTGCTCATAGCTCTCTTTGTACCGCTCAAAATGAAGAAAACTGCTTTATATGATGAATTGAAGCAGGGCAGCGGGTTGAAACGGGGATTGTTTGAAACCTGGTTCTTCTTGATCCGCTTTGTGGCGCCGGTGTTAATACTATTCGTCATGCTTGATGTCCTGGGAGTGTTTTAACCCCTCCCAGGACATACAAAAGGGTTGACCCGAGCCGCGGGTCAACCCTTTTCTTTATGATGCTCCATACCCCATGATCACTCCGCACGCCAATCGTTTCCCTGCATCTCCTGAAGGCTGTGACCTGAAGTCATCCGGGTTTTGATGAATGATGACACCCTTCCCTATCACATCTTTCACGTTGAATTTATTCGTGAAAAAGGACATCTTTGCGTAGCCGTCATTTGAAAACAAAACAGGAAAATCCCCTGCATGATTCCCATGCGGCTGGTTGGTCGGATTCCAATGCCCTCCTGCAGACGTGAATGGTTCATTGGGTTCCCCTATTTCACATACCCCTTTTTCATGGAGGTGAAATCCGTGGGGACCGATCGGCTTTTGATCACCCTCTCCTTCTTTATAGGAAGGTAAACCTGTCACCTCGGCAAATACTTCAACACCATTTTGCACTTCCCGAAAAAACACATATCCTTTGAGCCCTGGAGCGAGTGGACCACCCTGAATGTGAGCGTATGCCATGTTCGGAGCATTTCGGTAATGGGAATAGGCAGGATAGCCATATTGATAATAATTCATCCGTGTGCCCCCTTTCTTCACCTTATTTTATGTTGGAACCCGGGGCGACATGATGAAAAACCTGGAACAGTGATTTTAACCAAACGTTTGTTTAACATCGAAAATCCTTTTCCTATCAAGGGTTCGTACCGTTATTCAAACGTTTGTTTAAATTTTCATCACCCAAATGAGCGACCTCCCCGCTCATCCCCTCAATCAGATGGGTCAGTCCTCCCTATATGCAAAGGTGAAAGAAAATATGACTGGTTTTATTTTCCTATTACTATTATCCCTTTTCATTTTGTCCAAAAAATGTTATATTTTCAGAAACTTCTGATTTATTTTCCTGTGTGCAACACTATTTTAGGAGGGATTGCTATGCAAGGTGAAATGAGGTTAATTCCCTATTTCATGGACGAAATGATTGTGGATGCAAATGAAATTCCTAAAGGCGTTGACTTAATCCAAGCCCCAAGCATGTGGAAAAATGGGTATAAAGGGAAAGGTGTCACCATCGCAATCCTTGATACGGGATGTGATATGAACCACCCTGATCTTACAGGAAGGGTGAAAGGATTCCGAAATTTCACCGACGATGATGACGGTGCAGAGGATAATGTGACGGATTACAGCGGACACGGTACCCATGTGGCTGGGACAATTGCCGCAAACGAAAATGGTGACGGGGTCATCGGAGTGGCTCCAATGGCTGACTTACTGGTGATTAAAGTTCTCGCCGGCAGCCGCGGAAGTGGTCAGTATGATTGGATCGTGAACGGTATTCTATATGCCATCGAGCAAAAGGTCGACATCATTTCCATGTCTTTGGGGGGGCCTTCGGATTATGATCCTCTGCATGAAGCCATTCAAAAAGCGGTGGATGCCAATATCCTCGTGGTGTGCGCTGCAGGGAATGAAGGCGACTCCAATAGCGGCACTGATGAATTTTCCTACCCTGCCTGCTACAATGAAGTCATTTCGGTCGGCGCCATCGATCTTCAAAGAAAGTCTTCCTACTTTACCAATTCCAACAATGAAGTTGACCTGGTGGCCCCCGGCGAACAAATCCTATCGACCATTCCCGGAGAAAAATACGCCAAGCTCAGCGGAACCTCCATGTCAGCTCCCCACATCTCTGGAGCATTAGCCCTGATCAAAGAATTTGAACAAGCATCCTTTGACCGGAAACTTTCTGAATGTGAAGTATATGCGCAGCTCATTAAGCGGACTGTACCACTTGGATTCCCGAAAACTTTGGAAGGGAATGGCCTGGTCTTTTTAACTGCTCCTGACCTCCTGCGCGAGCACTTGAGAAACCAGCCTCTTGCCCAGATTGGGTGATGGACACAAAAAGAACAGCCATTGATGGCTGTTCCAGACTGTAGACAAACCCCACCTTCACTTTAACCGAAGGTGGGGTTTTCTGATATTTTAAAAGATTTTTCTCCTGTTTCTAGGCTGGACATGGCCCTCGCCATGTCCAGTTTGCCAACTTCTTAAGATTCATGGCAGCGAATGTAAGCATCGCCTGCATTGAAACTTTTTTAAGACCTCTTAAGGTCGTCCAACGCATGCCATGCTTTTCTTTTGCGTCCGCAAAGACCCGTTCGATCGTTTCTTTGCGTTTCGCATATAGAGTTTTATTAAGTTCTGTATGTCTCAAATGTTCTACTTCATCTATGTAATCCTGCCACACATGTCGATGAATCATCTTGGTGTGATTCTTACTTTGTGTACAACGTTCTAACAGAGGACAGTCTTTACATTCCAAAGGATTTGAAGCGTATTGTTTGTACCCGTCTCTTGTGGTAGTACGGTAAGGTAAAATTTGTCCTTCGGGACAAAGATAGGAGTCAAAATATTCATCGTAAACGTATTCGTATTTCCTAAGATATCCGTCTTTCGTTCTCGGCCGTGTATAAGGCATAACGGGTCTGATTTCTTGGTCCATGAGGAATTTAGCGATGTGGGGTGTTTTATATCCTGCATCAACAGCGACAGAACTGGGCTTACCGACTTTATCCGTGACTTGAGTGACGAGCTTGTCCAACATCCGACTATCGTGAACATTTCCTCCCGTGACAAGAGATCCTAAGATAAAACCCCGGGAGTCGCTTGCCGTATGAAAAGAATACGCAAACAGCTTTTCGCGCTCATCTTTTACGTAATACCCACTTTCAGGGTCTGTCGTGCTGACCTTTATTTCTTTTGACTCTTCTTTATTCTGTGGGGGGAAGGGCTTTTTTCCGTGTTCCTCTCGGTCAATGTTGATCTCTTTATCCAGCTGATCCTGATACGTTCTAGTTTCGACTCGGGCTATTTTCTTTTCGAATTTCTTCTTATTCGCATTCGCTTTTACATGAGTAGAATCTATAAACGCAACGGATGGATCCACCAATCCTTTGGTCATCGCTTCTTTCAAAATGCGGTAGAAAATTTGTTCAAAGAGATCCGTATCGTGGAAGCGCCTAACGTAGTTTTTACCGAAGGTTGAAAAGTGAGGGATTTTCTCTTTGAACGAATACCCAATAAACCATCGATAAGCAACGTTGGTTTCGATTTCTTTGATGGTTTGACGCATGGAGCGTATGCCAAAGAGGTATTGGGTAAAGACCATTTTAATGAGAACAACGGGATCAATACCAGGCCGCCCATTGTCTAAACAATATTTATCTTCTACTAAGTCATAAATAAATTCAAAATCAATCGCTTGTTCAACTTTCCTAACTAGATGATCCTCAGGAACAAGTTCATCTAGCGCAACCATTTCAATTTGATTTCTTCCTTCTTTAGTGTGTTTTGATAACATTTTTATCCCCCACAAAAGCTTTATTCCTTTCTATTATACAAAAAAAGCTTGTAGACTTGGTCTAATTCTTAGACTTTGTCTACAAGCTGGAACAGCCATTGATGGCTGTTCTTTTGTGTTGGGGTTATTGCAGTCTGCTTTCGACTTCTTGGCAGATTTGATCGGCACTCAGTCCGCTTGCTTCGATGACAGGGCCTTGAGTCGCTACATTTTGAATACCCATTACATCTGTATCCATTCCTGTCACGACACAGCAGTCACACCCGTTTGCATCTGATTCCTGCTTAAGCTCCACTACTTCATGCCCCTGTGCCCGTAAGGCTTCAACAACGTTAGTTAAGGATTGTTCAACACCAATTCTCATGCCTTTACACCTCCTGGTTCTACATATAGGTTTTTCTTTCAATGAAAAAGATATTCGTCCATTATTTTTTATTTACTTGTCTGCCGCTTTTTTTCTGACTTTGTCCCTCTGAATTTCCCATCTGGGTATCAGATGCAAATTCCACATCGTTTTTGGCCTTTTGTTTTGCCAGCTGTTGAGAAGTTTGGTCCATACTCTTCCTACCCTGCTTAGACATGCTCATCCCTCCTCTGACTTTTATAGAATTAGAATCCCCATTTTCAGGCAAAATATTTGAAGGGCATTCGATTCCCGCCGGAATGTTTATTTTTACATCAGCCCGGGTAAATAGTCTCTATAACAACAATGAAAAAGGGTGGTATTTACATGGATGAAGCAAAATTACATGAATTGATTGATGGGTTAAACGAAGATTTAGCCAATGAATATGCGGCAGTCATTCTTTACACTAACTACGCTGCTGTAGTGAGCGGCTTGTATCGTCAAATCTTAAAGCCTTTCTTTGAAGAAGAAATTCCTGATGAGCAGGGTCACGCTTTATACCTTGCTGAAAAGATTAAAACATTGGGTGGTCAGCCGACAACGACGCCTGCTGCAGTTAAACAAACGGATAATGTGAAGGAAATGCTGGAAGAAGGCCGTAAAGCCGAAGCAGATACCATTGAGCGTTATAAGAAGCGTAAAGAACAAGCCGAGGAATTGGGTCTTGTTGAGCTCAGCATCAAGCTTGATGATATGATCGCCGATGAAACGCATCACCTTGAAGAATTTGACCGTCTGTTAAAGGATCCTTCTTTTAACTAATGATAAAAGACCGCTGTTTTCAGCGGTCTTTTTTACGTTACGATGCGATACCCTTTCCATTCATCCAGCAATAAAGCCTGGTATTTAGGGGTCAGATACCGATCATCGATCAGCTTCAGGACTCCCCTGTCCTCTTCCGAACGGATGAGTCTTCCTCCTGATTGAAATACTTTATTCAACCCGGGATACACATAGGCATAATCATACCCGTTCATTCCCATGCCATTAAAATAATCCCTGATGATTTCCTGTTCCACAGAAGGCTGGGGCAGCCCCACCCCTACCACGATCACACCCTTTAACCGGTCTCCTTTCAGATCGATCCCTTCTGAGAAGATCCCTCCCAGGACCGCAAGACCGATAACGGGTTGTTCTCTATCACTCCGGAACTCCCCGAGGAATTCTTCTCTTTCTCCCTCCCTCATATTCGGTTCCTGAATCAGGACCACGGCGTCCAATGATTCTTTATTCAGCCTGTCATACGCTTCCTGCATATAAGAGTAAGAAGAAAAGAAGACGAGATAATTTCCTTTGTACCCATTGAACGTCTCCTCTATGGAACGCGTAATGATGGGAAGGGTCCGTTCCCTGTCCCTGAATCGGGTGGAAATCGGGTGGATTCCTACCTTCCACTGGTTATGCTCAAATGGGGAAGGAATCAGGAACCGATAATCTTCTTCACTCCCGCCCAGCTGCTGAAAATAGTACGAAAACGGATGCAGTGTAGCAGAGAAAAATACCGATGATTGATACGGACGTGTAACCTGTTTAATAAGCTTCGATGGATCGATGCAGTAAAGTTTCACTTCTAATTCACGGGAGCTTCGCTCAATGAGAAAACGATGTTCCTCAGAGTAGAGATTTGAAATCCTCACAAAACTGATGCTATCGAAATACAACTGCATAAATTCGTCCGACCATTCCCTGCCCGTTTCCCCCAGACACTGTTCAGCAATTTCAATGAAGCTTACTACCGACTCAACGAGTTGATCATCCAATTCGGCCCGGGTGTCAGCACCGTCTTCTTTTTTCAATCGCAGTAATTGTTTATTAACTGCAGTAATTCCCTGCCTCAACCCGTCATGGTCAGGGTACATCTTTTTGATTTGTAAGAAAGCAGACTTTTTCAGGGAGGCAGAATACATTTCCCTTCCCCTTCCTACCAGATTATGGGCCTCGTCTATGAGCAGATTCGTCTTTTTCTTACTTTCATCGCTCATTCTTTTCAAGGAAACCCTCGGATCGAAGATATAGTTATAATCGCAGATGACTCCGTCCACCAGGTAGGAAAGGTCGATGGAATATTCAAAAGGACATACCTTATGCTTTCTCGCGTAGGATTCAAGGATGGGACGCGTGATGATGGTTTCCTGTGTCAAAATATCAATCAGCGCTCCGTTAATGCGATCATAATATCCGTTTGCAAATTCACAATACTCCTTCTGACAAATTGTTTCTTCTTTAAAGCAGATTTTATCTTTTGCCGTGATCGTAACCGTCCTGTGGGCCAGACCCTCTTTTTCCAAAAGAAGAAGGGCCTCTTCTGCCACTGTACGGGTGATCGTCTTTGCCGTCACATAAAACCACCTGCTGTTCCCTTCTTCCATTGCTTTTATGGCAGGGAAAAGGGTGGAGATGGTTTTTCCTGTTCCCGTAGGAGCATTGGCATAAAGGGATTTCGATTCGGATACGGTTTTATATACGGCACCTGCAAGTTTTTTCTGCCCTTTTCGGTACGAAGGATAGGGAAATATCAGATCGGTGACACTTTTCATTTTGTTTTCTTCATTTGTCAGAATCACATTGGCAAACGGTGTATACGCGACCAGGGTTTCATTCACGATGCGTTCAAGCTCTCCAATGGAATAGATTTGCTTGAATGACTTCGTTCTTTCTGATTCAACCTCGATATAGGTTAATTGAACACCCACATGGGAGAGCTGCTTTTCCTTTGCCAGCAGGTATGCATAGCATTCACCCTGAGCCCAGTGAACCCGGCTTCCTTCTTCAATCAATTCCAGTTTTTTTGCCGTCGATTTGATTTCCTCCACGGTCACTTCACTGTCATCATAGTGAATGCCATCACAACGGCCTTCAAGATGATAGACGAGACCACCGGCTGCTTTCTCTCCTTTCAGGAATACTTCCTTTTCATCGCCTTCTTTATATTGTTTCTGCAGTTTCTGATGGAGTCTTGTGCCGTTGACCGCAGAGGAACGAGCCTGAAATCTCAGATCGATGCTCCCTTCCTTATACACAAACTCCACTAACTCCCTGATGGATACCTTCATGATTTTCTTCACGTACGTTTCACCTCCAGTTTTCAAAGGAAATTGATATTCTAACTTTTTTCAGATGTACATATATATTAGACAAGCTGTTCGGAACGGAGGATTCGGGAGAATGAAGGCAAGATTCATCTTTTATTGCATTGGATTACTATCTCTATCATTAGGGGTGTCACTTATTATCAAAGGGGATTTGGGAGCAGCTCCCTGGGATGCACTGGCCGTCGGGGAATCCACCCTGCTTCACCTTTCTATCGGGACATGCATTTTCATGAATGGATGCATTCTCATCCTCATAAACGCACTTTTATTAAAAGAAGGGATCCAATGGTTAGCCGCCCTCTCCATCTTTGTGATCGGGATGATGGTTGATTACTGGATCACGTCCGGTCTCAAAACAATTGAACCCATTGGATTTGTTCAACAACTATCTTTTGTCTTGATCGGCATCCTGCTCCTGGGGATTGGGATTTCCATCTATCTTCAAGCCAAGCTCCCTTCAAGCCCCATGGATACGTTCATGGTGGCGATCCATCACCGGTTCGGGTTAAACTTGCGCAATTCCCGCTTGCTAAATGAAGCGATTGCCATCACCCTCGCCATGGTCTTCCACGGGGCTGTCGGTATCGGAACGGTCATTGTCGCCTGCACGTTAGGCTTTATCATTCATATCTTCTATCCTATCATGGAACGTATGTACGGGAAATGGAGCTGAGGGATTTTTTGATTCAACAAAAAAACACTTAGTCCTTTCCCTAAGCGTTTTGATTATTCATATAAGCATTTTCAAGATTCGAATCAAATTTAGCAGACTGATTTAACGGCAGGCTTATCGTTGCCACTGTTCCTCTATTCACAATGCTTGAATAATGGACATGCCCACCCATGGCGGCGATGATCCGCATGGACACGGATGTTCCGAGACCGGTCCCCTGATCCTTTGTCGTGAAGAAGAGTGTCCCGATTCGTGCGATCTGTTCTTTCGTCATTCCTTTGCCTGTATCTGTTATGGTGATGATCACCTGTGTATGGGTGACTTCCAGATGTATGGTGACACTTCCTTGGGGAGGGGTTGCCTCAATGGCATTCTTGATGATATTGACGAATGCTTGTTTCAATTTATTCCGGTCTGTCAATAAGTACCCGTCTTCCTTCAAGTCCGCCTCAAGATAAACCCCTTCCTTCAATGCGTAGGCATTGAGGAGGACGGTGACATCTGAAAGGACTTCTTTGACATTGATCTTCTCGACCTTTTCGAGCTCCGGCTTGGCGAAGTTCAAATAATCGTTGATGATGTCCTCTGCCCTTCCCAATTCACTTAGTACGATCTTCAAATATTCTTCATGATCACCTTTGACCTGCTTTTTCATTAATTGAAGGAATCCTTTCACAACCGTCAGGGGATTGCGCACTTCATGCGCGATGGAGGCGGCGAGTTCACCAAGAGTATTGAGTTTCTCCGACTTCATGATTTCTTCCCGCATGATCTTCTTTTCAATCATCCATTCATTCAGTTGAGCTGCGAGTCCCACTCCCAGCACCTGGATCCCTCCGAATATAAGGACATAGATACCCATCTCCCGGTTACCCGAAACAGGGACACCGGATAGGAAGGCAAAGGAAAGCAGGATCCCGAGCATGACCAGGGCCGGCCAAAACCCCAGTAACACAGCAAATGTCACTCGTTTTCGTGGAGGGAATGACCAAAAGCGATTGGAAATCAAAAATGGCAGGACTCCTGCCAGGAAAGCACTGATGAATCCAAAGAGAATCGCATCACCCCCATGGATGATACGTGCCGCCAAGATAAACATGAAGACGATGCCCCCGGCTTTCCTTCCACCGTACAACATGGAAAGAACCAATGGGATATACCTGAAATCCCAATACAGCCCAAAGCTTTCAAAGGCGAAAATCAAACACATGAACGCTGCAATCCCATGTAATACACCAATGAAAACAGGGGATTTCCCCAGCCTGTGATTTTCCAGGAGAGAGGTTTGAATGAGAACAGGAGCCAATATAATCAGTACATGTAATAATAATTTCTCAATCAGCATCGAAATGTCTCCCAGAAAAAAGTATTACTTTACACATACGACAAAATTTGGATAAATCCTTTCTCAATAGACATAAAATAACGAAAAAAGTCATAGGGACGGACCTCGGCACTCCTGCCCGGGGTCCGTCCCTCATAAGAAGGTTAATTCAATTGTCCTTTATAGGTGAGGTCTTTGGGGTCGAGGTGGTTGTAGTTGCCCTGGAGTATGTTCTGTATGTCCCCGATGGTTTGTTGGACCGGTACACTCTGTCCTTTCACCTTGGTGAATTCCTCCGCGACATAGAAAGGTTGACTCAAGTATGCTTCGAGTCTCTCTCCTATTTCGAACAGCTCAAGGTCTGCGTCGGGGATTTTATCCTTACCGATCGTATTCATCAAGACGCGGATTTCTTTATATCGCCTTAACACTTTCTTTGCCTTCTTATGGGTCGCAGCGTGGCTTGCATCCAAAGCTTCGTCTTCGAGCAGGATAGATGTCGACTGAACGGGATGAATGGCCGGGTACATTCCACGGGTAGCAAGATCTATGTCGAAATAACACAAGGTATCAAGTGGACCAAACGGGTCATCTTCATCCACTGCTTCTCCGCTTGGATCAAATAAAATGGTGGTGATATCCGGATAGCCCTCTGCTTCGAACCTCTCTCTCAATTCATACAGCTCCCCTGAGACAATAAACGAACGATCAACATACAAGAGAATACTTTCCTTATCCCCCACCAATGAAACCTCCGCAAAGGCATCCCCGATCGTGTGGCATTTCGCATCGACGAATCCTTCAAGGTCACTTAAACCGGGATAAGTTTGATCCGGAGTTATTAAAATGGCATGGTAACCCTTCTCTTTCAATACTTGTGTCATTTCAGCCAAAACGACAAATTGGCCGATCTGGGATCTCGCAACGAATCCGTTGGTCCCCCCCTGAACAATGGGTGCAAATAAATCAAGCGGTTTAATCCCCGTTTCAATCATACTTACTTTCCCTCCTTGAATAATTAATTCATCCAACGTGCAATTTGCCAGGTTTGCAAGGGTCACGATCGTTTTCACTTCGGCGCGGCCCACCGATATTTTCCCTGTACATAAATTGGACACAGTGGCAGGCCTTAATCCCACCGTTTTGGCCGCAGATGTGAGATTCGGTACACGCTTGCGCAGCAATGAAACATTTAACCTCAAATGATCTTTCATGGTAAATATCCCCTCCTTACTTTATAAGGTAATCGATTTTACTTCCAAAAGCAACACTTTTTTATATTTAAAGCGTAATTTTTTTACTTTTAAAAGTAATAATCATTCATGATCACTTATTCCACTTTTTATATTAATCTGAATTTCTCTTACATTATTGTCCTAAATATCCAAGGTCGTACTTATAATGAAAAATAAGATTCTTTATGTAAAAGGATGAACGCAGATGAAAAATACGCATGTACCCCAAACACCCAAAAAACAGCGCATCGTCATCGAGATGATGATCGCTTTCTTTGTCCTGTTTTCCATCATCGTATACTGGCTGCCAGTTGAAAAGGGCACACCACCCCCTTTCTTGCAAAAGGAAAATGAGCGTCCCCTCGTCATTGCCCATCAGGGGGGGAAGCATCTTGCACCCGGGAATACCATTGAAGCGTTCCAAAATGCCGTGGACCTTGGAGCCGATGTCATTGAAACGGATATACATATTACAAAAGACGGCCATTTGGTAACGATTCATGATCCCACAGTTGATGCGACAACGGACGGACGTGGCTATGTAAAGGATTATACGTTGAAAGAGCTCCAACGGCTGGATGCGGCATACTATTTCCAAGATCTGAAGGGGGAATACTCATTCAGAGGAAAACATATATATGTCCCGACCCTAGAGGAAGTATTTCAGCGGTTTCCCGATATGAGGATCAATATTGAAGTGAAAGACGACAACCCGGAAGAACGGATAGAGGAAATGGTACAGAAGTTAATAAAACTGATTGAAGAATACGATATGGAGGATAAAGTCCTCATCGCCTCTTTCGACCAGGACATTATCAATTTAGTCGAAACCTACTCCAAGGGAATGGTTGCCACACAAGGAGGCAAACAAGAGGCAAAAAAATTCGTCATCCTGCATAAACTGTTCATGCGAAATCTTTATAAAACGAGTGTCGACGCTTTTCAACTTCCCCTGCAAGAAGGAAATCTGGACCTGACGCAACCGATTCTGATCTCAGGCGCCCACCGCATCGGCCTTCAGGTACATTACTGGACCGTCAACGACCGGGAAACCATGGAAAGACTCATAAACCTCGGGGCAGACGGCATCATCACCGATCGACCTGATTTATTATTGAACATACTCGGGGAGAGATAATACTTTCTTCTCTACGAAAATTGTAAGACATAAAGATTCCTCACCAAAAACCTACAAAAAAATTACAAATATATTTGTATTATTCATACTATTGACCTATATAAGTATTTGTCAATCTCTGTTAGGCTTAAATTAAGTCAAATGACGAAAGAAGAATAAATATGACAGTAAATGTGTTTTTAGATGATTATCGTCACTGTCCACAAGGGTACATTCTCGCGAAAGACATCGATGAATGTATTGACCTGCTACTTAATTTTTCTATCGCTCATCTCTCACTGGATCACGACTTAGAGAGTAAGACACGTAATGGTTTAATGCTCGTCCACTACATGGTGGAAAAACAGTTATTTGCAGAAAGAATCACGATTCATTCCGCAAACTCTGGCGCGGGCAAAAGAATGTTCAAGTATTTAAAAGAGGCACAGAACGAACGGAAGATGCCTCAGTCAATCCAAATCCTATTACGGCCATTGCCTCTAAGATGAGTTATCATATATAAAGAACTGTTCCCTGAACAGTTCTTTTTTTGTCAATTTATTTAATTTGGTTTTTTCTTACTTTATAATAGAACATAGTGATTTTATTAAAGAGGGGCTTATTATGGGTTTTCTGAAAAAATTTCAATTTGTCGGGGGAAGGATTGCCAAAACAGGACTTGCCGTTTTTCTTACTGCCCTCGTATGTGAACTGTTGAACTGGCCGGCGACCTTTGCCGTCATAACCGCTATCGTCACCATTGAACCGACGGCTGCCAATTCAATCAAAAAAGCGTATGTCCGCTTTCCGGCATCGGCTATCGGTGCGTTATTTGCCGTGATCATCACTCATACGTTAGGGGACCATGCCCTTACCTATGCTCTGGTCGCGCTACTGACGATCATCACCTGCCATAAGCTTCATCTGGGTGCGGGTATCCTCGTCGCTACACTAACGGGAATCGCCATGATCCCCACAATCCATGATCACTACGTAGCGACGTTTTTCATTCGTCTGGGAACGACGACCATCGGACTGATTGTATCGACTTTGGTCAATCTGTGGATCCTTCCACCTAAGTACAGCAACACGATTTCAACCAATATTCATAATCTCTATTTCAAAACAGGGAATCTGTTGGAAAGAAGGGGCTCTGAGGTACTCCAGAATCATTCTCTGCACCGAGAGACGAAATTGATATTCAATGATATTTTAAGAGAGATTGATTTGACGGATACTCTTTGCGAATACCAGAAAGAAGAATGGAAGCTCCACCGCTCCAACCGACAGGAAATGCGCTGCTTCCATTATGAGTATAAGAAACTGAACATCTTGAGACAGATCCTTTTTCATATCGGTAACATCATCTATCTACCCGTCCACTACTCTTTCAGCGAAGAAGAAAAAGAACGGATCATGGATGCGACATTAAGTTTAAAAGGAATCATGCACCACCCTTCATTTCAAATTCCAGACCAGCATTTTACCCTTATGAAGAATTTATTGGAGGAATTCTGGGAGGATCAGGAGGGGCTTCATATGAAACCATTTCAATCCATGAAGCATCACTTCTCCTGCGAAACCATCATGCTTTATGAACTGTTATCCATTCATGATCTTATTGAAGAGCTGAGTGAGATCCATCTCCTTGAGGCACAGCATCGTAACGTATTGGAAAAAGCACTGTACCCGGAATGATGATTTAGTCCTTTTACAAAAACGAAAAAATCCGAACGAATTCGATATTCACTAAAGAATGTCGAGTGATCGTTCGGATTTCTTTAGTCTGAAACGCATTTGTCTCAAACCTTATTTCAAGGCGTTATTCGCCAACATTGAAATGACCATATCATCCATTGGAGGGTTATGGAGCCCTGCCCTCACATCACGATAATAGCGCTGCATGGAATTGGTCCGGAAGAGGCTCCTCGCTCCCACGATCCTCATGGCAGTGTCCACGATATGAAAGGCGCTGTTTGTGACAATGTGCTTGACAGAAGAAAGTTCTGCAGCCATATCCCCCCGTTTTGCAGGCTCCCTTACCCACTTATCTGCCACGGAATACAGGATCTGCCTGGCTTTAAACAACTCTAATTCAATTTCACCGATTTTCCGCTGGACCTCGGGAACATCCTTGATCGGACCGGGCAGACTGTTCGGGGAGTAGTCTTTGGCAAACTGGATGGCATCATTACGCGCTGCCATCGCCACCCCTATATAACAGGCAGGGATATGTAGCAGCCATGCTTTGGGAAGATCACTCTTCCCTTGATCGCTGTCCCGCTCCACGAGGGAAGAAGACGGTAACTGGACGTCTTTAAGAACGAGGTCATCACTCCCTGTTCCCTTCATGGAAATCGTATCCCACGTCTCCTCAATGCTCACACCTTCCAAGTCATGATCCACAAGGAAGAAGCCTTTCTCCTCCGTATCACCGATCACAGCCGATACTAAGGAATAATCCAGCACCCTCGCCATTGAAGTAAAGGATTTCCGGCCTGTTATTCTCCATCCCTTTTCGGTTTTGATCGCCTTGGTCTGAGGCAGTCCCCCACGTGTCGGACTGCCCGTTGCCGGTTCTGTGGCCGCACGGTTCACGAGAGCTTTGTTTGATACAATCTTCTCACACAGATCCTTGAAGACCTCTTCCTCCCACACACGGGTCTCTGTAAGCTCCATCAATCCCCCCAAATGCCAGCCAATGGACAATGCCGTTGCGGCATCCCCTGTAGCCAGTCTCTCCTGGATCATGACAAGCTCATATAAATTGATCTCTTCTCCCCCATATTCTTTCGGAAGAGACAGAGTCCCGTATCCACTTTTTTTGAGGTCGTCGAAATTTTCATAAGGGAACGCATCCTCTCTATCGTACTTCTCCCCCCGTTCAGAAAACGCATCGGCAAGTTCCCCGGCTAAGTCAACCAATTTCCTTTGGCGTTCATTCTGTATAAACGATTGATATACATCCAATGAAACAGCACCTCCCAATGATAAAATGACGTTTTTCTTCTACGTTTATCATAATCAATTTCAATGCCTGACTCAAAGATAAAGCTTACTAATCTGATCGGTTTACATTTTCTTCTTAAACCGAATAATTGTTTTCACAATGAACATTCTATAAATAACATCACACACTAAGGAGGAAATGACCTTGAGCCACAAACGCAATAAACGGTACATATTGATACTGATGCTCATATCGTGGGTATTTCTCTTATTGGCAGGAAAAGAAACCTTAAAAAGATATTTACCCGCCTCTATGTTCATGTCACTTCTTGTGTATTCTGAGAATGTGTTGGCAGAGAGAATCAATTGGTGGACCATCTCAACAAGGCTTTTCCCGAAAGTAAACGGCGTTATGCCTTTTGTCATCGGGGTTTTCCTGACAGGATCGGTGTGGATCCTTAAATTCACTTATCAAAACATATACCTTTATGTATTCGTCAACATTGTGGTTGATACATTTTTTACATACCCTTTTTATTCCCTTTTCAAAAAACTGGGTGTGTGGAAATTGACTCATTTAAAGCAATACAAGCTATCTCTTCTGTTTTTCATGAAATCACTGCTCATGTATGCTTTCCAAAAATATATCGGGGAAAGGCTTTATTCTAAAATCAAAGCCCCACTTCAGTAAAAAACCTGCTGCCACAGTGGCAACAGGTTTCTTTTTTTATAGTTTATGATGCATTTTCTTTATCTTCGACTTTGTATTCCTGCTCCCAGAACTCTGCATTTTTGATACCGAGTTTTTTCGAGTTAAAGACCGGATCAAGTCCCTGCTTCTTCTGTTCTTCGTAATCCTTCAACGCTTTAAGTGCCGGTTTGGCAAGGATGAGGATCGCGATCAGGTTCAGCCATACCATAAGGCCAAGGCCGATATCTCCCAACGCCCACGCAAGGGCCGCTTCTCTTACCGCTCCGTAGAAAGTGGCTCCAAGAAGGACTACCTTCAGGACCACCATGGCCGCCTTTGAATTCTTGCCTCTCAACAAGTAAGCCACATTCGTCTCAGCCATGTAATAGTAGGCCATGATCGTCGTAAAGGCAAAGAAGAATAAAGCGATCGCGACGAATGATGCCCCGAATCCAGGAATGACGGATTCAATGGCAGCCTGTGTATAACCAGGACCCGCTTCGATACCATCCAGATTGTTGGCAAGCATCGTCCCGTCAGGACCTTCCGTATTGAATGAGCCCGTAAACAGGATCATGAATGCTGTTGCCGTACAAACAAGAAGGGTATCAATATAAACCGAAAAAGCTTGAACCAATCCTTGTTTCGCCGGATGGGAAACCTCTGCCGCCGCAGCAGCATGGGGTCCTGTTCCTTGACCTGCTTCGTTGGAATAGATTCCGCGTTTTACTCCCCATGAAACAGCCATACCGATGATTCCGCCGAATACAGAATCGGCACCGAATGCACTTCTGAAAATAAGGCCAAAGACAGCCGGGATTTCCGCAATATTCATTCCGACGATGATAAGGGAAAGAAGAATATATGCAATGGCCATGAACGGCACGACGTATGAAGCCACTCCCGCAATACGTTTGACTCCCCCAAAGATGATGACCCCAATTAATACGACAAGACCGATACCTGTGACCGTCGTATTAAGACCAAATGCATTCTCCAGTCCTAATGCTATGGAGTTTGACTGGATCCCCGGCATTAGGATGCTCATAGCGAGTAATGTCGCAAATGAGAATAGTACGGCATACCACTTCCATCCAATACCCTTTTCAATATAATAGGCTGGTCCACCACGGTATTCCCCGTCCTGCTTCACCTTATAAATTTGAGCTAATGTCGACTCAATAAAGGCACTGCTTGCACCGATGAAGGCAATCGCCCACATCCAGAAGACGGCTCCGGGACCACCAAAGGCGATGGCAGTAGCCGTACCGGCGATGTTACCCGTTCCTACACGTCCGGATAATGAAAGAGCCAAAGCCTGGAATGAAGACACCCCTGCACTTGAGCTTCCACCCTTAAACATTTGAACAATCATATCTTTAATCAACCGGACCTGCAAAAACTTCGTTAAAATAGAAAATAGTAAGCCTACGCCCAAACAAAAATAAATCATGACCGGGGACCAAAGGATCCCTACGAGCTTGCCAACGAATTCTTCCACGGCATTTCCCCCTTTTATTTTTATAGAAATTTTCTAACTATTAAGAATTATATTTTATTTGACACAAAATAGACAATCCTTTTTTATAACGAAAATTTTATAAACGTAGAAAAACCCTTATATGACAATACTTTATACTTGCAAAAAAAATTTGGGGCACTCTATAAAAGAGGTGATAAAATGTCGAAAAGAAAACTTCTCGTCCCTGAATCCCGAGCCGCAATGGATGAGCTCAAAGCGAGAGTATCGGGTACCCTGGATCCAAAAGAAGCCAAATATGAAGTCGCAAAGGAACAGGGAATCCCCCTTCAAAGAGGTTATAATGGGAAATTAACGTCCGAACAAGCGGGGAAAGTCGGTGGGTCGATCGGTGGTAATATGGTGAAGGAACTTGTCAGAATGGCTCAGGAGAATATGTCGAAAAAATGATCATTCAAAAAGCTGACATACACCTGATGTCAGCTTTTCTTCTTGTGTAGTATATCTTTCAAGTGGTCAAGATCCTCATAGATGTCTTTTTCCAACGAACGATTATAGAAAATCGAAGCTGGATGAAAGGTTGGAAAGATGGAGTAGGTTTCCTCGCTCCAGGTCCATTCGTTGGAATCGAATTCTTTCAACCGCCTGACCTTCGACTGAATCAACTGGCCGTGACAGTCCGAAATCGTATATTTCCTCCCCAGCAGCCTTTGCAACCCTATATTCCCCAATGTGACAAGCTGTTTCGGCTTCACATGTTGGAGCTCATAATCCAATATCGGTGCATGGGCCAGCTGTTCCTTAAGATTCGGCGCCCTGTTGTATTTCTTTTCGATCATTTCATTGTCCACGGTCTTCTTTTGTACGATTTTGTAAGGCCTGCTTCTGACAGTAGAGGTAAAGTATATGTCTTCCCTTCCTATACCGAGGTAATGAAAGAACTGATCCAGCACCTTACCGGCTCTCCCGCTGAAGGGCATCCCATTATGAATTTCGGTTTCCCCCGGTGCCTCCCCTACAATCATGATGGCAGGGTTCATCGGTCCCCTCCCATAGACAAAGCCTTCACAGTTATACCCTTCCATCCGCTCTTTACACAGATTCACCAGTGTTTCCGGTATCACGCGCATCATCCTTCACTCCTTATTATTTTCGTTATTCCCGATGTGATAGGAGTCTACACATTCACATGTTTATTTCCCTCTCAGAAAAGGAATAGTATGGGTAAAAGAAAGATTAAAGGAGATGGATTGATTGTCACAAGCCGAATTGAAACAACAAATCTTAAAGGTTCTTGACGAAAGCAAAGTAGGTACGCTGGCGACTGTGAAGAATAATAAGCCTCATTCCCGCTATATGACGTTCTCACATGATGAACTCACTTTATATACGCCAACGAGCAATGAAACGCATAAAACCGATGAAATCGAAGATAATCCCAATGTCCACATCCTCCTTGGCTATGAAGGGGAAGGATACGGCGACACATTCGTTGAAATCGAAGGACGCGCTTCCGTCGAAGATTCTGCCCATTACAAAGAAAAACTATGGAATGACCATATGAAGAGATGGTTTGAAGGCCCGGACGATCCCAATTACATCGTCCTGAAAATCCAGCCGACAGCCATTCGTCTGATGAACGATGAAGAAGATTCGCCGCAGTCGCTTGAATTATAATTAAAATGATTCCTTGACATGTTATAAGATTAATGATATATTTAGTTATTGTAATCTTGTAACATACATTGAAACGATAGAGAAGATAATTCGTAATTCTATTCTGTTTTGATTTAACAACTTATTCACACTGGATCGGCTTCGGAGCCGTTAGGATGTAAGAGAGGTAGGGCTTACGTCGTTTAGGTATATCAAACGACTCAAGGAATTGCCCGCGGCTGTTTATTATCTGCAAACAACGTTCAAGATATAAATATATTACTTGTGATGTTGCAAGTTACAGAATTGCCTTTATCCGATTAAAGGCAGTACCAAAGGGATCGCTAACGGGATGATTAGCCCCTTTATAAGGAAAAACACCTCAAAAGCGCTGACTTTTGAGGTGTTTTTTTGTGTACTCGTTGAATCTCAACCGCTCTCCTTCAACTGGCTGTGATACAACCCATGATAAAAGCCCTTCGTCTCAAGAAGTTCATCATGAGTGCCCTGTTCAATGATTCTTCCTCCATCAAGGACCAGGATTTGATCAGCCTGCCGGATCGTGTTAAGGCGATGCGCCACCACCACGCTCGTCCGTCCGTTCATCAACCGTTTGAGGGCATCCTGGATCTTCAGCTCCGTAATCGTGTCGATACTGCTCGTTGCTTCATCCAGGATCAGGATGGACGGATTGGAAAGGATGGCCCTCGCAATGGACAGCAGCTGTTTCTGACCCTGACTGATTCCGCTTCCATCCGCCCTCAGCATCGTATCGTAGCCCTCGGGCATCTTCTCAATGAAGGTGTGGGCATTGGCAAGCTTAGCGGCATCCTTCACTTCGTCATCGCTCGCATCGAGCCGGCCATAACGGATATTGTCGGCAATCGTCCCCTGGAAGAGGAAGCTATCCTGTAGAACGAAGCCCATCTGTTGACGTAAGCTTTTACGTTTGATGGCCTGAATATTTTGGCCGTCGATCTCTATCCTGCCTTCATTCAATTCATAAAACCGGGATAGGAGATTCGTGATCGTTGTCTTACCAGCCCCTGTCGGTCCGACCAGGGCAACGGTTTCACCGGGTCGTATGGAAAAGGATACATCCTCAAGGGTCTGTTCTCCTTTTTCATAGGAGAACGAAACATGTTGAAACTCGACCTTTCCTTCAACGGACTCGATTTCCACGGCATCTCCTTCGTCCTTCGCTTCTTCTTCTTCATCTAAAATTTGAAATACACGCTCGGCACCTGCAATCGCTGAGAGGAGCGTATTATACTGATTCGCAAGCTCATTCAGTGGCCGCGTGAACTGCCTGGCATACTCTGCGAATATGACAATGACACCGATCGTGATCATGCCATTCAGGGCAAAGACACCTCCTACTCCGGCAATCACGGCAAAGCTGAGATTATTCAGAACGTTCATTAGTTTCGGGATGAAACCGGAATACGTATCCGCCCAATAAGCAGCTGTCTTTAGCCTCTGATTCTTTTCACCGAATTCTTTGATGGCCGTTTCTTCCCTGGAAAACGTTTTGATGATGCTGTGACCAGAGATCGTTTCTTCGATATATCCGTTCAATTCACCGATATTATGCTGATATTGTTTAAATAAACGGCCTGTCCGTTTCGTGATCCACTTCATGCCAAAGACCATGAGCGGGACAATGGTCAAGGTAATGAGAGTGAGGAGCGGGCTTAACCAAAGCATGATCGAGACGGTCCCCACTAATGTAAGGACACTGGATATGATTTGAATGAACGAGCTATTCAAGGTGGCACTCACATTGTCAATATCATTGGTCACCCTGCTCATCAGTTCGCCATGCTTCCGTTTATCAAAGAATGGGATGGAGAGTTGATGCAATTGATGGAAGAGGTCCTTCCGCAACCTGTAGACCGTATCCTGCGCGACACCGATCATCCAATAATTCTGGAACCACACGGACAGAGAATGCAGGATGTACACCGCAATCAAGCCTGTAATCAGTCCCACCAGCCCCGAGGTCTCCTTCGTGACGATATAGTCATCAATCGCCTTCCCTACAAGGAAGGGTCCGAGAAGTGCCGCTGCCGAACTGATGAACACCATTAAAATGACCAAATACAAAATAATCTTCATTTTGGAAAGGTAGCTCCACAGACGCCTGAGTGTGCCTTTTGCATCTTTCGCCTTGTCGTTCTCCCCCAGTTTCTTTCGTATATGCCTAGACATGATGGATTTCCCCCTCTCCGAATTGAGACTGGTAAATCTGTTGATAGAGGACGGAATCCTCTACGAGTGACTCGTGAGTCCCTTCTCCGATCAATACGCCATCTTCCAGAAGCAGGATACAATCAGATTCCATCGCCGTACTGACCTTTTGTGTAATGATCATCGTGGTACACTCATATTTCTTCAATGCTTGAAGGAGCTTCGACTCCGTTTTCAAGTCCAATGCACTCGTACTGTCGTCCAGCAGGAGGATCTTCGGTTTTCGAATGAGGGCCCTGGCAATGGAAAGCCTTTGTTTCTGACCCCCAGAAAGGTTGACCCCTTTTTGCCCGAGGACCGTATCATATCCGTTCGTGAGATTCAGGATGGTTTCATGGATTTGGGCATCTTTTGCCGCTTGAATCATTTCTTCCCTTGTGGCATCTTCCTTTCCCCACAAGAGATTTTCTGAAACCGATCCGGAGAATAGGATGACTTCCTGAGGGACATATCCGATATTTTTTCTTATTTTAGCCAAAGGAATGGTCCGGATTTCCCGCCCGTCCAATTGAACGGCCCCTTCTGTTGCATCATACAGACGGGGGATGAGCTGAAACAGTGAACTTTTACCTGATCCCGTAGCCCCCAATATGGAAACGGTTTGTCCCGCTTCCACCGTAAAGGAAACATCCCGAAGCACCTTCCCCCTGGTGGATGGATATTGAAACGATACATCCTTAAACGATATTTCTCCTCTGACCACTTTGTTGCGGGAGTCTACATCCTCTCCATCCTTCAAGTCGATCTCCGATTCAAGTACTTCCTCGACCCTTTCAGCAGAAGCCCTTGCTCTTGAAAAACTGGTGATGATAAAAGAGAATATGGAAAATACAGATGAGATTCTCGTGACATAGGTGACAATCGCTACTACTTCCCCAACCTTGGTACCACCTGAGGCCACATCAATACTTCCAAACCATAGAACGGAAAGAAGGGCAAGGTTCATGACAAGCATCAAGAGAGGCATAATGATTTCCATGAACCTGAGGGCACGTACCGTTCGATCCTTCAAATCTACATTCGCTTCATGAAATCGGCTTTCTTCATGATTACTCCTTGTATACGCTTTGATCAATCTCATTCCGGAAAGGTTTTCCTTCATGACCTCGTTTACTTTATCGAGCCTTGATTGAACTCTTTCAAACAGACTCCACCCGCGTTTCAACACCCAAAACAGGAACAGCCATAACACCGGAATCACAACGATTAGAATCAGCGCAAGCCGGGCATTGACGATCAGGGCCATGATGGTGGAACCCACTACAAGCAATGGAGCCCTTAGCATGATCCTGAGGCTCATGAAGATCGTATTCTGGAGCTGCCTGACATCATTCGTCATCCTCGTGATGAGAGAAGAGGCCGGAAGCTTATTAAAACTCGCAAACGAAAACGACTGAACTTTCCTATACAGGCTTTCCCGCACATCATACCCGAATCCCTGACTCGTATGTGCCGCAAAAAATGAATTCGTCACACCTGAAAAGAAGGCTACGAGAGACATCCCGACCATGATGAATCCCCATTTCAACACGGTGTCCAAATCTTTATTCAGAATTCCTTCATCGATGATCCGCGCCATGAACAGCGGATTCAACAGTTCTACTGCAAGCTCTACCAGCATCAGACTCCAGGCAACGGCCATGGCAGCACGGTAAGGCTTTAAGAAACGTATGACCTTCAAACGAACACCCCTCTAAACAAATATCTGCCATTATTTATATGTATCATCATATCGTTTTTTTATGCAGGGTGGTAGTTGGAAGCACCGGCCGTGCTCCCAAATATGGATTCAAAAAGAGACCGCGACAATTGCGCGGTCTCTTCTTTATATATGTGATTCATCGACCTTTATTAAGCTTCTCAAACCAAGACCTCCGAAGAGTAAGGTCCGTCCCTCTATCTCATCCTCCGTGCACTGGCGTTCAGGCGCGCATTTCGGATGACCTGGTTGATGACTTCCGAAAATATGAGCCCGATGGCAATGGAACCGGAGATCATAAAGGCTTTGGCTGCCAGGTTGATGGCGGCATTGTAATCATTTTGGACGAAATTTCTCATGGCATCGTACGCCAGGCCCCCGGGTACGAGGGGGATGATCCCGGCAACAGAGAAGATGATGACCGGGGTTTTGTACATCTTCGCAAATACCTGACTCACCACAGCCACCACAAAGGAGGCAAGCAGCGTGGCAAGAACGGTGTCGGCTTCATTTAAACTCATGAGTATGTAAATGATCCAGCCCAGCATCCCGACAATTCCGCATTTGAAAAGGGACTGCTTTGGAGCATTGAAGATAATCCCGAATGCAGCGGCGGAAATGAAGCTGGTCACTAATTGTTCGATGATGTGCATTCCCTTTTCACTCCAATCTCACTTTACGTTAATGTAAACACGACAGCAATGCCCGTCCCGATGGCAAATGCCGTTAAAAAAGCTTCTGCGCCCTTTGACAGACCCGAAACGAGATGACCCGCCATCAAGTCCCGGACCGCATTGGTGATCAGGAGACCGGGAACAAGGGGCATCACGGATCCAATGATGATCTTATCCAATTCCTGTCCGATACCGAGCTGGACAAATCCGTAGGACACCATGCCAATGATAAAGGAAGCAAGAAACTCTGCGAAGAACTTTATAGGAACGAGGCGGTGTAAATAAATCAGGCTCGTAAATCCGACGCCTCCCGTAATCAGAGCAGGGATGAAGTCCTTCCACATCCCCTGGAACATGATGAGAAAACAACCACTTGCAATCGCAGCCGCAGCCACTTGAATCAGGAAGGAATAAGATAGATCGGACTGATCCAGCTTTTCAAGTGCATTGTATGCTTCTTCAAGGGTCAAATGCCCTTTACTGATTTGCCTTGAGATGCTGTTCACGAGGGTCACTTTCTCTAGATCCGTAGACCTTTCATTAATTCGGATCAGCTTCGTTTTGGTCGGTTCCGACGTTTCAATCGAGAAGATGATCCCAGTGGGGGTCACATAGCTATGCGATTCCGATATCCCATAAGAAGCGGCGATGCGCATCATCGTGTCCTCGACGCGATACGTCTCCGCCCCGCTTTGCAGCATGATTTTCCCCGCCAGCAGGCTGACCTCCATAATGTCATATCTTCTTATCATTTTTGCTTCCATACGATCTCTCCACACGTACTATTTTTTGAATAGGTCTAGTTTATAGGAAAGCAGAGGTGTAAGCAATGAGGAACGGGGGGATTTTCCTTAGATTTAATCTTGAGGGTTGGAAAGAAGGCAGGTTCAATCATCATTAACGTTCCTCTCTCTCCTGGAATGCTTTATGTTCCGATGGGTTGTTTGGTGGCAGGGACCCCCTTTTTATCTTTCTTTTATATATTATGTACGCACCCGTCATCCCCATAAACCCTATGAGGACAACCATTTGGTAGTTTTCGATCACTTCAAGGATCACTTCTTTTTCCCCGTCATATAATTTCCCAATAGTCAAAAACAGAAAAGTGGATGGCGCAATACCGAGCATGGTAAGAAGGGAATACGCCTTCACATCCATTCTCGCCATACCTGCAAGGAACGGGATGACATTCCCTATATGAAGCGGGCTTGCAATCGCCACGCTCCAAACACCGTATCGATTGAATTTTTTCCGGGCTGTTCGGAGCTTCTCAAGTTTCTGGGGCTTAAGCCTTTCTTCTATCTTATCTCCCAGTCTTAAACTGATATAGTAAGGAACATAGCTTCCCACTGTGTATAGGAGACTTCCCGCTAAAGATATGAACACCATTTGCAGCCACGTCAGGTGGAGGATGAATCCCATTGTTACGATAAAGAACGTCCCAATAAAAGGAAAAGCACTCCCTTCAATCAATAGAGAAAACAGTACACCCCATATCCCCCATTCTTCTGCTATATTTATCAACCATTCCGTCATGTGAATCACTCCTGTAAGCTTGTATCTTCAGTATAGAAGAGACCTTCTTATACGAACAGAATCCGCAGAGGTAATTTGCGCTAAGTCTTGAGATGTATTGACAGTATAAAGACCGGCCCTGAGACAGGCCGGTCTTTCGTTCCTTTATGATGCCTTTCGGCTGATTTCCTGTTGATGCGACTGCACTTTGATCAATCTTGGTGCGATATTGACGATGATCACCATCACAACGGAGCATAAAACTGCCGACCCCAACATGGTGATCCCATTTACTATAAGAGAAAATAGCAGCGGGGACATCTCATCCGGTGCATACTCCGCAAAGAACACGAAGCCGGCGATGAAATGCCAGAAGTAACGGGCAAGGCTTCCTGCGAATGTTGCCAGTACTACCCAGAAGAACGCTCTGGGCCGTTGTCCGCTTCCCAATGCGCTTTGGATTTTCCCGGCAAACATCCCGGCAAAACCGATAAAAGCAAAAGCGATGAAATACTCAATCACCATTTGGACCGGGGTCGCAATCCAGGCATCCCCGAGGGCAATCTGCAGGATCCCCCATAAAAAGCCTCCTATCAGTCCGGCTCTCCACCCTCTTCGATAAGATAATAGAAAGATCGGAACCATGGCAATCGAAATCGAGATACTCGGTGATAGCTTAATAGAAGGCAGCAAATCGAGAATGACCGCAAAAGCCGCCATCAATGAAGCTTCAAGCAATACGACAAGTCGTGTGTTTTTCATAAAAAAATCCTCCTTATGAACTGAAACGAAACCATAAGGAGGGAGAATGGAACAATCGAAATAAGCACAATGCTGCCTATTTTCCACATCCCTACGCTAGTCCTAACTAACAGGTTCAGAGGGTCAGAACAGATTGTTCACTCTCAGCTTTCGCTCCCCTTGTGGTACCGTTTATAAAGTTGTTAAGGTTCATTATACATGAAGAATGATATTTGAAAAGCATTAAGGTGTCTCTCTTAGAGGATCATGAAGGATGATGACGGGCATTGACTTAGGGGTTACCATGAATCCATATACCTTTCCATCTTTGTCCTTATACGCTACAGAATAATCTCCGAACTGGGGTGAGAATTCGACGTTTTGGTATTCAAGGTCAAGGTCCTGGTATTTCAGGCTCACATACAGGTTGGTGGCGATTCTTGCTGTCAGATGTTGTACAGTTGAAATCCGGTTGGCTACTATTATGAGGATGATTGCGAAACAGAGTAACATGACTTTCTTTGTCCTGGACAATCTGATCATTCATCAAGCCCCCTTTCATTTCTCATAACTACTATACTCTTATACTCTCTATTATATACCTATTCACTGAACCATGACAAAAGAGCTACTCTAATGGTGTGTGTCAAAATACCCATTTTCAGCAGCTCTTTTATCTTTATTTATTTCTTGTTCCTATTTCATAAGCGAGTGTTGTGCTCTATTCAATTTAAACTAAACTAAATTGTCTACTGAGTAGGCATGAAGCCTACGCTCCAATAGCCGTCTTCATCTTTTATCATCTGAAAGCCCATGGTGCCTTCACCGACGTTATCATACTTGATATAGCCATCGATATCGCTTGTTTGAATAAATTCACCATTTTCGATTCCTTTGAAGGTATTGAGGATATTTTCTTTTGTACCCCTGTCCGTTTTCGGTATTTCCTCGTCTTCTTCTTTTGTCCATCGTATATAATCCGGTCTGTCCGTGTACATTTCATAAACAAGGTCGTATCGTTCGTCCAGCGATGCCTGGACATATAGTTTGGCTAGACTGATGGGTGACAGTCCTTTCAAATGGACTTCTGTTGGATCTTCGGAGAACTCCTGATAGGCGTCCTTTTCTTCCTGTGTCAGCGTGAATGGGGAGCGACTATCTGTTTCCACCTTTTCCACTTTTCTAAAAGAAAATGGCATCACCACACTAAACTTCCATCCATCATCATAAAGCAATCTGAAAGTTTGAACACTTGCTTTCTGGTAACCTTCTGAAACCGGTATTTCGTATGTCACATCACTCATCGTTTCTGAAGTCCTCACTTTGATTGCCGTAGTGGCTGTCCACAACTGCCCAGGTTCATATGATACATCAGGCTGCGCTAATTTTCCTTTGAACGTAATGAAAGGAAGATCCCCGATGAGTTTCTCCGCAGCATCAGGCGTAAAACTTTCTGATAGATAACGGATCACTTTTTCTTTTGAATCCAATTCTCCACTCATATACCGGTAAGGTTTTCCTTCAAATATAAAGGTTTCGCCGGTCCCTTCATCGTTAAGGATATGATCATATCGAGAGAACGCTTCTCCGATCAGTTTGTCGGCTGTGGATTCATCCAGCTCAGTCGGTTCCTGTGAGGTTGGCTCTACCTGCTCTATGCTGTCTTGCTCCCGGGAAGCATTTTGACCGTCCCTTCCGATCCCTATCAGTTCAAAGGTCAAAAACACCCCCGCCAATATAAAAGCTGCTGCCAGTATATTCGGAACCAAACTTCTCATTTTCCCCCTGCTCTTTTCCGTGTCACTCATTTCATTCAATAGTTTGGTTTTCAACTCTTGCTTAAACTCTTTTCGCGGAGCAAGGTCTGGTCGTTTTTTCAAAGATTGCAAGAAGTCATCATTGAATTTTTCGTTCATATACCTGCACCGCCTTTTCACTGGAATTTCCTAATGATTTTTTCAACAGATTTAGTGCCCTGTGATAATCCACCTTCACCTTCGAAGGCTTCCAATCGAGGATCTCCGCTGTTTCCTTGACCGAGTATTCCCTTAACCCCCTTAAAATGACAACATTCCGATAATCGGGTTTCAGCTTTGAAAGGGCAGCTTGAACCATTTCCCACTCTTCATTCTTCTCCATCTCCTCTTCCGGCAGGCCATCCTCACTTTTACGTATATTTAAAAGGACGTCAGGGAGAAGGGAGATAAGCTTTTTCTTCCGGTAATGGTCGATGGCTGTTCGTTTGGCGATGGAGATGATCCATGTTTTCAAAGAGGATTGATTTTTGAAGCTTTGATAACTTTTGAACACTCTCATAAATGTATCCTGCGTTAAATCCTCTGCTTCAGATGAATTATTTGTAAAATACAATAAGTACTGATAGACATCATGAAAGAACTTTTCATAAAGCTCTTCTAATTGGTATTGACCCTCATTCAAAGTCATCCCCCCTTTTACTGTATCTATTAGTCGTTACCGTAACCGCTTTGGTTTCAAATCCTCAGGAAAAATTTTCATTCAAACAAAAAAAGAGCCATTATGATAACAGCTCTTCCAGTTGGTCACTATTTGTTTCATTCTTTGCCTTAAACAACTGTTTAACCCATCCAGGCCAGACCAACCAACGTTTTCGCGTACTAATCAAACGTTTGTTTAGTTGTCTAACATCTCAGTAAGACGGGAAATTTGGCTGTGGAGTTCGTCGATTGGAACGAAGCGTGCTTTTCTGAACATCTCCTTGCCGTCTACAAATACGATGATGACTGGAACGGTGAAAATGGAAAACTCCCCTGCCATTTCCGGGATTTCTTCTGCATCGGCATGGATGGACCTCACAGATTTGAAATCCTTCAACATCTCTTCCACCTGTGGCAGGAGTGCGTGACAAACAGAACAATCGGGCCTTGATATGTATAGCAGTAGCAGTTTCTCAGCTTCCAGCTTTTCATGGATGGCTTTTAGTGTATGAACTTCTTCCATTTTACGGCCTCCCTTCTTCTATAATTGTATGGTTTGGGTAAATGATCACCCTGTCCCGCCTTGATAAACGTACACCTTTCCGTTGGAGGGTCTCCTGAACGACGGTCCGGTAAATCCCCGCTTTCGTAATTCTTTCCTCATGAATATCATGATTCCTCCATGACCTACGATGAGTACATCCTTCCCTTCATGGACGACCCGATCGACCACCACACGGATCCTCTCTTCGATTTCCCGCTTGCTTTCAGGCTGGGAACGATGGTTGAACCACCAGGCGAGCCTGATGGATGCCATATGAAGAAAGAGCGGCATCTTCCTGTCAGACCGGAAGATGGGAGATAATCTGATTTCCCTCAGTTCCTTTAGAAAGGTGATTTCTCCTTCATAAACCGCTTCAGCCGTTATTTGTGCCCTGGATAAGTCACTGGAGTAGCAGCCTTCCCAATCAATATCTTTAAGATCAACTTCATTGCCCTCTACGTCCGAGGCATCATACTCTTCCACCCACTTCATCAGCTCATCACTCGTTACATATGAAGCCGGATAGCCCCTCGTTACTTTAAAATGCCTTATGAGACCAACCTTCATACACATCCCCTCCCCCATCCATTATACTAGTTTATGGAAGAGAAAAGGCATGCGCTTTGGACGCATGCCTTCTTTTCGATCAGCCCAGGGAGACGTCCAGAATCATCATCACGACGAACCCGAGCATCAGTCCCAATGTAGCCAAGTCCGTACTCCCTGAAGATTGTGACTCAGGAATCAGTTCTTCGACGACGACGAATATCATCGCTCCTGCCGCGAAAGCAAGGGCATAGGGCAGGAGGGGCTGCACCATCAAGACTGCAGCAGCCCCGATCACAGCGGCTATCGGCTCTACAATGGCTGATAGCTGACCGTAATGGAAGGATTTCAAACGGGACAGCCCCTCTCCCCTTAGCGGGATGGAAAGAGCAGCCCCTTCAGGCATATTCTGGATCCCGATTCCAATGGCAAGGCCAATGGCCCCCACTAATGTTGCATCCCCGAGACCGAGTGAGGCAGCACCGAAGGCAACCCCGATGGCAAGACCTTCCGGAATATTATGGAGGGTGATCGCAAGGAATAATAAGGTCGATTTCTTGAATTTAGTTGGAGGTCCTTCCGCATCTTCCGATTCATTGCCCAAATGTAAATGCGGTACGACAAAATCTAAAAGTCTAATAAATATGCCTCCAAGTAAAAAGCCAATCGCAGGGGCAAGCCAGGGAATCTGCCCGTTCTGCTCACTGAACTCTATTGAAGGCGCAAGCAGTGACCAGAACGATGCCGCTATCATGACTCCTGCGGCAAACCCGAGCATCATATTCAACGTATGCTTTTCAATTTTCGTAAAGAAAAACACCGTAGCCGCTCCAAGGGCCGTCAGCCCCCATGTCACCAGACCGCCGAACAGCGCCTGCATCGTGGGGTTAAATCCACTTAACCAGTCTATGAACATACGAACCACTCTCCTCCGATCAAACATTTTGAATACTACCATCTTGCATCAAGGAAACTTTCTTTGTCAAAGGAAATGTCATACTACCTATTTACCAGAGCCCATCATTTTTCTATGTATATGTCATTCGCTTCAAATGGTGTATGTATCGTTTATACTTTCCATCTTTATCTAAAGACTATACAAAAAAAACGCCCCTGCCTTAAAGACAGGAACGTGCTTCCTATTCGTCCCTTATGGCTGTTTTCCATAAAATAAGGTTCAAGACGAACAGAAGGATGAGGTAGCCCGGGATACCGAATGGAATCTGCAGGGCAAGGTAATGGAGGCCAAAGAAGACCCCCACGATGAGATAGAAGGGCAGCACCTTCCAGCTGTCACTTTGCTGGACACCTTCGAAACTTTCTGTAAATGGCAGTGTCCCCCTCATTAGGCTCAGACAAATGACGGAGAATATACAGGCACTGACAAAGACGATGATGATTTCAGGGATCACACGGTACCCAAACAGAATGATGAAGACAATGCTTATGATGGAATACAACGGAAGGAACAGTTTCATTAGAAAAGCCTTCAATGTCCCTTTGTAGATAGCCGCCCTGCCTGAGACAGGCGCTACTTTATATATCCAGGACCCCTTGTATTTCCCTGAATAACTGAGCATCATCACGACTGTCGGTATAACGATGAAGCTTGAATAGATCGATAGGTACATGCTTGAAGTCAGGAGATCTTCCCTCGTCCCATCCATCAATCCATTGAAGATGAAAATGAACGGCATGATGATGGCAAACCCAAGGGCGGGATACACCTTCAGCTTAAACTCCCTTTCATTTTTCATCATATAATGGGCGAACCGGTAAAATGCCCGCTCTTCATTCGACTTGGACAATACCTTCATGAGTCCATCCCCCAACCGGAAACGGGCTTTCTTCTTCTTACCGCCATGGGAGGATAACTTCTGAAGATTCTTCTCAAAGGTCGGCAATGCTTTCACATAAACGATAAGAGCCAGGAATGGAACCAGTACAGCTGTACATGAAAGAACCAGGATCATGGTCTCGTGATTACCGTTCAGGAACCATTCAAACGGAGCCCCGAACCAGATGGGAGGCAGAAAGATATTCCACCAATCCGTTGTAAACGAAACCGTCAAATCCACAAATTCAAAGGAACGCGCCACAACCTGATATCCCACTGCAAGTCCAATGGATAAACCGATCTGCACATAGTTGATGATATCCTTCAGTTTTTCCCCATCAAAGTATTGGAGGATGAAATAATAGAGCATGGCCGTAAACACAACGATGAAGATATTCATCAGGATGATCCCTGTCAGGAAAATAATAAAGAAGGAAAGACCCTGATTGATTAAGCCGACGACCAGTGGAATGGCGGTCAGGGAGCCCGTCAGGAAAAACAGATAAATAAATACGTGAAGTGTTTTAGCCAGGCTGATGGTTTTCCTTTCAACAGGCTTGGTAAAGAGAATCGTATGATCCCGGATATCCAGTATGACGACTGAGAAATCTGAAATCATTGATGTCATGACGATGAAGATGAGCACGGTAAAGGTGATGCTCATCTGAAAGATATATTGATCTCCCATCACAATGAAAGGGATGACGAATAATCCAAACAACGCATACACCCAGAGGGATTTAATGAAACGATTTTCATCCTTCCCTTTCTTCCTGCCTTGCTGTTGGAATATCGTAGGCACACGTCTTTGATCCATCGTCAGCTTGACTTGAAGGATTCTTCTCAACAACCTGTAATCGAATCCAAGCCTCGTAATCAATCCTTGAAACCAATCCAGAAACAAAAGGGTACGAAATTCCTTCATCCCCCCTACGCCTCTTGCACAACAGAAACAATTTCCGCTGCCGTTTCTTTATGCTCATTGAATCCGGTTAATTGGTTGAAGATTTCCTCCAGTGATCCTTCCATATTCTGATTCTTCAATTCTTCAAAACTTCCATCCGCCACGATTTGCCCGTTATGCAAAAGAACGATCCGGTTGCTGATCTTCTCTACCACATCCATGATGTGAGAGGAGTAGAAGATGGTTTTCCCCTCAGCGGCAAGCTGGGCGAGGAGCTCTTTAAAAATCATGACCGAGTTGGCGTCCAATCCATTGATGGGCTCGTCCAAAAATAAAACATCGGGATTATGTAATAAACTCGAGATGATCAGAATCTTCTGCTTCATCCCTTTTGAATAAGAGGCAATCCTTGACTCATACACTTCTGAAAGTCCAAACAATCCGATGAGTCTCTCCGCTTTCTCCCCCGCCTTTTTTTGTTCCATTCCATATAGTTCCCCCATGAATGTGAGGTACTCTTCTGCCGTGAGGTTATCATAAAGATCTGCCATCTCAGGCACATAGCCAATCCGTTTCTTATATTCTACGGAACTATCAGATATATCTTTACCAAAGAGCGTCACCTGGCCCGAGTACCCTTCTTCAAGGCCAAGGATGATTTTGACCGTCGTACTTTTCCCGGCACCATTCGGACCTATATAGCCGATGATCTGTCCTTCATACACATCCAGCCGGACACCCTTCAACACTTCCTTACTCCCAAAATTCTTCTTCAAATCCCTGATCGACAAAACCGGTTCACGTCCGTCCATAACAATCCCCTTTTTTCTTTAGATATGCCTATATGCTAACATAAATTCCATTTTATGGTCAGCGAATACTAAATATCACTAAACTTATTCCTGTTAAAATATTTTCATTTCCCCCTTCCCAAACTGGCAGAACTTGTTATATACTTTAACTGTATTAAGACACGTAGTACACTACATACAGTCGGGAGGGTGGATATGTTTGAGCTTGATTTAAGAAGTCGTAAACCCATCTATGAACAATTAGTCGAAAAGCTAAAAGAATTAATCATTAATGAAGTGCTGAAGCCGGATGAACAATTGCCTTCCGTTCGTGCCCTGGCACAGCAACTGACCATAAATCCAAACACAATCCAAAAAGCCTACAGGGAACTGGAATCTCAACGATTCATTTATTCTGTGAAAGGACGGGGTAGCTTTGTTAATCCTTCAAGTCACATTCAAAACGCGGAGAAAATCATGAAAGTAAAAGAAGAGTTGTCTAAACTTTTGTCTGAAGCCCTTTACTTGGGGATCACAACGGAAGACTTAAAACAGATGATTGCAGAAATCGAGGCAACGGTTGGGGGTAATCAAACTGATGATCGAGATTAAATCCATAAATAAAGCCTTTGAAGGCACAAAAATCTTACATGACATCTCTTTCTCTGTTCAAAAAGCTTCGATCTATGGTCTGCTTGGATCGAACGGTGCAGGAAAGACCACTTTGTTGAAGACTATTGCGGGAGTGTTGAAGCCTGAAAGCGGAGAGGTGTCAGTGAACGCCCAGCCCGTCTATGAAAATATCCCGACGAAGGAAACCTTGTTTTTCATTCCTGATCAACCGTTTTTCTTTGCTCATTACTCATTGACTCAAATGGCTCGTTTCTATCAGAACACTTATAGCCGTTGGGATGAGGATCGCTTTCAATCATTGAGTAAATTATTCGGGATTGATCCTCACAAAAACCTTCATAAATTCTCTAAAGGTGTGCAGCGGCAGGCGGCTTTCATCTTGGCCCTGGCCACTCAACCCAATGTGCTGATCCTGGATGAACCGATGGACGGCCTTGATCCCGTTGTCAGGAAAAAAGCCAAAAGCGTACTGATTTCAGAAGTGGCCAACCGGGACATGACCATCATCATCTCTTCTCACAATCTCCGGGAAGTGGAAGATATTTGTGACCATATCGGGATTTTGCATGGAGGGGAATTTTTGCTGGAGAAGGAACTCGATGATTTAAAGTCCGGCATCCACAAAGTACAGCTGGCATTCAAGGGGGATATCCCTGAGCAGCTCTTTAGTGATCTTGACATTCTGCATAACGAAACAAGAGGAAGCGTGTCCCTCTGTATCGTCCGCGGCGACGAGCAGCGGGTGAGGAGCTTGATTCAGTCCTACCACCCGGTCATTTTCGACTTATTGCCCCTGACACTAGAAGAAATTTTTGTTTATGAAATGGAGGACGTCGGATATGCCATCCAAAACATCATGGATCAATAAGGAAATCATCGTTCAAAGCCTGCGGAATGTTGGATGGGTCGGCATCGTCTACTTTACCGGACTTCTGTTTTCTCTACCTGTCGACATCATCGGACAATTATCCAGGGATCCTCAATCGTACCCGATTGCGATTTATGAAAATCTGTTTAAAATGCAATACCCGATCCAAATAGGATTGTTGCTGATCATCCCGGTCATTCTCTCCTTATTTCTATTTCGTTATCTGCATGTGAAACAGGCTGGGGACTTTATCCACAGCCTGCCGATCACTCGCAGAACATTGTTTTTCCATTTTACCGGGACGGGGTTTGGGATCCTCATCCTTCCGGTTGTACTGAATACCGTGATATTACTTTCCCTTTATTCATTCACGGATCTTCAGCAATATATAGGGGTTCAGGATATTTTCACATGGTGCGGCATTACGGTACTCATGAGTATGCTCCTGTTCACAGCCTCTACCTTCGTTGCGATGATAACGGGACTGACTGCCGTGCAGGGTGCATTGACATATATTCTCCTCCTATTGCCTGCAGGAATGTTTATGCTTGTTTGCTATAGTTTGAAAAATCTATTATTCGGATTTCCCGAGGACTATTTCTTCAATGTACAAATCGAGAAATACTCCCCACTCATCAAAACGGTCTATCTTGAGAACGATCTCCTGTCCGGTACAGATGTCTTGTTATTCACCTTGATCACTCTCGTATTCTATGGTTTCTCATATGTGTTATACAAAATGAGAAAAGTGGAGGCTGCCTCCCAGGCGATTGTCTATCCTTTCTTGAGACCGTTGTTTAAATATGGTATCTCCTTCTGCTTCATGCTGGTCGGCGGGATGTACTTCGAAGGCATTTATCAGTCTGATGGCTGGACCTTATTCGGATATTTCTTCGGTTCACTCATCGGGTACTACATCGGTGAAATGATCTTGCAGAAACATTGGAGAGTATTCCGTCGATGGAAGGGATACGCAGGATTTGCCATCGTCATTGCCCTTCTCGGGTTCATCATTCAATTCGACCTGTTTCACTATGAGCAGAAAGTGCCCGAATTGGCAGATGTAGAGGAGGTTCATGTCAGTCAGAGCTATTATTCCCTGACGGACAACCCTGACAATCTGATTAAAGATCCTTTTATGAATGATCCGAAAGCGATTGAAGCCGTCCTGGATCTTCATGAAGCGATTGTGGAACATCAGAGTTCTAAGAAGGAAGTAACTGAGAAAAACGAACAGATCTTTCTTTATTACAAGATGAAAGACGGCAGCAAAATCGTACGGAATTACCTGATCGATATTGATGATGTGAAATCTCAGTATGCTTCTCTTTATGAAAGCAAGAATTATAAAGAAAAAACACAACAACTTTTTGGTGTGGACTCAGATAAAGTCGACAAACTCACCATTTATAACGAGATGGGGAATAAACCTGCCATCACCGTAGCAGACCCCGCAGATATCAAGGAAGCCATCGATATCCTGAAAGAAGAAACGTACAATGATTCCTTTGAAAACCGTGACAAAATCAATCTTTATAATGTTGAATTCCTCATGTCCAAAGACAAATGGGCAAATACCGGCGTTAAAAAGAGCGATAAGAAGTTTATTGCATGGCTTGAGGATAAAGGATACTTAGAAGATCTTAAGATGACGGCATCTGATATCGAATGGATGTATGTGACGCAGCCAGTTGATTACACCGATCCTTTCTCTCAACCGGTGGAAGAGGCGGTCCTCCAGTTAAAGAAAGAAAATAAGGGAATCGAAGTGAAAGATGCGGAACAGATCGAATCTATCATGGATGATCTTGTATACGATCCTATGACCAGTTCGTACACCGTCACCATCAAGTACAAAAACCACGGATCCATCCAAACTCTTGGATTACAGAAGGAAGATGCCCCTTCCTTCATCAAAAGAGAACTGAACGATTGATTATAGAAAGTCGAGGTGATCCTATGGACACACTAAATACATCATCATCTCCTCTGAACTTCGAGGAGATGTATGAACAATTCCATAAGCTGATTTATCACATTGCTTATAACATAACCAAGGACGTTCATTTATCACAGGATACCGTCCAGGAAACGTTCCTTAAAGCTTATATCAAAATGGATACTCTTAAAGACCCGGCAAAAATTAAATCATGGCTCACTGCGATTGCAAAATGTACAGCCATCGACATCGTCCGCCAAAGGTCCAAGCGCAATGAAACCTGCATAGAAGAGCACGAAGAATTCCATTCCATAGAGGATCACCGCTCCCTGGAAGATGAAATCGATGCCCGCTTCCTTAAGAGCAGCATCCAGGATCATATCACACATCTTCCACTCACTCAGCAGGAAGTCATGGCACTGAAAGTCACGGAAGACATGAGTGACCGTGAAATCGCCACAAAGCTGAACCTGTCCCCTTCCACCGTAAAAACCCGTTTTCACCGGGCCAGGAAGCAATTGTATTCCATCGTACAAATGAAAATATCTGCATAAGAAAAGGAGCCTTGGTGAGGGCTCCTTTTGTCGTAGATCCTAGAGATTAAAAGATTTATATGATGTATTGGCTTTTTGGTCATTTCAACCCAAATCATTGACAGCCCTTCCAATAGGTTTCAAAATAGAAGAATAAGTCATTCTCAAAGGGAGAGTTTATGGACACTCATTCGTCTCATTTATATGAATACTTAACTGACCACGCCTTAGATTTCACAGAAGACTGGCTGAGATTTCAGAATATTAAAACTGGATCGCACTATTCTCTTGATTCTCCACCGGAGGTTCTGAATAAAATCAAAGAACAGAACTCCAATTATGTTAAGGTCATTGCAAGATGCCTATTACTTTCAGATGAGGAATCAAAACAATTGATTTCTGAGTGGACGAAGGAAACGGCGACCGACCGAAGCAAATCCAGTACGACCCTTGATGAAGTCGTGCGAAACTCAGGTATTTTCAGAAGGGTGTATTGGACGTATGTCGAAAGATTCGTCGACGAACACTCTGAACTACACATCCAATTGAAAGAGGTCTTCGAGTGGGAGCGCAAGATTAACTTCGCCTTGGATTATGTCCTGGAAACGTTCACTTCGACATTCCTTGGTATCTTAATGAATAGGCTTCAGGCTCAGTCCACATTGATCCAGGAATTAAGTACACCTGTCATTTCTCTAACCTCGGAAGTTGGGCTGCTTCCGATCATTGGGGATATTGATACAACCCGTGCACGAATGATCATGGACTCGACCCTTCAGCAAAGTGCAGATGCCCATCTGTCCATGCTGATTATCGACTTGTCCGGGGTCGTATTGGTGGACACCATGGTGGCACAGCAGATCTTCCGCCTCATCGATGCCTTGAATCTGCTGGGAGTCAAATCCGTCATCACGGGTATCCGACCTGAAGTCGCCCAGACAGCGATCCACCTCGGACTCGACTTCTCCACCATCCATACCGAAAACTCCCTGGAACGGATCATCGCCGAAGTCATCCAGGAAAACAGCAGCTTTTTGCATATGTAAGTAGCGAACGAAAGAAAAGACTGATCCAATCCAAGGTGTGGCCAATGGATTGAATCAGTCTTTTTATCTTATGAAAAATGATGTGAAGCGTTGTAACTTGCCTTCACCATGTATTCATGCTGAAGAAGTTTCACCTCAAACAGGGTGATCGGATCGAAATATCGTTCCGGATTTGCTTTCATTAACTTCAATGCATCCTGATCGGATGCGATCTCCGCTTCCGTATCCTTGATCGTTACCTCCAGCTGCTTGAACGGCTCCGCGAAGAATGAATGAACATCCTGCTGCAGAGATTTCTCAAACAGATCAAACTGAAGGAAGAACTTCTGGACAACGGATGCCGTAATATCCTGATAATCTTCGTTCTCCAGATAACGCTTGTACTGGTTATATAATAATGACTTATTCTGCGGCAGGACCCCTAGCAGCTTTCCTGCGCTTTTCAGAAGGAACTGAGCCGGCTTAAACCGCAGAAGTATATTCTCTTTGTCGATCTGTGCCCTCGTTCCCATTCTGCTGACGTCTCTGCGCCAATCATCAACCACTTGAAAATCGCATTGTAAAACGACTTTATCTTTTCCGAATAGTCCGTTGAATGTTTCACTCATTTCATTCAAGTAGTCCTGGCTGTCCTGCAACTCCTGTTTTGAAAAGGCAAGCCATTCCTCAAGCGACGTGACGTAACGGGGCATGAGATCGTCCTGGATGTACTCCTGGATCCTTGTGTTCATCGCATCATTTAATTCCGTATGGATTTGTTTGAAATCACTTTCTTCGCTGATCAATTCCGAGCAACCGCTGAGGATCGCAGGGATTTTCTCAGAGATTTCCTTCTTCATGGCTTCCTTCTTTTGATGGAAGGAATCCTTGATGATGGAAACCTTATCGCTTTGCATGTCTCCCAAGTAGTTCTCAAATCCATTTAGACGTGTGAGGATGTCCTCATTTTTCTCAATACTCTCTTTCAACTCTTTTTCATGATTCTTTCGTTTGGAGTATAGATCCCTTAACGTTTTTCTCACTAAATAAAATAGTTTGCTTCCACGCTCTCCCTTAAGGGCACCGCTCTTCACCTGATAATGATCCCCGAGGAACGTCTCCACATCTTTACGTTGAAGATGAACGGCTTCAAGGGACGAATAAGGCAGCACCTCTGCATCCGGGAACCATTCACGGGCTTTGTTTCGTGCAGATTCAATGATTTCTTCCGTTCTCTCTGTGTGGGATACTTTATCCATCTTATTTAATAAGAAATGTACGTTCACAGGCTGTCCGATTTCCGCTAATTTCCGTAAGGTCTGACGGTCTTCTGCATTAAACGGGGCATCGGCATTCAGGACATACAATAAACCATCCGCAGCAGGATAAAAGGCAGTCAGATCGTCAAGCTTCCTCTTACCCGTTTGAACATCGATGAGGGCCGTTCCATTTTTCTTAAGGAACTCTGATGGAAGCTTATACTCGACAAAGGCTTCACGCTGCATCAACTCTTCGAAGTCTGCGATGCTTTCCACCTGGTGGACCCCTTGGTCATGAATCTCCTTCACTTCCACCTGCTGATCATGATAGCTGTAGATGATCGTTGAATCTTCCGCTTCTCCGACACTTTCACCCAGGACGGATTGGACAAAAGAGGACTTCCCGCTTGATGCACTACCTGCAATCAGTAGATGGTGTTCACTCAGATCCATCAACTGCTCTGCGATCCACTGAGTTTTGTATCCGACAGGTGCGTCATTCCGTTCCGCCCACTGAATGATTTTATTCAAGAACAGGATGATGTCATCAAACCTCGCCTGATAGGAATTCTCCTCTAACAGGATCATTTCCGCTTCTTCCGTCACCATTGGTTCGATGCTGTAGGAAAAGACATCGTTCCAGGCCAGAACGGCTGCCGCCGGAAATAGCGGCTCTTGATCCCTGCTCACCTTCAACCAGTTCGTCAGCATACTCGGCATGAAGCCTTCAAGGTCTTTCACAAGGTAGTCACCTTCAAGGAATCCGATATATGCCTCTTTGAAGTGGGAAAGAATTTCCTGCCAAGAGTCGTTCGGAAGGATTTCCACATATTCAAAGATCGTATTCACCGTCAGCATCCATTCGATATGGGCAGCGGAGTGGCCTCTGTAACTCGCCCAGAGACTGGATACGAGATCCTTGAATTGTTTACGGTCTTTTTCATACACTGCGATCAATAGATCATAGAAATAATCCGGAGCAAATGACCTTGTGTACCCTTGATCACCATACTCTCTCAAAATCATGAACCATGCAGGTTGCCTCGTCCGGATGGATTCCTTCACCGCCAGTTCCACCGCTTTATTCCAGTCCCCCTGCTCCTCATAAAAGGACCTTGCAAGTTCCGTGACGTTCGGATAATCCGGTTCGATCGATAAAGCTTTCTCGATCGTGTGATAGGCCGATTGGATCTTGTTCCTCTCAATGTAAAGGGAGAATAGCTGCAGGGACACCTCCATGGTTAGGATCGTACTATCGGTTTGGATGGCTGTGTATACATCCTCGGCCGATGACAGCATCCCAAGCTCATAGTAAGAATCCGCAATGTTCTTCTTAGCCCATGGCTCCAGTTCGTTCAGGATGCTTTCCCATTTGAAGATGGCCGCTTCATAGTCCCGGCTGTGAAAATAAACCTCCCCCTGGGCATAGCGGATATACGTTAAATCATACGGTTCGTTTTGCTGTTCTTCGACAAATGCTCCTCCAAGTACTTCTATTGGATGACGGTTCGTGTCCTGATCTACTAAAAAAGTTCGATAAAATGACTTCTCCATCAGTAATTTTTCTTCTGTCATAATGTCCTCCGTTATATGTGGGCCTCCCTTGCCGGAAACCTCACAGACTTGTCTATTTCTCTCATTCTAACAGAATTTCATGGGGATAAAATTTCATTTCCTTTTCATTTTCCGATTGATACTTTCTGCCGTGATTCAATGGAATCACTTCCATTACAGAAGAAAGGACTATCCATTACGAAAGGCTTTGCTGCCCTTTCAAAATAGATAGTCCTTTATACTTACCACTATTATTCTCCCATCAAACTATGCGGAAGTCTGATGGACAAGCTTTTTTTGTTTTCTGCCTTCAAGAATCGCCACGACGAGGGCAATAAGTAAGAACAGACTGGAAATTTGGAATAGCACACCCGTCTCGACATACTGAGCCAGCACGCCGAATACCAGGCCGCTCAACCCGATACCAAGATCGATGGAAGAGAAAAACATGCCGTTCGCCACTCCACGTCTATGATCCGGCGTCATGGACAATGTCCACGATTGAAGAGTCGGAATCAGTGAGCCGAATCCAACTCCGAAAAGAAGACCGGATACGACGATCAGCAAATCGGAATGAGCGAAAGACAGTGCCCACATGCCGACAAACGTCACGACGATACAGAAGAGCACAAGTCCCTTTGGTCCCCGTTCATCAAACCACTTTCCTGCAATCGGTCTTGAAAGGGACGCCATGATCGCATTACATAAATAGAACAGGAAGATATGCTGTATTCCGCGTTCTTCCCCGAAGATAACGATGAATGTTACGATCGATCCGTATCCAAAGGTCACCATGATGGTAATGAAAGCCGGGAACCAGCTGGATTTTTCGACTAAAGAACCAAGATAGGAAAACTTCAAATCTTCTTTCTTCGTTTCTTTGACCACTTTAGGTGTCTGATAATGAACGATTCCCAACAGGAAGATCGCGATGACACCCAGTACACTTGAAGTGATGATCAGATTCGTGAAGGTCGTGACCTGGAACAAATAGATTCCGAGACTCGGGGCGATGATCATTCCGATCGTAATTGACAAACCGTAGTACCCCATTCCTTCTCCTAAACGGGATTTAGGCACCACATCGACGGCTGCCGTTCCATTAACCGTTGTGGACCAGCCCCATGCGAGTCCGTGCACAAAACGGAATAAAAGAAAGATGAACACCACACTCGACAATGGATAAATCACCGTAATCGCGAGTAACGAGATCACCCCTATCAAGACAAGGGGCTTCCTGTCCCTGTATTCCAACATAAACCCAATGAACGGCCGGCTTAACACAGCCCCGATGGAAAACAGCGTCGTAACCAATCCAATCTCAAGCCCTGAAGCCCCAATCGACTTAATATAAGGAGGAAGCGTCGGAATCAACATCTGAAACGACATAAACACAAACAAATTCCCCACCATTAACATAATAAAAGACCTCGTCCATAAAGGATCCTTCACCTTCATAAAAAAACCTCCCTTCCCATCTATCAAACCCCATCAGATGATGGAGATATTATTTCGGATTACTAAATAATAGCACATAAAACACATTTGTGATACGAAATAAAACAACGGAAATGTGTAAGTTTTTAACAGAATGCAAATAGTAACAATGAGCCTACATTCACTATTATGAAGAAAATAATTCTTTACTGTTTTTTGGCTTATTCCGGGGATAGGGGGACAACCGACAGGAGAAAATTCATTTTATTCTGTCGGTTGTCCCCCTATCCCCGGCCTTTCAGCATAAGCTGAAAGGCGAGTGAAACGAACGTTTCACTCGAATAAGCCAAAAAACTCCTGCACTATCATTAGGTGCAAAGTCTTAATCTTCCTTATTCACACAGCTATTTCCCATACTTTTATTGAAAACACAAAGAATTATACTATAATAACAACATGGCCAAACTTTCTGAATAATCTTATTTACACGGCCACTCATACATATTTACTTTTTATTTCCTATAAAAATACAACCATGAATGGAGGTCATTCTTTGAATTATACGTTACGCCCATTAGGCGACCACGCCGTCGTCATCCAATTAGGCAGCTCGATCCAGCAAGAAACGCACGACTTGGTGAAAGCGGTAACAAACATAATCGAAACCCAATCATTCGACTGGCTGGTAGAATATATCCCGGCCTTCACAACTGTCACACTCTATTACGATCCAATCAAAATCACCGAATCTCACAAACCCTTTCAAAACACACTTCCATATAGGGTCGTCTGTTCTGAAATCGAACACATGCTTTCAACCCTGAAAACCGAAGAAAAAGGAGAAGCAAGAATCATCGATATCCCCGTATGTTACGGCGGAGAATTCGGGCCTGACCTTGAAGAAGTCGCCACCCATCATCAATTATCCCCTGAAGAAGTCATCACGAAACATACTAACGGTGACTATCTCGTATACATGATCGGCTTCGCTCCAGGATTCCCTTATATCGGAGGCATGTCGCCGGAAATCGCGACGCCGAGAAGAGAGTCCCCACGCCTGAAAATACCGGCAGGCTCAGTTGGAATAGCCGGGGAACAAACAGGGGTATACCCCATCGAAACACCAGGTGGATGGCAGCTGATCGGCCGTACACCCTTAAAACTGTTCCAACCTGATAATGACGAGTCACCAAGCTTATTGAAAGCCGGGGACCGAATCCGCTTCACTCCGATTTCCCTTGAAGAATATAAAGCATTGGAGGAGGAACAATGATTAATGTCATCAAACCCGGCCTCCTGACGACCATTCAGGACTTAGGAAGGAACGGTTACCAAAAACATGGCGTCATCGTGAGCGGGAGCATGGATCCCCTCGCCCACAAAATTGCGAACCTCCTCGTCGGCAACGAAGTGGACGAGGCAACCCTTGAAATCACCCTGATGGGACCTGTCCTTGAATTCAAGGAAACCTCCCTGATCTCGATCTGCGGGGGAGATTTAACTCCGACCATTGACGGGAAGCCCGTTCCTTTAAGGAGATCCCTGTTGATCAAAGCCGGGAGCATCCTGAAGTTCGGGTCATGCACGAATGGCTGCCGCAGTTATCTTGCGGTTGCAGGAGGTTTTCGTGTCGAAAAAGTCATGAACAGCAGGTCCACATATGTAAGGGCGGGAATTGGGGGATTCGAAGGTCGTCCCCTTAAGCCTGGCGATACGTTGGAAGCAGGACCTCTCAACAAAGAATCTGCCAATATGATCGACTACTTACTTCCCTATGTGGAGAAGAGTGACTTCACGGAAATCGACTGGTCGATATCATCTGAATTCATTTCATCCTATCATCAGAAGAAAGTCATTCGGGTCATCCCTGGAACGGAGTACGATTTATTTTCCGAAGAGAGCCGCGAGAAGTTTTTCAAGCAGCCTTTTAAAGTGTCTTCGCAATCAGATCGGATGGGATACCGTCTTGAAGGTCCGTCCCTCCATCTTGATGAGAAGTTCGATATGATTTCAGAAGCGGTGGTGTTTGGAACGATTCAGGTTCCGTCGAATGGGCAGCCGATCATTCTTTTGGCTGACAGGCAAACGACGGGAGGCTATCCGAGAATGGGATACATTGCATCCGTGGATCTTCCCCTCATTGCTCAAACGAAGCCGGGAGAAGACATTACATTCACCATGATCTCCCATGAAAAGGCTCAGGAGCTATACATAGATCGCGAGCGACAATTAAACCACTTAAAGCAAGGAATCGCCTTGAAATTTAACTCTTAGTTCACAACAAAGGAGAGAACCACTTGAAGAAAAAATCGAATTTCAGCCTATTACTGGGAGCAGCGTTCCTGATGGCGACCTCCGCCATCGGACCGGGCTTCCTGACTCAAACAACCGTCTTTACCGAAAAGCTGGCCGCAAGCTTTGGTTTCGTCATTTTAATTTCCATCCTTATCGATATTGGCGCCCAGCTGAATATTTGGCGCATCATTGCCATTTCTGAAAAAAGGGCTCAGGATATCGCAAATGATGTCCTTCCCGGATTAGGGTATTTCCTTGCCATCCTCATCGTTGCAGGTGGCCTTGCCTTTAACATCGGAAATATCGCCGGTGCAGGACTGGGTACGAATGTCCTGTTCGGGATCTCACCTGAAATGGGCGCATTGTTCAGCGGGATCGTCGCTGTCGGAATCTTCCTGGTAAAGGAAGCGGGCAGATTGATGGACAAATTCGCTCAAATTCTGGGACTATTAATGATCATCCTTACGGTATATGTCATGTTCACAGCCAATCCACCTGTCGGCGAAGCCGTAACGAAAACATTCGCTCCCGACACCATCGACTTTCTCGCGATCATCACCCTGGTCGGTGGGACCGTCGGTGGATACATCACCTTTGCGGGGGGGCATCGATTATTGGAGGCCGGGATAACAGGAAAAAAAGCTCTTCCTGAAATCACCAAAAGCTCCGTATCAGCCATCGGGATCGCGTCCATCATGCGGATCTTTTTATTCCTTGCCGCATTGGGGATTGTCGCTCAAGGGTTTACATTAGACCCTAAGAACCCACCTGCGTCAGTATTCCAACTGGCTGCCGGTGATATCGGGTACAAAATGTTCGGAATCGTCATGTGGTCTGCCGCTGTTTCATCCGTTGTCGGGGCAGCCTATACGTCTGTATCCTTCATCCGTACATTCAGCCCGCTCCTTGAGAAATATCATAAGTGGCTGATCGTCGGATTCATTACGATCTCAACACTTGTTTTCGTGATTGTCGGTAAACCGGTTGCCATCTTGATCCTGGTCGGGTCCCTCAATGGACTGATCCTTCCGATCGCCCTTGGTGTCATGCTGATTGCCGCCCATAAAGCAAAAATCGTCGGTGACTACAAGCACCCGATCTGGATGACCGTATTCGGTGTTCTGATTGTCGTGGCCATGTCTTATATGGGTGTGTACTCGTTGATTCAAGGCATCCCTCAATTGTTTAGTTAAATAAAAATCGAAAGACCTCGGGTCCCTTTGAGGAGATCGAGGTCTTTTTTTGTCAGCTGATTTTTTGTACCCGGTACAATCCCATTGAATTGTACCGGGTACACCACTTTGGTACATCACTTTTCAAGATATAGAAAAAAGAGACCGCACCGGCCTCTTATTTCTCAATAATATTCTTCACCCGGCCAACCTGTCCATCTGCTAATCGGACTTTGATGCCGTGTGGGTGATTGGGGGAATTCGTTAGTATGTCTTTCACGATCCCCCGGGTCAGTTTGTCTGTGCGCTGGTCTTTTTTCAGGACGATGTCCACTTCAAGACCCGGTTTTATATTGGAACGCTGTTGTCCGTTCATTGTATTCTCCATTTCTCAAAAAATTTCTGGATTCGTCCAGGACTAGTCTTCATCCTTCACATCAATATCTTCAGGGATCGGTTCACTTAGATATTCTGCGAGCTGTCGCTTCATTTTCTCCATTTGCTCGAGATGCTGATTGAATTGATCCCGGTATAGTAAATACTGTTCTCCGTCATGAACTGCCCTTATCTTCCTTTGCTGCACGAGGCTTTCGATATACGATTCAGGCAGAGACAAATATTCGGCTGTTTCTTTGATGGTGAGATACATAACGTTCTTCCTCACTTTTCTTAGCTTGTACAAGTTTGAATAACTATCTTCTATCATACTTTACCTTTCATCTTTTTTCAAAACCTGTCGACATCATTCTTCCATACCAAATGGAGCACATCTGGTATGGAAGAATCATGTTACCAGTCATTTTCCTCGTTAAATATGATGTGGAGCTTCAGGTTTCTTTCTGAATTTACGATTGCCCTTCTCTTATAATGCAGATAATCAGGATGAAATTGAAATAATCGTTCAATGTCATCGGGCAGCGTTCGGTGGTAGCCATTTCTTCTGGCAAATCGCCTTTTCATCCGTTTTTTAGAAGCCAGTGTGAATCCCCAGTCCCCAAACGAAGGAATGATCGTGTGGTATTGATCCGTATAAAATCCTGCTCTTTCAAATGTCGATCCAATGCTCCAAAACACTGTCGGCGCTGCGTCCAACGCATTAGATTGGCAAACGATCACCCCATCATCACTGAGGACATTTCGGAGATCCATAAATAATTCCGCTGTGTATAAGCCCGCCAGCAGTTCATTTGATGGATCAGGAAAATCGATGATGATCAAATCATACACCTTTCTATTCTTCTTTACGTATTGCTTTGCATCTTTGATATAGGCATTTACCCTCTTATCATTAAACGCCCGGTTATTTAAATTCATCAGGTCATTATTATGTTGAGCGAGCTCAACCATCTTGGAATCAATATCAACAAGATCCACAGACTTCACTTCCGGATATTTAAGGATTTCCCTGAGAGCGAGCCCGTCCCCTCCTCCTAATACCAACACTGACTGAACATTTTCTGTCAGATAAAACGGAATGTGTACAAATGCCTCATGATATATCCGTTCATCCACTGAACTGAATTGCAATTGGCCATTTAAATATAGCCGAATATCCTCTGTACATAACAAGTGAATATCCTGAAACTTACTTTTCCCTTGATAAAGTTCGGTATGATCCCCCGCCAGTATTTCTTTGAGCCCCACTCGATCCCATTCATCTCCGGAAGAACCAGGTTCAGGATCATGACCGCCTCCTTGGTTTTTATCCGTATTCTTTAAGGGGTTGAATTGATCTGAAAGCCATGGCTCATCTTTTTTTCTACTCACCTTCATTCCTCCCTGCACCTAAGAATTTTTGATATCAAAATAGTGTATTATCCTTCAGCCCTATACGTTCACCTCAACCCAGCCTATTTGACCCGACAGGGGTCCACGCTAAGCCATTTATCCTGCTGGGAAGATATCATACTAGTGATACGGTGGATTTTCCCGTTAAATGATGGATAGCCGGTCCCATCAAATGAGAGAGGACATAATCTGATAGTAGGTAATTACATTTAGGAAAGGAGTTGTGGAAGTGGAGTACAGTACATCCGGAACCCATATTATTGCTGACTTTTGGGGAGTGGAGTTCAATCTATTAAATGACCCAGTATTGCTGGAGAAACATTTAGTACAGGCTGCAAAGGATATTGGCGCTACTATTCTTTCATGTGAAAGTAAAACCTTTCAACCTTTTGGAGTGACTGTATTTGTTGTTTTATCCGAAAGCCACCTTTCCATTCACACGTATCCTGAAAAGGGATTTGCAGCCATAGATGGATACACATGTGGAGATACAATCGATCCCATGGATGCGGTTCTCTATTTGGTTTCCGTATTGCACCCTAAAAAACAGGAAATGATCAAACTCACCAGAGGAGAAGGAAAATTAAAAGTAACGAAGATTCCATAATGAAGGGATGAAAGAAACGTGCTAAAAACGAAAGCGATTATAACGATTCTTGGTAGTGCAGGAGGTGTGGCAAAATCAGTCCTTTCCATCCTCAACAAATCTGTTCAGGATCATGAGGACCCCATCCACAACGTAATCCGGGATGCCGTGATTTATTTAATCGATCACAATCAAAAAGAATCCAGCTATTACTCCGCTCTTTTCCCCCATTTATTCAATCAATTCCGTATAATGAACTTTGACCTTCATAACCTCCCCCTCTTTCAAAAACATTTAAGGGATTCCAACACATCGATTGTATTGGATGTTTCTTGGGCCGACACAGTAGAGATGCTTCAATGCTGCAATGAACTGGGAATACAATATATCAATACCGCTTTGGAAAATAAAATGGTAGACGATAACGAAGATGAGTTTGAAGGATTTCCCCTCATGGAACGCCTCCGTATCTTTGAAGAGAACAAGTCTGCCTATACGAATATGAAAGGGATTGTATGCTCTGGAATGAATCCGGGGGTGGTACAGTGGATGGCCATCGAAAGAATGAAGGCCATGAAAGAGCCGCCCCTCGCCTGTTACATTGTGGAGCATGATACCTCTTTCTTTCAAGATGAAACCGTTGCAAAGGAGAATTGTGTCTACACCACATGGTCCCCTGAATGTTTCCTTGATGAAGCGATTCTAAGTTTTCCGATGATGATGAAAGAGAAAACACCACTCTTTCTCTATGAAAATGTATATGATTTGGAATTCAAAGTGACCCTTGGTGAAGTGACGTTCAATGGATGCCTGATGCCCCATGAAGAAGTGTACACATTATGCAGGAGGTTCAATATGGAAGGGGGCTTTCTATATAAAGTGAATGATCATACCACAACTCTCATCCGAAATAACCTCGATGATGTGGATAAGATATGGGATTTCCCAATGGAAACTCTTGATCCCGGCAAACACCCTTTAATAGGAAAAGATTTAGTAGGGGTCCTGCTCGTTTATAACGACCGGGAGCTATATATGTATAATGAGCTGAGCAATCAAGAGATCTATGAAACGTATCAAACGAACGCCACCTATTTTCAAGTGGCCTGTGGGATTTATGCCGGTTTCGCTTCCCTTCTTCTTGATCCTTTGCCGAACGGAGTGAGATATGTAGATGAACTATTGACCGAAACAGGGAGTCGCTATGGTGAGTATGTTCAATACTATATGAAAGACTTCGTCGTTGGTAAGAACGATACCACCGATGGATTATTGTTAGATCGAATGAAAAAAATGTAGAGGCCGATGACCTCTACATTTTTCATTCTACTAACTCGATCTTCGCAACGGCTTCACAGTGCATCGTCTGTGGAAACATATCGACCGGCTGCACCTCCGCTGTTTTATACCCGCCGTCTTCCAATATTCTAAGGTCACGGGCAAGGGTTGCCGGGTTGCAGGATACATAGACCACCCGCTTGGGCTTCATGGCAAGGATTGTGTTCAGAAGTGCTTCATCACAGCCCTTTCGCGGTGGATCCACGACAAGGACGTCCGCTTTGATCCCTTCTTTATACCAATCGGGGATGACGACTTCTGCAGGTCCCGCTTTGAATTCCACATTCGCCATACCATTTAACTCGGCATTTTGCTTCGCATCTTCTATCGCCTGTGGAACGATTTCCACCCCGTATACCTTCTTCGCTTTTTGAGCGAGGAATAAGGAGATTGTACCGATTCCGCAATACGCATCGATGACCGTTTCTTCTCCCTGCAAATCGGCATACTCCAACGCTTTATCATAAAGCACCTTCGTCTGCTCCGGGTTCACCTGATAAAAGGACCTTGCTGAGATTGCGAACTTCACATCACCGATATAATCGTGGATCACTTCTTCCCCCCATAAGACGCGGGTTGTATCGCCCATGATCACATTTGTTCGTTTAGAGTTCACGTTATGAACGACCGATTTTAAGCCTTCAATATTTTCGATAAGTGCATCCACTATCGCCTTCTTGTGTGGAAGCTCAGGCGTCCGCGTGACCAATACCACCATTACCTCACCCGTCGTATACGCCGTCCGGGTCATAATATGGCGGAGAGTCCCTTTATGATTCTTCTCATCGTAGGGACGGACCTCCAATTTTTCACATACTTCCTTCACATGCTGGATCACTTCATCATTTTTTTCATATTGAATGATACATTTGTCCATATCGATGATTTCATGACTTCGTTTTTGATAGAATCCTGCTACAAACCGTCCGTCCTTTTCCCCTACAGGAACCTGGGCTTTATTGCGGTAGCGCCATGGCTCTTCCATTCCAAGGACCGGGTGCACGTGTAGGTCATGAAGCTTACCGATACGCTGCATGACGGCCTTTACGTTCTTCTCTTTCGCTTCCAGCTGACCTTCATACGTCATGTGCTGGATCTGGCAGCCTCCGCATTCCCTGTAGATCGGACAAGGAGGCTCCTGACGAAACGGACTATCTTTCGTGCGTTCTGACAGTCGGCCGAACCCGTATCCTTTACTCGTTTTCACGACTTTGACCCGGCCTTCTTCCCCGGGCAGGGCATTGGGGACAAATAATGGGTATCCGTCGACCTTTGTTACTCCATTGCCGTCATGGGTCAAATCCTCGAATACGGCTTCATCTATATAATCATTTTTTTGAACGGGTGCTTTTTTACTCACGTGTATCTTCCTTTACGAATTCCTTTTTAAGACTCTACTGATTGTACCATAAATGGATAGGGAGAATGAAATGGATGGAGGTCCGTCCCTCTCTATGAAAAAAAGCATCGACGGGCCGATGCTTTTTGTGTTCAGGAGGAGGCGGGTTCTTCCCTGTCTGCGGCCTGGATGGATTCGATTGCCTGTTTCAGATAAAGCTCGAAGGCTTCACCCTTTTCAACACGGGTCTCTTCGAGGGATTCCATGATGCACTTGAAATTATCGATAAGATGATCGGATTTCATGCCCCTGCTCACAAGCACGCTGTTCAGCCAGAGGGCATAATCGGAAAACACCTTCGATTCACCTACATCGGCAGCAGACTCCAGGTAATTGAAGTGATGGATATTATCTTCATAGCATTTCTTCCGGCCGGCTTCTCCAAACTTTTCATCCAATTCCGGGTATCGATCGTATAGTTTCACAACGGCTTCATCTATAACATGTTTATATTTATTTTCCATCAGTACGCCACCACTTTATACCGGTCAATGGACGGGATGATGGATGCCAATTCCTGATCCGGGTATTTCTTTTCCAGATCATGAATCCGCTTATAGTCTTCACTTTGTACCCATTTCATGAAATCTTCTTTCGTATCCCACTCCATATGGACGGTGATCTCTCCCGGCTTTTTCTCATTTTGCAGCAGGAGGAACCGTTGGAATCCGTCTGCATTGTCTACCAGACCTGAACGGGTATGATAGATTGATATGACTTCCTCTGCCTTCTCATCAGGCACTACAAATGTTGAATGTACGATATACATGATATTCTCCTTCTCAGCGGCACATGATCAGACACGCTTTTTATTCACTGTAACACAGTCAGGGAGTGCCGGGGTATACAAAATTTAACAGGCTGCAAAAGAAAGAGACACAATGTACATTTTCTTGTTAGGATGTAAAAACTTACCGCGTTTTATCCGATCTACAAAGGGTACAATGGTATGTGCAACAATTCTAGAAAGAGAAGGTAGATAAATATGAACCCAGACTTCTTAGTAAACCTTATCCTTGTAGGGAATGTTTTTCTTGGAGTGTTATTCGCTCTCAAGTCAAGAAGGTGGTGGCTACCCTATATACTGATCGGACTCACCTTTTTAACCTTGACCTTTGGATTCGGGATATCCCTTTTGTTGAATAAAGAATCGATCCTTGCCTATTTATTTGTGTTTGTCGTCGGGCAACTGATATGGGTCTTTGCCTTTGTGATTGTCGCCCATCTATTGTCCTGGATCGTCCGGAAGGTTCCTTTCCGCCATAAACAACAGATCGGATGGGGCTTTTTAATCGGATTTCCATTGACGTTTTCCATTTTTTTGTTCGTTAACTAAATTATGTTCATAAAAAAAAGGAATGCCGTAACCCCAACGGCATTCCTTTTTATCATTCTGCTTTATCTTCCGGCCGGATCTTATCAAGTGGGACGAAGACTTGCAGGTGACGATACAGGTTTTCGAATTCGGCAGGCAGGACCCCTCCAAGCTCGCCATCCACATTCAGCTGCACCTTTTCTTTCGCCTTGATTTTGATTCGATTGGCTTGTGTGTAAATGACGTTCGGATCATTCACATGCTCTCCACGTACTGCCAGGGAAGCAATGCGGATAAATTCTGCCAGATTCGTTTTCTTCAGAATCAGGAGTGAAAATAAACCGTCATTGATTGAAGCATCGGGAGCCAATTTCTCGAAGCCGCCGACCGAATTGGTCAATCCGATGAGGAAAAGCATCGCTTGTCCTTCAAACAGCTTACCATCATATTCGATCGATACATCCGTCGGTTTAATGGAAGGAAGCATTTCAATGCCCTTCAGATAATAAGCAAGCTGCCCCATCATGGTTTTAAGCTTACTCGGTACTTCATAGGTCAATTCCGTGATTCTTCCCCCACCGGCGATATTGATGAAATAGCGCTCATTCATGCGTCCAATATCGACTGGGATCGTTTCACCCTTCGTAATCACATCAATGGCCGAGCTGATATCCTTTGGAATGTGCAGGGCACGGGCGAAGTCATTCGTTGTCCCCATCGGAACAATCCCCAGCTTCGGCCGGTAGTCCTGTTCAGCTAATCCATTCACGACTTCATTTAACGTACCGTCCCCACCTGCAGCGACGACGATATCATATTTGCGTTCAACAGCGATCCGTGCCGCTTCGGTTGCATCCCCTTCACAAATGGTGGCGTGTACAGATGTTTCATATCCTGCCTGCTCCAATTTGATTAATACTTCAGCGAGGTGTTTTTTAAAAAGCTCCCGCCCCGAAGTCGGATTGTATATTATTCTTGCTCGTTTCATACCCATCATCCTAATCTGTATTGATTAAAAAAACTCGTCCATGTATATACCATCTTTTAACATCATATACCAATTTAATTTATTCATGCAAAATATGTTCAAAAGGCAGGATTTTTCAAATCGTCCACCGGTCAATATCATAACTCTTTTCACAGGAAAAATCTAATGAAATATGAAATTTCCCACGCCTGATGGGAGCCGGATCCATGATTGTCAGAAAGAATTCATAAATGGGGAGTTATACTGGGAGGGAAGCAAAAAAATAACCGTACAGAATATCACCCTGATATTCTGTACGGTTATGGGAATAGATGTATGTTCCGTTTTTGCAAAAAATGGATGGATTCGTCAAGGGACTTCATATCAAAATGATAGACTTCACCGATGATGTCTTTCCACTTATCCAGATCCTTCATTTGATACTCCCGGATATTCCGGTAGGTCATGACCTTCAACGTCCGATTACGGAGAAAATAACACTGGTTCCCCTGGAAGCGGACGGCGGTGATTCTTCTCATGGTGATGTTGTCATCGGAATCCAGATAGGAAGCCTGTATGTCCCTCTCCAGGTCTTCTTCTTCTAGCGGTATCCACTCTATGGTCTTTTTTACAAACGTCTTCCCGTTCGAACGGCGATCGACTTCGAACTCACGGATGTCCTTCTGGGTAAAGATGATTTCCTCTCCAAATCCGTGAAGCAGATGTTTCTGTCTCGCCTCGAGCTCCACAGGCTTCATGATGGGAGAACCATAACCGACATCGACATACAGCTTACGGTTATCAATCGAAATCATCAGTCCCAGGTGTCCCGGGTTCACTCTGACAAATTGACAATGGAAGCCTAGTTTTTTTAGCAACCTTCCAAAATTAATATTCAGCGTAAAGCACGTTCCTCCCCACCCTTTCAAATGGAGATTTTCCGCAAATGTCTCCAACGAGGGGACAAAGGAGCCACCCTCTGAGAAATAATAAAATTTACTGAATGTCTCATAGGGAATCCGTATCAGATGCTGTTGGATCAACCGCTGTAAGTAGTTCAACGTAGGGGGCTCGATATCCATATTTAAATAGTTCACATATTTTTTTACTGCTTCCAATCCGATCACTCTTTCTACTTTTTCATCAGGCAGACTGTAAACTGGTGCTGAAGAGTAAACTCATGGAGGGAATCGTGACGTCTGGATAAGAAGGTATGTAATGACTGCAGTAATCCTTCTATCTCCGTATCCTCTAAATGAGAGAGCAAGGAAAGGGATCCTACGCGCTCGCACCAGGACTGTATGGTGAAATCGACCATATAGTAAAATGTATAAAAATCTTTGATCGTAAAGTCGGCTTGCTGCCATTCTAACAACCATTCCACGGGAAATCCATTTACTTGATTGCCCGGATCAGCTTTTCCTTCCGGGGTTTCACCAATATATTCATGTAAAAACGTCATCGTATCCTTTACGACTTCCTGATTTGGAAGGAAGCTTGAATCGCTTACAATGAACGTTCCTTTCTCCTTCAAAATCCGCTTCATTTCATGTATCGCTTTCGGGCGATCGAATAAATGCCAGCTTCTATGACTCATCGTGATATCGTAGTAGTGATCTGGCAGATTCGTTGATTCTGCAGTGCCGGTCAGATAAGGGATCTCGAGGTATTGCCTGCTTTCCAATGCCTTGGCCGTTTTCCTCAGGTCAATAGAAGGTTCGACTCCGATCACTTCGGCTCCACGCTTATGAAGCTTTCGTGTCAGGGCTCCGGTACCTGCACCAATTTCAGCCACTTTCCTTCCTTCCCACACGATTCCTCTTACCTTCAACGTATCAAAAAATTGATGCGGAATATCATCACAAGACGCAGCGTAACGGGAGGTCACATTACCAAAATTCACTTCCATTCACTCTCTTCCCCTATCATAATTGATTTTCACTCTGCTGAACGTTACGATTTCATGTCAACTCCATCACAACCGCCTGCACTAAGAGCCTTCCTACATACTACATTCTGTATGCCAAGGGGAAACTCCTGCCGAGGGACGGACCTCGCTTACCTTTATATCGTCATAATTTGTAATCCTTTAATTGATCGGTTACTTTAAGAAATTATCCTATTTCCACTCGCGATAAACCTTATCGTAAATTATATTTCTATTATTTTAGAGAGGGATTTCATGAAGGAATAGAGGTCCGTCCCTAAAAAAAAACGGTCATCAGAGATGACCGTTTGCTGTGCACGTTAGCTGTTGGCTCCGGCTGCGATCCGCTTTACGTTTTGTTCGGCGGTTTTCGTGAGGTCCGGGGTGAATCCATTTTTCATTCGCTGATTTTCTTCGTTGAAGTAGTCTTGGACTTCCTGGTCGAATTCTATTTCAATTAGATCACGAATGTCTGTAATTCTAAGGGCGATCATAATGGATACAAGGTGAGCCACTGTTAAGGATTTCTTCTTGAAATTCACTAACTCATTGATCGTAGCCACTCTTAATCCTGTTAAGCGGTGAAGATCGCCTTGAGTCAATCCTCGTTCGCGCAGGATTTCTCCCAATTTAATGTGAATTTTATGGGGAAATTTATTTAGCGCTTCTATAACAATTGTATTTGTCTTTTGGTGAATCATGATGCTTCAACTCCTCATCCTATATCATATTAACGTGAATACCCCCATTCGTGAACCGGCAATAAATACCATCCCGACGGGTACTTATGACCAGTTCCTTTTGAGCATCCATGAAGCATCATGAACCAAATGAAAGAAGACTCCCGGAACGTGTCCCGGAAGTCTCCCCCATCTTAATCGTGCTACATCAATACGTTTTGAACGAGGCTCGTCTTCAAGCTTTCGTATACTTCCTCCCATACCCTTCTATCCTTGATGTATTGGGAGGTCAGGCGCTGGATCATCTCTTTCTGCTTTTCAGGGAACAGTTCATGATCCCTCGGTGGAAGCTTCGCCCGCTCATCATCGACGATTTTTTTCACCATCGGAGCCCGAGGCCCCCATACCAGCTTCTCCTTTCCTTCTTTATCGATAAAAATGAAGATCGGGATCGCTCTCGACGTTCCATTGGTCAGATATTGATCCATCAGTTCCAGATTTTCGTCCCTCAAAATCATGCGAACGTCCAGATTGGCCGCCTCCGCAACAGAAAGAAGGATCGGGATGTTCAGCATGGCGTCACCGCACCAATCCTCCGTAATGGCAATCACCCGTAAAGATTGCTCTCCCAGTTGATTTAACACCTCTACGTCTTCCCGCGGAATCTTAAAACCTTTTCGGATGGCTTCTGTATTTTCTTTATGAGCACTCATATTTTCTATGTATTCTTCCGGTGTCAGTCCTTTATCAAACCAATGTTCCAAGTTCATTCTTTTTCCTCCTCCAGTGGTTCTCAGGCAGTGAATCACTGTGCTCTTTTCTTGGAAATTCTCTCTCTAGCATATGCATGTTTCTCGTAATCTACAAGTGAAAGTCATATAGAATTCAATCAAAATTTCAATTGTACGATTATGCCTGTAGGAATATAATATAAGAAAAGCAACTTCGTGAACAGGTTCGAATGAACTGCCCCTGACGAAACTCTTCCATGAAAAAAGGAATAGCTGCGTTACGCTACTCCTAAAACCTATATTCCAGAGGGGGGTGGAAATAGGTAAGTATGGAAAGAGGCATCTCTTTCTTGCATCTTTCCCTGACAGAAAAAAAGCTGACTCAATTGTCAGTTTCATCCTCTCACTTTTTGGTTACATTAAATGGATATAGGACGACGCTTTCCATTGAACCATCTTAGACATCCTGTGATTTCTCAATTATTTTTGTCACTTTATTGTAGTAGTAGTCCAGCTCGACTAGGCTATCTGCCTCCTTCAGCCTCTTTAAATAGTGGTTCGCTTTTTCATAATCTTCTGGTGGCAGTTCAACCTTGATTCTTTTTTTCTTCCACTTCGCCAACAGGTTTCACCTCATTATGGTTTGGAGATCCTCCCTTAGAGGTCGGTTCGAGCTGATAATGAGATAGCTCTTGAATATAGGATGCTTTGGTCGCTGCTAAATTTTGTTCGATTTTTCGTGTGATGACGGAACTTCCCCCGATTCCGGATAATAAACTGATATAGATCACATACCAGATCGGGACTGTATCAACTACCGGTAACACGGACAAATATCCTGCCAGAACGCCTATGATAATATCCTTCGTTGAGCCAAAAAGATAATGTTTCTCACCCTGGTCATCAATAAATTTTCGCGGAAAAGTGAAATGACCGTTTTTGAAAACCAGAATATGTCCTAAGCCCCCAATACCACCCATCAACATTGGCAACAAGATCACTTCGAATAAGGACATTCTATCCACCCTCTGGAATCATTTACTATTATTATATATTATTTACAGAAAATTCAGAATAGATAATTGGACGCAATTTTGTCCACTAAAGGAGCGCCATTATGCGAAAAATTGTGATGAAAGTCTCGTCAATCGACAAACTTCGATTTCAAAACTATATGATGCAGCTAAAAAGAGCTGAATCGAAAGTAGAAGCCGATACGTATTACCGTTTAGCCAAACAGATCCTGGAAAAGGCGAAAAGGAAGCAAATGTGATGTTTCCTCACCGGACTCTTTGTAAAAATACGGTACAAAAAAAGAAGAGCCATTTCAGCCCTTCTCTTCTCTTTACCTGTTTAGTTGACGCCTACCGCATTATACGCCGCATTCACACTTGCCACTTCAGCACTTCCTGCACCATATAAATCCGTTGCTGCCTGAACTGCCGCCGAACGCAGCTGGCTGTAGTTGGATGATGGTGTCAAGTATTGAGTCAGGGCACGATAATAGATCTTCCCGGTCTTGGCCGTTCCGATTCCCGTTACCTTCACACCATAGTGTGTCCCACCTTGACTTAACAGGTATGCCGCCTTATTTCCGATTCCGCTGTTGATATGAACCCCGCCATTATCCTGAGTTCCTGTGTATCTTACAGAATAGTGGTCGGGATCACCGTACTTCGCAGGATCAGACATGGAACGGAGAGCATCCCCACTCTTATTTGGCGTGTAAATGTCTTCTCCGATTTCCCAATCCGGATTGTTATTTGCGTCGTACTCTACCAATGTTCCAAAAATATCCGACATAGATTCATTGATGGCCCCCGATTCATTTTGATAGATCAAATCGGCTGTTGTATCCGTGACGGCATGAGTCAGCTCATGGGCGATGACATCAAGTCCGCCGGATAATGATATGAACGTCGATCCATCTCCATCACCGTATACCATCTGTTGACCATTCCAAAATGCGTTATTATAGTTTCTGCCGTAATGAACAGTCGATTTCAAGGCTGCTCCATTTCCGTCATAGCTATTTCGATTATGGGTATTTTTATAATAATCGTACGTGGTTCCTGCATAATAATGGGCATCTACCGCTGCTGCGTCATAGCTTGCATTAAACACATTGTCACTGTCTGCCCACAGGGAGCCGGGAAGACGTGTACGGTTCGAACCATCATACGTGAAAATACCATTCCCTCTTGTGCGATCTTGTAAATAATAAGTGGAAGAAGAAAGGTACGTATTCAGTGACTTCGTATCTCCCAACACTCCCTTACCGGATCCGACAGTGTCTGTACCTCCAGCGGCACCTCCACCGCCTCCAGGCTTACCGGCTCCTTTCCCTGCTTCATGAATTTCATTCACCTTGGCAAGGATATCACCTGTGACCGCATCCACGAAATAATTCCAGTTCCCAGGCTCAGGTGCCAGGAAATTATAGTTTACGAGATAGGCATAATGAGCTTCACCGTCTTTCACATAAATCACTGATTCGGACTTAGGGGCGTATTCGTAATCAGGCTGGCTGCCTACTGCCTTAACCAGATCTTTTTCGGCTGATGAAACGGCTTCTTTTTTAGTTAGTTTCTTCGTTTGTTTCAGGTTTTGTTTCTCATCAAGGTTTGCTGCCGGCGCTCCTGATAGAGCTGTGAGCACCCCTTCCTTGTTTACGTGTGCTGTCAGCACAGCCCCATAAACAGGAGTTCCCTTATATACTTGCTGGATGCGAAGATATGTATATCCTAGATCATCCTTCTGCTTGTCTACTACTTTGAACGATAATTTTGAATCACCTTTAAACTTGAACGTCTTTTGTTTGTCTGTTAAATAATCAAATACAACTGTTTCCGGAGCCTTTGAAGATGCCTTCGTCAATTGACCCGAAATAAATTGAGGAGTTCCCATCTGTGAATTGAAATTCACCTTTTCACTTACATTTGAAGCTCCAAATGCTTCCGAGGCCAAGACCGGACTCATCATTAACCCTGCTGTCAATCCTAGTGCAACGACTTTTTTCTTCAATTACAACACCTCTTTGAAAGAATTTTCAAACTATTTGAAACATTAGATATACTATAATACAAGCCTTCTATATTACGAACGAGCCGAAAGACCTAATATTCACCTTTTCCAACCTCGGGTTAAATGACCTACACAAAACAGGTAAAAACCACTAGGATCAGGAAAATTTGAACAAAAAGAGGGACGGACCTTGAACTATTTCAAGGTCCGTCCCTCTTCCCCATAGGAAAGCCCCCTGAAAACCAAATGTTTTCGGGGGGCAATATGAAAAATGTTAGCGTTTTTGAATTTCTTGAAGCAATAATTTGTTTACAAGCGGCGGGTTGGCCTGACCTTTTGTCGCTTTCATGATTTGACCGACAAGGAAGCCGATGGCACGGTCTTTCCCGTTCTTGAAGTCTTCGATGGATTGTGGATTCGCATCCAGCGTTTCCGTCACGATCTTGAGTAAGGCACCTTCGTCCGAAATTTGAACAAGGCCTTTATCTTTCACGATTTGTTCAGGATCTCCACCGTTTTCTACTAATTCCTTGAACACTTTCTTCGCAATCTTAGAAGAAATCGTTCCTTTTTCAATCAACTCGATCATGCCTGCGAGTCCTTTAGGAGTCAGCTTAACATCTTCCAGTTCTTTCTGCTGTGCATTCAGGTATGCCGAAACTTCACCCATCAGCCAGTTAGAGGCAAGTTTCGCATCTGCACCTGCTTCAACGGTATCCTGGAAGAAATCAGACATTTCCTTCGTCAATGTCAGAACCATGGCATCATACGCAGGTAAGCCAAGTTCTTCTACATAGCGCTTTTTACGCTCATCCGGAAGCTCGGGGATCTCTGCACGGATACGGTCCATCCACTCTTGGTCGATATGCAGGTGTAGTAAATCCGGTTCAGGGAAGTAACGGTAATCATCCGATCCTTCCTTTACACGCATAAGGATCGTTTTGCCCGTTGATTCATCGAAACGGAGTGTTTCCTGCTGAATCATCCCACCTGATAATAGAACCTTTTCCTGGCGGACGATTTCATATTCCAATCCTTTTTTAACAAAGTTAAAAGAGTTCAGGTTCTTCAATTCGGCTTTCGTTCCGAACTTCTCCTGTCCGATTGGACGCAGGGAAATATTGGCGTCACAACGAAGCGATCCTTCTTCCATCTTACAGTCGGAAACACCTGTGTATTGGATGATGGATTTAAGCTTTTCAAGATACGCATACGCCTCTTCAGGTGTACGGATGTCCGGCTCGGATACGATCTCGATCAGTGGCGTTCCTTGACGGTTATAGTCGACAAGGGAATAGCCGTCGCCTGAGTGAGTCAGTTTCCCTGCATCTTCCTCAAGGTGAAGACGAGTGATCCCGATGCGTTTCTTCTCACCGTTCACTTCAATCTCGATCCAGCCATTCTCACCGATCGGCTTATCAAATTGAGAAATTTGGTACGCTTTCGGGTTATCAGGATAGAAATAGTTTTTACGGTCAAACTTTGTATCCGTCGCGATCTCACAGTTCAGTGCAATCGCGGCTTTCATACCGAACTCAATGGCACGTTTGTTAACGACCGGAAGAACACCAGGATATCCAAGGTCGATCACGTTTGTATTTGTGTTCGGCTCTGCCCCGAAATGGTTCGGTGCCGGAGAGAACATCTTACTGTCCGTTTTTAATTCTACGTGGACTTCTAGTCCGATTACTGGTTCAAAGTTCATTGATTTCACCCCTTACAGTTGTGGTCTTTTTGTATGGAAATCTGTAGCCTGCTCGAATGCATGGGCTACGCGATAAATCGTGCTTTCGTCAAAATGCTTTCCGATGATCTGCAGTCCAAGCGGCAGTCCTGTTGAAGAGAATCCACAAGGAACCGAGATTCCCGGCACGCCTGCAAGGTTTACTGGAATCGTTAAAATATCATTGGCATACATCGTTAATGGATCATCAATTTTTTCTCCGATTTTGAAAGCTGGAGTTGGTGTTGTTGGTCCAATAATAACATCGTATTTCGCAAATACATCTTCAAAGTCTTTCTTGATCAGCGTACGGGCCTGTTGTGCTTTCTTGTAATACGCTTCATAGTAACCTGAGCTCAATGCAAACGTCCCAAGCATGATACGACGCTTCACTTCATCCCCGAAGCCTTCTGCGCGGGTTTTTTTGTAAAGATCAAGAAGGTTCTCTGCGTTCGGCGTACGGTATCCGTAACGAACACCATCGAAGCGTGCAAGATTGGCAGATGCTTCAGAAGATGCTAATAAGTAGTACGTTGAAACACCGAATTTAGAATGAGGAAGGGAAACCTCTTCCCATGTTGCACCCATGCCTTCCAACACTTTCAATGAAGCAAGGACGGCCTGGCGGGCTTCTTCCCCGACACCTTCACCCAAGTATTCTTTCGGCACAGCAATCTTCAGACCTTTTACATCACCTGTAAGGGCCTCCGCATAATTCGGAACCTCCACATTGGCTGATGTCGAATCATTTGGATCAAGCCCGGCGATTGCCTGTAGCAAGTACGCATTGTCTTCTACGTTACGGGTGATCGGTCCAATTTGATCAAGAGATGAAGCAAATGCAACAAGACCGAAACGGGATACACGTCCATAAGTCGGTTTTAACCCGACCGTACCCGTGAATGCCGCCGGTTGACGAATCGATCCACCTGTATCTGAACCAAGTGAGAAAGGAACTTCCCCAGCTGCAACGGATGCCGCTGAACCTCCTGAAGATCCACCTGGAACCGTTTCAAGATTCCATGGATTACTCGTCTTCTGGAAACCGGAGTTCTCAGTAGAAGAACCCATTGCAAACTCATCCATATTCAATTTACCGATCGTAATCGTATCGGCACTATGTAGTTTATTGATGACCGTCGCATCATAAATCGGATTGAAGTTTTCAAGGATTTTACTTGCACAGGTTGTACGAAGACCCTTTGTAACGATATTGTCCTTGATTCCGATCGGCATTCCGAAAAGAAGGCCTTTACTTTCATCCGTACCAAGCTTGGAATCCATTTCCTTCGCTTTACTGCGGGCATTCTCTTCATCTAATGTTAAAAACGCCTTCACTTTATCTTCCACGGCATCGATTCGTTTGTACGACTCGTCTACCAGGTCTGTGACAGAAACTTCTTTCTTATGTAAAAGCTCGTGAAGCTCTGATAATTTATGGTCAAATAATGACATGAGGTCCCCTCCTTAGTCCAAGATCGATGGAACGCGAACTTGTCCATCTTGTTTGTCTGGTGCGTTCTTCAATACTTCTTCACGTGGCAGTCCTTCAACAGGCTTATCTTCACGCATCACGTTCTTCATATCCAGTACATGACTCGTTGCTTCCACATTTGAAGTATCCAATTCATTCAGCTGCTCGGCAAACCCGATAATCGCATCCAGCTGAGTCGTAAACTTCTTCGCTTCATCCTCTGTGATGGCTAGTCGTGCAAGGTGTGCAACATGCTTTACCTGCTCTTCAGAAATTCTAGACATCTTCTTCACCTCCGTATATGTTCGAACACTCACAATACTATTGATAATACCAAAATTCGCTTCATTAAAGCAACTATGATAAGAGATAACCATTGTTAGGGGCATGGATGATTCTTGTCCATACCTCCGTCTATTCTATCACGAAATGAGGGGTGGGTGTGAGTTTGTGAGGAACACTGGTTTAGACAGTCCACCCCTGTAAAAATGATAGGGATGGATTGCGTCATTTTGGCCGGTGATTGCGTCGTTTTTCTTTTAATTGCGTTAATTACCATATAATGTATAAAATCAAACTTTTCACTATCCCAAATAAAGGACTCCCCCTCCCCTAAACCGAATCTATAAAAAGAGGTGATTTCATGAAAATATACAGTTTTAAACAAAGTACCGGAAAATCCATTCATCAATTCAATAGTCAAAACGTTATGATCCATCCTTTGCTTAAGCCAGACGATCCATTCCAAATCGGGTATTTTTACTTAGAGGAAAACAGCGTGCTGGGCATGCATCCAGCCATGTGCGATCAGCTTCTGATGATCACGTCAGGACGTGGATGGGTGAGGATCGAAGGGGGAGAAAAAATCATGGTGGAACCGGGCATGGCTGTCTTTTGGCAGGAGGGTGAAATGCATGAATCCGGATCCGTTGATGGTATGACCGCCATTGTAGCCGAAGGAAGCAGACTCGACCCCGAGCGATACCTCCCTTCTAACTAAAGCAATCCATTTGCTTCCTCTCCTCCATTTGATTACCTTTAAATAGAGTACGTAAATGGAGAGGGTTTTCACAATGCATCCAATTCTATTAGCCTTCTTGGCAGGGGTTATAGGCGGTGGGCTGTTCACGCTCCTGCATCTTCCCCTGTCCTGGCTTCTCGGTTCCATGGTTTCTGTCTTTCTCATTAACAAATGGACAAAATTCGAGCTTGCCTGGCCGTCTTATCTCCGGGATCTTGGATTGATCATCGTCGGCTATGCTATCGGGCAGTCGTTCAGTCAGAAAACGATGATTGAAATCTTCACTCAGCTTCCCTCGATGCTGACGATGACGGTTGCGATCATTGCCTTCAGTATGGTCCTTGCTTACATTACGTCCAAAATGACGGGGATCGGTTTGTCTTCGACGATTACCGGTAGTATACCTGGTGGGCTTTCACAAATGGTGGCTCTCGGGGAGGAAATGAAGGATATTGACTTAACCGTCGTGACGATCCTTCAGGTCATCCGGCTGTTGTCTGTCATTTTCGTGGTACCGTTCCTTGTGTTCAGTCCTCTTTTAGCTGGAGGAGGAAACGGTCCGGGTCCTGCCAGTGGTCAATTTGAGATCCCTTCTTTTCACTGGGGGTTTGTCCTATTTTTCATGATTGCCATTGCAGCAGGCTTCTTAGCTAGAAGAATCCACCTTCCCACCCCGACTTTACTTGGCCCGATCCTGGTGATCGGCGGTTTCATGGTGGCTGAATGGCCGGTCCCTCATATGCCCGGACTGTTCATTATCCTTGCTCAGTTATCCCTGGGTATTTATTTTAGTTTCATGATGAATTTCTCGTCATCCAACTCGATGGGCAAGTTCATCTTATGGTCGTTATTTACTTCCCTGTGCCTGCTTTTAGGTTGTGTGGGACTAAGCTTTTTATTGAGCCGCTGGCATGATGTGTCTTTTTTGACTGCATTCATTAGCATGGCTCCCGGGGGTATGGCAGAGATGGCACTGGTCGGACAAGCCGTCAACGCAGATCTTTCCATCATTACCGGATACCATTTATTCCGGATTTTATTTATTCTGTTCATCATCCCAGCGATTTTGAAAGGGCTTTTTAAACTCTCTATATTTCATAAGGGCAATCATGATTAGAAAAGCTTATTTTTAATGGATGAAAATAGGCTTTTCTTTTGCTTTGGCTTGGACTTTGCTTCAACCGCTTTCTCACTTTTCTTCTGCACATAGATCTCTTCCTGATCAATGGCATGGTCATAAGCGAGAACAAGCCCGATATCCGTTTCAATCTCCTTATTGGTAACCATGGAGAACGACACATGATACGTATCGGCAAGCTTGATGTATTTAGATAAAAAGGTGTAGCTCATGTTACCATTCAGTAAAAGCTTTGCATCTGGATGCTTCTTCAATTGATCCTGAACTTCCTTGTATATTCCCTTTTCCCTCACCTGGCTTTGGGTAAGGGCAATGACGATCCGCTCTCTCAGGGTCCCCAGAAACTTCCTTCTTTCATCTGGCTTGGTTTGTTTTTGCCCATATATTCCATTTTCCAAGTAATCATCTAAGGTTGGCTTACTCAAAAACATTGCACCTCCAAAACGTCTTATTACAGTTTCTCCTACACTATATGTTTACATGTGTTCATTTGGTTCTGTCCCATTTTCTCTTATGGGAATGCTTTCAGGCAACTAAAAGGGTCCGCTCTGAAAACGTGAGCGGACCCTTTGCCATTTTATATAAACAACGATTGTAAAATTGCCTTCTGGACATGCAATCGATTCTCCGCCTGTTGAAATACGGCGGAACAAGGACCGTCGATGACGGCTGCAGTGACTTCTTCTTCCCGATGTGCCGGAAGACAATGGAGAAATGTCACATTGGGAGAAGCATGACTCAACAGCTCTTCATTCACTTGGTATCCTTTAAAGTCCTGAAGGCGCTTGAACGCTTCTTCTTCCTGCCCCATACTGGCCCAAACGTCCGTGTAGACGACATCAGCACCTTTCACCGCTTCATTCGGGTCATGGGTCAGGGTGAAACTCCCTCCGCTTTCTACGGTCAGATCCACCGTTTTCCCTATGATATCTTCCTTCGGTTCGTACCCTTCAGGACAGGAAACGACGACCTCCATCCCAAGCATGGCACAGAGGATCATGAAGGAGTGGGCCACGTTATTGCCATCCCCGATATAGACGACCTTCACCCCTTTCAGCGTCCCCTTGGTTTCCAGGATCGTGAGGACATCGGCCAACGCCTGGCATGGATGATACGTATCGCAAAGACCGTTGATGACGGGGACACTGGCATACTCTGCCAGCTGTGTCACCTTCTCGGTTTCGAACGTGCGGATCATGATCCCGTCCACATAAGACGACAGGACGCGTGCCGTATCCGCAATCGACTCCCCTCTCCCAAGCTGGATATCTCGGGAATTCAAATAGATGGCGTGACCTCCCAATTGGAGCATCCCCGCTTCAAATGACACTCGTGTTCTCGTGGATGACTTTTCAAAGATCATTCCGAGAGTCTTTCCTTCGAGGCTCTTCGAATAAGGGTTTTCCTTCAAGTACTGAGCCAACGATAAGAGCTCATGGACCTCTTCCGCCGTGTAATCGAGCCACGTGACGAGGTCTCTTCCTTTTAACGACACTTTCTCCGGAGACGGTGCAATGGTTGAATGGTTCATACTCGGCTCACTCCCTGAATGGATTTTGAATGGACTAAAGGCTTCGGCTGGACGTGTGCGTTTTTGCTTCGCATGAAGGCGTGCAGGGTTTCCGCTTCGGTTATCACGGTGACACCCGCTTCCAATGCAGCGATTCTTTTCTTCGCGTCCGTTTCCTCATCATTGAAGTAGACACATGCATGATCGGTTTTGATCCATTCACTGAATGATGCTTCTTCAGCCGTTTGATATTGCTTAGCCTGCACACAATCGACGTAGATGGTTCCCCCTGCTTCAACTCCCCCATGCAGCTCTTCAAATACTTTGTATAGAGCTTCTTCAACGGTTTCCCCGAGACATAGACCTTCTCCCGTCGACTTCATATTCGCACCGAGGATCTGATCGATCTCAGGTAAAGCATGGGATGAGAACACGGGATACTTCACCCCGACTCCTTTTATACTGGAAGGGGGGTCAAAGGCATCGATGGTCAAACTTTCCCCGCACATGAGATCCGTGGCCATATCGATTAATGGAAAGCCAAGGACCTTACTGACGATCGGTACGGTTCGGCTGGCCCGGGGATTGACTTCTAATACATACACATTTCGATCCTGCAGCAGGAATTGAATATTCATGATTCCTTTATACTGAAGCGCGGATACTATTTTACGGGCATACTCTTCAATCGTCTCTTTGATTTCCCCCGACAGGGATTCGGAAGGGAAGATGGACATGCTGTCCCCTGAGTGGACGCCGGCCCGTTCAATATGCTCCATCACTCCGGGAACATAGACGCCTTCCCCATCTCCTACAAGATCGATTTCCACTTCCCGGCCTTCTTTAAATTCATCTACCAATACAGGAAAATATTCTTCATCTGCGGTTTGGATGAAGCGCTGCATTTCCTCAAGGCTCTTCACTTTCACCATCCCTTTACCACCGATGACATAGGAAGGGCGGCATAGAAGAGGAAAGGTCAGGTTTCCCGCAACATGAATCGCTTCTTCTTTACTGTGGCAGATGTCCCCTTTTACACGGGGGATCGCACATCCATCAAGGAGTTGATAAAAACGCTCCCGATCTTCAACCCGGTCAATGATATCGGATGACGTTCCAAGAAGTGTGATTCCCTCTCCTTCTAACATATCGGCAAGGTTCAACGCCGTTTGTCCACCGAATTGAACCAGTACGGTATCGATCCTCTCATGCTTGATGATGGCAAGGACCGCTTCTTTCGTAATCGGTTCGAAATATAATCTGTCCGCGGTTTCATAATCGGTACTGACGGTTTCGGGATTATTATTCACCATGATCGTGGTGTACCCGTGCTCTTTCAAACGCTTGATGGCCTTGACGGCGCTGTAGTCAAATTCGACTCCCTGACCGATCCGGATCGGTCCCGCCCCGATGATCAGGACTTTTTTCTCCCCTGGTAAAGACTCGATTTCATTTGTCCCATAATACGTTGAATAGGCGTAGTTCGTGATGGCCTCAAACTCGCCGGCGCACGTATCGACCATTTTAAATACGGGAACGATTCCTTCTTCCATCCGCAATTCGACGATAGACGCTTCAGCCATTCCCGTCAGCCCTGCAATGGTACTGTCCTCAAACCGTAACTCCTTCGCTTCTTTCAATAGCTCTGCACTCAATGAAGATGTACTGAGCTTATGTTCCATATAAACAAGATTGCTCATCACCGACAGGAACAGCTTATCGATCCCCGTCATTTCGTGGAGGGCATCGATGGATCGTCCCCCTCTTAACAACTCCATCAGTTCAAAGAATCGTGAATCCGTCGGCGTCACAACCTTTTTCTCCAATTCTTCCAATGTCAGATCTGACATTCCCCCATACAGGCTCTCCAGTGAAAGGTCCAACGATTGAAGCGCCTTTTGAAACGCCGCCTCTAATGAGCGCTCGATCGCCATCACTTCTCCCGTTGCTTTCATCTTCGTGCCGAGGACCCTGTTCGCTTCAGGAAATTTATCGAACGGCCATCTCGGGAATTTCACCACGACGTAATCAAGGGCAGGTTCAAAGCTTGCATAGGTGGTCCTGGTCAGGGGATTGATGATTTCATCCAATGTGTATCCGACCGCAATCTTCACCGCTACTTTGGCGATGGGATACCCCGTTGCCTTGGATGCCAGGGCCGATGATCTGCTCACACGGGGATTCACTTCAATGACATAGTATTGGTTGCTGTTAGGGTCTAAAGCAAATTGTATATTGCATCCTCCCACTACTTCTAATGCGCTGACCATATCAAAGGCGGCCGTACGGAGCATATGAAACTCCCGGTCTGTCAATGTCTGGGACGGGGCCACGACGATTGAATCCCCCGTATGGACCCCTACAGGATCGAAGTTTTCCATATTGCAGACCGATATACAATTTCCTTTCGAATCTCTCATCACTTCATACTCGATTTCCTTGAAACCGGCGATGCTTTTTTCCACAAGCACTTGATGGATCGGACTAGCTTTTAAACCGGATAAGACGAATTTCTTATATTCTTCTTTAGTAGAAGCAATTCCGCCGCCTCTCCCGCCTAACGTATAAGCAGGGCGGACGATGATCGGAAGGGCAATCTCTTCAGAAAAAATCAGTGCCTCTTCCAGGTCATGGACGATGCTGCTTTCCGCCGTCGGGTGACCCAGCTCCTCCATTAATGAACGGAACTTTTCTCTGTCCTCCCCTTTTTGAATCGAATCAACAGACGTACCGAGCAGTTTCACACCGTACTTCTCAAGCACCCCTTTCTCATGGAGCCCGACGGCCAGATTCAAGGCGGTCTGCCCACCGAGACTCGCCACCAACCCTTGTGGTCGTTCCTTTTCGATGATGGCCATCAAGGTCTTTACGGTCAGTGGTTCACAATACACTGTATCGGCATAAGCCGTATCCGTCATGATCGTGGCCGGATTGTGATTCACAAGCACGACTTCATAGCCCTCTTCTTTCAGGGCAAGACACCCTTGCGTACCGGAATAATCGAATTCAGCCGCTTGCCCGATGATGATGGGTCCCGATCCGATGATCAGGACTTTTTGAATACTGGAATCTTTAGGCATACATTTTCTCTCTCCCCGGTTGTTTGATCGATTGATAGAATTGCTGGAATATCCACGAAGCGTCTTCTGGTCCAGGACGTGCTTCGGGATGGAATTGAACGGAAAGGATCGGCTTACTATGATGCTGAAGGCCTTCAAGGGAACCATCATTGACATTTATAAATCGCGGTTCAAGCCCTGTCCCGAATAAACTATCTTTTTTCACGACATAATTATGGTTTTGCGATGTGATGAAAACCTCACCCGAATTGTTGTCCATGACCGGGTGATTTGCCCCTCTGTGCCCGAATAACAATCGATCCGTCTCCCCCCCCAGTGCAAGGGCGATCAATTGATGACCCAGGCAGATTCCAAGCGTCGGCATTTGCAGGATTTTCTCTTTCAGCCGAGGTAAGAAGGACATCATTTCCTTCGGGTCCCCAGGGCCGTTGGATAATACCAGTCCATCGACATCCAGCTGCTCCAACTCCTCCAGTTGGTGATACGGAATGACGGTCACGAGGCAGTCCATTTCCAACAGAGAGGATACAATCGATTTCTTCACACCGAAATCAATGACCGCTATATGCTTGCTGCCGCTTCCCATTTGAAAAATTTCTGAAGCAGCGACTTTTTCGATTTGGCCGGTGAGTGTTTCTTCCTCAGGCAGCATTTCCGTATATGAAATGCATGCATTCTGACTTCCCTCATGACGGATCTCTTTCACAACCTGTCTCGTATCCACCCCTGTCATAAAAGGAATCTTCCATTTATGAAGATAGTCCTTAAGGGACGACGTGGCTTTATAGTGGGAAAACAATTCGGCTGAACCGAGCATGACGACCCCTTTCACCTGAGGCTTCCCACTTTCGAAATCGTCTTCATTCACACCGTACTGGCCGATGAGAGGGTAAGTGAAAACAACGATCTGGTCCTTATAGGAAGGGTCCGTCAGTACTTCCTGATACCCCGTCATTCCTGTAAAAAATACAATCTCACCCTGAACGGGTTTCTCTTCCTCCATCATGATTTCCCCTGTAAAAGTGCTGCCGTTTTTCAAGCATAAGTATCCTTTCATGAGTTGACCTCCTTTTATGAATGAATAAATAATTATATTTAAGTATTTTTATACATCTTCAATTAAAAAAATTTAGCAGACCTCTGCTGATTGATGTTGCTTGATTGTATGGACTAAAATGTGAAGAGCCTGATCGAGTTCCCCTTTGGTGACCGTCAATGGTGGTAATAACCGGATTACATGTGCTCCTGCCGGAAGGGTCAATAATCCATTATGACGGAGCTCGGCAATAATATCACTCACATCCTTATCGAAGGAAATACCAATCATAAAACCGATCCCTTTTACTTCTTGGACAATGCGATATTCCTGAAGCTTGAGGGTCAGTTGTTCCATGAAATACTCCGATTTATGTTGAACATCTTTCAGGAATTCCTCTTCGAAAATGGTTTCCATGGTTGCCTTCGCTGCCACCATCGCTAACGGATTCCCTCCGAATGTCGATCCGTGTGTGCCTTGCGAAAAGGATGGGATGAGTTCTTTCTTCCCCAGCATGGCCCCCACCGGGAATCCGCTCCCGAGTCCTTTGGCAGCCGTGACGATATCCGGATTGAGGGAATAGTGTTGGTAAGCAAAGGGCAGTCCCGTCCGTCCCGCCCCTGTCTGGACTTCATCGATAATGAGTAACGCATCCAATTCGCGGCACTTGGCTTCAACCGCCCGCAAAAAGGAAAGTGTTCCCGGGTTGACTCCCCCTTCCCCCTGGATCACTTCAAGCATGATGGCCGCCACATCCCCATCCTTCACTTCTGATAGCTTCTCCTCATCGTTATATGGAAGATATTCAAATGTCGGCAGCAAGGGACCGAATCCGCTATGGATCTTCTCCTGTCCGGTCGCACTCATCGTTGCGAATGTACGGCCATGAAAGGATTGCTTAAAGGTCAGGATCTTCGTCTTTCCTGTATGTTTTTTCGCAAGCTTAATCGCTGCTTCATTCGCTTCCGCTCCGCTATTGCAGAAGAAGACGGCATCAAGGCCACTTGCAGAAGCGAGGAGTGTGGCTGCCTCTTCCTGTTTCGTGATCGTGAACAGATTGGATACGTGCCAAAGCGTCTCCATTTGCTTCTCCACTGCTTCTTTTACAACAGAAGGGGAATGCCCTAAGTTACAAACGGCGATTCCTGAGATGAAATCCAAATAGGATGTACCATTTTGATCCTGTACCTCCGTACCTTTACCCGAGACCAATTCAATGTCTAACCGATTATACGTTGGGAATACATGACTCATATCGCTTGAACCCCTTTTCCTTCTGTCATTCGGGTGCCGATCATTTCCCCATCCTGGATGATGGAATCCCGGCATCCGACAATCATCACTTCTTTAATATCTTTGTTTAAAACCGAAAGGGCCGCCTGCACCTTAGGGATCATTCCGCCGTAGATCACACCGGTTTCAATATAATGCTGAATGACTTCGATTGTTACACGTGAAACAAGTTCACCATCTTTCAAGATCCCAGGTACATCGGTGACAAACACCAGTTTCTCAGCCTTCAGTGCTTGGGCGACGGCTGCTGCAGCAAGGTCGGCATTCACATTTACCCTTTCTCCTTCCACTGTCGTTGCAAGGGGGGCGATCACCGGTAAGTAGTTTAAAGACAGTAGATTGTGAAGCAGCGTGAGATTGACCTCTTCAATTTTCCCTACCAATCCAAGAGACTCTTCATCTATAAAACTTGCCTCGAGTAATTGAGCATCGTACCCGCATAACCCTATAGCTTTTACCCCATCCCGGTTGAGTCGGTGGACCAGTGCGCTGTTCACCTTCCCCTTCAGCATTTGTTCGGCAATGTTGAAAACATCCTTCGTGGTCTTTCGCTGGCCGTTGATGAACGTGGATTGTATTCCACGCTCCTTAAGTGTTGCCGTAATCTCAGGACCCCCGCCGTGAACGAGGATCACATGGTAGTGCTTCTGAAGATCTTTTATGCTTTTATAGAAACGGGGCGACAGCTTGGAAATGATACTCCCACCGAGTTTCACAACAATCACAGGCTTATGTTCGGTAACTTGCATTGATTTTGACGTAGTCATACGTAAGATCGCACCCCCAGGCCTTTCCGAATCCCTTCCCACTTTGCAGTGATACCGAGATGCTCACATGTTCAGCTTGCATGTACCCGCTGACTTCTTCTTCATTGAACGGTTGAGGAGTCCCCTTTGAAAAAACGAGTGTGTCCCCGATGCGGATATCACATTGATGAGGGATTAGTTCGACTCCGCTATGTCCCATCGCTCCGACGATCCTTCCCCAGTTCGGGTCTCCTCCGAAGAGTGCTGTCTTCACCAGATTGGAACCGACGATCTTTTTTGCTAAAATGTTGGCATCTTGATGAGACGGGGCTCCTGTCACATTCACTTCCACCAGTTTGGTCGCGCCTTCTCCATCTCTTGCGATTTGTTTCGCCAGATCTTCACATACAAGGGTCAATCCTTTTTGAAAGTGAGTCCAGTCAGGATGATTTTCGTGAAGGGCTTCATGTTCCACCATGCCATTCGCCAAACTGATGACCATATCGTTGGTGGACGTTTCCCCGTCCACGGTGATTTGATTGAAGGATTGATCGATGGCAGTTTTAAGGGCATTCTGCAGAACGTCCGATGATATGGTGGCGTCGGTTGTAATAAAGCCGAGCATCGTTGCCATATTCGGATGAATCATCCCCGAGCCTTTCGCACAGCCTCCGATAGTGACGGTCTTCCCGTCGATCATGACCTGATAGCACGACGATTTCTCGATTGTATCCGTCGTGAGGATGGCCTGTTGGAAAGACTCTGCACTTTCCGGGCCCGCCTCGACCTGGATGTCACTGCAGCCCTTTTTCACCTTATCCATCGGAAGCCATTCCCCGATGACACCTGTGGAGGCAACAGCGACGTACTCTTCGGGGATCTGGAACCGTTCTGCGGTCCATTCCCTCGTTTGATACGCATCCCTCAACCCTTGTTCACCTGTACACGCATTTGCAATGGCACTGTTCACGACGATTGCTTGTAGTGTATGAGAGTGGGAGATGCTTTCCTGTGTGACTTTGAGGGGAGCCGCTTGAAAATGACTTTGCGTATAAACCGCTCCGCATTGTGCAGGTTTCTCACTGTAAATGACACCAAAATCCTTTTTTGCGTATCGAAGACCTGTGTGGAGTCCCCCTGCCTTGTATCCAAGAGGTGACAGAATCGTTCCTCCTTTGATCGGTTTCACTGTTTCTTCTTTTACCAGTTTCATTGATTCTCCCCCTCTTATGGATAAATAGGATAGTGATGAAGACCGGTCGTTTCGTCCAACCCAAGCATCACGTTCATATTTTGCACCGCCTGACCCGCCGCTCCCTTTACCAAATTATCGATCACTGATACGATCGTGACCCGGTTCGTCCGTGGATCTGCTTTGATGGAAAGGTCACAGAAATTCGTGCCGAATACTTCTTTGGTGCCCGGGAACTGCCCGACCGGACGAATCCTGACGAATGGATGCTTTTCATAAAAGCTTTGATAGCGGGTATGTAACTGCTCAGTGGTGCAGCTGTCCTTTAAGTCGGCGTACATCGTCACCATGATTCCCCTGGTCATGGGAATGAGATGGGTTGTGAATGTAATCGGGCCCGCTTCGCTGCTCCATTCCTTCAACTGTTGTTCAATTTCTGGTGTGTGCTGATGCTGATGAACTTTATAGATTCGTAGATTTTCCTGAGTCTCGGCAAAGTGACTGGATTGACTCGCTTTTCTCCCCGCCCCGGATAAACCTGTTTTGGCATCGATGATCAAGGAGTGAGGGTCTATAAGATCCTGTTGATAGAGTGGAGCCAGCCCCAGCAGGGTCGCTGTCGGGAAGCAGCCGGGGTTGGCAATGAGTTCTGCTTCCCGGATGGCGTGTCGATTGATTTCAGTCAATCCATAGACGGCTTTCCCGAGGACATCCTGCGGAGCAGATTCTCCTTTATACCACTCTTCATATTCACCCGGAACCTTTAAACGCAGATCGCCGGAAAGATCGATCACTTTCGCCTTTTTTCCCATGAGCTTTTGAGCAAGCTCCTTTGAAACCCCGGAAGGCACCGCCAGGAATACGAAATCAAGCTGCTGCATCTCTTCGATCATGATCGGCTTCACACTTTCATGGGAAAGCCCGGATAAATGCGGATACTGTTCCGCATATGAACTCCCTTCCAGAGAAGATGAATATAAAATACACCCATCCACATTTGGATGATTCGACAACAGACGATACAACTCCACACCACCGTACCCAGTACTACCAACAATACCAACATCCAATACCTCTCACCCCACACAATTAATTTAAATTAGGTCTAATTATATGAGTGTATATTAATAAAATCAATAGTATATTTATAAATTTTTCTATAAAGTTACTTTATTCACAAATTCGCTCCGATAGTACTAGAAACATATAAAGGTCCGTCCCTCGCTGTTGAGGGACGGACCTTTATGAGTATATTAATCATAATTTAGAATTGTGCTGCCTCCGTTGAACCTTTCAGAGCTGTTGTGGAGGATGTACCACCTGATATCACCATGGATACCTCGTCAAAGTAGCCGGTTCCGACTTCACGCTGATGCCTTGTAGCGGAATATCCGTGCTTTTCGCTGGCAAACTCTGCTTCCTGCAGCTGTGAATAAGCAGCCATACCGCGATCTTTGTACCCTCTCGCAAGCTCGAACATGCTGTGGTTCAAAGCGTGGAAGCCTGCAAGTGTAACGAACTGGAATTTATAGCCCATTTTACCGAGCTCCACCTGGAATTTGGCAATCGTTTCATCGTCCAATTTCTTTTTCCAGTTAAAGGACGGGGAACAGTTATAAGCCAGTAATTTACCTGGATGTTCAGCATGAATCGCCTCTGCAAATCGACGCGCTTCTTCAAGATTTGGTTCAGATGTTTCACACCACACAAGATCCGCATAAGGAGCATATGCCAGGCCTCTTGCGATGGCCTGATCAAGGCCGGCATTTGTACGGAAGAACCCTTCAGGAGTTCGATCACCGGTGATGAACTGGGCATCATATGGATCAACATCGCTCGTGATCAAGTCCGCGGCATTGGCATCCGTACGCGCAACGATTAACGTCGGCACTCCCATTACATCTGAAGCAAGACGGGCGGAAATAAGGTTTTTAACAGCCGTTTGGGTAGGAAGAAGGACTTTCCCTCCCAGATGACCGCACTTCTTCTCAGACGAAAGCTGATCCTCAAAGTGGACGGCAGAAGCCCCTGCTTCAATCATCCCCTTCATTAATTCGAACACGTTCAACTGGCCACCGAATCCGGCTTCAGCATCGGCCACGATCGGCACGAACCAATCGATCGATTCATCCCCTTCTACATAATGGACCTGATCTGCGCGCTGAAGGGCCTGGTTGATTCTCTTTACGACGGATGGAACTGAGTTTGCCGGGTACAGACTTTGATCCGGATACATATGACCTGAAAGGTTAGCATCCGCTGCAACCTGCCATCCGCTTAGATAAATGGCTTTCAGTCCGGCTCTTACTTGTTGAACCGCCTGGTTTCCTGTCAGGGCGCCAAGAGCATTGATATAGTCTTCTTCGTGAAGGAGATTCCACAGCTTTTCCGAACCCCTGCGGGCCAGAGTGTGCTCAATGTCGATGGATCCTCTAAGACGAATAACATCTTCAGCTGAGTACGGGCGTGTAATCCCCTTCCAGCGTTGATCCATTTCCCAGTTTTCCTGTAGTGCCGTTACACGTTCGTTATTTGCTTTTACCATGTTAAATCTCTCCTTTTTTGTTTTTATACATACCGGTGTATGTTTGATGTATGGTCTTGCGTCATTGGCTGAGGTCCGTCCCTCATCCAGGTGAAGCGGTAATTGAATAAAGTGATTATGCCTGTTGTACCAACAGTTGACCGGGTCCGCTTCTTTAAAGGATCCGGTAACCGGGAATGGTGAGGAAGTCTGTGAACTGGTCGTTCTGTATGAGCTGATCGAACAGGTCGACGGCTTCAGAGAATCGTCGTTCCTTGTATCGGTCTTCTCCCAGTTGGCTTTTGAGTTTTGTCAGCTCTTCCTGCTTCAGTTGTTCATAGAGTTCCAAGGTGATAGTCCGGCCATCGTCGAGAATCCCTTTCGGATGACGGATCCATTGCCATAGCTGGGCACGCGAGATTTCTGCCGTGGCCACATCCTCCATCAGATTATGGATCGGAGCCGCCCCCTGTCCGCTGAGCCACGATGAAATGTATTGAATGCCTACATTAATGTTCAATCGGACACCTTCTTCGGTTATCGCTCCTTGAGGAACTTCGAGAAGCTCCTGTTCAGATACTTCCAGCTCCAGCAAGGTTTTCTCTTCGATCTGGTTCTCTTTTTTCATTTCCCGATTGAATACATCCATGGCAACCGGTACCAGACCAGGGTGCGCGACCCACGTTCCATCATGACCATCCCTTGCTTCCCGTTCTTTATCTGTTTTCACTTTATTGAACGCTTCTTCGTTCTTGACAGGATCGTTCTTGACAGGAATCTGCGCCGCCATACCGCCTATTGCAGGTGCTCCCCTTCTGTGACAGGTCTTAATCGTAAGCAGGGAATATGACCTCATGAATGGCGCCGTCATCGTGACCGATGAACGATCGGGAAGTATCACATCTTCCTGTTCCCGAAGCTTTTTGATATAGCTGAAGATATAATCCCATCTTCCACAATTCAACCCTGCTGAGTGTTCTTTTAACTCATAAAGGATTTCATCCATTTCAAATGCGGCTGTGATTGTTTCGATCAGGACCGTCGCTTTGATCGTCCCTTGGGGAATCCCCACATAATCCTGGGCAAATACAAATACTTCATTCCAGAATCGTGCTTCCTCGTGGCTTTCTAATTTAGGTAAGTAAAAATAAGGGCCTTTATTCAGTGAAGTTAAGTGAGTCGCATTATGGAAGAAGAATAAGCCAAAGTCCACAAGGCTTCCTGATAGAGGCTCTCCATCCAGTTCGATGTGTTTCTCTTCCAGGTGAAGTCCTCTGGGTCTTACGATCAGAACCGCGTGCTCTTCGTTCAATTCATAACGCTTCCCGTTTTTCTCGAAGTCTATCGTGTGGTGTACAGCGTCTCGGAGGTTGATTTGTCCTTCTATGAGGTTGTTCCATGTAGGTGAGGTGGCATCTTCAAAACATGCCATGAAACATTTTGCTCCTGAATTCAGGGCGTTGATGACCATTTTCCGATCAACCGGGCCTGTGATCTCCACCCTTCGATCCTGCAGTGCTTTTGGAATCGGAGCAACCTTCCACTCCCCTTGGCGGATCGATTCGGTTTCCGTCAAAAAGTGAGGAAGCTCTCCTCCATTGATCCGCTCCTGCTTCTTCTCTCTGTTGTGTAACAGCTCCCTGCGTTTCTCCCCGAACCTGCGCTCCAGCTGTTCTAAAAACTGCAGTGCCTCAGAGGATAACATTTCATCAAAGCCCGGTTTAAGTTCACCGGTTACCTTGATACCAACCATTTGAGTCGACATAGAACGTATTCACTCCTTAAGTGTATTAAACAAATCTCATTGTTATAATACAGATTAATTGACATGTTTGTATTGTATAACAGATAGATTGAATTTGGAACACTTTTTTCAGAATTTTTATTCGACATTTTTCGCACTACAAAAGAGGTCCGTCCCTCATCGCATTAAAGCAGTGAGGGACGGACCTTCAGTACCCATAACCATTTCGATATTTATAGTTTGTTCTCCAATTCCTTCATTCTCTTCTCCATTTTTTTATTCTGTTCATAGACTATAGTTGCAAATGTCAAGGACGTTCCAGCCACTATAAGAGCGATAAAACTCATCATCTGAGCTACCTCCTTTTCTCCAATTTGGTGTATAAAAGTCTATCCTTCCGATCCACTCGATTGGTTCACTAATCTTTCTACGTATGAATCAACTTGATAGTTTCATTTTTTTGGAAATACAGAAGGTCCGTCCCTCAAAAAAAGAACTAACCCTTTTTGGATTAGTTCTTTCTTTACTTATTCATAAATGTGTAAATAGGTTTCTTTACTGCCCGGTTTCTTGATGATCAGCGCTTCAGGTCCATAGGAAGAGGAGACGAGGAGTTCTACCTCCCAGCTGTCCGGGGTCTGTTTGCCGATCATATTGGTCAGATGCTGGGCGAATCCGATGGTTTCCGCTTTCCCCTGGAAGGAAAGGGCCACTTCGAATTCCATTTTGGACAGCTTCTGATCTTGATAGAGCGCTTGTCCTGTCAGTCCTGTGTATACAGGAAAATACTTTTCGATGTCTGTTTTCAGTTCGTTAAAGACTTTGAAATCGTTCGGGTGGTTCTCCTGGGCTTCCGGGGAAGGGAATAAATAATAGTCTTCATTGATCCCTTTCCAGTCCTGAATGCCGTTTTGGTCCGGTTCCACGGTTGTGTAGGCAAAGAAGTGACCAGGGACGACCTGATCTTTCGGAGCCTGCTTATAAAGGGAGATCATAATCGGCACGTTTTGGAGTTCTTTTTTCTGACGAAGCCGGTTGAGTACTTCACCCGCGATTTTCGCTCCCTGTTCTTTCAAAACCTCATTGGAAAGATTCTTTACAGTTCTTGTCCCATTTGACATATTGGTCTCATATTGGACAGAATTCAGGGACAAGGCGATGGCCACTCCACCAAGACGCACCTTGTTATCTTCTTTTTTCATCAAGTAATTATGTTCGACGACGTGGGCCAAATAGATCGGGGCATTTTCCCCTTTTGACTGCACGGGATTAAGTCCGACATTTTCAGATTCCTTCAACCCTTTTTCCTTCAGCTGTTCACTGGTGTACTTTCGTTGCAGCCAGCTATCCACCGTCTTCTTGGTAAGGAATTGGCCTTCTTTGAAGAAATATTCATCCGTCGAAAACCGATTTTGGGCAACCCTTAATAAGCCCGTCTCGATTTCATTAATATCATATCTTGAACCCAGGTCATTCACGACGACTCCCCGGGTATTACTCGTTTCATACGGAAGCATCGTCTTGTAGTATTCTTTCGAAATTTGAAAGCTTGGTATGATGGCTTTCTTGGCTTCACTATCCTGATTTTCCTGGACGACCTGATCCTGTTTCTCAAATGTCGGAGCACAGCCTCCCAGTAACACTAATGCGGAGAGAGCGACCGAAATCCCTTTTTTCATTCCTCGTTACACCTCTTATCGGTTAAGTTCTTCCATCAGCTTATCCTCATCCCAGACTTCTATATTTAAGTCATTCGCTTTCGTAAGCTTTGATCCCGCTTCTTCGCCTGCAATGACAAGATCGGTTTTCTTACTGACACTGCCGGTAACTTTCCCGCCGAGCATCTCGATTTTTTCTTTTGCTTCATTTCGGCTCAATAGTTCGATTTTCCCTGTAAGGACTATGGTCTTGCCTGCAAAGTAAGAGTCGACGTCACTGGCTGATACAGGCTTCGGTCCTTTGTATTCAAGGTTCACGCCGGCATCTTTCAGCTCCTGAATGAGTTCTTTCACTTCATCGTTTTCAAAGTAAGCGACAATGGCGTCGGCCATTTTATCCCCGATCTCATTCACATTCGTCAGTTCCTCTTTCCCCACTTCCATCAGCCTTTCCATTGAGCTGAATTCCTGCGCCAACGTCTTCGCCGCTTTGGCTCCTACGTGACGGATGCCAAGACCGAATAACAGCTTCTCGAGGGAATTCCCTTTCGACGTTTGAATGGCTTCCAACAAATTATCAACGGATTTTTCGCCCATCCGTTCCAGCTTAAGAAGCTGATCGCGCTCGAGTCTGTATAAATCGGCTACATCTTCAATCAATTTTTCCCTGAACAGCTGACTGATCACCTTTTCACCCAGGCCATCGATGTTCATGGCGTTGCGGGATACAAAGTGAATGAGCCCTTCCCGGATTTGTGCAGGACATTTCGGGTTGATGCAGCGAAGGGCCACTTCCCCTTCAAGTCTCACAAGTTCACTTTCACATTCCGGACAATGAGTCGGCATCAGGAATTCCTGTTCGTCACCGGTTCTCTTGTCTTCAAGAACATTGACCACTTCAGGAATGATGTCCCCAGCTTTTTTAATGACGACGTGATCACCGATCTTGATATCTTTCTCCCTTATCAGATCTTCATTATGAAGGGAGGCACGCTGGACAGTCGTTCCAGCTACACGGACCGGCTCCAGGATGGCCGTCGGTGTGACGACTCCTGTACGTCCTACGCTTAGTTCAATCTCCTTCAGCACCGTAACGACTTCCTCGGCAGGAAATTTGAACGCAATGGCCCACCTCGGGCTTTTCGCTGTCGTTCCAAGTTCCTGCTGCTGATCAAGGGAGTCGACCTTGATGACGATCCCGTCTATGTCATAGGATAGATTCGGACGTTCATCTGTCCACTTCCCGACAAATTCAAGGACTTCTTCAATGGTCGCACATCGTTTGCGTTCCGGGTTTGTTTTAAACCCCAATTTATCAAGCGTGTCTAATCCCTCGCTATGGGAATCGATTCCGGTATCCCCGATATCAGCCAGGGCATATAGGAAAATGTCGAGATTCCGGGATGCCGCTATTTTCGGATCCAGCTGGCGGAGTGAACCTGCCGCTGCGTTACGCGGGTTGGCAAAGGGTTCTTCCCCTTTTTCTTCTTTGATCTTATTCAGTGCTTCGAAGGATCCTTTCGGCATGAATGCCTCTCCCCGGACTTCGAAGGACATTTTTTCTGAAATCTTTAACGGGATGGAACGGATGGTCTTCAGATTGGATGTGATATCCTCACCTATGGATCCATCCCCACGCGTAGCCCCTTGGACGAACGCCCCGTCTTCATATCTGAGAGAAACGGCTAAACCATCGATCTTCAGCTCGCAAACGTAGGAGAAGTCCTCCCCAACCGCTTGACGGACACGGCGGTCAAAGTCACGAAGATCTTCTTCATTAAAGGCATTCCCAAGGCTCAGCATCGGCGTTCTGTGTTCGACTTTTTCGAACGAATCGAGAATGGTCCCACCAACACGCTGGGAAGGCGAATCCGCTGATTTCAATTCCGGAAACTGGTCCTCGAGCTCGATGAGTTCCCTGAGTAGTTGATCATACTCTGAATCCGGAACAGAAGGCTTGTCGAGGACATGATATTCATAATTATATTGATTCAGTCGTTCGTGAAGTTCATTGATACGCTTTTCGGCTGATTGTCGATCCATTTCCACAACCCTTTCTTGCTTATATTCGGTTATAGCCGGAAGGGGACCCCTTCCGACCTATTATGCTTTTTCAATTGGAGCAAATTTGGCCAGGAGCCGCTTGACTCCCATCGGACTCGGGAAAGCAATATCGAGCTCGACACTGTCTCCCGATCCCTTCACACTGACAACCGTTCCTGTTCCCCACTTCTTATGCTGTGCCTTATCGCCAACCTGCCACGCAACGGATTCTCCACCCGTCGTGGTTTGGACCGGACGTGCAACTGGCTTTCTGGGAGCGGGGCGGGAAGGTGATTTCGCCGCTGATTTCCCGAATGGAGTGAAGGCCGTTTTCTTCTCTGCCATCACATCATCCAGCAGGTCTGCAGGAATTTCATTGATGAAACGGGAAACCGGGTTCATCTTCGTCTGACCGAAGAGCGTTCTCATCTGGGCATTGGTCAGGAAGAGCTGCTCTTCCGCACGGGTAATCCCCACATAAGCCAAACGGCGTTCTTCTTCCATTTCATCCTCTTCCATGAGGGAACGGCTGTGAGGGAACACCCCTTCCTCCATTCCCATGAGGAATACGACAGGGAACTCCAGACCTTTGGCTGCGTGCAGTGTCATCAGGATAACAGAATCCTTCGGCTGGTCATCCTCATCAAGCTTATCGATGTCGGCGACTAATGCAAGGTCCGTTAAAAATGCCACGAGGCTCTTATCGTCGTTGGATTGTTCAAAGCTTTTCGTTACAGACAGGAACTCGTCCAAGTTCTCGAGCCTTGATTGAGACTCTATGGACTTTTCCGCTTTCAGCATATCGGTGTAGCCTGATTTCTCAAGAATCTCTTCTACCAGTTCCGTGACAGACAGATACTCCTGCATACTGGTGTAGCCTTTCACCATTTCCATGAATTCAATCACAGCTTTGGTGATCTTGGGACTGAGTCCGATGAAGTCGGCTTCTGCGAGTGCCCTGAACATGGAAATGTCATGATCCTGTGCATAACGGGCAATTTTATCGATCGAAGTGGCTCCGACACCCCTTTTCGGAACATTGATGACACGCTGAAGGCTGATATCATCATCGGGATTCGAAATGAGCCTGAGATACGCTAAGATATCCTTGATCTCCTTACGATCGTAGAACTTGATGCCGCCGACGATGGAGTACTCGATATTCGATTTAAGCAGCACTTCCTCCATGACACGGGACTGTGCGTTCGTACGATACAGGATGGCAAAATCAGAATACTTCTTCTTACCGGTTTCCATCAATTCCTTGATTTTCCCTGTGACGAATTGAGCTTCTGTCTGCTCCGTATCCGCCCGGAAGTAGGAAATCTTTTCGCCGTCATGATTTTCCGTCCAAAGATTCTTCGGTTTACGATTCGAATTCTTCTGGATGACTTCGTTCGCCGCCTGGAGGATCCGCTTAGTTGAACGATAGTTCTGTTCCAGGAAAATGACGGTCGCCCGCGGATAATCCTTTTCAAATGAAAGGATATTGGCAATGTCCGCACCGCGCCAGCGATAAATCGACTGGTCCGAATCCCCTACGACACACAGGTTTTGGAAACGGGAAGCGAGCAGTTTCACGAGCATATACTGCGCCCTGTTCGTATCCTGATACTCGTCCACGTGGATGTACTGGAATTTCCGCTGATAGTATTCCAATACTTCCGGCACACGCTGGAATAATTGGATCGTTGTCATGATCAAATCATCAAAATCAAGGGCCTGATTCTTGCGTAAACGCTTCTGATATTCTGTATACACATCAGAGACCACCTGATCATAGTACCCGCCTACCTGCTTGGATAACTCTTCAGGAGTCGTCAGCTCATTTTTTGCAGAGCTGATGGACCCGAGAAGCGAACGGGGATCAAATTTTTTCGGATCGATATTTTTTTCTTTTAAAATTGATTTAATAACAGACTGCTGATCCGTCGAGTCAAGGATCGTGAAGTTTCGGTTCATCCCGATGCGGTCAATATCGCGGCGCAGGATTCGCACACACATACTGTGAAAAGTGGAGATCCAAATGTTCTCAGATGCCCCGCCCAGGATGTTTTCAATACGATCCCTCATCTCTCTTGCCGCTTTATTCGTAAAGGTAATCGCTAAAATATTGTAAGGATTGACGCCTTTTTCCACCATTAGATACGCAATCCGATGCGTCAATACCCTTGTCTTCCCGGAGCCTGCCCCTGCCATGATCAGTAACGGCCCTTCCGTTGCCTTCACAGCTTCTGCCTGCTCGGGATTCATTCCATTCAACAGTCGATCAGTCAAAAATTGCATAGTCTCACACCACCATAACGAACGTACGTTCTATATTTGTATTTCTATTATATATCAATCAGGCAAGGACCACCAGTTCGATCCTTATCCTTTCACTGCTTTAACCGTCTTTAATGCTTCTTGCAGATTGTCATATACAGCATTTCCAACGACGACAACATCTGAGACAGCAGCCATTTCCCTCGCCTGCTCCCGGGTTTCAATTCCCCCGCCGTAGAATAATGTCGTGTTTTCCAGTGAATCCTTTACCTCTTTTACCGTTTCAACATCTCCATATGTACCACTGTACTCCAGATAAAAGATCGGCAGGTTGAACATTCTTTCTGCCATCATGGCATAAGCTGCCGCGTCTTCACTTGAAATGTCTGTGTTCGCTTCCGTTACCTTCGCCGCCTTACAGTCACGGTTCAATATACAATATCCTTCTACAAGGATTTCGTCCCAATTCATGATTTCTCCATATTCCTTCACAGCCTGGTGATGCAGTCCCGTCACCCAGTTCATGTTCTGACTGTTCATCACCATCGGAATGAAATACAAATCGAAGCCGGGAGTAATCGACTCCAAATTTGATACCTCCAGAATACAAGGAACCGTATATCGTCTCACTCGTGCCATCAAATCAAGAACCTTTTCAAGGGTTACACCGTCCGTTCCCCCCACGATGATCGCGTCTGTTCCTGATTCACATACTGCTTCTAAATCTTCATCATCTATTCGTTTATTCGGATCTAGTTTAAACACATGGCTCCACTTTTGGACATCATACATGCTCTGTTCCTCCATTCATACATCCATCTAACGTATTATATCATTTGTAGAAGCGAGTCGCATCACCCCGTCCGCTGTTAAACTTTGTATAAGCAGAGGGAAGAACGATCTCCTTTGGACAAAAACAAAGACCGCTCGTCATAGACAGCGGCCCTTTTCTTATTTTTCTTCTTGATGTACACGATCCAATACTAACTGATAGGCATCATTTCCATAGTTCAAGCAGCGCTTCACACGGGAAATCGTTGCCGTACTTGCACCTGTTTCAGTTTCAATCTTGTGATACGTCTTCCCGTCCTGAAGCATACGTGCGACTTCAAGGCGCTGGGCAAGAGATTGAATTTCGTTGATCGTACAAAGGTCATCAAAGAAACGATAACATTCTTCAAGATTTTGCAGGGAAAGAACAGCGTTGAATAACTGATCCAGCTCCTTGCCTCGTAGTTTATTTATTTGCATTAAAAAGACTCCTTTTTCCTTCTATTCTTGGTAGGATACCGAACCCGCGAGCCCCGGAGAGCTTGGAATGACATTGATCCACGTCGAGCCCTTTCGCAGGCTCACAGGTTTATTCTTTTCATAAGGAAGGATCCGGCCATTCACATTCTTCCATTGAAGCTTCCGGAGCTTCCCTTCCTGTATCAAGTATGCATTCCCACCCGATTTGAGGTCAATATCCCGGCGTCCTTTGTCATCGACAATCTTATGTGGAGCTTCTACGATGAAAAGATTTTCGATCAGGACGGGATCTTTCGACTTATAGTCGATGGTCTGCTCCCCATTTGAAAAACGCTCGTATCGGCCTTCTTTATCATTAAAATCATACACAGCATTAAACAGGGGATTATGATTGTATGAAATCATCACGGAATTTGCAGCTTCCCCATTACTTTTCCCTTTATCACTGAAATTCAGTGCATCAGGCGGTCGCTCCATGTCAAAGCCGTTCTTTTCCGCTCCCTCTTTGATATGTTCATATGTGATATAAGAATTATGAGGGGCTTTCCGGAAGCTTGCCCGCTTGAATAACGTCCCGTCATATTGGATTCCGTTAAGGTCATCGATAAAACCGTTGGTCAGCATTTCTTTCGCCTCAGGACTGTATCCGTGAGCGACATAGAGACTGTCATACCCTTTTGCAAGCTCTATATAGTAATCTCTGGCACTTCGGACAGGGCCGATTTCTTTCGGCATCCTGCTTTGGAAAATGGCTAAGAAACGGGTGATATCCCCCTCGGCCAACACTTCATACACAATATCCGCTTTCGACAGTCCGGATTGGGGCCTTGCCTTCGGATGGTTATTCACCATCACGGCGACCGCCCGGTTCATTGATTCTTCCTTTTCAGCCATCCCGGTTAAAGGATACTGATTCATTTCTTCTGTTTCTACGCCTGTCTCTTCCTTCACCACTGGAGTTGCGGCTTCTTTATCAGATTCTTTCTTTATCTCTTTATCTGAACTACATGCGACAAGTGCGAACGAGCTTAACGCAATAATCAAAGCTCTTTTCAGCATGTTTTTGACACCCCTATTTACTTTACTATTTTAACGCATTATTGTTGGAAAGAGTACCGTTTTCTTCATTACATCATAGATTCCCTTTTGTGTCATCCTTATATAAGGCAGATGAGTGGACTGAAGGAACAGCAATGTATAAATCGGATCAGAGAAGCGGTAGCCCCTCTCTTTCAACAAGCCTTTAAGTGTTTTCTCTTCCTCAATCAGCTCCGGCATTTCCTTCTCTGAAAGCAATCCGCTTAATGGCAGTGGAATCTCGTGCAGGATTTCACCGTTCTCTGCAAGAACGATCCCGCCACCGATTTCTTTCATCCTGTTGAAAGCCGCAATCAAATCAGGCTTACTTTTTCCAATCAGGATAATGTCCCCTGTATTGGAGTAAGACGATGCAAACCCCATCACACCTTTAGAGAATCCTTTGATCATGGTGCTGATCCTCCACTTGCCATTCCGGTCCAACAGCATGAGGAATGATTGGTCATGATCGGAATCAAGCAATTCCTCTGATGGATTGATGGAGATGGAATAAGGCTTGGTGATGACATCATTCACCATTTCGATCCCGAACGGCATGGAGAATTGGAGATCGTCATACCCCACTTCCCAATCAAGGGATAACGGGGTGAATCCGCTTGGTCCCCAATTGATTTCGGTGGAATCTTCCATCTGTTCACCGTTTTTACGGACCCAGGTACCTTTGGAAAGCACGGAGACCGGAGTCGGATCATCTTTTGACCGGAGAAAATTAATGTTTGCGACCCGGCCAGTGGCGATCATCCCGTGCAGATGGGTGATATTGTAATAATTGGCAACGTTGTAACTTGCCATATTATAGGCTTCGATTGGAGGTACGCCCTTGTCGATGGCCATCTTGATCATGAAATCCAGGACACCTTGTTCATAAAATCCCGGTGTCGATCCATCTGTGGTAAAAAGAAGGGAATCGTATGAATCGATGCCTTTTTCTTTCAGTCCGTCTAACAGAGCCGGTAAATCCGGTCGGATCGAGGAATGACGCAGTGTGACCGTCAGTCCTTGAATCAGGCGCTTGTATACATCCTCACCCGTCATGGCTTCATGATCGCCGTCAATGCCCAATAAACGAAGCTTGGCGATCGTCTTGTCGGAAGCCCCTGGAAGATGCCCTTCCACAATTTTCCTCATCCGTTTGGTTTCCTGCATCCAGTGAAGAATCAGGTCATCTCCTTCAAGGAGCCGCGGCCATGCGGTCAGTTCCCCGCCCTGAAGGACGGAATCATGTTCGAGCCACGATTTCACTTCCCCATTTGAGAACGTAACCTCTTCATCTACCATCTCGGTTTGAGAGTCAAAACGCGTCCACCAGTACATTGTGACAGGCATTTTGCTGAACTCCCTCAATAAAGTAAACGCTTTCTTTTTTTCCAATTGTAAAAACATCATCAGGTTATCATTGACGAATGTCGTTGTACCGGTTTGGGATGCATACTTGGAAAAAGATTGGGGATTATAAAGCTGAAACGGGTGTACATGCGGTTCGATATATCCGGGAACGAGGTACTGTGATTCGCAGTCCATCACTTCGCATTGCTCAAGGTTTTCAGGGAGCTGGTCACCAGTATAGACAATCCTGTCCCCGTAAATCCAAATATGTCCCTGCACCCATTTCTTTAACGTCGAGTGAAGGTATGTTGCATTTTTTAAAAGAAGACTGGGAGACAATTCTCCGTTCAGTACTTGTACATGTTCTCGCAGTTGTTTGTTCTTCCATCTGTAGCGCTGTTCCAATGTGAACACTCCTCTAGTGGAATGGTATTAGTTTGAGTTTCAATTTATGTTAACATATTTTACTATTTAACGCATTAAAGGTTTACAACAATTATGTGAATTTTCGATTAAGGAGGAATTTACAAATGAAAGTATCATCAAACATCGGGATCATCAATGCCCTGATCCGCATCACCGTTGGATTCACCATTTTAGCGTGGAGTACATCAAAGCTTGCAAGACGTCCATGGAGAGACTCCTATCTTGTCATGGCCGTAATCGGCGCCATGAAAGTCGGAGAAGGAATCCTGCGTTATTGCCCTGTCACGGCCCTGTTTGAAAAAGGTGGAGATGGAGAAGGCAAGAACGGCGGTTTCGGAGGATTTAAAGCAAAGGATATGATGAACTTTAAAGACATGCTGAAATCCGACAAGAAGGATCACACGGACAACGGGCAGCATCACGAGCAAACTCACGAACACAACCAAGACCCGCTGAAACACACCAAGAAAGAATCCAACTTCAACCCAGAAGAACTCACCAACCAGGAAGTCCAGGAAGCGCTGGGTGGTTCTAAAGGGAACGATTTTAGAGGGACGGACCTTCATTCTTAGGGGTCTGGAAGGCTTACGATACACTTAAAACGCCGTAACGGCGGGATTTTGATTGACTATAAATCCGTGAAACAGCAAGATTGCCGAGGTCCGTCCCTCTAATTTGGACATTCCTCGGCAATCTTGTATCTCTATTGATAAAGGAGTTGTTTGTATTGTTCTGGGAATATTTAACCGATATGTCGTATGTTCTGTTTTCGTTGATCGGCGGCATCGTCGCCATTGCCTATGTGTATGTCCGTAAATCTAGGAAGAGACGTGTTCGATAGCTTTCCGGCCGATATCCCTTCTATAGAACAAGCCTTTGCACTCTGCTTTAGCTAATTCTTTATAAACGGCTGTTTGCGCTTTTTCTACAGTGGGAGCAGAGGAAGCGACCAGTAACACTCTTCCTCCATTTGAAACAAGGGAACCGTCTTCTGTTAATTCAGTTCCTGCATGATAAACGAGTGTTTTATCATCCATCGACTTTTCAAGATCAGGCAGTGGGATCCCTTTCTCATAGGCACCCGGATACCCTTCTGCTGCCAGCACCACGCCAAGGACCGCGTCATCTGACCATTCCAAATCGACAGGCTTTCCTTCGATGATGTTCTTCACGACGAGAGCGAAATCAGAAGTCAGACGCGGCAGTACTACCTGCGTTTCAGGATCACCAAATCGTGCGTTGAATTCGATCACTTTCGGGCCCTCGCTTGTCAACATAAGCCCGGCATATAAAATCCCGGTAAATGAACGATCCTCTTTCACCATCGCTTGAGCAGTAGGGTAGAGGACCGTGGAAATCGCTTCTTGTACAACCTCTTCCGAAATATGCGGAACCGGGGAATACGCACCCATACCGCCCGTATTCGGACCTTGATCACCATCATAGGCGCGCTTATGATCCTGTGCGATCACCATTGGATATACCGACTCGCCCCTTACAAAAGCCATAAGTGAAAACTCTTCTCCAAACAAGCATTCTTCCACCACCACTTTCGAGGAGGCATCCCCGAACTTTTCATCCAGAAGCATTTCTTCTAATGCGCGGATGGCCTCTTCCTCTGTTTCCGCAACGACTACACCCTTGCCTGCCGCAAGTCCATCAGCCTTCACGACAATCGGCGCACCTGCTTCCTTCACATATTCAATCGCATTCTCCACGCTTGTGAACACTTCATACGATGCCGTCGGGATATTGTACTTTTTCATTAATTCTTTCGAGAACGATTTGCTTCCTTCGATGATGGCCGCTTCTTTGGTCGGTCCGAATATGTGCAGGCCTTCTTCCTGGAAGCGGTTGACGATTCCCTCAAGCAACGGATTTTCAGGACCGACAAACGTATACGCTATGTCTGCTTTCTTGGCAAAATCAATCAGTTCACTCACGTCGGATTCAGTGTACGGGAGGTTTGTTGCAATGCTCTCAATCCCTGCATTACCGGGCGCACAGAACACTTCAGTCACACTTTCACTTTCCGCTAACTTCTTGCATATGGCATGCTCGCGGCCGCCACGTCCGATGACTAATACTTTCATCTTGAAAAAGCCCCCTTTAAAGAAAACCTCTCCTGTGGTGCAGATGAGGAGAGGTTTATATGTGAAATGGATGAATTGAAAAGGATTCGCACTGGAAAGAGAAATAGAATGAAGGTCCGCCCCTCATTTCTCTTCCCCTGAACCAGTTAAGAATCTTGAAAGTCCTTTAATCATAAGGTTTGTACAGTTTGTTTCATTGGAGTATCGGTCACAACCCGAGGTCCGTCCCTCCCATTAATGTTTGAAGTGGCGGATGCCTGTCATGACCATGGTAATGCCGTATTGGTCTGCTTTTTTGATGGAGTCTTCGTCACGGATGGAGCCTCCAGGTTGGATGATGGCGGTGATGCCAGCTTTGGCAGCGGCTTCTACGGTGTCGTCCATAGGGAAGAATGCGTCAGATGCCATGGCGGCTCCTTTGGCTTTCACACCGGCTTGCTCGAGCGCGATGTTTGCAGCGCCTACGCGGTTCATCTGTCCCGCACCGACTCCAACTGTCATATGAGCATCTGTGACAACAATTGCGTTGGACTTCACATGCTTCACGACTTTCCAGCCGAGCTTCATAGCGTCCCATTCCGCTTCCGTCGGTTCACGCTTGGTCACGACTCTCAAATCTGCATCGTCAAGGGTGAACGTGTCATCCGCTTGAACAAGCAATCCACCTTCAACCGTCGTTAACTTCCGCTCGATTTTGTTTGTGGTTTCAAATGGAACCGTCAATAATCGGATATTCTTCTTGCCAGAAAGGATTTCAAAGGCTTCATCACTGAAAGCCGGCGCGATGACGATTTCCAGGAAGATTTCATGAAGCTGCTTCGCTGTGTCTTCATCCACCATACGATTCAACGCGACAATCCCTCCAAAAATGGATGTGGAATCTGCTTCATAGGCTTTCGAGAAGGCCTCATTGATCGTAGAACCAACACCTACACCACACGGGTTCATATGCTTCACTGCAACAGCCGCCGGTTCCGTGAACTCTTTTACAATTTGAAGGGCTGCATTGGCATCATTGATATTATTATAGGAAAGCTCTTTCCCGTGAAGCTGCCTTGCCATGGCCACTGAAAATTCAGAGCCGAGCGGCGCACGGTAGAACGAAGCTTGTTGATGAGGGTTTTCTCCATAACGGAGCGTTTGCTTTAATTCATACGTTCTTGTAAAGCGTTCAGGATTCTCTTCACCTGAGACGTCTGTCATGTATTCAGCAATGAATGAATCGTAAGCTGCCGTATGGCGGAATACCTTGGCGGCTAACTTGCGACGTTTTTCCAATGAGGGTTCACCATGAAGCTTTAATTCTGCAATGATTTCATCATAGTCCAACGCATCGACTACAACCGTTACATATTGATGATTCTTAGCAGCCGCACGAAGCATCGTCGGACCACCGATATCGATGTTCTCGATCGCTTCTTCTACACTGACATTCGGCTTTGCGATGGTTTGCTGGAACGGATAAAGGTTGACACATACGAGGTCGATCCCTTCGATCCCTTGTTCCTCCATCTGCCTGAGGTGACTTTCTTCCCCGCGTTTAGCAAGTAGTCCACCGTGGATATTGGGATGAAGGGTTTTTACACGACCTTCCAAAATTTCCGGGAATCCTGTTACCTCTTCCACTCCCATGACGTCTACGTCATTTTCCAATAGGAGCTTCTTCGTTCCTCCAGTCGAAATGATATCGTATCCCAATGTCTTCAATTCCTTTGCGAATTCGATGACACCACTTTTATCTGAAACACTGATCAATGCTCTCTTTTTCAATGTCTGATCCTCCTCTGCCTGCTGTTTTGCTGAAATTAATTCATTATTTTCAAACCCAAGGTCCGTCCCTCATCACTTTACCACACTACCAAGATAAAGCAACCATCCTTCCCCATCTCTAGTGACCGGTGGTGAGGAAGAGATGGTTCAGGGTGGTTGGGTAGAGGTGATGTTCGACATGCTGGATTTTGTCCTGCAGTGACTGCCTGGTTTCACCTGTTGTGACACGGACGATTTCCTGTGCGATGATTTCTCCTGTGTCCATTCCTGCGTCTACGAAATGGATCGTGACGCCGGTGATTTTCACTCCGCCTTCGATGGCTTGTCCGATGGCGTCTTTCCCTGGAAAAGAAGGAAGGAGTGAAGGATGGATATTGACGATCCTTCCACCGAAGCTTTCAAGGAGCGTTGGACCAATTAATCTCATATATCCTGCCAGTACAATAAAATCAACACCCAAATGAGCAAGCTCATTCAGGATTTCCTGTTCGAATGTCTGCTTGTTCTCATAGTCCTTTGCCCGAAAGACGAACGTCGGTATTCCTGCTGTTTGGGCACGGTGTATGACAAACGCGCCCGGCTGGTCACATACAAGAAGCCTGATATTCGCCTTAAGGGTTCCACTTTGGACCGCATCTACCAAGCTTTGAAAATTACTTCCGCTTCCTGATGCAAAAATGGCAATCTGTCTCATGACTCGCCCCCGTTATTGACATGCTCACCCTTCATTTAACGAACGAAGCGTACCCCTGTTCCTTTCGTCACACGTCCCATGATAAAGGCGTCTTCACCCTGTTCGTTGAAAAATTGAAGGATGTCTTCCGCTTCACTTTCTTCTACTGCTAACACAAATCCAATCCCCATGTTGAAAATGTTGTACATTTCACTCCGGGGGATGTCCCCATAGTGCTCAAGGGCAGTGAAGATTGTGGGAATATCCCAGCTGCCTTCTGTGATTTCAGCTCGCAATCCCTCTGGAAGCATCCGCGGAATATTCTCAATGAAGCCTCCGCCGGTGATATGGGACATCCCCTTGATGGAGAATCGTTTCAGCGCCGCCAGTACCGGTTTCACGTAAATCTTCGTCGGTGCAAGCAATGCTTCCTTTAGTGTGGTCCCGATTTCAGGGAGTGATTCTTCCAAAGAAAACGACTGATCTTCGAAGAATACTTTTCGCACTAAGGAGTACCCATTACTGTGTATACCACTGGAGCCCAGTCCTACTAACACATTTCCTTCAGAAATTTTCTCGCCTGTGATGATCTCTTTTTTTTCACAGGCCCCTACAGCGAAGCCGGCGATATCATATTCTTCATCTGAATACATACCCGGCATCTCGGCAGTCTCTCCGCCGATCAGCGCACAGCCCGCTGTTTCACATCCGTCCGCAATACCCTTTACAATACCTTCTATCTTCTCCGGGAGTGCTTTCCCGGTCGCTATATAATCTAAGAAATACAGTGGCTCCGCTCCCTGGACGACAATGTCATTCACACACATGGCCACACAATCGATCCCGATCGTATCGTGTTTGTCTGCCATGAAGGCAAGCTTCAGCTTCGTTCCGACTCCATCTGTACCCGAGACGAGCACGGGCTCACTCAAGTTCAAGGAAGATAAATCGAACATTCCTCCGAAGCTTCCCAATTGACCCAAAACGCCTTCACGGGCCGTTCGCTTCACATGTTTCTTGATCCGGTCGACGGATTCGTATCCCGCTTCGATATCTACTCCTGCCTGACGATACGCATTTGCCATCATGATTCCCCCTATTTCACTAACTCTTTTTCATGTGGATGAAGTGTATCCGGGTAGATTTCCGTTGGATACTTCCCTGTAAAGCAAGCCATGCATTGACCTCGGTTCTCTGATGAATCCTCACGGCCGATGGCTTTGATCACACCTTCCGGGCTCAAGAATGTCAGCGAGTCTGCTCCGATGATCTGGCGCATTTCCTCCACTGAATTCGAAGACGCGATCAGTTCTTCATGAGTAGATGTATCAATGCCGTAGAAGCAAGGATTCTTGATTGGCGGTGAGCTGATGCACACGTGAACTTCCTTCGCTCCCGCTTCCTTCAGCATGGTGACGATCCTCTTAGACGTCGTTCCCCGGACGATGGAATCATCCACCATGACGACGCGTTTCCCCTCTACCACCCCTCTTACAGGAGAAAGCTTCATCTTCACACCCTGCTCGCGAAGGGATTGTGAAGGCTGAATGAACGTACGTCCAACATAACGATTCTTGATGAGTCCCATTTCATACGGAATGCCTGAAGCTTCCGCATAGCCGATGGCACTTGAAATGCTCGAATCCGGCACACCTGTGACAACATCCGCTTTAATCGGTGCTTCATTCGCCAGTTCCATCCCCATCCGCTTTCTCGCGGAATGGACGTTGATGCCCTGGATGTTGCTGTCCGGTCGTGAGAAGTATACGTATTCCATCGTACACATCGCATTACCGCCTGAAAAACTAAACCGTTCTGAGGTCAATCCCTCATCATTGATGATCACAAGCTCCCCCGGCTCGATATCCCGTACAAATTCAGCGCCTACGATATCAAAGGCACATGTCTCAGACGCAACACAGTAAGCATCCCCAAGCTTACCGAGAGATAATGGACGAAGACCGTGTGGATCAAGCGCTACCATCATCTCTGTTTCTGTCATGACGACAAAGGCATAGGCACCTTTCAACATGGTCAGCGCATTTTTCACGCGGTCCTTCAAGTTGAAATAACCGCTTCGCTTGATTAAATGAGCCAGCACTTCTGTATCCGAGCTTGTTTGAAAAATACTCCCCTGTCCTTCAAGCTGATGCTTCAAGGCGTTCGCATTGACGAGATTCCCATTATGGGCAAGAGCCAGGCTGCCATTCTGCGAGTTAAAAAGGAGGGGCTGAACATTCTCGTAGCCTCCACCCCCGGCGGTCGCATAGCGCACATGACCGATGGCCGAATCGCCTTCAAGCTTCTCGATGGTGCCTTCCTGGAACACTTCCGTTACGAGGCCTTCCCCTTTTAGGCAGCGTAACTTGTCGCCGTCAGAAACGACGATCCCTGTTCCCTCTTGTCCCCTATGCTGCAGGCTATGGAGCCCGTAATACGTAATTTGTGCGGCATTGGGATGTCCCCATATCCCGAATACGCCACATTCTTCGTTTAAACCTTTGATTTCAGCAGGCATGGGATCGCTCCTTTCCAAGCTGACTCCAATTCTTCAACGGACGCTTCTAAAATGGTGTCCCCATTTGCCGATGACACCTTGATGGCTCCAAGGTCTGTCACGTCCCCAATGACCTTCGCATCCGGAACGAGCTTCTCAAACTCATTCTGGTTTTCCGATTTGACTGTAACGATGAACCGAGATTGAGTTTCACTGAAAAGGTCAGCCACATTGCTTTCTCCTGAAACGTGGACGTTTGCTCCCAATCCTTTTGTTCCAAAAGTGGATTCTGCAAGGGCGACGGCGAAACCACCTTCAGAGATATCATGGGCAGATGCCACAAGACCTTTCTGAATCGCTTCCAGCAGCTGCATTTGGCGGCGTAGCTCCGTCTGTAAATTGATCGTCGGTGCCTGACCAAAGATTTTCCCTTCTGTCAGCTTCTGAAGCTCACTTCCACCAAACTCTTCACGTGTTTCACCGATGACATAAATGGAGTCCCCGGCTTCCTTGAAGCTTTGAGTCGTAATATGGTCGATATCCTCAATCAAACCAACCATTCCTACAACAGGTGTGGGATAAACGGCTGTCCCCATGGATTCATTGTATAAAGAAACATTTCCACCGATGACTGGAGTCGACAGCTCTCGGCACGCCTCACTCATTCCTTCAACGGACTTCTCGATCTGCCAGAAGATTTCCGGTTTCTCAGGATTTCCGAAATTCAGGCAGTCGGTGATCGCAAGTGGGATCGCTCCTGAACATACGATATTACGAGCGGCCTCTGCTACCGCAATCTTCCCTCCAACTTCCGGATCCAGGTATAAATAACGGGAATTACAGTCAGTTGTCATGGCAAGGGCTTTTCTCGTGCCGCGTACCCGTACAACGGCTGCATCAGAACCCGGGCTCACAACCGTGCTCGTTCTCACCTGATGATCATATTGATCATATACCCACTCTTTGCTTGCGATCGTAGGCTGCTGTAACAATGCTTTAAGCGTATCTTTGTAATCTTCAACCTTTGGAGCAGGTGTTTCCATTGCTTGAAACTCTTTATAGTATGCCGCTTCCTGAGAAGGCTTGTGATAAACAGGTGCCTCTTCAGCAAGGGCATCCACCGGCACATCTGCCACAACCTCACCCTTGTGAAGAAGACGGAGGCGTTTATCGTCCGTTACCTTTCCGATGGAAACCGCTTCTAAGTCATATTTAGAAAAAAGATCGACAATCTCTTGCTCGCGACCTTTTTCCACGACGATCAGCATGCGTTCCTGTGATTCCGACAGCATCATTTCATATGCCGTCATGCCTCTTTCACGCTGCGGTACAAGATCAAGATCCATTTCGATTCCGGATCCCGCTTTACTTGCCATTTCAGCTGATGAACTTGTAAGACCGGCTGCTCCCATATCCTGAATGCCGACAAGGGCATCGTTCTGAACAAGCTCCAGACACGCTTCAAGTAATAATTTCTCCATGAATGGATCGCCCACTTGAACAGCCGGACGCTTCTCTTCCGATCCTTCATTTAATTCCTCGGATGCAAAGGTGGCTCCGTGAATGCCGTCACGACCTGTTTTCGCCCCGACATACATGACGGTATTCCCGACACCATGGGCCTGACCCTTTTTAATATCCTTATGGTCGATCAATCCGACACACATGGCGTTTACAAGGGGGTTTCCTTCGTAAGAGGCATCAAATTGAACTTCCCCGCCGACCGTCGGGATCCCGATACAGTTCCCATATCCTGCAATTCCGGCTACGACTTCTTTAAATAGATACTGAACACGAGGAGAATCCAACTCTCCAAAGCGTAAAGAGTTGAGGAGTGCGACAGGTCTTGCCCCCATCGAGAATACGTCTCGTATAATACCCCCGACGCCCGTTGCCGCTCCTTGATAAGGCTCGATTGCCGAAGGATGGTTGTGACTCTCGATTTTGAACACCACTGCTTGATCATCGCCAATATCAACAATCCCAGCTCCTTCTCCAGGTCCTTGAAGAACGCGTTCACCTGTCGTTGGGAATTTCATCAGTACAGGCTTCGAATTTTTATAGCTGCAATGCTCTGACCACATTACAGAGAAAAGACCGGTCTCTGTGTAGTTGGGCGTTCTTCCGAGGATGTTTTCCACCATTGAAAATTCTTCGTCTGTTAAACCCATTTCACGATAAAGCTGCTCTTCTTTCACTCTTGTTGAAGTTGGTTCAAGCATTAACGACATGTTTTTCCCTCCAGTGTTTCACAATCGATTGAAATAGTTTCTTCCCGTCTTCACTACCTAGTAAAGTGTCCATGGCGCGCTCCGGATGAGGCATCATTCCAAGAACATTTCCTGCTTCATTAGTGATTCCTGCAATATTCTCAACGCTCCCGTTCGGATTTTCATCCGTATACGTGAAGACAATTTGATTGTTTTCCTTAAGTGTGATCATCGTCTCTTCATCACAGAAGTAGTTTCCTTCACCGTGGGCGATCGGAATTTGGATCACATCATTTTTTTCATAGCCATTCGTGAACATCGTCTCATTGTTCTCGACGGTTAACGGCACTGTCTTACAAATGAACTTCAAGCTGTCATTCCGGCGCATAGCCCCTGGTAATAAACCTGTTTCCAGTAAAACCTGAAATCCGTTGCACACACCCAGAACCGGCTTTCCTTGCTCCGCCGCTTTCACCACTTCTTTCATCACGTTCGAAAAACGGGCAATCGCTCCTGAACGAAGGTAATCCCCGTACGAGAATCCCCCTGGTAATAGAATCGCATCATAGTTTTCCAGATTATCAGCATCGTGCCAAACGTAGTCCACTTCTTCACCGATTTCATCCTTGATCGCATGGTACATATCGATGTCACAGTTAGAGCCTGGGAATACAATTACTGCAAACTTCATTGAGCGACACTCTCCTCGATTTCATATCGGTAATCCTCGATGACAGGGTTGGCAAGCAGTCGGTGACACATCTCTTCAACCGTCGCTTCCACGTTTTCAACAGATGATGGAAGAGTCAACTCCATATACTTCCCGACGCGCACATCTTCAACACTTTTGAATTCCATTGAATGCAGCGCCTGTTTCACAACACTTCCTTGAGGATCTAATACACTTTCTCTTAATGTGATATAAACCTTTACTTTGTACATAGTTTGTTTCCTCCTAAGCGTTCTAAAATGATTGAGTATACTTCTGTTAAACTCCCAATATCTCTTCTGAAAACATCTTTATCTAGTTTCTGATTCGTTTCGGCGTCCCACAGACGGCATGTGTCGGGTGAGATTTCATCCCCTAATAGAATCGTCCCATTTCGATCTTTCCCAAACTCTAATTTGAAGTCGACAAGCGTGACTCCCGCTTCCTTGAAAATCCCTTGAAGAACTTCATTCACACCGAGTGCCATCTCTCTGATCTCGGCACGTTCTTCCCGTGTAGCGATCTCCAGGAAATCAATATGATCATCGGTGATCAGTGGATCTCCAAGGGCATCGTCTTTATAGTAAAATTCGATGATCGGCTTTTGAATGGGTGTCCCCTCTTCTTTTCCAATCCGTTTTGACAGACTTCCTGCAATCACGTTCCGGACCACGACTTCAAGTGGAATGATCCTTACACGTTTGACCAGCTGCTCATCCTCTGAAATCTGTTTAATAAAGTGACTCTGTATCCCTTTTTCAGCAAGCTTTGAAAATAGCAAGCTTGAAATCTTATTATTTAAAACCCCTTTGCCGTCGATATCCGCTTTCTTCTCCCCATTGAAAGCAGTGGCAGAATTCTTATACTGAATCCAGACAACGTCTTCATCGTTCGTTTCGAAGATCTGCTTAGCTTTTCCTTCATATAAAAGCGTTCCTTTTTCCATATGAAATCCCCCTGTTCATTGAAAATTGCCAATCTTCAGTCTATATTTTCATAAAAAAAGGAAGGGATTCCGTTAAAAACCCCTGCCTTATTCATTTGTCAGAAGGACTTATACCAAGCCGCAACGTTCAAAAATTGTATCTACATGTTTTAAGTGATAGTTGTAATCGAAGCAGTCATCAATGTCAGCCGGCGACAGCTTGGACGTGATGGTTGCATCCTCCTCGATAAGAGAACGGAATGCCACTTGCTTCTCCCACGCCTCCATTGCTTTCGGCTGAACCGTATCATACGCCTCTTCACGAGTCATCCCTTTATCGATAAGGGCCAAAAGAACACGTTGAGAGTAGATCAAGCCAAGTGTGCGATCCATATTACGCTGCATATTCTCCGGGAAGACCGTCAAGTTCTTGATGATGTTTCCGAAACGGTTCAGCATGTAATTAAGGGCGATCGTCGCATCCGGAAGGATCACACGCTCTGCAGATGAGTGAGAGATATCACGCTCATGCCACAGCGGCACGTTCTCATACGCTGTCAGCATGTATCCTCTGATCACGCGTGCCATCCCGGTCATGTTTTCAGAACCGATCGGGTTACGCTTATGCGGCATCGCTGACGATCCCTTTTGACCCTTAGCGAAGAACTCTTCCACTTCGCGTGTTTCACTCTTCTGCAATCCGCGGACCTCTACAGAAAACTTCTCGATGGACGTCGCAATCAGTGCAAGTGTCCCCATGTAATGAGCGTGGCGATCACGCTGAAGGGTTTGTGTGGAAACCGGTGCTGGCGTGATGCCAAGTTTTTCACACACGTAAGACTCCACGAAAGGATCGATATTTGCATACGTTCCAACAGCACCGGAAATCTTACCGAATTCCACTCCATCAGCCGCTGCCTTGAATCGTTCCACATTACGCTTCATCTCTTCATACCAAAGGGCAAGCTTCAGACCGAATGTAGTCGGCTCAGCGTGAACACCGTGCGTACGTCCCATCATGACCGTATGCTTATGCTCGATCGCTTTGTTCTTTAAGATTTCAACGAACCGTTCCAAGTCTTTTAGAATGATGTCGTTGGCCTGCTTCAATTGATACGAAAGGGCCGTATCCACTACGTCAGTAGAAGTCAATCCATAATGGACCCATTTTCTTTCTTCTCCGAGGGTTTCAGAAACTGCTCTAGTGAAAGCTACAACATCGTGTCGCGTTTCTTCTTCAATTTCCTTGATGCGATCTACATTGAATCCAGCGTTTTCACGGATCTTCGCAACATCCTCTTTTGGAATGTCCCCGATCTCAGCCCATGCTTCACAAGCAAGGATTTCTACTTCAAGCCATGCTTGAAAACGATTTTCCTCTGTCCAAATTGCTCCCATTTCAGGGCGTGTATAACGTTCTATCATACCAGTCGTCCTCCGATCTTTTCTTGCACCTTCCAAATCCCTGCTTCGTTTATGTTCGACAATGTCTCATCCATATCATTCGTTAAGATCGTGACATGCCCCATTTTCCGCTTCGGCTTCGGTACATCCTTGCCGTACAGATGGATAAACCAGTCAGGGTGCTTTGGAACAGCCTTCATAATAGGCTCGATATGCTCTCCTAATAGATTAACCATCACAGCGTTCTTTAATAAGGTCGGTTGAACAAGCGGCCAGTTGCAAACCGCTTTGACGTGCTGGGCGAATTGGGAGAAATCACATGCTTCAATCGAGTAATGGCCGGAGTTATGTGGCCTTGGAGCCAGTTCGTTGATATAAATATCCCCGTCTGCCGTCAGGAACATTTCTATGGCAAGTGTCCCTACAAGGTCAAGTGTCTCACTGATTCTCGTCGCCATCCCGATCGCTTTCTCTGCTGTTACTTCGCTCACCCTTGCCGGTGCGATTGTTTCATGTAAGATGTTATCCACATGAATGTTCTCCACTACCGGAAAGTTCGTCTGCTGTCCGTCGGGATTACGTGTCACAATCACGGATAACTCTTTTTCAAAAGGAATCCACTTCTCTAACACACACGGACCGTTTTCCAATAAAGCAGCGGCTTCATCTATATCGCCCGCTTCCCGGATCACATACTGTCCCTTTCCGTCATAACCGCCCCTCGTCGTTTTTAAAACCACTGGATAGCCAAGCTTTTCTATATTATCATAGATGTCCTTTTGTTGTTTAATCACAGCATAAGGAGCGACTTCCACCCCCGCCAGCGTAAGGGCTTCCTTCTCCATGATCCGGTCCTGAGTGATGCGGATCAATTCAGCCCCTTGAGGTAAATAAGCACGTTCCGACAGCCATTTCAGCGCTTCATAGTCGATATTTTCAAATTCGTATGTAATCACATCGCACTCTTCCGCCAGTCTATATAGAGCATCATACTGGTCAAAGCCTGCCGTGATCACATAATCCGCCACCTGTGCACATGGTGAGTGCGGAGAAGGATCTAATACCGCCACGCGAAAGCCTCTTGCTTTCGCATCCAGTGCCATCATCCGGCCAAGCTGTCCGCCGCCGATGATCCCGATTGTCTGTCCTGGTAAAATCGTCTTCTTATTCAAGGTCATCACTACTTTCCATCACTTTTTCCCGTAGTGCACTTCTTCTATTTTCCAACGTTTTCGCCAACTCTTCATTTCCAATCGAAAGGATCTGTGCAGCAAGGAGTCCTGCATTGGTTGCCCCCGCTTTCCCGATCGCCACCGTCGCAACCGGGACGCCCCCTGGCATCTGCACGATCGACAACAGTGAATCCATTCCGTTCAGTGCCTTAGACTGAACCGGTACACCGATTACAGGCAATGTGGTCTTCGCAGCCACCATGCCCGGCAAATGGGCAGCCCCGCCTGCACCTGCAATAATGACTTTCACTCCCCGGTCCCTGGCACCTTCCGCAAATTCAAACATATAATCAGGCGTCCTGTGAGCCGATACAACACGTTTCTCAAATGGAATCTCAAGCTCCTCCAATACCTCACACGCATGCTTCATTGTTTCCCAGTCCGATGTACTTCCCATGATCACTGAAATCATAATGGTGACAGGCACCTCCCGTAGTTTACCTTAGTCCCTTTTCAAAGAAAAATACCCAGATCAATTGTTCTCTACACTCGAGAGAAAGCAATTGATCTGGGTATTTTACAGAGAATGGTCCCTTATATCAGAGTAAGGTCCTCACCTTGAGATCTGCATCCAGACATCTACTTTCCCTCATAGTCCGACCATTTACGGTAGTCAGGTAGAGACTCATGGGCCATATTCCCATTATTATATGAGGGTATTCGGTTTATTTGTCTCCATCATAACGTGATATGAAGACTCTGTCAACGAATAATCGAACGATACTAAAAGTCTGAAAATTATTGTTCGGATTTGAAGCGTTTACTCTTCCATCTTCTTCCCTTCAAAGACAATTGTCTGTCTAATAGGGACATATTCCGTTTTGTTACCTTCTTTCTGCTCTTCAAACACGGGCTTTTCCATCCGTCTTACCGGCATATAGCCCATTTCCTTCATACGATCCAGGCAGTCTGCAATCGTCTCGTTTTCCTGTACTTCAAATAATAATTTCTTTTTACTCATTCTTTTAATTTTCCTTTACGTATATTTCGCACCGCCTTCACCCAGAACCCTCCGTGAATCGCTTTCGGTTCATAGGCAATGATGAATGCTTTCGGATCCAGCTCCTTAATTGTATCATACAGCTTCATCTCATACTTTCTCGGAGTCAGGATCTGCAGGGCCATCCGGTTCCCCTCAAGACCATTCGCTTCCCAGTTCGTCACCCCGTATCCCCGCGAACGAAGCTCGTTCGGAAGTGACTTATCATACTCCTTCGTAATCACATTCACCGTGATATATCCAAGAGCCAGCTTCTCCTCGATCTTCATCCCTACAATCACACCAAGACCATACCCGACCGCATACGCAATCAAGTTCTGAATCTCATTCAGATTGTCCAGTACAAGCCCAAGGCCCACCACGTAAATCACTACTTCAAATGTACTTACAAATGCAGCAATATATCGGTAACCCTTTAACGTCAAAATCATCCTGATCGTAAAGAAAGATACGTATACAACATTGATAATTAAGATGATCGCTACCATCACAAAGCTATTGTCTAACACCAAGATGCTCCTCTCTCCACTACTACCTGTAGTATGCTCAAATTAAGTTTCTATTTTACTAGAAAAAATTCATAATATGAACCACTTCATGAAAAATTCATGTGATTACTCTATGACAATTTCTAGAAAATCCGAGGTCTTATTACGTGTGTTTCCTGTTTTGGGCGGATTGAAACATGGGGTGGGTGTATGTTCGATCCCTAAAATAACCCCTCTTCAGGTTTTTGATTAGTTTTTTAAGTGTAGATTGGCTATTTCAGCTGAGAATGAAATCTTAGATGGGGATCCTGGGACAGATTAGTTGGAGAATTTTTGTTTAGTTCTTCTTAGAAAGAACAATCATGCGGGTTTTGTTGGGAATCATGCCGGATTGATGATTATCGTGCTGGATTTGGGGCTTTCATGCGAGGTTGTGATTTATCATGCGACATTTCAAATAATCGTGCCAAGTTGTCGAATATTCTTTACACCGTCCTTAGCTGTACACTCATCCATCACCCATTCCCTTCTTCGTCAACAGGCAGCCCCTTCGTTCTTAAAACAGCGTATCTTTCCCTATGTTCTTTGAACAAGAACCAAAAAAAGAGCAACTCCTAAGAGCTACTCTTTTCCCTATTTGCCTGGCGACGTCCTACTCTCACAGGGGGAGATCCCCCAACTACCATCGTCACTGAAGGCTGCGGCTAGTGATGAGCGGCGAATCTCTTCGTCCGCTTCACTCGTTCAGATCCTCGTGTGGGAACCTGAACGAAGGTCTTCACTCCCTCGCGTCCTCGACCTTCTTGCTCCTCCCTACCCTCGCACTGCGGTCGAGGAGAAATCGGATAAAACACTTATGTTCTTCGAACAATTTAATTAAAACAAAAAAAGAGCAACTCCTAAGAGCTACTCTTTTCCCTATTTGCCTGGCGACGTCCTACTCTCACAGGGGGAGATCCCCCAACTACCATCGGCGCTGAAGAGCTTAACTTCCGTGTTCGGCATGGGAACGGGTGTGACCTCTTCGCCATTATCACCAGACGAATATTCAATTGAAGGGTTGTTCCTTCAAAACTAGATAAAGGATTGATGTCAAGAAAGCCGAATATCGACCAATTGTTGGTCATATAAATATGACTCTTTGTGGTTAAGTCCTCGATCGATTAGTATCAGTCAACTCCACATGTCGCCATGCTTCCATCTCTGACCTATCTACCTAGTCATCTTCTAGGGATCTTACTCACTTACGTGATGGGAAATCTCATCTTGAGGGGGGCTTCATGCTTAGATGCTTTCAGCACTTATCCCTTCCGCACATAGCTACCCAGCGATGCCTTTGGCAAGACAACTGGTACACCAGCGGTGCGTCCATCCCGGTCCTCTCGTACTAAGGACAGCTCCTCTCAAATTTCCTGCGCCCACGACGGATAGGGACCGAACTGTCTCACGACGTTCTGAACCCAGCTCGCGTACCGCTTTAATGGGCGAACAGCCCAACCCTTGGGACCGACTACAGCCCCAGGATGCGATGAGCCGACATCGAGGTGCCAAACCTCCCCGTCGATGTGGACTCTTGGGGGAGATAAGCCTGTTATCCCCGGGGTAGCTTTTATCCGTTGAGCGATGGCCCTTCCATGCGGAACCACCGGATCACTAAGCCCGACTTTCGTCCCTGCTCGACTTGTAGGTCTCGCAGTCAAGCTCCCTTGTGCCTTTACACTCTGCGAATGATTTCCAACCATTCTGAGGGAACCTTTGGGCGCCTCCGTTACTCTTTAGGAGGCGACCGCCCCAGTCAAACTGCCCACCTGACACTGTCTCCCACCCCGATAAGGGGCGCGGGTTAGAATTTCAATACAGCCAGGGTAGTATCCCACCGATGCCTCCACCGAAGCTGGCGCTCCGGTTTCCAAGGCTCCTACCTATCCTGTACAAGCTGTACCAAAATTCAATATCAGGCTACAGTAAAGCTCCACGGGGTCTTTCCGTCCTGTCGCGGGTAACCTGCATCTTCACAGGTACTATAATTTCACCGAGTCTCTCGTTGAGACAGTGCCCAGATCGTTACGCCTTTCGTGCGGGTCGGAACTTACCCGACAAGGAATTTCGCTACCTTAGGACCGTTATAGTTACGGCCGCCGTTTACTGGGGCTTCGATTCGCACCTTCGCTTGCGCTAAGCACTCCTCTTAACCTTCCAGCACCGGGCAGGCGTCAGCCCCTATACTTCGCCTTACGGCTTCGCAGAGACCTGTGTTTTTGCTAAACAGTCGCCTGGGCCTATTCACTGCGGCTCTCTCGGGCTTGCACCCTACCAGAGCACCCCTTCTCCCGAAGTTACGGGGTCATTTTGCCGAGTTCCTTAACGAGAGTTCTCTCGCTCACCTTAGGATTCTCTCCTCGCCTACCTGTGTCGGTTTGCGGTACGGGCACCTTTTTCCTCGCTAGAGGCTTTTCTTGGCAGTGTGGAATCAGGAACTTCGCTACTATAATTCGCTCGCTATCACAGCTCAGCCTTCACGATGATGGGATTTGCCTCATCATCAGCCTAACTGCTTAGACGCACATATCCAGCAGTGCGCTTACCCTATCCTCCTGCGTCCCCCCATTGCTCAAACGGAAAAGAGGTGGTACAGGAATATCAACCTGTTGTCCATCGTCTACGCCTATCGGCCTCGACTTAGGTCCCGACTAACCCTGAGCGGACGAGCCTTCCTCAGGAAACCTTAGGCATTCGGTGGATGGGATTCTCACCCATCTTTCGCTACTCATACCGGCATTCTCACTTCTAAGCACTCCACCAGTCCTTACGGTCTAGCTTCGCAGTCCTTAGAACGCTCTCCTACCACTGACACCTAGAGGTGTCAATCCACAGCTTCGGTGATACGTTTAGCCCCGGTACATTTTCGGCGCAGAGTCACTCGACCAGTGAGCTATTACGCACTCTTTAAATGGTGGCTGCTTCTAAGCCAACATCCTGGTTGTCTAAGCAACTCCACATCCTTTTCCACTTAACGTATACTTTGGGACCTTAGCTGGTGGTCTGGGCTGTTTCCCTTTCGACTACGGATCTTATCACTCGCAGTCTGACTCCCATGGATAAGTCTTTGGCATTCGGAGTTTGTCTGAATTCGGTAACCCGATGAGGGCCCCTAGTCCAAACAGTGCTCTACCTCCAAGACTCTTACACATGAGGCTAGCCCTAAAGCTATTTCGGAGAGAACCAGCTATCTCCAAGTTCGATTGGAATTTCTCCGCTACCCACACCTCATCCCCGCACTTTTCAACGTGCGTGGGTTCGGACCTCCATTCAGTGTTACCTGAACTTCATCCTGGACATGGGTAGATCACCTGGTTTCGGGTCTACGACCACATACTCAATTCGCCCTATTCAGACTCGCTTTCGCTGCGGCTCCGTCTTATCAACTTAACCTTGCATGGGATCGTAACTCGCCGGTTCATTCTACAAAAGGCACGCCATCACCCGTTAACGGGCTCTGACTACTTGTAGGCACACGGTTTCAGGTTCTATTTCACTCCCCTTCCGGGGTGCTTTTCACCTTTCCCTCACGGTACTGGTTCACTATCGGTCACTAGGGAGTATTTAGCCTTGGGAGATGGTCCTCCCAGCTTCCGACGGGATTTCACGTGTCCCGCCGTACTCAGGATCCACTCAAGAGGGAATGAAGTTTCAACTACAGGGTTGTTACCTTCTTTGACGAGCCTTTCCAGACTTCTTCGTCTACTCCATTCCTTTGTAACTCCGTATAGAGTGTCCTACAACCCCAAGAGGCAAGCCTCTTGGTTTGGGCTATATCCCGTTTCGCTCGCCGCTACTCAGGGAATCGCAATTGCTTTCTCTTCCTCCAGGTACTTAGATGTTTCAGTTCCCTGGGTCTGCCTTCCATACTCTATGTATTCAAGTAAGGATATTGTTCCATTACGAACAATGGGTTCCCCCATTCGGAAATCTCTGGATCAAAGCTCACTTACAGCTCCCCAAAGCATATCGGTGTTAGTCCCGTCCTTCGTCGGCTCCTAGTGCCAAGGCATCCACCGTGCGCCCTTCATAACTTAACCGAATTGGTTGTTACATCAGGTTTAAAACCTAAAATGGCGATACTCGGTAATTTCTTGACTATCAATTTATCTTTATCTAGTTTTCAAAGAACAATCATTTGTCTCGTAAGAGACATTTTGGGTGGATATTTTGCTTTCGCAAAAATCCCTGATGGATGGTTATTTTGCTGACGCAAAAAACCTTATTAAACCATCAAAACTGAACAAAACTTCGACTGTCAAACGTTTTAGTAAATCTTCCTTAGAAAGGAGGTGATCCAGCCGCACCTTCCGATACGGCTACCTTGTTACGACTTCACCCCAATCATCTGTCCCACCTTAGGCGGCTGGCTCCAAAAGGTTACCTCACCGACTTCGGGTGTTACAAACTCTCGTGGTGTGACGGGCGGTGTGTACAAGGCCCGGGAACGTATTCACCGCGGCATGCTGATCCGCGATTACTAGCGATTCCAGCTTCATGTAGGCGAGTTGCAGCCTACAATCCGAACTGAGAACGGTTTTATGGGATTGGCTAAACCTCGCGGTCTCGCTGCCCTTTGTACCGTCCATTGTAGCACGTGTGTAGCCCAGGTCATAAGGGGCATGATGATTTGACGTCATCCCCACCTTCCTCCGGTTTGTCACCGGCAGTCATCTTAGAGTGCCCAACTGAATGCTGGCAACTAAGATCAAGGGTTGCGCTCGTTGCGGGACTTAACCCAACATCTCACGACACGAGCTGACGACAACCATGCACCACCTGTCACTCTGTCCCCCGAAGGGGAAAGCCCTATCTCTAGGGTTGTCAGAGGATGTCAAGACCTGGTAAGGTTCTTCGCGTTGCTTCGAATTAAACCACATGCTCCACCGCTTGTGCGGGCCCCCGTCAATTCCTTTGAGTTTCAGTCTTGCGACCGTACTCCCCAGGCGGAGTGCTTAATGCGTTAGCTGCAGCACTAAGGGGCGGAAACCCCCTAACACTTAGCACTCATCGTTTACGGCGTGGACTACCAGGGTATCTAATCCTGTTTGCTCCCCACGCTTTCGCGCCTCAGTGTCAGTTACAGACCAGAAAGTCGCCTTCGCCACTGGTGTTCCTCCAAATATCTACGCATTTCACCGCTACACTTGGAATTCCACTTTCCTCTTCTGCACTCAAGTCCCCCAGTTTCCAATGACCCTCCACGGTTGAGCCGTGGGCTTTCACATCAGACTTAAGGAACCACCTGCGCGCGCTTTACGCCCAATAATTCCGGACAACGCTTGCCACCTACGTATTACCGCGGCTGCTGGCACGTAGTTAGCCGTGGCTTTCTGGTTAGGTACCGTCAAGGTGCCGCCCTATTTGAACGGCACTTGTTCTTCCCTAACAACAGAGCTTTACGATCCGAAAACCTTCATCACTCACGCGGCGTTGCTCCGTCAGACTTTCGTCCATTGCGGAAGATTCCCTACTGCTGCCTCCCGTAGGAGTCTGGGCCGTGTCTCAGTCCCAGTGTGGCCGATCACCCTCTCAGGTCGGCTACGCATCGTTGCCTTGGTGAGCCGTTACCTCACCAACTAGCTAATGCGCCGCGGGTCCATCTGTAAGTGGTAGCCGAAGCCACCTTTCAACATTTCCTCATGCGAGGAAATGAGTTATCCGGTATTAGCCCCGGTTTCCCGGAGTTATCCCAGTCTTACAGGCAGGTTACCCACGTGTTACTCACCCGTCCGCCGCTGATATCAGGGAGCAAGCTCCCATCAATCCGCTCGACTTGCATGTATTAGGCACGCCGCCAGCGTTCGTCCTGAGCCAGGATCAAACTCTCCGATAAAAGTTTGAATAGCTCTTTAAAAATAAATCTAGAATTAACGTTGACGTATTGTCTTGTTTTGTTCAGTTTTCAAGGTTCAATGTTCCGTTGCTTCTCTCGAAGCGACTTGACCATCATATCAAGAATACAGTGTGTTTGTCAACAACTTTTTTGAAATGGTATGATCTCGTTGAATGTTGTTTATGTAACCCGCTGCTCTCTTGCGACGGTTTTTAAAGTATATCAAGCTATTAGATATTCGTCAATAGATTTAATAGATTTAATTTAAAAACTTTCATACCCTCCTACTATGAGTTCGTAATTCTTCTATTTAAAACACCCATTATCTTCTATAATATAAACAAAAACAAAACCGGCTCACCCTCTGATGGCAGGTGAGCCGGTTTATCATTTGAATATTAGTCGATCTTAATGACGTTTTCGTCGTTACGATTCACTTTACCAGACTTTTCGATTGTGACTTGTTGACCTTCTTTTAGGTTTGTGAAGACAATCGGTGTCATGATGGAAGGTGCGTTAGCTTTGATGTAGTCAAGATCCACTTCCAGTAATGGTTGACCGGCTTCTACCTGGTCTCCCTCTTTTACTAGGGCTTCGAATCCTTTCCCTTCCAGTTTCACTGTATCGATTCCAACATGGATCAGGACTTCGCGGCCTGCTTTGGACTCAAGTCCGATGGCATGCTTCGTTGGGAATACGTTCACGACTTTACCTGTGATTGGAGAAACGATTGTTCCTTCAGTCGGCACGATCGCGAAACCGTCACCCATCATCTTACCTGAGAATACTTGGTCAGGAACTTCTGTGATGTCTTTGATCTCACCTGTGATCGGAGCTACGAATTTTTCGTTGTCGCGTTCTGTTTGAAGAGCTTCCGGATTCACCTCTTCGATTTGTTGCTCTACTTCTTCGTTTGCGTTTGTTTCTACTCTGCGTGGAGCTTTCCCACGGATGATGTCTTGCATTTGTGATTTGATTGTGTCTGATTTTGGTCCGAAGATCGCTTGGATGTTATCTCCTACTTCAAGTACACCTGAAGCACCCAGTTTTTTCAGACGGTTTTTATCTACTTGTTTCACGTCGTTGACGGATACACGCAGACGCGTGATACATGCATCTAAATGAGCGATGTTTTCTTGTCCACCCATTGCGTCAAGGATGTTGTATGGAAGATCGCCAGCTGAACTTGCAGGAGCGTCATCATCTTCATCTACGTCCTCACGACCAGGAGTCATAAGGTTGAACTTGCGGATAGCGAAACGGAATCCGAAGTAGTAGATGAATGCAAACACGATACCTACCGGGATGACGATCCACGCATTCGTTTGCGGGTTGATCAGTCCAAATAGGACGTAGTCGATTAAACCACCGGAGAATGTCATACCGATTTTAACATCTAATAGATGCATCGTAAGGAATGAAAGCCCGGCGAAGATTGTGTGAATTCCAAATAGTACTGGAGCCACGAATAAGAATGAGAATTCGATTGGTTCTGTAATACCTGTCAAGAATGAAGTCAAGGCAGCAGATGCCATGATTCCACCTACAACGGCTTTACGTTCCGGCTTCGCTTCATGGTAGATCGCTAATGCCGCTGCTGGAAGTCCGAACATCATGAATGGGAATTTACCTGTCATGAATGTACCGGCAGTAAGGTCTTGTACACCATCTTGAATTTGTTTCATAAAGATTGCCTGGTCCCCACGCACAACGTCGCCCGCTGCGGATGTGTAAGAACCGAATTCGAACCAGAATGGAGCATAGAAAATGTGATGTAATCCGAATGGAATAAGTGAACGTTCAATTACACCGAATACGAATGCTGCAAATGCTCTATTTTCACCGAGCATAAAGTTTGAGAATGTGTTAAGACCATCTTGGATCGGTGGCCAGATTAATAACATCAATAATCCTAATACGACTGAAGATGCCGCTGTTGCAATTGGAACAAATCGTTTACCTGCGAAGAATCCTAAGTATGAAGGAAGTTCGATTTGATAAAAACGATTGTACATTGACGCCGCCAGGATCCCGACGATGATACCGCCGAATACACCTGTTTGTAAGGTTGGGATACCGAGAACCAGTGCAAATGCAGGATCTACGTTATCACCTGTAACATCAGGAATACCTAATCCTTCTACTGTACCCATTGTTACGTTCATGATGAGGAAACCAACGATAGCCGCTAAACCGGCCACCCCTTCTCCACCGGCGAGACCGATGGCAACACCGACCGCGAAGAGCAGTGCCAAGTTTCCGAAGATAATTCCACCCGCTTGTTCCATTACGCTGGCAACGGTTTCAACGCCGCCGTTATTAAGGAATGGGGCAATGTCTAGAAGCGTTGGATTTTGAAGGGCATTACCAAACGCTAGTAAAAGTCCTGCTGCTGGTAAGATCGCAACTGGAAGCATTAATGCTTTACCGACTTTTTGTAGTACACCAAAAGCCTTTTTAAACATGTGAGTTTCCTCCCTTTATTTTTCATTTTCCGACTAATTAGATGATTGCGCCAAACAAAAAAGGCATGAGAAAAGAGGATAATGAACGTATATGGATAGACTACCCCAAAATACACGTTTCAATTATCTTCTTCACTCATGCCTGATCGAATCAGTAACACGTAAGAAAGATAAGTACATTAATTCACTTTATTTTGAATCCGTTGAAGATGCATCGTGAGGTATACTGCCTCTGCATCGTACACGGGTTTCTGCAAGGTTTGCTGCATCATCTTAATCAGCTTCCATGATAGATTATAGCAGACAGGATATTCTTCTTTCAACAGTTTTGCTATTTTTTCTGGTTCTTCTACTCTTTCTTCCCTCAAAACCCGTTCAATCGTATACCGGATATGTCGTATGAGCCTCATGTAATCGACGCTCTCTTTGTTGATTTCAACGTCCAGCTGTTGTTCGATCATCCCTATCAGCCGACTGATCAATTGAGAATGCTGGTTCACTTCGGAAAGATCTTTGTTCATCATGGCGCTGTGAATATGAAGGGCAATGAACCCCACTTCCCCTTCAGGCAGATGCACATCGGTCATATCATTGATCATGCCGACGACTTCTTTCGCAATTTCATATTCAAAAGGATACAGCGTTCTCGTTTCCACCAGAAACGGATTCCTGATTTCCATCCCTCTCATCAATCGGTTAATGGCAAATAAAATATGGTCTGTAAGGGCGATATGGATATGCTCGTTAAGGAATGAATTGGTTCTTTTCCTGATCAATTCAATGGCAGAGATAATGACGTTTGACATATCCTCATTTAAAAAAGGAAGAAGGTTTTTGTATTGCTCCTGTTCTTTTTCCCCTTTTAGGACAAACATCTTTTCGGCAATATCATTTTGGATGGGATCACCCTTTTTCCGGTTGAACCCTATCCCCTTCCCGATCAGCACGACTTCACCGTAGCTCTCGTGAACGGCAATCAATACGTTATTATTCAAGACTTTTTTTACATTTAAAGTAGACATACTCAATTCTCCCTATATATTCGACCATTTTCGACACTACCCGATTCCATGATTTTAACGAAAACTGACCCATTTTTCAATTGATACTTCTTACCTTAGTACTACTTTCTCTACCTTTGTCGCTATTCCCTTTATTTATTTTCTACACTTTCTCCGATAAAAACCAAAAAGAAGCTGATCTGCAAGAGATCAGCTTCTGAATGATTGTCTAATCTTATACTAAGAAGATAAAGTACAGTACAAAAATCACAAACAGGAAATACATGATTGGATGGATTTCTTTTCCGCGACCTTTCATAATCATTGTAATCGGATAGAAAATGAATCCAATGGCGATACCCGTTGCAATACTGTACGTAAGCGGCATAGCGACAATGGTAAGGAATGCCGGTACAGCCACCTCGAATTTCTTCCAGTCGATTTCACCTAGTGACGAAACCATCAGTACCCCGACAATGATCAGTGCCGGTGCCGTCACAGCCGATGTGATGACGGCAAGTAACGGGAAGAAGAAAATCGAAAGGACGAAAAGGATGGCAGTCACAACCGATGCGAATCCTGTCCTTGCTCCAGCGGCAACCCCTGCAGATGATTCAATATAAGAGGTTGTGGTGGACGTTCCTAAGATAGCGCCGACTACCGTTGCACAAGAATCTGCGAATAACGCTTTTCCCGCACGGGGTAATTTGTTCTCTTTCATCAGACCTGCCTGATTGGCCACCGCCACGAGGGTACCGGCCGTATCAAAGAAATCGACGAATAAGAACGTCAGGATGACCACAAGCATCTGGATCGTGAAGATACTGCCTGCATCATTGAATAAAGGTTCCAGTGCTGCACCGAATGTCGGAGCAAGACTTGGTGCCGCGTCCACTACTCTTTCCGGTGTATCGATAAGGCCGGCGATCATTCCCACGACGGCCGTTACGACCATCCCGATGAAAATACCGCCTTTAACGCCCCTTGTCATCAGGATCACCGTAATGATGATTCCGAAAATGGCAAGCAGCGTGGTTCCTTTCGTTAAGTCTCCAAGTCCCACTAATACTGCATCGTTGTTTACGATAATTCCTGCATTTTGAAAACCGATGAAGGTAATGAATAAACCGATCCCGGCTCCAACAGCGTATTTTAATTCAGCTGGAATTGAGTTAATGATCTTTTCCCGGATGCCCGAAAGTGTCAAGGCGATGAAAATCAGTCCTGAAATTAAGACTCCCGTCAAAGCTGATTGCCAAGGTACACCCATTGTTAATACGACCGTGTATGCGAAGAAAGCATTCAAGCCCATTCCCGGTGCCAAAGCAATCGGATACTTGGCGATCAACCCCATGATTAACGACCCGATGGCCGCAGCCAATGCTGTCGCCACGAACACGGCACCGTAATCCATTCTCATGCTATCCGGAAGATCCGGAACAGATTGAAGAGTCAACGTGAGCGGGTTTACGATTAAGATGTAAGCCATCGATAGGAAAGTGGTCAGTCCCCCGATGATCTCCCTTTTATAATTCGTTCCTAACTGGTCAAACTGAAAGAAATTCCTCATGCTTGTACTCCTCCTATAGAGTCGCCGTAGAAAATAAAAAAACCTCGAACTACCAGAGTTCAAGGCTTTGACTGTTAAGATCCAGATTGACAGGCGTAAAAAAACGGACCTATCATCCATCACCTCGTAGTCAAGCCATTTACGGTAGCTTGGTAGAAACGCTCGGGCCTTATTCCCGAAATTATACGACGTAATACTTTTATAATGTTTTGTTATGATTACAGTACTATTGTACCAACGGGAAAGGAGCCCGTCAATAAAAAATACGAACATTATTATATATTTTTCATTATAATGTTCGTTTAATGCAAAAAACGACAGGTATCCTCCGTCTTTGTCGAAACGGAAGAAACCTGTCAGTTTTACAACCCTCTATACCATTATTCCCACTCAATCGTTGCAGGTGGCTTACTCGTCACATCATACACCACGCGGTTAATATGATCGACTTCGTTCACGATGCGTGTGGAAATTTTCTCTAATACATCCCATGGGATACGCGCCCAATCCGAGGTCATACCGTCAATAGATGTGACAGCACGGATTCCGATTGTGTAGTCATAGGTTCTCGCATCTCCCATAACCCCTACACTTCGGATATCAGGAAGGACCGTAAAGTATTGCCAGATGTCACGATCAAGTCCGGCTTTCTTGATTTCGTCACGAAGAATGTAATCAGACTCGCGGACAATTTCAAGCTTCTGCTCCGAAATTTCACCAAGGACACGGATACCAAGACCCGGTCCCGGGAATGGTTGGCGCCATACGATCTCATCGGGAATACCAAGCTCAGAACCTAAGGCACGTACTTCATCTTTAAAGAGTGTGTTCAACGGCTCGATCAGGGTGAACTGCATATCTTCAGGAAGCCCGCCGACGTTGTGGTGGGACTTGATCGTTTGCGCAGTCGCCGTACCGCTTTCAATGATGTCTGTATATAACGTACCTTGTGCAAGATATTCGATTCCTTTAAGCTTCGTCGCTTCATCATCGAACACGTAAATGAATTCATTCCCGATGATTTTACGTTTTTGCTCAGGGTCGGATACACCTTTTAGTTTATTCAAGAAACGATCCTGGGCATCCACTTTAATCACGTTCATGTTAAAGCCGTCAGCGAATGTCTTCATGACGCTGTCTGCCTCCCCTTTACGAAGAAGTCCGTGATCGACGAAGATGCATGTCAGTTGATCACCGATTGCTTTGTGGATCAAGACGGCCACGACGGAAGAATCGACACCTCCGCTTAATGCGCAAAGGACCTTTTTATCCCCCACGGTTTGACGGATCTTGTCCATTTCCATTTCGATGAAGTTCTCCATGGACCAGTCGCCTGTGCACCCACATACTTCGAATACGAAGTTCTTCAGCATTTCATTTCCGTGTTCTGAATGTCGTACTTCAGGGTGGAATTGTACCGCATATAACCCTTTTTCCTCGTTACTCATAGAAGCGATCGGGCAAGATGGATTCGTTGCGTTCACATCGAATCCTGCAGGAGCTTCGACCACAAGATCTCCGTGACTCATCCATACGACTTGCTCTTCAGGAAGATTCGAGAATATCTTGGATTGCTTCTCAATATTGATGGCTGCCTTCCCGTACTCACGGTGCTTCGCGCGTTCGACCTTCCCGCCAAAGTGCATCGTCATAAGCTGCATGCCATAGCAGATCCCAAGAATCGGAATATCAAGATCAAAGATGCGCTCATCACAACGGAATGAATCTTCACCGTACACACTGTTCGGTCCGCCGGAGAAGATGATCCCCGTCGGATTCATTTCCTGGATTTCTTCAAGGGTAACTGTATGCGGATGGAGCTCACTGTAAACACCAAACTCACGGATTCTTCGCGTGATTAATTGATTGTATTGACTTCCAAAGTCCAAAACGACGATCATTTCCTGATTGTGCAATTCTTCTTTACCAAGCATTCAGTTCACCTCTTCAATTTATTTACCTACTACCATCTTTTGTTGTTAGCATTCCAAAAAAATATAAAAAAAACTAGACTTCGCCTTAAAAAAAGGCAGAATTCTAGTTTTTTGCATACACGGATGTCAACTAAGAACACTGCCTTCATAGTCCAGTCATTTAAGGTGACCGGGTAGATACTTTCGAACCGTATTATCGAGGATATACGAAGGATGCTAACGAACGCTATTTGAATTTGACATCATTTTATACTTTGTGATCAACGGGGTCAACCGGTTGTCCTTTTAATTAAATTTTCCCATAATTCCCTCATCTTTGCCCAGTCTTCTTTTGTAGGGCTTTGACCGTATAGTACACGTTCATAATTATTGGTCAGACTGGTCATTTCACGGGTACCGAAGAACTGATCGATGTATCTCGAATACCCCCGTAATGTCTGACCGTCATCCATCTTCAATCCGTATCTTTCCAATTGTTTCATGAGGGACAGATAGGCTTCCGAGAATACGTCATCCGATGACTTCCTGCGGTAGTATAATATCAGGACATACGGCATCCAGCGCCTTCTCACCAGAAATAATGCAATCCCCATGATGATCAGCAGAATGGTTCCCATCACGATCTTGCCCCAATTGTCCGCAATGAATGACGTGATGTCATCCCAAAGCTTCGATAAAGAAAAACCATCACCGGAAGATGCGGTATCTTCTTCAGGCTGCAGGGGTTGTTTCGGTGTTTCCTTCTGCTCCGGAATAGGGACTTCATTATTATCAGAATCAGGTATATCAATATCATACTGATAAGAAACATTGTTGCTGAAACCGACAGTAGGCTCAAACGGAACCCAGCCCACTTCCGGGAAGAATACCTCTACCCATGAATGGGCATTGTTGTTCGATACTTCGTAGAGTTTATACGTGGAATCCACCTGCCTGCTGTATTCCCCTTCTGTATAGCCTTTGGCCCATCTCGCCGGGATCCCGAGTGAGCGGACCAGGACCACCATGGAAGTAGAGAAATTATCACAGTATCCGCGCCTCGTTTCAAACAGGAACTGATCCACGTAATCCTGTTCTTCTTCAGGAACCGGTACATCGAACTGATCGTATACATACGCTTCCTTTGAAAAATATTGCTCGATCGCCCTTACTTTGTCATACCAATTATCCTCTTCCGCCGTAATCTCAACAGCCAGGTCCTTGACTCGCTGAGGAATCGTATCGGGCAGCTGGGTGTAACGATCGACGAATTCAGGGACCTGCATGATTTCCTGCTCTTCATTGGCCGCCTTCATCTTTTTCTGGGAATAGGACGGGGAGCGGTAGGACAGCTCATACTCTTCAAGCTTGACCGTTTCATCTGGTTCTTTATAACTCGTCACTTTTTCATCTATTGGATTGAAGCTGAAATACCCATTTTCATTCCCGTTGATCGTTTCTACCCCGTAAGGATAAGCGACATGGGAATAGGTACGCTCGACCATGACCTTCTCACTTTCCAGGTCCCGCTCTTCATCCGATTGTGGTGAAGGGATCGGAACCTTTTTCCCCGGATCAAACGTGAGTGGGTCCTGTTGATCGTCAGAAATGGACTGCTCCCATCCTTTCCCCGTATATAAATCCTTCGATTCAATCTTCCAGTAATGCTCCCGTGTCACCTCTGCATTGAAAATGACCGTGGGATCACCGACAAAGGGACCCCCAAGCTTAGTATCATCCGTATCGTAGCCTATCTTGTTGACACCACTTCCACCTGCACCCTCTGAAAAGGATTGAAGATACGGAACAGGATCCGGCCAGATCGGGTCGGCTTTAGGAGCTGCAAAAGCAACAACCGAACTGATCCCGAGCATCACCGTCAGCGGAACGATCCAGCGATGGCGGCTCATCTTGGAACCAAGGAGCTGCTCTCTTTGCACCAGCCTTTCAAGGGCCAATAATCCCATGAGAAGGAAGCCGAAAATGACGACGCGTATAATCGATTTATCCCCTTCATATACCGTGAAAGTATCAATCAAGCACACATAAGTGACCGTCATCACATAAAACAGAAGAATCGTTTTCCGAACAGATAACCAGTAATGGATCAAGTACGTCATCAGCCACAGAAGCACAAAGAACAACAGGCTTCTATACTCAAAAGACAAACTTGGCCATTCACGTCCGAGGGTCAGTCCGAGATTCTCCCATAAATCATGACTGAACTCCCTGAACCACCTGGGAGAGAAGAAAGAGCCCATGTAATACAACCCATGCAGACTGTACAGAATAAAAAGGATTTTCACAAATGCCGTGATAGCATAATGAATCCGGAAATAAGACAGGGTGAGTGCCAAGGCGATAAAGACGATAAAATAGGTCAGACTCGCTGTGTCCGTCACAACTTTAAGTGGTTTTAACCACTCCCATAAAAGCAAAAACCCAAATAAATAAATCACGACCTTAAAAAATGAACGCGGAGTTTCTTGCCTCATGCCCGTTTCACCTCCAGAAATGCCGACGAGAAGTCACCTTCAAAGCATACCTGCAAACGAATGCCGCGCGAGGAGGCGTAAGCTTTCAGCGATTTCTCTTCTGCCGTGTACGAATCCCCTGCCCTCTTCACCAAAAAGATGACGACAGAGCTGTTCCGCTTCGCATATTCATTCACGCTCATGATCATTTTTTTCGAAACGGATGAGGTCACGAATAGCACCGCAGCTGATTGAGAATAGTTCAATCCCGCTCCCTGCAGGACTTTCCCCAGAGCAAACGGGCTGTCCTGCCTCACTTTTGCCAAGTGATAATTCAGCTGACTCAAGTGCTCATCCCCGCCCCGGATGGGAAATGAAACATGATCTCCACCAATTGACACAAGGCCGACCTGAGCCCCCTTTTTGACGATGGACCTGATCATCGATGCCGTAAAGGTCACCATCGCCTCAAACGCTTGCGAGGACTCCCTGTCGAGTACAATGAGGACGTCATGGGACTGACGTTCCTCAAACTCCTTCGTCATCAGCTCATTGGTCCTCGCAAAGGTCTTCCAATGAATCCACGAAAAGCGGTCACCGGGTTGATACTCACGGATACCCGTCGCCATTGTCGTATCCTTTTGGATCTTCACACTTGAAGTCGTCATCCCCTGGTCATATCGATTCTCCAATGGTCGATAAGGGACATCGACGATCGACGGGTACACGAGGAGCCTGTCCACACAATCCACCGTGGCTTCCTTTTCAAAAACACCAAAGAAATCACCTGTTTTGAACCTGACATTAGAAAAGATGTGTTCTCCACGGGGAAGCTCATCAATGTAATACGTCAGCATGATCCGTCTTCTGAAGCCGGGATGGATCATTGCTTTCGCCTTCTGAAAACCGGACTGATGAAAGACAGAATCAGTCACCACATCTTCCAACACCAAATAAAACAGAGGAAATGGCAGCTTTCGGGTGAGGGTGATGGTCACCTTCAATTCATCCCCGGCCTTGTACTCAGCAGATTCAAAACTCCGCTCCACATAAAACTCTGATAACGGATATAAGAAAACAAAAACCGAATAAAGGGAGAACGGCAAGAAACTATAGAACAGAAACCAGCTTACAAACCCACCTTGAAACATCGCATACGAAAAAGTCACACCCATCAGAATAAGCAGGAGCAGAAACTTCCCCAGCGGTTTAAGAAATTGAAGTTTCGTCTTCATCTATCTCACAAGCCTTTGTACCGGGACCGGTATTCGCGCCATGACTCTCTCTACCACTTCTTCAGGTGTAATCCCTTCGTATCTCGCTTCCGACTTCATAATGATCCGGTGAGAAAATACGAAAGGCGCCAGGAATTGAACATCGTCGGGAACTACATAATCCCTTCCTCGTAAATAGGCATAAGCCTGACAAGCCTTCATCAGGGCAATCGATCCACGGGGACTCGCGCCCAGGTACACATTCGCATGGATCCTCGTACGGTTCGCAATCTCCACAATGTATTTCTTAATGGTGTCGTCCACCAATACTTCCTTGACATCCCCCTGGATATACCTCAATTCCTCAAGGGTCATAACAGGCTCCAATTCATCGATCGGCGGAGTCCTCTGAGCGCGGTGAAGGACTTCCATCTCTTCTTCCGGTTCCGGATACCCCATCTTCATCTTCAGAAGGAATCGGTCAAGCTGAGCTTCCGGCAGCGGATACGTCCCTTCATATTCAATCGGATTCTGGGTCGCCATAACGAAGAACGGCTTATCAAGCTTCCGGGTCATCCCGTCAATCGTCACGCTGCTTTCTTCCATCCCTTCAAGTAAAGCGGACTGTGTCTTCGGTGATGTACGGTTGATTTCATCCGCAAGAATGATGTTCCCCATGATCGGTCCAGGTCTGAAATTAAACTCCATCTCTTTCGGGTTATAAATCGATACCCCGATCACATCAGAAGGCAGTAAGTCCGGGGTGAACTGAATCCGTTTAAAGCTCGCCCCAACGGATTTCGCCAATGCGCGAACCATCATCGTCTTCCCTACACCCGGAACATCTTCAAGCAGAACATGCCCCCCGGCAAGCAGGGATACGATACTCAGTTCCGCTACCTTCCTCTTCCCGATCATGACTTTCTCTATATTATCAATGATACTTTGTAACTTTGGATTCACTGTTTCATGTGACATCGTACCCCTCCTGAATGATTCAAACTCTTCTTTAACTATTACTACTTTCGTTTAAAAAGTCGAAAATCCTCTATAAATTGGGAAATTGGTAGATAATTTTTAGGGAATTGGTAGGATATGAGGTGCATTAGTGAGTAAACCATTCAATATTTACAGAGTTGCTTTCGCCACTACTAAAAAAAGCCTCCCATAAAATACAGGAGGCCCCACATAAGGAATACACAGATTAATATTTTTCCAATTTCTTCGTTGTTCTTCCACCGACACTAAATCGCGTTGTTAATTCTTCCAAGTCTCTCCCTTCCCCCAAAAACTTATTAATGTACTCCTCTCCTGGAACACTTCCTACGTCTTTTTCAGTCATATATATTGGAATGTCATGAAATCGCATTCTATCAATCCAACCGTCCAACTGATCTTGCACTTCTATATCAAAAATCCGAAAGTCCATTTCTCCACCATTATCCCAAACAATGATAATCCTAGCCCCAATGATACGTGGGCTTCTTATTGCATTACTTGTATTCGGTATATATCTTAAAGTGTGACCGATAATCACCTGATCCATTTGATTGTAAGTAATCAGCTCTTCTATTTCTTCTTTTGTTTTACTATTTTTATAATAAAAATAATAACCTTCATGATTAAGATGCTTTATGATGTTCAGATTCGTATATTGCTTCAAATTGTTATAGCTAAACCTTGTTAAAAAGGCCATTATGGCAAATACAAAGAAGATAAACCCTGCCATGACCGGAAAAAAATCAAAGATCAAAAAATATAGGACTAACCAGAGCAGACCTAATGATATGATTCCGAAGACAGTGATTAACCCCCTGTGAAACCTTAGAGCATAATCCGGTAGCTGGTTCGTGTAGCGCAAGTCTTCTCCACCTTGCATTTCGATCATTTCATACTCTCCTCACATACATATCTTAGTTATAATAATGAACCCAAAACAAAAGGTTGACCCAGCTTAATAAGCAGGCCAACCTTTTGTGATTATTTCCAAAAATCATCAAAAACCGTGACCGGCAGATGACGTTTATGCTGTGTTTTCAGGTAGTGACCTTCAATGGTTTTCTTGGCTTCAGCGGGGACTTCTTTCCCTTCCAGGTAATCGTCCAGCTGATCGTACGTGACGCCAAGGGCTTCTTCGTCCGGAAGCGACGGACGATCTTCTTCCAGGTCCGCTGTCGGCTTCTTATTGTATAAGTGTTCAGGACAGCCGAGCTCGATCAAAAGCGCTCTCCCTTGACGCTTGTTCAGGCGAAAAAGGGGGACGAGATCTGCCGCTCCATCGCCGTATTTCGTGTAGAAGCCTGTGACTGCTTCAGCAGAGTGATCCGTACCGAGCACCACGCCATTCTTCATGGCGGCTATGGCAAATTGCACCTTCATCCGTTCACGGGCCTTTTCGTTCCCTTTGACAAAGTCTGAAAGCTCGATCCCGTTTTTCTTCAACGTTTCGACGCTTGCATCGACTGCCGGTTGGACATTGACCGTCATCGACACGGTCGGGTTGATGAATTCCACGGCATCAATGGCATCCTGGGCATCTCCCTGTTCCCCGTAAGGAAGCCTGACAGCATAAAAAGCATAATCCGACGAACCGGATTCCTGATTCATTTCATCAATGGCCATCTGTGCCAGTTTCCCTAATAAAGTAGAATCCTGACCTCCTGAAATTCCGAGGACCAGACTTTTCATAAATGAATGCTTCTTCAAGTAAGCCTTCATAAAGTCGACACTGCGACGGATTTCTTCCTGGGGATTGATTTCCGGGGAGACCATCATTTCTTTTACGATTTGTTTTTGAAGAGAATCCATGTCTTCACACTCCATGTTAGGTTTTATTACATCATATTATATCTTTTTATCATGCCCAAACAAAGGGAATCTCACCAATTTCCGCTTTGTTTTTCTTTCACTTCAGCTTTTACACGATGAATCAGATCCATCTTATTGTTCCAACACTCTTCACTTAAATCCACAGGGTACTCTTCAGGATTCATGGAACGCTTATACTCATCCCATAACAATTCAAGATTTTCATTTACGAAACTTCTCATTTCTGATAATGGAGGCGTATCATACACAAGCTCACCGTCCTTGAATACCTCCACATGAAGTTCCCTCGCTTCGAAATTCGTGACGAACTTACTGATATACGTATGAACAGGGTGGAACATTTTCAACCGTTCCTGACTTTCAGGGTGCTCATGCTCCAGGGCAATATATTCGCCCTCTGATTTATGATTAACCGTATTGACGATGCGGTAAACCCTTTTCATCCCGGGAGTTGAAACTTTTTCGGCATTGCTCGAAATTTTAATCGTGTCTTCCATTTCACCTGACTCATTTTCAATGGACACGAGCTTATACACGGCACCTAAAGCAGGCTGATCGTACGCTGTGATCAGCTTTGTCCCGACACCCCATACATCAATCTGTGCCCCTTGCGCCTTCAAGTTCAGGATCGTATATTCGTCCAGATCATTGGAGGCAATGATTTTCGTATCCGTAAAGCCTGCATCATCAAGCATCTTGCGAGCGATCTTCGATTGGTACGCCATGTCCCCGCTATCAAGACGGATCCCTTTGAAGTTGATCTTGTCGCCAAGCTCCTTCGCTACTTTAATTGCCGTCGGGACACCGGATTTCAACGTATCATACGTATCCACGAGGAATACACAATCCTTGTGGCTCTCTGCATACTTATGAAAGGCCTGATATTCATCGCGGTAGGCTTGCACCATAGCATGGGCGTGAGTTCCCGAAACCGGCATACCGAATAACTTCCCGGCCCGTACATTACTCGTCGCATCAAAGCCGCCGATATACGCAGCACGGGTTCCCCAAATGGCTGCATCCAGCTCATGGGCACGTCTCGTCCCGAACTCCATCACCACTTCATCCTGCACCACCTGCTTGATCCGGTTCGCCTTCGTCGCAATCAACGTCTGATAGTTCACGATATTCAAGATTGCCGTCTCCAATAACTGAGCCTGAGCAAGAGGCGCCTCCACACGGACAAGGGGGACATTCCCGAACGCAACCTCCCCTTCCTGCATGGACCGTATCGTCCCAGTGAAACGAAGCTCCGCCAAGTATTCCAGGAACGCTTCCTCATACCCCAGCTCCCGTAGGTACTCGATATCACTCTCCGAGAAATGAAACTTTTTCACATATTCAATGATCCGTTCGAGCCCGGCAAATACCGCATATCCATTGCCAAAAGGCAGCTTTCGAAAGAACACTTCAAAAACAGCCTTTCGATTATGGAAATCATCATCCCAGTAAGCCTTCGTCATATTGATCTGATACAAATCTGTATGCAACGCTAAACTATCATCTGCATAGTTCGTCATGTATTTCTCTCCTTTAAGCTATAGCCAATTGTTGAACATGATTGAGTCTTTTCTATTTTAACCAATATTGGGTGGGATATCGAATGATTAGGGTTGGGGGGTGTACCACTTATAAATTACTTCTCTATTTCAGGGCAAATGCTTAATACCATCCGATAGCTTTCCACAACCATCCAGGCTAATTTTAGTAATGCTGGGACGAACAAATGAGGTGCATTCGTTAAGTTTCAGTCCGCACCCGCTCCTCCACCATCCCCGCCACAATTTCCACCGCTGCCAATCTCCGGACCATAAGTGGAATCACCTGAAAATAAAGAGGTAAAGTATTCACTGACCGTTTCGGGAGATAACGTTTCCCCTATTTTTCTATTAATAAAATAAAGCAACACTAAAATAAGCAGCAAAAAAGACTCAGTTACCATTAGGATAGGAAATTGTGAAAAAGTCAAATAACTAAACAATATGAACAAACCATATACAATGATAATAAAATAAAGATGAATGAATCGATAATAGACCGTTGTGGTATTTTGATTTTTAGGTTTTATCATTCCTTTAATGAAAATTCTTGGATAATACATCAACATAGATAAGGAAACCAGCCCGAATGTAAATAAACAATACATAAGAAACATGACCAATCCCTCCTGCCCTTAGTTTTAGGTTGTTCGAATTCATACTCAGAAATGCGACTCAGGTATTAAAATTCAATATTTTGGAAATATTTCATATCTTATTTACCACTGCAATGGTTTTTGAAACATATTAATGGAAAAATTTCAATCAAATAGAGCTTTAATAACCATTCATGGAATGAAACCACAAGAACCGTCATTCCTTCTTTAGATGTTTAAGTTCGCAAAAAAAAGAACTGACCTGAGTCAGTCCTCTAATCTTGAATAACACCAAATTCTTTAAACACCGCTAAAGGCTTTATAAATTCCCATTGAACGGTGCCATCCATTGCACTCCCGCTTGTGTGAGTAGGAGCTGACTGTCCAGATGTTCCAGCAAGCGTACATTTATAGACAAACCCGTTCGAATTGATTAGGTCGTTTAGTGAATAGGGAGTGTTAGGAATCCATGCATTCGTATTTGCCTGACCTGACTGAATACAAATCCATCCTAAATTCCCGCCTGCTTCAGGCATGGCATTATAAATTATTTCGCCTCTTGAAAAAATACCCGATGAAGGAGAAGTGACGGAATGTGTAGTAGGATCAAATAGTTTGTATCTAACTAGATTGGGTAGGGTCAGGATGATATTATACGTTTTATTGTTCGCGATATGAGCTTCCCATACTTCTTTGTCACTTTTAAAATATGGGATTGTGATTGGTGTGTCTCCTTTGTATTCAATCGTGTTTCCTATTACTGACGCAATGATTGAATCGGTTATATAGTTATTATCGAATAACGATTCAATACTGCTATTACTGATTTCAAACCGACACTCATGAAAGCCTACCTTTACACCCTCTGATATATTTGACATCGCTTGAAAGAAGTAAGACATCTTTGTTGATTTAAAATGACACTGATTAAACATCATATTATTTTTTCTTTTCTCACTGTTTACGCAAGTGGATTGGACGAGAGAATCAACAAAACGACAGTTTTCAAATTGTACATTGTGAAAATGTTGAAGTGTCCGGAACCTGCAATCGTTGAACACACAATCACCGATCGAGATATTGCTTGGCACTCCAGTGTTAAGTGTTACCAGTAGGTTCTTAAATTGACAGTTTACGAAGTCATTCGAAAAATGCACCTCTGGTTGGAATTGATCGCTGGGATCTGAATAAAAGATACAATCACTTATTTTAGTCGCAGCCTTTAGTATTGCACCTCCTACAACCAATTTCACTATATTATCCTTATACACAGCATTCCCTAAAGTTCCTATGCCATTTTTAAAGAAATTGTTTGAAACAATAGTATTATAGCTGGGGTTTTCTACATTAAAGCTTCCTTCAATATAATTATTTGAAATAGTTACAAAAGCATTCTTTTGACCGCCTGCCCCGAATAAATATAAACCTGCCCGTCGCATATAGTTTCCTTTAATAGTGGCAAATTCCTGATCATATATAACAATTCCTGATCCACCCATATTTGTGATGACATTGTTTTCAATAAACACCGAGTATCCCCTGGTCAATATCCCATGAAATCCTCCAGTGATCAAGTTATCTCGAATAATACTGTTGTCTCCATATGAATCTTCCTGGTTAATCGCATACTTTGTAGAATCAGGAAATTGCGGAGCACCATCTAAAAAATTCGTATTGAACTTCCCGTTATCACGAATACGATTATTTTTAATAATACAATACGAACCACCCATTGTGATCCCGCCGCGGTGACCATCATAAATTTCATTGAATTCCACCACATTATGTGCAGGCATCCCTCCAAAGTTTGTAAATATGTTCAGGTTCCTGCCTGGATCGGATTCATTTCTAAATATGAATTTGATTTTCTTTGCTCTTTTAGGGATTGAGATGGGGAATAGCACACGCATATTGGTGGTTCTGCCTATAAATGTATTATCCTCTGTATAAAAAGCTATATTGAATTCTTTATTGTTTAAGCTGGTTTGCCTTGAATAACCTTGTCCCGAAAGAGAAATCACACTAAATTCACCAGCAGGTATCGTAACATAATCCGTAATGATACTATTATCTGATGGGGTGACTACTCCATTCCCATCCATGTCCCCAAGCACCGGAGTACCCGGTATACTTCCTCGAATCCATCCAACTGAAGTGAAATTGACATTGTCCCCTGCATAACCGCTTATATCGCAGTGACTCAAAGAACAATAAGAAGCTCCATACGTAAAGGATACTCCATATGTGTGTTCTACATATTTTTCACTCGGATCGTTAAAACTGCGTTCATACATATCGCCTATTATTTTCCCATTGGTTAAATGTGCATTCTTTACCTGGTGAAACTTAAAGGATACTCCGGCAAACAAATGAATCGCTCCAGAAGTTCGCTCATCATATGGGGATTTATTGTCAGAGTCGTACATCACCTTTAAGGTTGAACCGTTTAGATTGAACGTAATGTTATCCACCAAGTTAATCGACAAAGGGTAACAAATTGAATATTCACCCCTTGGTAACATAACGAGTGTATATTCTTTACCATGTGCATATTTTAATGCCCGGTTAATGCCTTTAATATTGTTATATGCTTTATGATAATCTTCTTCAGAGTAGGGTTTCTGTGGCAAACCTTTTTGAATCCCCCAATGCTCTAAATCGATTACATACGTTCCATGCCCATATCTTTCTGAGAATAACTTCTCCGCAAGGTTCTGATCTTTATTTATGAATACTGAATCTGCTACCGTTATCGGAAAAGCGAGTGTCCCTTCTTCATCTATCAATTTTTTTATTCTACCATCCAACATTATCACCCCTATTTAATTCTCAATAAATGAACTTCCATGTATCATTAGAGCAGGAGAATTATTCAGTATATCCGTTACATATTGATTGGTGGATTCATTGGTAAAATCAAAATCAGATTTAAGGATTAAATCTCCCCGCCCGTTTCTGGCATAAAGTTTAACTCGGTATAATAACCCCTGCATAGTTGTCGTGTTATTCTTACTTGCGAATAAATTAAATCGATCAGTTATTTCAGCCTCATTTACCCCTTCAATCCGAACAGTTACGAATTGCCCGGAAGGAATCACTGCATAACTTGTACTCGCTTCATACCTTCCATTTACATATAATTCGCACCCTGAGCGGCGATAGCTGGCACCATTGTGCTGGGTATAAATTTGAACCCCAGATGTTGCCCCCTCTATTAAATAGTTACTCCAGGAATTGACTTTGGGATTGAGGGAACATTGTATTTCCATAGCGTCAAAGGTGATTTGAGGAGTTTCTACATAATCGCTTCCTCCTCTAAGAGATAAAACTACATCACCTTGAGTTTTAGAGACAACCGACCTACCATTCGATTCATGATTATTTTCATTTCTCGTAACGACTCTGAATGAATATACAGTGGAACTCATTAGTTGGGTAATCTCGAATGATGTTTCTGTTGTAGTACCTACCAGAGTTTCCCCTACAAATACTAGATATTCTAAAGAATCTTTCGTCCTGAAGTTAGGTTTCCAATTGAGCGTTATAGAATTTTTCGTAATATTAAGCGCTTGAAGTTCAATGACATCCAGTGGAATGACGTAACGAATAGGCTCGTCTACAGAATAGTCTTCTAAACTCAAAGAACCTCCACCAACATTTTGTTTACCGGCTTTCCACTTACCCTGGGAATAAACCAATACATCCCCATCCGTTAATTGATTAGGCGGCAGTTCGATATCCAGTAGATCAGACAGGCTATGACTATGAGCAGCATCCGCTTTAGAATCCCAATTAACCTTCTCATCATCCGTCACAAATCGATGATCTTCATCTTCCGTTATCATACTTGCCGGATGTGATTCAGGATGGGTATATTCAGTACTAACTTGTTCTTCACCGTCAATGGTAAGTTTGTTGGACGAGGAGATCCCTAATCGATCCAGAGTGGGTTTGTTAGGATGGGAATGACTTGAGGTGGTTAAATCATTAATAGCCGTTTCATGGTTTGAGATTTCACTTAAGTCTATGGAAGACTCAGAACCCGTTTGTTCAATTTTATCTAAGATGGATTTATTTGAATGCATATGCTTTTCTTGATCTAGTTGATTCAACCTGGTTTCGAGTTGATCAACTTCCGCTTGAATTCCACTGTCATCATAAACAACAATTTCCGTGTCATTAATGATGATCTTTCCATTATTACCTGATTCGTTGACTGCCATCTACACAGCCTCCTTAGTATATTTCTTAAATTCACATTTGCTTATCCAGTATCCATTATTCACTTTTCTTTAAAAATAGTAATAAAGTAATAGTTGGACATGCTTTATTTTATGCACATGCCGTTAAGTGGTGATTAGAATGTGGAAATATCCATTCTTTTGTCCCTAAGAAAATAATTGAATATTAAATAGAGCCACCCAATCATGCCCGGTGGCTCTATCACATCTTTTATAGTTGTTTTGTCAGAGCTTCTAGCAACTCTTCCTTACTCATAATCGCCTCTCCTCCACCTTGAACAAACCACTCTTTCCCGCCGCCTTTTCCATTGATGAGCGGAAATACTTTTTGTGCGACTTCTCTTAAGTTAATAGTCGGGAGCGATCCCTTAGCCGCTACGAGCTGAAGCTTTTGATCATTATGCACGACCAGCATCACAATCGCATCTTCTCTCTTAGAAATGATGTGCTGTGCAATCTTCTGAAGTTCCTGGATTGGTCTGTCATTGTAAGCTCTTTGGATAAGCATATAGCCATCTTTTGGGAGTTCAGGTAACCCTTCAGCTTCATACGTCAACAGCACCTCTTTCAAGCCTTCCAGTGCTTTCTCCTGCTCTTTCTGTTTGGAAATCAGCTGCTCAGCCGTCGATACCATGTTTTCTTCCGGTGCCTGCAGGACACTTGTGAGCTCTTTCAGCAGTCCATGCTTCCGGTGCAGTTGATGGAGGACCCGGTCACCGCAGATAAACTGCAGGCGGATATGGCCTTTGTGCTTTTCCCAATCAAGGATCTTGATGGCCCCGACTTCGCTCGTGGAACGTGGATGAGTTCCACCGCACCCGTTGTAGTCGAAGTCCGGGATGAAGACGAGTCGGATTTCATCTGTGACGGATGGCTGTTTGCGCAGCGGATAGTCGGACAGTTCCGCTTCCGTCACCCACTTCGTCTCGATCGGACGTGCTTCCCTTATGATCCGGTTGGCTAGCTCCTCTGCTTTCGAAGCATCTGAGTTGCTGATGTCACTGACGTTTAAGTCAATGGTGAGGAACTCTTTCCCGAGATGAAAGCTGATCGTCTCATATTGCAGTGCTTCTGCAAATGCGGCCGACAGGATATGCTGACCGGCGTGTTGCTGCATATGATCGAATCGGCGTTCCCAATCGATCTGCCCTTCGATAACTTCTGAAATGTCTTCAAACGGTTCTTCTATGTAATGACGGATTTCTCCGTTCACCTCTTCAACGTTGATAACCCTCTTATCCTTTAACGTTCCCGTATCATGGGGCTGACCGCCACCTGTCGGATAAAAAGCCGTTTGCTCTAATACGACGTACCAGCCTGACTCATCCTGTTGCTGATCCTGAATGGATGTGTGAAAGCTTTTCATATAGGCATCTTGATAGTATTGTTTGACTGTCATCGGTAACCCTCTTTCTGAAATGTTCTATCCATACTTTATCATAAGAAGGATGGATGGAACCACGTCAGTCCCTTGGCTTCTTCTCGATCGATATTGGTACTGTCCCGACTTGTTCCCATGGAATTTCCCATCGTCTTTCAAATTCTTCTTTAGCCCGCTCGTCCCCTTCAATGATCCGTTCTACCAGCGTCCTGAGATCCATCGTTGTATAGTTCATGTTATCACCTGCTTTGGTTTAGTTAAAAAGTAGAAGTCACACGCAGTATACGTAAATCGTTTCGGTATGGATGTGTTTTTATCATACTTTTTACCTATATGGTGATTTTGTAAACTCTTTAACTCTCTTAGGACGTAAAAAAAGTGGTCACTCCATAAGGAATGACCACTTTTATCTGGATAGCTCCAGGAAATGGGCGATGATGTATTACATCATGCCGCCCATTCCACCCATGCCGCCCATACCGGACATATCCGGCATGCCGCCGCCTTCTTCAGGAATGTCCGCTACTACTGCTTCAGTAGTCAGGAACATTGCTGCAACAGACGCTGCGTTTTGAAGCGCAGAACGAGTTACTTTGGTTGGATCTACGATACCTTTTTCGATCATGTTGACCCACTCACCAGTAGCTGCGTTGAATCCGACACCTACTTCTTCCTTCTTCAGACGTTCTACGATGATAGAACCTTCGAGTCCAGCGTTGTGAGCGATTTGACGGATCGGCTCTTCAAGAGCACGCAGCACGATGTTGATACCAGTTGCTACATCTGCATCCGCTTCGATTGATGCTACTTTGTTGTATACGTTCACGAGTGCCGTACCACCACCGGATACGATCCCTTCTTCTACTGCTGCGCGAGTAGAGTTCAGGGCGTCTTCGATACGTAGTTTACGCTCTTTAAGCTCAGTTTCAGTTGCAGCGCCGACTTTGACAACTGCTACTCCACCTGCAAGCTTAGCAAGGCGCTCTTGTAATTTTTCTTTATCGAACTCAGAAGTGGATTCTTCTAATTGAGCACGGATTTGGTTTACGCGAGCTGCGATTTTTTCTGGATCTCCAGAGCCTTCTACGACAGTCGTGTTTTCTTTCGTTACAACTACTTTCGCAGCGCGGCCAAGTTGAGTGATGTTCGCAGATTTAAGGTCTAGGCCTAAATCTTCTGTGATCACTTCTCCACCAGTAAGAACTGCTAAGTCTTCAAGCATTGCTTTACGACGGTCACCAAAGCCAGGAGCTTTAACAGCTACTGCGTTGAATGTTCCGCGAAGTTTGTTCACAACAAGCGTTGCAAGAGCTTCACCTTCAACATCTTCAGCTACCATTAATAGTGGCTTACCTTGTTGAACGACTTGCTCAAGAACAGGAAGTACTTCCTGGATGTTACCGATTTTCTTGTCAGTGATCAGGATGTATGGATTTTCTAAGACAGCTTCCATTTTATCAGAATCAGTGACCATGTATGGAGATGCATATCCACGATCGAACTGCATTCCTTCTACTACATCAAGTTCAGTTGTGAATCCTTTAGATTCTTCGATTGTGATAACACCGTCGTTACCAACGCGCTCCATTGCTTCTGCAATCAGTTGGCCGACTTCTTCGTCAGCTGCTGAGATTGCCGCAACTTGAGCGATGGAATCTTTGCCTTCGATCGGCTTGGAGATCACTTTTAATTCTTCGATAGCCGCTTGAACCGCTTTTTCAATCCCTTTACGTACGCCAACTGGGTTTGCACCAGCTGTTACGTTTTTAAGACCTTCACGGATCATAGCTTGAGCAAGGACCGTTGCAGTCGTTGTACCGTCACCGGCGATTTCGTTTGTTTTGCTTGCTACTTCAGCAACCAGTTTTGCACCCATGTTTTCGAATGCATCTTCCAGTTCGATTTCTTTCGCAATGGTTACACCGTCATTTGTGATAAGTGGTGAACCGAATTTCTTCTCAAGCACCACGTTACGTCCTTTTGGTCCAAGAGTTACTTTTACTGCATTTGCTAATTGATCGACACCGCGAAGCATGGAACGGCGTGCTTCTTCGCTGAATTTAATATCTTTAGCCATTATAAAGTCCTCCTCTTATTTAAATAATGTATGGTTTACTATTACGGAATTTAAATTATTCGCCAACTACAGCCAGAATATCGCTATCGCGAAGGATCAGGTATTCTGTGCCTTGGTATTTCACTTCTGTACCAGCGTATTTAGAGAAAATGATTCGATCGCCGACAGCTACCTCAAGAGCAACGCGCTCACCGTTGTCAAGAATGCGACCAGTACCTACAGCCATCACTTTACCTTCTTGTGGCTTTTCCTTTGCGGAATCCGGTAGCACAATACCGCTTGCTGTTTTTTCTTCTGACTCAACTAGCTCGATAACGACGCGATCACCTAGTGGTTTTAACAAGTGAAACAACCTCCTTGAATTATGTAAATGTTTTTTATTAGCACTCGCTCACTGTGAGTGCTAACACAACTATTATATTAATTAATTCGTTTTCATTTTGCAAGAGTCCTGCCTAAAATTTTTTTCGTCATTTTTCTCTTTTTTTCACACCCTCCTATCCTATGCCCTCCTTTCCCCATATATTCCAGGGTGAATAAAACCCTTAGATTTGAACAGTTACGGTTTTCTTAGTAGAATTGTACAGGAGTAACATGACCGTTATCTTACAGGTGCTAAAGGAGATCAAACGTTGAAAAAACATTTCGGATTTATTTTAATTGCCTATATCGTCATGCAGCTTTCAAGCATTGTCGGGGTACCCCTTTTATATAAGATCGGTGTCGACGTCCTCAGTAAGCCCGATGAGACGGTACGGAGCCTTGTCCCCGGATACTGGCTTGTCATCAGCTTCACGCTGACCCTTCTCATTGTGGGAGGCATCTTAAGGAAAAGCGAAACCAGCACCCGGCTTGAACGGAGTGCTCCCATTGGTGCCGGCCGTTCGATTGTTTGGGCGGTTCTCGGGATTTTCATGGCATTCATCGCTCAATCGGTTGCCATACAGGTTGAATATGCATTAGGAATCCAAATGGGTTCTGAAAATACCCAGATGATTATCGGCATCATTGAAAAGGTTCCATTATCCATGCTGGTCGCGGCCATCATCGGACCCATTCTGGAAGAGATCGTATTCAGAAAGATCATTTTCGGCGTTCTGTATGAGAAGATGCATTTCTTCTTTGCTGCTCTCATCAGCTCGGTCATCTTCGCTCTTGCCCATTTCGAGCCTGAGCATGTGATCCTGTATTCAGCAATGGGATTCACCTTTGCCTTTCTTTATGTAAAAACGAAGCGGATCCTTGTGCCAATATTTGCTCACGTGGCCATGAATACAACGGTCGTTCTAATGCAATCTATCTATAAGGACGAAATCGATAAAATGATGAATGAAGCTGAAAAAATACAAGGATTTATTGGAGGATTATTTCTATGAGGAGATCACCATTATTCTCAGGAGTGATCTATCTCCTTCTCGGTGTGCTCTTCACATACTTTGCTGTACAAAACGTACAGAATGATGAAGGTTGGGGATTTTTCACGTATATGCTCATCTTTCTTGCAACCCTGGACTTCGGTTCCGGGTTACGGATGGTCATGCTGCATTTCAAAATCAAAAAACAAATAAAGCACAAAAAATAAGGATTGATCATTTGATCAATCCTTATTTATATCCTCGTACTTTTCCATTTCAAGCTTCTGCTCTGCCTCAATCACCTTTTTATATCCGATCTTGGATATCCAGATGCTGATTTCATATAGTATGAACAACGGTACCGTCACCATTAGATGGGACACGATGTCCGGTGGGGTGATAAGGGCCGCGATGACCAATAAGATAAAGTAGGCTGCTTTCCTCATTTTTCCCATCATCATCGGTGTGACAATACCTAACCTTGTAAGAAAAAGCATGGCTACGGGTAGCTGAAACAGAAAACCGAAAGGAATCGTGATTTGGAATAAGAAATGGAAATATTCGTTTATCCCTATCACTTGTTCTATATTTAGGTTCGTTGATAAACCCATCATGAATTTCACGATATATGGAAACAAAATAAAATAAGAAAATGACAATCCGCCTAAGAAAAGGATAAGGGAAACTGGAATATAACTAAGCGTCACTTTTCTTTCTCTTTCATATAAACCAGGGCTCACAAAAGACCAGACTTGAAAGAGAATGATAGGGGATGTCATGATCAAAGCAATGAACATGATCATTTCCATATAGATCTTGAGAGGATCTGTGATACGAAAGGCATTCATGGTTAACTCTTTCGCTTCATCGGCATGCTGTAAGTATCTGATCAGCGGTTCTGCAAGAAAGAAGCTTACCACAACTGCTAACAAGAAGAAAACGACTACAAACATGAGTCGTTTTTGCAATTCTCCTATATGTTCATAAACTGTCATGTCTCTTTGACTCATGGCGTTCATCCTACTCTACTTAGCACTATTATTTTTTTCGTCTTCATCATCTGCTAAGCCTTTTGTTGCATTTTTAAATTCACGCAATGTATTTCCTGCCGCTTTTCCTAATTCCGGAAGTTTCTTAGGGCCAAAAATAAGTAAAGCAACGACTGCTATTAATACGAGGCTACCTGGACCTGGCATAATGAGACACCTCCTCTTTTACCATTCTATCATAACGTAAATATGAAGAATTTTCTATTCTGTTATGATTCCATCTTGTGACATTTCCGTGTCATCCTCCGAGTAATGCTTCAAGAAGTATACGAGTGACTGAAGTTCCACCGCCAAGTCGATATGATGGACGCGGATATGGTCGGGCACCGTCAATCTCGCAGGGGTGAAATTCAGTATCCCCTTTATATTCGAAGAAACCAATCGGTCTGTGATATTCTGAGCAGAAGATGCCGGTACCGTCAGAATCGCTACTTCAATATCATGCCCCACAAGCTTCTCTTCTAAATCATCTAAATGAAAAACGGGTACGTCGCTGATTTGAGTCCCGACCTTCTTTTCATCTACCTCGAAAGCCATTTCAATCTTCGTATTATTATTCTTGATGAAATTATAATGAAGAAACGCTGTACCAAGATTCCCCACCCCGATCAGCACGACCTTTGTAAGGGCATCCTGATCCAGTGTCTTACGGAAGAAGGATAACAGATAATTGACATTATAGCCGTATCCCTTTTTACCCAATGCACCAAAATAAGAAAAGTCCCTGCGGATCGTAGCAGAATCAACTTTCACCGCTTCACTTAATTCCTTTGATGAAACCCTCTGCTTACCGGATGAGTACAGATTCTTGATAAATCGATAATATAGCGGAAGGCGCTTGGCCGTTGCCTGTGGAATTTTCGTTGTATCCTGGTTCATATTGTATTCCCCCACATCTATTCAAAACCTCTGATACCGCTTCCAAAATTGAAAGCATCCAGAATTTATTAAACTCTACTACTCATCATACACTATATTTTATCCTAAGTGTACGAAGATTAATAGGTGTTTTATTGCCGTTTCCCTCTCTTATACGGTACACTAGCACTATGAAATAGAGGTGAAACGTCATGATTCTTTTACAAGTGAATCAATTAACAAAAAACTTCGGTGCAGATAATATCCTATCAAATATTAAACTTGAAATACAGACTAGAGATCGCGTTGCCCTTGTAGGCCGTAACGGTGCGGGGAAGTCGACTCTTCTAAAAATAATAGCAGGTCACCTTTCCTACGATTCCGGGGAGATCACAAAGCCAAAAGGCGTCTCCATCGGGTATCTTGCCCAAAATACGGGTCTCGAATCGGATCTTTCCATCTGGTCTGAGATGCTGACCGTCTTTGAGGAATTGAAAGAGCAGGAAAAGAAATTACGATCATTGGAGCAGCAAATGGCCGATCCTTCGGTATATGAACAAGAGGATGTCTATCAACGGGTATTGAAGGAATACGATCAACTCCAGGTTCTCTTCAAAGATTCCGGCGGCTATCAGTATGAAGCGGATATCCGTTCCGTCCTTCACGGATTGAACTTTGCCGATTTTGATTACGAAACAAAGATATCCACATTGAGCGGTGGTCAGAAAACCCGCCTTGCCCTTGGTAAGCTTCTACTGACCAAGCCTGACATCCTCATCCTTGATGAACCGACCAACCACTTGGATATCGAAACCTTATCATGGCTTGAAACGTATCTTCAAAGCTATGAAGGAGCCGTCCTGATCGTTTCCCATGATCGCTACTTTTTAGACAGCGTCGTTAATCAAGTGTATGAAATTTCCCGGAACAGGAGTAAGAAATACCTTGGGAACTACAGCAGGTATCTTGAACAAAAAGCGGAAGACTATGAGAAAGAACTCAAAATGTTCGAGCGTCAGCAGCAGGAAGTCGCAAAGCTCGAGGACTTCATTCAACGGAATATCGCCAGGGCCTCCACCACCAAGATGGCACAGAGCCGACGAAAAAAATTGGAACGTATGGATAGGATGGACAGGCCACTAGGAGATGAGAAGTCTGCCAGCTTTGCGTTTCAAATCGACCGCCCAAGCGGGAATGACGTGCTGCATGTCCAAGACCTTACCATTGGCTACGGGAAAAACGAGACGATTTCCTCCCATATCGATTTCTCTGTCAAAAAAGGGGACAGTATCGCACTCGTCGGACCGAACGGAATCGGGAAATCGACGCTTTTAAAAACATTGGTGAATAAACTTCAGCCTCTCGACGGCACATTTAAATTCGGATCCAATGTGACCATCAGTTACTATGACCAGGAACAAGCCGAACTATCATCGAACAAAACGGTCTTAAATGAACTGTGGGACGAATATCCGATGAAGATGGAGAAAGAAATCCGGACGGTCCTCGGTAACTTCCTCTTTTCAGGGGAAGATGTCCTAAAGCCCGTTTCTACCTTAAGTGGTGGAGAAAAAGCACGGTTAGCCCTCTCCAAGCTGATGATGGAAAAAGGGAATGTCCTGATTCTGGATGAGCCGACGAACCATCTTGACCTGGATAGCAAAGAAGTGTTGGAAAATGCCCTGATCGATTATCCCGGGACGATTCTCTTCGTTTCCCATGACCGGTATTTCATCAACCGAATTGCCACAAAAGTCGTTGAATTATCCAAGAAAGGCTCGACGGAGTATCTTGGCGATTACGATTATTATGTAGAAAAATTACAGCAGCAGGAAGAACTGGCGGCACTAGAACGCATGGAACAGGGTGAACAATTACAGGAGCCGACTCAAAAACAATCCCACAAGATTGATAAAGAAGCGAAAAAACTCGAACGTCAACGAAAGCGCAGAGTCGAAGAAATCGAAGGCCTGATGGAAACACTCGAAACAACCATTCAGGAAAAAGAAGATCTTCTCTGCGATCCTGATATCTTTCAAGATCACGAGAAAGTCCAGGATATTAATGAATCACTCACAAAAGCGAAAGAAGAGCTTGATTCTTTATTGGAAGAATGGACCGAACTGGAAGAACTCCTTCAAGAAGAGCAGTAATCCACAGGATTGGGGATAACAATCACTCCCCAATCCTTTCTTATTCCACATTATTATCCACAGTTAAAATACTTATATAACGTTATTCACAGTAGTTTTCCACACTATACACAAAAATAACTTATGTTATCCACAGCTTTTACCATTATTTAGGGTGAAAAACACTCGTCTTTTTCACAATGTATACACACTAAATAAGTAGTTATTAACAACTTATCCACAACCTGTTGATAAAACGTATGTTCGTCCCTCCCATTTCTCTTTCACCTTTTCAACTTTGTACGTTACTCACAGGATATCAACATATAGTAAAAAAGCTTGAACGATATTCGTTCAAGCTTTCCCTTTTAGAAATTTTCGATATCAAGTCCTGGATGAGCGTTCATATCCATGCTTCCTCTTTTTCCTTGTTGGAATAAAACCGTTCCTGCGGCTGCAATCATAGCGGCATTATCTGTACAAAGGGATAGGGGAGGGATGACCAATTCCGCTTCCATTCCCTCAAAGGCTTCCTCAAGTGCAGCACGCAAGCCTTTATTGGCCGCAACTCCACCGGCAAGTAATACTTGCTCCACTCCATACTCCTTTACAGCCTTAACCGTTTTCGTTACTAACACGTCAACGACACTTGCTTGAAAGCTCGCGGCCAAATCCTGTGGATGAATGGTCATTCCCTTTTGTTTGGCATTATGAAGCGTGTTGATAACCGCTGACTTCAAACCACTGAAGCTGAAGTCATAGGATCCTTCTTCCAGCCATGCCCGGGGCAGATCAAGAGTCGCTTCCCCAACATGTGCCAGCCTGTCAATATGCGGTCCTCCTGGATATGGAAGACCCAATGTCCGTGCTACCTTATCATACGCTTCTCCTGCAGCATCATCGCGTGTTTCTCCGATGACCTCAAAGGAACCGTGATCTTTCATGAGTACAAGCTCCGTATGTCCTCCGGAAACAACCAGGGAAAGAAGAGGGAACCTCATCTCTTTCACTAAGCGGTTCGCATAGATATGCCCTGCAATGTGATGGACTCCCACCAACGGTTTGTTATGGGCGAAAGCAAGTGCCTTTGCCGCGTTAACGCCAATAAGAAGGGCTCCTACCAAGCCAGGACCTTCCGTTACCGCCACACAATCGATATCATCCATCGTCATCCCGGCTTGTTCAAGGGCTTCGTCCAGTACATACGTAACCTGCTCCACATGATGACGCGATGCAATCTCAGGGACCACTCCACCGAATCGCTTATGACTTTCAATTTGGGACGAAACAATATTCGTCACAATCTCTGTTCCATTTCGTATAATCGCCACAGCTGTCTCATCACAGCTTGTTTCAATTCCCAATACTAATGTATCTTTTTTCATAAATTCACCCACATTACTAAAGCATCCTCTTGATTGTCCGAGTAGTACCTCTTACGAATCCCGCCGTCTTTGAAACCGAGCTTACGATATAAGTGCTGCGCAGGCATGTTTGAAACCCTGACTTCGAGTGTCATCACGCGAGCGCCAAATTCAATCGCTATGTCCATTATCTTACGCATAAGACCTTCCCCCAAGCCACGTCCCCGGTAATCAGGAAGCACGGCTACATTTGTGATATGGGCCTCATCCACGACCAGCCACACGCCACAGTAACCCGCAAGGTTCTCTCCATCTGCTGCAACGAGGTAGGTGGACAGGTGGTTATGCTCAAGTTCATTCAAGAAAGCGTCCCGGCTCCAGGGAATGCTAAAAGATTGATTTTCAATTTCCATAACTTCGTTTAAATCATCAACTGTCATAAATCGTATATCCATATTTTAACGATCCCTTATCTTCTATTCAGATTTTTTTTGGGCCTCCAGCCATTTTACTTCTGCTTCCGCCATCCGTATATAGTTGGGAAGCACTTCATGTGCCGTCATCTCTTTTAAACCAAGGCCGATATAAGCCAGTTCAGAAGGACGGGGATTATGACTGACAAATGGTGCGATTCTCGCTTGATCTTCAAGTACTTCCTTAATCAGGCTCTCGTGGATGGAGACATCATTTCCGACAAATAACAAATCTTTATCTAACTCTTTTAACTTTGTCACCCATTCATCGAGCATGATGTTGCGATCCTCTTCCACACAAACCAATCGATCTTCCTGAAACTCATAGAGTCCTGTGTATACCTGTCCTCTTCTGGCATCAAACAACGGAACGATAAACCCTTGAAAATATCGTCCAGACGAAGCCAATGTCGCGAGACTGGACACCGGGATCAGGGGGATATTCAATGACCATGCCAGTGTCTTGGCCAAGGTGACCCCGATTCGTACGCCCGTATAGGAACCTGGGCCGTTTGCAACAACAATCTTCGTTAATTCCTTTGCCCCTACCCCACAGTCTTTTAACAACTGTTCGACAGCCGGCATGGCTCTCACAGAGTGGTTCTTTTTCATATACGTGATGTATTCCCCAATTACTTTATCCTCTTCAATCAGGGCAACCCCAAACGGATAATTGGAGGTATCTATCGATAATATCGTCATGACACAATCTCCTTACACAATTCACTATATCGATTTCCATACGGCTTCAACACGATCCTTCTCTTGGAGTCGCCTTCCCGGTAAATCGACAAGCTTAATAATTCTTTCGGAAGCTGATCCTTAATTAAGTGAGCCCACTCAATGACGGTCACTCCTTCTCCTTCAAAGTATTCATCAAATCCCAAATCTTCAAAGGAATCGTCCAGCCTGTATACATCCATATGATAAAGAGGCAGACGCCCCTTATATTCTTTAATAATGGTAAAAGTGGGACTGTTCACGGTTTTAGTGACACCAAGACCTTTGGCAAGTCCTTTCGTAAACGTTGTCTTCCCTGCCCCAAGATCACCTTCCAGCGTCAACACAGCCCCAGGCTTTAATAGTCCTGCGAGCTTTTCTGCAAAGTGGCCTGTTTCCTCCGGACTATTCGTCATAATCTCAAACTGATTCATGTTAATCTCCTCAATCATCATTTAGAGTATAAAAAAACCTTAGGATCGTTTGTTACCCTAAGGGAGAATGTATATATGTAGTTTACCCTTTTTAGTGTATGAGAGTAAAGGTTCTGAAAAAAGACAATAAAAAAAACGAAACAACGTTTCGTTTGAATGAACAAAAATGGCGGTCCGGACGGGACTCGAACCCGCGACCTCCTGCGTGACAGGCAGGCATTCTAACCAACTGAACTACCGGACCAGAGTTTTTTGCGTAAGCAAAATAACTTTCATTACCTTCACGATAGTGAAAATAACTATCCATGCGTGACTCATGAAAGATTAGCGATAACCTTTGATAAAACAAGTCAAAAATGGTATTGCGGGGACAGGATTTGAACCTGCGACCTTCGGGTTATGAGCCCGACGAGCTACCGAACTGCTCCACCCCGCGACGATAAGAATGATTCTATCTTCTATCTTACTATATGCACCTTCACAAATAAAGTGATTGTACAAAAAAGAATTGTTTCGCCTGGCGACGTCCTACTCTCACAGGGGGAGATCCCCCAACTACCATCGGCGCTGAAGAGCTTAACTTCCGTGTTCGGCATGGGAACGGGTGTGACCTCTTCGCCATTATCACCAGACGAATATTCAATTGAAGGTTTGTTCCTTCAAAACTAGATAAAGAATTGATGTCAAGAAAGCCGAATATCGACCAATTGTTGTTCATATAAATATGACTCTTTGTGGTTAAGTCCTCGATCGATTAGTATCAGTCAACTCCACATGTCGCCATGCTTCCATCTCTGACCTATCTACCTAGTCATCTTCTAGGGATCTTACTCACTTACGTGATGGGAAATCTCATCTCGAGGGGGGCTTCATGCTTAGATGCTTTCAGCACTTATCCCTTCCGCACATAGCTACCCAGCGATGCCTTTGGCAAGACAACTGGTACACCAGCGGTGCGTCCATCCCGGTCCTCTCGTACTAAGGACAGCTCCTCTCAAATTTCCTGCGCCCACGACGGATAGGGACCGAACTGTCTCACGACGTTCTGAACCCAGCTCGCGTACCGCTTTAATGGGCGAACAGCCCAACCCTTGGGACCGACTACAGCCCCAGGATGCGATGAGCCGACATCGAGGTGCCAAACCTCCCCGTCGATGTGGACTCTTGGGGGAGATAAGCCTGTTATCCCCGGGGTAGCTTTTATCCGTTGAGCGATGGCCCTTCCATGCGGAACCACCGGATCACTAAGCCCGACTTTCGTCCCTGCTCGACTTGTAGGTCTCGCAGTCAAGCTCCCTTGTGCCTTTACACTCTGCGAATGATTTCCAACCATTCTGAGGGAACCTTTGGGCGCCTCCGTTACTCTTTAGGAGGCGACCGCCCCAGTCAAACTGCCCACCTGACACTGTCTCCCACCCCGATAAGGGGCGCGGGTTAGAATTTCAATACAGCCAGGGTAGTATCCCACCGATGCCTCCACCGAAGCTGGCGCTCCGGTTTCCAAGGCTCCTACCTATCCTGTACAAGCTGTACCAAAATTCAATATCAGGCTACAGTAAAGCTCCACGGGGTCTTTCCGTCCTGTCGCGGGTAACCTGCATCTTCACAGGTACTATAATTTCACCGAGTCTCTCGTTGAGACAGTGCCCAGATCGTTACGCCTTTCGTGCGGGTCGGAACTTACCCGACAAGGAATTTCGCTACCTTAGGACCGTTATAGTTACGGCCGCCGTTTACTGGGGCTTCGATTCGCACCTTCGCTTGCGCTAAGCACTCCTCTTAACCTTCCAGCACCGGGCAGGCGTCAGCCCCTATACTTCGCCTTACGGCTTCGCAGAGACCTGTGTTTTTGCTAAACAGTCGCCTGGGCCTATTCACTGCGGCTCTCTCGGGCTTGCACCCTACCAGAGCACCCCTTCTCCCGAAGTTACGGGGTCATTTTGCCGAGTTCCTTAACGAGAGTTCTCTCGCTCACCTTAGGATTCTCTCCTCGCCTACCTGTGTCGGTTTGCGGTACGGGCACCTTTTTCCTCGCTAGAGGCTTTTCTTGGCAGTGTGGAATCAGGAACTTCGCTACTATAATTCGCTCGCTATCACAGCTCAGCCTTCGCGATGATGGGATTTGCCTCATCATCAGCCTAACTGCTTAGACGCACATATCCAGCAGTGCGCTTACCCTATCCTCCTGCGTCCCCCCATTGCTCAAACGGAAAAGAGGTGGTACAGGAATATCAACCTGTTGTCCATCGTCTACGCCTATCGGCCTCGACTTAGGTCCCGACTAACCCTGAGCGGACGAGCCTTCCTCAGGAAACCTTAGGCATTCGGTGGATGGGATTCTCACCCATCTTTCGCTACTCATACCGGCATTCTCACTTCTAAGCACTCCACCAGTCCTTACGGTCTAGCTTCGCAGTCCTTAGAACGCTCTCCTACCACTGACACCTAGAGGTGTCAATCCACAGCTTCGGTGATACGTTTAGCCCCGGTACATTTTCGGCGCAGAGTCACTCGACCAGTGAGCTATTACGCACTCTTTAAATGGTGGCTGCTTCTAAGCCAACATCCTGGTTGTCTAAGCAACTCCACATCCTTTTCCACTTAACGTATACTTTGGGACCTTAGCTGGTGGTCTGGGCTGTTTCCCTTTCGACTACGGATCTTATCACTCGCAGTCTGACTCCCATGGATAAGTCTTTGGCATTCGGAGTTTGTCTGAATTCGGTAACCCGATGAGGGCCCCTAGTCCAAACAGTGCTCTACCTCCAAGACTCTTACACATGAGGCTAGCCCTAAAGCTATTTCGGAGAGAACCAGCTATCTCCAAGTTCGATTGGAATTTCTCCGCTACCCACACCTCATCCCCGCACTTTTCAACGTGCGTGGGTTCGGACCTCCATTCAGTGTTACCTGAACTTCATCCTGGACATGGGTAGATCACCTGGTTTCGGGTCTACGACCACATACTCAAATCGCCCTATTCAGACTCGCTTTCGCTGCGGCTCCGTCTTATCAACTTAACCTTGCATGGGATCGTAACTCGCCGGTTCATTCTACAAAAGGCACGCCATCACCCGTTAACGGGCTCTGACTACTTGTAGGCACACGGTTTCAGGTTCTATTTCACTCCCCTTCCGGGGTGCTTTTCACCTTTCCCTCACGGTACTGGTTCACTATCGGTCACTAGGGAGTATTTAGCCTTGGGAGATGGTCCTCCCAGCTTCCGACGGGATTTCACGTGTCCCGCCGTACTCAGGATCCACTCAAGAGGGAATGAAGTTTCAACTACAGGGTTGTTACCTTCTTTGACGAGCCTTTCCAGACTTCTTCGTCTACTCCATTCCTTTGTAACTCCGTATAGAGTGTCCTACAACCCCAAGAGGCAAGCCTCTTGGTTTGGGCTATATCCCGTTTCGCTCGCCGCTACTCAGGGAATCGCAATTGCTTTCTCTTCCTCCAGGTACTTAGATGTTTCAGTTCCCTGGGTCTGCCTTCCATACTCTATGTATTCAAGTAAGGATATTGTTCCATTACGAACAATGGGTTCCCCCATTCGGAAATCTCTGGATCAAAGCTCACTTACAGCTCCCCAAAGCATATCGGTGTTAGTCCCGTCCTTCGTCGGCTCCTAGTGCCAAGGCATCCACCGTGCGCCCTTCATAACTTAACCGAATTGGTTGTTACATCAGGTTTAAAACCTAAAATGGCGATACTCGGTAATTTCTTGACTATCAATTTATCTTTATCTAGTTTTCAAAGAACAAACACAACTTCTATCTCGTAAGAGATAAAAAATGTTTTGATGGTTGAACCATCAAAACTGAACAAAACTTCGACGTGTCAAACGTTTTAGTAAATCTTCCTTAGAAAGGAGGTGATCCAGCCGCACCTTCCGATACGGCTACCTTGTTACGACTTCACCCCAATCATCTGTCCCACCTTAGGCGGCTGGCTCCAAAAGGTTACCTCACCGACTTCGGGTGTTACAAACTCTCGTGGTGTGACGGGCGGTGTGTACAAGGCCCGGGAACGTATTCACCGCGGCATGCTGATCCGCGATTACTAGCGATTCCAGCTTCATGTAGGCGAGTTGCAGCCTACAATCCGAACTGAGAACGGTTTTATGGGATTGGCTAAACCTCGCGGTCTCGCTGCCCTTTGTACCGTCCATTGTAGCACGTGTGTAGCCCAGGTCATAAGGGGCATGATGATTTGACGTCATCCCCACCTTCCTCCGGTTTGTCACCGGCAGTCATCTTAGAGTGCCCAACTGAATGCTGGCAACTAAGATCAAGGGTTGCGCTCGTTGCGGGACTTAACCCAACATCTCACGACACGAGCTGACGACAACCATGCACCACCTGTCACTCTGTCCCCCGAAGGGGAAAGCCCTATCTCTAGGGTTGTCAGAGGATGTCAAGACTTGGTAAGGTTCTTCGCGTTGCTTCGAATTAAACCACATGCTCCACCGCTTGTGCGGGCCCCCGTCAATTCCTTTGAGTTTCAGTCTTGCGACCGTACTCCCCAGGCGGAGTGCTTAATGCGTTAGCTGCAGCACTAAGGGGCGGAAACCCCCTAACACTTAGCACTCATCGTTTACGGCGTGGACTACCAGGGTATCTAATCCTGTTTGCTCCCCACGCTTTCGCGCCTCAGTGTCAGTTACAGACCAGAAAGTCGCCTTCGCCACTGGTGTTCCTCCAAATATCTACGCATTTCACCGCTACACTTGGAATTCCACTTTCCTCTTCTGCACTCAAGTCCCCCAGTTTCCAATGACCCTCCACGGTTGAGCCGTGGGCTTTCACATCAGACTTAAGGAACCACCTGCGCGCGCTTTACGCCCAATAATTCCGGACAACGCTTGCCACCTACGTATTACCGCGGCTGCTGGCACGTAGTTAGCCGTGGCTTTCTGGTTAGGTACCGTCAAGGTGCCGCCCTATTTGAACGGCACTTGTTCTTCCCTAACAACAGAGCTTTACGATCCGAAAACCTTCATCACTCACGCGGCGTTGCTCCGTCAGACTTTCGTCCATTGCGGAAGATTCCCTACTGCTGCCTCCCGTAGGAGTCTGGGCCGTGTCTCAGTCCCAGTGTGGCCGATCACCCTCTCAGGTCGGCTACGCATCGTTGCCTTGGTGAGCCGTTACCTCACCAACTAGCTAATGCGCCGCGGGTCCATCTGTAAGTGGTAGCCGAAGCCACCTTTCAACATTTCCTCATGCGAGGAAATGAGTTATCCGGTATTAGCCCCGGTTTCCCGGAGTTATCCCAGTCTTACAGGCAGGTTACCCACGTGTTACTCACCCGTCCGCCGCTGATATCAGGGAGCAAGCTCCCATCAATCCGCTCGACTTGCATGTATTAGGCACGCCGCCAGCGTTCGTCCTGAGCCAGGATCAAACTCTCCGATAAAAGTTTGAATAGCTCTTTAAAAATAAATCTAGAATTAACGTTGACGTATTGTCTTGTTTTGTTCAGTTTTCAAGGTTCAATAATTAAGGTTAAAATTGGAGCGGGTGAAGGGAATCGAACCCTCATCATCAGCTTGGAAGGCTGAGGTTTTACCACTAAACTACACCCGCATATAAAATTATGATGGTCGGGAAGACAGGATTCGAACCTGCGACCCCTTGGTCCCAAACCAAGTGCTCTACCAAGCTGAGCTACTTCCCGTCAGAAAAGCATATGTATTACTGTGAATCAGATACTCTCTAGTAGAAGCAAGATGGCGCGCCCGAGAGGAGTCGAACCCCTAACCTTTTGATCCGTAGTCAAACGCTCTATCCAATTGAGCTACGGGCGCATATGTCTTTGAAACCTTTTGGTGCGGCCGAGAGGACTTGAACCTCCACGGGGTCGCCCCCACTAGGCCCTCAACCTAGCGCGTCTGCCATTCCGCCACGACCGCGTTTTAAAGCGACAAACACTATTATAACTGAGGAAAATCTATTTTGTCAACAACTTTTTTAAAAGGTTTTAAAAGTGCGGGTGAAGGGACTTGAACCCCCACGCCTTGCGGCGCCAGATCCTAAGTCTGGTGCGTCTGCCAATTCCGCCACACCCGCATGAATCTGAATTACAATGGAAAGATATTTTGCTTGCGCAAAAATCTTTGGTGAGCCATGAAGGATTCGAACCTTCGACCCTCTGATTAAAAGTCAGATGCTCTACCAACTGAGCTAATGGCTCGCTATGGCTGGGCTAGCTGGATTCGAACCAACGCATGTCGCAGTCAAAGTGCGATGCCTTACCGCTTGGCTATAGCCCAATACTTTTTCAAAAAGTGACGAGGTTTTAATATTAACATGTCCACCTCGATGAAGTCAATCGTTTTTTAAAAATAAATCTGGCGGTCCGGACGGGACTCGAACCCGCGACCTCCTGCGTGACAGGCAGGCATTCTAACCAACTGAACTACCGGACCAAAGTTTTTTGACGATAGTCAAAATAACTATCCTTACCTTGCGTTAGCAAAATAACTTTCATTACCTTCGCGATAACGAAAATAACTATCCTTACCTTAAGTAAGTAAAATGACCCGTACGGGATTCGAACCCGTGTTACCGCCGTGAAAGGGCGGTGTCTTAACCGCTTGACCAACGGGCCACGTTCTAAATAGAAATGGCGGAGAAGGAGGGATTTGAACCCTCGCGCCAGTTGCCCGACCTACACCCTTAGCAGGGGCGCCTCTTCAGCCACTTGAGTACTTCTCCATAAAAATGGCTCCGCAGGCAAGATTCGAACTTGCGACCGATCGGTTAACAGCCGATAGCTCTACCACTGAGCTACTGCGGAACGTGAAGTATTCTTACGCTTAACTCGTCTTATCGACTCTTTAGATTATAATGACTCATCAATTTCTTGTCAACTACTTTCAGTCACTTTTTCCACAAGAAAAACGCCTTTTGTAACTACCCTCTTTCAATCACAACTTCCTTTACGAGGCGAAGTTTTCCTTTACAGCGGCCACACACATATTTCGTTGTATTGATTTTTCTTTTTCTTTCGAAGTTCAGACCACACTGAGAACAGACATAGTGTAACACCCGACTTCTCCTGTTCACATTGGGCAACGAAGAACAATGCCTTGGTCCCCCGACATGCTTGAGCAGTCTCTTAAAGTCCTGATCCCCATGTTTATATCCCTTTCCTTCAATATGCAAGTGATAATGACATAGCTCATGCTTTATAATTCCGATCAATTCTTCCATTCCATGCTCATCCAGATATCTTCGATTAATATCGATATCATGGCTGCCTAACATGTATCTTCCACCCGTGGTCCGTAATCTTGGATTGAAAAATGCCTTATGGCGGAACGGCTTTTGGAATAATTGGATTGAAATTTTTTCAACTAATTGCTGCAGCTCAGCATTCGTCATACAAATCCTTCTTTCTTAATTAGAACATGACAACCTATTATAGCATAAACTAGGTATCACCCTTATTGATTCAAACTGACAAACTACCCGGAGAAAGACCGTATTCTATTTAGCGGCACTTTCAAAAGGATAAGGAGGTTCAATCATGCCAAATTGGCTTGTCAATCAATTGCGGAAAGCTTATCTTGAGAAAGATCGATACCAGATCAAACTTCTTAATCAATGTTGGAATTTCTACAGAAAGAAGAACTGCTCTTAATGGTGTTTTTCTATTATAAAGTTATTCCATCTTATATAATAAAGAGCTGACCACAAGATAGCTCCCTATCATTCAGTCAGCTCCTATCCATTTCTTAAGGGACCATCGTCAGTGCAACCCTGCCTTTTTGGACATCTACACTATCGACCCAAACAGTCACAACATCCCCGACTGAAACCACATCTAATGGATGCTTCACGAAACCATTTTTCAGTTTTGAGATATGGACAAGTCCATCTTGTTTCACTCCAATGTCAATAAAGGCACCAAAATCGACTACATTTCGCACGGTTCCTTGTAATTCCATTCCTTCAGATAAATCCTCCAGTTTTAGAACATCCTTCTTCAGAAGCGGTCTAGGAAACTCATCCCTCGGATCTCGACCGGGTCTAATCAGTGCATCGATGATATCCTTCAATGTCAGTTTTCCAATTTCCAACTCTTCACACACTTCATCTATATTCAATTGTTCCAGAGACTGTTTGAGTTTATCTGACCCGATGTCATTTACACCCATCCCCACTTTTGAGAGGAGCTTCTTTACAACGGTATAATTCTCAGGGTGAATAGACGTCCTATCAAGGACCTCTTTCCCATCCATTATCCTCAGGAAGCCAATGCATTGTTCAAATGTTTTCGCACCCAGCCTTGGGATTTTTTTCAATTGCGCCCTGGATTGAAACTTCCCTTCTTCCTCCCGCTTTTTCACGATATTATTGGCCACTGTTTTAGAAAGCCCCGCTACATATTGCAATAAGGAAGAAGATGCAGTATTTACATTTACACCCACTTGGTTTACAGCCGTTTCTACTACAAACGTTAACGATTCGTTCAACTTCTTTTGGGAAACATCATGTTGGTATTGCCCGACCCCGACTGATTTAGGGTCAATTTTCACTAATTCTGCTAATGGATCCTGTAATCTCCGGGCAATGGAGACAGCACTTCTTTCTTCTACTTGAAGGTCGGGGAACTCTTCTCTCGCCACATCCGATGCAGAATATACGCTTGCTCCCGCTTCGTTGACTATTAAGTAAGAGATATTACCGCCTACTTCTTTTAATAAATCCACAACAAATTGTTCGGTTTCCCTCGACGCTGTTCCATTTCCAATAGCCACAACTTCAATCGAATATTTTGTCAAAATCGATTTAAAAGCGTCCTCCGCCTTATTTCGTTGAGCTTGAGATGTATGTGGATAGATGACATTGATATCGAGGGTTTTCCCTGTTTCATCAATGACAGCTAGCTTACACCCAGTCCGGAATGCAGGATCGACCCCCAATACCATCTTCCCTTTCATCGGAGGCTGAAGCAATAATTTACGCAAGTTTTCAGAGAAGATATGAATGGCTTGATCTTCCGCTTTGTCAGTTAACTCATTTCGGATTTCTCTTTCTACCGATGGCTGGATGAGCCTTTTATAACTATCCTCCACTGCTTCTTTCACAAGGGGCACGGAAATGGAGTGGATATTCTTAATGACCTGCTTTTCCAAATACTTTTGAATACCCTCTGTATCTGGCTGGATATTCACTTTTAGAATGTCTTCCTTTTCCCCTCTATTCATTGCCAGCACACGATGGGGTACAACCTTGTGAATGGGTTCCTGATAGGAATAATACATTTCAAACACTTTTTTTTCGTCTAACTCTTCTTTCTTCACCTTTGATTCGATTAACCCTTTACGGAATGTATATTTTCTTATGTAGTCCCGGTAAGAAGCTTCATCGGATATGTATTCAGCAATGATGTCCTTGGCTCCACCCAGGGCTTCTTCCACTGTTGTCACTTCATTCTCTTCAGAGATATAGCTTGAAGCTTCACTTGTAAGAGCTCCTTTTGAGGGGAATGTCAGAATCCATTCAGCCAGGGGCTCTAAGCCTTTTTCTTTTGCTACGGTTGCTTTGGTACGCCTCTTTTGTTTATATGGACGGTATAAATCTTCCACCATTTGCAGCTTATCGGCTTTTTCAATGGACCGGGCTAATTCTTCCGTTAACTTCCCCTGTTCTTCTATGAGACGGATGACTTCTTCTTTTCTCTGCTCAAGATTCAACAGATAATTCCACTTGTCCATGATATTGCGAATCTGGACTTCATCCAGTGCGCCTGTCTGCTCTTTACGATAACGCGCGATGAAAGGAACTGTATTCCCTTCCTCCAGAAGAGAAATGACGTTTTTTACATTTTTTATTGATAAGTTCAATTCTTTGGATACTTGATGAAGTAATGGTTCTTGCTTTGTTAATGTTGCTGCCAATTGTATTACCTCCATTGATAGGATTCTTTATTTATTTTACCATATCTGTCTTTGGGGATTGAAACGGTGGCTTAGGTAATAGATGAATCACTTATCCAAGTACTTGCTTTCCGCAGGGTGTTGATAAACAAAAAAACTTACCCTAAGCCTGTTAGAGTAAGTTTCCAATGATATAAGTTGTATCATCTGATGTGCCATCTACTAATGATTGGATATCACCTAGCGCCCCATGAAGGGTCGGATATCTTTGAAGGATATTCTTTACGCCGGAAATACTCAATCCATCTGAGTGAATGAGAAATCTTGAATTGGCATTATAATGAAAACGTTGGGTTTTATACGTTTGAGGCCGTCCGGAGAGATAGCCTGTGACCGGTAAAGGATAGGTCATCTTTCCTTCGGGTGCATACATATAAAAACGGATATTACCTACACAACTATACACAAATTCTTTGGAATGGTAATACGCTTTAATAATCGCCACGGCAGCTCCACGTTTCTTCTGAAGGACATCATTGCAAAGACTCATGAGGGTCTCGACATCTTCATGATGATGTTTTTCTACAATTTCCACGACAGCATGTGACGACTCATAGGCATACTTACCACTGCCTAAACCATCGGCCAGGACACAGATGAAGTAATCGTTTGTGGAAGTATAGAAATAACTATCTCCACAAAAGGGATTCCCATTTTTCGATACTTGTTCTGCATAAAGCTCTATTTCATTTTGTTGAAGATAAGCCATTAATAATGACTCTCCGAATCGTTCATCTCTTCTTGAATGGCTTCCCGAAGCTTTTTGATCGCTCTTCTTTGCAGGCGGGACACATGCATTTGTGAAATACCGAGCTTTTCCCCAGCTTCTTTTTGGCTTAGGTTTTCTAAATAAGTGTGTTGTATAATCGCTTTTTCCCTGTCGGAAAGGACATGAAGGACTTTCTCCAGAACGAGTCGCTGGTTAACCTTTTCATAACCTTCATCCTGATCTCCCACGATATCCAGTATCGTCACCGTACTTCCTTCTGAATCAGCCTCAATTGAGTGATCCACAGATAAAGCCTGATAACTTCTACCCATTTCCATCGCTTCCAGAACTTCTTCTTCACTTACTTCCAGGTACTCAGCAATCTCATGAACCTGTGGAGAGCGTTCTAATTTATTTGTTAACTCTTCAACCGTCGATTTAATTTTAGGGCCAAGTTCCTTAATTCTCCGGGGAACATGTACACTCCACGTTTTATCCCTTAGGAACCTTTTAATCTCCCCGATAATGGTTGGAATCGCGAAGGCTTCAAATGATCTGCCGAACGATTCATCGTACCTTCTGATCGCTCCAAGCAGTCCAATCATCCCTACCTGGATTATATCCTCATGGAAAGACCTGCCCTTTGAATATTTCCTCGCAATGGACTCAACAAGGTTTTGATAGTGTAAAATGAGCTGACTTTGGGCATCATCGTCCTGGGTTTCCTGATAATCCTTGATCCATTTGAGTACTTTTTCTTTTTGAGCCTGTTGGTTAGGTTGAGATAGTTTTTTCATCCCTCTCCACCTGCTCCCCTGATAGGAATTTAGTCATAAAGACTGTCACTCCCTCCTTGTGATGCACTTTTACATCATCCATAAGGCTCTCAATAAGGTAAAGACCTAACCCACCTTCTCTTAAGAACTCAACGGAATGATCGGCATGATAAGGACCAACAGCACTGCGAATTTCTTTAAAATCAAAACTTTCACCATGATCAGCCACCATCACTTCAAGGCGATCCCCATACAGCGCGAATCCGACAACGACTTCTCCATCATTATCTTTATACGCATGCTGAACCGCATTAGTGATTGCTTCACTTGTGGCAATCTTCAAATCCTCAATTGCATCATAGTCAAACCCCATACGACTTGCAATTCCCGAAAGCGTCAAACGAATGACCCCGACATATTCCGGCTTTGCGGGGATCTTCATCTCGATGTAATCAAAAGCTTGCATCATTCCACTCCACCTTCTACTTTGGAATTGATATTCATAATATCCCCTAAACCTGTAATATCAAACAATCTTTGTAAACGATCGGATAGTCCGATTAGATTAAGCTGTCCACCGCGGGCCTTGACCGTTTTAAACAGACCGACGAACACGCCGAGCCCCGTACTATCCATGTATGATACTTCCGAAAGATCGACTGTTATATCTTTATCATCAGATTCAGCAGATGGCTGAAGCGTTTCTTTAAGTTTTGGAGCTGTATATGCATCAATTTCACCGGCTACTTTAACGAGCAGCTCGTTTTCTTTTTCTTTCATATCTATTGATAAGTTCATAAAAAGACCACCTTTTTGGCAACATTATAATACGTCTTTATTCATTTACCCTATTTCTGATAAAAATAAACAACATTACGAATTTCTTTTTATGATGATCAAGGTGAAATCGTCCCTAAGCTCAAAGTGCTGCAGCTTCTCAAGTTGCTTATAGACATTGTTGATGATCTCCTGAGTAGGGAGATGTGTATACTGGCTGATCAACTGGACCAGGTCCTCCCTCTCAATAAAACCTTCTTCCGTGCGGCATTCTGTTACTCCATCGGAAAGGAGAATGATCATATCCCCCACTTCCACGCGTCTTTCATATTGTCTGTACTTTGCTTTTTTATCGACCCCTAATAGAAGGCCCTTGGCATCAAGGTCCTCATATTCATTGGTTGACGCTCTATAAAAAAAGCCGGGTTCATGCCCAGCTGATGAGTATGAAAACAGATGTTTCTCAGAATTATACACGCCGTAAAACATGGTAATGAACATACTCGCGTCCACGTTTTGTTCGACTACCCTGTTCAGGCTTTCCAAGACAGCATTCGGTTCATGGCGATACTCTGGTAAACTGTCCATGGCATACTTGATCATGGACATACAAAGTGCCGCTGGTATCCCCTTCCCAATCACGTCTGCAATGGCCACACTTACGCTGTCGTTTTCATCCTGGACAAAGTGATAGTAATCACCGTTCATCTTCTTTGCCGGTACACTCACCGCTCCAATATCCAATCCTTCGACTGAAGGAATGACCGTGCCGAGAAGGGTTTGCTGCATATTGGATGCTACATCTATTTCATTATTCAATTCCTGTTGTTTCGTTCTCAAGCTTTGATGTTCACGATAGGCAAAGCCATAACCTATCATGACTTCCAGGAGAATATCGAAAGAATGCAGCACCTGATGCGGTATGTTCGGTTCCATCTCCAGGATGACATTCTTATGGAGACTGATGATTTCTTCCGGTGATACGTGATGCTCAATTGATTTACGACTGAATTTCTGTCCCAAATAAAGAGCTTTCTCATCCTGGTCGTTTAAATAGTGCTCAATAATCTCTCTATATTTTGAATCCATCAATTCTCTGAAATTCATATAACTCCCCCTAGCGGAGCCACTTGGTCGCCCTTATATCTGTCCCTTCACCTGGTACAGATTCGACGTTAAATTCGTCCATTAAACGCTTAACTCCAGGCAAACCTGCTCCTAATCCGCCTGATGTGGAATATCCATCTTCCATTACTTTTCTGATATCGGCAATACCAGGGCCTTCATCTAAGGCGATGATACGCACGCCCTTTTTTCCGGCGTCGAATAATTTTTCAATACAAATTTGACCATAGCCGGCATATAAATAGATGTTCCTTGCCAATTCGCTGATAGCCGTAGTGATACGAGCTTGGTCAACTGTGCCGAATCCGAGCTCTTTCGCTACATTCCTCCCTAACTGGCGGGCAGCAACGATGTCCCATTCATTCGTGATCTTCACGCAGGATTGGCTATCCATACCTAGTCCCCCAGTTCCAATTGTAATTTCTCCAGACCTTTTTCCAGATCCAAAGCGGTCAGGACGTCCTCTAACCTGATTCCAAGCTCGATCAACGTAATCGCTACAGCAGGCTGAATGCCCGTGATGACAACTTTTGCTCCCATCAGCCTGGACATATTGATCACATCCCCAAGTACTTTAGCGATGAATGAGTCAATAAAATCGATAGAAGTAATATCGATCACAACTCCCCTCGCACTTGTTTCGTGAATCTTTTGGAGAAGATCCTCTTGAAATTGAAGGGCTGTCTGATCATCCAGCTCCCACTGAATGGAAATCAACAAACAATCATGCAGCTTTAAAATTGGTATTCTCACTCTAATCCCTCCGCCGAAACTATTTTTCGATTTGTCATTTCAAGAGCTTTTTCTATTCCTTTTCGTAACGTGCTGTTTGTGCTGAACTGATTAAGATCAATTCCCAAATTAACGATCGTCTGGGCAATTTCCGGTCTGATTCCCACCAGCATGCACTTCGCCCCGACTAAACGAACGGCTTCAGCAGCCTGGATGATATGATGGGCGACCATCGTATCTACCACCGGAACACCGGTAATATCAATCAGAACGACTTCAGCCCGATGCTTCACCACACCATTCAACAGGTTCTCCATAATCAAACGGGCACGTTCCGTATCGATGGTGCCGACAAGCGGCATAATGGAAATCTTTTCGAATACCGGTATTAGTGGTGCAGATAATTCCTGTAATGCTATCTTTTGAAGAGAAACCGTTCTTTCCCATGATTCTGTATAAGCTTTTACCACTCTGTTATACATCGGTGTCAGCCATTGATCAAACTTCTCAACCTGCGAAGCGTGATTTTCATCTGTGATCAGCTGATCCTCCGTCATGCCTTCGTATACCACTTTACCAAATGTCCCTAAAGCGGTTGTTACAAATGTTAATGGCCACCCTAATCTAACAACCTTCTCAGCGAAATCTTCGAGGCGGCTGTTGAATTCTTTCGAATCTCTCAAATTAGCGGCAATCATTTCAACAAACTCATGGCTTGTCTTGGTGAAGACCTGATCTGAAACGACTTGAAGAAACTTCTCATCCGCTTCATTACGCATACGATCCATCCAAGTACTGGTGATTTCTGATTTATTGTCCTGAATATAAGCCGTGACTTCACTAAACATTTTGTTCTCTCCATTCTATCATATGAAATTTAACCCCAGTATTTAGGCCGATTGATGTAACCCAATCTTAAAGTAGTTTACAACAAAGAACGAAAATGACTTAATTACTTTAATACTAACAAATAAATATGGAAAAGAAAAAGCCTATGCCTTTTCGGGTATTTTTATTGCTTTCTTTTCCCATTATAAATTGTTTACCTGGTTTTGTCATAAAATTGTCTATATTTCCATTATCCATATTCTTCTTACAAGGCAGAATCAGGCTTCAATGGGTATGAAACGAAAAAAAGCAAAACAAAAAGGCTTGCTGATCAAGCATTTGTTGATCAGCAAGCCTTCTTGTTTGCAGGTAAACTGTCTCTATTATATACGTGATAATGGATTAACACGAAGGACGGATATGAGTTAAAACTGGATCAGACCCACACTGATTTGCAGGGCGTCATCCACTTTCTCCATCATCTCATCATCCAGGTGTGTAATCTTATCGGTAAGACGTTGTTTATCAATCGTTCGAATCTGTTCAAGCAAGATAACGGAATCACGTTCAAAGCCATAACGTTTTGCATCAATTTCAACATGAGTAGGCAGTTTTGCTTTTTGAATTTGTGCGGTAATGGCAGCTACAATAATTGTGGGACTAAACCTGTTCCCTATATCGTTTTGAATAACAAGTACCGGCCGAACTCCGCCTTGTTCTGAACCTACAACAGGAGAAAGGTCTGCAAAATATACGTCACCACGCTTTACAATCAAAGGATTAACCTCCGCTTACTAAGCGTTCGACTGTATGTTCTGCCTCATATTCTGCTTGAATCGCTTCTGAAGCGATTGCGAGATTAATCTTCGCCATTTCCATATAGCCGCGTCTCATAGATTCACGTAATTGTCTCTTCTTACGCTCTCGTAAATACATTTTGGTTGCACGATAAATAAACTCATTGCGATTCACATTTTCTTGATCTGCAAAGCCGTCCAATTCTGTAACGAGCTGTTGCGGTAGACGAATTAAGATTTCTGTTGTTGCGCTGGATTCAGACACAAACTACACCTCCACCAATCACTACATACCGTTTCTGTTCATTAACATATTTATCATACCATCAAATACAGGGAATGAAAAGTTAATTTATCAATCTCTTCTATTATCCACCATTTAAAATACTAATTATTCATCAAACGGGGCGTTATTTTCCCGTTGACTGTCCATTCCTGTCGATAAGAGCTTATTCGACACTTCCGTTGCTTCTCCGTTCCGTATATATATGCGCGGTACTCTTGTCGAGATGATGCAAGGGATCTCATAGTTGATGGTATCAAGCTTTTGGGCGATTTCATCCATCGTTATGGCAGCTTCAACCTGCTTGCCGATCAACGTGACACGGGTACCGATCGGACGGGATTCAGGCAGCCGGACCATACATTGATCCATACAGATCCTTCCAACAATTGGAACTCTCTTTCCGTCCACTAAAACGTCCTGACCCTGTAATTTCCGCAGCCAGCCATCTGCATATCCGATCGGAATCGTCCCGATCCATTCCGATTCGGAAGCTTCATACGTAGCTCCGTAACTGACTTTCTCACCAGCTTCAAGTTCTTTTGTATGAATGAGTCTGGAATGGAGTGAAAAGACTTCCTTCAATGGAAATGGCAGTTCAGGTTTCATCTCGATCGATGGTGTAAGGCCATACATGGCGATTCCCACTCTTACAGCATTAAAAAGGGTATTCGTTTTCCTTAGAGTGGCAGCACTATTGGAAGAATGGATATACGCAGGAAGCGATTCCAGTTGTTGAAGCATATATTCGAAGCGCCTCAACTGTTCTTCAAGATAGTCATCATTCAGTTCATCCGCCGTAGCAAAATGGGTAAAGATCCCCTGAAGCTCAAATTTCGGGTGAGAATGAATATACCCCTCGATACTCTTTAATTCTTCCGAGGTCCGAACGCCTATCCTCCCCATACCGGTGTCACATTTGATGTGAAGGCGTAAATGATCTTCTTTCGACAACTGTTTTTCAGCTTCCACGAGCCATTCCTTGTGGAAGACCGTTAAGGAAATGTCCAATTGAGAAGCAATCTTCACATCTTTGGGCCGCGTAGCCCCCAGGACAAGGATCGGAGCGGCGATGCCTCCCCTTCTCAAAGAGATCGCTTCATCCAGGAAGGCAACGGCCAATCCATGCGCCCCTGCAGCGAGGGCAGTGAGAGATGTTTGAACATCCCCGTGCCCGTAGGCATTAGCCTTTACGACGGCAAATACATTCACGTCATCAGGGATATGACCCTTAATATTTTTTACATTTTCATATAAATGATCCAAATTGATTTCAGCCCATGTATCTCGAAAAAATTGCGTCTGGGTTTCCACTCTGTTCACTTCCTCATATCGTTACACAAAACATTGTCATTCTATTCAAGAATACCACGGATTATTCATATTATCATGTATTGTGGTGAATAGATTTTGGGTTTTTCGGAAGGAATGAAAGATCGATTGGGGTTTGATGGGGAATGTTGGAGGGGCATATGGTTGGGGAAGGGACTTGACTCTCTATCTCTTAATTGAAAAGAGGCGGACCAGATAGGCCCACCCCGATCATATACATCATTTCACCATTGAACCTTGCACGGATTGTGCCACCATGACCATTTCCGAAGGAGTGAGGTCATTTGATGCGAGCATATAATCCACACCATTATTCGTCCATCGGATGGATTGATCCGTCATGGCCGCTACGGTGAAGCCAAGGTCCACCAATTCCCCCTTAAGGGATGTAGAAACGGTCATCGTAGGGACGACAGTCGTCTTCTCTTGAACGATCGTAAAGGATTTTTCACCGTCATAGGTTAAAATGACGCGTTTTCCTGTATCCGTCGCCACTTCCTTTTCTTCTATCAATTCCGTACCGGTGATTTCAGACATCGGGTAAAGAACGGTGAATTCCGTATCTTCCACTGCCGCTGTCACTGGAACCTCAAGCTGGGCGCCGGTCATATTTTTCTTCATATCGAAATCTTTTTTGTCAAACGCGGCTTTCATGTCCATCTTAGAAAATTCCACTTTTACAAGCGGGTTTTGATCTGAATCCATCACATTGACAGATGCAGGCGTCAGGTCTTTTTTGTTGAAAGCAATCTCCTGTGTAGGGAGCATCTGACTGTTCTGGTAACGTGTTTTCGTTGTGAAGACATAGTGACTCTTCGTTTCTTTGAAGGTCGCATCTTTGTCTTCTAACACATCCTTGACAAGTGATTCATACAAGTATGCCTGACTGCTGTTTTCAGGCCAGTTGCTTTGGAATCGGAAGCTTTTATTCAGAGCCGGTGTCAGGACGAACACTCCCTCATCATTACGCAGGATCATTTGGCTTTGATCTTTCGTAGCATTCTTTAAAGCTACACGATAATAATTAGGGTCATTATGCCATACTTCCACATCATAGGTTTGAGGTTCTTCCCCCACCTGCAGGGTCATCTTCGCATCTGCTTTGTACCCCTTCATATCTTCTACTTTTGCCTTAAGATCCTTGGTTACATCGTCTTTCGATTTCTCTCCACAGGCAGCGAGTGCAAGCACCGCCAACATGGCCATCACTAGTATCACTAGCTTTTTCTTCATTTTTTCAACCCCTTTTGTCCCAGGATAAACGTAATTGAGAGAGGGGAAGGCCACCTGTCAAAGAATGGACGATCCTTGAAAGAATGCCCGGTTCCATTCGCCAACGAACCGCGATTGTTAAACAACTGGCCTTGTCTCTCCTATTGCACTACTGAATATATGAGACAACCTGAGGGATTATGCTAGTGAAGATGACAAGCTTGAAATTTAATTACTCTTCTATGACCACCTGGGCCGCCGCAAACTCCCTGCTGTGAGTGATGGATAGATGGGTATGCGTCCCCTCCGGCTTTGAGAAATATGGCTTGCCGTTCCCATCCTTGCTGATTTCAATATCCCGAAACGAAAGCACCGTCCCGATCCCGGTTCCATGTGCTTTCGCGTACGCCTCTTTCGCTGCAAAACGACCGGCCACATATTCAATCCTGCGCCCTTCACTCAACGAAAAGAACGCATCCTCTTCCCTTTCCGTCAGGATCCTCTTCAAGAACTTCGGCTGCCGCTCCAGTAATTCCCGTATGCGCCCGATCTCTACAATATCCAACCCTATTCCCTTAATCATATGCGTCTCCCCTTCTACTCTTGTCCTGTCCTGCATATTTTAATAATGAACTCCACTCGTGATTTTCATCTTTTTCTTATACTATAGTACTAACTGTTATTTTTGCGTACCAAGCCCATTTAGGAGGATACACTATGTTTGTACGAACGGAAAGTTTTTCTCAATTTTTACGATACTATCCTATTATTTCCTTGATCGTCCTGATTCATATCGCCCTATTTGCAGTCAGTGCCCTTCCCATCTTCCCTCAATTATGGGTGTATGAGCAACTCGCTGGTGTGAATGTATTCATAAAAGAAGGGGAATGGTGGAGACTGATCACACCGATATTCGTCCATATGGGTTTTGCCCATCTATTATTCAACTCGTTTTCTCTCGTCCTATTCGGACCACCTCTTGAGAAACACCTTGGAAAGGCAAAGTTCCTTGCCCTTTACCTAGCAAGCGGTGTGTTTGCCAATATCATCACTTATCTAATCAAGCCTCTTACCTATAGCCACGTCGGTGCTTCAGGAGCCATCTTCGGGTTATTCGGCTTCTATATTGCCATGATCGTTCTGAAAAATCATTTCATCACCAGGGAAAGCCGGCAGATCATCCTTCCTATCGTGATCATCGGGGTCGTAATGACCTTCATGCAGTCAGGCATTAACATTACCGCCCATATCTTCGGATTGATCGCAGGCTTCGTCATCGGATGGATTTCCGGGAGGAAATAAGAATGAGCAAGAAGCGGCCGGAATGAACAGGCCGCTTCTTTGTTTATATACTATGGGAAAACCAGGAGGCAATCCTTTTCAGATCCTCTTTCTTAAGGTCCCTCACCTGACTCGCATAACCGGCTGCTCCTGATTTCACCGTAGTCGTGAGACTCCCCAATCCTTTTCTTGCCTGAAACCAGCTCTCTTTCGTATCAAGGGACTGAATCCGATTTTTCTTCATATACATCGTATTCTTCAATACCCCTCTATACCGTAAAGATAACTGCCCCCCATCGATTCTGAATCCGCCTGCGCGGTATTGATAGTAGCCGAGCACTCCAAAAGGCAGGATCAAGAGCGCTGCCCAAATACCATATGGCCAGAAGAAATAGCAGGCGGCAGCGACGGGGACCAATACCCAGACCGATTGTCTGAATACATATCTCCTCATGGCACTTACCGGCAGCCCTTCAAAATCATCATGGATGATATATTGGGGAAACAATCCATTTAACAACTCCGGAACTTGTTCCTTCTTAATAATCGGGAACAACTTAATACTCGTACTGTCTTTCTCTAAAACAGATCCACCGGCATTTTCAATATGCACGGTGCAATACCCAATCAGCTGCCTGATCGGGTTCTCCACTATCCGGATCCCCTGCACCCGGTTTAACGGGACCGTCACCTGCTTCTTTTCAAGCAGTCCTCTTGTCATGACAATATGGTCATCCACTATTTTGATTTTAAAATCACCATAAATGATAAATGTCCAGACGATCGATAGGAACCAGGCAAGAATCAGACCTATAAATGCCGTCAATGCGACGATGAACACGCCACTTTTTATAAACACGGCCACTTCTTCATATACAGCCTTATAGGGAATGAGTTCATTGAATTGCGATAAGAATAAGGCAACCCCTGAAATAATGACCCCTACTCCTCCAGAGGTCGCCGCAAGAACCCAGATGTCTTTTTGACCTAGGGTGAAAAAAGGTTCATCTTCCTGAATGGCAGCCTGCTCCAGAGAAGAATCCTCCGTCACGCTCTCACCCTTCTTCTCCCGATAAATCATCTGTTCTAAATCCAGTGCTTCCTCCTTAGAAATCGCGGTCAGTTCCGCTTCCGACTCCCTGGAACTTGAAGACCCCGCTGTTTCGACCTTCACCTTTACAAGCCCAAAAGGACGGTGCAAAATGCCTTCCGAGAAGTTCAGACTCTGGATCCGTTCAATCGGGATATAACGCTTCTTTTTCACAAACAGCCCGTACTCGATCCTCAGTTCGCCCTCTTCAAGCCGGTAGGTAAAACGAAGCCACTTAATGATTCCGAAAACAAGAACGATGACAAGGACAAGAGCCATGGATAGAAGCGGCATATAATCCCAAAATCCATTCTTCTCCCCCCGATTGTTTATGACAAACAAAAATACGAACGGAACAATCAAATCTTTCAGTTGTTTAACAAAACTCGCCACAGCAGATATTGGGTGAAGCCTTTTATGTTCAGACATCATCTTCCGCCACCCTTGCCAGCTGCGATATCGAATTCCTCAGTTCATCCGCTTCTTCCATGTCCAAAGCAGGGATTTCGTGGACGTTTGCTGCAGTGGAGATGGTAATCGTCGACAGCCCGTATTTTTTTAGAATCGGCCCCTGCACTGTATCAACATGCTGAACTCTCACCATCGGAACCAGCGTACGTTTCACAATCAGTATTCCCCTCTGCAGTTCAATTTCCTGTTCCCTCACTTCATACCGCCACCTTTTCCACTTGATGGTCGGAAGTAAAAATACGAACAAATATGTAAAGAGGATCACTACACCTACAGCTATTACGGTCACCCAATGGGACCAATCAAATATATACGTCAAAACAATGGCTCCGACTGCCAAGGCAGCCACGATCAACGATTCCAGCACTCCATATATCTTCCATACTTTCAAAGCCATTGGCGATATTCTCTTTTGCGGTTCCCCTATCATTCAAATCCCCCTCTCTCTTTTACTAAATCTTACAGTAAATATACGTTTCGGAACAGAGATGGTTTCAGATTGTGGGGAGAATTAAATTTCATGACATCTACTTCACTATAAAGGAACTTTTATCGACCCATTCAATTCCTTCCTTTCCTTGCAAATCCTCTACCAGTCTGAATAGCGCATCATCCTTTTTCTTGGCTTCGATCATACAATCGATTTCATCGACTGAGCCTTTCATTCCGTGTAAAAAGTCAAGGAACATCCCGGGATCGATGAAATCAGCATGGGCCTTGTACTCTTCCCGGGACCGGGGGCTGGATATATGGATCTTCACCGGCAAAGGCGATTGACTCCACGTCCCAACCACTCTATCCCAATCCAGCAGCCAGTCCCTTTCGTTATAGGCCAGATGGTGATGATAATCAAACACAAGAGGGATGCCGAGTTTCTCACACAAATAAAGGGCATCCGCCGCGCTGAACACCGTATCATCGTTCTCAAGAATGATCATCCGCTGAAGAGAGACCGGAGTCAGCCCCCAATTATGAATAAATTGCTCCAGTGCCTTTTCCTTATCTTCATATGCCCCACCCACATGAAGAACACAGCGGTGGGTCGGATCGATCCCCATCCCCTTTAACAAAGCTTCGTGCATCTTCAACGTCTTCAACGTGTTCTTCAACACATCCACATCACTGGAATTCAGCAGAACAAAGTGATCAGGATGAAAACCGACCCTCATGGGATGAAGCTTCAAGTATTCTTCAATCTCCCGGAGTTCTTCCTGTAACGGAGAGATGAAATCCCATCCCTTCAATTCAGGATGATTTGCAAGAGGGATCAGTTTTGAACTGAATCGAAAGAAGTGGATTTCATTCAGGACATTATGCTTTAAAAGCCTGAGGCAGTTGTGTAAATTCGACCGGGCGATCCGTTCTAATTTATGGATCGCTGCTTCTCGATCCTTTATGCCCTCGAATTGCTTATAGGTCATCGTTTGGGAAGGGGATGCATTTTGAAGGTTCATGCTCATGGCAACATAGCCGAGTTTTACGAGTGTCATGGATGTTGGACTCCTTTTTTGGGTTAGTATGTGCGCTCTCTGGGGGAATTATCTTGCGGGTTTTGAATAGGTGACGGGTTTTGAATAGGTGACGGATTTTGTTTCTCCTTGGGTTTCATATTGAAGGGATTCTTTGCGTCATTTTAGGTGGTAATTGTGTGTTTTTACATAAATTGGAATTCGTTGCTCTTCATCCGATCCGCCCCCACCCCACTTCCCAAACGAACCAAACAAAAAAACACGACAACCCCTAAAGGTCATCGTGTCCTATTGATCTAATCAAGAATTGTTATAAGATTTACGTTTGCTTGAAGATTGTGGTCTGCCGCCGCCAGTACGGTTGCGGTCTCCGCCACGGCTTCCGCCTCCGCGATTTCCACCGCCGCTGCGTGAAGATCCACCGCGACTTCCGCTGCGTGCTCCACCTTTGTATCCACCACGGTTACCGCCGCCACGATTTCCGCCGCCTCTTGATGGCAGTGGGCGTTCTTCCGTGATTTCTACAGGAGTCGTATCCGGCTCTTTCGTCAATACACGGATCGCTGCAGCAACTGCTTGAACAGGATCGTGATCTCCAAGGAATTCTTCTGCTAATGGATAGTAATCTTTAAGATCGCTTTCCTTCGCCGCTTCAACCAGCTTCTCTAGTGCCAGGCGTTGCTGACCTTCAAGTGCTTCGTTTAAGCTAGGTGGCTTAAGGGCCGTCATTTTCTTCTTCGTTGTTTGTTCAACGATCTTCAGGTAACCCATTTCTCTTGGTGTAACAAAAGTGATGGACATACCTTTCTTACCTGCACGACCTGTACGTCCGATACGGTGAACGTAGCTTTCAGGGTCTTGAGGAATATCAAAGTTGTAAACATGCGTTACGCCTGAGATATCTAATCCACGGGCAGCAACGTCTGTTGCAATCAGGATATCGATGCGTCCTTCTTTGAATTTCTTAAGGACCGTCATACGACGGGCTTGAGAAAGATCTCCGTGAATACCTTCTGCAAGGTAGCCGCGGATGCTAAGAGCACGCGCTAATTCGTCTACTCTGCGTTTTGTACGGCCGAATACAATCGCAAGTTCAGGTGATTGTACGTCGATTAAACGGGAAAGTGTATCGAATTTTTCTTTTTCGCTTACTTTCGTGAAGTACTGTTCGATATTCGAAACGGTTACTTCTTTTGATTTCACTTTGATTACTTCCGGCTCTGTCATGAAACGGTTCGCAATGCGACGGATCGGATCCGGCATTGTGGCAGAGAATAGAAGTGTTTGTCTTGTGCTTGGTACAGTCTCAAGGATGCTTTCGATGTCTTCGATGAAGCCCATGTTCAGCATTTCGTCTGCTTCGTCAAGTACTAATGTTTCAACGTTTTCAAGGTTGAGTGTTTTACGTTTGATATGGTCAAGTAGACGACCTGGTGTACCGACGATGATATGAGGGTTCTTTTTCATCGCACGGATTTGACGCTGGATGTCCTGACCTCCATATACGGATAGGACGCGGGCACGCTTGTCAGCTCCGATACGGTATAACTCTTCAGAAACCTGGATCGCAAGTTCACGTGTTGGTGCAATGATAAGGGCCTGGACTTTAGGGTTCTTGACATCGATCTTCTCGATCATCGGAATACCGAATGCTGTCGTTTTCCCTGTTCCTGTTTGTGCCTGACCGATGATATCCTTACCTTCTAAACCGACTGGAATCGTACTTGCCTGAATTGGTGTTGCTTCTTCAAAGCCCATACGTTTGATTGATTTCAACGTAGATGCGCTTAAGTTTAAATCTGCAAACTTAGTCAATGTTACATTCTCCTTTAATTTACATCTTTTATAACTAATCAATATCTGATTATATTTTTAGGTCGGAACGAAATCTTATCCACCGAAAGACTTCGGTATCTAATCTAAAACCGTCTATATGAGATGTTTAGTTTTATGTTTGGTACAAAAAAATACACTCTTCAAAATAGAAGAGCTAGCACGTCCAACAAATTAAGAACTATGTTGTAGTTATGTTACCACTTCTAGAAATGAATTTCAATCTAATGTCAAATAGTCAATCTATTCAATTTGAAGGAATTGGTAGATCTTATCAAAAAGTTCGTGCTTATCTTGGCTGTGACATATCAAGTGTTTGGCTTCAGGGGAATAAAATAGGTTTTTCTTCTTTGAGGAAATAGTCTCATATATATATTTCGCAGCTTTAGGGGGGACTATTCCATCATTCTTTCCTTGGGCGATAAAGGTTGGGATGCTTACCTCCCGAAGGAGCGGACGAGCAATACGGACGACTTTCCTGAATTCGTATGTGGACAGGATCGGGGTTTGGGTCACTTTGAATTTGTACCGTTTGTACAGCTCATTTTCCAGTATATTTCCCTGTATTCCTTCTTTAATTAAATTTCCAATATCTTTCAGTAATTGCTTGGCATTTATATAATAGGCCGCCGCACTTAACAGGACGAGCTTATCTACATCATATTTGACCGAAAGATACGAGGCAATCAATCCGCCCATTGAGAATCCGATTACGTACACTTCGTCACATGTGTTCAACAGGGCTTTCAGCTCGGACTCGGCATGTTCGATCCACTCGATATGCTTAATCCCTTTCAGTTCGAGGGTTTCCCCATGACCCGGAAGAGTCGGCACGACGATTTTCCAATCGGTTCTGTCCTGGAGGAATTCAGCCAGGGGTTCTACTTCAAACGGACTCCCGGTGAAACCATGGATTAATAAACAACCGATCATGTTATCCCCTCTTACTTATTAAAAGGTAGGGAGCGAGCCACTCTCCCGGCTTAAGCTCATTTTGCTCATTTCAATGAAGGTTTAAACTTATCCCTTTAATCCTTCAATGATTTCTTCCAGTTTCATTCCTCTGGAAGCCTTAAATAGAATCAATTCATCCCCTTTGATCAAGGAAGACAGTTCCTGAGCCAGACTCTCTTTGTCCATAAAAGAGTGCACGCGCTCTTCAGGGAAATTCTCGAGTGCCCCTTTTGCGATGAACGTTCCAAGCCGACCAAACGTGAACACTTGCTGAACCTTTTCCTGATCGATCAAGCGTCCGATCTCTTGATGGAATTCTTCTTCGTCATCTCCAAGTTCGAGCATATCACCGAGGACAAGGATTTTTGTGCGGAATCCTTCCAGCTCTGACACCAGTCCGATGGCCGCTTTCATGGAAGTGGGGCTCGCATTATAGGCATCGTTGATGATGCTTTCGCCTTTCTTCCCTTCCACCATTTCCATCCTCATCTGAGTCAGCTTCAATGATCGCAGGCCTTCTTTCATTTCATCCACACTGAGTCCGAAATGACGGGCGATCAGGATACCGGCCAGGGCGTTATGGATATTATGCTGTCCCAATACAGGCAGGAAGAACGTTTCGCCTTCAGCAACAGAAGTCTCAAAATAACTTCCTTGATTGTTCATTTCGATCTTTGTCGGGTAAATATTATTGGATTCACTTCTTCCGAATGTCTCCATATTCTTGATGCCAATCCCCTTCACGCCTTCCTGCAGAAGCGGTTCATCTCCGTAGTAGGCAAACAACCCGTCAGGTTTAAGGCCTTTGACAATCTCGAGCTTTGCCTTGGCGATGCCTTCACGGGAGCCAAGATCCTGAAGATGGGATTCTCCGATGTTCGTGATGATGGCAGCATCAGGCTGAGAAATGTTAGATAGGAGCTCGATCTCGCCAAATCCGCTCATCCCCATTTCAAGTACAGCCACTTCCGAGTCCTGTGGCAGGGAAAGGATCGTTAACGGCAGACCGATATGGTTATTATAATTCCCCTGTGTTTTATGCACTCGGTACTTTACAGATAACAGATTGGCCACAATATCCTTGGTCGTCGTTTTCCCGTTGCTTCCTGTAATACCGATTACCTTTAGATCCAGCTCATGGCGGTACTTGTTCGCTAAAGCCTGAAGGGCAAGGAGTGGGTCCTCCACCACGATCACAGGTATATCCTCAGGAGGATTTGGGACATTCACATCCCATAGTGCTGCAGAGGCTCCATTCTCAATGGCCTGACGGACAAACTGGTGACCGTCCACATTCTCCCCCTTAAAAGGAACAAACAGATTGCCACTTTCAATTTTTCTCGTATCGATGGAAACACCTTTTACAATCACTGAATCAAATGCAGAAAGGTCATTTTTCACATCAAGCATGGTACATATCTCTCTAATCGTCTTTTCGAACATGCGTTTTCTCCTTTTACTCATTTTTCATCAAAATAGACCAGGGACTGCCTCTAGATGTGGTCAGTCCCAAGTTGTTTACATCGTATGTTTGATCGTTTGTTTGTCTTGATAGCGTTCCAAACCAAGCTCCACTAGTTTCCCGATCAGGGTAGGATAATCGACTCCAGTGTGTTTCCAAAGAAGCGGGAACATGCTGTACGGTGTGAAACCTGGCATCGTGTTCACTTCGTTCATGTAAATCTGACCGTCTTCCGTCAAGAAGAAGTCTGCACGCACAAGTCCTGAACAATCCAGGGCTTTGTATGACTGAATCGCAATTTCCTTCATTTCATTGTAGATGCTTCCTTCTACTTCTGCAGGAATGATGAGGGCTGTATCCCCATCTTCATATTTGGCTTTATAATCGTAGAAATCTTTCTTAGGTACGATCTCTCCTGCCACGGAGCATTCGGGCTGATCGTTGCCAAGTACGCCAAGCTCAATTTCCCGGGCCTTCACGCCTTCTTCGATGATGATCTTACGGTCGAATTGGAATGCTTCTCTGAAGGCAGCCGCTAATTCCTCACGGGACGTACACTTGCTGATCCCTACAGATGAACCTAAGTTGGCAGGTTTTACGAAGCATGGGTAACCAATCTCTTCTTCCACCTGTTTATAGGCAGATTCCGGGTTCCCCTTCCACGTACTGCGGATGAACCACGTGTAGTTGACTTGAGGAATGCCCGCCTGAGCAAATAGATTCTTCATAATGACTTTATCCATTCCGGCAGATGAAGCAAGGACTCCGTTCCCTACGTATGGAAGATTCAACAGCTCAAGCATCCCTTGAACCGTCCCATCTTCACCATTCGGTCCGTGAAGCAATGGGAAGATCATGTCATAGCCTTCCGATTCAGAAGGAGCGATCGAAGTACTCAAGGCATTGGGAGCGATCTCTTCGCCTTCTTTAAACTGCAATGCTTTCACATCTTCAACGGGAGCATTCAATTGTGGTCCTTTCATCCAATTACCTTCCATTGAAATAAAGATAGGGTGGATTTCATATTTATTTAAGTCCAGGGCACCGATTACGGCCTTGGCTGTTTGCAGGGAAACATTATGTTCAGCGGATTTACCGCCGTACAGTAAGCACAACTTCGTTTTCATGTATTTCGTTACCTCCAATATTCACAATAGATGTTTCTATTTTATCACTTTCACCGGAAAGGGAAAGAATGATTCCTTTGGAAAATAAAAATTACCACATTTGTCTTGATTCAAATGGCATTCGGATCACGACCCATTATATATGTATGCAAACGAAAACCAGTCCGGCGACAGTTCTTTCAATTATTATTCTGAATACACTTAAGATTTCGCCTATTTAAAAAGCTATTAAATTATCACTCTATTAGGTGTATAATCCTCGTATTAAAAACATTTGTACTTTCAAGGAGGACACCAGATGAGAAAGCTCGGTTTACTGCCTAAGATCCTTTTAGGTATCGCGTTAGGTATTGTCATTGGAGCATATGCACCAGAATGGTTTGTAAAGATCTTCGCTACATTCAATGGACTATTCGGTAATTTCCTCGGATTTGCGATTCCATTGATCATCATCGGCTTCATCGCTCCGGGGATTGGCTCCATGGGTAAAGGGGCAGGGAAACTTCTCGGATTGACCACTGCCCTTGCGTATGGTTCCACCGTGTTAGCCGGTTTACTCGCCTTTACGGTTGCGAAGTCTATTTACCCAACTTTACTCGCTAATCAAACGTCCCAATCATTTGAAAATCCAGAAGAAGCTCTTCTCAAAGGATTCTTCACTGTGGACATGCCTCCGATCATGGGCGTGATGTCAGCACTACTCATCGCGTTCACCATTGGACTGGGAATGGCCGCCATTAAAGGAGATACCCTTCAAAAAGGGATGGATGAATTCAGGAATATCGTGGAACTTGTCATTGAAAAGATCATCATTCCACTTTTACCGATTCATATCCTTGGAATCTTTGCCAATATGACACAAGGCGGACAGGTGAGTGCCATCATGTCTGTATTTGCAAAAGTTTTTGTCATGATCATTCTATTACATCTTGTCTTTTTAGTTGTTCAATATACAGCCGCCGGTACACTGAGAAAGCAGAACCCGCTTTCCATGATGAAAGGGATGCTCCCTGCTTATTTCACGGCACTCGGAACACAGTCGTCGGCGTCAACGATTCCCGTCACCCTTGAACGTTCCAAAAAAATCGGTTCAAGAGAACGGATTGCCGACTTCTCTGTCCCGCTCCTTGCCACCATTCATTTATCAGGAAGCACCATCACACTCGTGAGCTGCGCCATGGCCGTCATGTTCATCCAGGGTGAAGCACTGCAATTCACTCAACTGTTCCCATTCATTTTGATGCTCGGCATCACGATGATTGCAGCACCTGGTGTTCCCGGTGGAGCCGTTATGGCAGCCCTTGGCTTACTTGAAACGATGCTTGGATTCGGACCGACTATGACGTCTCTCATGATTGCCCTTTACCTTGCACAGGACAGCTTCGGAACTGCCTGCAACGTAACAGGCGACGGTGCCATCACATCCATCGTCGACAAACTGACCCAAAAGAAAAAAGCACGGGTCTCCTCCATTAAAGCAAGTTAACCACACAGAGGTCCGTCCCTCACCTTAGAGGGACGGACCTCTGTTTTTTCTTATTATTCATTCTGATTATTCTGGATGTTTTCTGTATAATGGAAATAGTAACACAATAAAGGAGTGCTCATGAATTGAAATTAACCGGTCAGCGTGTAACACTTAGAAAAATAGAAGAGAGAGACCTTCCCCGTCTTTGGGACTATATTTACGGCGACCCTTCCCCCGAGTGGAAAAAATGGGATGCCCCTTATTTTAAACATACGTACGTCCCCTTTGAAGAGTATATGGAATCATCCATCAGAAACAAAAGTCGCAGCGATGAGTTCCAACGGGTCATCGAGGTCGATGGTACCATCATCGGAACCGTCGGATACTATTGGGATTACGAGCCCACCAGATGGCTTGAAGCGGGAATCGTCATCTACGATCCTGCCTATTGGAACGGTGGATATGGAACCGAAGCCTTATCCCTATGGGTCGATCACCTCTTTATGACGAAGGAAATCGGGCGGGTCGGCATCACGACGTGGTCAGGGAATGAACGGATGATGAAGGCCGCAGAGAAAATCGGGATGCAGCTTGAAGGACGTATGAGAAAATGCCGGTACTACAACGGGGTTTATTATGACTCCATTCGCATGGGCATAATCAGGGAAGAATGGGAAGAGAAACGCTCTCTCTAAAAAGGAGAAGACCCACAATGAAAACAATCATCTTAGTCGGTGGCGGACACAGCCACCTCCACTGCATAAAAAAGAGTCGACACCAGGAGGAAAACGTGAAATGGGTCCTCATTTCCCCTTCCCGTTATCAATATTATTCCGGGATGTTCTCCGGGTACACGGAAGGAATCTATTCATTGGAAGAAACCCGGATCGATTTAGAGAACTTGTGTAAAGCTGCCGGCTGTGACTTTGTCGAAAGTGCCGTTCTCTCCATCGATCCCGATCAGCAGCACCTGTTAACAGACAAAGGAGAGATCTTCACATACGACTTTGTTTCATTCGACATCGGATCCCGAAATGACTCAATGGAGATCAAAGGCTTACATACACACAACCTGCCTATCAAACCAAATTACCGGTTCCCCGAGCAAATCCGGAAACTGCAGAAAAGCCGAAAAACCATTTTTATCGGTGGCGGTGCAGCAAGTATTGAAATGGCATTATCCCTGAAAGCATGGAAAAGGGACAAAGGGTTTGACAATCATGCTATCACAGTCGTCCACTCCTCTCCACTATTAGAAAAAGCCGGTATCTTTTCGTCTAAAAAAATGACGGATATCGCCCTCACAAAAGGCGTCGACCTGCATCCGGGGCGTGTGACGAAAGTGGAGGAGTCCCGTTTATATACAGATAAAGGGGAGATCCTCGATTATGAAGAGGTGATTTTCTTGGGAGGACCTAAAGCACCTCCCCTATTCGGGAGCAGCGTGCTTCCGACAGATGAACAAGGATACCTGCTCGTCAACAGCTACCTTCAATCAGTGGAATACCCAAACGTGTTTGGAACCGGTGACTGCGCTACCTTACAAGACTTTCCCGATGTGCCTAAAAACGGCGTAACGGCCGTCAGACAAGGGCCCGTCCTATGGGAAAACTTGAACGGCGCCGCAGCCAATGGAAAAATCATTCCCTTTGAGCCCCAGAATCGATATCTCGCTATCATGTCTGTGGGGGACAAGCGTGGCTTCCTAACCTACGGATCCTTTTCATTGGTCAGCGGATGGGCCTGGAGGTTGAAGGACTGGATCGATCAGCGGTTTATGAGGAAGTATCGGGAGTGAGGGTTAAGCAGCTTCCGCCACAAAAAAACACGACCGCCTCCCAGCAGTCGCGCTGTAAACACCTTATCTAAACAATTCCACATACTTCTTACTAATCACAGGCAATACTCCGTCGAACAGCTTCTCTCTCCAGTATAGGTCCGCTGTCTGTTGAACGGCTGCTGCGTGATTCGGGTAAGGATAGACCATGTTGGATAGGGCACCGATCTTGCTCCCCTTTTCCATTGCAAAGACGACGGGCTGCATCCAGTCCCCTGCACCCGCGCCTACTGCGTGGGCACCGAGGATCTTGCCTTTCAGGTCTGTGATGATTTTGACGAGTCCCTCTGTCTTCTGATCTGCCACGAACCGGTCAACCTCGTCTAACGTTTTCTTATAGACCTTGTATTCCATTCCTTTTTCCACCGCTTCTTCCTCGGTCAAGCCGATATGAAAGATTTCCGGTGTCGTATAGGTTGTCCAGGGCAGCTTGTTATAAGAGACATTTCGTTTCAATCCGAATACGGCGTTCTGGACGACCAGCTTCCCTTCCATTCCGGCACCGTGAGTGAATGGATAGCGGCCGTTCACATCTCCTATGGCGAAAATATGGGATTGATTCGTTCTTAGTTCATCATTCACCTCGATGAATCCCCGGTCGTCGGTCTCCACTCCGGCAGCGGAAAGATTCAAGGATTCTGTACCCGGCTTGCGACCTGTCGCAAGGAATAAAAGGTCCCCCTCAATCGACTGCTCTTCTCCATCTTTTACGTAATGAACCACCTTTAGTCCATCCCGCTTCGACACACGTTTGATTTCCGCTCCAAATACAAACTGAATATCCTTTTCCAATAACCCGGTGGCCACTTCCCGGATTTCCTTATCTTCTTTCACCAGGATTTCATCATGCTGTTCAAGGACAACGGCTTCTGAGCCTAAATGGGAGAAAGCCTGTGCCAGTTCAAGACCGATTGGACCTCCGCCGATGAAGACCACCCGGCTAGGGAGTTCGTCCACTTCGAATACTGTTTCATTCGTATGGTATTCAACATCAAGAAGGCCATCGATTTCCGGGATAAGGGGACTTGATCCTGTCGCCACAACCACCCGCTTCCCGGAGATCCGGTCCTCTTTCTCCACCAGAATGGTATGGGGATCCAGGAACTCGGCTGCCCCGAAATAAATATCGACCCCAAGCTCCAGGAAGCGCTCGGGATCATCGTGCTGTTGAATGTGTGAAATGGCCCCTTTGACTCGTTCTTTTACCTTCTTCATATCGACGGATCCTTTTGTTTCAAATCCGTAATCCGCGGCTGAACGTATGGTCGCCACTTCCCTTGCCGATTGGATGAACGCCTTGGACGGGACACAGCCAAAGTGAAGGCAATCCCCGCCCAGAAGGCCGCTTTTTTCAACAAGTGCCACTTTAGCTCCCAGTGAAGCGGCCCCCGAGGCGACGGTCAATCCGCCTGCCCCTCCTCCTATGACAATTAAATCGTATTGTTCCATCTGAATCTCTCCTTATGAAAGTAGTCGTTTCGCTTCTAGAAATCGTTGGATTCCCGTGTATAACTCCACTGCAAAAAACAGGAGGGTGGTCCACAAGACAATGGTGGGAAATATCATCATGAGACTGAACAGGATGAATCCTTCCGTTCTTTCAGCCAGTCCCGCTTGATAATAGAAGGACTTCATACCCTGCTTCTCTGATACAGCTCCCACAGTCAGGAAAATGGTCATGGAAATGATGATGGAGACACTGAGTAAGAGGAGGGCCCACATGATGTCAGGATGAAGGAAAGCAACCCCGAGGATGACGCTGATTTCAACGATCCGATCAAACGTGACATCCATGACGGTGCCAAAGGGAGATGGTTTGGTCAATCGGGCCATGGTTCCATCCACGGCGTCCAGGAATCCCGACAGCCATAATAAAAGAACGGCCATGATCGGGAAACCCAGGTAATAGACCAGGCCGGTCACAGACCCTATGATGAAGGCGGTGACCGTCACTTGATTGGCCGTTAATCCTTTGTTCAGGAACAGACGCGCCGTTCCCTCTATACTTGGCTGCACCCACTTACGGGCATGCGTGTCTAACATGTACTTCACACCCCTTACTTATCTTCTTTGCCCGATAATCCAAGCCATGCTTTCATCTTCTTCTTAAAAATGAGGGGTACGATGATCATGGCCAAGAAAAACGCTATGGCAATGTATAAATTCGTCCGATCTTCTCCTACCAGGCTTGATCCTAAAAAGACATAGCCAAACGTTCCTGGTAATATTCCGATGGCTGTGGCGAGAATGAATGGAAGGTATCTCACTTTCCCCATTCCGGCCAGGTAACTGATCAAATCAAAGTTCAAGAACGGCACCAGACGCAATACAAGGACATAGATGAAGCCGCTCTCCTCCATCTTTTCCCGTATCTTCACGATGCGTGGCGATGGTCTCTTTAACAGTTTCGCCCCCAGGATGCTTGCTGCATAATAGGCAACCGTCGCACCCCCCAGTGCCCCCAGTACAATGTAAAAGAAGCCTTCCACCGCACCGAAAGCAAGGCCAGCCGAGAACGACAGGATGGAAGCCGGGAAAAGGATCAATGGGCGGACCGTATAAACGACAATAAAGACGATCGGGGCCCATATGCCGAATGACACGATCCAATCCCTGATATCATGAGGCTTTATGTGAAAGAAATTGCGGCTGAGCCACATGAGGAACAGTAATACCGCGATGAATAGAAAGATCTTGCCGATTTCCTTCTTCTTCAATATTCTTCCCTCCTATTCCTCGTTCTGAAACGTTTGAATGTTCTCTTCCTCGGCATATAGCCAAACCGTCCCGTGGGAGGATTCCCATTCAAGGGGGAGATGGAGTTTCTGCTTCAATTCTTCCACCCATATTTCGTGGATGTTCGTTCCAGCTACAAACAGCTTTTGCTGGATCTTTCCCTTCCACTTTGGGTAAGGCAGATTCTGTCCTGAAGCGCTTATGGACAGATGGGAAGCATGAATGAATTGTCTCGGAGACAGTATGAGTCCGTCACTCATGAAAGAAGCGACAAAGGAGGAGCCCGGACGGTAATAGATTTCCTCCGGTGTCCCCGCCTGCAGGAATCGTCCCTCGTGTAACACGGCCACCCGGTCTCCCACCTCATAGGCTTCATCACGGTCATGGGTGACGAACAAGACTGTGGTTCCTTCTTCTTTAAATACGTTCAATACCCACTGCCTCAACTCTCTCCTCAGTTGCAGATCGAGGCTGCTGAAAGGTTCGTCCAAGAGTAACAGCTTTGGTTTCAGAATGAGGGAGCGGATAAGGGACACCCGTTGCTGCTGGCCTCCCGATAGCTCAAAGGGGTAATGATGCATGACTTCACCTAAACCGACTCTTTGAATATAGTCTTTCGCCTTCCTTTTATTTTCACGTTTCTTTTTCCCCCTCATTTCCAGACCGTACATGACGTTTTCAAGAACATTCATATGAGGAAATAACAAAGGCTGCTGAAAGACCATTCCAATCGGTCGGTTTTGAGGTTTGGTTGAAGAAATATCGTTACCATCTATTAATACCTTTCCCTTTGTAGCAGATTCTAAGCCTGAGAGAATCCGCAAAAAGGTTGATTTCCCCGAACCAGACGCTCCCACCAATGAAAGGATCTCCCCTTTCTTCAATGAGAAGGTTACCTCATTCAAAATCTCTTTCTCTTTAAAGGTTTTGGACACTCCCTGGATATGTATGAATGGACTCACTTCCTCTTCCTCCTTCTTAGATGCTGATAAGGGAGTATGAATGTCAAACACCCCTCAAGTATGATGTATAAGATGAGGGGGATAAGGGCGAACACGATGGAGAATGCCGCCATGACCGCTTCATCTGCCGTATCGGTAAATGGGTAATAGACCATTGCAAGGGTTACGACGTTCCCCCCGCCTATGATCGCCGTCAACACGTATTGACTTAAAGAGATGACGATCGTCAGGAACAATACACTGCGTATGCTTGGAAGGAGCAAAGGCAATTCGATATGGTATAAGCGCTTGACGGCACTTCCTCCCAGGATGGTTGATTGTTCGAGTAATTTCGAGCCGATCCGCTCATAGCCTGTTTTAAACATTTTAATGCTGTAAGGAATCGTCGGCACCAAATGAACGAGGGCGACCCCGAGCCAGTGATCGGAGAGGCCATATCGTATGAAGGTAATATGAAGTCCGATGGCAACGACTAAAACAGGAATGAACAGGGGCAGCATCATGAGCGCTTCCATCAACGCTTTCCCCCTGAAAGAAGAAAAGGAAAACACTTTTCCCGCTGTGATGCCGATCAGAAGATTGAGAACCAACACGATTACTGCAATCCATACCGACACCCATACTGAATTCAGAAACCCTCCTTCGTTCATCAAGAGTTCCCACGCCCTTACGCTTGGATCACCCAGAGCAGGACTCCCCCATGCCGCTACACCGTAAAAGCTTTTATACACCAAGAAGAGAAGGGGAAAGGCAAAAAGGATAAAGGATATGCTGTAAAATGACGTTTTTTTCATCATGACCCCCTAATTCCCAATCCCTTTAGTAATGTGCATCCGTTTCTTGTTCGTGAAGTATAGAACGAGCCACATGAGGACCCCGATGCCGAGTCCGGTCATGACAAGGGAGGCAAACGCTAGTGGACGGTCACTCCAGTTACCGCTATAAAACCAATCGTATGCAAGGATCGCAAGCATTTGTGGAGACGTTACCCCCAACAACCGTGGAACTTCAAAGGCGGTAAAGATAAAGGCAAAAAGAATGGCCCCTGTTTCAATGAGGACAGGATAGATGAAGGGCCATTCTGCCACTCTGAACGTTTGATACGGTCCCGCTCCCAATAACGAAGCGACCTCTTTATACCCTTTGGATAGGGTGGCATACACGGGCAACAGCATGAGGGTCACAAAGGGAACTTCTTTCCACACATACGTCAACATGATCCCGATCCCATTCCGGTCCTGTACCAATATAGGAAATTGACTGCGATCGTCAATCCAACCCATCACCCCGGCGATACTTGAAAAAAAGCCGCTCTGATTAAAGAGTAAGTAGACGAGATACGCCCATACAAAATGGGGGACGAGCATCGGGATCCACACCAGCAGTTTATGCCTGGTTTCCTTTAACAATGGAGAGAAGCCCTTGACGATACCCAATCCAATGAAAAGGGACAGGATCGTTGAGACCGCTGTCACAGTCAGACTGAACAGGACAGATGTAATAAAACGATCTTGCTCAAACAATTCCCGGTAATGTTCGAATGTAAAGACTCCCCCGCCCCTTACACTTTCCCACATCGCAAGAACGACCCCGAGTCCCGGGATCAGGAGGAAAAAGAGGAGGCCCGGCAGGAGGAGAAGTGCGTTATTGGCTGGCCACTTCACGGATCCAGTTCTCCTTCAACCATTCAACATAGGCAGCATCAAGCTCACCCTTGAAGTTTTCTTCAAGCTTTGATGCCTCCAGTACACTTTCACCGCGATCGATCTCCATGAACTTCTTCCTCCACTCCTCATCAAGCTTGTCATAGGAAATGGGCGAACTTTCCCCCCAATAATCCGGCTTGAGTTTCTCATACTGCGCTTCCGGGGAGAGAAACTCATTTATGGCCACCAGGGCACCCTCTTTATTGGGACTATTGAAAGGAATAGCGAGGAAATGAGTGTTCCCGATCGACCCGATGTCCTCTAATATGAATGACTTCGTGCTTACCGGAAACACGCCATCCTTGATCAAATGTTCCGCCCTGGCTTCGTTATACCCCATCGTCATCCATACCTCTTCCTGACTATACAACTTATCAAGGTCCGTCAAGGTAGATGGATATGTCTCGCCTTTTCGCCACAGATAAGGCTTCAGGGTGTTTAATTCGTCCCATACTTCCGCTCCGATTTCTTCCGACTTTTCTTCATCAAACCCGTCCCGGGCCAGATTCGAATCCGTTTTGGCATAGAGGAGATGCCTTAGAAATGCATTCCCAGTGAAATCACTTGGGTTAGGATAAGTGAATTTCCCGGGATTCTCTTTCATGAGTGTTTTTAAATCTTCCAAGGTGGCCGGCGGGCTTTTCACTTTTTCACTATTATAGAAAAAAACGAATTGAACTTTTCCCCAAGGGGCTTCGAACCCTTCTGTCTCGGTTCCGAAGTCATATTGAAAGGCGTCACTGTCCGTATCATAGTATTGGTTGTAGTTAGGCAATTTGTCAGTAAAGGAACCTGCCAACAGATCTTGTTCTTTCGCATTTTTAAAATTTTCACCGTTGACCCAGATGATATCGATCGTCCCCTTTTCTTTTCCTGCCCGCTTCTCGGTTTGCAGCTTCTGCAGGATTTCCGGTGTGTCTAAAGGAACCCGGTTCAATTCGATATTGTTCTTTTCTTTTATCATGGGGGCCATGACCTCATCGATATATCGATTGATCCCGTCATCTCCTCCCCACATGAACATATTCACTTTGGTCCCTTCTGCTTTCGACGTGATCGTTCCCCACTCTTCATCAGGTATTTTCCCGCTATCGTTTGCATTTGTCGAACCGCAAGCCGATACTAATAGTAAGAAAAATACACTTACAATCGTTAACCCTATTCTCATCCATCATGCTCCTCTGCGCTTTTCTATAATTATATAGTACTAAACCGTACAATATAAAAAAGTAATCTGCCTTACATATGTAAATGAATGCCCGAATTGTGGGTGAAAGAAACTAGAAGAGCACATCCCCCATGCCTTCGTGCTCATATTCTGAAGGCTTGTAACCTTTTTGAACAAACTCTGTCTAATACAGTAAGGAGGTGACTCTAGCGTGAAGCGATTCATGATGATATTCATTCTTATAGCGGGAATGGCCGGCTGTGGAACAGCTGATGAAAACGACAGCCAGCCGGTAAAAGATGAGACCGAACAGGGAGCGGGTGAAGATATTTCTGTACAGAAAGGAATTGTCGCAGGCGAAATGGAACCTTCATTAACCAAGAAAGATGCAGATGGTCAAATGGTGTATGTATATAGTGTAAAAAACCAAACAGAGCAGGAGAAAATATTTTCTTTCTCATCAGGCCAGACGATAGACTATGAACTTCGAAACGAAAAAGGCGAGATCGTTTATAAAGATTCAAAGAATAAAATGTATACACAGGCATTACAGGAAATCACAGTGAAACAAGGGGAAGCGTTTTCCCGTGAAATCGTCCTCCCAAAGGTGGAAAGCGGCTCTTATACATTGACCGTCTGGATGACCGCCAAGGGGGATCAGGACTATAAAGCGACGGCTAAAGTAGTGGTGGAATAGGGACATTAAAAAAAGGATTAATCTCGGGCGGGGCACGGCGAGATTAATCCTTTTCTGTGTAAACGGGGATAGACCCACTGAGGGAGATGCGTTCAGGCGTGACAATGCATTTTCTCCCGAAGAACCTGACCCCGTGTCTTGCGGCTTCTTCCATGACCCGGGCAAAATGGGGATCGATTTCAGGAGCGGAAGTGATTCCCCTGAGATCCGTGCGTTGGGCAATGAATAAGACCGCAGCTTGATAGCTTCCCTTCATCTGCAAATGGGTCAGTTCCTCTACATGCCTCGCTCCCCTTGCTGTGACGGCATCGGGAAATTTACCCATTCCGGCCTCGACCATCGTGACGCTTTTGACTTCGAGTAGTAATTTCTCATCATTTTGTTTATGAGTGAGGAGGAAGTCAAAGCGTGAACCCCCCACCTTATATTCGGCTTTTTCCAAGCGCCAGCCCTTCAGCTCCTCCAGTACTTCCAACTGCAGGGCTTCCAGTACCAACCGGTTTGGATATTGCGTATTCAAGGAAACATACATATCATTTACAGCATCATGGGTCATAACCGCTGACCACCTTGTTTTCCTTTTGGGGTCCTTGGATTCCTGCAGCCAGATCGGCCCTCCGGGTACCAATAAGTCCTTGAGCCTGCCCGGATCGGGTAAGTGGACTTTTTCTTTTGTACCTGAAGGAAGTTCGCACTCCAGCACAAACCGATTGAGACGTTCGAGAAAGACGGCTTGCACCAACGTGTCATGGAATGAAATATCTGCTAAAACGTCACGGTCCTTCATTTAAGTAAGGCGCTCCAGCTCTTGGTTTTACGGTCATATGAAAGTAACCCGTTCGCCGGTAATTTGCGAATCTGCTTATAATCCTCTGTCATTTCATCCATGTCATAATAATCACCGATCACCCATATGGGAATCTCGATCTTCCCTCTTGTCAATACTGCTTTTTCAAGGGAGATGACCATTCCTTCTTTTAACTTATCCTGGAAGGAATGAATGACTTCCTTTCCGATCACAGGGTAGGGTTTTTCCTTCTTCATACCGAAGAGGCCTTTTCCACTCTTCATCGTACTGAGCTTTGATGAAAGGGTCGCCCCCAGCATATGATAGAAGTCCTCAAAGTCCCGGTAATAAACCTTATTGAACCAGCCGTCATCATGGGAAAGATAGGCGTAGCGGTTATTCAGTTTGGAATAAAATGGAGGGTTCAATGGCTGCTTGATATGCCCCATATAAAGGAGTTCTGCAATTTCCTGTCCGTTCAATTCATCGACTCCGACCTCTTCTTCGAAATCGATCCAGCAGAAGTCTCCATAGCTCTGAACCCCGTCATCGATGATCTTCTTCATTTCGTCCTTTTCTACATATTCCATATGGGTATGTATATTGAAAGCACCATGTTCGTACTGATGCTTGATGAGAAGTAAGTTCTTTAAGGGTTTACGGGCATTCATTGCAAACTCGTTGAAATGGATTCCGTACGAAACGACATAGTGGCGATCCGGATTCTTGTGAACATAGATGATATCTTTAACTTGGTTATTTGCCTTCAAGAACATTCCCTCCATCTGATTAACACGGTGCACAGTTCATAGTTTCTATTTTATCAAATATAGGACCTACTTGTTCTTTTCTATTTCATTTCAAAATGATGACAAAAGTCGCAGGGAATTGTCGGAAATAGTCATATTTCAGTACTATGTGTTGAAGATTAGCATCGATATCAGCTTCTAAACCACATATTTATAAATAGAATCTATTTCAATATCAATTACCCACTATAAACATGTAATAAATGGAATATCCCCTCTCTGTTTTCCCCCTAATCCCTTCTGCCATCAACATTCCCAGTGAATACAAATAATCACCTGTTCCAAATACCTGTCATATCCCGACAGAAGTTCTTGAATTTCTCGTGTCATGAGTAGAAATTTCCTTTCATTTCTATTAGACTAGGAATGTGAAATCTTTAGAAATTCAGGTGAATAGATTATGGAAACTCGCCAGCGATTTGCTGATAAGATCGATTGGGGTCTTCTCTTTTTATTGATGCTGTTCTTTATTGTAAGTGCAATGGGAATCAGCAGTGCCCAGACCTCAGGGCAATATGGGACAAACTTTGTGATTAGACAGGCTTTTTGGTACGTAGTGGGCGGTATCATCATCGGCGCTGCGTTATTTCTCGACTCAGATCAGTATAAACGGCTTGCCTGGTACATATACGGCGCAGGAATCTTCTTGCTCGTTTTATTATTGATTTCTCCGGAAAGCATCGCACCTCACCGGAATGGGGCCAAAAGCTGGTTCATGCTTGGACCGCTTGGATCGATACAGCCTTCAGAGTTCATGAAGACATTCTTAATCCTTGCTTTGGCACGTGTCATTACCAATCATCATGAACTTAATCCAAGAAAAACAGTGCAGACAGACTTTCAGTTATTGATTAAAATCGGCTTGACCACCCTTCTCCCACTTGCTTTCATCATGCAGCAGCCGGATTTAGGGACATCATTGGTCATACTAGCCATCATGACGGGTATCATCCTCGTTTCAGGTATTACGTGGAAGCTGATTGTGCCTATCTATGCTTCGATCGGAGTCTTAGGTGCAGGCATCCTTTCACTGGTCATATGGGCACCACAATTATTGGAGAAATATTTAAACGTGAAACCTTACCAATTCGGACGGATCTATGCCTGGCTCGATCCGTACAATTATGCGAAATTAGAAGGATTTCACTTGATCAACTCCCTTAACGCCATTGGTTCGGGACAGATTTTCGGGAAAGGCTACAGTGACCGGGAAGTGTATATCCCGGAAAATCATACAGACTTTATTTTCAGTGTCATCGGTGAAGAATACGGATTTATCGGCGCAAGTGTCGTCATCAGCTTATATTTCCTGCTGATCTACCACCTAACCAAGACGGCCCTTGATACGAAAGAGCCTTTCAACGCTTATGTGTGTGCGGGGATCATCAGTATGATCACGTTCCATGTGTTCCAGAACATCGGAATGACGATCCAGTTACTCCCGATCACCGGTATCCCCCTTCCGTTCATCAGTTATGGAGGGAGCTCCCTCATGGGGAATATGCTGGCCCTCGGCCTTGTGTTCAGTATGAGGTTTCATCATAAGACGTATATGTTTTCTTCAGAAGATTCCTAATTCCCGGTTGCATTCATCCGGGAAATGTGTAAAATAATAGTAATTAGATATGGAATATTCTGTGAAGAAGAGAGTAATCCCGACGTGGATCTTAAGCGAGCCGGGGGCGGTGGGAGCCCGGTATGAAGCCCTGGATGAACCGCACTTCTGAGAAGTTCTTCTTGAAATCAGTAGGGAAGGACCGGGATCTCCCGTTATACAATGAGTGTCCTTAATCGGGAATAAGAGTGGTACCGCGAGCTAAACTCGTCTCTGTATAGAGACGGGTTTTTTTGTGTTTTATACTAATGGGAGGTGTAACAAGATGGACTTGAAATTAATATTTGCCCAAGAATTAAAGACTCAGCTCCTGCAGGACTGGAGCGAGAAAGAACTATACGATTTGATTGAAACTCCGAAGCATAGTCATTTAGGGGACTTAGCCTTCCCTTGCTTCCAGTTGGCCAAAACCATGAAAAAAGCTCCAGCACAGATCGCCAGGGAAATGGCCGCTGAGATTACCTCTCCCCTTTTCACCAAGGTGGAAGCGGTTGGACCTTATATCAATATCCATTTTGACGGTAGTAAAGCAGGAAAAGAAATCGTGTCGGGGATATTGGCGAAAGGAAAGGATTATGGAACCCACACCTTTGGAGAAAACAGAACCGTCGTATTAGACATGTCCTCCCCCAACATCGCCAAGCCGTTTTCCATGGGGCACCTCCGTTCAACGGTCATCGGCAATGCCATTGCCACCATTGCCGAAAAATGCGGCTATCGTACCGAAAAAATCAATTACATCGGAGACTGGGGAACACAGTTCGGCAAACTGATCGTCGCTTTCAAAAAATGGGGAGACCCTGATAAGGTCAAAGAGAATCCCATTGCTGAGTTGTTCATTCTTTATAAAAAGTTTCATGAAGAAGCAGAACTCGACGCTTCCCTTGAGGAAGAAGGAAGAAAAGCCTTTAAGCTCCTCGAAGACGGGGATGAAGAGATTACCGGGCTTTGGAGATGGTTTAAAGATGAATCACTCCAAGCCTTTAAGACGATCTACTCTTTACTTGGCGTCGAGTTCGATTCCTATAACGGTGAAGCATTCTTCAATGATAAGATGGAAGAAGTCGTGACCCTGCTCAAGAAACAACATCTCCTTGAGGAATCCCAAGGGGCACAAGTCGTTAGGATGGATGACGGGAATCTGCCACCCTGCCTGATCAAGAAAACTGATGGAGCAACCCTTTATGCCACACGGGACCTTGCTGCTGCCCTTTATCGTCATCGTCAATATGCCTTTGATGAAGCCCTGTACATTGTAGGACAGGAGCAGACCATCCATTTCCAGCAAGTGATGAATGTGTTGAAAAAGCTAGGGTACAATTGGGCGGATGAAATGAAGCATATTCCATTCGGTTTGTATTTAAAGGATGGAAAGAAGATGTCTACAAGAAAAGGAAGGGTCATCCTACTTGAAGAAGTGCTTCAGGAAGCAATCAAAATGGCGGAGGACAACATCAAGCAAAAAAACCCTGACTTAAAAGATGCTTATGCGGTTGCTCGAGATGTCGGGGTCGGGGCCATCATTTTTCATGACCTGAAAAATGACCGGCTCAATGATATTGAATTCTCCCTGGAACATATGCTCACGTTCGAAGGGGAAACTGGTCCTTATATTCAATACACATATGCGAGAGCCCAGTCCCTCCTTAGAAAAGCAGGTCAGAGCGAGCCACTGACATTTGAAGGTCTTGAAGATGCCGAAAGCTGGGACGTGATTAAACAGCTGCGGTTATTTCCGGAAATTATCGAAAAAGCATGGCAGCATTATGCTCCATCTGTCATTGCCAAATATTTAATCGCCACATCACAAAGCTTCAACCGTTATTATGCTAAAACCAAAATCATTTCGGGTGACAATCAGCAACATTCCCGTCTGGCCCTGGTTCATGCCGTGGGGATTGTCCTTGCCGAAGGATTGCGATTATTGGGGACGAAATCCCCTGCTGAAATGTAGAATCCGAAAGAATACTGTCACTATTTCCCGAGAAATAGATTTATTTCGAGAATGTGAACGATTCAGTTCTTTAAGTACAGGTGGAATAGGATATTTCATGACTCCCTTTATGAAAAGTGATATACTTTCTTATGTTCTATTAAAAACGAAACTAACGCTTTATTCATAAAGGAGATTACTTATGTCTGAACTACTTCACACGTTCGAAGCATGGTTAATGGATTACGGTGTATGGGGACTGATCATCGTCTCTTTCGCAGATTCATCTTTCTTCCCCATTCCACCTGATGTATTACTGATTCCATTGGCGATTGCCAACCCCGGCAGTGCACTGCTTTACGCACTTTATACGACGATCGCTTCCGTCATCGGAGCCCTTTTTGGATGGTTGATCGGGAAAAAGCTGGGTCGCCCGATTCTTGTTCGGCTATTCTCTGAAGCAAGAATTCAAAAAGTAGAAGAGTACTTCAAAAAGTTCGGCCCAATGGCATTACTGATTGCAGGTCTGACACCGGTCCCGTATAAGATTTTCACCATATTCGCAGGGGTTTCCGGCGTGAAGATCCGGGTACTTGTGATCTGGTCGATCATCGGCAGGGGGATTCGCTTTTTCCTGGAGGGTGCAATCATTCTCACATTGGGAGCGAAAGCAAAACCTTTTATCGAAGAGAACTTCACTATACTGACACTTGCTGCAGGCGGTGTACTGATTCTTGTCTATCTCGTCTACTTGGTCATCAAAAAGAAAAAGCAAACTCCTTGATCAGCTGATCTAAAAAGGAGCATGGGATCATCCCATGCTCCTTTTTTATTCGGAAGCTCCCACGACAAAGCGCAGATGCTTATGTAATACGCGTAGGGACTGCCTGCTGCCTTCATAGAGTTCCCCATCCATATCAAGCTTCTCATCCTGTCCGAGTTCAATATGGGCTTCTTTTGCTTGAATGTGCATAATATCGTCATATTCTTCGCTGATATTGCCAGTACTTTTAATGACGAGAAATTCCTTCAGCAATGGAAATCCACTTTTCTTCACCACATATATGTCCATCAATCCATCGTCCATATTGATACACGTAGGCAGTGGATTGGATCCGATCGAACGTCCGTTTGCGACCAACAGCATGACGACCTCTTCTTCCACTACCTTATTTTCCGTCGTGACCTTCACATTCAGGATAGGTGAATCCTGAATCGATTGGAATGCACTGATATAATAACTCAGTTTCCCGAGGACGCTCTTTGATCCTACATCAATATTATCGCTCGTCTGGGCAACCAATCCCGTGCCCCAGAAGTTACTGAAATACCTCTCTCCTGCTTTCACAATGTCGATTTCCTGTTCATAAGGCTGTTCGGTTATAAGACGGACGGCTTGTCCAATATTCATCGGAATGCGCAGGGAGCGGGCAAAATCGTTACATGTGCCACCAGGAAGAATGGCGACAAGCGGACGATCACTGAGAACAGATAGCCCATTGATGGCTTCGTGGATCGTACCATCCCCGCCCATGATGACCACCAGCTCATAGCGACTCCCTGATTCCCTGCAGACCCTTTCTGCATCTCCCTTTTCTTTTGTTTTATGAATGATGAGTTCGTTGCAGATATCCAATAAAGGGGGAACGGCATCCTTCAACAGGGTTTCGAGTGTCCCTTGACCTGCCTTGCCATTGCATATAAGCAATACTTCCGAAAATCTCGCCATGAATATCGTCACCTAACCTATAGATTTAGTATGGTACATAAAAAGAGGCTGACCCAAAACGATGAGTGATGATCATCCTTATCGGACCAGGCCATATGATTAGAAAATATTTCAACCTATCATGGGTACTTACCGGCTTTTGAAGCCAATGAATTTTGGGTCAACCTCTTTTACTATGCCGTATTCGAGTCTTCCTGAGGGACTTGGAGTACAGATCGATAGGCAATTCCGAGACGCCCTTTGATATAGCTTTGGGGGTCATAGGGAATATGCTGATGCTGCATGCGATGAAGCTCCATTTCTGCAAACATAGCCAGTGCACGACAGACCTGATCCAATGCCATGCTTATACGATGTGGATCTGCAAGCTGGTCCCGGCTCATACAGTAGTATGAAATCTCATCTGCCTTCTTTCTGATTTCCTTTAATGCTTGTGGATCAAACATCATTCTTTCCATGCCTAACCCTCCCCTTTACCTTTAGCTATAGTATATCGGGAAGAATCGGGAATTATGTCTGTCCCATAATTCGGATAAGCATGGATTATGAATCTTGTGTTAACGTCTTAGGTAATGGTTGATACTGCTTTAGTGAATGAAGAATTTCCCGTCTTGATTTCGTTTTTGAAATATTCACACCGACGTTCGACAATTTCGTTATCACTTTTTTAAAGCGATCGTTCTCCTTTACCACGTTATTCACCTCTTTTTAAAATATCGTTACCTATTTGTACGTTTTACTCCGTAAAAGGTTTCACTTATTGTAATATGGTTTTCCTTTTCCCTAAAAATGAAACGATAATCCTACTTTTACACATTTCAGAAGAATAATTTGTTTCGAATTACACAATTTATACTCATGAAAACTAAATTGACATGTATTCTAATCACAACGTCCCTTTTTTTTAGTCTAATTGGTCTACATAAAATAAATGCCGTAAGCACGTATATTGTAAAAAAAGGAGATACACTTTGGACCATTTCCAGGGAGTTCCAAATCGGATTATCTGAAATGATCCGTGCGAATCCCCAGTTGAAAGATCCAAACATCATTTATCCGGGTCAAAACATTAAGATCCCTGGCATCACATCCCAAAGTTCATTCGAAAACCAAGTCATTGAATTAACAAATAAGGAACGGGAGAAAAACGGCCTCCCTCCTCTTCAGGCTGACGGAAATCTCTCTGGGGTCGCTTTGTATAAGTCCCGGGATATGAGGGATGCCGGATATTTCTCCCATAGAAGCCCGACCTACGGAACCCCCGAGGAGATGATCACTCGTTTCCACATCGTATATAGCGAAGCTAGTGAAAATATCGCTGCCGGTCAAATGAGTCCTGCAAAGGTTGTCCGGGACTGGATGGACAGTCCGGTTCACCGTAAGAACATTCTCAACAGGGCCTATACACATGTAGGCGTAGGGTATGTCGATGGTGGGACTTACGGGTCGTACTGGACACAGCTGTTTATTGCGAAATAAACAGCTGAATGAGGAAGGTCCGTCCCTCCAAAAGCTCAACTAAGTTTGGAAAAACATGTTCAGAATAAGGGCGGAAATAGGGTGGATAATAAGGGTGTACTGCCATTATGATCAAGGGGGAATTTTTCATGCAAGTACGTGATATTATGTCGACAAATGTGGAAGCAGCTTCTAACCAGGATTCACTTGAGAGCGTCGCTTCCAAGATGAGTTCCAGAAACGTTGGTTCCGTTCCTGTCGTTGAAAATGGACAGGTTGTCGGGATGATTACTGACCGCGATATTGCGACTCGTGGGCTTTCTCAAGGTGCACAGGGAAATGTCTCTCAGGTTATGTCACAGCAAGTTGTGACCATTTCTCCTGATGCATCCGTAGAAGAAGCATCGGCTTTGATGTCCCAGCATCAGGTGCGCCGTTTGCCTGTTGTGGAAAACGGTCAGCTGGTCGGGATGCTGGCTTTAGGAGATTTGGCAGTACAGCAGAAATCCGATCAAAGCGCCGGAAGCGCCTTAAGCGGAATCTCCCAGAATCACCTTCGTTAATAAAGGTTTAAGAGCTGAAACTTCATAGCTTTCTTTTACTGAATAAGGGGCTTCTGCAGCCCCTTATTCAGCATGTAAAGAGATCTTAATCGACTTATTATGACGAAGAGATGGGTATATCGTCATTTTTTTCATTTTCAGGAAGGATTTTCTTTGTTTGTGACGAATTTGTGATTAATGCAAAAGGTGTTTATGGAGGAGGAGGTTTTGTATGAGTCGTGCTGCACGATCGTACCGTAAAGAAGTTCGTCATTTTAAACGTGAGAACCGCAAAAGAGTCTTCGCCGACAGCATTCTTGATTTCTTATTTATGTTATTTGGTATTTCAATGATCACGGGGATTTTGTTATTTGTTTTAGGATTTTGGGATTTTTACTAATCGAAGATCACTGCCATTATTTATCCTATTTTAATAGCTTGAACGCTTAACCGCCGCCATGGATTTCTATGGCTTTTTTTGTGTGTTCCGAGCTACACACCCCACATAAAAACATTATACAAATAAATCTAAATAAGTTATTTCAAGATAATAATTCACCCTATTACTTTTGTCTTACCCGCATCCTGAAAACCTTTATTACTATGATAAAATAGTTCGATTCACTAAATAAAAGCTGGTAATATTTTAATATTCAGATAATAACTTGACTTTCATTTTAAATTTTCAGATAATAATATATGTAACCGACACAAATTTTTGAGGGGGTTATCATGGATATTCTAAACAATTTAGTTACGGAAGCAAACTCCATATTATGGGGGTATATTTTAATCGGTGTACTGCTCATTTTAGGATTATACTTCACAATCGGATCTAAATTTGTTCAAATTCGCCACATAGGTGAAATGCTTCGATTATTAGGGGATAAAGATGTCGTGGAAGCAGAAGGGGAAAAGCAGATTTCTTCCTTACAGGCATTCTTTATTGGAGCAGGTACTCGAATTGGTACAGGTAATTTAGCAGGAGTAGCCATTGCCTTAGCAATTGGGGGACCTGGAGCGGTCTTCTGGATGTGGCTCGTCGCCATCCTGGGAGGAGCCAGCGCCTTTGTCGAAAGCACATTGGCACAAATTTATAAAGAAAAGGATAAGGTAGGCTTCAAAGGCGGCCCCGGCTACTATATGAAGAAACAACTGGGCAAGCCCTGGATGAGTTCGATCTTTGCGGTTACCATCATCCTTTCCTTTGGGACAACCTTTAATGCTGTCCAGAGTAATACCATCGCAACAGCCTTCAGTAATTCATTTGGCATCAATACGTTTGTCATTGGAATTGTGCTGGCCGGTTTGACTGCACTCATCATCTTTGGCGGTGTGAAACGCATAGCCAACTTTTCATCTTTCATTGTACCGATCATGGCAGGCTTTTATATTGTACTCGCTCTATTTGTCGTCATTACGAATATCACGGAAATGCCCGGCGTCATCGCCATGATTTTCAAGAGTGCCTTCGGCTTTGAACAAGTCGTCGGTGGGGGTATCGGAGCTGCAATCATGAACGGAGTAAAGCGTGGGCTATTCTCCAATGAAGCCGGAATGGGTAGTGCACCGAATGCGGCGGCTACGGCATCGGTTTCCCACCCAGTCAAGCAGGGGTTCATCCAGGCACTGGGGGTATTCTTTGATACGATTCTCGTATGTTCCGCGACGGCCTTTATCATTTTAACGTCAGACGCCTACGGTTCCGGTTTAACGGGAATCGAACTATCTCAGGCAGCCATGTCTGAACACTTTAACTCATGGGCCGGAATCTTTCTGGCGATTGCCATCTTTACCTTTGCCTTCAGTTCCATCATTGGGAGTTATTATTATGGTGAAGCCAATCTCCCATTCATTAATAAAAGCAAGACCGGCCTTATGATCTACCGCTTCATTGCACTGGGAATGGTGATCTTCGGGTCAGTCGCAAGTCTTGATATCGTCTGGAGCCTGGCTGACTTTTCAATGGCCCTGATGGCCCTTACGAACTTGGCTGCCATCGGTGTCCTGGCACCGATTGCCTTTAAAGCTTTGGACAACTATATGACGCAGCGTCGTCAAGGATTGGATCCGGTCTTCTATGCAGATGACATTCCCGGTTTAAAGAATGTCGAATGCTGGCCAAAGCGCCAAAGTGACATGCCTAAAAAAGCAGTAAATGAATAACAAACTTATACGAAAGAGCAGGAGCAGGTCCCTGCTCTTTTTTCTTGTCATTTTTTTCTATTCCATTCTCAGGTATACTATTGATAGAAAGTTAGTCAAAGGAGCCATAACATGATGAGTATCCTATCTGCTCTTCTAGGGGTATTATTTTTTCTAAACCTGATCCTTGCCGCTGTCATCATATTCCTGGAGCGGAAAGATGCGGGAGCGACCTGGGCCTGGCTGATGGTATTGTTCTTCATTCCATTTCTGGGCTTCATCCTCTATTTGGTATTCGGGCAAAACTTGAGCAGGAAAAGGTTATTTGACTGGGAGGATATGAAAAAGATCGGAATTGAAGGCTTTATTCACAATCAGATTCAATCCTTGAAGGAACATCGTTTTCCTTTTAAAAATGAAATCGCCTTTCGTTATCAGGATCTTATTTATATGCATTTGATCAATAATGAGGCTCTATTGACCCAGGATAATGAGGTCACCTACTATACACACGGAGAAGACAAGTTTGAAGCGCTATTAGAAGACATCGACGCAGCAGATGATCATATTCATATACAATATTATATTTTCAAAAAAGATCAACTAGGTAAGCGCATCTTGAAGAAGCTCACGGAAAAAGCTAAGAAAGGCGTAAAGGTCAGGGTCCTATACGATGAAATGGGGTCCCGGCGAACGAGGCGGGGATTCTTTAGGGAACTCCTCTCTGCCGGTGGTGAGGTGGAAGTGTTTTTCCCTTCGAAGATCCCCTTTATCAACCTCCGCTTAAACTATCGAAATCACAGGAAGCTTGTGATCATTGATGGAAAAGTTGGTTATGTAGGCGGATTTAATATCGGAGATGAATACCTGGGCTTGAATCCAAAGTTCGGTTATTGGCGGGATACCCACCTCAGAATCGCCGGCAGTTCTGCACTCGCCATGCAGACAAGGTTCATCCTCGATTGGAATCAGGCCAGCCGGTCCAAGAAGATCGCCTATGACCTGCGATATTTTCCCCCGCCTTCTTTCACGGGGGATGCAGGGGTTCAGATTGTCACATGCGGCCCCGACTCGGAATGGGAGCAGATAAAAAACGGCTATATCAAAATGATTTCATCAGCCAAGGAATCGATCTACATCCAGACCCCTTATTTCATTCCAGACGTCAGTCTCCTCGATTCTTTAAGGATTGCTTCTCTTACAGGGGTGGATGTCCGGATCATGATCCCGAATAAACCCGACCATCTATTTGTCTATTGGGCGACGTATTCGTATATCGGGGAGCTCCTGAAAGCCGGAGCGAAAATTTATATTTACGATAATGGATTTATACATGCCAAAACGATTGTCGTCGATGAGGTCATTTCTTCTGTCGGTACAGCCAATATCGATGTACGAAGCTTTCGATTAAACTTCGAGGTCAATGCCTTTTTATATGATCAGGCACTCTCTGAAAATCTAGGGGCTGTGTTTAGAAACGACATTGAAAAGAGCACGGAATTAACGATGGAAGACTATCATCAAAGACCTTTGACGATCAAAGTGAAGGAATCCATATCAAGGCTGTTGTCCCCCATCTTATAGAAGGGTTGATTGGAGATTGCCATGTGCGGATAGAAAAAGGCATAATAGACTTATTGTGAAAGAAAAAGAGAGGGATGAGATCATGAGTGTGCACAAAGAAATTTCCAAGCATTCCAACATGCAAAATCAGCTTGTTCAGCAATTTATGAAACTGGATGAGCAGAGAGAAAAAGCGATTGACGAAGCTGTTCAGCTTTGTTCTGAGGGAAAACCTTTTACAACGGATCACATTAATCAAGTAACAAATGAAATCAATACCCTGGCAAGACGCGGGGTCGTTCCGCAAAGAAAGCTTGTGATTACGGAAATGGTCGAGGAATATGTCGCGAGACTAAAATAAGCTGCACAACATAAATAACCCTGATACGTCTACAACCATTCTGATGGTGAGGCCGTATCAGGGGTATTTTATTTGAAGGCTGAAATTTAGGCTTTTAATGCGCTATTCCACCCATCATAAACAAATACAGGCTGTGTATCGTTTTCTGCTCGTTCTGTCACCACATAGTTTTTATGTGCTACCACCGTTTGATCATCGGGTAAATCCAGTTTCTTCGCAATTTCCCTGTCCATTTTCACGATGACGGTATTTTCTCTTAAGGTCGTGACGACACCATTGATGACATGTTTCTTTCTTTTAAATTGGATCGTATCCCCAAGGTTTGCATTCTCTTTTGAGTAAACGAATGTATTTTCCATTTTAAAGTCCCCTTTTTAGTTAAAGTGATCGTTCTCTTTTTAATTGAAAGAATTTTCTAATAATATTATTTTAACTTGTATTTATATAAATTTCAATGAATGACTTATCCTTTTTGTACCACAAATATCTAAAATCAAAACCTTTTAACGTTTTCTTTTTTTGAGCTGTACAATCAACCGGGGATTAAGCCACTTATATATACTTATACATCCTATAAGGAAAATCCTTCCTTTTATTCATTTTACATAAAAAACAGGCATCCACGGGTAGCGGATGCCTGTTTTTTAGTAAGCTAGTGCATTCTTCTTTTCTTCTTTCATTAGGACGAAGCAGAGGAAGATGCCAAGGAGTGACAGGACTGCGAAGAAGAGGTATACCGTGTAGATGGAATAGGTTTCATAGATGAAACCTCCCACGAAGGTACTGAACCAATTCCCGAGGCCATTTCCGATGGCGGAATAAACCGTGACAGCAGTAGCTGTAATATGTGCCGGCGTGATTTCTTTAATGTAGCGGAGACCCGCAGGAATGAATAATCCGATGGCAAGACCCTGCATCACTGCTGAAGAATATACCAGCCATAGACTTGGCTCTGTGAAGTAAAATAGCCAGCGGATCATGGATGCAGCACCTGCCAGTGCCGCTACGGTCAAGAGACCGAACTTATCAATCCACCCTCCCGCGATTCTCATGAACGGTACTTCTGACAGGACGGCAATCAGAAATGCGAGACCGATTCCGGCGTACGTACCACCTGAATCTTCAACGAATAATCCGAAATACACGTTATTGGCTAAATTCGGGCCGAACACCAGGAACGTGACGGCCAGGAAGATCAGAAACTTTTTCATCGTGAATAATTCCTTCATCCCGGCTTTTAGATCAAGTTTTGCTGCCGCTCTCTCTTTAGGAAAACGGAAGGATAGGAATCCCGATAGGACCAGACAGATAAAGAAAGAGTAGAAAATGATCGTCGGTCCGATGAATCCTTCCGAAAGCCTCCCCATGATGAACACGGCGATCCCGAATCCCAATGAGCCGAACAGACGAATATTACCGTAGTTATAACCGACTTTACTTGTATACTTCAAGCTGATGCTGTCGGATACGGGGATGATGGCACTTTGGAAGATCGCAACTAAAATCGCGACCACCAATAGTCCATAGTAAACATCCATGAATAAATACCCAAGCGCAAAGATCCCTGCAACTAAGGAAGTTAATCCTAACACGACGGTTGGCTTATTGGTTGTGTCACTGACCATCCCCCATATCGGCTGAAAGAAAATCATCATGATCGGGCCGACAGACATAATGGTACCGATCTGATACCCATTTAATCCCACACTTTCACTTAAATAGACACTGAGTAAAGGATATAAACTTCCAACCCCGAAGAAGGTCAATAGATAAAACCCTTGTAACGTAAAAATCTGATTTCGCACATTTCTTTCCACTACCGTATCCCCCAAGATGTTTTTTGTCTATCTTATAGTAGACCTTGACCGTTCAATTGTCTATGAATTTATACCTTTTTATGGATAAAGTCCCGCGATTTCTAAAGCATGCCTTGCTAGAGCAATCTCCCTCCGCTTTTGTTTGATCCAGCTGCTGTGGCCGGGTTCTTCGTTTTATTTCCAATAAATTACCGTTTGACTTTTTCGATTAAACCCTTTAAAGTATGGAAGTATATTTTAAATGAACTGAATAACATATCTTCTTATCCAGAGAGACGGAGGGACTGGCCCTGTGATGTCTCGGCAGCGGACTCATAATGAGTGCTGTGCCACATCCAGCAAGCGTAATGCTTGAAAGATAAGAGGAGTGTTTCGTTTGAATGAAACCTCTTCTTATGTTGGAAGAGGTTTTTTTATTTGATTTCACACGACAAAGGAGTGTTTGACATGAACCAAGAAAAAGGTAATGTACTGGCTTTATTGCCCTTGATCATATTTGTTTCACTGTTCCTTGGAGCGGGGATCCTTTCAGGAGATTTTTATGCATTCCCTGTTCTCGTATCCATCATCATTGCCGCGGTTGTTGCCCTGGCGATGAATCGTAAAGAATCGTTGACCTCTAAGGTTGAACGGTTCGCAAAAGGCGCCGGGCATCCGGATATCATGATCATGGTTTTTATCTTCCTATTAGCCGGCGCGTTTTCCGGTGTAGCAGAAAAGATGGGGGCCGTTGATTCAACCGTCAACTTTGCCCTATCCGTGCTTCCTGGTAATCTGGTCATTGTTGGATTATTCATCATCGCTGCTTTCATTTCCTTATCAATGGGGACCTCCATGGGGACGATCGCCGCACTTGCCCCGATAGGAGTGGGCATCAGCTCAGGAGCCGACATTTCCATGCCCCTTGCTATGGCCACCGTTATCGGGGGAGCGATGTTCGGGGATAACTTATCGTTCATCTCGGATACAACGATTGCAGCTGTACGCACACAGAAAACAGAAATGAAGGACAAGTTCAAGGTGAACTTCTTCATTGTATTACCGGCAGCCATCATCACCATGGTGATTCTTTTTGTCCTTACGATGGGGACTCCATCCTCCGTCGACGCAGGAAGCTTCGATTGGGTTAAAATCATTCCTTACCTTGGAGTCATCATCGGTGCCCTTGCAGGATTGAACGTATTTGTCGTCTTAATAGGCGGGATTGTGTTGGCAGGAATGATCGGATTTGCGGATGGAAGCTTCACCCCATCGAGTTACTTTGGCAGTGTAGCCGACGGGATGACAGGTATGGCAGAGATTGTGATCCTTTCCATCCTGATCGGTGGAGTCGTCGAACTCATTCGTCACAATGGCGGGATTCAAGCGATCCTTTACCATGCCACGCGTAAGATCAAATCTCCTCAAGGAGCACAGCTTGCTACAGCAGGTTTAGTCAGTTCGACGAATCTTTGCACAGCCAATAACACGATTTCCATTATCATCGCAGGACCACTGGCCAAAACGCTTAGCGATCAGTATGGCGTAGATTCCCGTAAGTCAGCCAGTATCCTCGATATTTTCTCTTGTGCCGTTCAAGGGTTGATCCCATACGGTGCACAGGCACTGTTAGTGGCGGAAGTAGCCGGCATATCACCTGTCAGCATCATCCCATATGCCTTCTACCCTGTCCTGATTGCCGTTTGCGGACTGATTGCGATTCAATTCGCCCTTCCTAAGTTCACCCGGAGATCCGTTACGGATACAGACCCGGTCCGGTCTTCTTAATCTGTTGGAAAAGAGACAAACCCGCTTGGGTTTGTCTCTTTTTGTGTTGCCACTAAAAAAGCAGATCCCGCTTTCAGGAATCTGCTCTCTTCTTATAACAAATCATTCACATGATACAGTTTGCCACTTTCAATATCGGTTTTGGTTACGAGAGTCACCAGTGCATCCCCTACCGTGTCCGGGCTGCGCAGCATCCCCTCTTCTTTGTAGCGCTGGAACGATTCAACCTCGGCAAAGGCTTCTTTGGAGGACGAGCGGATTTCCCCCTGCATATCCGTATCCATCACTCCCGGACTGAAGGCGATGACCTGATGACGGCTATGCGTATTTGAGAGCTCAAGGCTCACCGTTTCAGTCAGCATATTGACTCCCGCCTTCGTCGCACAATACGTACTCCAGCCATAAACGGGACGGCTTCCCGCTCCTGAACTGATGTTGACCATGATCATCTTCGATTCAGAGCCTTTGGCTGCTTTAAGCAATTCATTGGTGGCGATCATAGGTGATAGCAGATTGACATGCACACTCGTTTCCAATGCCTCATTTTCCACTTCACCCGACGTATTGATCGGGGTCACCACGCCGGCATTCTGAACGACATATACCGTCTCTGCTTCAGAGCCAAATACCTTTGACCCTACTTCGCGGAAAACCGCTTCTGTTTGTCCCGATTGAGATAGATCACAGGGAAAGAATTCATACGAGACTTCTTTTTCACGTGCAAGCTGTTGTAAGCTGTCATTATCCGAACGGGAAATATTGATCATGCCGATGCCTTTTTCAATAAACAGCCTGGCGACGGACTCCCCTAATCCCCTTGTTGCTCCAGTCACGATTGCGTAATCCATTCTGAATCATCTCCTTCTTACCTACTGATTATAAAGGAGAGTTTCCTTTCCTCAAAAAATTAAGCATCGAATGAACCGAATCTTTACAAATCCCTATTATATACGTCCGTGAAAAAAGGACGCCATCAAGGCATGCTTTCATCGATCAAATGATATTCGGGGATGAGATCTGACAGGGGCACGATTGATGCTTTTTTCTCATAAAGGGGGAGAAATTCTTTTAACATGGTGGCGACCTTCATGCCTGTAACCCCTACATGCCCGATCGCGATGGTCGCATCATCCCGATCCAATGCCTTTGAAAGGAGTCTCGCCTGCTTCCCAATGTGCTGGATCGTGTAGACATCATCAAAGAATAATTCGTTTTCAAGGTATGGGACGCCCAATTCCTTTGCCAGCTTCGGAATGACACTCTTTCCTGTTGTTTTACTATCCAGATAAAATAAACCCCTTTCCTTGCATATGCCGAGTACAATCCTCATGACCCGCTCATCGGCGGTGGCCTTCGAGCCCATATGATGATTGACTCCCACTGCATAAGGTACCTCTTCCAGGGCCTCCTCCACTCTCTTCTTGATTTCTTCATCGGATAGTGAGGTCGTGATGGCCCCCGGCCCGAGCCAGCTCGCTTTCCCTGACATCGGTTCCATAGGAAGATGGACGATGACCTCATGTCCATTTTTATGGGCCTTTTCCGCATCATCCTTGGTCGTTGGGAGAAAAGGCATGACCGCGATCGTCAAAGTGACAGGAAGGCTCAGAATTTCCTCTGTCCCTTTCATGTCGTTTCCTAAATCATCGATCACAATCGCGAGTTCATTCTGATGTGCCGGAAGGGGAAGGATGTTTCTTGCTGAAACGGACATAGGTATAGAAAACGTCATAAGCAAACAGATAACAAGGGTTCTCATATAGCATCACTCCTTTTTCTTTATGATGTCCATTTTAAGGAGGATATACGAATGAGGTCCGTCCCTCAAAAACCAAGCCGGGAAGCGTAAATATGCTTCCCGGCTTGGAATTCAGGAGGGACGGACCTATTGATCCCAGGCTTTGGTGGGGCGGTCTTTAGGGTAGCCGTGGGTTTGGCGATATGTTTTTCTTTCTGTTGTGAAATCCCACCAGTTATGGGTGCTTTCAGGGTGATTGGCGTGGTGGACGACACATCTGAGTGAGTCTTCTACGCATGGATCCATCCACACACCGTACTTCTTTTCTAAGTCGATGATAAGATCTTCCCCCTTCTCTCCCTTGATTTCTTCGAAGGTATAAAATCCAAGATCCTCTACAACATTGTGAGCCATATTGGGTCCAATAGAAGGGATCTGTTGGAATATGGACATGCCGACTAAGTAACGGGATCTTTCCATTGTAATGTTCAGTTTCTCCCGGAGAAGTTCAGGAGAACATTCATGTAGATCCCCGAGTCGTATCTTGGCTTTACGGAGGGCTGACCTCTCCTGATCAGTCAATGGAAGTTTTGCGCTTTTTCTGCTCACCTTTCGTCTCCTCCTTATCCTTTAAAGGTTTCCCGGCGGACAAATTGGAAGTCTTCCACCGCGGGACGATTCGTTTTCTTTTTAACTGCTTTACGTTTCACCTTGATTGGTTTGTCGTTCACCAGCACCCCGACTTTCGTTTGCTGGATTTCCTTCACTCCCTGTACAATCAGCTGCATGGCGATGATTGCGATCATGAAGGCAACGAGGGGAGCAATGACAATCCAGTACTTGCCTGTCATAAGGGAATTTTTCGTGGAACTGATCAGCCCCGACCATTCAAATGTTCCTGACTTCGGTGGATCCGGGACCAGACCGCCGGTAATGATCGTCCCTCCCAGGAAAAGATGAAATAACCCGAGATGGACGAGGATAAGAAGCGTCTGGATGAATTGCTGTCCCCATATAATAAACAACCTCGGAGCCAGGTGAGGGAAGAGATGCGTCCAAAGCAGGTGCTTGTTGCTACCTCCAAGGAGCTTCGCAGACAGGACAAAATCCTGCTTCCCTATTAATTTAAGTTCATTCCCGATTAACACAGTGGTCAACGGCAGGACTAGGATCGTTAAGACAACGGCTTCGAACACCAATCTTTCAAAGATCGAGTGATCCCACCCCAACACAGGCAGCCCCCAAAGGACCGGTCTTAATAAGAGATAAGCGATAAGACTTAAAGGAAGAAAGTGAATCGAATCCACCATCCGGTCGAGCCAGTTCTTCCTGCTTTCTTTTAAGTGAAAATGATAGGCAATACCAAGATAGAAGCCCCCGATCACCCGCAGGGAAGCAACAATCAAAGCAAACAACAGGGTATACTTGGCCCCTACAATAAGTTGATCGAGAATACTGTAACCGAAGAAATCGGATCCCAGAATCATGTCCCCAAATGGTTTATGGGGAGGGGCACTGATGATCCGCCCCTCGTCATTCTTCATAAATTGAATTTGTTTGATGGGCTCTTCTTTCAATGTCGAATAGAGAAAGCTGGCGGCAATCAAACCAAATAACACCATGAATCCGGTGGCGAACTTGCCATTATGCATATGCTGCCACCACAGCCTGCGAAGGGTTGAAAGAAAGCCCCATATCTTCCATTCCGTCCATTTTGTTTTATCCCGCTTATATTTCGTGTGATCTTCACTGCTTTCGTGATTGATCCACAGATAGACACCCTGGTACACGATGAAAAAAGGTGTGTAGATCATAATCAATGAGATCGCAATCACCATCGGCCTGAAATCCTGTATGATATAATAGGTGATTCCTCTCATGTTAAAAATGGTTTCAATGATGAATAAACTCGAAAGCATCCCCCAAATGATCAGCTTTCCATGATAGAAAAGACTTGGTGAGATATTTTTCAAAACATGTGAAAAGAGGATCCGCCCTTTCGACATCCCTTTACTTTGGGCAAATTCGATGTGAGGCTTCAATAACTCTTCTTCCATAATGAAAATGAGGATCCGGAAGAAAGAGATCATCGGTATGATCGACAGCGTGATCATCGGGGCAAGAAAGATCTTCTCCTCCCCGAACTCAGTAAAATTCATCAGTTCCACACCGAAATATTTAAATACATAGACAATCATCAGTTGGAGCATGAACGCGAACATTAAATCAGGCACCGTCTCCAGGAGATTCAATACCTTCTTAAGGGCCGAGGTGATCGGTCGGGGTAAAAAAACGGTGAAGACGGTAAGAATAAAGGCAATACCAAGCCCTATACCCAAGGCACCTCCGATAATTTGCAGTGAATACAAGTATGGTCCCCAAAGCATATCGAGGAAATCGACGGTAATTCCTTTATATGAGTAACTCCAATTGGCCCCATCCATGAAAACAAAGATGAACTTGATGAACTCCTCCAAGTAGCCAACAACATTATATAGCCCTCTTTCCTTGAACACTTCCGGAGCAATACTCACGGCCAGGATCCCAATTAGACCGAGAATATAATAAAAAATGAACCTGATCGGAAACTTGAGATATTTCATACATTGAATCCCCTTTTATTCTCTTTTTCCTCAGTTTAATAGAAATGTTAAAATTTTTCAATTTTATTTCAAATCTGACAATTTAATAACAAAAAGAGTGACTCTTTAAGTCAGAGTCACTCTTCCGGTCTACGCCAGCAACCGGCTCGGCTTTCCCAAATAAAAGCCCTGTCCGATGGTTATCCCGATTTCCCTTGCCACCTGCATATCCTGTTTTGTTTCGATCCCCTCTAAGACAATCAACGTATCATTTCCGTAGAATTGGCTAAAAAAAGAGAGGAATCGCTGTTTCTTTTCATCCTGTGCCAGGTTCATGGCAAAATAACGGTCAAGCTTGATGATTTCCGGTTCATATTCAATGGATTTCTTGATGGAAGACGTCCCCTGCCCGAAATCATCAATCGCATACCACACACCATATTGCTTCAGTTCCTTCAAAGACTCTTTCAACAACGGATTCTGCCAAAGCTCTTCCGCACTGGACTCATTAATTTCAAGCACAAGACGTCCCTTCATGTCAGAATGGCGGTCCATAAGATCGGAAAAATAAGTGTGAAAGCTCGGGTGCAAGATCGTGGTGATATAAATATTGAGAAACAGTTTACAGTCCCCGATCCCGTTTTCCGAAAAACTTTCAAGGGCTTTTGAGATGGACAGCGTATCCAGTTTGTACAAGATATTCGCCTTCATAGCCGATTGAAATACACTTTCGGGATTTTCATTATACTTATTTCGCAATAGACCCTCATAAGCATAGAGGGTTCGATGTTCACCCATATCATATAATGGCTGAAAATCATGGTAGATAAAGTCGTCTTGGAAAATAGTAAAGATGTTCATAGGACCCCTATACTCTCTCTTTAGTTTTGGTCTTACCCACAAAAAAACCACACAAAAACGCATTATCCGCGTTCGCATGTGGTCGGTTGCGCTACTGGCTCCCCTAAATGTAAGCGCCCATCTATCATTTAGGTTCAAAGCCCCCAGTCGAATGGTCAGCATATAAAGATATTTGTCTTATAAGAAAAATATACCACATAACTAGTACTTATGGGGTGTATTTTCTATAAATTATTAGAAAATTCATAAAGAGGGCCTATCTTGAAACATATGGATTGCCACTAACCCAGAACCGCCATGGATAATCCCTGGCTTCCCCCGTGTTATCAATCCCAATACGTTTCCCCGCGGAAATGTTTTCAGGTTGATACCCCTCTGTAATCATGAGCGGCGGTTGTAAGTAACTCCCCCCATAATCCTCCATGGTAATGCCTAAAGCCTTCGTCAACTTTCCCGGCCCATTGGTCCAATTCTTCTTCACATGACCGGGGCGCCTCGCTTCCATGAGCTCCTGTCCATGGAGAGGCTCTACCGCTCTGATGAGGATCGCTTCAGGCTTCTCCCTTTCTCCGCTCACTACGTTGACGAGGCAGTGAGTATGCATAACGTATGTATATATGCGGCCAGCTTCATGGAACATCACTTCCGTCCGCTTTGTGCGCCTGTTTCCATAACTGTGTGCGGCCCTGTCGATCGGCCCCATATATGCTTCTGTTTCCACAATATAACCTGAAGCGATTCCTTCCTCCGTTTCTTTCACTAATACACACCCCAACAGTGCTTTCGCAAGCTCCAGGGTCGGCTGCTCGTAAAAGGTTGGGGGCATAGGTGTTCCTTCCATGATTTCACTTCCTTATCTGCATTGTCTAATCTATTTGTACCCTACCTTTGCCTATTTAAATCAAGCGACGATCGTAGTAGATTCCACGCTTCGATATTTTAATTCCGGCTCCCCTACGCCTCTGGTCCCATTCAAAAATAATCCTATGGCTCATTGTCGTAGTCTCTCCACTGCTTTAAAATAAATGTATCAATTGGAAAATCAAACCAAAGTGAGGGATTGGAATGAAAAACGCATTTGCCGTCATGATTGCACTGCTTGCATTGGGGACGCTCTATGTCATCCTAAATGACAATACATCATTGTTTGCAAAAGAAAGTCAGTCAGGGGATCGGATTGAAGTGACGAATAATATCAAACATATCGATCTTGACCTGGAAAATAGCGACACAGAAGTCATACCGACTGACAAGAATGAAGTACAGGTCGATATAGAGGGAAAAGGGACGATGACATTAAAAGGGAATGGAGATACGATTGACGTTGTGGTCAAGCATAAATGGTATGAATGGATCGGATTCAATCGCAAATCAAACGTAACGGTTTATATTCCGAAAGAATATAGGAACAGCATGGAAATTGATATCGGCTCCGGCAATTTTGTGATGGCGGGAGAATCTGATTCAGCGAAATGGAAGCTTGATGAATTGTCCATTGACATGGGATCAGGGAATATGGAACTTGAAAACATCGAGACAAATGTGTTCGAACATGATGGATCTTCAGGGGATCTGGTCGTAAGCGGACTCACCACAAAGAATGGAAAAGTGGAAATCAGTTCGGGGGATGTAGAGTTATCGAACTTTGAAGGTCCCCTTGAAGGTGACTTATCCTCAGGGGAATTGACGGTCACCATGAATGCTTTAAAGGGAGACCTGAATTTTGACGTCAGCTCAGGTGGAGTGAATCTTGATTTACCGGAGAACGCGAGCTTTAAATTGAACGGCAATGCAAGCAGCGGGGATATTTTCTGCAATCTTCCTTTAAAGAATCAGAAGATAGAAGATGGGGATATTTCCGGGGTCGCTGGCTCTGGGAAATATACTATTGATGTTTCAGTGTCCAGTGGAAATGTGGATATCTATTAAAGAAGAGTGCCGGGAACATCCCGGCACTCTTTCACATTATTTATGATGGAATGGACATTTCCCTTCAATCGGTTCCACATCGTCCCCAATAAAATACTGCTTCCACTCACGGTGTTCAGGGTCCCCGTAATGACTGATATTAGGATGCTTCGGTAAGCCGTCCCATTTTTCGACCCGCTCCCTTACTTTTTCCCTGGACATGATCCCTCCCTTGGACGTACCCTCCAATCCTTCAAAAATCCTTCTAGGCTGAAATCCAAGCACTAAGCTATTCCCAAGATCCCTCGTCTTTCGCTGCTTGTAGGCAGGGGCATTCCCAAACACGAAGAAAGGTTCCCCTGCAAAGGAAAATGCCCATAAATGATGATCCGGATCCTCTGGATAATCCTCTGGCCAATCCTCCTTATCCTCACCATGGAGAAACTGCAGGATTCTCCAGAAATAATCCCTGTAATGAGGGACGGACCTCTCCTCCCTTTCAGGCTCCACAAATAAAAAGAAACCGTGACGGATCAGGCGCTCTCCTTCGGGTACATCAAACAAGTCGATGAACTCCTGAATCGTTTGGGGGAGATGCTCCCAATTGTCATGACTGATATAGGAATACCGAAGCTCACCCTTCTTCTCTCCGGTCATACCGAAGTAACAAGGGAAAGTACGATCCGTTACAACGTCATGAAAGTTCTTATATTCTTCTAAAACCCATTGAGGGACAATCTCAGGGTTTGTCATATCTTCTTTTGTCAGCAATAAACTGTTCGTTGTCAATTCTTCCACCTCAAATTCATGTCGATGGTATGCTCTTCCCGAATTGCGACAGGTTAAAACAATAACTGACAAAAAACTACTGCCATCATTGAAAAGGGTAAAGCGGAATCCGCTTTACCCTTTCTTTACCTCTGCCCCTAACTCCACTCCAAGTGCCACGATCGATTGATTGATTCTCCACACATAATAGAAATGGTGAATAAAGTCCACCTGGGACTTACGCCAGCTCGGAGCCTGAGTCTCGATTCTTTCCCGCTCCGGGCTTAAATCCCACATGACGGGAGCACTTCCCTGTTCTTTTAACAATTGCCGGAGCGTCTCGATGTTTTGAGAGATTTTTTCTTCCGTTTCTGAAAACGCACTGCTGAGCTCCTCTGAAACCGTTGCCGGCACCTTTCGATGGGAGGAAGCAAGCAGGTGCTTTGCGTAATAATTAATGGCCGTCACAACCGTGATCCAGCGCCCGACACCCGACCTCGTCAAAGATCCCGGTCTTTGCAGAAGGGATTGTGCCTCGTCCTTGATCGCCTGAAGCTTCTGATCCAGATCAAACGCCTGATCTGTCAACGCTTTGTCTTCAGGGACCATGAAGGTGTTAATATAGGAAGAAACATACCCCTCCAGATCCCCAAAGAAATCATCAAAGCTATCGGCGACTTTGTCTTTTGTTCTTTTTGGAAATACAAACGCTGAGACAATCAGGGCAATAATAGCTCCTGCAATCGTATCGATGACACGTGCCCCCATGAGCTGAATGCTGATTCCACCGAGGAGGAGGTCATACATAAAGGCGATGAGCATCGTAATGAATAGGCTCATCAATGTATACGAAACCGGGAACAGATAAAAGGCGAGGAACAGGACAGCAAACAGGAGAACAACCTCCAGCTGTGAATTTCCGGATACAAGGTTTGCGGCTCCGAATCCGATGATGGCGCCGATCACCGTTCCAATCGATCGTTGGAAAGCCTTCATATACGTTCTGCCTACCGTTTCAGTGCCAATTTGGACAATAAAGGTCGTAAGCAAGACCCAGTACGGCTGTGCAGGTGCGATCAGAACCCCGACGATGATCGCAAGCGTTCCCGCTACCAAGGCCTGTATCGCTTTACGAGTAGACGGTTTTAAACTCTTGTCCTCTTCAGACTCATCTTCCTTGTCTTCTTCCTCCGGTTCAGTATCACTCTCTACAGTCGATTCCTTGTACTCAGACACTTTCAGTGATTCCTGAATCGTAATGGCCGCTTCCAGGACATGATTCGCAATGGACTCGATCCGTCTCAGGAGATACACCCAGCCTTCAGGTTTCTCTTCTTGATTCAGAACCTCTGACAATAAGAGACGTAAGGCCTGGATGGCTTTTTCTGCCTCTTCAAGGGAGCGGGGATCATAATCCTGGGCCAGTACCTCGGCGTCACGGAGAGAACGGATAACCCATACGAGCAGGCGCCTGAGTTCCATGACCTCCAAAGCTTCCAGATCCTTCAGCTTTTTCAATGAATCTGTGAGAGTCTGTATGAGCATTTCAGTGTCAAAGACATATAACCGAAGTTGCGACGCTTCGATACCGGGCCACAGCTTCTTTAAATCATTTTCATTAATGTCACCCGCTACGCTTCTCGCATACTCATTCAGCCTTCTCACATTCTGGTCCAATTGCTTTCTCCGCTTACCGCTCGTATTCGGATCCTCTATCATCTTCATTAAAATGGTAAACGTCAAGTTGGATTGAATATGAAACGAACGCATACTCCTTCTTAACATGTGGACAGAATCCTTAAAAATGATGAAGTTATAAAGAAACGCGAACACGAGCCCAATGACGATCCCGAGGTAAAACCATTCAAGATGGGCCACATCCAGCTGTAAAATCGACGATATATAGATCGACATAAACCCTGCCATTCCCATGGAAAAATAGCGGATGGCAAAACGTGAAAAGTAAAAAGCGCTAAAAATGACCCCTACCAATAAAGCGTTCACCACGAGACTGTAATGGGCAAAGGCCGAACCCAGTGTGATCCCGGCGGCAACTGAAACACCAACCAGCAAGGTCGTGATCTTCTTTTTCCCCGTCGTATCATCCATGACGACAAAAATCCCGAGCATCCCCACCATACCCGACACAATGGCCGGGGTGATGGAAGGATGGTCGAACTGCTTCAATAAGAAAAGCATCGTAAACACAGCCGATATCAAGCTGATCGTAGCTTTACCCGCCTGCTGAAATCTTTTTCTGCCGGGATCGGAAGCAAGGATCCTCCCCAGCCATATATGTTGTCTATGTAAATGTTTCATCTCTCATCAAACCCTTATCTACGCACCGTTTTTCATTCTCTTTTATCGTACCCTTTCCAATAAAAAAGTAACCTGTACTGCAAGAAGCAGCAGGTTACTCACATTCGCTGGTGCACGAAGAGAACGGAATCTATTTGTATGATTATAAGGGTTTTGGGCGGGTGGGTAAAGGAAAGTGCTTTCTGCTAAGGCTGATTGGCACCCCTGACCAACAGATACGTTGCTTTTAATCCTTTTCCCAACCTTGCTTTATATAAGAGGATAATACTATTTATATAGGAAGACTCTTGATACTTTTTATTTAATTCCGTAAAAATGTCCTTCTTTCTAGGAAATAACCAATTACATAACTCTCTCACACTATGCTGAAATGTGTCATAGCTTAAGAATTGAAAGTCGATGAAATCCCAATAGCGAAACAGTCCACGTTTACGACCCATTATTTGTCTTTTTACAGGCAGTTTCAACATGTTCTCGAGCATTGGATACTCACCATATACAATGGAAAGAGTACGAACCATCCTCTTCAACGTCCCATCTTTTCTGGCTTGTTGAAATAATTGATGAAGATCTATTCGATCGTTCATGCCATAAATCAACTGAATGATATCAAGGTAATATCGCGGAGAATCCAGGTTATGTCTCCATCCATGCAGACAAATGAAATAAAATGTATGTTGATCAGACAATCTTTTAATGTAGGAATGATCTCCTAAAGACGTAGCATCTTTCCAGAAGGGAGCCATCTTTAAGTGTGAGGTCTTTTCCTTCACAATACACCAATGAATTTCTACTACAAGTGGCACAGGTGAACCCGGAATTCGTTTACTAAAGGAACAATGAAAATGGTCCGGGATCCATTCTTCCTCCTGTTCGAATCCCAAGGACTTTACTAGCTGTACCGTTTCTTCCATCGTTTCTTTCTTTATAAGAATATCAATATCAGATGTCCCTCTGGCAGCCAGGTGACCGAAATATTCCTGGGCAAAATATACTCCTTTGAGTGGAATGGCTTCTATCTTAGCTTTTTCGAGAAAGTTAAGGATTTTGTCTGTTTCACTTTTGATAAGGATATTTTTGAATAGTACCTCATCGTATTTTTGCTTTAGGCGTACTTGAAAGAATAAAGGTGTTTTTTCAAGGCTTCCCTTCTCCTTTAACAAGTGATAGATCTGGGGGGAGATGGAGTGGGATTCTATTTCGTCGATTGCCTGGTGGTAGTAAGAAGCCTTGTGAGGACGGCTTGCCTTTTTATCATATAGTGAATGAATGAGAGTTTTAATCATCATCTCTTCTTCCCTTCCTTTAGGCATTTAAAGCGACAATTTTCTCTTTCTTTTCAAAGAATTGGAGATCATGAAGGCGTTTATATAAACCTTCCTTATTCAGGAGCTCTTCATGACTGCCGATTTGTGTAACCTTTCCTTGATCCATCACAACAATGATATCCGCATGTTGAATGGTTGATAACCGATGAGCGATGACAATCGTAGTACGGTCTTTCATTAATGATTCCAAAGCTATTTTCACATAATATTCTGTTTCACTATCCAGAGCAGACGTAGCCTCATCAAGCAATAGAATCGGGGCATCTTTTAATATAGCCCTGGCAATGGCCATTCTCTGTTTTTGTCCACCTGATAGCTTTATTCCTCTTTCTCCTATTTCTGTTTCGAAACCGTCAGGAAGGGATGCGATAAAATCATAAATTTCCGCCTTTTTCGTCGCCGTTATAATTTGCTCGTCTGAAAGATTAGGTAAAGCCAATCGTAAGTTTTCTTTAATGGTGCCCGCAAACAGGAAAGTTTCCTGTGGCACATTAGCGATAGAGCTTCTTAATTGAGATAACGTGAACTCATCAGTCTGCTTACCCCCTATATATATCTTTCCTTTTTGAGGAAGGTAAAACCCTTGTAATAGGTTCAGGAGTGTACTCTTTCCTGCACCACTTGGTCCAACGATGGCTACCATTTTCCCAGACGGTATGTGTAAACTGAATTCTTCAAATACCCGGTTATTTTCATCGTAACCAAATGACACTTCACTAAAGCAGATGGAAGTTGGTTCATCATTTAGGGATGAGTAAGCAGAAAGAGTGTTAGACTCTGTGGGCGATTCCAATACATCAACAACCCTTTCCAAGGCAGAAACGGACCATTGAAATCCAGCCCATTGTCCGGCAAGGCCTGTTAAAGGGTTAACGAGATGATTCACTAAGCTAACAAAGGTTAACAAAGAACCTACTGTAATGATGTTTTGTGTCACATAGTAGGCACCCAAACACAAACTAACTAGATACGTTATGGAGGTGACTATCTGTCCCCCTGAATTGAACCAGCCACTTAATTTAGCATTCGCTAATTCCAAATCATAGAGTTTCTGGTTTTGAGAGGCGTATTTATTATATATAAGCTTTTCCATTGTAAAAGAACGGATCACTTGAAAGCCTTGTAATGATTCAGTTAATAAGCTGTTGATTTTTCCATACATGTCATGAATCATCCGACTGTTATTTCGTAACAACAGACCAAAAAAAGCACCTGCAACGACTGCTAAAGGAGCAATTGAAACACTTAATAAAGAAAGCTTCCAGTTAATATTTAATAAATAAATGAATACTGAAACATATATAAGAGGAAGTCTTATTAAGTCGATTAAACTGCTTCCCACCACCCCATCGACGCTATTAATATCGTTTGTAAAGTGGGACATGATCTCCCCCGATCGTTGAGAGGTGACTCTTCCCAAAGGAAGACGTAACATATGGTGAAACAAATGATTTTTTAAGTCCTTTTTTAGCCCATTGGTCGTAACCGTCTCAATCAAGATGGAAGCGAAGTTTGACACGATACTAAGTACGACCAGGGAGACCCCAATAGGTACCAGTCTTCTCAATTCATTAAAATCACTTCGAACAGCTGCATCTGTCATATTCCCAAAAAACCAGGCAAACGCAATGGTCAAGAAAATATCTGTAAATAGAAGTAGCAGCATTCCTGCATAGGCTTTCCGTTGACGATAAAGAAATGGCTTAAGCAGGGTGAACGTCCTCTTCATGTCACTGAAATTGAGATATAATTTAATTAATGCTATTAATTGACCGATTCTCTTTTTCATATTTACACTCCAGATTGGGTTAAATTCTAACCGTATCCCTACTGTTAAGATAACTTCTCAACCATTGAGATAAATAAGGCAACGAAAGGATTGCTTTACTCCATAAAATACAACGTACGCTCCCTGCTGAAATCCTTTTACTCCTTCTCTTTATGTAGATGAGCTTCCCGATAACCTGTTGATCCCTTATAGGCTCGTCAAACCCTAGATTTGTATCTCCTTTAAACATATAAAATGTATCATCGTTGATTGTCTGTTTCTTCACAAAGCGATGTGTAACCAATTTCCCCTGCACAGTATGGTACAAAGCCGTATCCCCTTTTTGCAGCTCTGCCGGTGAACACGTCACAAACGTACATACATCCCTATCTTGAATATATGGAAACATACTGGTACCCTGTGCAGGCAAGTCGATCCATTTATGCTTCTTCATCACATTGGAAATTAAATGAATCGCTTCTTGATTAGCCAGCATATGTTACTAGTCCATAGTGATGAAGATCTCTTAAAAACTGATCAATGTCCTGCTTAAATGATTCTATATCTTCTACTATCTTGAAATGATGCTTTACTTCTTCCGCAATCGAATCAACGGTCTGAACATCATCAAGCAGCCCCCAACAAAATCCTCCCACTTCATTGACCTTGGTGGCAGTAAACTGATCTGTATTTAAAATGACCCATTCATCATCGAATCGGGAAGCCTCATAATCCTTGGTTTTCACAAATTTAGTCATCATGATATCAACTCCCAAAATTTATTGTTCTTTTGGAACTTAAGATTATATACAGGTACCTGGTTAACAATCATTTTTAACATCTTCATAATCCTTGTAACTTCCTCACCATTTCGTTTCCAATAGAAAACTTTATCAATAAGTTGGATATACGCTTCAGATTTCATTAATTGTAGGCGTTCAATTTGCGTAGATTGGAATAGTAATTGAATACTGATCAAAGGGACAGGTGATTGATCACCTCTGCCTTCCTGCTCACTACGGAATGGAGAATCATAGATTATGACCGCGTCTTTGCTCACTTTCACAAGAGTGGCTTCATCTGAAAGCAGTGGTCTAGGTGAGGACAATTTCGCAGCTGTTGATTTGCCAGCTCCAGAATGACCGGCGAATAGATGTGCCTTATGATCATCTATAACACAGGACGAATGGATTAATAATCCCCAGTTATGGTGGAGAATAAAAGCACTATAAATATTCATGAGTGCATGTTTTAGGGCTAGCTCATCATGGGCGAAGATTTCGGCTTTTGTAAAATCCCTGTCCACTTTAATGAGGTAATCTGGTCTTTCATACTGAATACTTTGAGCGTGTTCAGTGATGGACACTTGGTAATGAACGAAGCGGATTCCATAGCCAGATGATATTGCTACGATCAAATCCGGATTTTTTTTATTATTAGATAAGATGGAGAAGTTTTTTGAAAAGAAATTTAATAACTGATATGAATCGAAGGATACGTTGATAATGTGCTCACCAATTTCAACTTGCAAGCTGTTCATGAGATTCTCCTCTTGGTTCTATTATGGATAGAGATCAACTCACTGATTTCTATCCATAATTAAATTTATTTATCTATTTCTTTCCTTTTCCTTTGCCATTTCCTCCACCATTTCCATGATGTGGGCCTGTGTATGGATCATTAGGGTAATTCACTCCACCGTTACCCGTTCCCGGATGATTTAAGTTTCCTTTTCCTTTATTCCAACTCTGTGCCGTTTCAAATACTATTTGTTGGTGTGATAATACTTCAGGTTTATTATTTGTTTTATACTGCCTTGTTTCATGTGACATTTCTTTCACCTCTCTTGTGATTGAATGATTTTACTATATCGAACAGGTAATTATTTTTGTTAGCCACGAAGATCTATTTACCTATTACTTTTATCATTATATTACATCTTTTGTTCTTTTTAAAGAACAAATCATTCGACAATCACCCATATAAATTATTTTTTTATTCAAAAAACCTCATTATTTGTCGAACAGAATAACTTTATTAAGAACAACCCTCAGCATAGAATATAAATATAGTACTTTTGATACACTTTTTCACAAACCAATTTCTACTATAGACGGAGGCGATGTTTTGAAGAAAGAGGAGATGCATGTTCCAAAGATTCTCGACCATCAGACGATCTCATTTGAAACCACCATTAGTGGAGGTGGTGGTGGAGGCGGAGACGATGGAAAGGTTTGCTGTTGCTGGCCACCATTCTATATCTGCAAACTACATAGAAAACATAAGCCATGGAAACCGCCTGGCCATTGCTTCATTACAGACTCCTGTGTGAAAGCCAACCACCTGCCGGATGATTGCGAAGAACTAACCATTATAAGGAATTTTAGAGATTCCATATTGGTCCAAACGGTTGAAGGAAGAAAATTAGTCGGAAGATATTATGAATATGCCCCAATCATTTCTGAGCGCATTAAATCAGAAGAAAACTCGTTAGAAATCTATCAAAACCTTTATCAAAACTTAGTATTAAAATGCGTGGATTTCATTAACAAAGGACAACCAAAAGAAGCAGAATTGACCTATCGAAAAGTTGTTGAAGAGTTAGAAGTGAAATACCTATAATGTGAAGGTTCATCTATTTTTAGATGGGCTGTTTTATTTCTCCCCACCAAAAAAGACCCCATAAAAGCAATGACTACAGTCAGTTGCTTTTATGGGATCGCCTTCATCTGTTTTTCTAATAAGTTACTGAACATGCTCTTCTTCTCATTTGCCAATTGATTAAATCCGCCAGCTTGAACGACACGTCCTTTATCCAATACGATGACCTGATCCGCATTTCGGATGGTTGATAGGCGGTGTGCGATGACAATGATGGTCATTTTGCCTTTGAGTCGCTCAATTGCTTCTTGAATTTTGGCTTCGTTTTCGCTGTCGAGGGCGCTGGTGGCTTCATCTAGTATGAGTATCGATGGTTTTTTCAAGATTGCCCTAGCAAGTACGATTCTTTGTCTTTCTCCCCCGGATAAGCGTATGCCCCGGTCCCCAATTAGAGTATCTAACCCTTCTGGCAGGTTCATAACAAATTCAGCTGCTGATGAGAATTGTAGTGCTTCCCAGATATCTTCATCAGTGGCTTCCGGCTGAATCATTTGAAGATTTTCACGTATGCTTGCATTAAAGAGGAATGGATCTTGTGGTACATAGCTAATTGATTTTCTAAGAGACAGAAGGTTATTGGCGGTGAGTGGGATACCATCAATCAGTACTTCCCCTCTCTCAGGACGGTTCAGCCCCATGAGGATATCAATCAATGTGCTTTTTCCAGCTCCGGAAGGTCCTACGATTGCGGACATTTTGTTGACGGGAAAGGTTAGGTGAATATCCTTTAAAGCGAATAACGAGTTTTTCTTATGGTAACGAAATGCTATGTCCCTGCAACTGAGGCTCTTCACTATCTTTATTGGCTCATTATCGTCATATCTAGTTTCACCATTGAATTCTGTTGCTTCTACACATTCTTTATGAAGATCATTAATCGATATAAACGCTGGTAAAGTTGATGCAATTTTTTCAATATTTGTTTGTATGCTCGTAAATCTTGGCCACAAACGCGAAAAAATAAGAATGACCAATAGTAGTTGTTCTTTCTGAATCGTAAAAAACGTTAATGAAACATATAAAAAGATCACAATCAAGCACGCTGAAGAGATCTTATAAAATAATTGAGAAGAGGTGGTTAACTTAATATAATTTATTTGCTCATCACTCATTTTCGCGGTTAATCCCTGTATCCAGCGTAAATGAGTTTCTTCTAATAAATTACTTTTGACTTCTTTAATTCCATTAAATTGGTCGGTGACTCCAGATAAATACTCCTGAGCATTCAGCGATGTTTGTGAACCAATTTTTTTTGATCGGATAATGAATTTTTTTGAAAAGAAACTAAGAATGAGACCAAACACTACTACCATGAATGTCATTTCTGCTGACAACCAAAAAGCTAAACCAATTTGTATTACCGTAAAGATAAAGTTTGACGTTAGCTGAAGAACTAAGTTAACTCCTCCAATTACACGAGCTAGCTCTGTAGTTAAAGAATTAATTAGATCGGACTTTTTCTTCCTTAAGAAAAAACTCCAGTTTGAATGAAGAATTGATTTATATAAATCAATTCTAATTTGCCTACCAAACTTTTCTTGAATTTTAACATTTTGTATAGAAACTTTTCTGTGTAACAAATGCTGTCCAGCCATTATCAGGAGGAATCCTGTAAGTATAATGATAAGTAACATAGAAGGAGGTAACAAAGAAGTGAATTGAGAGAATAGTTGGTTAGATTCTACGATAGAATTCATTTCTAATAAACCGCTTATCTCTAATAAAGGAATAAGTAATAAGATACCTACCCCTTCCAACAGACTGATGATCACCATACCTATCAGATTGATATATAATATTTTCCCAGATATAGATCGTAATTTATTTAGGTAATACCAAACCGAACTCATATTTCCCCCTCCTATTGCAACGCATTTTTCCTTGTTCTTCTCCAAACTGATAAGAATGGTCGTAATGGAAAGTATAAAAAGTGTAGTTTTTTTGGGAGGTACAATGTGTGTAAGTCTTCTGGATAGGGATGTAAAAGACTTAAATAAAACCATACCTTTTGTTGAAATGGTTTAATTAAAAATAAATATTTCTTATGGTACTCAGCAATCTCAACGGAAAGAGATGGTGAGTGAAGGTTCACCTTATTCTCCAAATAATAAAGTGTTTGCTGGGCTAAACGGAAAGTTTGTTTATTCACAAAAATCCTTTCGTCTCCCAAATGAGTAGTTGTATTAAATAGCTCAGTGCATAAAAGCAGAGTTTTTTTGTATATATGAGTACATTGATAGTCACTTAATATTCCATCGAGATCTTCCCACTCGATATCTTGTTGTAAGAGTAAACGAACGTCTTCTAACCACCTAAGCCTGGACCATCCATGCCTAGCTCCATGAGTAAGTAAAAAGCAAAGTAGATGTTCTCTGCCTAAATACGCAAGGGAACTATGGCTGTTGATGGGCTTTTCTCTTCTTGAGGACCATAATTCGTTAAAACTTGGTTCCTTACTAGGTCCTGGATTAAGCCTCCAATGAATTTCAACTTTCACTTTATTCTCTGGATGATAGTAAGTGACATGGTGGTGTCTCCATTTCCAGTCACTCAAAACTGTAGTGATATAATCATCTTTTTTATATCCGTTATATTTAAGAAGGGCGTCAACTTCGTCAAGATAATCTATATGTATTAGAACATCCAGATCACTGCATGTTCTCAATGAAAGCCCCCCATAAATATCTGTGGCGAGAATAGGTCCTTTTAAGAACAAAGCTTTAATACTATTATCACTAAATAACTGGCTTACCTTCACCATCTCTCCACTTAAGTGAAGCATATGAAAGGTATTTTTTTGATAGAGTTGTTTCAGGAGCTCCATTACATGATGCGGAATTAAGGTGATTGGATATTCAACTAGCTTTATATACACCTGAGGATATACACGATGATGTTTAACAAGTTTAATAAATTCTTCCCAGTCTATTGAAGATGCACGGAATCGATTTTCCTGTAATGTATCATGTTTAAGAATATCTATAATCAATAGTAGTTCATTTGGTATTCCACTCAAATCAAGCCTCTGTTTGGGAGTCATTTTTTTCACCTTTACCATTTATTTTCTTAGTGAATTTTCCAACTACCGTGAACTTCTCCATCCCCTCTGCTCCAGAAATATACAAAGATCCGCTGCGTAACCATGCATGCGCAATTAATTTATCTTCTTCTCTACCAGTCCCCAGATAAAGGGTGGATTCAATACCTCTACTCCTTAACATTTTCATCCCGGCAATCGCTTTGACTAAGCATTGACTTTCCCAAAAAGTATATTTGCTCATAATCTCAATAGAGCTTTTAACGCTTTTTATTATTTCTATATCCTTTTCTTTAGGGAGATAGGTAGATTCAGTCATAAATTCACCAAGTGAAGGAGCTATCTTTGAAAAAGGAAAATACTTTAAAACTCTTGCCCACCCTAATAACAAATATGCCTCAAGTAGCATTACTCGCTCTCTATGATTTAATGAAATAAATGCTGTCATCTTTTTCAATGTAATCACCTAATATGCTTCAGTCATATTTAACCACTTCGATTAACTGTTCAGTCAGAAGATCTTCTAAAAATAAAAGTACCTGCTCTCTACATGTTTCTTCCTCAATTTCATACGTTTCCATTAATGTACCTACTAAGGAATCAATGGAAATTGTACCATTAATCGACCTCCATATTTGTCCTCCAATTTCTCCAAAGTTATAATACTTACCATTATGAATACTTAACATCACCATTTCTCCGTTCATATTGCTTACAATATTTCCTTTTCTTTGTTGAATATGATTAGTCGGAGTTAACTTTTTGTGCTTAATCATTTAAGTTCTCCCTTCTTCAAATAATGTTAATACATGATGAACCAATTGTTCTGGAGTCATTCCTTGTAAGGGTCTTTTCAGTTGATGTATCTGTATTTGATTGGCTATTTCGGTTGAATGGTGAAAGTGCCAATCTAATAAACTTAATCTTTGAACCAGGAAATTACGAAATGTGTGTTTAAATAATGTATGTACCTTATTTAAGTTGCTCAGTTGGCAAACTTCCATATGTTCTTCTTCTGTTTTAATTAATTCAATTATTCCTGCGAGAGGTTTAGGTTCAGAATGAAAATTCTCCTCTACAGGAACCGCATATTTGTTTTCTCGATCAAACAATGGTTTAAATTGTTGAGAATCAAATCCAAACACATCTAGGCTATCCTGCCATAATTTCTGTTGCGGGTAGGACGGATTAACGAATGGAATGTTCTTTTCAGAAAGAGAAACAGCTATCACATCATCACTTAAAAACTTATACCCTGATTTAATAAACGCTGTAGTTAAAGTTGATTTACCCACTCCGGAATCCCCTACGATCCCATATGCTCTTCCATCAATCACGATGGCACTCCCATGTAATGGGATCATCCCCCTCTGTAGTAAAATAACTCCCATACAAGTTCCCAACAGATAAAGTCTTGTTTTATTTTCATCCCATTCAGATAATGGTGATACGATAACTCTTTTTCCTTCTTGAATTGAAAAGATCGCCAGGTTCTTTACCTTAAACACTACCATTTCTTCTACAACTACAATCTTCCCTTCTATTCCCTTTTGATTCCAACATTCTGTTAGATCTTCTAATACAATTTTGACATTGACGTCATTTAACATAATTGACGCAATTGGAACCTCGGGTAATCTTATTTCACTGGATATGTGTAATCCAAAGGCATTATAAATTGTATTATTTATCGTACTAATCATTTTTTTCACTCCAAAGGTATATTTAGTAAAAGCCCTTATATTTCAAATACTGATATAAGGGCCAAAGATTAATACAAATAATAATTAGCTGTAATGTACAACTTCATCTACATCCGGCTGTACTCCATCTGGAGTTCTGATTCCTGGTCCAGCCATTGTCATATTCACATCTAGAACTTCTAAAACTGGTTTCTCCCACGCTTTTTTCATTTTCCCACCCCCTTTCAAGATACCTTCTTCATAAATCGATAAAAAATTAAACTGCGCATCAATAGTCTAAAATCTAAATCATAAATTTGTTCTGCCCTTGGTTCGTGTTTATACGTGTCAATCGCACTCTTTATCGCCGGAATATTCATTACATCAGCTACCAAAGAGTCTTTAGTTAATTCCTCAAGTTCTTGTATAAACTCCCTCCAGACTGGCATCATTCTGTGTATACCATCGGCACCTTGAACCCCTCTGGTACGCTGGTTGAGTCTAATGCTATCCGGTAAAATACCCTTTGTGGATCTCCTAATAAGCGATCTACTAAATCCATTTTGTACATATTGCTCCTCTGGAACGGATAAACAAAAGTTCACTACCCTTAAGTCGTTTGTAGGGTCCCGATCCCATACAGCGTGATGGATGGATAATTTAGAACTATAGGTACCCGTTATATTCCAATAAAAAAGTTGTTCAAATTGCTTTTTCTTTATTTCATATGAATCGGTTAGAGTACCTGTTAAATCTATCTCATGCTGTTGTAACGTTTCATATACCCTTGTTTTCTTAGCAAAGTCTGAATCGATCATTGAGGGTAATAATTCCTGCTTTTTATACTTATTAATAGTTGAATACATCTTTTTTGAAACTACAGACAGTACTCTGGATTTAGGAACACCAACATTTGCACTATACTCTGATATTTCTTTGTAAAAACGAAGAAATTTAAATTTCCTCATTAAATTTGCTTGGTAATCAATCGCAGGTCCCCAAGAAACTGTCCAATTTCCCCTTTGCCCATTCAGTAGAATTCTGATTCCTTGTTCTTGAGCTTTTTCAAACATTCCTCTAAGCCAGAATGTATTTTCAAAGTACTTGTAGGGCATCTCAAGAGCATCTAACCAGCCATCTATTTCGCTAAGAGGGCTTTTTTCTTCGAAGGTAAAATAATGATCTTTGATGTTTCCATTAAAATTTACGGTTGATTGGATGAGAGGTCTTTCATTTGCAACTCGGCTTTTCGGTGTCCAATCGATAAATCCTTCAATAGGAATATAGCTAAAGGTATGTAACTTCTCTTTTTTTTCTTCCTTAAGAGAATTTGCAGCTAAACATGCCACTGAGCCTGAATCCAAACCTCCACTTAAGTGTGCGCCAATTGAATAGTTTGAACGTAACCTTGAATGAATAGCTTCATTAAAAACTTCTAAAAATGCTTCTTCGTATTCTTCATTGGATTTCAGATTCAGCTTATCTTTTGCTATAAGAGTTGAATATCGATTTAGTCTCAATTCCCCATCGCACAAGGTAATGGAGTGAGAAGGTGGAATTTGTTTAATTTTTTTATATACAGTGCTTCCAGTATCAACGGTTTCAAAATTCCATGGAATGGCCAGAAACTCTGCCGTCCATTGTTCACTAATTTCATTTTCCACATAGGGAAGCTTAAGCAACGGCTTCATTAATGAGCAAAAGGCTATCTTATTGGAATCACTATAATAATAGAGCGTACGGGCTCCTGAAAAATCTCTTGCTCCAAATAACTTTTGTCTCTTTTCATCCCAAATCACAAATGCAAAATCCCCAACCAAATACTGCGGACAATCTTCTTGCCACTTATAATACGATAGTAAAATTAGTTTACTGTCTGAGATCTCTTTTCTATTACTCTTGCTTATATTCAATTTATTAAAAAGCTCTTCTCTATTGTCGATTATGGCGTCTGCTGTAATTACCAGTTGCCTTTCAGAATCATATAAAGGGTTTTTTTCCCCAACTGATTCAGGGGTAATCCATTGAGAATGGCACCCGAAAAACACGTTATCCTTTTGAAGAATCTGTATATCATCAGCCGGGTATTTGTTTAAGGCATTCATCATTGTGGATATGTGGTCATAAGATATCGGCTCTTGATTAATGTTGTAACTTCCAGCAATTGCACTCATGAAAACCCTCCCCCATTTTCACTAAATTCTTAATAACGAACATACAATCAATACTAATTTAATAAGGAAACGTTTTTTCCCTTGCTTTCATTCTTTTTCTGTAATGTAAATATCTAAATAGCCACCACATTATAAGAATTCCAATTAAATTCTTAATAAGGTCACCTACTGAAAAGGTGCGGAATGGAACAAATAACTGATGTAACTCGTCAGTAACTGAATATAAAAAAGAAAGGATGATTGCAGTGATTTCTTTACGGTGGTTGAGGTTGCCAAAAGACAGCTGAAAAGAAGTAATGAGTACATATAATATGCCAAATTCTATTAAGTGAAGTGATTCCAGTATAAGGCCCGCTAATAAAATAATACGTGGAGCAAGAGTGAGACCACTGTAATAGATGATTTCAGGATTAAAGTGACTTGATTGGTACCAAATGAGCGTCATGTAGCCTATAGTGAGTAATCCTAACACAATTTTCTTTAGAAAAAGGGTCAAATTGTACTCATCCCCCCAAACTGGTTATAAATACCTAATTTGTACTATATAAAGAACAATACTACAATTTTATAAAGAACGCAAGTGATAATAAAGTATTCAAGAGATTTTTGAAGCAATATTTATCAAAATTCTTTTTACCATGGCTTAGATGGTTGTCGATCATTTCTTATTTGCCTTCAATAACATCTCGAGGTATAAAAAAGACAACCTTCAAAAAATATATTTGATTTAAATATTTTCGGTATTAATAACAAGTTATCTTTTATAAAGATTGGAACATACAGAGGAAGGAAAGGATACCGGAAAAAATAAGCAGTAACTAAATCTATTTTCTTTTCTAATTCAACTCCTCACTTTAAATTTTATTATTTGTCCGCTACTTACAACTCTATTAATATTACATACAGCAACAAATTCACAAAGTCTTTACCCCTTCCCCCCCAACTCGATTCTAAACCCAAAAGCGGAACGTTTATTACTTCAATAGTCTATTTCATGCACTGACTTTTTTTCTATGTTGGCTCCTTATCATAATTCTTTTGCAAATATTCCTTGATGTGCTTACCCCCACATTTACTAGATAACTAAATTCTTGTGTCCTAAAAAATAGAGCGGTAAATATTATATTAGGTACCAATAAGCAAGTAATAACTTTCAGTATGAAGTTTAAATCACCCTGGGGAAGGATGTATTTACAAAGAGATTCGGTAATAAGGCATGTGGCTAGACCAACTACGAAATAACAGAAATAAATCCTCAAATATTTAGAGAAATGCATCTGGAACACTTTTCGGTATACTAGCAACGGAGTCAGCCATAATGGCACAGAAATAACACTAATTAATGTTCCTAGAAAAACACCTGTAATCCCGATAAACTTTACTAAAATCAGAGATGCACCTAAATTTATCGCAGCTTGAATTAAGGGAGCAAAGCGATCTTCATGATATATTCCTGCTGTATTTTTAACCATAGTAATGGAGTTTCTCATTCCGCGTTCGAAAAATATCAATAGCAAAATAATTAGTATAGTTTTATTCATTAGAAACTCTTTACCAATCCAGAGCGTAATAAATGGCTCAATAACCACATACAGAAAAATAGACGAAAATGAATACAGCCAAAAATTTGAGAACATAGAAACCTTGAAAATACTATAAACCTTTTCTTTATTTTCTGTAGCTACTAAATTCCCTACACTATGATGAATATTATTTGAAATTTGATAAGAAAAATTACGACATATTTCGATCAACATACTATAGTTTGAATAAAGGCCAACTGCCGCTACACCAACAAAAGAAGAAATAATGATGTTATCTGTACTTAAAACTAAAAAAACACCCACATTCTGCAGGATAATCGCTTTTATATTTTTTATTATTCCTTTTTTTGTTGCAGCGTCCAGTTTAATTGCTTCAATATTTTTTAAAAATGGATACCTTTTATCCACTAACCCTGCTAAAAGGATTGAAGTACTTATGGTAATGACGCTTTCTACTATGAGAAATAATATAAAGTTTTTAGTATAGTAAAGTATTCCGATTTTTAAGCACATAGTAATGATTGATGATGCCGAATATATTAAAGTAACAATATAGTTTTTTTGATTAACATTCAGAAATGAAATCTTATACTGAAACAAGTAAGGGGCTACTGTATTCAGTAAGAATATAAAGTAAATAATGTTGATTTGACCTACACTCGAGTCTTTTAAAAATAGGGGAAGAAACGGGAATAATAGTAGACCCAGAATTAGAATTACCACTGCAATTGCAAGATACGCATGTTTATATAGCCTCATAAGAGCGTTTATCCTGCCAATATTATGATCAGCTACAGGTTTATATAAACTGTAAATAATACTAGAACCAATTCCCGCTTCAGCCAGAGAAAGCATAGCAAAGATATTAGTGAATAGACCTTGGATACCTAAGTATTCGATTCCTAAAGCACTGATAAATATGGTCCTTGATATGAAGCTTAATGAAGTGATGATCAGTTGATTTGCTAGTCCTGCAGTAATATTAAAAATAGAATGTTTGGTTCTCATAACTATCCCCTTAATTCATAATGCAATATTAAGAAAGCCTCCAAACAGAATTCAAACAATTTTGGAATTTTTTCATTTTATTAAAAGTAGGGTTGCGCTTTATATTCATTCTTACGCACTCATTCATGTTATGAAGTTAATTTTAGTTTATTGAGTAACCTATTGTAAGAATTAATATTTCTTATGCAAAACCCCTGGGTAAATGGAAGAACCTCATAAGAATTGGAATAAACACCAATATCTTTAGTATCTCCTTGTGAAAACTCTACTGCCCCATCTCTTCTGGTCACACTCATTAAGTATTGTATAGCTTTCTCAGAACTTCGATAACTCCTCTCACCTATTTCATTTATTTCAGACGCGTTTATGAGTAGCCAAGCTAGCATAGCAGTTGTTGATGAGTCTGCTCTTGCTTCATTACGAGTGATCGTCCAATTCCAACTGCCATTTTCTTGTTGGAAGTTCATTGCTGCTATAGCAACTTTCTTTACACTCTCTTCTAAAGTGGATTTGTATTTATGACTAATCGGTAAATCTAACCACGAGTCAACTACTCCAATAGCAAACCATCCTAACCCTCTTCCCCACCCGATTAATCCCAAGGGCAATTTTTTTTCCACCTTATATACGTGGGATGGGATATGAAAGCCATTTAACATACCATTTTGCTCATACTCTTTAATCTGCTTTATTGCTAACTCAATACTTTCCTCACTGTTAAAATAGACTCCATAATTTATCAAAAAGGGACATATAAAACCTATTGTATCTACATACCTGTAGTTCATCATAGATTTTCTATATCCCACTGTACCATCATTTCCAATATGTTGTTTGATTAATTCCCAAGTGTAATCTAATGCTGGTTTATATTTTTCAACCTCGATAAATGGCAATTTAAATATTGAATAAGCTAATATTGCGCAATCAATATGTTCAGGCTTTTGAGCCCATTGCCCATCACTAGTAAACTTAGAGTTTAAATATATTGTTATTTTATCCTTAATCTTAGAATCTTCTTGAGATTTAATGTATTCTGCTAAACCCAGTAAAAGAGATGCTTCTTGCCAATGCTGGATTGCACTTTTTGTGTAATTTCCTTTTAAAATGTCTATTACAACTAACCTTGAGTTATCCGTGACTTTAATTTTCGGAGTATGATTTATCCAAACAGTTGCTTTATTAATTATTGATTTGTTCCACGATTGTTGATCTTGATATCTCCCTATATGAATTCTTAATACCCACCTTTTAATAATAGGATACAGATCAAATGTAACAACTAACAATAGGACAAATACGATAACAATAATTGCGGTTTCACGAATCATTTTATCTACCCTTTCTCAGGTGATACCTTATTTTACATTACCAGATTCCTTATTCAGTTCGTTTAGCAACTCCTTTTTAATGAAGTTCCAACCTGCTGTCCACGTTTCATTATTAACTCTTGCGTTTTGTATTTTATTTGATGTTTATTATATAATCATCTATCCTTGTAAGAACTCTGACTTCATTATTCGTTTTATAATAACACCCAATACATTTTTTTGAAATTATAATAATTGATAAAATTTATTAATTTCACTTTCGTTACCCAGATCTTCTAATGCTAATGCTCTCCTAAATTTATTCCTTAGATCCCTATTCGATAACAACTCTATTACCCCTTCTGAAATTGAAGATGGATTCATTTTTACAATTAATCCATTTTCGTTATGAACTATTTGCTCTTTAGCTGTTTTAAAATTTGTTACAATAATGGGCTTTTGTAGTATTTTGGCTTCTTCGATAGCAATTGACTTACCTTCAAACCTAGATGGCTGGACATATATATCAGCTTGTTCCATATAAGAATAGGGATTTTCTTTTACTCCCATAAGAATAATGTGTTTTTCAAGTCCTTTTAATTGAATAAGGTTATTATAATAAGCATATTCACCTTCCCCAATTACATACCATATTATTTTTATACCTTTTGCAACTAATATTTCACATGCCTCTATTGCTAAATCAATTCCTTTTACCTCACACAGTCTAGCCACAGTCATAACCGTTAAATGATCTTGACTTTTTATTATTTCTTTCTTAGTTTTTGCAAGACTATTTATAACCTTAGGAGAAACGATATTATTAATAATTTGTATTTTATCTTTGATAGGAGAAAAATTGAGTTGTAAGGACTTCGCACATTCACTCGATACGGTAACAATATAGTTTAGTTTTTCAAAAAAAGGTTTATCAATCGTTTTATCCATTCCTGAGTTTGTATAGTTTGTATGAATCCATCCAATCTTATTTTTAGCCTTTACTTTTTCAACAATAAAATAAATAGGGGCCATTTCCAAATATGCAATAGCACTGTCATATTCTCTTTCGATTTCTCCCAATGCTTTAGAGACATACTTCCAAACTCTTTGATCTGATCGAAATGCATTCTTTTCAACCTTGTATATTATTCCTGTACAAATTCTTCCTAAAGCAATACTAAACTTCTTTTTTATTAAGCATTCAACTAATGCATTTTTTAATGACATATTGAAATATCTAAATTCATTTGGTTGTTCAAGAATGTTAACTTGTTCAGGTATCTTCCCCATAAACAATCCCTCATGTTTAAAGAGATATAAATCAACATTATACTTCGAGTAATCTATAGACTGTAACAAGGTAACTAATGACTTCTCTGCGCCTCCACAGTTCAAATTATTCATAATAAATAACAGATTTTTCTTCATTTTCTCCCACCTAATTACAAATCTGATAAAGTTTTTGGATCTCTTGTTCCGTCCCCAAGTCTAATTTAGAGAGATTATTTATTAGTAATTCCCTTAATGATTGATTTTCTATAATTGATTCTATTTCTGAAGCTACCGAACATGGATTCATTTCCACGATCATTCCATCCACTTTATGTTTAATCTGATCTTTGGCTGTACTGAAATTAGTTACAACAATTGGTTTCTTTAGAATTTTAGCCTCATCTAGCGCAATAGACTTCCCTTCGAATCTAGACGTTTGAACATAGATATCTGCCTGTTTAATGAAAGGATAGGGATTTGCTTTTAACCCTAATAATATAAAATGATCGTATAAGTTAAGCTCACTTATTAAATTCGTTAACTTGGCTCGCTCCTCACCTTCTCCAATGACGTACCATTTTATATTATATCCATCCTCTACCAGCTTTTTACACGCTCTAATTGAAAGCTCATATCCTTTTTGATAATGCAACCTCCCAATGGATAAGATAGTCACTTCGTTTTCCTTTTTGTTGTATACTTTATCATTATATTGATCTGCCATCTTATTAATCATAGTAGGAGATACAATATTATAGATTACACTAATCTTCTCTTTTTCTGTCGGGAATCGATTTCGCAGAATTGCAGCGCATTCTTCCGAAACAGTAACGATATTATCTAGTTTTTCGAAATATTTTACATCTATATCAGGGTTCATGCCTAGATTATCGTAATCGATATGAACCCAACCAATTTTATTTTTGGCATCAACTTTTTCTACACAGAAATACGTAGAGGTTTTTTCTAGGAAACCTATAGCAGTATCATACTTTTTCTGAATTCCAGCTATTGATGCTGATAGATACTTCCAACTTTTCTGTTCTTTGATTGAGATACTGTTTTTAGTTCTGTTGTTAAGCCAGAACATGAATCTGTTAAAAACTAAATTTAATTTCCCTTTTAGAAGGAACTTTGTTACAGAAGATAATAAGGGTGAAGAAAAAATAGTGAGCATTTTAGGTAAAGGTAGAACGTTTACCTCTTTAGGTATAAAATCCATAAAAAGACCCTCATGGTTAAACAGAAATAAATCTACATTGTATAAAGTATAATCAATCTGTGATAACAGATTCACTAAACTTTTTTCCCCTCCACCCGCTGACAGACTTGGCATAATAAACAGGATGTTTTTTTTCATATTTCTCCTCACACCAATGCAAAAAGATTATTTAAATAGCTGACAGCTTTGTGTGACATTTTATTAATTTCAGGGATGGACTGTTCTAGTTTCTGACGAATTTCCTCTTCTTCTACTATTAATTTATTAAATTTTCCGATAAGAGTTTTACTCTCTGAAATTTCATCAATCCCCAATACAAGCTTTTCTTCCCCAAAAATATCCTTTGCAATTCCTTTTGATTTCACACTGTATCCCAATACCATGGTCGGGACTAAACTTGAGTATGCAGCAATGGTTGCATGGGTTCTTGCTCCTATAAAAAATCTCATTCTTGCAATATAACCTTTATATTGTGTTGCATTTAAATGGTCTGGTAACAATAAAACTCTTCCTGTATGTTTATATTCTTCATGAAAGGACTTGAGTATCTCATAATCATTATTACCATCATCAATGACATGGGGCGTAAGGGCAATGGTCAAATTAGTCGTTTCGAGGATGTGGTTTATTAAGCTCTTTACAGCTGCTTTTGATTTCTCGTTTCTTCTCCACACAAGTGGACTGAAGTTAATACCAACTGTGTTTCCTTCCTGCCAGCCTTCAGGTAAGGGGAGCTCTTCTTTCTCTAAAGTAAAAGCAGAGTCTGCACATAATTTAACGTTTGATAATCCTTTGCTTCTTAATACATTTAATGTAAGTGTTTCACGTGCCAGGATAAGATCAAATAATTTTAAATCCTCTAATTTCCTCTCTGAAAGATCTTCTTCTCCAATGGAGCATCCCCATAGCACAAGCTTCTTCCCTTGAGCTTTTACTCTCTTATTAATTTCATACCACCCTGGTTGTTCTCCGTAGCAATAGTTATCTCCACCAATAGAGAGACAAACATCTGCTTGATTAATATGTTTAATGATATTTTGATGTATTTTCCCTAACGCAAATGACTCATCGTTAAATAATTTTACTTTTACTGAAGATAAGAGCCAATCATATGAAAATTTATTTATGGAACAATCAGAACCATCATAAATAGCATCCAATTCCGATATGATTTCATCTGTTTTAGGTCTTCCTGAAACTAAATATACCTTAGCATCCTTTACATACTCTTTTATTAGTTTCGTGGAAGACCGGACGATTGCTTCACAACCTCTATTCTGACTCCCACCATGAAAAAACATAAGCACTTTCATTTTCTTTCTCCTCCTATTTGTTCCTAAATCTGCTATAAGCAGTAGCTAAATAAAGACCCAACGTTGATCTTTGATTTATTAATTTAACAAATAATTTTTCATATCTACTTAAGAATGGATAATCTTCACTGTAAAATAACGGTAAAGATTCTATAACTGATGGGTGCGAGAGCATCATTTTTATGTACAAATATCTTTTCTTAAAACTCACTTCTTTTGTGGGAGTATAATATAGATGAATAAATGACATTACATTCTTTATCAATTTTATTGCTTTAAAGGTCCGTACCTTTTGATAATCCAATTGAAGCTGTAATGAAGCTGGATACTTATATTGATAAACATCAATCGCTCTTTGAAAATAGTCCTTTTCTTGGATATTTCGTGTTGCACTTCCTTTTACCTCTCTATAGATGTATCCTGTGTAATTAATATACTTTACCTTGTTTGAGAAAGATAAAAAATACAAATTAAACAACCCATCCTCCCCCAGAGCTACTTGCTTCGGAAATTCCAAGTTGTTCTCTTTAATAACTAGATGTTTATATAATTTATTCCACACAGAATTACAATTGTCTTCTTTTAAAAAATAGGAAATTAGTTCTTTTATCATACCTTCTTCAAGAGTCTGATTCTTTGGGAAGGAATAAGTGGTAATAAATACTTTGCCATCACAATAGCTTTTACAATTCGAAATAATTAGATCATGACTATCTTCTATGGCTGCCTGATACAGTGTTTTAAAGTATTCTTCTCCCACGTAATCATCCGCATCAACAAAACCAATGTACTCACCTTTTGCCACCTTCATCCCATTATTTCTAGCTATACTGACACCCTGATTTTCTTGGTTAATAAGCTTGACTCTTTGATCTAATAGTTGATATTCTTCAATAATTTCCTTGCATTTATCTTTTGAACCGTCATTTACAAAAATGAACTCGCACTCATAAAGCGTTTGAGATAAAAGGGAGTCCAGGCACTGAGCTATATATTTCTCTGCATTAAAGACTGGTATAATGACACTGACTTTAATAATCAAGAATTAAATCCCCCCTTTTCTTATTGGGACGCTAACAGCATTCATGGGTTCTTCTTTCCTAATATCCCCCTCCAATAGTGAGTAAAGCTTTTTTAATTCAACGGAATTGCTAAAATCCTGTTTTCGAAGGTATGAACACAGCCCCTCTCTAAGTTGAGTATTTTTATATAGTTCTTCTATAGAATCAGCTAAACTTTCAGGGTTCATATCGCAAATGATCCCTTCCTTCCCTTCTTCAATTTGACTGCGAGAAGTGGGGTAATCTGTAAGTAAAATGGGTTTACCCAATATCTTAGCTTCCGTCACTGTAACCGCTTTTCCTTCATATCTGGACGGCTGAATAAATAAATCGCATTTATTCAAAAATGGATATGGATTGGTTTTTTTCCCTAACAGAACAAAAGATTCATTTAACCCATAATCGTTCACCATTTTTTTCAGTTCTTCCTCATACCCTCCATAACCAATGACATACCACTTAATTGTCGTTAAACCTTTCTCATGTACCAACTTCAAAGCTTTGATCGCTATATCAAACCCCTTCACATAAGAAAGTCTTCCTACCGAGAGTATCTTAAAAGTATCCAGATCATATCCCTCGATATCATGTCCAGATAATTGTTTAATAACTTCTGGGGAAGTGATATTCTCACATAATACTATTTTCCTGCGCAATGAAGGGTATTGAGTGAGGAAAGCTTTTGTCACATCCTCTGAAATAGATACGATATAGTCAAATTTTTTCCAAGCTTTGAAATCAACTGAATGATTAATTTCTAACTGACTATAGTCTGTATGAATCCAGGCTATTTTTTTCTCCGCCTTCACGCTTCTAAATATAATGTCATGAGGCCAGGAATAACTAATAACAGCCTCATACTCCTTTTTTATTTTAGGCATAATGAGACTGGAATACTTAAAAGACAATTGCATCTGAATGTATCCAGGTCCTTCCTTGAATTTTTTCAGCCTGGCTTCAACTGTTGCAAGTAGTTTACTGACCACCCTAATAATCGAAGTGGATATTTCACCTTCCTTTAGACATTGCTTAATTGGCCTTCTAAACACGGAGTAATTCGGAATTTCTGGTAATAGGTTTACTTCCTCGGGTATATCATTCAGTAGTTCCCCTGAATGATCAAAAACAAAAAGATCAACATTATACTTGCTATAATCAAAGCTGCTTAGCATATTAATTAAACTTTTTTCGATTCCTCCAATTCCCATGCTATAAACCGCAATTAAAATATTTTTTTTCATAATATCTCCCTCACTTTTTCTCCTGTTGTGAAGGGTTTAATAATTGGTTCTCGTTTATTAAGATATAATGAATTAGCCGGGACCTTCCCTTTGACAACACTCCCAGCTGCAATGACTGCGTTATCTCCTATAAAAGTATCTCTAACAATTACTACGTTAGAGCCAATCCACACATTTTCACCAATATACACATCTCCTTTGACCAAATGACCATTTGAATGATTTTTATAATTATGATCATGGTCGTTAATAGAAACATTGGGTCCGATTTTGGTGAATTTACCGATTGAGATATGTTTTACGCAATTGATAGTGCAATTATCATTTATAAAGACTTTATCTCCTATTGTAAGAAGACCATTGAAATCAATCCTTATACTGGCGTTCTTGCGGATAAAAGCAAATTTCCCAATATACAGTCTAGATGATTTGTTAAAGATTTCAATACTGCTATTGGACTGTAAAGAGAAGATTGTTGATTTAATATTTTTTGAATATATTACTTTAAACAAGAAACCTCTTAGTACCCCAATAAAGTGAGACATATTCATATATAAGGTAATAAATAACCCCCTATTATGAATATCATTCATGATTGTATTGATCGTTTTTGTGAGAATTTTAATCATTTCAATTCCCCTTCAATTAGTGCTTTTGTGACTAAACCTTCTTAATCTTGCTATATTATCTCCACCAATTAGTAATGCTATTTTGTTTTTTAAACTGCTTTTCACTCTAGCTTTTAACGGTAACCAGCTTTTATAAAAATGATGCATAGCATACGTATTTTCATTTTTTAAGGATCTACAATTGATGTAATCGTAGGGAGAAAAAAAGGATTGAGGATAAAATGCTCCTATACCTTTAATCTCTTGATAGTTCCCATCCCGTTTTAGTCCCATATCTATTAAAATATTTGTGACGGTAGCTACATTAGTCAACTCATCCAAACTTCCGTCACCTTTAATAAATGTCCTTGATTCATATGAATCTAAAAATGATTTGATTAAGCGGTTCTCTCTTGTTGCTCCAATTGTGCTGGTTGCAATAAAGTTTCCTTGCTCGAATCCCCAGAAAGATTCATGGTGTAATAGATCGTCGAAGGATTTAAAAACTTCTACATCTGTATCTAAATATATCCCCCCGTTATGGTACAGCGCATACACTCTTACATAATCACTGACAAATGCATATTTTCCATAATCAAAAGCTTGTTTTACATATGCATTTTGATCAATATTAAAATTGCTTTCATTCCATTCAATTATTTCGTAATCTTGTAAGTGTTTTCCCCAACTATCCAAACATCTTTTTACTATTTCAGGCTTTTCCTTTCCTCCAAACCAGCAATAATGAATCGTACTAGGTATGTTATTGCTCATCAGAGCATTCTCCTCCTCCCAACATATTATTTTTCCTCAACCTTATGATTCTGCCATTTTATAAATTCAATCACCGCTTTATACTGTTGTAATTGCTCTTTCTCAATCCCTGAATCCTTCAATTCATTAATAAAGTCCAGCCATTCGCTTTCAAGGAGTTCCCTGTTGTCTTCAGGTGCATTGAATTGAAGAATCGTCATTAATTCCACGTCCAATACAGTCGAGATTTTCTCTATGACTTGAATAGAGGGATTCTTATTTAAGTTCCTCTCTAAATTACTCAGATAGGATTTTGAAACATTTGCCCGATCTGCAAGTTCGGATAAAGTAAGCCCTCTGCGTTTTCGAATTGTACTTATATTTGAACCTATCATTCTCATTACCTCATATTTTTGACATCATATTATACCCTGCCTTGCGTACACACCCTCAATCGTATTCATTACACACTCAACAATTCTCCCTTGTTCTTCTTCCGTCATGCTTGACCCTGATGGAAGACAAACACCTCTGGAAAACAGTTGCTGAGCGACATCTTCATCTTCACTATGAGAGAAGAAAGATGCCTCCTTAAATAACGGCTGCAGATGGAGAGGTTTCCATACTGGACGTGCTTCTATATTTTCTTTTTCCATTGCTTCTATTAACTGAGATGATTTTATTCCTGTTTCTTTCTCATCAATGGTAAGGGTTGTAAGCCATCTGTTTGTCATACTGTTTTCTAATTCCGGCATAAATGAGATACCCGGGATATGGGATAGGGATTGCCGGTAACGTTCAAATATGAGCCTTCTGGCTTTTACCCTTTCATCGATTACTTCCAATTGGGCTCTCCCCACACCGGCTAAGATATTACTCAGTCTGTAATTGTGACCTACCTGGCTATGCTGATAATATGGGGCCGGGTCTCTTGCCTGGGTAGCGAGGAATCGTGCTTTCCGTAAGGATTCAACATCATTGGAAACCAGCATGCCCCCGCCGGATGTTGTGATAATTTTATTCCCGTTAAATGAGTAGACTCCATAATGACCAAATGTCCCGCTAGGTTTTCCCTTATAAGTGGATCCCAGTGACTCGGCTGCATCCTCTACAACTGGGACCTGATAATGTTCACAGAGAGTAAGAAGTTCATCCATTTTCGCACTTTGACCATATAAGTTCACAATGATGACGGCTTTTGGAAGCTTTCCTTGAAGAGCAGCATCTTGTAATGCCCGTTGAAGCGCCTGTGGGGACATATTCCAGGAATCGTAGTCCGAGTCTATAAAAACCGCTTCTGCCCCTTGATATAGTATGGGATTCGCACTCGCCACAAATGTCAGTGTTGAACAGAAAACGATATCTCCCCGGGTGACTCCCAATAAAGAAAGAGCCAAGTGGATGGCGGATGTTCCCGAATTAACGGCCACCGCTTCACTGGCTCCTACGTATGAGGCTAGTTCTTTTTCAAATGCGTCCACATTCGGACCTAATGGGGCAATCCAATTGGTCCTGAAGGCTTCCTTAATATATTCTTGTTCCCTTCCACTCATATGGGGAGGGGAAAGGTAGATTCTCGGCTTCTTCATCTAACAACCACCTTTTCTCTACATGATATCTTTCACTGCTCCAATGCTCCTATTGATGATCCTGGCTGGTGTCCCCACTGCCTTACTATGGGCAGGGACAGATCGAATGACTGTCGCCCCGGCTCCAATGATCGACCACTCCCCGATTTTTACACCAGGAATGATTGTAGCACCAGCCCCTATATGTACACCTTCATCGATTGTTACGTTTCCTGTTAATGTGGCATGAGGGGAAATATGTGAGTAATCCCATACTAAATTATCATGTTCAATAACAGCTCCGGTGTTGATGATACAGTGATCATGGATGTGGGCATCTGCATTGATCACTGCTTTTGGCATGACAACTGTTCCATATCCAACGGCTGCCGAGTTGCTTACTACTGCAGTAGGATCAATAACGGTTAAATACCGCTCACCAGGGAGCTTTAACTTACTTACCACCCGCTTTCTAACCATATTACTGCCAATCGCTACGACCACTTGGGTCTCTTGATCCAGTATTTTATGAATAGAAGACAATGGAGCATACACAATCCCGTCAATAATCTGCTCACGTTCATATTTGTCATCTAATATGGCATGAAGACTGTACCCCTGTCTTATCACCATCTCCTGAACGACTTTACTATGCCCGCCATTTCCGATTATTACGACCTTCATATCAGACCACTTCTTTCGACCCTTTGAACTTTTCCATCGTTACATGATTCTGACCGGTGATTCCCTCTTTTTTGATCACTTTGAAGAAGGTTCTGGCAAGGATTTTCATATCGAGAAGGAAACTTTGGTTCTTGACGTACCAAATATCCAATAAGAATTTTTCTTCCCATGAGATCGCATTCCTCCCGTTCACCTGAGCCCATCCGGTTATTCCAGGCTTCACGTGATGCCGAATGTATTGTTCTTCAGAATATAGTGGCAGATACTCCATTAACAATGGCCTGGGACCCACTAAACTCATGTCACCCTTCAGCACATTGACTAACTGGGGAAATTCATCAAGGCTATACTTTCTAAGAAACCTTCCAATAGGAGTCAATCTCAGTTCATCCGCTATATCATCACCATTTAACATCGTTCTTAATTTATATAGGATGAATGGTTTCCCGTATAACCCTGGCCGTTGCTGACAAAACACTATAGGTGATCCCATTTTATTCTTGATACATAACATGATCGGAACCATAATCGGGATAAGAATCAAAAGTAAAATCATTGAAACACTAATATCAATCATTCGTTTGATCATTTGAAATCACTTCCTTGATGATCTCATTTGTAGTACAGAGGGAGATGATGCTTTCTTTTATTTCATCTAGAAATTCACTTGTATTCACTTCTTCTGATTGAATACCCTTTTGATATATTATTTTTAAAAGCTCCTGAAGATCCTCGAGTGTTAGATTTTCAGTTAGATTCATATTTCTTCTCCTTACACTGAACATAAAAAAAAGCAGCTGCTATGAGTAGCACCTGTACCTAGTTCTTCACTAACATTTTGGATTGTTTCTCATAGCCAAACGGATTATGTTGTTGCCATCTCCAAGAATCCTTACACATCTCATCAATTCCTTTAACCGCTTCCCAGTTTAGTTTTTCTTTCGCTTTTGATGTATCAGCATAACAAACGGCTACATCTCCCGGCCGTTTTTCCACTACGGTATATGGAATGGTTTTCCCAGCTGCTTTTTCGTATGCTGATAAGACTTCAAGCACACTGTATCCTTTCCCGGTGCCTAAATTATATGCATCGATTCCTCTGGTAGTAAGCATTCTTTCCAGAGCTTTGACATGACCAAGGCCCAGGTCGACCACATGAATATAATCTCTTACTCCGGTGCCGTCTACTGTTGGGTAATCGTCACCATACACTTGAAGTTTTTCCAGTTTCCCAATCGCCACTTGAGAAATATATGGCATGAGGTTATTGGGGATTCCATTTGGATCTTCACCGATTCGACCGCTTTCATGAGCCCCTACAGGGTTGAAATAACGAAGCAGGGCAATGCTCCATTCACGGTCAGAATCATAAAGATCCTGCAATAACTCTTCAATCATCTGCTTTGTCCGACCATATGGATTTGTCGCCTTTAAAGGGCTCTCCTCTGTAATCGGTACCGTATCCGTCACACCGTATACAGTTGCTGATGAACTGAATACGAGTTTATTTACATGGAACTTTTTCATGACTTCACAGAGAGTGATGGTGCTGTTCATATTGTTTTCATAATATTTAAGGGGAAAATGAACTGACTCCCCAACCGCCTTGAAGCCAGCAAAATGAATCACCGCCTCAATCTCGTTATCTGTAAATACCTTTTCCAGACCTTCCCGGTTTTGTAAATCCAGGCAGTATGTTCGAAAGTACTTTCTCGTGATTTCAGAAACTCTTTTGAGTGCTTCAGGTTTACTGTTTGAAAAATTGTCTACTACGATAATGTCATGACCTGCATTTAGTAGTTCAATGCACGTGTGGCTTCCGATATAACCTGCTCCTCCGGTAATTAATATCGTCATAAATTCTCTCCTCTTCAAAAATTATTCAAACAACCTTTTTATTTGTCTCTACTACACTTTGATCAGTCGAAAACTTACTTCCTAGTCTGTTCTTTACTTTTATTCTCATTGGTTCTTCGTAAAAATGATACATAATTGATGACAAGATTATAGATAATAGTAGGCAAATAACTATCAACAAATTTTGGTTAATCTGCGGCTTCCATAAAAAGAAGATATATGAAAGAACTAAATTATGAATCATATAGAAGGAAAAGCTAATTTCTCCTAGATATATTAATACCTTATTAGAAAGTAGACGGGATAATAGCCCTTTCTGAAAAGCAAAAGCAATTATTAGTAAACCCATAAAAGGAATAAACACCATTCCATAACGTAAATTCTGAAGAACATTTGGTGAGAGTATTATAATTAGAATCAATAAACTTAAAGTGATGACTTCAATAGTTGTAAAAATGCCTCTAGGTACATTCATTTTTAAGTTCTTAGTTCGTAAAAATACAAACCCCAAGAATATACCAATTATGAACTCCAAACTTCTTGTTACTGGGAAGTAATAGGCAAACCATCTTGAGAAATTGTTAGTTGGAGGTAATAAGATTAATGTAGTAAGTAATAATAGACTAAAGCCAGCAATAACTACTCCAAGTACTAACTTTTTAGTCCTAAACTTGTAGCCACACATTATAACTAAAGGTAGAATCATATAAAAAAACATTTCGTTTGATAGACTCCAGGACACTCCATTGAATGAAATGTTACCGAACGGAATCCAACTGTGGATTAAAGTTATATTCGTAATGGCTTGGAACACATATAATATAGGTTCATGCTTTAATGGAATAAAAAAATAGTAAGGTACTGCTAAGAAAAAAGTTAACAAATGGATGGGGTATATTTTAGAAAATCTTGCTATATAAAACTTTCCAACCATTTTTTTGTCTAAGTGAATTAACTTATTACTGTAGTTATAGGTCAATATGAAACCTGAAAGTATAAAAAAAAAGCTAACGCCTATATATCCTGTTTGAAATTCCGACCAAATTCCCACATGAAATAAGTACACCATTAATGCAGCAATAAACCTAAAGGAGGTTAATGAATCTAGTCTAGTCAATTTTCCAGCAATAAAATTTTTCATTTAAATCAGTACCTCCTTTAGTCTAAAAGTTAATGTAATCGCTTTGATAAACTGTCCCAAATGATATTACGCACTCATAATAAAAATAAATCAGGTAAAACACTATAACTCCAAGGTATATGATCCTCTGATCCTTTTTCCCAAATAACTTGATTACCCAGGATATTAGTATGACTTGATAAAGCCCAAAATAAATATTGAACCTTGCAAATATCCAGTTCTGAGTTGAGATGATTAAGAAAATTGAACCTAATAGAGCTAGATTAACTATATAATCACCTTTAGGATATAATTCACTTAATCTCTCCCTCCCTATATAAGCTATTATTACCGGTATAGAGTGTACTATTACTCTAAGTATATTGGCTCCACCCTCTGTGAAATTGTCATATCCCCCGTACTGAGTATTATCAATTGCCTTAAATAACAACTCGGAAAATTGATTATATCCCACTACTATTAGGACTGATATTAACAACAAGACAAGAGTTGTTTTTGTCCACGCCTTTCTTCTTACTAAAAAATATATTGGAATTAGTACTAAAGCACTTTGATGAAAGGTAGATGCTAAAATAACTAAAGATATATACTTTAACCAGTTCCCATCAAAAATGTACTTTGTTGCTATGAAGATAATTGCAGCAGCTAAGAATTGTCTCATTCCGTTCATGGAAGTTAAATAAAGGCCCCCGGTAATATATACATATAGACTTAATTCAAGCATTCTAGAATATCTATATAACACTAATACAATAAAAAAATTCGTAAGTAATGCTGTAATAAATATTAGAATTTGGGGATCAGTAGATACATATTTTTTCAAGAGGAGTTGAAGTATATAGAAACCAAAGTCCCTTTGTCCAAACACTCCTTCCCAAGAAAACTGGGTTATTACATATGAATGCATATAAAAATAAGTATCTGCCATATTTATACGCAATCCAGATACTAACACCAAGGTTAATAAGGTTAACATGACCAAAAGCTTATTCGGTTTTATATTAAAGTAGACACCATTAGCAAATACAGCTGAATAACGTGCAAAAAAGGCGAAAATGAAAACCAATAAAAGATTCAACCATAACACAGTCATTAATAAAACCCTTTCCGCTCTGTTATCATCAACTCATGATCGTTTTTGTCTTACTAATAATATATATATATAATATAAATCCCAATGGAATTGCTAAAAATGTGAGTGACTTATGCGGGGTTTCTATTAGAAAGTTCCGATTTCTACTTAGTAAACTACTCGACACATAATGAATCGCCTGCCTAAATTTAAACGTAGTACTGGCGAATGGCAATTTCATCAGTTCCTTCCGGTAAAAAGCAAACCCTTTGGGATTCTTCCGATACTGATTCAACATATTGACTGAAGACCCGTCAGCTAAATATTCCACACGACAAATCACTTCATTCATCAGAAGCATTTTATATTCCTTATCAAGCATGAAATACTTATAGGCAAGGCCGACGTATTTTTCCTGATAGAAGATTGGATAAGGGTATTTCTTCGTTAACTCTGTGCGGTAGACTAATTTTTTGTCCCCTGTTACTCCGTATTTATTATATAAATCGAATAAGGTGGAAGAACCGACTGTGTCTGGTAACCTTGTGCCGATGACATCCCCATCATGGTAGGCATCCAACCCAATCATTCCACTTACTTTAGAGCTTCCATGATCATTCCAAAACGACAGGATCTTTTCAACAGCATCATCTGGCATATAATCATCAGAATCAATGCATACGTTCAGCTCTGTATGGATTAACTGATAGGCGGTATTGTGGGCTCCATGCATGCCCTGATTTTCCTGCCAGTGGTAGATAATGTGAACATGTTCCTCCTTGATCCATTTTGCCACAAGTTCATTTGTATGATCTGTTGACCCGTCATCAATGATCAGCCATGTGAGATTTTTATTGGTTTGCCTTTTTAGACTTTCATAACACTTACCAAGACAGTATGCTCGATTATAGGTTGGAGTGAAGACCGTTAATTGCTTCATCCCGTTCTCCCTCCCAGCATGATGTATGACTTCTCAGTATCTTCAGCTGTTTTACGAATGTCATATCCTTTAAGAGTAAGAGCCGCATGTGAGACATTTCTGGCTGTCTGTGTATGTTTCTCATTCACTATCTGTTCCACCCAAACACTCTTATTTGTAATAGGTAAGAAACGGACTAACTCATTTCCCATATCTACTTCATCTGTAATGGTTTCTGAAATATAACACGGTAACCCTGCACCTTGTGCTTCAATCAATGTAACCGGAAGACCCTCGTGAAAAGAGGGAAACATGAAAGTGTCGAATGCCTGTAGTAAATAAGGAATGTCTTCCCTTACGCCCAGAACCATGACCGCTTGTTGTAAATGCAGGCTTTTTATTTTGTCGTTGATCTTCCCTTTTAAAGGTCCGTCCCCCACCAGGACTAGCTTTGAATCGGGTATCTTTTTGTGAATCTCGGCAAAGGTTTCGAGTAAGAACATATGATTTTTTTGTTCACAAAACCTTCCAACATGACCTAAAACTAACGTTTCTTTATTCAGCTGAAGTTCAGCTCTAACCTGATTTCGAATATAGAAGGAAAATTGGAACTTATCGAACTCGATTCCGTTTTTTATAAGCTGTGCTTTATCTGCCTGATTTCCGAACAACCACTTAGAGGCAGCATTTGAACAAGCAAATAAGTGAGTCGCACTCCGTTTTATCTGCTGGCCGACTAACCATTTATAAACCTTTGCCCCTGCGCCTCCCTCACTCTGGGTATTATGACTATGAGCGATTCTCACAGGAACATCCGCTTTCCTGGCAGCTCTTAACACCAGCCCACTCATCTTATCCAGATGTGAGTGAACGATTTGATAATAGGAGTGTTCCTTAAAGAACATATCTAATTCCTCCACATACCCTGAGTGCCCCACTTCTGTCACGTAGGAAATTCTATGGATCTTTCCGCCCATCTCAAGAATTTCAGAATCGAAAACACCTTCTTTACATGTTAAAAAATCGAATTGAACCTTCGTTCGATCGATATTCCGGTACAGATTCATAATCAGTGTCTCCGCTCCGCCCCGGTTCATATTCACGACCACATGCAGAACTCTTAATGGACTGCCCATTTTTCCACCTCCTTCTCTTTCATATAAGATTGGTAGACTCGACTTTTTTCATTTACTATTCGTTGGACACTAAAGGTACTCTCAATCATGCCTCTTCCGGTCATTCCCATCTGCCTTCTGATGTCTTCTGACACAGCAAGGAGTTTAAGCTTATTCGAAAAGCCGTCAATATCTGTTGGGTATACAATCCAACCATTTTGATGGTCCTTCACCAACTCCCGGTGCCCCCGATTCAAACTTGCCACCACAGGCAACCCACAAGCCATCGCTTCCATAATATTTACCGGAAGTCCTTCACGCAGGCTTGATGCAACCGCCACATCACACATAGGGAGGATTTCAGGTATATCCTTTCGAAATCCCAGGAAACGGACCATATGTTCCACTTCCAACCTTTTTGCCAGCTCCTTGCATGTCTTCTGCAAGGTTCCTTCCCCTGCAAGCAACAGCTTTGCGTTTGGAACCTCTTCTTTGATGGAGGCTAACGCTTTAATCAGCATTTGTTGGTTTTTGTTCTGGTTGAATTCGGCAGCAAAAAATAGTAAAAAGTCATCTGGTTGATATCCAAATGACTTCTTTCTTTCTGCTCTATCCTTTTCAGAAATAGGTTGGAAGGTTTCGGTGTTCACCCCCACTCCTTGAACATGTTCAATGGAGGGAATATCGAATCGGTGTTTGGCCAAGTTATAGTCTTCTTTGTTAATCGTAATAAGACAGTCTGTATACCGTGACAGCATTTTTTCAATGGGATAATAAAGCATCCAGTTTTGAATGGGCGCACCCTCGCAAAAATGAAATCCATGTGCGGTATAGATGACCTTTGTACCATTCTTTCTTGCCCCTCGAGCTGCCAATCGAGCCAGCACTCCTCCCATAGGGGTGTGGCAATGAATCAGCCTATACTGATGGTGTTCAATGATATCTTTTAGATCTTGGTAGGCCTTTATGTTAGTCAGAGAAAACGGTGATCTCTGGATCGGAATCGTAAACTTCTTATCTACATAAGGAAGCTCGTTTTCACCACTTGCCGCTACATGAACTTCCCAGCCTTGTTCCTTGAACCATTTCATATAAGGTAAATGGAAAGCTTTAAAATGGTAGTCGACGGTTGCGCAAAACAGGATTGAATAAACCATTCCCATCACCTCATTCCACTTTCTTAGCTAGTTCCCTGTCCATGACGGTTGATAGGTAATCCAGCAACTCGGCTTTCAAATCGTCCCGCTGTAAAGCGAATTCAATCGTCGTTTGGATAAAGCCCATTTTCTCCCCCACATCATAACGGGTCCCTTCAAAGTCATAGGCGTATACCGCTTCGTGATGATTCAGTTCGGCAATGGCATCCGTCAGCTGGATCTCTCCTCCCGCTCCCGGTGGCTGATTTTCAAGCACATCGAAGATTCGCGGACTGAGGATATATCGACCCATGATCGCCAGATTCGAAGGGGCTTCTTCTCTAAGCGGTTTTTCCACAAGCCCGTTCACTCCATAGAATCGGTCACCGATTTGATTAGAATCAACAATTCCGTAACGGGATACTTCTTCATTATTTACGGTTTGAACTCCCAAAATGGAAGATTGGTACCGGTTGTATTGCTGGATCATTTGTTTAAGGCATGGGGTTTCAGCCCTTACGATGTCATCGCCAAGTAAGACGGCGAACGGTTCGTCTCCCACAAATTTGCGGGCGCACCAGATGGCATGCCCTAATCCTTTTGGTTCCTTTTGACGGATATAGTGGATATCTACAAGTTTTGAAGACTTTTGAACCTCTGATAATAGTTCGAACTTGCCTTTATCGAGAAGATTTTGTTCGAGTTCAAATGAATGATCGAAGTGATCCTCGATGGCTCTTTTTCCCTTTCCCGTGACGATGATGATATCTTCAATTCCCGACTCAATGGCTTCTTCGATTATGTATTGAATCGTTGGTTTATCCACAATCGGTAACATTTCCTTAGGCATGGCCTTTGTAGCTGGAAGAAACCTTGTTCCAAGTCCAGCAGCGGGGATGATTGCTTTTCTAACCTTCATTGATTCTCACTCCTATTAGCTTGATATCGACATGACTGGCTTCGGTTCAATGATTTCCTTTGTATTGGCTAGCGAAACTAATTTTTCCCTTAGCGCAACTCGATCCATATCATTAAAGGTTTCGATGATTTCATCGATTTCTTCTAAATAAAGATGTGCGGTTTTCCCTATATAGATGTTCGGATAAATTTGCTGTTCGTGGATTTCTTCATCCTTCAGAAGTTCTTCGTATAGCTTCTCCCCTGGTCTCATCCCTGTAAACTTCAGTCCGACTTCCTCGATGGAATGACCTGAGAGCTTGATCAGATTCTTTGCCAAATCAACTATTTTCACCGGTTCACCCATGTCCAATACGAAGATTTCCCCTCCTTGAGCCAGGGCCCCCGCTTGAATGACAAGTCTTGATGCTTCCGGAATGGTCATGAAGTACCTGACCATATCGGGATGGGTGACCGTAACGGGTCCCCCTTTTTCGATCTGTTTCTTAAATAAAGGAATGACGCTACCCCTGCTGCCTAATACGTTTCCAAATCGGACGGCCACAAAACGCGTTGAGCTCGTTTGATCCATGCTCTGAATGACCATTTCAGACAGCCGTTTCGTCGCGCCCATGACGCTCGTCGGATTAACCGCCTTGTCGGAGGAGATCATGACAAAGGTTTTGACTCCGCTCCAGCTTGCCGCTTTCGCAATATTTGTTGTACCGATAAGATTGTTCTTTACTGCTTCTTCCGGATTTCTCTCCATGAGAGGCACATGCTTATGGGCAGCTGCATGATAGACTACATCCGGAGTGTATTCATTCATCACTTGAATCATCTTCTTTTCATCCTGTAAATCAGCAATGACAGGGATGAACTCAATTCTCTTTCCTGCAAATGATTCTTTCAGCTCCATCTCAATGGAATAAATGCTGTTTTCTCCATGCCCGAGGAGGATCAATTGCTTCGGATTGAATTGAGAAATCTGGCGGGAGATTTCAGAACCTATAGAGCCCCCTGCACCTGATACAAGTACCACTTTGTTTGTGACATATTCAGAGATGCTGGACATATCGATTTCCACTGTATCCCTGCCCAATAAGTCCTCAACCTGTACATCACGGAATTGATTGACGGAAATTTTCCCAGTGATCAAATCCTCCAGCATCGGAAGGGTTTGCGTCTTCGCCTTGGTTTTCAAGCATTCCTGGAAGATGGTATTCAGCTCTTGTTTGCTGAGGGAAGGAATGGCAATAATGATGTGCTCAATGTCATATTGAGCTACTGCTTTTTCAATTCGATCCACGCCGCCGACGACGGGTATGCCTAATATGTCCAGTTTCTGCTTTCTGATATTGTCATCAATGAATGCAACCGGGACAAGATCCCCTTCGTTCTTTAGAAGCTGTCTCGCTACCATTGTTCCGGCAGCTCCGGCACCCACCACCAATGTCCGTTTTCGATTATCCACCATGGAGATAAAGGTGTCTCGATAGACTCTCCATACAAACCTTGAACCTCCAATGAGCATCAAGTGAAGCATCCAGGTAACAGCAAGAAGTCTAAATTGAATTTCCTGCAGTGCTACTTGTTGAACCATCGCTCCTGATAGCACCGAGTAACTCACTACTTTAAAAATGATTAATAATTCCCCTATGCTTGCATATTCCCATGCTTTCTTATAAAGTTTGTGCTTCATTGAAAAGATTTGGTGACTGATGAGCATTGTAATAGAGCTGATGACAACAGGAAGGGTTATGACTTGGATGGTGGAGCCGGTCAGCATTTTGCTGACGAAGACAGCGGTCAGGACAATGAGTGAATCAACTAGAATGAATAGAGATAATCTCTGCCTGTAGGTCATGCTATACCTCCTTTCCTTCATCAAGTACTTTCAATCTTTTATAAATAGCGTAGTCTAATAACTTTCTTATTTCTTTCAGCTGTTCTTTCGAGGCATCCTGCTTTATATACCTGATCGCTTTCTTAATGGATTTAGGCTGTTCATCTAATAGAATCATATCTTCATACCATCTCCTTTTATTCATTAATGTCTTTATGTACGCTATCTTCAAAAAAAGATTCCCTACATAAAAACATTAAAATGGTGGGCATCTAACCCATCCTCACACCACACCACCGACGACTTAGCGTCTAAGGTTTATTCAACCCACAGCATGACCGAGTGCCTCCATGGATAACGGAAAGGAGACATCACCGATAAAACATTTAAGTTTAACGCACAATTAATTCTTAATAACGAACATTGCAATTAAAAAAATTTTATCCTTCATTTAAAATGGCTCCAACAATCTTGGCATGGGCCAGTTCCAGCACTTTTTTCGTTTCAATCGCCAGTTCGATCTCTGTCTTCCCTTTATTCAGTACCAAGACAACTCCATCGCATTGATTGGCTATGACTCTCGTTTCAGTGGACTTTATCGCAGAAGGAGCATCAATCAGCACAACATCATATAACTCAGCCAGCTTCTTAAGAAGTTCCTTCATTCCCCTCGTTTCTAATAATTCAGCCGGGTTAAAAGAATGGGAACCGCTTGTCAATACTTCCAGTCGACTGACCTCCGTTTGATAGAGTGCATCTTCTAACGACGTATGACCGGTTAATACATTGGTCAGTCCCTTCTCATTCGGAATTTTAAAGATCGAATGAATGATCGGCTCCCTCAGGTTGGCATCGATGACGAGTATCTTCTCTTTCTGCTGCGCCATGGAAACGGCTAGGTTCGCGACCATGGTTGATTTCCCTTCCCCAGCCTTGGGAGATGTAACGAGAAAGATTTTGTTCTCACTTTTATTGATGAATTTCATATTCGTCCTTATTTCGCGAAACTGTTCAGAAATAATCGATTCTGGATGGGAATACGTGACAAGATGCCTTCGTTTCATCTTACTTAATTGTTTCTTCCTATTTAATGCCAACTGTGTCACCCCTTAACTCCATTTCAGGTTGAGATTTCCGCTTTATGACAAATTTCTTTTTATTCATGTTAGACACCTTGCCAAGCACGGTAATATCCAAGTACTCTTCGATATCCTTATTCGTTTTAATCGTCTGATCCAGTGAATCCAATAGGAATACCAATCCAATAGCTGTTATCATTCCTAAGACAAAAGCGATGATCGTAATCCGATTCCCTGAGGGATTGATCGGATATGGATTTTCTTTTGCTTCTGATAATAATTGAACCTCTTTGAAATCTAATATTGTAGCGATTTCACTCTTGAAAAGTTTAGCTGTGGAATTTACAATCGCCATGGCTACTTTAGGGTCGGCATCAACGGCAGAAATTTTGATGACTTGTGAATCATCAATTTGAGCTACCGTAATTTGATTGGCGATTCCTTCCGGTGATCGTGAAAGATTCAATTCATCCCTGACCTTCTCCATAATGATTGGATCCTTAATCATAACCATTAATGTGCTCATATTTCCGCTGTCTGAGCCGATGATCACCCGTCTGGAAGATTCATATAGATTCGTTTGTGTATAGTAGTTGTATACATACCCGGCAACCGTGGTGATGAATGTGATAAGAATAATAAGCCATAACCGTTTTTTTATGACTTCATAATACTCTCTTAAATTTATTTCTCTCGCGACATTGTTCACCATATAGTTTGATTGTTTTGAACTTCCCATGGAAACCACCTTTATTGAAGTTTTTTTAGAAACAATATGAGAGAATACCTAATTCATTATAACGAACAACCAGAACAAAAAAAGAATCCTTGCTGGAAAATCGATTTGAAAATTTATGATTCGAGCTAATTCCCCTTTTATTTTTCTTCCAATCTATTCCTCTTTCATTTTAGTTCTGTATAAAGAACATGTCAACTACTATTTTCAGAAAAATTCAAATTCCTTAGGTATCAAGTAGCAGTTCAAAGTACAGCTAACTGTATTTATATGTTACTTTAGATACAACTAGTACCAGATTTACCTTTAAGAATAGGAAAAAAACCGATCAGCCCAAACGGACCAACCGGTTTTTTCTATTCAATCCTTACTCAACCGTAACAGATTTCGCCAGGTTACGCGGCTTATCCACATCGCAGTCGCGGTGCAGGGCAGCATAGTAAGAGATTAATTGTAATGGGATGACAGAGATAAGAGGTGTTAACAATGGGTTAACCTCCGGGATGACGAAGCGATCTTCTTCGTCTTCTAAGCCTTTCATGGAAATGATACAAGGGTTTGCTCCACGAGCCACTACCTCTTTCACATTCCCTCTGATGCCTAGGTTTACTTCTTCCTGTGTTGCAAGGGCAACGATCGGTGTTCCTTCTTCGATTAGGGCGATTGTACCGTGCTTAAGCTCTCCTCCGGCAAATCCTTCTGCCTGGATGTAAGAGATTTCTTTCAGCTTCAATGCACCTTCAAGACCTACATAGAAGTCGAGTGAACGGCCTATGAAGAAACAATTGCGAGTAGTTGCAAGATATTCGCGTGCGATATCTTCAAACTCTTCTTTCGTATCGCAAAGTGCTTCCATGGCAGTAGCCACGATACCCAGTTCCTGAACAAGGTCAAAGTCTTGGTTGTTTCCGCAAGCTTGCCCGGCAACGTGTGCAAGGATCGCAAGCACTGCAAGCTGAGCTGTGTACGCTTTCGTTGAAGCAACCGCAATCTCAGGTCCTGCATGAAGAAGTAATGTGTAATCCGCTTCACGTGACAGGGTAGAACCCGCTACGTTTGTGATCGTCAATGATTTATGTCCAAGCTCTTTGATCTGGACAAGTACGGCACGACTGTCTGCCGTTTCTCCACTTTGTGAGATGAATACGAACAATGGTTTCTTAGAAAGTAGAGGCATGTTGTAGCTGAATTCGCTTGCTACATGAACTTCTACAGGGATCCCTGCGCTCTTCTCGATGAATTGCTTTCCAACAAGGCCAGCGTGGTAGCTCGTTCCACATGCAATGATGTAGACACGATCCGCTTCTTTCATCGCGCCGACGATCGGCTCATCGATGTGAAGCTCGTTGTTCTCGTTTTGGTATGCCTGGATGATTTTACGCATCACTAATGGCTGCTCGTCGATTTCTTTCAGCATGTAGTGAGGGTATGTTCCTTTTTCGATATCACTGGCATCGATTTCAGCCGTGTAAGGAGCACGTTCCATTACTTCACCGATCAGATTTTGAATTTCGACCTTTTCCTTCGTTACGATGACCATTTCTTTATCCATAAGCTCAACATATTGATCCGTTACTTGAATCATCGCCATAGCATCACTTGCTACAACGTTGAAGTCTTCTCCAAGACCGACAAGAAGTGGACTTTTGTTTTTCGCTACATAGATGGTTTCATCGTTCTCAGAATCTAAAAGGGCGATCGCATAAGAGCCTTTAAGAAGCATAAGCGTTTGACGGAACGCTTCCTCAACTGTGTTTCCTTCTCCCACGATCTTTTCAATCAGCTGAACGATGACTTCTGTATCCGTATCACTCTTGAACGTTACGTCTGTCAGGTATTCGCGCTTCAGTTGAGAGTAGTTTTCGATTACTCCGTTATGAACGATCGTGAAACGGCCTGAGTTACTTTGATGAGGGTGAGCATTCACCTGGCTTGGTACACCGTGGGTAGCCCAGCGAGTGTGACCGATTCCAGTGTTGCTTGATACACTGTCATCCACGATTCCGCGAAGATCGGCAATACGGCCTTTTTCTTTGAAGACATGAATCCCTTCATCGTTTTGAACGGCGATGCCTGCAGAGTCATATCCGCGGTACTCAAGCTTCTCAAGACCTTTTAAAAGAATTTCCTTTGTATCTGAACTTCCAATATATCCAACAATTCCACACATAATTAATATATCCTCCCTGAACATGCAAGGGGGCAAGAACTCTTTTGGGGACAACTTGCCCCCTTATCTCTGTTTGTCATTAGTTTTTTAGGTCACTTTTTTCTTCCCTTTGTGCATTAAGTTGCCTTAACGTTTTAAGGACGAAACTTTCGGTCCGGTGACATATGCGAACCGGGAGGCATCCGCCGAATACTCGATAAACCTCCACCTCGTCAACTAAACGATCCTTTACGTATCCATCGCTTAGTCCTGGCGCTTTATAGGATTATTCCTTACAATCCACCTTTCCTTCTTGAATCATATTCCCATTTTATTTGAAAAACGAAAACAAAATCATCATACACCAGCAGGTTTCCCTTCGTCAATATAAATCTGACGACATCAAGAAGTTGTTATCCCTTTGTCATGTTCCCGACACAGTATAGTGATAAACCCTTTCAAAAGGACTCTACTAATTAAATATGCACAAGAGGCTCACATTGACCCCTTGTGCATGAAAAATCAACTATTCGTTCAGACCCATTTCCTGGTCGACGACCTGTACGATTTCATTCACATATCGCTCACAAAGTTCTTCCGTAGGTGCTTCCGCCATTACACGCACCAAAGGCTCTGTTCCGGAAGGACGTACAAGAATACGGCCATTTCCGTTCATTTCTTCTTCCACCTTTTGAATGACGTTTTTCACCGTATCGTTATCCGTGACATGGTGCTTATCCGTCACTCGTACATTCACAAGCTTCTGAGGGAACTTCTGCATCTCTCCGGCAAGTTCAGAAAGTGATTTACCCGTCACCTTCATGATGTTCACCAGCTGAATTCCCGTTAAAAGTCCGTCCCCTGTCGTATTGTAATCGAGGAAGATAATATGGCCTGATTGCTCACCACCGAGTGTGTAGCCGTTTTTCTTCATTTCTTCTACCACATAGCGGTCCCCAACGGCTGTCTGGATACTCTGGATGCCATTCGCTTCAAGCCCTTTATGGAACCCTAGATTACTCATTACAGTCGATACAACGGTAGACTGTTTTAATTGCCCTTGTGATTTCAAGTACTTACCGCAGATATACATGATCTGATCGCCGTCGACGATCTGTCCGTGCTCATCGATGGCGATGATCCGGTCTCCATCTCCATCAAAGGCAAGACCCAGATCCGCACCTTTTTCTTTCACCATTTCTGCCAATGTTTCCGGGTGAGTGGACCCGACACCTTCATTGATATTCAATCCATTCGGCGATGCTCCCATTGTGGAAATATCGGCATCCAGATCAGCAAACAGGTGAGTGGCAAGAGCGGATGTAGCACCGTGTGCACAATCTAACGCAATATGTAAACCATCGAAATCTTCGTCTACTGATTGTTTTAAATACTGCAGATACTTCTGACCGCCTTCGAAATAGTCACTTACCTGCCCAAGGTCCGCGCCGGTCGGACGAGGAAGTCCGTCAACGGTTTGGTCCAACAGATCTTCAATTTCACTTTCCTGGTCATCGGAAAGCTTGAAGCCATCCGGTCCGAAGAATTTAATTCCGTTATCGGCTACCGGGTTGTGAGAAGCGGAAATCATGACCCCTGCCTGTGCTCCCAGTGCCTTCGTTAAATAAGCGACACCAGGAGTTGAAATCACGCCTAAGCGCATCACTTCAGCCCCTATTGAAAGAAGTCCCGCTACAAGAGCCCCTTCCAGCATATGTCCGGAAATCCGGGTATCCCGTCCAATCAATATTTTGGGACGTGTAGCATCCTTTGTCAGAACATATCCACCAAATCGGCCGAGCTTAAACGCTAATTCCGGTGTCAATTCGGTATTCGCTACACCTCTTACTCCATCCGTTCCAAAATACTTACCCATTGTCATTCTCTCCTTTTTACAGCTCTATGCTGATGTGTTCTTTTCTTTAATTTCTACTTTTACCTTTTCTTGCGAAAGGGTCCATTCAACATTCTCCGGCCCTTCCGCTTCTATTTCTACCTCATGTTCCCCGGGTTCGAGCCCTGTAAGATCGAGAGCAAGAGAGAAATCTTCTTTCTTCACACTACTCACTTCTTCGTTCTCACCTTTCAGTGACACGTCCACTACTCCGTTTTCAGGTTCCATGATGGTGTACTCATATTCGTCAGCCAATCCTTTAGGTTTGATTTCGATCCCGGATAAGCTTTTCTCTTCGGTTGTGTTCACATCAACTGTGACTTTCACTTCTTCAGGAGCCACTTTATTCAATCCATCCTGGAGGGCAAGTGGCACAGTAATGGTCGAATCCTTCGTGATCTTGGAAAGATCGACTTCTGCCAGGAGTTCTTCCACTGTGTCGAGTACATCCTGCCTTCCAAACACCGTTGCTTCTTTAGGTTCCACTGAAATCGACTCAAGGGTGGTACCCTTCGGAAGACTTCCTTTTTGTTTGATGGTGACTGGTACGGCCTTACTCGGATTCACGACCGACACGGTCACATCCACCACTTCAGGATCCACTTGGACATCCATCTTGTTATATTCCCGGTCAAGTACCTGTACCCTGGCTTCCCTTGTCACATTTTCATTGATCTCTTCATCTACATCGAGTGTGGCAATCACGTAGGCGATCCGCTCTACCTCATCCTTCGAGCCTGTCACCTTCACGGATTTCGGATCGACGGCAAGACCTTCTGCCTCATATCCATTGGATAGTATACTCTCATTGAATTTAGGTTCAATGGTGAATTCTTCCGTGACCTTTTCCTGTACGGAAATATTGGCGAAATCAGGGTCGATCTTCACATCCAATTTATCAGAGATGTTCTGAATTTGGATGTCCACCCGGTGTTCACCTATTCCAATATCATTTAAATCAACATATACTTGAAAGTCTTTCAGGGTTTTCGTCTGTTGGACAATCGCTTTTGATCCTTCCACGGTCACGTTCACCGTATCCGGCAAGCCTGACACTTCCAGGTTCTCACTATCGTAGAACACTTCAAGCGGGACATCCTGGATCGTTTCAATCGCATTCTGGGACGTACCGCTACTATTGTTGGCCGTCTTCTGAATATCGTCAAAGTTCACGGATAGATAAAGAATGAAAGCTAACATGAGTCCGACGATACGCATGAACCAACGGCTTTCCATGAATTTATCCATTTTCTTTCTTCCCCCTAAAGCTCCATTTTGTCGAGGAAGCATTCGTTTTATCGCCAATGAGCTCTAACGTAAGAATTTCCCTGAAGCGCTCCAGAGAGAGGTCGCGATGCAACTCCCCATTTTTCGTAATGGAGATAGCTCCCGTTTCTTCTGACACAACGATGGTGATACTATCTGTCACTTCACTGACACCAAGTGCAGCTCTGTGCCTTGTTCCCAGTTCCTTAGAGATGAAAGGACTTTCTGATAACGGTAGATAGCATGCGGCTGCTGCGATTTGATTCTTTTGTACAATCACCGCTCCATCATGAAGTGGTGTATTCGGGATGAAGATATTAATGAGCAGCTGGGACGAAATTTTCGCATCAAGGGGTATACCTGTTTCAATATAATCACTCATCCCCGTCTCCCTCTCAAGAGTAAGGAGTGCCCCGATCCGCCGCTTTGCCATATAGCTTACGGCTTTTGTCATGGATTCAATCATCTGTTCCTGCTCTTCTTCCTCCTGAAGCCCTGTCCTTGAGAACAATCGGCCACGCCCAAGCTGTTCAAGGGCCCGGCGGAGTTCAGGCTGGAAGATGATGATGATCGCAAGGAACCCCCATGTGAGGGCTTGTTCCATCATCCACCCCAGTGTATCGAGACCAAAGATACTACTCAGGCCCCTTACAATGATGATGACAAAAATACCTTTTAATAATTGTACTGCTTTCGTTCCTTTTATCAGCATGATCAGTTTATAGATTACAAACCATACAACGAGTATATCTACAATATCAGAGACATAATCCAGCGCGGAGTAATCCGAAAAAATATCGATAAACGGCATATTACATCCTCCAATAGCTTAATCGAAAGCGTAAGCCGCCATGTGTGGCTTCTCCATTTTCGTAACGTTCCTATTATAGCACATTTTATCACTGTCAAATGAAAGACACCCACGGCTTCATGATTCTTTCTATTCTCTTCATGAACTCACGTTTTTGCATAAAAAAACTGACACGAACATCATAAGTGTCAGCCCTTTAGGGACGGACCTTACATTCCATCCCCTCTATTTTATCCTACTTTTCTTCAAGTTGCGAATTTCCCCAATCCAACGTGTCTTTAGCACCTTTTTTGATCTGGTACCAAAGCCACTCAAACGCCTCATCGATTTCATGGATTTCTCCTGTCACACTGCCTGCAGAAGCCAGATACTGATTACCGTTGATGACTGTCACGTTCCCTGTGACTTTTCCTTCTATTTTCACATCACCATTCCGGACGGTCAGATCACCCTTTACGACTTCCCCCTCAGGTACGACAACCGTATGATCCTGAACGACTAATTTAGTATTTTTCGTAAATGAGAAGTCCTCATCATTCCAGGAGGTAAGGAAACTTCCTGTCATAAAGAACAGGAACAGGGCCGCAGCCGTAAGTAACGGGTGGTGACGGAACCATCTCTGTACCCCTATCTTCTTCTTCTCTTTCGGTAATCCCGCCATGACTTTATCTGTAAAGTCTGCAGAAGCACTGATATGGGATGTGCTTTGTACAAACGCAATCGCTTTTTTCAATTCATGGAAATGGTGCTGACACTCGCTGCATTCCTGCAAATGATGTTTCAGCGTTTCTTCTTTTTCCCTATTTAAGTCTCCATCTAAATAATCGTGCATATAGTCAATGATTTCTTCAGGACAAGGCTTCATGTTCACTCACCCTCTCTACAGTGATCGTAATTGTTTTCTGAGGGCTTCTCGCCCTCTATGTACTCTCGTTTTAACCGTTCCTAACGGTAAATCCAGTATTTCGCTGATTTCCTGAAGCGGGAGCTCTTCAATGTATTTTAAAACGATGACCGATCGATATTTCTCCGGCAACTTGGAAATTTCTTTCTGTATGGTCTCCTGCAACTCCATATTCTCCACTTCATCTTCCGGGAGCTGAACATCAGCAGCCACCTGTGAGTACATCGTCAATCCTTCCGTTCCTGCCACCTCTGCATCCAGGAAGTAATCCGGCTTTTTCTTCCTGATCCGGTCGATACAAAGATTCGTCGCAATCCTGAACAGCCATGTCGAAAACTTTCTCTTTTGATTAAAAGTCTCGATATTTACGTATGCCCGAATAAATGCCTCTTGGGCGATATCCTCTGCCTCATGACGATTCCCCAGCATCCGAAAGCAAATTTGGAACACTTTATCTTTATAAAGCTCGACCAATTCTGCAAAGGCATTTTGATCACCTTTCAATACTTGTTTTATCCGTTTATTCACTAACGCTTCCATTTCACAACCTCCGCTCTATGCGGCTATATTTATATACGTAGTACCCTATCAAAAGGTTTCAATTTTTTTATATTATTATCCTAACAAATTTTTAGGGAAATGTGTTTACATTTATTAGAAAAGGGGTATAAAGGAACTAATATTTCTATTGCGGGAGGATCTCGAAATGAGGAGAAGAATGAATGATTTATTATTTCAAATTGAAGACTGCCGTCGCCAAATGGTCGAACTAGCATTAAAGTCTTCCTTTGCCGATGAGCAAGTAGTTGATTTGAGTACTCGTCTTGACGATCTGTTAAATCAATATCAAGTGGTCAAGCACCATTGAAGGGAAATAGATGAAGGCTGGAATCCTTAGAGGATTCCAGCCTTTTTTGACATTTATTATAGTAACTTCTCTCCAAAAAGAGATCCCATCAGCGCAACGGCAACCGTAGCTGTCTTGTTCTTCTCATCCAGGATGGGATTTACCTCCACGAATTCAGCAGACGTAATCAATCCAGACTCCTCAAGCATCTCCATCGCCAAATGACTCTCGCGGTAGCTGATCCCACCAAGGACAGGCGTCCCGACTCCAGGTGCATCACTTGGATCCAGGCCGTCCAAATCAAGTGATAGATGAACCCCATCCGTTCTTCCCTTCAAGTAATCAATGGATTCTTCCATTACCCTTGTCATTCCCAGGCGGTCGATTTCATGCATCGTATATACTTTGATGCCTTTTTCCTTAATTAACTCTCTTTCTCCTTCATCTAAAGAACGTGCTCCGATGATGACGATGTTCTCCGGCTTGATCTTTGGTGAACTTTGCCCGATACCCGTTAAATCCTCATGGCCGATCCCAAGGCTCACAGCCAGGGGCATCCCGTGAATATTCCCGGACGGAGAGGTATCTCCCGTATTCAAATCACCGTGGGCATCATACCAGATCACCCCTAAGTTCTCATAATGAGGAGAAACCCCTGCCAATGTTCCAATCGCAATACTGTGGTCCCCACCAAAGATCAATGGGAAATCCCCGCTGCCGATGACATCATTCACCTTACCCGCAAGCGTTTCACTCGCTTCAGCAACCGCTTTCAAATTTCGTAAATTTGTATCAGGATTATTATGTACACGTTCAGCCTGCCCGATCTCAATATCACCCAGGTCCTTGATGTCATATCCGAGATTCTCAAGTCGCTCAACGATACCGGCATAGCGAATCGCACTCGGTCCCATATCCACACCTCTGCGCATTTGACCTAAATCCATCGGTACACCAATAATTGAAATATTTCGTTTCATCAAAAATTCCCCCTATTCAAAATTTACGTCCTGTCCCTATTGTATCCCTAGTAAGACCGATGACTCAACTGGACAGGATTGTGTATATATATACGTGGACAGAGGGGTTTTTGATGATGGGATGTAAGAATATTAGTGAAACAAAAAAACCTCAAATCTCCTAAGAGATTCAAGGTCTAATCATGTCGTATGTATGATGATTTTTTCGCTTCATTAACGGATAGATATTTTTGCATTTAAGAAATATCTTTGGTGGAGCCTAGCGGGATCGAACCGCTGACCTCCTGCGTGCAAAGCAGGCGCTCTCCCAGCTGAGCTAAGGCCCCATATAGAGAAATTCTCACACCAAGAGATGTGAGAAAATGTGTGATGAGCCATGAAGGATTCGAACCTTCGACCCTCTGATTAAAAGTCAGATGCTCTACCAACTGAGCTAATGGCTCGTAATGGCTGGGCTAGCTGGATTCGAACCAACGCATGTCGCAGTCAAAGTGCGATGCCTTACCGCTTGGCTATAGCCCAATAATTACGTGAATGGCATAAAAAAGGGACATTTATAGGATGTCCATTTTACACTGAAATATACAAAATGGTGGAGGGGGGCAGATTCGAACTGCCGAACCCGAAGGAGCGGATTTACAGTCCGCCGCGTTTAGCCACTTCGCTACCCCTCCAGCTAAAAAACAATGGTGCCGGCAAGAGGACTTGAACCCCCAACCTACTGATTACAAGTCAGTTGCTCTACCAGTTGAGCTACACCGGCATATTGAATTGATAAGAGCTTAAGGAAAGATATTTTGCTGGCGCAAAAATCTTTGGTGGAGGATGACGGGATCGAACCGCCGACCCTCTGCTTGTAAGGCAGATGCTCTCCCAGCTGAGCTAATCCTCCGTTATGTAATGGTAAGTTATTTTGCTTTCTCAAAAAACTTTGGTGACCCATACGGGATTCGAACCCGTGTTACCGCCGTGAAAGGGCGGTGTCTTAACCGCTTGACCAATGGGCCGGTTTGTTAAAAAAAATAAAAGCTTCCAACCGGGCTCGAACCGGTGACCTCTTCCTTACCATGGAAGCACTCTACCTGCTGAGCTATGGAAGCAATGGCTCCGCAGGCAAGATTCGAACTTGCGACCGATCGGTTAACAGCCGATAGCTCTACCACTGAGCTACTGCGGAATGATTTGGCCTGGCGACGTCCTACTCTCACAGGGGGAGATCCCCCAACTACCATCGGCGCTGAAGAGCTTAACTTCCGTGTTCGGCATGGGAACGGGTGTGACCTCTTCGCCATTATCACCAGACATATTGCTTACAATGACAAATATTATTATATAATATTTTCGATAAAAATCAAGGTATAAATGAAAATTTATTCCCTGAAAACTAGATAAAGGATTGATGTCAAGAAAGCCGAATATCGACCAATTGTTGTTCATTAAAATAATGACTCTTTGTGGTTAAGTCCTCGATCGATTAGTATCAGTCAACTCCACATGTCGCCATGCTTCCATCTCTGACCTATCTACCTAGTCATCTTCTAGGGATCTTACTCACTTACGTGATGGGAAATCTCATCTCGAGGGGGGCTTCATGCTTAGATGCTTTCAGCACTTATCCCTTCCGCACATAGCTACCCAGCGATGCCTTTGGCAAGACAACTGGTACACCAGCGGTGCGTCCATCCCGGTCCTCTCGTACTAAGGACAGCTCCTCTCAAATTTCCTGCGCCCACGACGGATAGGGACCGAACTGTCTCACGACGTTCTGAACCCAGCTCGCGTACCGCTTTAATGGGCGAACAGCCCAACCCTTGGGACCGACTACAGCCCCAGGATGCGATGAGCCGACATCGAGGTGCCAAACCTCCCCGTCGATGTGGACTCTTGGGGGAGATAAGCCTGTTATCCCCGGGGTAGCTTTTATCCGTTGAGCGATGGCCCTTCCATGCGGAACCACCGGATCACTAAGCCCGACTTTCGTCCCTGCTCGACTTGTAGGTCTCGCAGTCAAGCTCCCTTGTGCCTTTACACTCTGCGAATGATTTCCAACCATTCTGAGGGAACCTTTGGGCGCCTCCGTTACTCTTTAGGAGGCGACCGCCCCAGTCAAACTGCCCACCTGACACTGTCTCCCACCCCGATAAGGGGCGCGGGTTAGAATTTCAATACAGCCAGGGTAGTATCCCACCGATGCCTCCACCGAAGCTGGCGCTCCGGTTTCCAAGGCTCCTACCTATCCTGTACAAGCTGTACCAAAATTCAATATCAGGCTACAGTAAAGCTCCACGGGGTCTTTCCGTCCTGTCGCGGGTAACCTGCATCTTCACAGGTACTATAATTTCACCGAGTCTCTCGTTGAGACAGTGCCCAGATCGTTACGCCTTTCGTGCGGGTCGGAACTTACCCGACAAGGAATTTCGCTACCTTAGGACCGTTATAGTTACGGCCGCCGTTTACTGGGGCTTCGATTCGCACCTTCGCTTGCGCTAAGCACTCCTCTTAACCTTCCAGCACCGGGCAGGCGTCAGCCCCTATACTTCGCCTTACGGCTTCGCAGAGACCTGTGTTTTTGCTAAACAGTCGCCTGGGCCTATTCACTGCGGCTCTCTCGGGCTTGCACCCTACCAGAGCACCCCTTCTCCCGAAGTTACGGGGTCATTTTGCCGAGTTCCTTAACGAGAGTTCTCTCGCTCACCTTAGGATTCTCTCCTCGCCTACCTGTGTCGGTTTGCGGTACGGGCACCTTTTTCCTCGCTAGAGGCTTTTCTTGGCAGTGTGGAATCAGGAACTTCGCTACTATAATTCGCTCGCTATCACAGCTCAGCCTTCACGATGACGGGATTTGCCTCATCATCAGCCTAACTGCTTAGACGCACATATCCAGCAGTGCGCTTACCCTATCCTCCTGCGTCCCCCCATTGCTCAAACGGAAAAGAGGTGGTACAGGAATATCAACCTGTTGTCCATCGTCTACGCCTATCGGCCTCGACTTAGGTCCCGACTAACCCTGAGCGGACGAGCCTTCCTCAGGAAACCTTAGGCATTCGGTGGATGGGATTCTCACCCATCTTTCGCTACTCATACCGGCATTCTCACTTCTAAGCACTCCACCAGTCCTTACGGTCTAGCTTCGCAGTCCTTAGAACGCTCTCCTACCACTGACACCTAGAGGTGTCAATCCACAGCTTCGGTGATACGTTTAGCCCCGGTACATTTTCGGCGCAGAGTCACTCGACCAGTGAGCTATTACGCACTCTTTAAATGGTGGCTGCTTCTAAGCCAACATCCTGGTTGTCTAAGCAACTCCACATCCTTTTCCACTTAACGTATACTTTGGGACCTTAGCTGGTGGTCTGGGCTGTTTCCCTTTCGACTACGGATCTTATCACTCGCAGTCTGACTCCCATGGATAAGTCTTTGGCATTCGGAGTTTGTCTGAATTCGGTAACCCG